>NZ_CP042593.1:2458034-3687051 GCF_007995155.1 Cytobacillus dafuensis | reverse complement strand
ATCAGGTGCAGTTCGCTTAGCCATGAATAAGCTAATCTTGCCAGAACTCGGACACGTCGTACGTGAGCTAAAAAAAGATTTATAATCTTCAATTCTGTGAAAAAAAATCCTTTCAGTTTTTGATTGAAAGGATTTTTTTTTTACATATGAACTTTCTCAGATATGTCCTGATTTGTTCGATACCATAGCCATAGGTCATTTATGATGGAAGCCAGCTCAGATATTTGACTATTCAACTCGCAAG
This sequence comes from Cytobacillus dafuensis, assembly GCF_007995155.1. Classification (NCBI taxonomy): domain Bacteria; kingdom Bacillati; phylum Bacillota; class Bacilli; order Caryophanales; family Bacillaceae; genus Cytobacillus; species Cytobacillus dafuensis. The sequence goes on along the minus strand of NZ_CP042593.1, from coordinate 3,686,807 downwards.
ATTTAATGAAATTTTCTTCATCTGAGAGCTGATCTTGTTTTACGTTGATTAATTTTTCAAGTTCAGAGATCCGGTCAGGGATTGTTCCTCTAATTTTTTCCCATTGGAATAAGATTGATTGCTGAATCTTTTTAGAAAATTGATCCCAATCCACTTTGAATGATGGAATCGGAATTCCAAGGCGTTCGTCATATGAAAAATACTCATCCATTAAAAATCCTCCAATGAATTATGTTGCTTCCATTCTACTATATACAGGTACTTCATTCCATGGATTATTTCATTTACACTCATTAGCAGATTAATATAAAGGAGCAAAAATTTTTATAAATCATCGATATACTTCTAGTTCACTTGTACTAAATATTACATAAAAGGAACCATTTGATTAAAACTCTCTATACAGGGGAAAATATCAAGCATATGATATTAATAAATATTCATTAGAATATTCTGTCTTTTTCGGAAGGAGGAAGAAATGAAAAAATATTTTTACATTGTGCTCATTACTTTAATGGTTTTAGGCATAATGATGCCTTGGTATTCATCGCCTTCCGCAACTATCGTTTACAATTCGAAAAGAATAATAACTAGCCCGATTACACACAACAAATATGATAAAAAGGATAAATTGAAGTATCCTACCTTAAAAAAAGCTAGTAAACCGGAACGAGCAGGGTTTTCATCAAAAAAATTGCGTCGAATTGATAGGCTTATAAAACAGGAAATCAAAAATGGATTCCCAGGGGCCGCACTTGTCGTAATTAAAGATGGAAAAATTGTAAAAAATACAGCGTATGGGTTTGCTAAAAAGTATGATGGCCATAGACTTTTAAAAAACCCTCAAAAAATGAAAGTGGATACTATGTTTGATTTAGCATCGAATACAAAAATGTATGCTGTTAATTTTGCACTTCAGCATTTGGTTAGTAAAGGAAGAATTGATTTAAACCAAACAATCTCGCATTATTATTCATCTTTTAGAGACAATCCAACAGATAAAATCAAAGGAAAAGATTCTATACGAATTATTGACCTCCTCAACCATACGGCCGGGTTTTCTTCTAGTGTGCATTACTATAATCCTGTAAGAGCAGCCGAACTGTATTCCCAAGATCGAAATACCACTCTGGAAATGGTATTAAAAACACCTCTTCAATATGAACCTGGTACCTCACAAATTTATAGCGACATCGATTATATCCTTCTTGGCTTTATTATAGAAAAAATTACAGGACAGCCATTAGATAAATATGTTGAAACACATATTTATAAACCTTTAGGATTAAAATCTACTAAGTTCAATCCTCTTAAATATGGTCATAAAGAAAAGGATTTTGCAGCTACTGAATTAATAGGAAATACACGGGATGGGGTCATTTCATTTCCTAATATTAGGACGCATACTTTACAAGGTGAAGTTCATGATGAGAATTCATTTTATTCTATGGATGGAGTATCCGGACATGCTGGCTTATTTTCCACAACAGGCGATCTAGCAGTATTACTCCAAGTTATGCTCAATAATGGAGGATATGGAAAGGTGAAACTCTTTGATAAAGAAACAATTGATCTTTTTGTTAAACCATCTGATATGAACCCTACGTATGGATTGGGTTGGAGAATTAACGCAAATGAAAGTATGGAATGGATGTTCAGCGAACATGCAAATAAAAATGTAATAGGGCACACAGGCTGGACAGGGACAATTACAGTTATTGATAGAGACAATCAATTAGCCATCGCTTTGTTAACAAATAAAAAGCATTCTCCAGTTATAAATCCGCAAATTGACTCCAATAGGTTTCAAGGGGACACAAATGAGATTAGCCAATACGGAAAAATAATAAAAGCTGTTTATGAGGCAATGATAATATAAAGTAAAATAGCAGAATTCCTTCAGTGGACTTCTGCTTTTTTGCTGACTGGATGGTTAAATTCTAATACTTTTTAGGATCTGTATTAATTTTTATTCATTTTTACGAATAAGTATTGATTTTCATTTAAATTATGATAATATAATACAGTATAATGAATAAAGATAATAAAATATGAATATTTATTCGATAAATAGAGGAGGATTTTATCATGTCAAATCCAAAAGTCGTTCTTGCCTATTCAGGCGGTTTAGATACTTCAGTAGCAATTAAATGGTTAGAGGAACAAGGTTATTCCGTTGTAGCCTGCTGTTTAGATGTTGGAGAAGGAAAGGATTTAAATTTTATCCAGCAAAAAGCATTAACGGTTGGGGCAGTTCAATCGTATGTGATTGATGCAAAAGAAGAGTTTGCTAATGAATATGCATTAATGGCTTTGCAGGCACATGCATTATATGAAAATGTATATCCGCTTGTTTCTGCACTTTCTCGCCCACTTATTGCGAAGAAACTAGTTGAAGTGGCTGAACAAGAAGGAGCAGTTGCTGTAGCCCATGGATGTACTGGGAAAGGAAACGACCAAGTACGTTTCGAGGTTGCTATTCATGCACTAAATCCAGAGCTAGAAGTATTGGCGCCTGTACGTGAATGGAGATGGTCACGCGAGGAAGAAATTGAGTATGCGAAGCAAAAGAATATTCCAATTCCTATTAATCTAGATTCTCCGTTTTCGATTGACCAAAACTTATGGGGAAGAAGCAATGAATGTGGAATTTTAGAAGATCCATGGGCTGCGCCTCCAGAAGAAGCGTATGAGCTTACTTCAAGTCTTGAAAACACTCCCGACACTCCAGATGTTGTGGAAATTGGATTTGAAAAGGGTGTTCCTGTTAGCTTGAACGGAAAACAATATCCTTTAGCAGAGCTTATTTTGGAATTGAACTCCCTTGCTGGCAAGCATGGTGTGGGACGTATAGACCATGTTGAAAATCGACTTGTTGGTATTAAGTCACGTGAGGTTTATGAATGTCCAGGTGCGATGACATTAATTAAAGCGCATAAAGAGCTTGAAGATTTAACACTAGTAAAAGAAGTAGCTCATTTCAAACCAAATATCGAAAAGAAAATTGCAGAGTTAATTTATGAAGGACTATGGTTCTCTCCTTTAAGAACAGCTTTGGCTGCATTCCTGGAGGAAACACAAACCTTTGTAACAGGAACAGTAAGAGTAAAGCTGTTTAAGGGCCATGCGATTGTGGAAGGAAGAAAATCTCCATATTCTTTATACGATGAAAAGCTTGCCACGTATACATCTGAGGATGAATTTGACCATAATGCAGCGGTTGGATTCATTAAGCTTTGGGGCTTACCAACAAAGGTTCAAAGCATCGTTCAGAAAAACAAGAAGGTGACAGTGTGAAGAAATTATGGGGCGGCCGATTCACAAAATCAGCTGAGGAATGGGTAGATGAATTCGGTGCATCGATTTCCTTTGACCAGGAATTGGTCATGGAGGATATTGAGGGCAGCATCGCCCACGTCACCATGCTTTCGAAGTGTGGCATCATCTCCGAGACAGAAGCAGATGAGATAAAAAACGGCCTTGAACAACTAAAGGAAAAAGCATCTAACGATGAACTAACTTACTCAGTAAAGCTGGAAGATATTCATTTGAATCTAGAAAGCTATTTAACTGAACTTGTTGGTCCTGTTGGCGGAAAGCTTCATACGGCACGAAGCCGGAATGATCAGGTTGCAACCGATATGCACTTATATTTACGCAATCAGGTTCAAGTTATTATCGAGCTGATTGGAGAAATGCAGCAAGCATTAATAGAACAAGCTGAGGAGAATATTGAAACGGTTATGCCGGGCTATACCCATCTTCAAAGGGCACAGCCGATTTCATTTGCTCATCATTTAATGGCTTATTTTTGGATGCTGGAGCGGGATAAAGAGCGTTTCATTGAAAGTGTGAAAAGAATCAATCTATCCCCTCTTGGTGCTGGCGCATTGGCAGGAACCACATTTCCAATTGACCGTCATTTAAGTGCAGAATTGCTTGGATTTGAAGGTATTTACGAAAATAGTCTTGATGCAGTGAGCGATAGAGATTTTATCCTGGAGTTTTTATCGGACAGCTCTATATTAATGATGCATTTGTCAAGATTAAGTGAGGAATTTATTCTTTGGTCCAGTCAAGAATTTAAATTTATTGAGCTTGATGATAGCTTTGCAACAGGCAGCAGCATCATGCCACAAAAGAAAAATCCTGATATGGCAGAATTAATTCGTGGAAAAACAGGGCGAGTGTATGGAAATCTTATGGGTCTCCTTACTGTTTTAAAAGGCTTGCCTCTAGCTTACAATAAGGATATGCAAGAAGATAAAGAAGGCATGTTTGATACAGTAAAAACTGTAACAGGCTCTTTAAAAATCTTTGCTGGCATGATCCAGACGATGACTGTAAACAAGCAGCATATGGAAAAGGCAACAAAAACTGATTTCTCAAATGCAACAGAGCTCGCAGATTACTTATCAGATAAAGGCATTCCGTTCAGGGAAGCTCACGAAATTGTTGGTAAGCTCGTGCTAGATTGTGTGAAAAAAGGCTGTTTCCTCGGTGATTTGCCACTAGAGGTCTATAAAGAAGCCAATCCTCTATTTGCAGAAGATATATACGTAGTTTTAGATCCTGTTACGGCTGTAAAAAGACGAAATAGTGCAGGAGGAACAGGTTTTAAGCAAGTCGCTGCCGCAATCGAAAAGGCGAAGGAAGCGATGAAAACTAGCAAGTAGATAAAGAGATATAGAGTGCGAATCATTTGTGATTTGCACTCTATTTATTTTTTAAAAGACGATTCAGATAATTAACCTCACAATCTATAAGTTTCATTAATATAATATTTGACTATTCTTCTAATAATTAGGAAAATGAATGATACATAGAGTTTCTTTTAATTATTAGGAGGGTAACTAATGAGGGTGTTAAAAAAGGCAGCATTGTCATTGCTGATTTTTGCCTTAATGGGGATATTAATCTTTCAATCTCCTAAAGATGGACAGGCTGAAATACAAACTAAGTCCCAAAAACGGGAGCTTCGAGCTGTATGGATTGCTACAGTAGCGAATATTGATTGGCCTTCAAAAAAAGGACTTTCAATAGATAAGCAAAAGCAAGAGTTCGTGAAGCTTCTAGATGACGTTGAGAAAATGGGGATGAATGCGGTTGTTGTTCAGATAAAGCCAACGGCAGATGCATTTTACCCTTCAAAATACGGTCCGTGGTCAGAGTATTTAACGGGAACACAGGGGAAAAATCCCGGCTATGATCCACTTGCCTTTATGATTGAGGAGGCCCATAAACGTAATCTGGAGTTTCATGCATGGTTCAACCCTTACCGGATTACGATGAACCATACGAATATTAAACACTTAGCCGCTGACCATCCAGCTCGAAAGCATCAAAATTGGATCGCTTCTTATGGAGGAAAGCTTTACTATAATCCTGGAATACCTGAGGTAAAACAATTTATTATTGACGGAATTTTAGAAGTAGTAAAGAACTATGATATTGATGCTGTTCATATGGATGATTATTTCTATCCTTATAAAGTGAAAGGAAAGGATTTTCCTGATGCGGCTGAATTTAAAAAGTATGGAAAAGGCAAGTTTAAAACGGTCGGAGATTGGCGCAGAGATAATGTAAATCAGCTGGTACGTGATCTAAATAAAGCGATCAAAAAAGAAAAGCCTGATGTGAAGTTTGGAATAAGCCCATTTGGAGTATGGCGAAACAATGCTATTGATTCAACAGGTTCTAAAACAGCAGCCGGCGTAACGAATTACGATGACTTATACGCTAATACAAGAGAATGGATTCGCCAAGGCTATATCGATTATATCACTCCACAAATCTATTGGAATATCAGCTATAAGCCAGCTGCTTATGATATTTTACTAGATTGGTGGGCTAAGGAAACGAGCGGCAAGCCGGTTCACCTATATATCGGACAAGCAGCTTATAAGATCAATAATGATTCCAGTTCAGCATGGAAGAAAGCTGAAGAGTATCCAAAGCAAATTCTCTTAAATCGTCAATATGATACATTTATGGGTAGTATGCATTTTAGCTTAAAAGATCTAATTCGAAATCCACTCGGAATAAAAGATCGTTTAAGTAATGATCTTTATAGGCAGCCAGCCATAATTCCAACGATGCCATGGCTTGATAATATTATACCGCAGTCACCGAGTATAAAAAGTGCTGATCGTACAGAAGACGGCATCGAGCTAATTATTGAGGATCATCCACTAAATCAAGACTCTACATACTATGCAATTTATCGATTTACTGGAGATATAAAAGGAAATATTGAGGACTCAGAAAATTTAGTAAAGACAGTTCGAAAAACAGGAAATGAACAAGTTTTTCTTGATCAAACAACTAAAGCGGAAGAAACTTATACGTATGTGGTAACCGCACTTGATCGACTTCATAACGAAAGTGAAGTTAGTATTGAGGCAATTATACAAAAACAATAATTATCAAAACCTTCTTGAATCGAAATGATTGAAGAAGGTTATTTTTTTGCATTCTTTAAGTAAATGGAACCAATCATTATGAACAAGATATGTTAACTATGAAAAAATAGATCAATCTCGCAAGCGTTAATATAGGGGCAAAAAGATGGAAAAGTAAGAGAAAATGTAAAAATGTATGGTAAAATAAAGCAAATTAAATGGAAACATTAGAAGAGGTCATAAACAATGATTCTAACAAAAAATAGTATTGAAAAATTAAAAGCTAGTATTTCAAAAGTGATTATCCAAGATTTGAACTGGCAGCTTGAAGAGATAAAATTAATCGGCAGCGGAGTTATTAATGCTGTTTTTCTTATAAGAGAGAAAAATTTAGGGATGCTTGCTGTTAGAACACCTTGGCGAGCTGAAGAGAATATGATGGATAAGCATTCGAGTGGAATTATTTCACTTAAAAAGGAAGCTCAGATTTCTGAACATTGCCACAAGTATAGTTTACCAGTCCCTAAAGTCCATAAACTGCATTTAAGTAATGAAATAAACTTTCTAATATCTGATTTCGTATCGGGAGATAATAGTCCGATTTCCTCATTTGATATTGGTCAACTTACTTCTAAGATTCATGAAGTTCCATTGGATAGATTGTCAATTATTGATCAACATCAGCAGTCTTTAAGTCAAATTATATCCCATAGAATTATCAATCGTGCTCAAACACTAAGAGAACTCACCAATTCAAAAATTACTCTTCCTTGTTTAAAAGAATTACAGGCGATTTTGGACACATCACAAGCTGATAATTGTTTATTGCACCTTGATGTTAGACGACCGAACTTAATTGGAGAAAAGGGAAGCATTAAAGCGATTATTGATTGGGATAATGCCTTTATCGGTAATCCAATTATGGAATTAATGCGAATTGCTGAAACAGAGGAGCTGCATGTAGACGAATTTTTAAAGGGATATAACAATATGAGTATTGATGAAAATACTGATAAGGCTATTCAATTTATTTACCGCCTAGACACGGCATTAATGCTTTCTATTTTATTCATCTCGTTTGTTAATGACGTGGAAAAAAGAGAGCACTATTTAAAACGTGTAGATTATTTAAGTACAGAAATAATGAATAGTTTATAAGTCTAGTTAACTGATTTTTTCAAAAATGGGCAGTAAGAGAGGGTGTCGCAAATGTACATTGAAAAGTTTCATTTTACTGAAGAAGAACGGAAAAAGACGATTGAAGCTTTTATTAAAAACGGAGTACTGAGAGAATTGCCAAGTAAAGAAAAGCGAAAGGTAATTATCTTATTAGAACTGATAAAAAAGTTTGAAGAGGGTAGTTCTTACTCTGAAAAAGAAGTGAATGAAATTATTAAGAATTTCTATAAGGATTTTGCAATATTAAGAAGGTATCTAGTGGATTATCAGTTACTTGAAAGAAGTAAGGATTGTTCATCGTATTGGATAAATAGTTCATTGGCTATAAAAAACATAACCAATTAATATTTTTCTTAAATTATCTTTATTAATGGGGAGATTAGATGGAAATTATTTTTAATGAATTTTTTCAAGAAGAACTTACGATTCAAGCAATTCAAGCAGCAATGGAAGATGGCGAAATTACTTCAAAAGAGTTAGTTATGTATTATCTTTTTCGAATAGCAAAGTATGACCAAGCTGGCCCAAACATCAATTCCATTCTTGAAATAAATCCTGATGCCATTTTTATTGCTGAAGCATTAGATGCTGAAAGAAAAACAAAAGGTTCTAGAGGACCATTACATGGCATTCCTGTCTTGTTAAAGGATAATATTGAAACGAATGATTCTATGCATACGAGTGCTGGAACCATTGCACTTGAAAATAATATCAGCAGTCATGACGCGTTCCTTGTAGAGAAGCTTCGGAAAGCAGGTGCAGTTATTTTAGGTAAGACGAACATGACTGAATTAGCAAATGGAATGTCAACTGAAATGTGGGCAGGCTACAGTTCCAGAGGGGGACAAGTGTTAAATCCATATGGGGATGCAAACCTATATGTTGGTGGATCAAGCTCAGGATCAGCGGTAGCGGTAGCTGCAAACTTCACCGCATTATCGGTAGGAACAGAGACCGATGCTTCCATTCTCAGTCCGGCGATTCAAAACTCGGTTGTCGGGATTAAGCCTACTGTTGGTTTAATAAGCCGTACTGGTTTGATTCCCTTTACCTATTCACAAGATACTGCAGGGCCATTTGCTAGAACAGTTACGGATGCGACTATATTATTAGAAGCTTTAGCAGGTGTGGATAAGGATGATCCTGTTACTTTTAAAAGTGAAGGAAAGTTACATGATAATTATTCGGAATATTTAGATAGATATGGTTTAAGAGGAGCCAGAATAGGTATATTCAATCCTGTTTCTAAAGAATATTATCATTTAAATGAACATTATACTTCTGAAGATAACAATGAAGACTTATTTAAGAATGTGATTCAGACGCTCATGGATGAAGGAGCTAAAGTCATTTGTGATATCGAGATCCCTTCTTTCCATCGAGAATGGAGTTGGGGAGTATCGCTTTATGAATTAAAGCATAGCTTAGATAATTATCTCTCCAAACTGCCTTCACACATGCCTGTACACTCCATTACGGAACTAATTGAGTTTAATAAAAAGTTAGAAGAAAGGGCATTAAAATACGGACAAAATAAATTAGAAATGAGAGAAGCTTTTTCAAATACATTAAGAAATCCGGAGTATTTGAATGCCAAATTAGAAGATTTGTATTTTTCACAAGAACAAGGGATTGATTATGCTTTAAAAAAGTATGATCTAGATGCGATCCTTTTCCCTTCGTATATTGGTTCAACACTATGTGCCAAAGCTGGTTATCCTTCCATTGCTGTACCTGCAGGATATATGGAAAGTGGTAGACCTTTTGGAGTAACGTTTGCAGGCACCGCTTTTAGCGAAGGGGTTTTGATAAAGATTGCCTTTGCATTTGAACAGGCAACTAAACATAGGAGAAGCCCAAATATGAAATAAGATACAAAGTAAAATGCATACAATAAGTGCTAGACCTACATCGATTTAAGAAAGATAGAAAAAGGAGACTTTATGTTTCGAACGATTGAATATTTAAATGTCGGAAATGAGAGACAGAGAAATGCCTATAAAGTTATATCCACATTAGGCATTATGAAAGACTTAGAGGACTTTACCCCCTTACTTTGTGGGACTATTCCAATCGAAATTGATATCGGAGGTTCAGATTTAGATATTATTTTGGAAGTTCATCATTTTAATCAGTTCGGAAAAAAGGTTGAATCATTATATGGAGATAAATCAGAATTTAGATCAAAACAAACAAATATAAGAAATTCTCCCGTTATTAAGGTTAATTTTATGTTTGAAGGCTTTGAATTTGAGTTGTTTGGTCAGCCTAAGCCTGTTCTTAAACAAAACGCTTTTCTTCATATGCTAATTGAATATCGATTAATGCAGGAATCACCGCAGTTAAAGGAAGAAGTACTGACACTGAAGCATCAAGGCTATAAAACAGAACCTGCATTTTGTAAAATATTAGGATTACAAGGGGATCCATATGAAAGATTACTTGAATATGGGATTGAAAAAGGCATAATTAACGAAATGAATTTATCGTGACAATAGAAATAGAGCTTCAAGAGAAACGGAAGTAGGAGAAGAAATTGGAGAATGAAATACTAAAAATCTTTAATCAACGAAGAGAGCAAATAGGTGTGGCTGTTAGGGAAGAGGTACATAGACTTGGGCTTTGGCATGAAACCTTTCACTGTTGGTTTGTTCATCGTGAGGAGGAAGTTGACTTTATTTATTTACAAATTAGAAGTAGTGAAAAAAAAGACTATCCAAATCTATTAGATATTACTGCAGCTGGCCATTTATTAGTTCATGAAACTATTTATGACGGAGTGCGGGAAATTAAGGAAGAGCTTGGAATAGAAGTTGAGTTTACTGATTTAATTTCATTAGGAATCATTGATTATAGTGTGACTAAAGCTGAATTAATTGATAATGAAATTGCTCACGTTTTTTTATTCAAAAGTCAAAATACATTCTCTGACTTTGAGTTGCAAAAAGAAGAAGTGTCAGGAATTGTAAAAGCGAAATTTACTGATTTTTGTCAGCTTTGGTTAGGGGGAAAATCTGTCATTACTATCGAAGGGTTCGAAATAAATAAATCTGGCGAGAATACCTTGTTTAAGAAAAATGTTGATAAAAATGACTTTGTACCACATGATATATCATATTACGAAACGATCATCAAACTAATCCAAAAAGAAATTTCGGCATAATTTTTATTATAAGGGATGAGAGGGGAGAACAAGGAATAAAACTAGCCTTTGATGAATAAAAGATCAATATTAAAAGAGGATGATTAGAATAAATTATCACGAGAAAGTAAGAGGATACTCATATTTGATCCAGTTATTTAAAAAGAAGGATTTTACGGAGGAACAGATATGAAGAAATTTCATGTAAAAAAGAGATACTTTTTAATTGTTCTGTTTGGAATATTATTCATTGCAGCTATTTTAACAAATCCAACCAAAAAGGACTATATCCTATTTAGTGAAGAGCTAACAGGGCTTAAAACACCTGAAAATGTAAATGTAGAAATTGAGAGACTGAACTTTTATTTATTTTCTACTTATGCACCAAAGGGCCCGTTGAATCATTACGGTATTGTTCACTTCGGATTTATGGGGATTTTCTTCCGTATTTCTAATGGTCAATATGGTTATCCCAATTGGTTAGAATTTTTTAACTAGGTCAACAAAAAATGATGCATGGATAAAATTTTCCATGCATCATTATTTCTATTTGAAAATTAATAATATTAATAAGAACAGTATGTCTTAAAGTTATTCATCTTCCTTATTTGTACGAATAACCAATACATCACAAGGAGCATATCGGACAATGTTTTCAGATACGCTGCCAATTAGGAAGCGTTCTACTGCATTCATACCTGTAGCTCCACAAATGATCAAGTCTACAGAATGCTTTTTAGCGATGTCCTTTGGAATTCTAATTTTAGGTGAGCCGTAATCGATCACATACTCAACATTAGAAACGCCTGCTTCCAATGCTTCATTTTTGTATTTCTCCATTAGTTCTCTTGCGAACATATCAGCTCTTTCTGCGATTGTACGGTCGTATGCTTCCACAGTTGCAAAAGTACGAGTGTCAATAATATGTGCTAATGTGATTCGTGCATCATTTCTTTTAGCAACTTCTATCGCTTTTTTAAAAGCCCATTCTGCTTCTGTTGACCCATCTACAGCTACTAAAATGTTTGAATATTTCATTCCCATGAATATCTCCTCCTTTACTTTAATTATATAATACCAAAATGTGTATATCTGTAACAAATTATCGAACAATAAGAAAGTTAGTAAATAAAATAAAAGGAGCTACCCTGAGATGGAAAAACGTGATCCTAAGAAGCAATCCATTCATTTTCTCAATGAGGAAGGAATGAACCAGGTTTCAGATCAAATTATGGATGTTTATAATAGCGGGGTTATCGACCAATCAAATGCCAATTTTGATCTCGATTCGAATGATGCCCCTGTTGTAGGGGAAAATCAACAGTTTTAAATAACAAAGAAGCTGTCATGCAAATTGACAGCTTCCTACTTATGTCTAGCTCCAGCGCCTACCCCCGACGTCATAAGTCAGTCCGCCAAGAAAGTTAAAGAACAACTTTCAAGTCGGCCTGTCTTATGCTTGTCGGGGGTGGGCAAGGCGCTTGCGCTTTTCTAATTATTTTATAATTTGCAGCTCTTTCGGGAATTTCGTTAAGATTTCAACCCCGTTTGCAGTGACCGCTAAATCATCCTCGATCCTAACACCTGCTACATTAGGTACATAAATCCCAGGCTCAATTGTGAAAACCATTCCCTCTTCAAGCAATAGAGGATTTGTTTCGGTTAATGAAGGAAACTCATGTACACTAATGCCTAAACCATGACCTAAACGATGAGGGAAGTATTCTCCGTATCCTGCTCCTGCAATTATGTTTCTAGCAGTCAAGTCGATTTCAGAACATGAGACACCTGGTTTACATGCTTCAACAGCAGCCAACTGGGCTTTTAATACGGTATCGTATATTTCTTTTTGTTTATCATCTATGTCTCCATAGGCAACGGTTCTTGTAATGTCAGAACAATAGCCGTCAACAATGACACCTAAATCAAATAGAACCAGATCGCCTTTTTTAATTTTAGTCATACCGGGATTACCATGCGGAGAAGCACCATTCGCTCCGGTAAGGACCATAGTAGAAAATGACATTTCACGAACGCCTTTTTTCTTTAAAGCGAGTTCGACAGCAGCTAGAACTTCAAGCTCTGTTTTTCCTTCCTTAATTTCAGCACATCCAGTTTCAATGGCAAAATCAGCTAATGCACAAGCCTCGCGAATAATGTTTAGCTCTTTTTCATCCTTTACCATGCGCAGCTTTCTTAATTTTTCTTCAGCTGAAATGAATTGTACGCCATTAAACATTTGCGAAAGCACTTCATATCTTTCAACATTCATATGCTCTTTTTCAACAGCAATTCTCTCAACCTTTTTCAATCGTTTATCAATCTCTTTATGGATAAATTCCCAAGGATTTTCAATGTCAGTGTAGCTGATAACTTGGTTGTTCCAGCCTGCATTTTTTGCATCAGTCTTATCTAATGCAGGGCAAACAAGGAAGGGTTCTTCCTCTTGGAAAACAGCTATACCAAGAAGTCTCTCATGAGGATCACTTAAAAAACCACTAAGATAAAAAACATTTTCAGGCGATGATACAAAGCAAAATTGTATATCATTTTCCTTCATCCACTCGGATAATTTTATCAATCTAGTATTCATGATAGGACCTCCTATATATTCATATAAAAAGAGTAGCAATGAAATGAGCAAATGTAAACTTTTAGAACAGTATGAAAAATGGTATAAGTGAGTAAGAAGAAGGAAAAATTATTCTTTCGTTGAACTATTTTACATAATGATTAGTTGAAGGGGGAATTGAAATGAAAGTATTCTATCATGGACATTCATTTGTAAAAATTGAGTCCCAAGGAAAGACCATTCTTATTGACCCATTCATAACCGGGAATACATTAACGGATTTAAAGGTTGATGATGTGAAGCCTGATGTCATTATTGTTACTCATGGCCATGGAGACCATCTTGGGGATACAGTTGAACTTGCGAAAAAACACAATGCTCTTGTAATTTCCAACTTTGAATTAGCCACATACTTAAGCTGGCAGGATGTCCATACACATGGAATGAGTATTGGAGGGGCTTACCAGTTTGATTTTGGTAAGGTAAAGTTAACTCCTGCTTTTCACGGAACAGGATTAGTTACTGAGAACAAAGAAATTATTTATTTAGGCATGCCTGCAGGAGTTCTTATCACTTTGGAGGGAAAGACCATCTACCATGCTGGTGATACTGGCCTTTTTTCTGATATGAAACTAATTGGAGATCGCCATCCTATTGATCTTGCGTTCCTGCCAATTGGTGATAATTTCACAATGGGACCAGAAGATGCTGCATATGCTGCTAAGCTGTTATGCGCAAAACGGGTCGTTCCCATTCATTATAATACATTCCCACCTATTAAGCAGGACCCACATAAATTTGTTGAGATGCTTGATTCTGGTGTTGGCCAGGTTCTTGAGGCAGGAGAGTTCATTCAAATATAATCCAAAGCGCAGCTTACCAATGAGCTGCGCTTTTCTTCATATTCATTAGGTAAAAATCATTTTCTATTGTCTGTCCGCATACATATATGAAATAAGAGAAATGCGGGAGGAATCTTGATGAAAAAAAATCGATATTTACTATGTTTACTCGTCTGTGGTGCACTGCTTTATTTTGCATTGCCAAGGCTCGATATATTTAGTGTAGGATTGGAAGGGATATTTGCGATGACTTGGCTTGCATTTGCACTTTTTGTGATAGCTGGGAATTTAACAGCATTGCTTTATTCTCCAAAGAAACTTATGACAAGTACAAGATCGCAAGCGATAAATGAGAGAAAAAAAGCAAGATCCTTCTATCGGTAATTGTAGAATATTTAAGACGATACATGCACCGAATTGATATTAAGGCGTTTTTAACCTTATAATGAAGATAAAGGAATTATAGAAAAAGGGTGAACGTCTTGGCTACAAAGCATGAACAAATATTGCAATATATCGATGAACTGCCTGTAGGAGAAAAAATTTCAGTAAGACAAATCGCCAAGGCAATGACTGTAAGCGAAGGTACTGCCTATAGAGCCATTAAGGATGCAGAAAATAAGGGGTATGTCAGTACGATCGAACGAGTAGGTACGATTAGAATTGAACGTAAAAAGAAAGAAAATATTGAAAAGCTTACTTTTGCTGAAGTGGTAAATATTGTCGATGGACAAGTGCTTGGTGGAAGAGATGGCTTGCATAAGACACTTAATAAATTTGTAATCGGTGCCATGAAGCTTGAAGCCATGATGCGGTATACGGATGCAGGAAGTCTTCTAATAGTCGGAAACCGAACGCGTGCACATGAGCTTGCTCTTAAAGCAGGTGCAGCAGTTCTTATTACAGGTGGATTTGATACGGATGATCAAGTAAAAAAACTAGCTGATCAACTGCAGCTGCCCATCATCTCTAGCAGCTATGATACATTTACAGTAGCTACGATGATCAACCGTGCGATTTATGATCAGCTTATCAAAAAAGAAATCATTCTTGTTGAGGATATTTTAACCCCTCTTGAAAATACGGTGTATGTCAAAACAACTGAAAAGGTTTCAGATTGGCTTCAATATAATCGTGAAACAAAACACAGCCGCTTTCCTGTTGTTGATAAAAATTTAAAGGTATGCGGTATGATAACATCTAAAGATATTATGGGTCATGATCACGAAACACCAATTGATAAGCTTATGACAAAAAATCCGATGACTGTAGGAAAAAAGACAAGTGTTGCATCATCCTCCCATATGATGGTATGGGAAGGGATTGAAGTACTGCCTGTAGTGGATGATTCTAATAGACTAGAAGGGATTATCAGCAGACAAGATGTGTTAAAAGCACTGCAAATGATTCAACGGCAGCCTCAAGTAGGTGAAACCATTGATGACATTGTGACAAATCAGCTTGTATTAACTAGAGGAAAAACAAAAGGAGATGATGTGTATCGTTGCGAAGTGACACCGCAAATGACAAATCATCTTGGTACAATTTCGTATGGCGTTTTTACAACGATCGTATCTGAAGCAGCAAATAGAGTGTTAAGAAATTATAAAAAGGGCGATTTAGTAGTAGAGAACATGACAATCTATTTTCTAAAGCCAGTTCAAATTGAAAGCATGCTTGAAATATATCCGCGAGTGCTAGAAGTTGGCCGTAAATTTGGAAAAGTGGATGTGGAAGTATATAACGAAGGTGTCCTTGTAGGTAAGGCAATGATGATGTGTCAATTGATTGAAAGATAAGCCGTTCCCTTAGGAACGGCTTTAAAACATATTACTCTTTAGCTTCTTGTGCTGCAAGCGGTAAATAATATTTATAGCTTTTGATGCCTCCAAATATTGAAAAGCTTCCTAAAAGGATAAAAATCCCAGCTACTATATAAGTAATAGCGTCACCATTTAAAAATAGCTGATTAATGCCAAAAAGGGCTACAAAAATTCCTAGAGCAATGCTGGATTTAGAAGAAATCCATTTTCTTTCTGCAGGACGTCGTTTACAGCGTACATATTTTACTTTGTAGTATAGATAAAATGAAAGTGAAATCGTGATTAAAATAACTAACACTGGCATAATAGAATAACCTCCATGATTCGACACTTTGATTTTATTTTAACGGTTCATTCAAAAAAATGCCATTACTTGTTCATTAACTATTTTTAATCATATAAAAAAATTCTTGATAATAAAGGAGCAAACAATGAAAGAACATATTTTAGAAGTGATAAAAGAATATGAAACAATTATTATTCATAGACATGTGCGGCCAGATCCAGATGCTTATGGCTCTCAAGGAGGGCTAGCCGAAATCCTTAAAGTATCATTTCCGGAAAAAAATATATACACGGTTGGGAAGGAGGAAGAAACATTACATTATCTTCGAAGACTTGATCAAATTCCCAATGAGGCTTATAAAGGGGCTTTAGTCATTGTTTGTGATACCGCAAATGCTGAAAGGATATGTGATGATCGCTATCATCTAGGTGATAAGTTAATAAAAATTGACCATCATCCAAATGTAGATCCATATGGGGATATAATGTGGGTTGATACGCATGCAAGCTCCGTCAGCGAAATGATATATGAATTTTATCTAGCTGGAAAAGATAGAGGTTTAAAAATGTCAAATGAAGCAGCCAGACTATTATTTGCAGGAATTGTTGGGGATACAGGCAGATTCCTTTTTCCAAGCACGTCAGAAAAAACATTTGCTTATGCTGGAGAGCTTATTCATTATGATTTTTCTCGTACTGAGCTCTTTGACAAAATGTATGAGCTATCACCGAATGTTATTAAATTAAATGGCTATGTTCTCCAAAACTTTGAAACGAAAGAAAACGGTGCCGTAGCAATGGTTTTAAGGAAGGAATTATTAGAGGAATTTCAGGTTAGTGCATCGGAAGCATCCCTTCTTGTCGGAACTTTAGGAAATATTAAAGGGATTAAAGCTTGGGTTTTCTTTATTGAAGAAGAAGATCAGATAAGGGTTAGACTCCGCTCTAAAGGCCCAATTATCAATGAAATTGCTAGAAAATATCAAGGCGGCGGCCATCCGCTAGCTGCAGGAGCATCCATCTATTCTTGGGATGACATGGGATTAGTCATAAAGGATTTAGAAGAAGCTTGTAAAAAATAAAAATTGGGGTTGTCCCATAAGGTGTCTGGCATCCACATAAGAAACAATACCTAGAATCTCACTCGCTTATTGATATTAGATATTGTTCGTGGTGCCTGACACCTTTGCTTTTGGGACAACCCCATAGTTGCTATTTCTACTCTAATTTAATTTCTAATTGAATCGATAAAGTTGTATAAATGACCATTTTTTTTACATCAAGACTGTAACGTTTATCATTTACCTTAAAGACCTTATTCTCGATTATCTTTTCTATTAAATCACTGCTTTTATCAACAGTTTCAATATCTTTAGCCCTCATCATGTTGATGTCTTCTTGAATTTGATGTTCAATTTCAAAAACGCTGTAGGAGTCCAATTTATATTTCTCACTGTTTCTAATCTTAATTTTTATTTCTTGAACGGTTAACTTGTCACGATTCTTTTTATTAAGCTCTTTAAATTCTTCCTGCCAAATTTTTTTATCTTCTTTAAGATCATATATTTCTTCAGCTTGCTTATTGATCAGGTGGCTATATTTCTCCTGCCATTCACCGAAAATAAACAAAAAAACAGTCCAGCTGATAATCCCTCCGATAGCGGCTCCAGCTAAAAATCGCTGCCAGGAAGGCCGACGGTAATATGGAGGAATCCTCATGGTGAAATCTGCTCCTGAGTGAGCCAATTAATGAGCATAGCGGCAGTTTGGGCACCTCCAAGAGCAGAGAGGATTAGTAGAAATTGCTTAAATAAATCCTTAGTTTGCCCATCTAAGAATCCTTTCTCGAAGCTGTAAACAGTATCAAATGTCCCTCCGATTGCAGCAATGATGGCCCAAATCCGAATGATATTAGATATCCTTATTACTTCAGTTAAAGGAGGCTTTCCTGTTAGAAAGGCAGCCAATCCGCCAATGATGGATCCGCCAATAACAACACCCAATGCAATGAAATAGCTTTCTATTAATGATGCGAAAAATGGTTGGTCATTCATCTTCTATCATCCTTACTGCAGGAATATATTCCTTTCATCTCTCCCCTGCAAAAGATACACTGTTACTACATCATATGGACAAACCTTGTAAAATATGATCATTTACGAAAAGCATTTTTCATTCACAAAATAGAACATATTTTCCTTTTTTCTATAATCGTCCTATAATATATTCAATAGTAGAAGAATTAAGGGTGTGAACGAATTGTCATTTATTCACCTTCATGTATATAGTGCGTATTCCTTGTTAACTAGTACTGCACCTATTGAGCAATTGGTTGCAGACGCAAAGCAAAAAGGTTTTTCTTCACTAGCATTAACGGATCGTAATGTCATGTACGGTGCGATTGCTTTTTATAAGGAATGCTTAAAGCAATCAATCAAGCCTATCATTGGCTTAACAGTTGATGTACTTAGCGAAATAACTCCTTCTAATGCCTATCCGCTCGTCCTTCTTGCAAAAAACAAAATAGGATTTCAAAATCTAGTAAAAATTTCTAGTGTTGTTCAGACGAAATCTCATGAGGGAATTCCGTTGAAATGGCTCAAAGCGTATTCACATGGTCTAATTGCAATAAGTCCTGGAATGGAAGGGGAAATAGAGCAGTATTTGAGCCATGATGAATATGATAAAGCAAAAGAAGTGGCGGAATTATATAAAGGATTGTTTGAAAAAAAACATTTTTATCTCTCCCTGCAGAATCATCGTATTGATCAAGAAATAAAAATACTTCCTAGTTTAGTTCGTATTTCAAGTGAAACAGACATCGAATTAACGGTAACGAATCAAGTTTATTATTTATCAAAAGAGGATGCATTTGCGCAAGGTTGCCTGCTGGCAATAAAAAATGGTGAGAAAATACAGGATGATGCTAGAGAACATCTAAATAGTGATGAATACCACTTAAAGACTTCAACTGAAATGGTAGAATTGTTTGTGGAATATCCATCGGCTCTGGAAAACACACTGAAAATTGCTGACAAATGTAATGTTAGTCTTGAACTTAATCAGCAAAACTTGCCTAAGTATCCAGTTGATAAAGATACATCTGCTTACGAGCTGTTAGAGGAGATTTGTTGGAAGGGCTTTAAAGAAAGATATTCAACTATTCATGATGAGCATCAAAGAAGATTATCATATGAACTTCAAATTATAAAAAAAATGAAGTTTAGTGATTATTTCTTAATTGTTTGGGATTTTATGAGGTTTTCAAGAGAGAATGGGATCTTAACAGGGCCAGGCCGGGGATCGGCAGCTGGATCAATGGTAGCGTATGTTTTGTATATTACGGATGTCGATCCTATTGAGCACAAGCTGCTATTCGAGCGCTTCCTTAATCCAGAGCGTATTTCAATGCCTGATATTGATATTGACTTTCCGGATCATCGAAGGGATGAAGTGATCAAATATGTTTCCAACAAATATGGAGATTTGCATGTTGCACAAATCATCACTTTTGGAACACTTGCGGCAAAGGCTGCAGTACGTGATGTAGGACGAGCTTTCGGGTTAAATCCTAAGGAATTGGATAATCTTTCGAGAAGAATTCCATCTAAATTGGGAATGACGCTTAAAGATGCTTATAAGGAATCTGAGGCGTTAAGAATGTTTGTAAAGGAGTCAGATTTTAATCGCAAGCTATTTGAAACTACACTTAAAATTGAAGGCTTGCCAAGACATACTTCCACACATGCTGCAGGTGTTGTTATTAGTGAAAAGCCATTAGTAAATGTCATTCCAATCCAGAATGGCCATGATAATGTTTATTTAACTCAGTATTCGATGGAGCATTTAGAAGATGTCGGTTTATTGAAAATGGACTTCCTTGGATTAAGAAATTTATCCTTGATTGAGAATATTTTAACCTCGATCAAAAGAAAGACAGGGAAAGAAATCAAGATTAAAGAGATTCCACTAGATGATGAAGCAACCTTTACGTTATTAAGCAGAGGAGAAACGACTGGTATTTTTCAGCTTGAAGCCCAAGCAGTCAGAAGAGTTTTAACGAGACTTAGACCTACCTGCTTTGATGATATAGTGGCTGTTAACGCTTTAAATCGTCCAGGTCCTATGGATAATATTCCATTATTTATTGAAAGAAAGCATGGTAAGCAAAAGGTTACTTATCCACATCCTGATCTAATTCCAATCCTAGAGAATACGTACGGTGTCATAGTTTATCAGGAACAGATCATGCAAATAGCGGCAAAAATGGCAGGATTCACATTAGGAGAAGCAGATTTACTAAGGAGAGCTGTCAGCAAGAAGCAAAAAGAGGTCCTTGACAAGGAGCGTAGTCATTTTGTAAACGGGGCATTGAACAAAGGGTATAACGAAAAAACAGCGAATGAAATTTATGATTTAATCGTCCGCTTTGCAAACTATGGCTTTAACCGAAGTCATGCTGTCGCCTATAGCTTTATTTCTTATCAGTTAGCGTATTTAAAGAGTCATTATCCACTACATTTTATGGCTGCCCTTCTAAGTTCAGCTATAGGAAATGAGGAAAAGGTTTCACAATATATTCGAGAACTTAAACAAATGAATATTAAAATACTTCCTCCCTCTATCAACAATAGCGGCTATACATTTTTAGTAGAAAAAGATGCGATAAGATACAGTTTATCAGCCATAAAAGGCCTTGGTGTGTCTGTGTTAAAGGAAATATTTAGCTCGAGGAAAAATAAGAAATTCGACGATTTATTTGATTTTTGTATTAGAGTATCTTCTAAAGCCATTAATCGTAAAGTGATGGAGGCATTCATACATTCAGGAAGCTTTGATGAATTTGGACAAGACCGGGCTGTCCTTCTTGCAAGCCTGGATGCTGCAATCGATCATGCCAATTTATTGAAGGCTGATGATGAACAAATTGATTTCTTTGCTGACGGTGATTTTTTTCCAAAGCCAAAATATACAGAAGTAGACCCAATTCGTTCAGAGGATAAGCTTTCGTTTGAAAAAGAAGTGCTAGGACTGTATCTTTCAGATCACCCAGTTTCAATATTTGAGACGTATTTACCTCTATTAGGTGCAAATCCGCTTAACCATTTACAGCCCAACATGAAAAAAGCGAAGGCTGTTGTATACTTGACAAATATCAAAAAGATCCGTACGAAAAAAAATGTACCTATGGCTTTTTTATCTGTTAGTGACCAAACAGAGGAAATAGAAGCAGTTGTGTTTCCAACTACATTCAGCAAGTTCTCATCTCTATTAAAACAAGGAAATATTCTTGTCATTGAGGGTAAGATCGAAGAAAAGGATGGGAAACGTCAATTTATTATTGATAAGTGTGAAGATGTGAAAGCGGCTATAGAAGAGGAAGAAAATAAAGACCCAGTATTGTATTTAAAAATTACAAGAGAAAATGAAAATGCAGAAGTTCTTCATTTCTTAAAAAAATTATTTGGAGAAAATGAAGGAAACATTCAAGTTGTGTTATATTATGAAAGCACCAAAAAGAGCATTCGTTTAGGTGAAGAGGATATGGTAAATCCTGGTGAAAACTTCATCCGAAAAATTAAATCATCCCTTGGCGAAAGTAATGTTATTTTAAAGAAATAGTACATTTTTCTACTCATGATTATACTTTACAACATGATCAAATATGATATATTTGTAAAAAGAGAACTGGTCTGACCACTATACTAGTAGTGGAGATGATTGTTATGAGGTTTATATATTAGCCGATTACCATTATGTAAATATAGCAACTAAGGGGTTATTCACGAATAATAGTAATCCAAAGGAGAGAAACTAGATGACTTTACGTGAAGAAGCTCTTCACATGCATAGAGTGAACAAAGGAAAACTGGAATCAAAGTCCAAAGTACCAGTGAGGGATGCTAGGGACTTGAGTCTCGCCTACTCACCTGGTGTTGCTGAGCCTTGTAAGGAAATTTATGATAAGCCTGAAACAGTATATGAATATACGATGAAAGGCAATATGGTTGCTGTGGTTTCAGATGGAACAGCTGTACTTGGTCTTGGAAATATTGGTCCAGAAGCTGCTCTCCCTGTTATGGAAGGAAAAGCTGTTCTTTTTAAAAGCTTTGCAGGGGTAGATGCCTTTCCAATTTGTTTAAATACTACGGATATTGATAAAATAGTTGAAACCGTTAAATTACTAGAACCGACATTTGGTGGAATTAATCTGGAGGATATTGCTGCTCCAAATTGCTTTGCTATTGAAGAAAGATTAAAGAAAGAAGCAAATATTCCTGTCTTCCATGATGATCAGCATGGAACTGCTATTGTAACGGTTGCAGGGCTTGTTAACGCACTAAAAATAACTGGTAAAAAAATGAATGAAATTCGTGTAGTTGCAAATGGTGCTGGTGCTGCTGGTATTGCGATTATTAAACTTCTCTATACCTATGGTGTTCGAGATATTATTATGTGTGACACAAAGGGTGCAATCTTCGAAGGTCGTCCACAAGGAATGAATGAAGTAAAAAATAATGTGGCGAAATTTACAAATCGTGATAAATTGCAAGGAAGCTTAGCTGATGTAATAAAAGGTGCTGACGTATTTATTGGTGTTTCTGCAGCAGGTGCATTGACATCAGAAATGGTTAGTTCGATGAATCAAGATCCAATTATATTTGCGATGGCAAATCCTACACCAGAAATTATGCCTGAGGAAGCAAAGACTGCTGGAGCAGCTGTCATTGGAACAGGAAGATCAGATTTCCCGAACCAAGTAAACAATGTCCTTGCATTCCCTGGGATTTTCCGTGGTGCATTAGATGTTCGAGCAACTCATATTAATGAAAGAATGAAGATTGCAGCTGTAGAAGCGATTGCTGGTCTTGTAAAAGAAAGCGAACTAAATGCAGATTATGTCATTCCAGGTCCTTTTGACCCAAGGGTGGCTCCTGAGGTTGCCGCAGCAGTAGCTAAATCAGCTATGGAAACAGGTGTAGCTCGAATCAAAGTAGATCCAGAAGAAATTAAAGAAAAAACACGAAAACTCGCAGATATTGGGAAAAGTGAGTGATCCTTAATCGTGAGTCAATATCAAAAAGATTCAAAGATTTATGTTGAAATTGTAAAAGAATTAAGAACGATGATTGATAGAGATGGATTGAAGCCTGGTGATAAATTGCCTTCTGAACGTGAGCTATCGGAGCGCCTGATTGTAGGGCGCTCTTCCGTTCGTGAAGCATTGAGGGCTCTTGAACTCCTAGGTTTAATTGAAACCAGAAGGGGAGAAGGAACCTTTATTCGTGATTTTCAGGGACACCAGCTTGTGCAATTGTTAAGTACCTTTATATTGCGAGATGAAAAAGCGAAAAAGGATATAGTAGAAACAAAATATTTAATTGAAATGGATTGCTTGCTGTTAGTTCAAAATAAATCAAATGACGATCAATTGTTGAGCTTCAAAAGCTGGGCAGATTCTGCCGTCTTTACAGATGACGAGTTTTTCCTGAAGGTTGCTATGCTAGCAGACAATCATCTTTTTCTTAGAATTTGGACAATATTAAAAGACTATTATAATTCATTAAAAATGGACAAGGTAGAAACGACAAAGCTTGAGTATATGAATGTAATAAATACATTGTTATCCAGACAAAGAGCAGAACTTAGGGAAGCCTATAGAAGCTTAAGAAAAATGTCGAATGTTTAACGACAGTTTTTTGCAGATTTTGTAGCTTTTTTATTTTATATTAAATAGGATAGACAAGCCTTTGCCTGTATGACTTTAATTTTTCAATAGTGGTCTGACCACTATCTCGTATTTTCACTTTTGTAATTATAAATACCTAATTTACTTATTGTTTGATTAAAGTCATGCACAGTTATAGATGGATCAGGGAGGTATAACCTTGCTTAAAGAGATTTTTTCAAAACCAAAAAAGAAGAAATATGCAACAATCCCTTCGGAAACAGCCAAGCAGGATGTACCAGAAGGAATTATGACGAAGTGTCCGAACTGCAAAAAGATTATGTATACTAAGGAACTAGTCAAAAATTTAAAGGTTTGTTTTCATTGCCAATATCATCATTCAATGAACTCAAAAGAAAGACTGGGAAGCTTCCTAGATGAAAATAGTTTTGAAGAATTGAATGCTGATATGATATCGGAAAATCCGCTGAATTTTCCAGATTATATTGAGAAGCTTGAAAAAGACCGTAAAAAAAGTGGGATAAATGAAGCGGTAGTAACTGGAATTGGTATGGTAGAAGGACAAAAAGTGGTCGTAGCCGTTATGGATTCTACCTTTCGAATGGGGAGCATGGGATCTGTAGTAGGTGAGAAAATAACCCTTGCTATTGAAGAGGCAGATGAGTTATCCGTTCCGTTTATCATTTTTACAGCATCAGGTGGAGCTCGGATGCAGGAGGGTGTACTCAGTCTCATGCAGATGGCTAAAACGAGTGTTGCTTTGAAAAGATTTAGTGACAATGGCGGATTGATCATATCGATCATGACACATCCAACAACAGGCGGTGTATCAGCAAGCTTCGCATCTTTAGGTGACTATAATTTAGCGGAGCCTGGCGCATTAATTGGCTTTGCCGGAAGAAGAATCATTGAGCAAACGATTCGTGAAGAATTGCCAGAAGATTTTCAGACTGCTGAATTCCTATTAAAGCATGGACAATTAGACGCTGTAATCTCTAGACTTGAAATGAAAGAAAAGATTGCATCGATTCTGTCTATACATCAACATGGGGGTGACCTCGAATGGTAGGAGAACTTGAATTCGAACGTCCAGTTACAGAACTAAGAAAAAAAATAGCAGAGCTAAAAGAATTTACAAAAAATGCTGAGGTTGATTTATCAGCTGAAATAGAGAAATTGGAAGCTCGATTAGAAAAATTAGAAAAAGATATTTATGAAAATATGAAACCGTGGGATCGAGTACAAATTGCACGCCATCCAGGTCGTCCAACAACTTTGGATTATATTTCACTCCTTTTTACTGATTTCTTTGAATGTCATGGAGATCGAACTTATGCTGATGATGAGGCAATTGTTGGTGGGATTGCTAAATTTAAAGGGCTTCCTATTACGGTAATAGGTCATCAGCGTGGGAAAGATACAAAAGAAAATATTCGTAGAAATTTTGGAATGCCTCATCCTGAAGGGTATCGTAAAGCATTAAGATTAATGAAACAGGCTGAAAAATTTAGACGTCCAATCATCTGCTTTATCGACACAAAAGGGGCTTACCCAGGAAAAGCAGCAGAAGAACGCGGGCAAAGTGAAGCGATTGCCAGGAATCTATTTGAGATGGCCGGTTTAAAAGTACCTGTGATATGCATCGTAATTGGAGAAGGTGGAAGCGGTGGTGCGCTGGCACTAGGAGTAGGAAATCAAATTCATATGCTTGAGAATTCAACCTATTCGGTAATATCACCAGAAGGTGCTGCGGCCATTCTATGGAAGGATGCCTCTCAAGCTAAAAGGGCTGCGGAAAGTATGAGAATCACTGCTCCTGATCTAAAGGAATTAGGTGTTGTTGATGAAATCATCCCTGAAGTTAAGGGCGGAGCACATAAAAATGTAAACGAGCAGGCAAAAAATATTGAGAACCTTCTACTATCATCCTTAAAAGAGCTTAGAGGATTATCTGAGGACGAATTAGTCGCTCATCGATATGATAAGTACAAAGCAATTGGAAAATATTCTTTTTTAAAGGAATTTATTGGGGTAAAATAAGAACGTGCTATTAAAGCACGTTTTTATTTTTTTCTCTTCCAAGAAAGATACGCTACTATACGTATTAATTATGCGCTCAAACGGATTAAGTTGTGATAGCTGTATCTTCATGGTATTTTAGAGATAAACCAACATAATGAAAGAATTTCTGAACTATTGGTAGAATTTTTACAATGTGTTTTGTTTATACCAACATAGTACTCATTGTAATTTTTATTAAATATAGTACTTCACACAATTTACATATGAAAATATGAATTAAGAGGTGGGAGAAATGAAACGAATTGGTGTGCTTACGAGTGGTGGAGATTCTCCAGGAATGAACGCCGCTATTCGTGCAGTTGTTAGGAAGGCGATTTTTCACAATATCGAGGTTTTTGGTGTATATGGAGGATATTCTGGCTTAATAAGCGGTAATATAAAAAAACTTGAGCTTGGATCTGTTGGAGATATTATTCATCGTGGAGGAACAGTTCTTTTCTCTGCAAGATGTGAGGAATTCAAAACCAAAGAGGGCCAACAAAAAGGGATTGAACAATTAAAGAATAAAGGAATTGAAGCATTAGTTGTCATTGGGGGAGATGGATCTTATCAAGGAGCTAAAGCACTAACTGAGCTTGGATTCCCTTGTATCGGTGTCCCAGGAACAATTGATAATGATATTGCAGGAACACAGTATACAATCGGTTTTGATACAGCAATTAATACAGTTATTGACGCGGTAGATAAAATTCGAGATACGGCGACTTCACATGAAAGAACATTTATTATTGAAGTGATGGGAAGGAATGCTGGAGATATTGCTCTTTGGGCAGGGCTTGCAGGGGGAGCAGAAACGATTCTAATCCCTGAAGAGAATTATAATATGGATGAAATAGCACAAAGATTAATGAAGGGGCATGAACGGGGGAAAAGACACAGTATCATTATTGTGGCAGAAGGTGTAGCAACTGGGATGGAATTTGCGAAGCAAGTTGAAGAAGCGACAAACTTTGATACAAGAGTGTCTGTCTTAGGACATATGCAGCGAGGCGGGTCACCAACGGCATTCGATCGTGTTCTAGCAAGCAGACTTGGTGCTAGAGCGGTAGAACTTCTTCTTGAAGGTAAAGGAGGACGCGCTGTTGGGGTCGAAAATAATCAAGTCGTTGACCATAATTTAAGTGAAATCCTAGGAATAAAGCATACAATCGATCTTACTCTTTATAATTTATCAAAAGAGCTTTCGATTTAAATTATTGTATATTTAAGAAAAGCGAGGCGACGGAACAACCCTAGTCTCGATTATTTTGGGAGTCGCAGCAACCACAATGAGGAGGAATCATTATGCGTAAAACAAAGATCGTTTGTACGATAGGGCCAGCAAGTGAAAGTGTAGAGAAATTAATACAGTTAATTGAAGCTGGTATGAATGTTGCACGATTAAATTTTTCTCACGGAAATTTTGAAGAGCACGGGCAACGTATTAATAATATTCGGGAGGCAGCAAAACAAACAGGGAAAACAATAGCGATACTTTTAGATACGAAAGGTCCAGAAATTCGTACACATAATATGAAAGATGGCGCAATTGAATTAATGGCTGGCAGCGAAATTATCGTATCGATGGATGAAGTAGAGGGAACTGCAGAAAAGTTTTCTGTTACATATGAAGAATTAATTGATGATATTGAAATAGGTACAAAAATATTACTTGATGACGGCTTGATTGCACTAGAGGTCATTAATATTAATCATGCATCAAGGGAAATCTCTACAAAAATTTTAAACGGTGGGACATTAAAAAATAAAAAGGGTGTAAACGTTCCTGGAGTCTCTGTAAATTTACCGGGTATTACAGAAAAGGATGCACAGGATATTCTGTTCGGAATTGAACAAGGAATAGATTTCATTGCAGCATCTTTTGTTCGCAGAGCTTCAGATGTTCTGGAAATTAGACAGCTTTTAGAAGAAAATAATGCCTCGCATATACATATTATTCCTAAAATTGAAAATCAAGAAGGGGTCGATAAGATCGATGAAATTCTTGAAGTTTCTGAGGGCTTAATGGTAGCAAGAGGAGATCTCGGTGTAGAAATCCCTGCTGAAGAAGTTCCTTTGGTGCAAAAGCAATTAATAAAAAAGTGTAATGCACAAGGAAAACCAGTTATTACAGCGACACAAATGCTAGATTCCATGCAGCGCAATCCACGTCCGACTCGTGCGGAAGCAAGTGATGTAGCGAATGCTATTTTTGATGGTACAGATGCAATTATGTTATCAGGTGAAACCGCTGCTGGATCCTATCCTGTTGAAGCTGTGCAAACGATGCATAATATTGCTTCTCGAGCTGAGTCGGCGTTAGCACATAAAGAAATTCTATCTTCTCGCAGTAAAGATAATGAACATAATATCACGGATGCTATTGGTCAATCCGTTGCGCATACTGCTCTTAATTTAGGCGTAGATGCAATTATCACTCCGACTGAAAGCGGCCATACAGCAAGGATGATTTCAAAATACCGTCCTAAGGCTCCTATCGTTGCTGTAACATCAAATGATTATGTATCACGACGCCTTGCATTAGTGTGGGGGGCTTATCCGCAAATTGGAAAAAAAGCTACAACAACAGACGATATGTTAGATGCAGCTGTCGAAGAAAGTTTAAATAGCGGAATCGTATCCTCTGGCGATTTAGTTGTGATTACAGCTGGAGTTCCAGTAGGTGAGACGGGTACAACGAATTTGATGAAAATTCATGTTATAGGGGATATCGTTGCAAAAGCTCAAGGAATTGGGCGTAAATCTGCATTTGGAAAGGTTGTAATTGCACGAAATGCAGAAGAAGCACTCTCAAAAGTTACAGAAGGCTCGATACTAGTTACAATAGGATCTGATCGAGAAATGGTACCGGCTATAGAGAAATGCAGCGCCCTAATTACTGAGGAGGGTGGGCTGACTAGCCATGCAGCTGTAGTGGGATTAAATATTGGCATTCCGGTTATCGTTGGGGTTGAAAATGCAACAAAATTATTTAAAGATGGTCAAGAAATTACAGTAGATTCCAATCGTGGTGTAATATATAACGGACATGCTAGTGTACTTTAATAGGTGATAGAATGCGTTATCTTGTCTTAATCATGATTACTGTTCCTGCTGCCGAGATTGCAGTTTTACTCTTATCAGGTAAGATTATTGGAGTTTGGCCAACAATAGCCTTAATTTTATTTACTGGATTTCTAGGTGCCTACTTAGCTAAAAAGCAGGGGCTTGAGACGATTAGAAGAGTCAATGAGCAGCTTCAGAATGGCCAAATGCCAGGAGATGCTATTTTGGATGGGATTTGTATTCTTATCGGTGGCATATTGCTGCTCACACCTGGATTTATAACGGATATTACCGGCTTACTTATGCTTACTTCACCAACGAAGCTCTTTTTCAAAAAGCTAATTTTAAAGATGTTTCGAAAATGGATGGATAGAAATACATTTACAATCATTAGGTAATTGTAAAGAAGAACATTAAAAAGCCACTCTTTTGCTCTAAAAGAGTGGCTTTGTTATATATATTTGTTTAAAATAATTCTAAAAAAATTATCTTATGCTTCGCTACCTTTAATAAATGCCCATATATCTCGGAATACGTTCGCTTTATGAAGAGTCGTAATAATCACAAGTGTGACTGGTCCGACAATTAAACCTAAAAATCCAATTAGCTTAAATCCAACAAATAAGGAAATTAATGTTGCAAGCGGATCAAGTCCGATATTGGATGAAAGTATTTTTGGTTCCATTATTTGACGCTGAACAAGAACGATTGTATACAAAACTCCTAATCCAATAGCCATTCCAATATCTCCAGTAATTGCTTCATAAATAATCCATGGAACAAAGACTAGCCCAGTTCCTAAATATGGTATAACATCAATAATGCCAGTAATTAATGCAATTGTCATGGCATAATCAATACGTAATATTAACAATCCTATTAAAATAATGACTGTGGTAAGGGAAATGAGTGTTGCTTGAGCTTTAATAAATCCAAATAGAGCTTTTTTCAAATCTGCAAACACAGTGATTCCGCTTTTTTTTGCTCGGTTAGGAATAATCTTGCTTCCCAAGGTGGATAGTCGATACCAATCCTTACTAATAAAAAATGTCCCTAATAAAGAGAAAATTAGAACGCTTCCTGCATTCGGAAACCACGAAATGATTTTAGGGATTTTTCCAAAAAAGTCTTGGATAAATGCACCAACAGTAGAACCGATCTCTTTACCGACACTTTCTATATTCGCTAAGATTGTATCTTGCTGTCCAGTACCTAGATTAACAAATATGCTTGTTATCTTATTATATAATGGAATAATTTGTGCAGCTATGAATTGCTCAGTGTAATCAATTAATGTATCAAGATGATCAGGAACAACTTGCGCTAAATATTCTGTCCCTGAAACAATTTCAACTATTAAAAGAGTAATCAGACCAGCAAAAATAGAAATTAATAAAACTAGGCTTATTACTACTGAAAGTCCTCGCGGTATCCTACACTTATGTTGTAGGAAATTAACGAGAGGATTTATTAGAAATGCAATAGCAAATGCTATTAAAAAAGGATAGGTTAATTTTGATAAATAGTAAAAGCCCATGAAAATTAAAACAATAGAAGCAATAACAATTAAAAAACGTATCGTACGATTAATATATTTAGGGTTCAATTAGGTTCCTCCCTTATATAGCTTAAATAAATAATCTTCTGCTGTTCTTTTCACTTATAAATGAGAAGATCTATCAATTCATATTGAATATTCCTTGAAAAATATTTTATCATTTTCATGCAGCATATTCATCTAATAGATACGTATCAAGATCTAAAAGGATTCACTCAAGATTCTAGATTAGTAAAAAATTTATTATAATTATTTTTAGATTCATCTATGTATAAAGGTTATTACATTTTTAATATTTCTAATGCTATGTTAGAATAATATCGGAAGGATGGTAATTATTTGATTTCCCAATCATTCATTTTTTTGTTGCTTTTATTAGTTATTGGAGCTATTGCTAAAAATCAATCCATATTAATTGCTGTAATAGTACTCATGATTCTAAAGCTTGTCGGATTTGATTCGAAAGGCTTTTCATATTTACAGTCTAAAGGAATAAATTGGGGAGTTACGATCATTACGATTGCAGTCCTTGCGCCGATTGCAAGCGGAGATATCGGATTCAAGGAATTAACAGCTTCATTTAAATCCCTCTATGCGTGGATTGCATTAATATCTGGAGTGGCTGTTGCACTTCTGGCCAAAGGTGGAGTCACGCTATTAAGTAAAGATCCTGAAATTACAACAGCTCTAGCATTTGGAACGATTTTAGCAGTTACATTATTTAAAGGAGTTGCGGTAGGACCATTAATTGGTGCAGGTATTGCTTACACGGCAATTAAAATAGTTGAATTCTTTAAATGAATGTTCTTGGCTAATAGGAATGTATAAGTTTATTAACGTAAATAGGTATATTTGATTTATGATTAATTTACTGCTGAGAAAAATGCAAAAGAAAATCAAAGTTTTCGCCGAAAG
The DNA here is from genome assembly GCF_007995155.1 of Cytobacillus dafuensis. Lineage (NCBI taxonomy): Bacteria > Bacillati > Bacillota > Bacilli > Caryophanales > Bacillaceae > Cytobacillus > Cytobacillus dafuensis. The sequence continues at coordinate 3,655,273 of NZ_CP042593.1, read as the reverse complement.
GAACTTGCCGTATGGTAAGTTTTTCTAGTATATAAGAAATATTAATAAATCTCCATAAGATAAACTTATGTCTTTTTAAAAAAATATTAATTAATTCTTATTTTTCATCGCTTTCCATTCACAAAAGTCTGATAATTGTTTATAATAGGACTTGAAAGTGCAACCTTTCTCATAGAACTAAATGAAAGATAGTTTAACTAAATTAGTTCTATTACATTGAAAATTGTAAGCATTTTCTTTTCTGTCATATTACCGAGCATTCGCTCGATTTTTACAACTCCTTAATGTTGATTTATTATAATTAGGAGAGTTACAAATGGTTGCCTTTTAATATTTATTAATTTGGTCTGTGGTTCGGACTTTTTAGTCGTCTTTTTAGGTCGATTAATAGCCTATATATCTCAGATTATTTATTAACTAATAGAGTCATGAGATTAAGAACATGACTTACAGACAATTGGGTATGGGGAATATTTATTATGTAAAGGAGAGATTCAGTATGACAGTAACACGCGGTCTTGAAGGGGTAGTGGCTACAACATCATCTATCAGCTCAATCATTGATGATACATTAACATATGTTGGATATGATATTGATGATTTAGCTGAAAATGCAAGTTTTGAAGAAGTAATATATTTGCTTTGGCACAGACAGCTTCCGAATCAAGTCCAACTAGAGGAATTAAAAAATCAATTAGCTGAGAATGCAGAATTACCACAAGAAGTTTTGGAACATTTTAAAATGTATCCTATCAATAAAGTACACCCGATGGCTGCCCTTCGTACGGCTGTGTCTCTTTTAGGCTTATATGATGAAGATGTAGATTTAATGGATAAAGAGTCAAACTATAAAAAAGCAATTCGTTTGCAAGCGAAAATGCCAGCAATTGTTACCGCATTTGCACGGATCAGAAAAGGTCTAGAACCAATTGCTCCAAGAAAGGACCTTTGCTTTGCCGCGAACTTCTTATACATGCTATCAGGAAAAGAACCCGAAGCAATTGCAGTTGAAGCTTTAGATAAAGCATTAGTTCTACATGCTGATCATGAATTAAATGCGTCAACATTTACAGCTCGTGTTTGCGTAGCTACTTTATCAGATGTATATTCAGGGGTTACATCAGCAATTGGTGCTTTGAAAGGACCATTACACGGAGGTGCCAATGAAGCAGTTATGAACATGCTGTCTGAAATTGGTACACTTGAAAACGTAGATACTTATATTCGTGAGAAGCTTGAAAAGAAAGAAAAAATAATGGGCTTTGGTCATCGAGTTTATCGCAAGGGTGACCCTAGAGCTAAGCATTTAAGAGCAATGTCTCAAAAATTAACAGAGCTGACAGGTGAACCACATTGGTATGAAATGTCAACACGAATTGAAAGCATCGTAACTGGTGAGAAGAATCTGCCGCCAAATGTTGATTTCTACTCTGCATCTGTTTATCATAGCTTAGGAATTGATCATGATTTATTCACGCCAATCTTTGCTGTAAGCCGTGTTTCTGGATGGCTTGCTCATATTCTAGAGCAATATGAGAATAACCGTTTAATCCGTCCGCGTGCAGATTATACAGGACCGGGTATGCAAAAGTATATTCCGATTGAGCAAAGAGGATAAGTAACTAAAGACAGAGTAATTTACGTAATTTGAAAAATTGTTTTAATATAAAGAGAGCAGATAAAGGTTAGGGGCAATCGCCATCTAACCTTTGCGAGAGATGTCTAGCTCCAGCGCCTACCCCCTCGAGGTCACAAACCAATCCTCCCAGAAAGGTAAAGAACACCTTTCTAGGAGGCTTGTCTTGTGCTTGTCGGGGGTGACCGAGGCGCTTGCGCTTTTCTTATGATAAATAGCATCGTCACCCCTATAAATAGATCTTATAGCCAGGGAATATGTCATGCTGCTTAAAAAATGGAGGGAAAAAACAATGCAAGGTGAAAAAATCACGGTTAGTAATGGTAAATTAAACGTTCCAAATAATCCAATTGTCCCATTTATTGAAGGAGACGGAACTGGTCCTGACATTTGGGCTTCTGCTTCTAGAGTACTGGATGCTGCTGTAGAAAAAGCATATAATGGCGAACGTAAAATTGTCTGGAAGGAAGTATTAGCTGGAGAAAAGGCGTTCAATCAAACAGGTGAATGGCTTCCTTCTGAAACATTAGAAGTAATTGATGAATTTTTAATCGCAATTAAAGGTCCACTAACAACTCCAATCGGAGGCGGTATTCGTTCATTGAATGTTGCACTTCGCCAAGAATTAGACTTATATGTTTGTCTGCGTCCAGTACGCTGGTTTGAAGGAGTACCATCGCCTGTAAAGCGTCCACAAGATACAGATATGGTTATTTTCCGTGAAAACACTGAAGATATCTATGCAGGAATTGAATATGCAAAAGGCACGGATGAAGTGAAAAAATTAATCTCTTTCCTTCAAAATGAATTTGGTGTTAATAAAATTCGTTTCCCAGAAACTTCTGGAATCGGTATTAAGCCTGTATCAGAAGAGGGTACTAGCCGTTTAGTTCGTGCAGCAATTGAATATGCTATTAAAGAAGGCCGCAAATCACTTACGCTTGTACACAAGGGCAATATTATGAAATTTACTGAAGGAGCATTTAAAAACTGGGGTTATGAGTTAGCTGAAAGAGAATATGGTGACAAAGTATTCACTTGGGCACAGTATGATCGTATTAAAGATGAGCAAGGCGTAGAAGCAGCGAATAAAGCACAAGCTGATGCAGAAGCTGCTGGTAAGATTATCGTTAAAGATGCGATCGCTGATATCTTCTTACAACAAATTCTTACGCGTCCAAATGAGTTCGATGTTGTAGCAACAATGAACCTAAATGGCGACTATATTTCTGACGCACTTGCTGCACAAGTTGGAGGAATTGGTATTGCTCCTGGAGCAAACATCAACTACGTTACAGGACATGCAATCTTTGAAGCAACTCATGGAACTGCTCCAAAATATGCTGGTTTAGACAAAGTGAATCCTTCATCTGTCATTCTATCTGGTGTGTTAATGCTTGAACATCTAGGATGGAACGAAGCTGCTAGCATGATTGTGAAATCAATGGAAAAATCAATTGCTTCTAAAGTTGTTACTTATGACTTTGCTCGCTTAATGGAAGGTGCAACAGAAGTGAAATGCTCTGAATTTGGTGATGAATTAATTAAGAATATGGAGTAATTTATTTACCTTACACGATATTTCTAAGGGGGATTCGAAATGTCATTAAAGCGTAAAAAGATTTCTGTTATTGGTGGCGGTTTTACAGGAGCAACAACTGCTTTTTTACTAGCACAAAAAGAGCTTGGTGATGTCGTACTCGTTGATATTCCACAAATGGAAAATCCGACAAAAGGTAAGGCTTTAGATATGCTTGAAGCAAGTCCTGTTCAAGGCTTTGATGCAAATATTACAGGAACTTCAAGTTATGATGATACGACCGACTCTGATATCGTTGTTGTAACAGCAGGTATTGCACGTAAGCCGGGCATGAGTCGAGATGATTTAGTTCAAACAAACCAAAAAATCATGAAAAGTGTTGCACAGGAGATTGCTAAACACTCCCCTAATTGCTTTATTGTTGTATTAACAAATCCTGTGGATGCAATGACTTACACCATTTTTAAAGAGTCTGGTTTTCCAAAAAACCGTGTAATTGGACAGTCTGGAGTTCTTGATACTGCTCGCTTCCGTACATTTGTTTCTCAAGAATTAAATCTTTCAGTAAAAGATATTACTGGATTTGTTCTTGGTGGCCATGGCGATGATATGGTTCCGTTAGTACGTTATTCTTATGCTGGCGGTATTCCGCTTGAAACTTTAATTCCGAAAGACCGTCTTGATGCAATCGTTGAACGTACTCGTAAAGGCGGCGGAGAAATTGTGAATCTGCTAGGAAACGGTAGTGCATACTATGCACCAGCAGCGTCTCTAGTAGAAATGTGTGAAGCAATTCTTAAAGACCAGCGCCGTGTACTTCCTTCCATTGCTTATCTAGAAGGAGAGTATGGTTACGAAGGAATCTACTTAGGTGTACCGACAATCCTAGGTGCTAACGGTATTGAAAAAGTGATCGAGCTTGAGCTTACTGCAGATGAAAAAGCAGCTCTTGATAAGTCTGTTGAAGCTGTACGCAGTGTAATGGCTGTATTAGTGTAATATATATACCAAAATAAAAAAATTCGGGATTGAATACTCCCGAATTTTTTTATTATTTATCTTTTTTGGATACTATATAAATGATATAATAAATGAAATAAACTGAATAATTTTAATAGATTTTATTTAGTTTATTTTTTAAAAGTATCATTGGAACCGTTTACATAACTATGGAGGTGCAGCAAAAATGTTACTTGGAAAAAAGAGGAAGTTAGGAAGAGGAATCGAAGAAATTTCTGTTGGCGAAAAACTTACATTAACAGAGAAAATAGAGGATAAAGATTTATTATTGTATCTTGGACTTACTAATGATGCGAGCCCGCTTTATATCCAGCATGATTATGCATCACAAACTCCTTATAAAAAGCCAATTGTTCCTAGTATTATGCTAAATGGAATTATAAACTCTGCCGTTTCGAAATATTTACCAGGTCCCGGAAGCCATATACTAAAGCAGGATATCGAATATCTTAAGCCAGTATATCATTACGGAACTGTTCAGTTTCTTTTTGAGGTTACAGAGGTTAGCAATAGTAGTCATACAATTCAAATTAAAGTACAAGGTACAAATGAAGAAGAAGAAACGGTTATTCGTGGATCATTACTTGTATGTCCCCCACATCGCATTCAAGGTATGGATGGCGAAGCACTTGAAAATTTTTAAGCTAATCGGAAAGTTTAAGTTTATCGCAGATTAACGGGCTGTAAGACCCCCACCTCAAGAAGTTGAGTTAAGAATAAATTTCTAAGTGGGGGATCAACAGCCCGTAAAAGCCCGACGACGGACAGGATGTCCTAGTCAGGCGCAAGCCACAGAACGTGGCGTTTTGAGCGTGATTGGTGAAATAAGAATTTTCTTTGGGCCTCAGCCCTTAGAAAATTCAATCAGGCTCAGCGTGACTAACAATCAGTGGGGGATGAAGGAAAACCCCCACTGATTGAAGTTTCACTTTATAAACGTACTAAAGTAATGAGTGTTTTCAATTAAATATCTGCTATTAAGATCGCATAAGAAAAACTAAGGCATACGCCAAAAAGACTTGGCGAACGCTGAGTTTTTCTAATTATTTTACTAAGAGATATGCAAACTTGCATGTCTCTTTATTTATATTATAAGAATAACTTCTTTGAAGTTAGATTGCTGACTATAGCAAGCAGCTACCTGACGAATAAGACTTACTAGTGTCGACAATGCAACAGTAAAAGGAAAGTGGCGGCGAGTAGGCATTAAAGGAACAATTGTCTATCGAGTGTTTCGAAGGCACTTCTTCTAATGTTGCTCTTGTTACAATTTGGTTGCCAGTATATATTATTATTAGGATGGTATAAAAGGGGTTTTGTTAGCTCAGAATTATAGAACTATGGTTAGTTAATTTCCTATATAGTTCGGGCTAATTTAGGGGTAATACCGAAAAACGGAGGATAAAATGGGGAAGAAAATTCTAGTTGTAGATGATGAACAATCAATTTTAACATTATTGGAGTACAATCTAAAGCAGGCTGGTTATGATGTGATAACAGCTATGGACGGGGAAGAAGGAAAGGACCTTGCTATCCAAGAAAATCCTGATTTAATTGTGCTTGATCTCATGCTGCCAAAGATGGATGGAATTGAGGTTTGTAAAGAACTCCGCCAAAATAGGGTAATGACCCCAATACTAATGTTAACTGCAAAAGATGATGAATTTGATAAAGTTCTTGGTTTAGAACTAGGTGCAGATGATTATATGACGAAGCCATTTAGTCCAAGAGAAGTGATAGCAAGGGTTAAAGCGATTTTGAGAAGAACCCAAACTCTAACGGAGACGATGGAGAAAATCGAAGAGGAATTAGATAATATTCAAATTTCAGGTCTGAAAATTTTCCCTGATCAATATGAGGCATATTTTGAAGAGAAATTAATTGAATTAACACCAAAAGAGTTTGAACTTCTGCTATATTTAGCTAAAAATAAGGGCCGTGTACTGACGAGAGATCAATTATTAAGTGCGGTATGGAACTATGACTTTGCTGGTGATACAAGAATTGTTGATGTGCATATTAGCCATCTAAGAGAAAAAATTGAGCAAGATACTAAAAAGCCTATATATATAAAGACAATTCGTGGTTTAGGGTACAAGCTAGAGGAGCCTAAATAAGTATGACGAAATTTCGTTCACGGCTCCTTTTTGCACTAATCACTTTAATATCTGCAGTTTTAATCGGATTAGGTCTACTATTAGGGCAGCTTTTCAAAAGTTATTATTTAAATGCCTTTGATCAGCGATTAATTAAAGAAATCGAAATCGTATCAAGTTTTGTTGAAGAAGAAGGCGGTATACGATCTTTTAAAAATGAAACGATAGATAATTTTAGTAGGATGCTTGATGCTCGTGTAACAGTTGTAGATATTTCAGGAGCCATTATTTATGATAGTGGAAAGTTAAAAGAACCTAGCTATGAGGAACACCAAAACAATATTAATGATATGATCAAGAAAAAAGGTAAAAATCATTATTTAATTGAAGACATCACCGGCGATGATTTGCATTACTATTGGAAGCCAGTGTTTCAAGCTGGTAAAATCGAGGGCTATATTTTTCTTAGTTCAAAAATGACTGAAATTAATAATGCATATAAACAAATATGGTGGTTGTTAACGATTAGCCTAGGTTTTTCATTTGTTGTCATCCTTTTATTAGGTTCAAGGATTACAGCACGTTATACTAAGCCAATTGAGTCAGCAACAAATGCTGCAATTGAACTTGCAAAGGGAAATTATCGAGCCCGAACATATGAGGATCATATTGATGAGACTGGAATGCTAAGTGCTTCAATTAATGTCTTAGCAAGGAACCTGCAGGATATGAGAAAATCCCAGGAAATGCACCAAGACAGGCTGGCAGCCCTTATCGAAAACATGGGCAGCGGATTGATATTAATTGACAGCAAAGGTTACATCAACATGGTGAATCGTGCTTATAAAGAAATATTTATTTCAAATTCTGATGAATTTATAAATAAGCTATATTATGAGGTGATTCAACATCGAGAAATCAGCTCATTAATAGAAGAGATTTTTATGACAGAGGAAAAGATAAAAAAGCAAATGATCATTCCTTTAAGAAGTAGGAAACGGTATTTTGAGGTATATGGGGCGCCGATTATTGGAACGAATGATGTATGGAAGGGAGTCCTTCTAGTCTTCCATGATATCTCGGATCTGAAGAAGCTTGAACAAATGAGAAAGGATTTTGTAGCGAATGTTTCTCATGAATTAAAAACTCCGATTACTTCAATTAAAGGATTTTCAGAAACGCTATTAGATGGTGCCATGGAAGACAAACAAGCATTAGAAGCATTTATAAAAATCATTCTGCAAGAGAGTGACAGATTGCAGTCGCTCATTCATGATTTGTTGGATCTCTCAAAAATCGAACAACATAGTTTCAGTCTCAATATTCAGACATTCAATATTACAGACACACTAGATGCAGTAATTGCCATTGTAAATCAAAAAGCTGTAGAAAAGGAAATACAGATTACCTTTGATCAAGGGCATAAACCAATGCACATTGAGGGAGATGCAAATCGACTAAAACAGATTTTTATTAATTTAGTTTCGAATGCTATTTCTTATACTCCAAATGGAGGAAGTGTTTCACTTTCATTATCAGAAACAGAAAAAAATATTTTTGTAGAAGTAAAAGACACTGGGATCGGAATAGAAAAAGAAGAAATAAATAGGATATTTGAGCGATTCTATAGAGTGGATAAAGCACGAAGCCGTAATTCTGGAGGAACAGGGCTAGGGCTTGCTATAGTAAAACATATAGTAGAGGCGCATAAAGGAAAAATTCATGTTGTAAGTGAGGTTGGTAAAGGGACAAGATTCTTAGTAGAATTGAATAAAAAATTTCCGATTAGCTAATGAATGGATGAAGTGGGAAAAGGGTGGCTTTTACATGATCTTAACAATTTGTAAACTTCCTCTTAATATATGGTTGCTACAATTATAAGTGAAATACCCTTTCATCCTAAAAATGAAAAAAGACGAAAGCATACCCCGCTTTCGTCTTTTTTCGTTATATAATTGAAACCTTTTTTAGAATAAATCGTATTAAATGTTATAAAAAGTAAAAGGAAGGGGAGAGAAAATGGTTAGCTTAAAGAAAATATATACAATAACTGGACTTGTACTTTTAATTATTATTTTAGGTATTACAGCATTTACTACATGGTATACAGTTGATGAATCTGACCAAGCTGTTATTTTAACTTTTGGAAAGGTTGAGGAAGGCATAACAGAGCCTGGTCTCCATTTTAAATTACCATGGCCAATTCAAACTGTTGAAAAGGTTTCCAAAGAAACATTCAGTCTGCAATTTGGCTATGAAGGAAAAGCTGAAAAAATGAAGGACTTTCCCGAAGAAACAAAAATGATCACAGGCGATGAATACATAGTTCTAGCAGATCTAGTTGTGCAATGGAAAATCACAGATCCTGAAAAATATTTATATAATGCGCAAAATCCAAAAGAAATTCTTTATGATGCAACATCTGCTTCATTAAGAAGCATTATTGGAAATTCATCAATTGATGACGCCTTAACATCTGGAAAAGCAGATATTGAAGCAGATGTTAGAGATTTATTATCATCGCTAGTTAAGAATTATGACATTGGAATTTCTATCCTAGCAGTAAAGCTTCAAGATGTTGAACTTCCAAATGAAGAAGTCCGTAAAGCCTTTACAGATGTAACCGATGCACGTGAAACAGCGAATACGAAAAAGAATGAAGCAGATAAATATGTCAATCAACGAATGAATGAAGTGAAGGGTGAAGAGGCTGCCATTAAATTAAAGGCAGAAGGAGAGAAAGCAGCCCGCTTAGAAAAAGCACGTGGTGATGTTGCGGTTTTTAACAAGCTGTATGAAGAATATCGCAAAAATCCTGATATTACAAAAGAGCGCCTTGTTCTAGAAACACTTGAGCAAGTTCTGCCAAGTGCACAAATTTATATCATGAATGATGATGGGAACACCATGAAGTACTTCCCAATTCGTCCACTTGAAAAAGAGCTTCCAAAAGAAAATGAACTTCCACAAGAAAAAGAGGAAGGAAGTGAAAAGAAATAATGTCTGATCAAAATGTAGTGAATATAAATGAACATGGCCAAAATAATTTTGAGTGGAGAAAATATATAAAAGTGGGAATATTTTTTGTAATCCTACTCGTGTTGCTCGGGCTGATTTTTAGTAATCTTTTTGTTGTGAAAGAGGGAGAATTTAAAGTAGTTCGCCAGTTTGGTGAAGTTGTTAAAATTATAGATGAACCTGGTCTTAATTATAAAATTCCGTTTGTGCAAAGCGTATCAACACTTCCAAAACATCAATTAACGTATGATGTATCAGAAGCAGAGATTAATACTAAAGATAAAAAGCGGATGATTATTGATAATTATGCTGTCTGGCGAATTGAAGATCCAAAGAAAATGATCGCTAATGCTAGGACGTTAGAGGGTGCAGAATCAAGAATGGAAGAGTTCATTTATTCTGTCACTCGTGCAGAACTTGGTCGTTTAAATTATGCTGATATTATTAACGATGGTAAATCATCACGCGGTTCATTAAATGACCAAATCACTGAAAAGGTAAATGAACTATTAGAAAAAGATAATTATGGGATAGTTGTGACGGATGTTCGTATTAAACGAACAGATTTGCCAGCTGAGAATGAGCAATCTGTGTACACTAGAATGATTTCTGAGCGCCAATCGACAGCTCAAGAATATTTATCAAAAGGGGATGCAGAGAAAAATAAAATAATCGCTAACACGGATAAGCAGGTTAGGGAAATATTAGCAAAAGCTCAAGCAGATGCTGAAACGATTCGTGCTGAAGGTGAAGCAGGAGCAGCAAAAATTTATAATGAAGCTTTTTCAAAGGATCCGAACTTCTATTCTTTATACAGAACTCTTGAATCATATAAAAAGACAATTAACGGCGAAACGGTCATTGTATTGCCGTCTGATTCTCCATATGCCCGCTTGCTAATGGGTTATACTGAATAATTTAAAACCGTTATTTTTCTTTCTTTGTTTGCTCATGGTAGAATGAAGAAAGGAAATAACGGTTTTTTGATGGAGGGATTTATTTGAAAAAATTAGTCTTAATTGATGGTAACAGCATTGCTTATCGCGCATTTTTTGCTCTGCCATTGCTGAATAATGATAAAGGAATACATACAAATGCTGTCTATGGATTTACAATGATGCTATCAAAAATACTTGAGGATGAAAAACCTACTCATATCCTTGTAGCGTTTGATGCGGGAAAAACTACATTTCGCCATAAGACTTTTAGTGAATATAAGGGTGGAAGACAAAAAACACCTCCTGAATTATCAGAACAATTTCCGTTTATTCGAGAACTTTTAGACGCTTATAGGATTTCACGGTATGAGCTTGAGAATTATGAAGCGGATGATATTATAGGAACTCTGTCACTTCAAGCTGAAAAAGATGGTTATGAGGTAAAGGTTATATCAGGAGACAAAGACTTAACCCAATTAAGCTCAAGTTTGACAACGGTTGCGATCACCCGCAAAGGAATTACGGATATTGAGGAATATACACCTTCTTATATTCAAGAAAAATATGGAATCACTCCAGAACGAATTATTGATATGAAGGGATTAATGGGGGATAGCTCTGATAATATTCCTGGTGTGCCCGGTGTAGGTGAAAAGACAGCCTTAAAATTACTCAAGGAATTTGGAACTCTTGAGTCTCTTCTTGATTCTGTCGAGCATGTTAGCGGGAAAAAGCTAAAGGAAAAACTAGAAGAATTTAAGGACCAGGCTTTAATGAGTAAAGAACTGGCAACGATTACGAGAGAAGCTCCCGTTGATATACAAATTAGTGAAATCGAATACGAAGGATTCGACAAAGAAAAAGTCGTTAGCATATATAAAGAGCTTGGATTTAATTCCTTATTAGACAAGCTTGGTGACGAAACAGCTGGTACAGACGAAGTAAATCTAGAAGAAATTGATTTTACCATTGTAAAAGAATTAACAGAGGAAATTTTTTCTGATGAAAATGCTTTTTATGTAGAGATATTGGAAGATAATTACCACTATGCTGATATCCTTGGTTTTTCCATTACGAATGATAAAGGCAATTTCTATATTTCAACAGAGACAGCACTTTCTTCGCCTATTTTTAAACAATGGGCAGAGGATGAGAGCAAGAAAAAATTTGTTTATGATGCTAAGAGATCAGAGGTCTCACTACGACACCATGGAATTCATTTAGCTGGAATAAGCTTTGATTTGCTTATCGCTTCTTACCTGATCGATCCATCTGAAACGATTGAAGATGTCGCATCTGCTGTAAAAAAACATGGCTATACATCTGTTCAATCAAATGAAGCATTTTATGGAAAGGGAGCAAAAAGAAAGGTGCCAGAAGAAGAGTTGCTTGCAGAGCATCTTTCTAGAAAAGCAGATGCCCTTATGTCTTTAAAGGATAAGTTGGACAATGAACTTCAGGAAAATCAGCAAGCAGAGTTATTCTATGATTTGGAATTGCCTTTATCACTAATTTTGGCTGACATGGAGTCTTCAGGGATTAAGATGGATCTCGACCGTTTAAAGAAAATGGGAGAGGAAATACAAGGAAAGCTTGTAGATATTGAAGCAAGGATTCATGAATTAGCAGGGGAAAAATTTAATATCAATTCACCAAAACAACTAGGTGTTATTTTATTTGAAAAGTTAGGGCTTCCTGTATTTAAGAAGACAAAAACTGGCTATTCCACGTCTGCAGATGTTCTTGAAAAGCTTGAACAGGATCATGAAATTATCAAGGAAATACTTCATTACAGACAGTTAGGAAAGCTTCAATCTACCTATATAGAAGGATTACTTAAAATCGCAAATAAAGAAAATGAAAAAGTTCATACGAGATTTAATCAGGCCCTTACCCAAACAGGCAGACTAAGCTCAACAGATCCGAACCTTCAAAACATCCCAATTAGGCTTGAAGAAGGAAGAAAGATTAGACAAGCTTTTATTCCATCTAATAAGGATTGGGTTATTTTTGCAGCAGATTATTCTCAGATTGAATTAAGGGTGCTAGCCCACATTGCAGAAGATGAAAAGTTAATTGATGCATTTAAAAAGGACATGGATATTCATACAAAAACAGCTATGGAAGTGTTCCATGTAAGTGAAGAGGAAGTTACTTCTAATATGCGTCGCCATGCCAAGGCTGTAAATTTTGGAATTGTGTATGGAATTAGTGATTACGGTCTGTCTCAAAGCCTTGGTATTTCGCGCAAAGAAGCAGGAAATTTCATTGACCGTTATTTAGAAAGTTATCCAGGCGTGAAACAATATATGGAAGAGATCGTAATAGATGCGAAACAAAAAGGCTTTGTATCTACTTTGCTTAACCGTAGAAGGTATCTCCCTGAGATTACTAGCAGAAATTTCAATCTTCGCAGCTTTGCAGAACGTACTGCAATGAATACACCTATTCAAGGAAGTGCGGCAGATATTATTAAAAAAGCAATGATTGATATGGCTGCTCGTCTAAAAAATGAAAACTTGAAAACAAAGCTACTTCTTCAAGTTCATGATGAATTAATATTTGAAGCGCCGAAAGAAGAAATTGAAGTGCTGAAGAAAATAGTACCCGAGGTAATGGAAAATGCGGTTGAATTAAAAGTCCCGCTTAAAGTTGATTTCTCATACGGACCAACGTGGTTTGATGCAAAATAGAAAAGTAGAAGCACATATTTTTTTAATATCAATGAACGGGGGGGTTCGATGCCAGAAATGCCAGAGGTGGAAACGATCCGCCGAACATTACATGAATTAATCCTCAATAAAAAAATTGAGAGCGTTTCAGTTTTTTGGCCCAAAATTATTAAGCATCCAGAAGAGGTTGCTCAATTTAAAGATGCCTTAGTCGGTCAGACTTTTATTAATACAGGGCGTAGAGGTAAATATCTTATTCTTTATTCAGATGATTTTGCCCTTGTTTCCCATCTAAGAATGGAGGGGAAATACGGACTTTTTAAGAATACAGATGAGACTGATAAGCATACCCATGTTATTTTTCACTTTACAGATGGTACAGAGCTTCGCTATAAGGATGTTAGAAAATTTGGGACAATGCATCTTTATTTAAAAGGGCAAGAATATGACTGCCTTCCATTGTCGCAATTAGGCCCGGAACCTCTTTCCGATGCATTTACGAAAGAAATCTTAGCTGTAAAGCTTTCGAAGTCGAAGAGACATTTAAAGACAGCCCTCCTTGATCAGAAGATTGTAGTTGGTTTAGGAAATATTTATGTTGATGAAGCACTTTTCCGAGCAAGAATACATCCTGAAAGACGGGCAGATAGCTTGTCTGATTTAGAATTGACAAGGTTGTATAAAGAGATTATTTCTACATTAGCAGAGGCTGTTCAAAAAGGAGGAAGTACGATTCGTTCGTATGTGAACTCTCAAGGCCAAATCGGGATGTTTCAACTAGAGCTTTTTGTCTACGGAAGAAATGGGGAAAATTGCAAAGTGTGTGACAGTGAGCTTGAAAGAATTGTTGTTGGTGGCCGAGGCACAGTCTTCTGTCCTTCATGCCAAAAAAAGTAAATTTCTCAAAGTATAGACGCTGATCAAGGCGCATCCGCATTTCGTTGTCTAGCTTCAGCGCCTAGCACCGACGTACAAGACGTATTAGTGTCGACAATGCGACAGGACATCTCGTTTTTGTCGACCTCTAGGTCATAAGCCAATCCGTCACAAAGGTTAAAGAACAACCTTTATGCCGGCTCGTCTTATGCTTGTCGGACTTGCACAGGATGTGCTGACGTCGACGTTTGCCACAGGACGTGGCAGTTTTTAGTTGACGTTCCTCTTCAAGGCGCATCCGCATTTCGTATAACATTGGATAGGCTTCTCCCATATACTATCTTATTGATTGACAGGGAGGAGTTCTATCTAAATGATGCAAATAATGTCACTTCTAATACTAGCATTTGCTGTAAGTATTGACAGCTTTAGTGTTGGATTAACATATGGCTTAAGAAAAATGCGTATCCCATTTAAATCAATTGGAATAATTGCGTGTTGCTCAGCAATCACATTAATGATTGCAATGACGATCGGCCATATTACCATTCAATTTTTATCACCTGCATTTGAAGAAAGTATAGGGGGAATTATTCTAATATGTCTTGGAGCATGGGTACTTTTTCAATTTTTTCGACCTGAAAAAACAAGGGATGTTCTTCCGCATGAAAAAACGATCGTTAATTTTGAAATAAAATCATTAGGATTAGTCATTAATATCTTAAAAAAACCAATGTCAGCAGATTTTGATAAATCGGGAACGATAACAGGAATTGAAGCTTTAATGCTGGGGCTTGCACTATCGCTTGATGCATTCGGTGCTGGAGTTGGAGCAGCACTGCTTGGCTATTCTCCATACTTTTTAGCACTATCTGTTGCGATTATGAGTTCAATGTTTGTTTACTTTGGTTTAAAAGTAGGATCAGTTTTCTCTAATAGCGGTTGGATTCAAAGGTTCTCATTTGTTCCTGGACTTCTATTAATAGTAATTGGTATTTGGAAAATTTAACTTCCAGAAAGGACTTGTCTATGTCCATTATTGTTGGCTTAACAGGTGGAATTGCAAGCGGGAAAAGTACCGTTTCCTCCTTACTAATTGAAAAAGGTATTACTGTTATTGATGCAGATTTAGAGGCTCGTTTAGCTGTTGAAAAAGGTGAAGAAGCATATGAAGAAATCATTGCACACTTTGGCGATCAAATTCTGCTTGAAGACAGATCTATTGATCGAGGTAAACTGGGATCAATCATATTCCATAATGAAAGTCAGCGTCTAAAGCTAAATAATATTGTCCATCCTGCAGTGAGAAAAAGAATGTTAGGCAAGAGGGATCAGGCTGTTGCAAGTGGTGAAAAATTGGTTATTTTAGATATTCCGCTCTTGTTTGAAAGTAAGCTAACCTATATGGTTGATAAAACGATATTAGTTTTTGTGGACGAATACACTCAAATGGAGCGTTTAATGAAGCGTAATCAGCTTTCGAAGGAGGAAGCACTCGCGAGAATTAACTCACAAATGCTGTTAAAGGATAAGATCCAGTTAGCAGATGCAGTTATTGATAATAACGGAACAATCAAAGAAACCGAACAGCAATTAATGGAGATATTAAATAAATGGAATGCATTGAAAAAGGGCCTATAAAGGGCTCTTTTTCAATGTGATTTTAAATAATATACATTAATAAGGTTAATAATATGTCTGAATTATAAAACATTAAAAATCCATATTTTAATCATTACAAATGTCCATTAATATGTTATACTAATTGCATCGGATAACAATAAAAGTATAACACTTATGCGGAAGGAGCCGTAAAATGAAGGCGAAAATTGCAATTAACGGTTTTGGAAGAATTGGACGAATGGTATTTAGAAAGGCCATTCTTGATGATAAACTTGATGTGGTTGCCATTAATGCAAGCTACCCTGCTGAAACTTTGGCACACTTAATAAAATATGATACAAATCATGGACGATTTGAAGCAGAGGTTGTTCCTGAAGATGGAGCGATTGTTGTAAATGGAAAGCGTGTTCAATTATTGAGCAACCGTAATCCTCAGGAGCTTCCTTGGAAAGAATTAAATATTGATATTGTGATTGAAGCAACTGGTAAATTCAACTCTCGTGATAAAGCAGCTCTTCATTTAGAAGCTGGTGCGAAAAAGGTTATCCTTACTGCACCTGGAAAGAATGAAGATGTAACGATTGTTATGGGAGTGAATGAAAACGCATTAAATATCCAGGAACATGATATCATTTCAAATGCATCTTGTACGACTAACTGCTTAGCACCTGTAGCTAAAGTTTTAGATGAGCAGTTTGGGATTGAGAATGGATTAATGACGACAGTTCATGCTTATACAAATGACCAAAATAATATTGATAACCCACATAAGGATTTGCGTCGTGCTCGTGCATGTGCTCAATCCATTATTCCAACTTCAACAGGGGCTGCGAAAGCATTAACATTAGTACTTCCTCATTTAAAAGGAAAGCTACATGGGATGGCTTTACGTGTACCTACGCCAAATGTGTCCCTTGTTGATTTAGTTGTAGATTTAAAATCTGATGTAACGATTGAACAGATTAACGAGGCATTTGAACAAGCTTCTAAAGGTGCATTACATGGCGTTTTAGATATTACTGATGAGCCTTTAGTTTCAATTGACTTCAATACAAATGAGCATTCAGCTATTATCGATGGATTATCAACAATGGTAATAGGATCAAATAAAGTAAAGGTTTTAGCTTGGTATGATAATGAGTGGGGCTACTCTTGCCGTGTTGTTGACCTAACAAAATATGTAGCACAGGAGCTTCATAAATCTACTGCGGTAAATGTAGGTTAATTAGAAATACCTAGACAAGCTTATGATGGCCTGCCAGTTAATTAATGGCAGGCCTTATTGTGTTATTCTGCATTTCTATATAGTTTTTTGATTTATTTTTAGCCTTATACAGCAGGACTCACTCGAGTCCTTTCACAATTTTTAAGAAATCATATTGCAAAAAGAAATTAAACAAAGTATACTAGTCCTCGTGAACTTCTTTAATTTTGTTTATAGTAGCTACTTAAAGGGTTAGGACCTCTTTGGACTAACTTTCCCCCGTGGTAGTTATCTGGAAATTAAGAATTTCATTATTATTCTTAAAGGGGGAAATTTGAATATGGAAACGATGGGTCGTCACGTAATCTCAGAACTATGGGGATGCGATTTTGAAAAGTTAAATGATATGAATTTTATTGAGCGTACTTTTGTGGATGCTGCTTTAAAGTCTGGAGCTGAAGTTCGAGAGGTTGCTTTCCATAAATTTGCACCTCAAGGTGTAAGTGGAGTTGTCATTATCTCGGAGTCACATTTAACTATTCACAGCTTTCCTGAGCATGGTTATGCCAGCATTGATGTATATACGTGTGGTGATCTTGACCCTAGCATTGCTGCAAATTTTATTGCAGAAGCGTTAGGTGCAGAAACGTGTGAGAATATTGAAATTCCACGAGGTATGGGTCCAGTTCAAGTTAAACAAGCAAATGCTTTATAATTTGACAAAGAGTAAAAATTCAGAGGTGTATCGATACACCTCTTTTTATTTTGTTATCAATTAAAAATAGCACAAGGTGCTAGACATATCTCAAATTCGAGAAAAGTAATACTTAATCTTAAAAAAACAAATCGTCTGACTTTATCGCAGATTAACGGGCTGTAAGACCCCCACTTCAAGAAGTTGAGTTAAGAATAAATTTCTAAGTGGGGGATCAACAGCCCGTAAAAGCCGGACGACGGACAGGATGTCCTAGTCAGGCGAAAGCCACAGGACGTGGCGTTTTGAGCGTGATTGGTTCAACTAACAATCAGTGGGGGATGAAGGAAAACCCCCACTGATTGAAGTTTCATTTTATCCTCTAATTTAACACCACTAGTCAATTCTTCAAAAAAGCTGTGAATTGTTTTCCTTTAAGTATTGGGCTTTTTTCAATTAAATAGTACAATAAAGGTATCTCAATTTTTGATCGAATAGAATCCGGAGCTGATTGAATGAAATGTCCATCATGTCAAAATAATAACACACGTGTTCTAGATTCCCGTCCGGTTGATGAGTATAGGTCTATTCGCCGAAGAAGGGAATGTGAGGCGTGTGGATATCGTTTCACGACTTTTGAAAAAGTCGAGGAAATTCCACTTATTGTTGTAAAGAAAGAGGGAACAAGAGAGGAATTCAGCCGTGAAAAGATTTTGCGTGGTCTTATTAAAGCATGTGAAAAACGTCCTGTTGCACTAAAAGAGCTAGAAGAAATCACTTATAGTGTTGAGAAAGAACTGCGCAGCAATGGTGTTTCTGAAATTCAAAGTGAATCTGTTGGTGAAATGGTTATGGATAGACTTGTGAAAATCGACGATGTTGCCTATGTGCGATTTGCATCTGTGTATAGACAGTTTAAAGATATAAATGTTTTTATAGAAGAATTAAAGGAATTAATGAAGAAAGAAAAGGAATAATGAGCAAGGCGCTTACGCTTTTCTTAGCTAATAGGAAAGTTTAAGTTTATTTACGTACTAAAATATAGTGTGTTTTCAATTAAATATCCGCTAAGAAGATCGCATAAGAAAAACTAAGGCATTCGCCAAAAAGAACTTGGCGAATGCCAAGTTTATCTAATGAGCTGAAGAATTTCTTTAGCTCTTTTTTGGTGGCATAAGTATTTTTTACATGAAAGGTTGATGACAATGGCTCAGCATTGGCAGGAAATGCTTCCGATTGACAGATATGCAGTAGCCGCTAGAGGACTTCTGCATGAATATGACCGGAAAGTGCTGACCTTTTTGTACCAGCCTTTAATCGGTTCTACTTGCTTTAGCTTGTATATGACTCTATGGTCTGAGCTGGAAGAAAATAGATTATGGTCTAATTCCAACACCCATCATAGCCTAATGAACTTTATGGACTTAGGCTTAAGTGAAATTTACAAAGCGCGCATAAAGCTTGAGGGGATTGGCCTACTTAAGGTATATGAAAAAAAGGATAATAATTCAAGGTCATTTATTTATGAACTTATTCCTCCATTAACACCGGAGCAATTTTTTTTAGATGGCATGTTAAATATATATTTGTATAGAAAAATAGGCAAAAATCAGTATGCGAGGCTGAAGCGCTTTTTTTCTGAAGACAGTTTGCAATCTAAAGACGACTATTCTGAGGTGACTAAATCATTTCAAGATGTCTATATGACCACTCATATAGATTCAATTTCTTATGATGTAGAAACAGAACAAGCGATGAAGGCTGCAAACGGAAACAGTTTTATTGGTAGGGAGGAAAACGATCCCATTCAAATAAGTCAAGACACATTTAATTTTGAACTTCTTGAAGCAGGATTGAATGAATCTCTCATTCCGAAGAAAGCTTTGACTAATAAAGTGAGGAATGCAATTAGCAATCTTGCATTTTTATATGGATTAGATGCTATTCAAATGAAAAATATCGTCATTAGTGCCATTATGGAGGATGACGAAATTAATATTGAAGAATTGAGAAAATCAGCTCGTGATTGGTATCAATTTCAACATAATGACCAGCTCCCATCTCTTGTCGACCGCATACAGCCAGTTACACATCGAATTCAAAAGAAGGAGCCGTTATCGAGAGAGGAAGAATTGTTGCATGCTCTAGAGATTACTTCCCCTAGACAGGTTCTTAAGGATATTTCAGGAGGGGCTGAGCCATCTAAAGCAGATCTTCAAATTATTGAAGATGTTATGTTTCACCAAAAGCTTTTACCAGGAGTCGTTAATGTTCTTATCCAATATGTTATGCTTAAATCAGATATGAAATTAACAAAGGGATATGTGGAAAAAATAGCTAGCCATTGGGCAAGGAAGAAAATTAAAACAGCGAAAGAGGCAATCGATTTAGCAAAAAATGAGCATAAACAGTACATGGAATGGGCTGAAGGGAAGAAGAAAAGAACGAAAACGGCAGGAAACAAGAAGGTGATCCGAACAGAAATGCTTCCTGATTGGTTTGAAGAAATCGATAACCCTGCCCCAGAGCGTAAAAATAAATATAATGAACAAGAACTTGAATTGAAAGAGAAAGAATTAAATGAAATATTAAAAAGATTACAAACGTGAAAGGAGGGTAAGTAATGGAAAGAATAAATGATACATTAAAAAGATTGGCTGGCAACGAGGACTTCCAGAAGAGGTATGAACAGCAGCGAAGACAAACATTAAACCATCCAGATGTGAAGGCCTTCTTAAAGAGCCATGAGGACCAATTAACAGACAGCATGATTGAGAGAAGTTTGGTCAAACTGTATGAGTATTGCAATCTGAGCAAAGAGTGTAATAAATGTCCTAGTCTCGACGGCTGTGTAAATTTTATGAAGGGATATCATCCTAAACTTGTCATTCAAAGAGGAAGTATTGATATTCATTATGATACATGCCCTCGGAAAGTCGTAGAAGATGAAAAACGTAAAAATGAAAAACTAATTCAAAGCTTGTATGTTCCTAGAGATATAATTGAGGCTTCTTTTGCTTCAATTTACAAGGATGCCGAACGAATTGATGCAGTTAAAAAAGCAGCATCGTTTAGTATGAACTATACACCAGGTTCTAGGCAAAAGGGGTTGTTTTTTCACGGGAAATTTGGTGTAGGCAAATCGTATTTATTAGGGGCAATAGCTAATGAACTCGCAAAAAAGAAAGTATCTTCAATGATCGTTTATGTTCCTGAATTATTTAGAGAACTGAAAAGCTCGATAGCAGATTCAACACTGAATGAAAAGATTGAAAGAATCAAAAAAGCTCCAGTCTTAATGTTTGATGATATCGGCGCCGAGACCATGTCAAGCTGGACAAGGGATGAGGTGCTAGGTCCTATTCTTCAATTCCGTATGCAAGAAAGTCTCCCTACATTCTTTACGTCTAATTTTGATTTTCAGGAGCTTGAGCATCATTTAACATATAGCCAGCGCGGTGAGGAAGAAAAAATGAAGGCGAAACGGATAATGGAAAGAATGAAGTATTTAGCTGAACCCGTTTTAGTTGAAGGTCAAAATAGAAGGGTATAAAAATAGTTAATACAAACATGAAGTAAAGCAAAGGTCTTAGTTGAACCTTTGCTTTATTTTTTTCTAATATCCTCTAAATCGATACAAGTACTTTCAGATGCTTAAGTCTATTTTGTCCAACTCCCCCATATACATTTATAACAGGAATCTTGTTAACAGGGGGGATTTGGTTGATCGAAATCACTTTCCAGAAGAAAGAAGATGCAATGAATATGTTTGAATATTTACATTTTTATCTTGCCTCTTCTACACTAGCTAATAAAAATATTCTTCAAATTGAAGATCAACATATAGTACGAATAGATATTAATCCGAAAATGAAAAATCATTTGAACATAATAAAAGATGTTTTTTATAAGTTTATAAAAAAAAGCAAACAAGACGTTTGGTTTCGCAGAATTCTGTCAGAGCATTATTATTATAAAGATGAAGAAGAACAGCAGCAAATACTTGAAATTATTCACTCTTTGTTAGAAGGAAACAGGGAAGAGTTAACGGCATTTTTAAGTGAAATTGATATGGAACGAGATTTAAAAACAGCGATAAACGATCTTTTTGATGAAAATATTTCCTTTTCTTTTGATTCCTTTGTGAAATTCAGAATGCGCCCTTTAATGATCCAGATGGCTAAATATGTAGAAATATCAATTGATGAATATAAAATGGAACAGGAATACCAAATATTCATTCAAACATTACGAGATTTTTTGGCTAGACAAAAGGAGAAGCTCTGGTCTATTCATTTACTAATTGATGATGGAATTCACTTTTTTGATGAGAATTTTTTTGAGATTAAGCGAGCAGATCTCAAACGAATGATCGATCGGAAACTTCTGTTTAATCATCCGGTATACGTTGATTCTGTTACGATTGCTCCGCTGCTTTCGATTGCACCAGCAGTTATTTATTTATATTCAGAGGATATTGAACAGCCGCTAATTAGAACAATCCATAATATTTTCGAAGAAAGACTGATTCTTGGATCAATAGATGAATTTTATAAAAATAAAAGAGAGCTTTCATTTATTGCAGATGAAAAAATATAAAGCCCCCTTGATTTTCCTGAAATAACAATCTATAATACGTACATAATATGAAAAGCAGTTTTTCGTAATATGCATAAGTTATGATGAGGACAATGGTATTCTTTTTACGGTTTATAGAGAGGGAAGGCTCGGCTGAAAACTTCCTAACACGATTAGAATACTTACCACCTTTGAACTCCAGTTTTGAATCTTGATTGAAGATAACTGTATCCTTCTCAGTAAAACCTTCCTCTTGACGAAAGAGAAGCAAGAAGGTCAAGGAAGCAAGGGAGAGAGGACCGGAGCGTATCGAATACGTGAGGATCCGCCCGAGTGCAGCTGACGAAGAGATTCGCCGCTTATCATTCGTCAAGTAGTATGAGCTGGCGGCTCAAAAAGCCGTTATTTTCTACAAGTCATTTTCCTTATTGGAAAATGTGAAGTAGGGTGGAACCACGTGTTAATAACAACTCGTCCCTTTTTAGGGACGGGTTTTTTTATTTTTATAGAGGAGGAAAAAGTGATGTCAGAAGTTATTAAAGTGTCGTTTCCAGATGGTGCTGTAAAGGAGTTTCCTAAAGGAACGACAACAGAAGAGATTGCCGCTTCAATTAGCCCTGGTTTGAAGAAGAAGGCAATTGCAGGAAAAGTAAACGGTCAAATGTATGATCTTCGCCGTCCAATTGAAGAAGATGGAGCTGTCGAAATTATTACACAGGACAGTGCAGAAGCATTAGAGGTTCTGCGTCATAGCTCTGCTCACTTAATGGCTCAAGCAATTAAGCGTTTATACAAAAATGTTAAGCTTGGTGTCGGTCCTGTTATTGAAGGCGGTTTTTACTATGATATTGATCTTGAGGAATCCTTAACACCAGAAGATCTTCCGCTTATTGAAAAAGAAATGAAAAAAATCATTAACGAAAATATTAATATTGTTCGTAAGGAAGTTAGCCGTGATGAGGCGATTCAGCTTTTTAAGGAAATTGGCGATGAATATAAACTTGAGCTCATCGAAGCCATTCCTGCTGATGAAACAGTAACAATTTATGAGCAAGGGGAATTTTTTGACCTTTGCCGAGGTGTTCACGTCCCATCAACAGGCAAACTGAAAGAAATAAAATTATTAAGCATTGCGGGTGCATACTGGCGCGGAAACAGTGATAATAAAATGCTTCAACGCATTTATGGAACAGCCTTCTTCAAAAAAGAAGATTTGGCCGAGCATTTACGCTTGCTTGAGGAAGCAAAAGAGCGTGATCACCGAAAGATTGGAAAAGAATTGAACTTATTCATGAACTCCCAAAAGGTAGGTCAAGGCTTGCCAATGTGGCTTCCAAAAGGAGCAACGATTCGCCGTATTGTTGAGCGCTATATTGTTGATAAGGAAGAACGTTTAGGCTATAACCATGTCTATACACCAGTAATGGGAAGTGTTGATCTTTATAAAACTTCCGGCCACTGGGATCACTATCAAGATGATATGTTCCCTGTCATGGACATGGACAATGAGCAGCTTGTTCTTCGTCCAATGAACTGTCCTCACCATATGATGATTTACAAGCATGGCATTCATAGTTATCGTGAACTTCCAATTCGAATTGCAGAATTAGGAACAATGCATCGCTACGAAATGTCAGGTGCCTTATCCGGTCTACAGCGTGTACGTGGAATGACATTGAATGATGCACATATTTTCGTTCGCCCAGACCAAATCAAAGAAGAGTTTATACGTGTTGTTCAATTGGTTCTTGAGGTTTATAAGGACTTTAATATTGACGACTATTCTTTCCGTCTGTCTTATCGTGATCCACAGGATACAGAGAAATATTTCAACGATGATCAAATGTGGGAAAAAGCACAATCAATGTTAAAAGAAGCGATGGATGAGATTGGACTAGACTATTTTGAGGCTGAAGGAGAAGCTGCCTTCTATGGTCCGAAATTAGATGTCCAAGTAAAAACCGCTTTAGGTAAAGAAGAGACGCTTTCAACTGTTCAATTAGACTTCCTTCTACCTGAACGCTTTGATTTATCGTATGTAGGGGAAGATGGAAAGCCACATCGACCAGTTGTTATCCACCGTGGTGTTGTTTCAACAATGGAACGCTTTGTAGCCTTCTTAATTGAAGAGTATAAGGGGGCATTCCCGACTTGGCTTGCTCCGGTTCAAGTTCAAGTGATTCCTGTTTCACCAGATGTACATTATGACTATGCGAAGCAAGTTCAGGAACAGCTTCAAGCGGAGGGCTTCCGAGTTGAACTAGATGATCGTAACGAAAAAATCGGCTATAAAATCCGTGAAGCCCAAATGCAAAAAATACCATATATGCTCGTAGTTGGTGATAATGAAGTGGCTGAAAAAGCTGTCAATGTCCGTAAATATGGAGAGCAAAAATCCGAAACGATTTCCTTTGCAGACTTTACTGCAGCATTGAAAGAAGAAGTAAAACGCTAATGAATGGGAGAGGCTTTTGCCTCTCTTTTCTATTTTGAGCGTAAAGTAGTAAACATGGACAAAAAGTTGGAAGTTCACTAAAATAAACAAACTACAACATAATTATCTCGGGAGTATCACTATAATTAATTTTTAAATCTCAAAAATGTATTGCATGATTTCTATTCTTTTGTTACAATTTTCTTCGTTGTGATAAAAAAGACCGTTTGACATGATATAACCTTTGTGATATAGTATCTAAGGTAATTGAATACAGTTTGAGGAAAAGAAGAAGCACCCGCTTCTCACCTGATTGACGCAATGAGCAGTTGGCAGGTTTTACGTGAACATTTTTTGTTTATTTTGTCCGTAAAGTGTGGGTGTTAGCATCCACACTTTTTTTATTGGTTTAATACAAACTGCTTTTATTAGCAGAAATGTTATGTATACTTGCGATTTATTATTTTGTCTGGTGTAGTTGGCTTCTTTTTAAAAGTCATTCTTGACCCAAACATTGTGTTCGCATTAATCCTTGGAGGTGTCTAACTATTAGCAAAGATATGTTGTTAAACGAGGGCATTCGCGCCCGTGAAGTTCGTCTCATTGATCAAAACGGCGAGCAATTAGGCATTAAATCAAAAATTGAAGCACTTGAAATTGCTTCACGAGTAAATCTTGATCTAGTTCTTGTTGCACCGAATGCGAAGCCTCCTGTAGCCCGTATCATGGACTATGGAAAGTTCAAATTCGAGCAGCAGAAGAAAGAGAAGGAAGCTCGGAAAAATCAAAAGATCATCAGTGTTAAAGAGGTCCGTCTAAGTCCGACAATTGAGGAACATGATTTTAATACTAAACTTCGAAACGCAGTTAAATTCCTTGAAAAAGGAGATAAGGTAAAAGCGTCAATTCGATTCAAAGGACGTGCCATTACTCATAAGGAAATCGGACAGCGAGTATTAGTTCGCTTCGCCGAGGCTTGTAATGAAGTGGCTACAGTTGAATCACATCCAAAAATGGATGGTCGAAGCATGTTCATGGTCTTAGCACCTAAAAATGAAAAGTAAGAGGAGGAATCCCTAATGCCAAAAATGAAAACTCACCGCGGCGCTGCTAAGCGTTTCAAAAG
Organism: Cytobacillus dafuensis; assembly: GCF_007995155.1. NCBI lineage: Bacteria > Bacillati > Bacillota > Bacilli > Caryophanales > Bacillaceae > Cytobacillus > Cytobacillus dafuensis. Next base: position 3,629,818 of record NZ_CP042593.1, on the reverse strand, counting down.
AACAGGTTCTGGAAAACTTAAACGTTCACATGCTTACAGAAGCCATATGTTCGCTAATAAATCTCAAAAACAAAAGCGTAAACTTCGCAAAGGAACTCTTGTTTCTTCAGGCGATTACAAACGCATCCGTAACTTACTAGTAAATCTTAAGTAATATCCGAAATTAGGAGGGAAATCATATGCCACGTGTAAAAGGCGGTACAGTTACTCGCAAACGTCGTAAAAAAGTTCTTAAATTAGCTAAAGGTTATTTCGGTTCAAAACATACATTATACAAAGTTGCTAACCAACAAGTAATGAAATCATTAATGTATGCTTACCGCGATCGTCGTCAGAAAAAGCGCGACTTCCGCAAACTTTGGGTTACTCGTATTAACGCAGCAGCACGCATGAACGGTCTTTCTTACAGCCGTTTAATGCATGGTTTAAAGCTTGCTGGCATCGAAGTAAACCGCAAAATGCTTTCTGAATTAGCAATTGCTGACGAAAAGGCATTTGCTGAATTAGCATCTGTTGCAAAACAAAACTTAAGCAAGTAATAAGAATAGCGGTAGGTGCTTAACTAATGAGGAACGCAGATAATAATGCAGCCTCAAGTCGTTGGTACCTGGAGCTAGATATAAATGAAAAGCCATTCTCAAAAGTTTTGAGGATGGCTTTTCATTTAGGAACAATTTAATAAAAATGGACCACTTATTTAACCATTTTAATAGTAGAATTTTATCGCAGATTAACGGGCAGTAAGACCCCCACTTCAAGGATTCGCGTATGCAAAGAAGAGTAAGTGGGGGATCAACTGCCCGTAAATGCCCGTAAAATGAACACAGACTAAAAGCGCCACATCGTGTGGCAACGTCTGCGTGACCCACTTCCTGTGGGCCGCAACTAACCATCAGTGGGGGACGAAGGCCGACTAAGAACGCCACGTCCTGTGGCAACGTCGGCACTAGCACGTCCTGTGCGTCGAAAAACCCCCACTAATGGAAGTTTCACTTTATAGAGTGATAGAATATTTTCACAGAGGTGACATGGTGCTAAAATTAATTATTTCCAGTTTTATTATAATGAATCTCGTTGGACTTTATATAATGAAAGTAGATAAGAAAAAGGCTAAATTGAACCAATATCGTATAAGTGAAGGGACTCTATGGCTTGTTGCTTTCTTATTTGGAGCGGTCGGAATGACGCTTGGAATGAAATTATTTAGGCATAAAACAAAGCATTTCCAGTTTAAATATGGACTTCCATTCTTATCAATTGTAGAAATAGGTCTCTTCCTATATCTCATCAATCTTTTGTCATAACGATCTTGTCCTCTAAATAAGCTGTAAGAGACAACATGGAAATCAGCAAATAGAGGGTGAGAAAATGAATGATCAGTTATCATTATTGTTTGTGATGGTTGAAACAGCTGGCATTTTAGCTCCGATCGCCTTTATATTATTTCATATCCTTAGACAGTTTTTATTTATTCCAGTGCCACTTGTTTGTCTTACAGGGGGAATATTGTTTGGGAGTATTTTTGGAAGTATATTTTCCATTATTGGCTTAATGTTGAGCAGTATCCTCTTTTATTTTCTCATTAGCCGAATGCCAAAAACTCATGCGAAACTTACGAAATTGAAAAAACGGTGGTTTGGTGAGTATCGTAATTTGAGCGTAGGCCAGGTTGCGGTCTTAAGGCTTATTCCATTTATTCATTACCACTTATTAAACTTCTGTTTAATTGAGCGAAATAGAAGCTTCCATGTTTATCTGAAAAATTCGTGGTTAACAAATTTTCCATTAGCCATTTTCTATACAGTGTTTGGTGAATTTATTAGTCGCTTTACTCCATCTATGATTCTCCTTATTTTATTTTCTTTAGGAATTCTTGTATTTATATTAAGAGAAAAAGTCACCATCATTAAGTGGAAAGAATTTTTTAAAACAGCATAAGTTAAAAGTTAAGGGGCATCTCTTAAGTCGACTTTTCGGCTTAGAGACACCCCTTCTTGCGTTTTAGCAGTTTATTCTATTTGATTAGGCTATGTTAAACTTCTCTGTTGATTTCCGCTACAGGCACTCGCTTTCCGCGGGCGGTCCGGAAGCCTCCTCGTAGCTATCGCTCCTGCGGGGTCTCCCTTTGACTCGCATCTCCCGCAGGAGTCTCGCGCCTTCCGCTCCAATCAACAACAAAATTGCTTTTTCAACACTGAGCTTTAATACAGCCTTTGACTAATGACTCTCAATTATGTTCACTAAAAGGTGTTTCAGGCTTCTTACTCTTTTCCATGAACTCTTTAATCGGGCTTTTCCAGTCAATTTTAGCATTTGGATAATTTTCAACTATTTTTCTTTCTATAAATTGTAAATCTTCGCGTACCATCCCTTTTAAAGCAGCAACTCTATGAGGCCAAATAAATATTGAAATCACTTCGAAAGCGTTTTCGGTTGTTCCTAAATATTTTTCCCCTTCAAATAGGACGCCTTTATAGGTGATCAGAAAATTTTTACGTACATTGTCTTGATCATCTAAAAAAAAGTACCGTTTTTGCTCATGCGCAAGTTCTAGCTTGCGTTTCGGGTTTAAAATGTATTTAATGATGCTATATATAAGAAAAATAATGAGTGCAAATAGCAGGAGACGTATCAGCCACACCATAACAAGACCCTCCAAAGTATTTTCTAATCATTACGAATAACTCAACAAAAAGTTTCAACTTTTTTTCTTTTTGATATAATTTTTTATGGCGAGTAGAAAAATTTAAGTTAATAACTGGACTAAAGTGGTGTGAAGTTAATAAAAATTAGGATGGTGTTTTAATGGATTATCAAAAATTATTTGCTATGCAAAAGGGCCTAGACGAGCATATAGAAGCGAAGCATCAATTACATAATGAAGATCTATTTGAACGAAAAGTGCTTGCTTTACTAGTAGAATTAGGGGAATTGGCGAATGAAACCAGGTGTTTTAAATTTTGGAGCTTAAAGCCTTCTTCCCCACAGGAAATAATATTAGAGGAATTTGTTGATGGTATTCATTTTATTCTTTCCATTGGGCTAGTGTGCGGCTTTGACAAAGAGGATAATTTTAAGGGGGAAGTAGCAGGAAAAGGTAGCATAAATGATCAGTTTTTATTTGTATATGATCTTATTAGTGTATTCAAACATAGCAAATCATTGGAAGATTATAAAAAACTTTTTCAAGCATATATTCATTTGGGTGATCTACTAGGAATTAATGCAGAAGCAATGGAAAAGGCATATATTGATAAAAATGAAGTTAATTATGAGAGGCAGAAGCAAGGATATTAAAACTGTACTTTAAAATAGATTGAACCTCCTTCGGGTTTTTATTGAAAAAGAAGTAGAATTGTTTCTTTCTAAAAAATATAAAATTATTCTCTACCACAGTTATTGTTAGCTGTGGTAGTTTTTGTATTGGCTATTATATTATTTTTAAAATCATCTGCCCTATTAATAAACAAAGAATTGTAATTAATAAGGTTTTTGCTATTTTCAAAGATAATTTTGGCAAAACAATTAGACCGATTTGAGAACCAATAATAGAGCCGAAAGCCATTGCGATGGCATAGGGCCATTGTAAAAAGCCTGTTTGGTAATAGATGATAAAACCTCCTGTACAACTTCCGAAAATTAAAACTCTTGTCAATTGAACAGCTTTTATATAAGTGTGGTGTTTTTTTATATAATATAGTATTCCAAATGTTGATGACCCAGGACCAAACCCTCCATCATAGCAAGCAATAAAAAAGGGTAAAAGTAATTGCCAAATTTTATTAGACGGCACTTTTTCCTTTGTTTGTAAGGTTTCTAGCCACTTTTTATTTTTAACCGTAACAACCAATGCAATAAAAAGAAAAATGAATGCAATGATATTCATATTTTGTTCGGATATATTTGCTGTAAATAATGCTCCTGCTGTTCCTCCTATACATGCTACAAATAAGTTTTTCATGATATCTATTGCACTAAGGTGCTTATTAAATACGAGATAGAATACACTTGAAAATGCAGCAATCCCTGACGAAAATTTATTTGTGGCTATGCTTGTTTGAATTGGAATACCAACAAACATCATTGCAGGCAGCGTAATGAGACCTCCTCCACCAGCTAGAGTACCTACAAAGGATGATACGATTCCAATTAATATTAAAATCAGCAAATGATATTTTAAGAACTCTATCTTTGGAAAAAAACTAACATAACTTAGAAATATTCCAACTGAAAGAAGGAATAAAATAATCGATTTCTTTTTCATAAAATAGCTCCTTTTTAATTGTTAATAAAAGGATATATAATGATTATTGATAAATCTAATATATGTTTTTGTTCGAAACATAAAAATAATTTATGAATGAGGTGGTATTTTGAATCTCCATGCATTACGAATTTTTACAAAAGTAGCCTCTATGAAAAGTGTTACAAAGGCAGCTGAAGCCATTTCAATAAGCCAGCCTGCTGTAACGATTCAAATAAAAAACTTAGAAAAGGAAATAGGGTTAAAACTAATGAAAACAGAAGGGAGAGGGATAAAGCTAACTAATGAAGGAGAGTATCTACTTGGGAGAGCAGAACAATTATTTGAGATGGAAAAATATATCGAAAAGAAGCTTGTTCATCTTAGAAATGGAGAATTAGCAGAATTAAAAATCTCCTCTACGAATGTCCCAGCAAATTTTTTATTACCAACTTGGTTAGGTAGATTCAAAAAAGAGTTTCCATTAATAAACGTAAATCTGTTTAGTGGTAATTCAGATTCAGTAATAGAACAGCTGCTTCACTATAGGGCAGATATTGCCTTCGTTGTGAAGGAGGAGTGGATCGAACCAGAAGTAAACAAATTCCATCTATTGGACATAGATTATTGGTTTATTGTCCCTCATGGGCATAAATATGATGGGAAAGAGGTACTATTAAAGGATTTAATGGCAGAACCGTTTATATTTAGAGAAGAAGGAAGTTCTACAAGAGAATTGCTATTCTCTTTATGCAGGGTTCATCGAGTACCTGTTCCTAATATCGGATTACAATTTCATGGTTTGAATGAATCGCTGCGTTCCGTTATGGCCGGATATGGAGTAATGATTGCTCCTTCATTAGGGGTTGAAGAATATGTAAAACGTAAGGAAGTCGGCAGAGTTAAGGTAAAAGGAGTTGAAATAAGCCGGCCTGTATTTCTTTGCAGCAGAAAAAGTGATGCTAGTATTTCAAATAATGTTAAGAAATTTACTGAGTTTGTGAAAAATATTTATCTATTAGAAGGAAGCCAGTTTTAATCAGCTAATAATTGCTCTTTTATAAGTACAAAATAAAAAAGCAAATTTTCAACTTGAAATTTTTTTTTGAATAAATAGGAAATTTAAGTTTAAGACTTATGTATAATATCGCATAAGAAAAGCTCAGTTTTTCTAATAATTCTTTATATTCATGATTGTCTTTTGTATAATAAAATTGAAAATATATTAAGGGAGTCGAAATAATGACAAAACTAGATGCAACATTAACGATGCTTAAGGAATTAACCGATGCAAAAGGGATTCCTGGCAATGAGCGCGAACCGCGTGAAGTGATGAAAAAATACATAAGTGAATATGCTGATGAAGTAACAACAGATGGTCTTGGAAGTTTAATCGCGAAAAAGGTTGGGAAGGAAGGCGGCCCGAAAATTATGGTTGCCGGTCACTTAGACGAAGTTGGCTTCATGGTTACAAATATTGATGAAAAAGGTTTTCTTCGTTTTCAAACGGTTGGTGGCTGGTGGTCTCAAGTAATGCTTGCCCAACGTGTAACGATTGTGACAAGTAAAGGGGATATCACAGGAGTTATCGGATCAAAGCCCCCTCATATTCTTTCACCAGAAGCGCGTAAAAAGCCCGTTGAAATTAAGGAAATGTTCATTGATATCGGTGCTTCTAGCCGTGAAGAAGCGCAAGGCTGGGGAGTAAAACCAGGTGATATGGTTGTTCCATACTTCGAATTTACAGTAATGAATAATGAAAAGATGCTGCTGGCAAAAGCATGGGATAACCGTATAGGCTGTGCGATCGCCATTGATGTATTAAAGGCTTTAAAAGGCACTGACCATCCGAATGTTGTTTATGGAGTTGGAACAGTGCAAGAGGAAGTCGGACTACGTGGTGCTCGTACATCTGCTCAAAAAATAGAGCCAGATATTGCATTTGGTGTTGATGTAGGAATTGCTGGAGATACACCAGGAGTTACGGAAAAAGAAGCACTAAGTAAAATGGGAAAAGGTCCACAAATTATTCTCTATGATGCATCAATGGTTTCTCATAAAGGTTTGCGCGACTTTGTAACAGAAACGGCAGATGAATTAAATATACCTTATCAATTTGATGCGGTTCCTGGTGGTGGTACAGATTCAGGTGCAATTCATTTAACACATAACGGTGTACCTGCGCTGTCTATCACAATCGCAACTCGTTATATTCATTCTCATGCTGCCATGCTTCATCGAGATGATTATGAGAATGCAGTTAAGCTTATTGCGGAAGTTATCAAGCGTTTGGATAGAGAAACAGTTAATAAGCTTACATTTCATTGATCATATTATTTAAGAAAGTTCATTTTCAAATTTTAATATAAAAATGCTAGTAAATGTAAAACTTAATAAAAAATACCGCTTGTTTATGAATAGCAAGCGGTATTTTTTATTAATGGGAATGTTTAATTATTAGCGCACTAAATAGCTGTAAAATTTCGATGAGCTTTTGCTTAAAAAATGGTTAAAAGCCTTTCGCTATTTTAATCCGCTCTCCAACGTTTGCAGCATTTCCTGCTGATCCTGTTCAGAGGAATTTTTCCAGATTACTTCAAACAATACCCCTAAACCAGGTAGCATTTTTTCTTCCCCGTTTTGAATAGCATCAACAATTGTATCCTTCAGTTCATCCTTTGTATTGCCGGAAACATTGTGTATAATTGCATTTCGTAAGTTTAAGTTCATTTCTTGCCCTCCTTAAAATGATTCAATTCGTTATTATGTTTTCTATTTTTGGATTTATTATGTATTTGAAATGGGCTATAATAAGAAAATTGATATAAAAGCTGAAGGGATTTGTCAGTCGTGGGGCAGGGTCCAGCGTGCAGACAATTCTCTACCATAAAATTTACATTTACATTTTATTATAAATAGAAGGAGTGAGAGTGTGAAATATATTCACTCTGCTAGTAACCCACAAGTGAAGCAATGGAGAAAACTTTTAACAAAAAAGGAACGCGACAAGACAGGTACCTATTTAGTTGAAGGATTTCATCTTGTCGAAGAGGCATTATCAAGTGAGCAAATGATCGAAATCATTGTAGGAGAAAATACTGGCCTTCCCCCTTCCTGGGATTATGGGGATATACCAGTTACAATGGTAACGAACGAAATTATTCAAAGCCTATCAGATACAGAAACTCCCCAAGGGGTTATTGGTGTATGCCGCCAACAGACATTTGATGCTGCTAATGTAGAAGGACATCGTTTCTTGCTGATCGATGCAGTACAGGACCCTGGCAACTTAGGTACAATGATTCGGACTGCAGACGCAGCTGGAGTTGATGCAGTCATAGTCGGGGAAGGAAGCGTTGATATTTTCAATCCAAAGGTGCTCCGCTCTGCCCAAGGCAGCCATTTTCACCTTCCTATTATTAGAGGGGAATTGGCTGAATGGATTCAAAAGCTTAAAGAAAAGAATATCCCTGTGTATGGCACTGCTTTAGAAAACGCAAAAGTATATACGGAGATACAAAGCTCAGAAACATTTGCTTTAATTGTTGGCAATGAAGGAAGCGGTGTAAGGAAGTCTGTATTAGCGGAAACAACAGAAAATCTGTACATCCCCATTTACGGAAAAAGTGAATCATTGAATGTCGCGATTGCGACTGGAATTTTGCTATATTCCTTAAGAAAGTAAAAATGGGCGATTATTTTTGTGAAACCGTTTGAAACAATGTGAAGAATATACTATAATTAACAGCAAAATTATATGTAATAAAACAATGACGGAGAAAAGTAGCTTGCAAGGAACTTTTCAGGGAGAGAATGCCTTAGACTGAGAGCATTTTCATGGGATTGCAAATGAACATTCACCTCCAGAGTTGACATCGGGACCATTGATTTGCTTATTTTAGTTAGATATTATCTAGGCTTATCATTGTAAAGATGTACCGGCTTAAGCCGTTATCTTAATGAAGCGAATACATAAAGCTGTCTATATATGCTTTTTGTGTTAAAAAGGGTGGTACCGCGAATCCAAAACCTCGTCCCTTTATAGGGATTAGGTTTTTTATTTTGCAAAAAAACAGGAATTGAAGGAGGATTTTTAAGATGCAAGAGCGTTTAAAAGAATTGCAAATTGAAGCGTTGGAAAAAATTAACCAAGCATCTGATCTAAAAGAATTGAACGATATTCGTGTATCGTACTTAGGGAAAAAAGGACCGATTACGGAAGTTTTAAAAGGGATGGGTAAATTATCTGCTGAGGAGCGCCCAAAAATGGGAGCACTTGCAAATGAAGTTAGAGATGCTATTGCTGCAGGCATTGAAGAGAAACAAAAGCATTTAGAAGAAGCCGCTGTTCAAGCAAAACTTGCGCTTGAGAAAATCGATATTACTTTACCAGGGCGTTCAGTTAAAACTGGAAATCATCACCCGTTAACACGTATCGTCGAGGAAATTGAAGATCTATTCATTGGTATGGGCTATACAGTAGCTGAAGGTCCAGAAGTGGAAAAGGACTATTATAACTTTGAGGCATTAAATTTACCGAAAGATCACCCAGCTCGTGATATGCAGGATTCATTCTATATTACTGATGAGATTCTTCTTCGTACTCAAACCTCTCCTGTACAAGCGAGAACAATGGAGAAGCATAAAGGGAAAGGGCCAGTTAAAATTATTTGCCCTGGTAAAGTATTCCGTCGTGATAATGATGATGCAACCCATTCACATCAGTTTATGCAAATTGAGGGACTTGTAGTAGATGAAAACATTCGTATGAGTGATCTAAAAGGAACATTAGAAGTGTTTGCCAAGAAATTATTTGGGGAAGATCGAGAAATTCGTTTGCGCCCAAGCTTTTTTCCATTCACTGAACCCTCAGTTGAGGTCGATGTATCCTGCTTTAAATGTGGTGGAAAAGGCTGTAATATATGCAAAAAAACTGGCTGGATCGAAATTCTAGGAGCAGGAATGGTTCATCCAAATGTATTAGAAATGTCAGGCTTCGATTCAAAGAAATACTCAGGCTTTGCTTTCGGAATGGGAGTTGAACGGATTGCCATGCTGAAATACGGTATAGATGATATTCGTCACTTCTATACAAATGATGTACGTTTCTTAAAACAATTTTCTATTCAAGAATAAGAAGCTAGACAAAAGAACAAAAAGGAGGACTATAAATGTTTGTATCATATAAATGGCTGCAGGATTATGTAGATTTATCAGGCATTACTCCCACTGAGCTTGCAGAAAAAATTACGAAGAGCGGGATTGAAGTTGAAGGCGTAGAAGTACTAAATGAAGGTATTCGTGGTGTTGTTGTTGGGCATGTCCTGGAAAGAGAACAACATCCGAATGCGGATAAATTAAATAAATGCTTAGTGGATATCGGCGAGGGTGAACCTGTTCAAATTATTTGTGGTGCCGCGAATGTTGATAAAGGTCAAAAAGTTGCAGTTGCTACTGTAGGAGCGGTTCTTCCAGGTAACTTCAAGATCAAAAAGGCGAAGCTGCGCGGAGAAGAATCAAATGGCATGATTTGCTCTCTTCAAGAGCTTGGAATAGAAAGCAAGCTTATAGCTAAGGAGTATTCTGAAGGAATTTATGTTTTCCATCAAGATGCTGAAGTAGGGACAGATGCGATCGATCTTTTACATCGCGATGACCAAGTTTTAGAATTAGGCTTAACACCTAATCGTTCTGATTGCTTAAGTATGCTTGGAGTTGCTTATGAAGTCGCTGCTGTTTTAGGAAGAGAAGTTAAGCTTCCAGAAACAGAGTTTGCTGAGTCTAATGAAAAAGCTTCTGATTACATTCGTGTTGATATAGAAGCAACAGAAGATAACCCTTTATACATTGCAAAAATGATTAAAAATGTAAAAATTATGCCATCACCTTTATGGATGCAAGGCCGTTTAATGGCATCAGGCATTCGTCCGCATAATAATGTGGTGGATATTACGAACTATATTTTGCTCGAATACGGTCAGCCGCTTCATGCATTTGACTATGACCGTCTAGGTTCAAAGCAAATTCTTGTTCGCCGTGCAAAAGATGGAGAAATCATCCAAACATTAGATGAAGCGAAAAGGGAATTAACTTCAGATCATCTTCTCATAACAAATGGCCAAGAACCAGTTGCACTTGCTGGTGTAATGGGAGGTTTGGATTCTGAGGTACAATCTGATACCAAAACAGTTCTTCTAGAATCAGCTTATTTTAAAGGTGCAACAGTTAGAAAAGCGTCTAAAGATCATAATCTACGCAGTGAGGCAAGTGCGCGTTTTGAAAAAGGAGTAGATCCAAATAGAGTAAGAGCGGCAGCTGAAAGGGCTGCGCATCTATTGGCAAAATATGCTGATGGAGAAGTATTAGCAGGCTCTGTTGAAGCAAATACGCTTAAAGTAGAACCTACTGTTGTCTCTGTTACATTAGAGAAAATTAATCGCGTGCTTGGATTAGAATTAGAAATCAAGGAAGTTGTTGATATTTTTTCACGCCTTCAATTTGAAACAAGTACAGATAACAATACAATTATTGTCACTGTGCCTACCCGCCGTGGCGATATTACAATTGAAGAGGATTTAATCGAAGAAGTAGCAAGGCTTTTTGGCTATGATAATTTAAAATCAACTCTGCCAATTGGTTCAGCAACTCCAGGACATCTGACTGCTTATCAAAATAAGCGCCGCATTGTCCGCAGATTCCTTGAAGGAGCAGGATTAAATCAAGCGATTACGTATTCCCTTACAAGCGGATTAAAAGCAACTCAATTTGCATTAGAAAATCGTGAACCAATTCGCTTAGCTATGCCAATGAGTGAGGACCATAGCACACTTAGATTAAGTATTGTTCCCCAGCTTTTAAGTGTCTTAAAATATAATTCTGCCCGCCAAAATGAAAATTTAGCCATGTATGAAATTGGGGATGTATTCCTTTCACAAGGAACAGATGAATTACCTGAACAACACGAGCATCTTGGAGGTGCTATTACAGGCTTATGGCACAGCCAACCTTGGCAGGGTGAGAAGAAACCTGTTGATTTCTTTGTAGTTAAAGGAATCCTTGAAGGTTTATTTGCTAAGCTAGGTCTAGAAAAAGCAATTGAATTCCGTCAAGCTGAAAAAGAGGGCATGCATCCTGGAAGAACAGCTGAAATTTATTTATCAGGTTCATCTATAGGTTTTGTTGGTCAAACACACCCAACAGTTGAAAAGGAATATGATTTAAAAGAAACATATGTGTTTGAACTTTCATTGAAAGCTATTTTAGAAGCTGAAGTTGAACCACTTCATTATCAATCTATACCACGCTACCCTTCAATTACTCGTGACATTGCACTTGTTGTTGATAAGGATAAAGCAGCAGGGGAGTTAGAAAGCATCATTATTGATGCAGGCGGGGCATTATTAAAAGAAGTTCATGTCTTTGATCTTTACGAAGGTGATCGTATGGAAGCAGGCAAGAAGTCAATCGCCTTCTCTCTTAAATATTTCGATCCAGAACGAACTTTAACGGATGAAGAAGTTGTGAAAGCTCATGATAAAGTTTTACATGCAGTAAAGGTAAAAGCAGGAGCGGTATTAAGAGGATAAAAATAAACTGTCTCTCAGTTAATCTTTGACTGAGAGACAGTTTATTTTATATATGAGACAAACGGTAATGATCAACCCGAATGACTCCAGTACCATCCTGTTTTAGAGTAACAGGAATCATTTACTATCTGAGGATACCTCTTGTGAAAAAGTATCATTTAATGTTGGATATTAAATCTTTTTCTCTTCAAGCTCTTTTTTTCCTTCAGAATCGTCAATGTCATCCATTATACCCTTAGTAGAGTTTTTGAACTCTTTCAATGATTGCCCCATTGCACGCCCGATTTCAGGAAGCTTTTTAGGACCAAAAATAATAAGCGCAAGAACGAGTATGATGATTAAACCTGGTATTCCAATGTTTGAAAACATGAATATCACATCCTATTTCTTAAGATAATATTGCACCAAATTCTTCCTTCTTTTTACACTTAACACATTTTTCACTTTGATCTACTAGTGTTTGATAATTATTATTACATATCTTGCATGTTTTTATTAGAAGAGAATGAGCCACTTCAGTTGCAGACATAATTCTTTCTTGAATCGTTATAGCTTTTTCAGGACATATATCTTGGCAAAGCATACAGCCTGAACACTTTTGAGCTGAAATTGTAAAACTTGTATCGTTTATTTGAAAACAATTTTTTTTGCAGAGCTTTTGGCATGCTTTACAAAGAGTGCATTTACTCAAATTTACTGACACTTCTATAAATTGATGTTTTGGGTATAATTTTGCTATATCTAGCTCTTCATGATTAAAACGCCATTTAGCAGGTGTCATTTGCTTCAAAGTTGATTGAGCTTCATTTTTCCAAAATGAAAATATTTCTCTCCGTGTAAAGGACTCTTCTTTTAGTTCTATTTTTTTCAAGTGAATAGAGAAGGGAGCTTCGTTAAGCTTTTCTAGCATCTCATTTGTTTTTGATATCGTTTGTTGCCAATTTTCATCGAGTTTCTCTTGTTCACCAATAATCGCCGTAATTCCTTTTTTATAATATCCAAGCAGTTCTCTTAAAGCAGGAGGATGTTCGTCTGTCACAACTAATTGATTTTGAAAAACCGTTCTTTTTGGAAAAAATCCTTCAATTGCTTGAACAGGGCACTCAGCTATACAATATCCACATTCCGTACATTTTTCATTATCAATATACGGATTCCCATCAATGAAAGTAATTGCCTCATCGGAACAGACATCCAAACATCTAGAACAGGAGGAGTAAGGACTTTGATGGCGTGTACATGATTGTAAAATTTTGAATTCATAATCTAGACTTTCCATCCATTTGTTTAATAATCCCATCAAAGCCACTCCTTTTTAATTGAAGGCTATGTTAAACTTCCCTGTTGATTTCCGCTGCAGGCACTTAGCGATCGCGGGCGGTCGGAAGCCTCCTCGTCGAAGAGAGCTCCTGCGGGGTCTCCCTTTGACTCGCTTCTCCCGCAGGACGTTGAATAATCATCCCCGAATAAACTCCGCACGAAGGAAATGCGAATGCATTTTCAAGGATCTCGCGCCTTCCGCTCCAATCAACAACAAAATAGCATTATCAACACTGAGCTTTAACATAGCCTGAATAAAATATTAGCATGTAGTCTTTTCTATGAACCTAGTACATAAAATACATATCTGCTTAAGCCTTCTGCGAATCCAATTACGATTAATGCGACAAACGCAACTGTAATTGTAGTTTTCTTAACTGGTGATAGAGCCATATAACCTAATAAAACGATTCCAATGACTTCGATCACCCACCTGATTGCGATTGTTCCTTGATAAGGTTCAAGGGAAGATGTAGCTGCTGTAGCAGCCATTATATTTACATCTGTCATAGCAGCAGGGAATAGTGCAACACCTAAAAGCTGGATGGCAATTCCAAATAAAGCAGTAAAAAAAGATAGTTTTAAAAGAGTCTTTGCATTGTCATCCATATTTTTTGCCCGAAGAGCAGGTACTGTAAAGCTAGCAATAAGTACTGCTCCTAAAACAAGGGCTGTTCCATAAAAGGAAGTGAATGTGTTGATGGAGTTCCAGCCACTTATTAGAGAATTTGAATAAATTGAAGCCATGCAGTAAATATCAACAAATCCAATAATGGCCGTTACAAGCAACAATATCGGGTTTATTTTTTTTTGTAGGATAGCCAAGCCAGCGGTTATACAAGCAGCTGCAATAAATAAACCTGTTACAACAATTTCACGGCTCATCCATGAAGAGCCGATATTTCTAATTGTGTTGAATGCATTACTTGGTGCACCTAGGTGCCAAAATGAAGCACCAAGACCAATTAATGAAAGGACTGCAATAATGATGAGAGGAGTTTTCAAAATCGTAAATGTAGTCTCATCACCACTTTTGCTAATATTTCGCTGATACAACCATAGCATGAACATACCGCCAATTGCAGTCTGTACACAAATTGAAAAGATTAATAATGCCCACTCATGCATGGGATTTCCCTCCTTATTAAAATTGACTAATTTTCTTGCATGTGGGGGAGGAGTCCCCCACATAATATTGATTACATATGAATGACAATGTTCGGCTGTGTTATGGAAGCACTTGGCATTCCTTTCACCTCGTTGATCGTTCCATATTTAGCTCGGAGTTCGTCAATTGGACCAAATTCAATTGCTCTCATAATACAAGAGCTTACACATACAGGATCCTCACCTTTTTCACGTAAATCAAGACAAGTATCACATTTCGTCATTTTTCCAAGTTCTTCAGAAAACTGTGGTGCGCCATATGGGCAATTCCATTCACAATATTTACACCCGACACATTTATCGTGATCAATGACCACTACACCATCTTCTGCACGTTTATGAATGGCAGTAGTTGGACAGTTTTTTACACATTTCGGATCTTTACAATGGTTACAAGAGATTGATAGATGGTAAATAGATGGTTTTGGAAAACTGCCTTCTTCAAAATCATAGACCCTTCTAAAATTTCTTCCTACTTCTAAATCATTTTTGTCTTTGCATGCAATTGTACATGTTTTACAGCCAATACATTTGGCAACATCTATATAAAAACCCATTTGAACCATAATCTACGCCCTCCTTTTATTTAAATTTAATTATGCGTTGTTCCCAATTCACATCTTCTTCGAGTGGTTCACCGTTCCATTTTTCTACATTACAACGTGCAGTATTGTAGCCAGAAGTACCGAGACCAGTTGGGATATAACCAACAAGCATATTATCAGCACCGGCTTTATCGACTCCAGTCTTTTCATCAATATCTACCCATGCTCCATGAGGAAGGCCAATCGTTCCTGGCATAATTGTTTCAACAACTTTAGCAGGGCGTAATGCCTTTCCATGTTCATTCGACATTAACACTGTATCGCCATCTTTAATTCCTAGTTCCTTTGCATCTTTCCCGCTTATAAATACAGGATTAGGCCACGCTTCACGTAATTGAGGTACATTATCAAATGTACTATGGGAGCGTCTTAAATAATGTGGATTAAAGACTTGGAATGGGTATTTTCCTTTTTTCTTTGTATTCCAGTCTTCGAAAGTAGACTCATAGCCTTCTGCTTTTGGAACATATTTTGGAATTGGCGGTATTTCAGTAAACGCAGTTTTTGATGCTTCATTCAGTGCCTTACAATAAATTTCGAATTTCCCACTTTCACTTGATACCGGATTTGCTTCTGGATTATCGATAAAATCTTTATAAGCAATGAAGCTGAAATTATCGCCTTTCTTTCTAGGCACTTGATAAATTCCTTTATCGACAAATTCTTTAAGAGGAATTCGTCCTTGTTGTGGAGTTCCTTCAACACCCCATTCCTCAATATCTTTTGCTGTAATTGTACATAAAGGTTCATAATCAACCCCATTTTCTTTTACAACCGTACTGCCAGCCAATTTATTAAAATACTGCTGTTTCTCAGAAATCGGGTAATACTTTTCAGGGTCTTCACCAAGCTTCTTCAATAGTTCTTTCCCAATTTGCTGGTCTGATTTTGATTCGTATAAAGGTTCAACAATTTTTGACCAATTAATTAATATTTCTCTGTTTCCACCCTTAACTGATCCTTCAGTTTCCCACTGAGTAGCAACAGGGAGTACGATATCGGAGTATTTCGCATTTGTCGTTAAAGCGTAAGCATTTGTCACGACAAATTCTACTTTACGGTGAGCTTCAATCCCTCTTGGGATATTACTCCGAGTTTGGAGATGAGCACTATAGTTATGATAAATGAATTGAATATTCACCTTTCTTTCTCCTTCACCCTTTTGGAGAAACTTTCCATTCAAAATGGCGTCCCAAATTTCATTTTCATTAATGACGTTCGTCACAGGATTTTCTATTGAAGGGAGTCCACTGCCGCCACCTTTTAATAGCTTTGGACCCATGTTCCCTGCATATTCCCAACAGCTCACACCTGTCATATTGCCAGAGCTTCCCATATGACCTGTCATCATTCCAAGCGTAGAGAATGCTTGAACCCAGCCTTCACCGTGATTAATACGAGCAGGAGCCCAGCCGGTTAATAGTGCTACTCTTTCTGTACCACCGATTTCGCGTGCAAGAGATCGGATTTTGCTCGGTTCTATACCACAAATTTCCGAAGCCCATTCTGGTGTTTTAGGCTGTCCATCATACGTACCTAATAAGTAATCTTTAAAGTTATCTTTTGGATCTGCACCTTCAGGCATATGATCTTTATCAAAGCCAATCGTATATTTATTTAAGAAATCCCATTTTACTAATGGGTTTGTAACTGGGTTGTCTTCATCGAGCAGTGTATACATGATTCCTAAAGCAAGCGCATCGTCTGTGCCAGGACGAATAGGCACCCAATCAGCATCAAATACGCTAGCTGAATCAGTATAAAGTGGGTCAATCGTAATAAAGCGAGCTCCAGCTTTTTTTGCTTGTAAATAGTTATAAGTGACACTGCCCATTGTGCTCCATGCAGGATTCGCTCCCCAAAGAACGATTAATTGTGAGTTTCTTAAATCTAAGCGGTCATTAATTCCGTTTACATATAAGCCCTCGCCAACACCAAGCATGTCATATGTGTAAAGCCATGCACCCCAAGAAATCGTTCCATCACTTGTGGTGTAGCCACCTTGAGTCGCCATGACCGTTCTGATATCATCACTGTCATCACTTGATACATAAATGGATTCATTTCCGTATTTGTTTTTAATTCTCTTCGTTTCTGAAGCAATATGATCGAGTGCCTCATCCCATGAAATACGAACCCATTCATCTTTCCCACGTAGCTCTTTGTTTCCTCCACCAGGCTCCCAATGCTTTCTTTTCATTGGATATTTCAAACGGTCAGCATTAAAAACTTGATGACGTTGGGAACGTCCTCGTAAGCAACCGCGCTGTTGAGGAAAGTCAGGGCTGTCTTCATGTGTATCATCTGTTTTTTGACGAATGACAACACCGTCTTTAACAAGTACTTTATTAAGACAGCGGCTTCCACAGTTATGCCAGCAAGCTGCCGTTTTCCAAATGCCTTCACCACCTGCTGCTTCTGTTCCAATATTGGTTTCGGCTTTAGCAATTAGTCCACGTCCAACTGGAATCGCAGTTGTTGCCGCTATGGCAGATGTCCATCCAATAAATGATCTACGAGATATTTTAAAGTCGTTTATTTTCTTTATTAAATCAAACATTCTACTTGCCCCCTCTTTATAAATTCTATATTTAATAGTTTTTTGAGTACCATTGAATCAATAAGTAAGTAGTGATGAAGAAGCTTAGCTAAACCGGAAAAGAACTGTGTATTTGCATCTTTTTTAACTGATTTGCAAAATTCCGGTGTGAACTTAAGTAAATGATCGTTCAAAAAAGCTTGCTGATCCTGCAGTAATTGTTTTAAGAGCTTAAAATCGTTTTGCTCTATTCCTTCTATTTCTTGAATACATAGTTCATTAAGTTTAAATATAAAATCGAGCTCTATTCCTATATGGTCATCTGCTTCAATATTAAAATCTGAAACTGCCATTCCGTATTTATCGTAAAATCTTCGAACATTCATCGTTGTTCCTTGAAATAGAAGCTTGTCTTTTCTCACATAAGACGATTCCCATGGTGGTGATTTTAGTGTAAATGGACCGATGAACATTCTTGTGTAGTCCCAATGTAATTCATCAAAATGATGTCCAATATGAACGACATCGTGAGTAGCTAGATAGGCTTTGATGTCTTCAATTCCTTCTTGGATCCCAGCAGAATCCTCTTTAAATGGAAAAAAATCAATCATGTTTTTCTGAACAAATTGCTTTAAATATTCCTTTGAAGGCTCTTCTATAAAAAATCTTCGGAGAATGTCGTAAGCATATTGTCTGGCATAAAATAGGTGACCTAATTCAGATAAAGTCAATTTCTCAATCATGAATATCCCTCCTTTTAATTAACTAACATCTTCTAACTGAAATAATGCTGGTGTAGTCCAATCAATACTCACTTCCTTAATCAATCTTTCCATGTTCTCAAATTCAACAATGCAAGATACAACAGCAATTTCGACATTCATATCGTGTAATAGATTAATAGCTTCTACTGGAAATTGAATGAAATCATATTGTTGATTTATTTCGTATGGAATGTTGTTTTCCTCAAGTTTGAAAAGGGCTTTTCGCTTTTCCTTTCCAAAAATTTTGGCAGTTTTAAAGAAATAATCTCGATTAGAAAAAGAGTATGTTTTCTCCAGTTTCTGGTCATAGTTTTGTTGATAGATCTGGCCTGTGAACTTATTTTCTAGTGAGCAGTAATGAACACCAAGCTTTAAGTTTTGCTCGATAGCAAACTCTATTAGCTTCAGGCAATCCTCCTCACTTTTAGCGATGGCTAAACCGCCAGCGTACCAATAGTTGTAATACATTTCATAAGGTGGATTTTTTAGTTCAAATCCCCGTTCAATAAAGGGTTTGGGATTTTTTAATGGAAAACAGAATTCCAATAAATTAATCCCGAAAATATCTAATTTATCTAACTCAATGAGAAGTTCTTTCATTTCCTCTAATGTCCCAGGAATGACTGGCATTTCTACAAGAACATTTGGAATATAGCTTTTTGCTAGTTTAATTTTTCTTAAAATGTGCTTACGTTTTTGTGAAGAATCATCCATCTTTATACTGAATCGAATTTCCTTTAATCCAGCCTCCATCAATTTTTTCAGAATATCATCAGTTAAAAGATCACCAGCAGTATATAAACGAGTGAACGATTCTGGTGAATTTTTTTTAGCAAATTGGAAGAAGTGTATCGTCTCATCTGGAAATAAAAGAGGTTCACCACCAGTTAAGGCAATATGCTTTAGCTTGTACCCGTTATTGATTAATGAGGCTAGTTCTTCCGTTGCTTCTCTTTGATTCTCTAAATAATGCGTAAAGTTATCTTGATTTTCATTGAAGCAAAAATAGCAATTTCGATGGCATTTCATTGAGAGAAAGGTCGTATAGCTTTCTGAACCTGTTTGACATGCTTCACAAGCACTTGAAAAACGATTTATATAGATGCTTTTATTGTTATTACGAAAATGAGCTCCGCTATTCTTTAATTTAGTCAGCAGCTTTGTTTTTTCAATGCTGTTTTGTGCATGCTCTAAGGGAAGCCCAAATGCCTTAATATTTACTAATGTGTTGCTCTCAATATTTGTGAATAACTGAGCATATCTTAAAAAAAATTGATTCCTAATAACGTATAAACTATCCTTTGTGATTTTCTTTATCATTTCCTCACTTCCTTTTGAAAAATAATAGTTGTTGAAAACTATTCCTTATGAAGTTACAACTTATTTTAGAAGGATGAACAAGCGCATTGAAATGAAGACAGCGCACTTTTTTTGTGAAGTAATTCACAAAATGTTGCTATCTTTATTATAGAAAAACTATTTTAAAGATGATATATTCCTGATGTACAAAAATGATCGTCTATTTTTGTACAGAAGAACAACGAGTTTTTTACGGTCTTGTGACATCCGTTGAAGCTAGTAAGAGAATAATATAGTATTTAATAGGAAGTTATTTTTTTACGAAGGTAAAGAAAGGAATGGAGATTAGTGGAGAGAAGCCTCTTTGTCCCAGATTATCTACATCATTTGCTTGAGGGGTTGGAAAATGGACTGCAAGGAATTTGTGATAAATTAGCTAATTTACTATCATTCCCTGTCATTGCGATTGATCCATTATATATTCTTCTATCATCTTCACATCCTGAAAATAATATATTAGTTGAGTACTTAGATGATATAGAGATAGAGGAAGCTAATATATACAAATGCCAATTGACATTTAACAACGATACGTTACTAGGAATAGGTTCCGCAATAATAGTGGATGGAAAATTAAAAGGTTACTTAATTATTTCTTGCGGTGAAATAGCAGATGATGAGTTATTACAATTAAACTCAATTATTTCATATGCTTCATTACTATGCTCATTAGAGATTCGAAAGAAATTCCAAATAAAACAAGAGCGCCAGCATTTTAAAGAAGCATTTATATATGATCTGCTATATGGAAATATAAAGAAGAAAGATGAAATTATCTCTTACGGTCAGTTTTGGGGCTGGGATTTTAACCTCCCGCATACCGTGATTGTCTTTTCGTTGAGGGATTTTGAGTACTATTCTGAGGATCAGCATTTTATTGGAATTATATTTTATGCAATTGAAAAATTGTTGATTGAAAGAAATTTGAAGCCGATAGCAATGAAAAAGCGCGGTGAAGTAATTGTGGTTTATCCGTTACATGAAAGTGAGCAAGTAAAGAAGCGAGCAGAAATAAATACATTTGTTCAACATATAATAAATCAAGTTGAGAAAGCTAATTTATCATCAAGAATTATTACTGGTGTTGGCAGGGCATGTGCAAATCCAGAAATGATTTTTCGAAGCTATCAAGAAGCTAAGGTAGCATTTGAGCTTGGCCAATTATTAGATATCACTACTCCATATTTTAATGATTTAGGTCTTGAACGCATTTTATATAAACATGATCTCCAAGATCTGAAAGAATATTATTTTCATATTCTCGGTGATATTGAAGAGAACGACTCCCTTCATGGCGGGGAGCTCATGCGTACACTGGAAAAATTTTCTGCAAATCAATATGACTTAACAAAAACATCTGATGCCATGTTTCTTCATCGTAATACTTTACGCTATCGTATAAAAAAAATTGAAGAGATATTAGATAAAAAGCTAGATGATATGAATGTAAAACTAAACATCACTGCAGCATTAAAGATTAGACAACTTAGAAAGTTTTAAGGACTTATTTACTACTTATGCAAATGTAGGTGTTAGAAATGGAAATCTATCGTAATGCATGTCCCCGAAATTGCTTCGCATCATGCAGCATGCTTTCATATGTAAATAATGGGGAGATTATTAAAGTTTCTGGAGATCCGAAGCATGGGTTTAATCAGGGGAGATTATGTGCAAAAGGCTATGCATTTACCCAATATGTATATAATCCATATCGTTTAAAATATCCTATTATGCAGTCACCGAGAGGATCTGGAAATTGGAAAAGGATTACTTGGGATAAGGCATATTCAATCATAATCGATAAAATTTTAGAATTGAATGTAAGATACGGTTCCAACCTTGCTTGTGGCTATAATAAATTTTCTGGGAATCTCGGACTTCTTCATTATGCCGTCGAAGGAATGTTTAATAGTTTTGGACCTCATACGAAACCCGTTGGGAATCCTTGTTTAATCTCTGGAGAGCAAGCTATAAAATCTTCATTCGGACAAACTGTTAGCTTAATGCCAGAAAAAATGGTAGATGCAAATTTAATTGTTATTTGGGGAGCAAATCCAGCTGTAACGAATGTTCATCAAATGAAGTTTATATTCAAAGCTCGGCAAAAAGGTGCAAAGCTAGTCGTTATTGATCCAATTTTTACGCAAACTGCCGCTAAAGCAGATATTTATATTCAAGTAAACCCAGGCACAGATGGTCTGCTCGCACATGCGATCGCTAAAATATTAATAGATTCATCTTTATATGATCAGGAATTTATAGATAATCAAACGACAAACTGGATTGAATATCGTCAATACGTAAGTACCGAAGTGAATATTACTGAAGTTAGTCAAGAAACTGGCGTATCCATTGAAGGAATAAATGAGCTTGCTCATTTATATTCATTATCCAAACCCTGTGCTACATGGATTGGCTTTGGTATTCAACGGAATAAAAATGGCAGGGAAAATATTAGTGCTATAAACACATTGGCAGCATTAGCAGGTACGCTTCAAAAGGGAAAAGGAGGCGTATATTATGCACATAATGGTTTAGAGGATTTTCCTGCTAACTTATTGAATCATCAAGGTCCAAAACATTCTAATATAAACACTTCAAGGGAAATTAATATAAATAAATTTGCTGAAGAAGCAATAAAACTATCTGAGCCACCACTTAAGTTTTTATGGATTGCTTCAAGAAATCCACTTTCACAGGATCATGATTTTAAAAAATGGGAATTACTTTTCCATGAGCTTGAATTAATTGTGACGGTTGATTTGTTTATGACGAGGACCGCAGAATTATCTGATATAGTTTTACCAGCAACGACCCATTTTGAAGACCCAGATTTAATTATTAGCTATTGGCATCAGTGGCTTTCTTATAATGAACAAGCAATTCCTGCATATTTTGAATCGAAGAGTGATTTGCAAATTGCGAGGGATTTAACAAAAAAATTAAATGAGTGTTCGCCGAATTTTTCAAATTTCCCTCATGAATTGGAGCCAATTGATTGGATTGAACGAGAGATAACTCCATCAATAAAGGAGCTTTATTCTTTAAAAAGCTATAAACAGCTTCTTGATGGACCGCATTTAAGAAATGAGGAGAAGCATAGCGAAGGATCATCTTCAATGAATTTTCATTTTGTTATTCCAAATAAAATTGCTTCGAGCTCTGAAGCTTCTACTAATGTGATTGAAGATCAGGATAGTAATCCTTTCAAGTTAATAACACCACAGTCATTATTAAGAATTCATTCACAATATGGAACATTATCGTGGCTATCATCAGAAAAAGATGAAGCGATTGTAGAACTGTCTGAGTATGCTGCAGAAAAATATTGGATATCAGAAGGGGAAAAGGTTGAGGTTTATAATCAAAATGGAAGAATAGCTGCTACAGCGAAAATAAACCGGTATCTACCGAAAAAGGTTATTTTAGTTAATCAAGTTGGAAAAAATCCAATCAATCAGGTTATTGTGCATGAAGAGAATTCAAATATTGGAAAATCAAGTGCAAATTTTTATGATAGTAGCGTAAATATTCGGAAATGGCGTGACTGAAATGGTTAAACAGATGGGCTTTGTTTTTAATATTGATCTTTGCATTGGATGTAAAGCTTGTGAAATCGCTTGTAGAAATGAAAATCAAACTGTCAGTGCAGTAAAATGGCGCAAAGTTTCAAAGTTAACAGATGACACTTATCTTTCCATTTCGTGTAATCATTGCAGCAGTCCTGAATGCTTTCGGGTTTGTCCAGAGAATGCATTTACGAAAAGAGGAGATGGGATTGTACAAATAAATTCCAACTTATGTACAGGCTGTGGTTTATGTATTTCGGCTTGTCCATTTGGTGTACCACAGTACGATCCAGAATTGCACAAGGTTAGCAAATGTCAAATGTGTTATCCTCGTCAAGATAAAGGCTTCCTTCCTGCTTGTATAGAGGCATGTTCAACAGGCGCGATAGGTATGGAAAATTTAGATAACTTCTGCAGCAGAGAAGCAGTAAGTACTATACCTGGTTTTCCAGATTCCCGATTAACAAACCCTTCAATTGTCTTTTATCCTGCAAAAAAGAGAAAAAGATATTTCTTGAATTAAAAAATGCGACTATTTGTCGCATTTTTTTTGAACAGTTTTATTTTAGATATTTTTTCATATATATTTGTTTTGCCTTTTCTGTATTAGCAAAATGCAGCTTCGTAAATGCAGGAAGAACATCTATTCCTTTTTCATATATGAGACGGGCTGCATTTTCATCGACTTTTGGCCCTGCCCCTTTCGTAATGGTAAATCCGACTTCCTTGCTTAATTGATCAAAATGGCGAACGAAGGCATATCTTGCAAGAATGGAGGCTGCTGCAACAGCTAGGTGAATGCCTTCAGCTTTTGTACTGAAAAAAACATTCTTTTTATGTACAATTTTTTCATTTTTTAAATATTGATAATAAACTTCCTCTTTTGCAAATTGATCAATTAATATCGCTTCTGGGAGCTCTGGAGCAATTTTATTCAGTACATGCCCAATGGCTTTATTGTGTAGCAGAGATTTCATCTTACCCTGAGACATCCCTGATTTTTGCAGCAAATTATATTTCTCATTATGTAATGTTAATAGGCTATAAGGGACAATATCCTTAATTTGTTTGGCAATACTTATGATTTTTTCATCATTTAAATCTTTCGAATCTTTAACACCTAATTCCTTTAATAATGGGATTTGTTCCTTTTTTACATAAGCTGCAACAACTGTGATTGGACCGAAATAGTCGCCAGTACCTACTTCATCTGACCCAATAACAGATCGAGAAGAAATATGTTCTGGTAAATGTCCAAGGTTTTTCTTTTCCTTTTTTGAGGAGGAAACATGGCTATTTTCACCCCATTTGGCGGATTCCTCTATGCTGCCACTTCCCTGAAATAAGACTTTTCCAGACTTATAAGCGGTAATGGAACAGCAGGGGGTTTTAGCTGCAAAAATTCCGCCAGGGGGGACTTTATCTGTGAGATAGGATTGATAATATACTTTCATCTCATTTATTTCATTTATTTTCTTAATAATTACAACATTACTCATAGAATCTTCTCCTTATCGTGAAATGATCACATATTCTGTGCGTTTCTGACATGCTCCTACTTTCCACGATTTTATATTTCGTGTTATGATATGGATTAGGATTCAAAAGGATGGAGGCATTCATATTGTCAGATTTACAGAAAAGCCGTACAAGTGTAGATATATATGGACAGCAATATATTATTATTGGTACTGAGAGCAGTAGTCATATACGATTTGTAGCCTCTATGGTTGATGATAAAATGCGAGAAATCAGTTCTAAGAATCCTTATCTAGACAGCAGTAAGTTAGCCGTATTAACTGCAGTCAATGCCGTTAATGACTATATTAAGATGAAAGACCGATTAGAGCAGCTTGAAAATGAATTAAAAAGGGAAAAGGACTGAATAAGTCATG
The DNA here is from genome assembly GCF_007995155.1 of Cytobacillus dafuensis. NCBI lineage: Bacteria > Bacillati > Bacillota > Bacilli > Caryophanales > Bacillaceae > Cytobacillus > Cytobacillus dafuensis. The sequence goes on along the minus strand of NZ_CP042593.1, from coordinate 3,604,771 downwards.
CTAGATCTTGCAATAGTCATCATTTTAATTATAGGTTTTATCGTTGGTTTAAAAAGAGGCTTTATTCTTCAATTAATCCATTTAACCGGCTTCATCATTGCATTTATTGTTGCGAATATGTATTATGAAAAGCTTGCCCCTAAGCTAACATTATGGGTACCTTACCCAAGCTTTGGCGACGATTCAACAATTCAAATGTTCTTTGATCATGCCAATTTGGAAGATGCCTATTATCGCGCCATTGCTTTTGTCGTGATTTTTTTTGCTGTCAAAATCGTTCTGCATCTAATTGGAAGCATGCTTGATTTTGTTTCGAGTCTGCCAATTTTAAGGACGTTGAATATTTGGGCAGGTGGAATATTAGGATTTGTAGAAATATATCTTATCATGTTTATTTTATTATACATAGCTGCCCTAGTGCCAGTGGATTCCATTCAAAATGCCTTGAATGATTCTTTTATGGCAAAAGGTATTGTGAAAAATACTCCAATATTCTCACAGCAAATAAAAGAGATGTGGATCGAATATATGGCATCGTAACTTCTCTAAGTTAGAGAAGTTTTCTTTTTAATAGGAAGCAGTGAAGAAAAATATAATTTAGGATATACCCTTAACATCCAAAAGATATTATTTAACTTTAAAGGAAACAATAAATAGATCAATTAACTTGACCAAAAAAAGCAGGTGTTCAGATGTCTGTAAATAAAAAAGATGTGGTTCGGCTACTAGAAACGATTGCAATCTATATGGAGCTAAAAGGGGAAAACACCTTTAAAATAGCAGCATTTCGAAAAGCGGCAGCAGCCCTTGAATCGATTGATCTTAGCATAACAGAAATAGATGATTTCACTAAGCTTCCTGGTATTGGAAAGGGAACCTCAAGCGTCATTGAGGAGTATATAAAGGAAAGCAGTTCAACAGTATTAAATGAACTGAAAGCAGAAGTCCCGAAAGGATTAATCCCTCTTCTACAATTACCTGGCCTTGGCGGCAAAAAAATTGCCAAGCTTTATAAAGAGCTTAGGATTGAAAATGCTGCTGATTTAGAAGAATCCTGTCTAAATGGTAAAGTTCAATCACTTCCTGGATTCGGAAAAAAAACAGAAGAAAAAATCCTAGACGCACTAAAAAATGCAGGTTCAAGACCAGAACGTCTTCCACTTGCTTATATGCTGCCTATTGCTGAAAGTATTGAATCTTATTTAGGCAAGATCATTGAAATCAACAGGTTTTCAAGAGCTGGAAGCTTAAGAAGGGTGCGCGAAACAATTAAGGATTTAGATTTTATCATTGCGACGGAAGAGCTTTCTTTAGTAAAAGAAAAACTACTAGCATTCCCAGGAATAAAGGAGATCATAGCTGCTGGTGACACAAAAGTTTCCGTTATTCTTGAATACAGCTATGATTTATCCGTCGATTTTCGTCTTGTAAAACCCCATGAATTTGCAACTACTCTACACCATTTTACTGGATCGAAGGATCATAATGTAAGAATGCGCCAGCTTGCTAAAGAACGCGGGGAAAAAATTAGTGAATATGGAGTCGAAAATAACGAAACGGGTGAGATTACCACTTTTACGAGTGAAGAAGAATTTTATGCTTATTTTGGACTTCCGTTGTTCCCGCCGGAAATAAGGGAGGATGGGAAGGAAGTAGATGAATATACAACTGATATGGAGCTAATCTCTCTTGCAGATATTAAGGGAGATTTACATATGCATACTTCATGGAGCGATGGGGCCTTCTCAATAGAAGAAATGGTTGAAGCCTGTCGTGAACGCGGTTATAAATATTTAGCCATAACCGACCACTCCCAATATTTGAAAGTAGCGAATGGTCTTACCCCTGAAAGATTAAGGCAGCAAAAAGAAGAAATAAAGCGTTTAAATGAACGATACTCAGATATTATAATACTCTCAGGAGTTGAAATGGATATACTTCCAGATGGTACATTAGATTATGATGATGAATTGCTTGCTGAAATGGACATTGTCATTGCCTCAATTCATTCATCATTTACACAGCCAAAAGAAAAGATCATGCAGCGGTTGAAAACAGCCTTGAAAAATCCTCATGTTGACATTATCGCTCATCCGACGGGTAGACTAATTGGTCGTAGGGATGGGTATGAAGTAGACATGGATATGTTAATTGAGCTGGCAAAAGAAACGAACACTGTCCTTGAGCTTAATGCAAATCCGAATCGACTTGATCTAGCTCCACAGTATATTCGCCAAGCACAGGACGCAGGTGTGAAAATTGTCATTAACACAGATGCTCATAAAATTGATACACTTAATCATATGTCTATTGGTGTTTCAACAGCCAGAAAAGGATGGATAAAGAAAAGTACTGTCCTTAATGCTTTAAATACAGATGAACTGATTACATTTTTGTCCAATAAGCAAAAATGATCAGAATTGGAGGTCATACCCTCATGCAGGAACGAATACTAAAAGTATTAGAATTTAATAAAGTGAAAGAGCAATTACTCGAGCATGTTTCTTCTACCTTAGGAAAAAGGAAAGCGGAAAATTTAATGCCATCTGTGAATGTTGAAGAGGTTTTACAGTGGCAGGAGGAAACGGATGAAGCGGTTAAAGTTCTTAGAATAAAAGGGAATGTTCCACTTGGCGGCATCTATGATATTCGTCCACATGTTAAAAGATCAGTCATTGGTGGAACGCTAAGCCCTCAGGAGCTAATTCAAGTAGCAAGCACAATCCATGCGAGTAGACAAATCAAAAGATTCATCGAGGAATTTGTAGAAGAGAGAGATGAATTACCTAGTTTAATAAGCTATGTAGATCGGATTATTGTTTTAGCAGATTTAGAATCGTCTATTAAAAATGCGATTGATGATAATGGAGAAGTCCTTGATAGTGCAAGCGACACGCTCCGATCACTTAGAAATCAATTGCGGACAAAAGAGGCACGGGTTAGAGAACGACTCGAAAGCATGATTCGTTCATCAAATGCCCAGAAAATGCTGTCAGATGCCATTATTACCATTCGAAATGATCGCTTCGTTATCCCTGTAAAACAAGAATATAAAGGGCATTACGGCGGAATTATTCATGATCAAAGCTCTTCAGGTCAAACATTATTTATTGAACCTCAATCGATTGTCCAATTAAATAATGAGCTCCAAGAAATTCGTGTGAAAGAAATACAGGAAGTAGAACGAATCTTGATCGAGCTTACAAGTAAAGTTGCTGAGGAATATGAAGAGCTAGAAGTAATAGTCGAAGTACTTGCAGAAATTGATTTTATGTTTGCTAAAGCACGTTATAGTAAGAGAATTAAGGCTTCGAAGCCAGAAGTGAATAATGAAGGAAGAATCGCTTTATTTAAGGCACGCCATCCGCTTATCAATGAGGATATTGTGGTAGCCAATGATATTACGTTAGGAAAAGACTATTCTACGATTGTCATTACGGGTCCTAATACTGGAGGGAAAACCGTAACATTAAAAACGGTAGGTTTATGTACATTAATGGCTCAGGCTGGGCTGCAAATCCCAGCATTGGATGGATCAGAAATTGCTGTTTTTGGAGCTGTTTATGCTGATATCGGTGATGAGCAATCGATTGAACAAAGTCTTAGTACTTTTTCATCACATATGGTGAATATTGTAGATATTTTAAACAAAGTTAATTTCGATAGCCTTGTTCTTTTTGATGAGCTAGGTGCAGGAACAGATCCCCAAGAAGGCGCTGCACTTGCGATTTCGATTTTAGATGAAGTTTATAAACGCGGAGCAAGAGTCATTGCTACTACTCATTATCCAGAACTAAAAGCGTATGGGTATAATCGAGAAGGAGTCATTAATGCAAGTGTAGAATTTAATATTGATACATTAAGTCCTACTTATAAACTTCTCATAGGTGTTCCAGGACGAAGCAATGCATTTGAGATATCAAAGAGGCTTGGTCTGCAAGATGATGTTATCAATACTGCCCGGTCCTATATTAGTGCTGACAGTAATCAAGTTGAGAATATGATTGCCTCATTGGAAGAGAGTAAAAGATTGGCAGAGGCTGAACGGGAAGAAGCAAATGAATTATTAAAAGGTGCTGAAAAACTTCATAAAGATTTGCAAAAGCAAATGGTTGAATTTTACGAGCAAAAAGATGCGCTTCATGAAAAAGCTGCAGAAAAGGCAGAAGCGATTGTTGAGCAAGCTAAGGCAGATGCGGAAAAAATCATACGTGATTTAAGACAAATGCGAATAGAAAAAGCAGCAGAAATAAAAGAGCATGAATTAATTGAAGCGAAAAAGCGTTTAGATGAAGCTGCCCCAAAAATTAAAAAGTCAAAGAAACCAATCACCAGGAAGGAAGAGCGTGTATTAAAACCTGGTGATGAAGTAAAAGTATTAAGCTTTGATCAAAAGGGTCATCTGATCGAAAAAACCTCTGATAATGAATGGCATGTTCAAATAGGTATCTTGAAGATGAAAGTATCGGAAAAGGATCTGGAATTTATTAAAAGCCCCAAGCCTGTTGAAACAAGACCGATGGCAACTGTGAAAGGTAAGGACTTCCATGTGAATCTAGAATTGGATCTACGCGGAGAAAGATATGAAAATGCCTTGCTTCGCGTTGAAAAATACATCGATGATGCACTACTTGCAGCATATCCGCGTGTATCAATTATTCACGGTAAAGGAACTGGTGCATTAAGACAAGGGGTTCAGGAATATTTACGTAATCATCGGTCCGTGAAAAAAATCCGTTTTGGAGAAGCGGGTGAAGGTGGATCAGGTGTTACAATCGTTGAGTTTAAATAACGTGCGGGGAGAAATGACATGAATCAATTTTGGGAAAATGAATTTGTAAGAACTGCTGGGTATTACAGTGTAGTAATCCTTTGTATGATTGTTTTTCTAGCCGTTTTTGAGCTTGTCACGAAATATAGGAACTGGGATGAAATCAAAAAAGGAAATGTAGCGGTAGCTATGGCAACTGGGGGAAAGATTTTCGGGATTGCCAATATTTTCAGACATTCCATTATGCATAATGATACATTGTTAACGATGATAAGCTGGGGCGTTTTTGGCTTCATCCTATTACTTATTGGCTATTTTATTTTTGAATTTCTTACGCCAAAATTCAAAATAGATGAGGAAATTGAAAATAATAATAAAGCAGTTGGATTGATATCCATGATTATTTCTATTGGTTTGTCATTTGTTATCGGGGCAGGGCTATCTTAAGGAGCGAAAAAAAGTGGATAAATTAGCAAAAATATTATTTGTTCTCTGTGGTTTATTTATCTTAATAGGCAGCATATATCTATTATTCATTGTTTAATGTTTTATCAATATAATTTCGAAAAAAATCGCCATGACACAATGGCGATTTTTTTTGGCTAATAAGAAAGTTTAAGTTTATTAACGTACTAAAGTAAAGTGTGAGTTCAATTAAATATCTGCTAATAAGATCGCATAAGAAAAACTAAGGCGTTCGCCAAAAAGGACTTGCGAACGCCAAGTTTTTCTAAGCTAACAGGAAAATTTAAGTTATTAACCTACTAAAGTTAAGTGTGTTTTCAATTAAATATCTGCTAATAAGATCGCATAAGAAAAACTAAGGCATTCGCAAAAATGACTTTGCGAACGCCAAGTTTTTCTAATTAAGTGTGAAAAGTCTTATTCTAATTGTCACGTAAACTTCATTATATTATAATAGGAATGAACAGTTTGAATGTTCTAAAAACTTAATTTTTAGAAGGAGGGAATAAAAATTGAATAATAAGCCTTGGCTTCAAACATATCCGGATGAAATCCCCTCAACTTTGACATATACAAGCCAGCCGGTACAAGATTACCTGAGGATGGCAGCAAAAGAAAATCCTAATCGAATTTCTATTCATTTTATGGGTAAGGAATTTACCTATCAACATATTTATGAATCATCAATCAAACTGGCAGGATATCTTCAGGAATTAGGAATAAAAAAAGGTGACAGAGTTGCCATTATGCTGCCTAACATCCCTCAGGCTGTTATTAGTTATTATGGGATTTTAATGGCGGGAGGGATCGTTGTACAAACAAATCCATTGTATATGGAACGAGAACTTGAATACCAGATGAAGGATTCTGGAGCAAGAGCGATCATTACGATGGATATATTATTCCCAAGAGTAACAAAGGTGATGCCAAAGACGGATTTACAGAATGTAATTGTAACCGCTATCAAAGACTTTCTTCCTTTTCCGAAAAATCTCGTATACCCTTTTATTCAAAAGAAGCAATATGGAATTGTTGTCAATGTAAAGCATGAAGGCAACAACCATTTGCTGACTGAAATATTAAAGCTGCCAACTCGAGCGTTAAAGGAATATGAAATCGATTTTGAAGAAGATTTAGCATTATTGCAGTATACAGGCGGAACAACAGGCTTCCCGAAAGGGGTTATGTTAACACATCGAAACCTCGTTGCAAATGCGTCCATGTGCAAGGCATGGTTATATAAATGTAAGCCAGGTCAAGAGGTTGTACTAGGCATATTGCCATTCTTCCATGTATATGGAATGACAACTGTATTAATTTTAGCAGTTATGGAAGCACATAAAATGGTACTTCTGCCAAAGTTCGATGTAGAAACAACACTTAAGACCATTCAAAAACAAAAACCAACATTATTCCCGGGAGCTCCAACAATTTATATAGGATTATTAAACCATCCGGATTTAAAGAAATACGACCTCTCTTCTATTGATTCATGTATAAGTGGCTCTGCAGCACTTCCTGTCGAAGTTCAGCAAAAGTTCGAGGAAGTAACAGGTGGAAAACTTGTGGAAGGATATGGATTAACAGAATCATCACCTGTGACACATGCGAACTTCCTATGGGATCGTCCACGTGTAAAAGGAAGTATTGGTGTACCATGGCCAGATACCGATTCAGCAATTCTTTCATTGGAAACTGGTGAGCATCTTCCACCTGGTGAGGTTGGAGAAATTGCTGTAAAGGGTCCACAAGTGATGAAGGGATATTGGAATCGTCCTGAGGAAACGGCTGAAACATTAAAAGATGGCTGGCTATTAACAGGCGATCTTGGCTATATGGATGAAAATGGCTACTTCTATGTTGTCGATCGGAAGAAGGATATGATTATTGCAGGGGGATATAATATTTACCCACGTGAAATTGAAGAAGTGCTTTATGAACATCCAAATGTACAGGAAGTTGTAGCAGCTGGAATTCCTGATCCGTATCGCGGTGAAACAGTTAAAGCCTATATCGTATTAAAAGAGGGTACAACAACAAGTCAAGAAGAATTAAATGAATTTGCACGGAAGCATCTAGCTGCCTACAAAGTTCCAAGACTTTATGAATTCCGTGATGAACTTCCGAAGACAGCTGTAGGTAAGATTTTGAGAAGAGCTTTAATAGATGAAGAAAAAAAGAAAGCGAATGATCATATAGAAAAGCAGGCTTAATTAAAGACCGAGCTCATTCGGTTCTTTATTTTTGAATATTTAAGCTTGTCTATTCTTTTCGGAAATGTCATAATTAAGCAAACAAAAGACAAGCATTTTGTTGACACAGAAAAATTGTAATTCTATTATAAAAATATGAATGATTATTCATTCATTATTTAGGTTCAAAAAAATATTTGACATTCATAAAAGTATAAAGCTTTAAAAAAATAGCAGGAATTTCTTGAGAGGAGGTAAAGCTTGAAAAAGAACAGACCTAAATACCGTCAAATTATTGATGCTGCCGTTATTGCCATTGCAGAAAATGGCTACCACCATGCGCAAGTTGCAAAAATTGCAAAGCATGCAGGAGTAGCTGATGGCACTATTTATTTATATTTTAAGAATAAAGAAGATATACTTATCTCTCTCTTTCAAGAAAAAATGGGTAGTTTTGTTGAAAAAATAGAAGAAAAAATTGAAGGAAAAGAAACAGCAGCGGAGAAATTATTAATGATGATTGAAACGCATTTTAATATGCTTTCAGAAGATAGGCATCTAGCCATTGTAACGCAGTTAGAGTTAAGACAGTCAAATAAAGATCTTCGCCATAAAATTAATGAAGTTCTAAAGGGATATTTATCATTAGTGGAAAAGATTTTAAAGGACGGAAAAGAAAGTGGAGAGTTTTCACCTACTCTCGATATTCGATTGGCGAGACAAATGATTTTTGGTACGATGGATGAGACAGTTACTACATGGGTTATGAACGATCAAAAATATGATTTAACCGCATTAGCAGAATCTGTACATCAATTACTTCTTAATGGTTGTACAGCACGATCATAATCTGTTAGAAAAGGGGATGGAGTATGGAATTATTAAAATGGTCATTCCAAGATATGGTGGCTACCATTACGATTGAGCGTCCACCGGCAAATGCTCTTTCATCAGGATTATTAAAGGAACTATCTTTGGTATTAGATGAAATTCAATCAAATGATGAAATAAGAGTCATCTTAATTCATGGGGAAGGCAGATTTTTTTCAGCAGGTGCCGACATAAAAGAATTCACTACAATAGATAATGGAGAAGACTTTACTAAACTAGCAACTTTTGGACAAGAGCTTTTTGAAAGAATGGAGACTTTCCCTAAGCCAATCATTGCTGCCATTCATGGGGCTGCACTTGGTGGGGGCTTAGAGCTTGCGATGGGATGTCATATTAGATTAGTAGCTGAAAATGCTAAGCTTGGTTTACCTGAGCTTCAGCTTGGATTAATTCCTGGGTTTGCCGGAACACAGCGTCTTCCTCGTTTTGTAGGTTCGGCGAAAGCAGCTGAAATGTTATTTACAAGTGATCCGATAACAGGATTGGAAGCCGTTCAATTTGGGCTTGCAAACAAGGCATATCCAGAGAATGAGCTAATGGAAAATGCTTACCGAATGGCAAAGAAAATAGCAAAGAAGAGTCCAGTTTCTATTAAAGCTGCTATCGAGCTATTGAACTATGCAAAAACCGACAAGTATTACGATGGGGTTAAAAGGGAAGCAAAGCTATTCGGTGATGTGTTTGTTTCTGAAGATGGTAAAGAAGGAATTACGGCATTTATTGAAAAGAGAGAGCCAAATTTTACAGGAAAGTAGAAATTTCATTATTTTTAGATAACAATTAGACTAGCAATCAATTATAATAGAATTATACGAGGCAGCTCTTTAGCATCGTATAACAAAAATTATCTTAATCTTTCGAAGTGATAAAATGTTTTGTTTGTAATTACGCTTTTATTATCTAGCTACAGTGCCTAGGGACTCGAGGTCATAAGCCAATCCGACAAGAAGGTTAAAGAGCAACCTTCTCGCCGGCTCGTCTTATGCTTGGCGCCCCTGAGCGAGGCACTTACGCTTTTATTATTAGGAGGGAAATCATGAACATCTATGTTTTAATGAAAAGAACCTTTGATACTGAAGAAAAAATTACTATTTCTAGTGGCCAAATAAACGAAGATGGGGCAGAATTTATCATTAATCCTTATGATGAATATGCGATAGAAGAAGCAATCCAAGTTCGTGATGAAAATGGCGGAGAGGTTGTTGTTATCTCTGTCGGAAATGAAGAAACTGAAAAACAGTTGCGTACGGCTCTAGCTATGGGAGCAGATAAAGCTGTTTTGATCAATACTGAAGATGATCTAGACTATGGGGACCAATTTACAACAGCAAAAATATTATCTGAATATTTAAAGGATAAGGAAGCAGATTTGATTATTGCAGGAAATGTTGCTATTGATGGCGGCTCAGGTCAAGTTGGACCACGTGTTGCGGAATTGCTTAATATTCCATATGTAACAACGATTACTAAGCTTGAAATTGCAGGAAGCAATGTAACAGTTGTTCGTGACGTTGAAGGAGATTCTGAAGTAATTGAAACATCCCTTCCTCTTTTAGTAACTGCACAGCAAGGATTGAACGAGCCTCGTTACCCTTCATTACCAGGAATCATGAAGGCAAAGAAAAAACCTCTTGATGAGCTTGAGCTAGATGATCTTGATCTGGATGAAGACGATGTAGAGGCTAAAACAAAAACGATTGAAATTTACCTTCCTCCTAAAAAGGAAGCGGGTAAAGTTCTTGAAGGTGATTTATCAGATCAAGTAAAAGAACTTGTAAATCTACTGCACACTGAAGCAAAAGTAGTCTGAATAAAAATTTAAATATAAAAATTAGTACTAAAACAATAATTTAGATTAGGTAGGGCTATTGTTGGAATAGGTAATTTTGTTATTCTCTATTACTTTTAATTCAACTTTTGGCGTCTAACCTCTCGAAAAACGCAGGAGGTAAATCATAATGACTAGAAAAGTGTTAGTGTTAGGTGAAGTCCGTGATGGATCATTGCGTAATGTTTCCTTCGAAGCAATTGCTGCAGCAAAAACAACTGCTGAAGGCGGAGAAGTTGTCGGAGTTTTAATCGGTAATTCTGTAAACGCTTTAAGTGGAGAATTGATCCAATTTGGTGCTGACCGTGTAGTTACAATAGAGGATGAAAAATTAAAACAATATACTCCAGATGGTTACTCTCAAGCAATTATGGCTGTAATTGATGCTGAAAAACCAGAAGGTCTTATCTTTGGTCATACAGCATTAGGAAAGGACCTTGCCCCTAAAATTGCAGCAAAATTAAACTCTGGATTAATTTCAGATGTGACTGCTTTAGAAGTAGCAGGAGGAAACTTAGTTTTCACACGTCCTATTTATTCTGGAAAAGCATTCGAAAAGAAAATTGTTACCGATGGTTTAATTTTTGCAACTATTCGTCCGAATAATATTAGTCCTTTAGAAAAGGGTGAATCAAGAACTGGTGAGGTATCTTCTTTATCAGTTGATATTAAAGATCTTCGTACAATCATTAAAGAGGTAGTTCGCAAGGCAAGTGAGGGTGTGGATCTATCTGAAGCGAAGGTTATAGTAGCTGGAGGACGCGGGGTTAAGAGTGAAGAAGGCTTTTCTCCATTACAGGAACTTGCAAAAGTTCTTAACGGAGCTGTTGGAGCTTCCCGCGGCGCTTGTGATGCAGACTATTGTGATTACTCATTACAAATCGGTCAGACAGGGAAGGTAGTTACTCCTGATCTATATATTGCTTGCGGTATTTCAGGTGCAATTCAACACCTTGCAGGCATGTCAAACTCCAAAGTAATTGTTGCTATTAACAAGGATCCTGAAGCAAATATCTTTAAAGTGGCAGATTACGGAATCGTTGGAGACTTGTTTGAAGTTGTCCCAATGCTTACTGAAGAGTTTAGAAAATTATTAGTTAATGCATAGAAAAGCGGAAGCGCCTTGAAAGGGGAACATCAACTAAATACCGCCACGTCCTGTCGCATTGTCGACACTAGTACATCCTGTACGTCGGGGGTAGGCGCTCCTCCTAAAAGCTCCACTTTTAGTCGTGCGATGCATATGCTGCCGAAGCATTCCTTGTGGAGCTAGGCATTCCTCTAACTCGCGAAAAGATTTTTATATTGTGAAATGACGGGCGGTATTGATTCCGCTCGTTTTTATGTCATACAGTCTTTTCTACATATACGAATAGTAATACTGAATAAGGGAAAATTACGTATCGAAGCAAAATGTTAGCATCAGTAAATAATCAATGTTATACTGTCGGTAGTATATAAGTTGAATATTAGGAGGCATTTATTATGGCAATTACAAACGTTACAGATCAAAGCTTCGCTACTGAAACTGGTTCAGGAGTCGTTCTTGCAGACTTTTGGGCTCCATGGTGCGGACCGTGTAAAATGATCGCTCCAGTTTTAGAAGAGCTTGACTCTGAAATAGGAGATAAAGTAAAAATCGTAAAGATTGATGTAGATGAAAACCAAGAAACAGCAGGTAAGTTTGGTGTTATGAGTATCCCGACTTTACTCGTTTTTAAAGACGGTGAAGTTGTAGATAAAGTTGTCGGCTTCCAACCGAAAGAAGCTCTTGCAGAACTTCTTTCTAAACATGCATAATAAATAAGATTAAATGTAAATTAAACCCCCGGCTTCTCCATTGAAGTCCGGGGGTTTTGCTAAGGAAAGAGCATTTCTAATTTGGAAGTGAAAATATGAATGAAATGATTAAAAACAAACTAATGCTTTTACCTGATCAGCCTGGCTGTTATTTAATGAAGGATCGCCAAGGAACAATTATCTATGTAGGGAAAGCAAAAATATTAAAAAATCGTGTTAGATCGTATTTTACTGGCTCGCATGACGGGAAAACCCAAAGGCTTGTAAATGAGATCGAAGACTTTGAATATATTGTAACATCCTCTAATATGGAAGCATTAATCCTTGAGATGAACTTAATCAAAAAGTATGATCCGAAATATAATGTAATGCTCAAGGATGATAAGACCTATCCGTTTATTAAATTAACTGCTGAGAAACACCCCCGCCTCATTACAACTAGAAAGGTAAAAAAAGATAAGGGGAAATATTTTGGTCCATATCCAAACGTATCAGCTGCTAATGAAACAAAAAAACTCCTGGATAAAATTTATCCATTAAGAAAATGTACAACACTTCCCGATCGTGTTTGCCTTTATTATCATCTAGGACAATGTCTTGCACCATGTGTAAAGGAAGTCGGCGAGCAAGAATATAAGAAAATGACAGATGAAATTACCCGTTTTTTAAATGGCGGCTATAAAGAAATAAAAAAGGATCTCACAGAGAAAATGATAGCTGCAGCTGACGAGCTAGACTTTGAAAGGGCAAAGGAGTTCCGAGACAAAATCGTTCATATTGAGGCCACAATGGAAAAACAAAAAATAACGACGACAGACTTAACTGATCGTGATGTATTTGGTTTCGCAGTGGACAAAGGCTGGATGTGTGTACAGGTATTCTTTATTAGACAAGGAAAGTTAATCGAACGAGATGTTTCGATGTTTCCACTTTATCAAGAGCCTGAAGAAGAAATATTAACTTATCTGGGGCAATTTTATTTAAAAGCAAATCACTTTAAACCGAATGAAATATTGCTTCCTGATTCAGTGAATGCTGAAATGGCTGAAGAGCTCATAGGAGTTAAAGTTTTTAAACCACAGCGTGGACAGAAAAAAGATTTAGTTAAACTTGCATGCAAAAATGCGAAAATTGCCCTTCAAGAAAAATTCTCTCTCATTGAAAGAGACGAGGAAAGAACCATTAAAGCCGTTGAAAATTTAGGTGATCAGCTAGGGATTTATACCCCTCACCGAATCGAGGCTTTCGACAACTCCAATATTCAAGGAACAGATCCGGTTTCTGCAATGGTTGTCTTTATTGATGGGAAGCCAGAGAAGAGAGAGTACCGTAAGTATAAAATAAAATCTGTTCAAGGCCCGGATGATTATGATTCAATGCGGGAGGTTGTTCGCCGAAGATATTCTCGGGTTTTGAAGGAAAATCTTCCTCTGCCAGACTTAATTATCATTGATGGAGGAAAAGGTCATGTAGAAACGGTTAGAGATGTACTGGAAAATGAGCTCGGCCTTGATATACCTATTTCCGGTCTTGTAAAGGATGATAAACATAGAACTTCACAGCTTTTGTATGGAAATCCATTAGAAATTGTACAACTTGGAAGAAATAGCCAAGAGTTTTATTTGCTACAAAGAATTCAAGATGAGGTTCACCGTTTTGCGATTACATTTCATAGACAGCTAAGAGGAAAAAATGCCTTTCAATCTGTGCTTGATGATATCCAAGGAATAGGTGAAAAACGAAAGAAGCAGTTGTTAAAAACCTTTGGATCCATAAAGAAAATGAAAGCTGCATCACTAGAAGAATTAAGAGAAATTGGTCTTCCAGCGAATGTAGCGGAGGATTTAATTAAAAAATTACAGGAATAATATTGTTTGAAAAAAATGAATGTGCTATAATAACTGAAAATTAAATATTACTTTATCACATTAAAGCGAATTCAAAAAGAGAGTTAATTCTTAATTTTTGAAATGTCTCTTATAGTGAAGATAGAGGTGCGAACTTCAATAGTAAATGCTTGGAGAAGAATGGGCTTCAATGAAAAGCTTTGAAAGGGAATGTTTGCCGAAGTGGAGAAAGTCTCATCACTTTCTTTGCTGGTTTTGTATTGAATAAATGCAAGATTGTCAAGACAAATTCGTCTTGGAGAGCTATCACACTGTGAATAATCGTATTTTTTATACGCTTATAATCACAGCAATGGGATAGAATCTCATTGCTTTTTTTTATGCCATTATCCAAAACAAATCAAGGACGTAGGCATATTTTCTAAAGCAATTGTAGTCAAGACGGTCAAAACAAACTACTCGAATTAATAGAAAGAGGGGTAACCGTGGGACTAATTGTATTGAAGTTTGGTGGGACATCTGTTGCGAATGTGGAGAGAATAAGAAATGTAGCTAATAGAATAATTGAAGAAAAGAACAGAGGAAATGATTGTATAGTTGTTGTTTCTGCTATGGGGAAATCAACTGATGAGCTAGTCAGCTTAGCAAAGGAAATTTCCCCCAACCCAAATAAAAGAGAAATGGACATGCTCTTAACTACTGGAGAACAGATAACGATTGCATTATTAGCTATGGCTCTATCTGAACAGGGTTATCCAGCGGTTTCTTTAACAGGTTGGCAAGCAGGAATAAAAACTGAATCAGTTCATGGAAATGCCAGAATTATTGATATTGATACAGAAAGGTTAGAAAGTGAACTAAGCCAAGGCTTGATTGTCATTGTCGCTGGTTTTCAAGGGCTTACGAAGGAAGGGGCAATTTCTACATTAGGACGTGGAGGATCTGATACAACAGCTGTGGCCCTAGCTGCAGTTCTGAGAGCAGATAAATGTGATATTTATACAGATGTAACAGGAGTATTTACAACAGATCCTCGCTATATAACAGATGCTAGGAAGCTTTTAGACGTATCATACGATGAAATGCTGGAGCTTGCACATTTAGGTGCAAGTGTTTTGCATCCAAGAGCGGTTGAGTTTGCAAAAAACTATAATATCCCATTAGAGGTCCGTTCTAGCAGTGAGAGGGAAGCAGGAACGATCATCGAGGAGGAAGTCAATATGGAGCAAAATTTAGTTGTACGTGGAATCGCATTTGAAAGTGAAATAACGAGAGTAACCGTTTTAGGTTTGTCTAATTCCTTGTCATCACTATCTGTTATTTTCTCTGAATTAGCCAAGAATCATATTAATGTCGATATTATTATTCAAAGTACGATAGCTGATCAATCAACAAATCTTTCATTTTCGATTAAAAATGAAGATCTGAATGAGACGCTTCAGGTATTAGAAAATTGTAAACAAAGAATAAACTATCATCAAATTGAATCTGAGCAGGGCCTAGCGAAAGTTTCTATTGTTGGTTCAGGGATGATCTCCAACCCAGGGGTGGCAGCAAAAATGTTTGAAGTACTATCGACAGGCAATATTCCAATTAAAATGGTTAGTACTTCAGAAATAAAGGTTTCAACTGTCATTGAGCAAGAAAAAATGCTTCAGTCTGTTCAGTTGCTGCACAACGCTTTCAATTTATCTGGTATACCTGTAGAATCCTAATTTAAAAAGAAAAAGGCTTTCTACAGAAAGCCTTTTTCCAGTATTTTCATGATCGATTCAGAGTGTCTTTTTTATCCCATTTTACCGTGAAGTGCACTTTTCCCTTTTTTTTGTGGGGTTGTTCATATGCTTCACAAATTACTTCTTTCTGCATTTCTATTTGTTGTGCTATAAACCCAGCTTCCAGCTGAAATGTGCACTGATCATTTTTTTGCAGTCTGTCATTTATTAAGGAACTGAATAGCATAAATTCCATTTCGTTTTTTGATTCTTTTATTATACTAAGGTTTCCCCAGGCGGCCTGTTGAAAAAATTCGATCATTTGGGATATAGATTCCATGGGGTATTGGCGAGCAAGTCTTTTTCCTGCCCAATACAAAATGTCAGGTGCATCATTACCTAATATTTCGTTTAGTAGAACTTCTCGAATAAGTTCATAACCGAATACAGGAATGGTTTCAGATTTTTTTTCGTCATGTCTTAATTCTGCAGCTGTTTCACTCAAGCTAGATTCCTCTCTTTCTATTATTCTTCTATTATATACAATGTGGAACTAATTTAGACATGTAAACTTGAAAAAAGGCTATTTTTGTGACTAGAAAAAAATACTATTTCGAAATAAATAGAGATTTGTATTAATTATAGAAAAAACAAGGTCATCCATGCCATTTTTATAATATCAATATATTTCAAAAATTTTTTCATTTGAACAATTTATGTAATCGTTTCCTTGACGCTCTAAGATGTTGAGAGTAAAATGGACATGTCACATAATTGTAAGAAAATGATATGCCATTTTCGAGTTGATGTTTAAGGAAAAACACGACTTTTATACATAATGTTTAAAAGTGAAACCTTGAGCATCTTGTAAAAATTTAGGGGGGTAAATCATGGCGGGTAATCGAGAATTTTTTTATCGCAGATTGCATTCATTACTTGGTGTAATACCTGTAGGTTTGTTTATAGTACAGCACCTTGTAATCAATCATTTTGCAACAGGGGGAGAGGAGTCGTTTAATAAGGCTGCAGGTTTTATGGAAAATCTGCCATTCAGAACTTTCTTGGAAGTTTTTATTATATTCTTGCCTTTATTATTTCATGCCATCTATGGACTTTATATTGCCTTTACTGCTAAAAACAATGTAAGTAGATTTGGATTTTTCCGAAATTGGATGTTTATGCTCCAACGTATTACTGGTGTTATTACGCTTATATTTGTTTCATGGCATGTATGGCAAACTCGAATACAAGCTGCACTCGGTGAGGAAGTTAACTTCGACATGATGGCGAGCATTCTTTCAAATCCGTTTATGTTCTGGTTTTATATAGCTGGTGTTATTTCTACCATTTTCCACTTCTCTAACGGTTTATGGTCTTTCTGTGTCAGCTGGGGAATCACACTCTCACCTCGTTCACAGGTAATATCAACATATGTAACGATTGCTATCTTTATTGCGCTATCTATTGTAGGTATTCGTGCAATTACAGCATTTATTTAATATTATATTAAAAATTTGTTCGGGTTTAAAAGTTGTACTTTAGGTTTACTAAGTATTAGGGAGTGAATCACAATGGCTAAAGGTAAGGTAATTATTGTCGGCGGTGGTTTAGCCGGCTTAATGGCAACAATTAAAGTTGCAGAATCAGGGACTCCGGTTGAGTTATTCTCTTTAGTTCCGGTTAAACGTTCTCACTCTGTTTGTGCTCAAGGTGGTATTAACGGAGCTGTAAATACAAAAGGAGAAGGGGATTCTCCATATATCCATTTCGACGATACCATTTATGGTGGAGACTTTTTAGCAAACCAGCCTCCTGTTAAAGCAATGGCTGAGGCTGCACCAGGGATCATTCATTTATTAGACCGTATGGGCGTTATGTTTAATCGTACACCTGAAGGATTGTTAGATTTCCGACGCTTTGGAGGAACTCAGCATCATAGAACAGCATTTGCTGGTGCAACTACTGGTCAGCAGCTTCTTTATGCTTTGGATGAGCAGGTTCGTCGTTTCGAGGTTGCTGGTTTAGTGACGAAGTATGAAGGATGGGAATTTTTAGGTGCTGTCATTGATGATGAGGGGATTTGTCGTGGTGTAGTAACGCAAAACTTAACCTCTTCTGAAATTAAATCCTTCTCTGCTGATGCAGTTATTATGGCAACTGGCGGACCTGGAATTATTTTTGGAAAATCAACAAACTCTGTTATTAATACTGGTTCAGCAGCTTCCATTGTTTATCAGCAAGGTGCATATTATGCAAATGGAGAATTTATCCAAATTCACCCGACAGCTATTCCAGGGGATGATAAGCTTCGTCTTATGAGTGAATCAGCACGTGGTGAAGGTGGTCGTGTTTGGACATATAAAGATGGTAAGCCTTGGTATTTCTTAGAGGAGAAATATCCTGCATATGGAAATCTTGTTCCAAGGGATATTGCTACTCGAGAAATTTTTGATGTGTGTGTAAATCAAAAATTAGGAATTAACGGAGAAAACATGGTATACCTTGATCTTTCTCATAAAGATCCTCATGAGCTAGATGTTAAGCTTGGTGGAATCATTGAAATATATGAGAAGTTCATGGGTGATGATCCACGTAAAGTTCCTATGAAAATCTTCCCTGCTGTTCACTATTCAATGGGCGGACTTTGGGTTGATTATGATCAAATGACTAATATTCCAGGCTTATTTGCAGCAGGAGAGTGTGATTATTCTCAGCATGGTGCAAATCGCCTTGGTGCTAACTCATTATTATCTGCCATTTATGGCGGGATGGTTGCAGGTCCTAAGGTTCTTGAATATATTGAGGGTCTTAAAAAGCGTTCGGATGATGTATCTTCTTCCATATTTGAAGGCTATGTGAAGCAAGAAGAAGAAAAATGGAAGAACATCATGTCTTTGGATGGTACGGAGAATGCATATGTCATCCATAAAGAGCTTGGCGAATGGATGACAGATAATGTAACAGTTGTTCGACATAATGACAGACTATTAAAGACAGATGAAAAAATTGTTGAACTTTTAGAACGCTATAAAAACATTAATATTAATGACACGGCAAAATGGAGCAACCAGGGTGCGACATTTACTCGTCAATTACAAAATATGCTTCAATTAGCACGTGTTATCACAATTGGTGCATACAACCGTAATGAAAGCCGTGGTGCACACTACAAGCCGGAATTCCCAGATCGTAATGACGAGGAATTCTTAAAAACAACAATGGCTAAGTTTGTGGATTCCAATTCAGCGCCAGAATTCCATTATGAAGATGTCGATGTATCATTAATTAAACCACGTAAACGTGACTATACAAAAAAACACTAATAGAAAGGGAGAGTAAATGATGAGTGACAAAAAATCAGTTCGCTTTATAATAACTCGTCAAGACAATCCTGATTCTGCCCCTTATCAGGAAGAGTTCGAGATTGCTTATCGTCCGAACATGAATGTGATCTCGGCATTAATGGAAATTCGCCGTAACCCAGTGAATGC
Organism: Cytobacillus dafuensis; assembly: GCF_007995155.1. NCBI lineage: Bacteria > Bacillati > Bacillota > Bacilli > Caryophanales > Bacillaceae > Cytobacillus > Cytobacillus dafuensis. Next base: position 3,585,771 of record NZ_CP042593.1, on the reverse strand, counting down.
TAAAGGTGAAAAAACAACTCCAGTTGCGTGGGATATGAACTGTCTTGAGGAAGTTTGTGGTGCATGCTCAATGATTATTAATGGCAAGCCAAGACAGTCTTGTTCGGCGCTTGTTGATCAGCTAGAGCAGCCAATTCGCTTGGATGCTATGCGTACTTTCCCTGTAGTACGCGACTTACAGGTTGATAGAAGTCGTATGTTTGATTCCTTGAAAAAGGTAAAAGCTTGGATTCCAATTGATGGGACGTATGATCTTGGACCAGGACCACGTATGCCTGAACCAAAGCGTCAATGGGCTTATGAATTGTCAAAATGTATGACATGTGGTGTTTGCTTAGAAGCATGTCCAAATGTAAATAGCAAAACGAACTTTATGGGACCAGCTGTCTTTAACCAAGTGCGATTATTTAATGCGCATCCTACTGGTGAAATGAATAAAGCTGAGCGCTTAAATGCCTTTATGGAGGATGGTGGAATGACAGGCTGTGGTAACTCACAAAACTGTGTTCAATCATGTCCGAAAGGAATTCCGATTACAACTTCAATTGCTGCAGTAAACCGTGCAGCTACATTACAGTCCTTTAAAAACTTCTTTGGAAGTGACAACGTATAATCTTAAACCCCTTTTTCCTTATTTGGAAGAAGGGGTTTTTTAATATAAAAAGTGAATATCTTTTCAAACTATTCGAAATAAATTAGAATAAAAAGAGTGAATGTTCATTCATTTTTACAATAATTTAGTGGAGGTAGGAAAATGTCGAAAATTAATTATATTCCAGATATTGAAGCATGGGAAAGAGAATTTCATTTTTACTATTCTATTAAGGTGCGTTTTTCCGAAACAGATATGTTTGGACATGTAAATAATACTGTCCCTTTCACATATTTTGAGTTAGCTAGAATTAAGTATTTTAAGCATAAAGGATTTATGCAGGACTGGATAAAACCAGAAAATGAAACTATTCCTGTTGTTGCCGATCTCCAATGCGATTTTTTGCAGCAAGTTTTTTTTGATGAAAATATTACTGTTTATGTGAAAGCCAATTCAATTGGGAGATCGTCTGTTGATTTACACTATATGGGAAAAAAAGAAGATGGAACGATATGTTTTACAGGTAGAGGAGCGATAGTTCAAATTTCTAAAAAAACGGGGAAAGGGGTACCTTGGTCTGATGAAATGAAAGCTCTCCTTCAAAATGATGAAAATGCTTGTACTAAATGATAAGTGAATCCAATCGAATAATAAAAATAATGTTCTCCTTGATGGAAATGCTGTCACTTCAAGTGTTGAGTTTACATATTATATGGTGACTAAATTTATACCCATCCCGCGGTTCATAGCTGGCGAAAGGCAAGGAGGGTTACAATACTTGAAGGAGAACGAATTTACTCACAAGCCGTTACTCACCAAACGAGAAAGAGAAGTATTCGAACTGTTAGTACAAGATAAAACAACAAGAGAAATCGCTGGTGAATTGTTTATAAGCGAAAAAACGGTTCGGAATCATATTTCGAATGCCATGCAAAAGCTTGGTGTTAAGGGGCGATCACAAGCTGTTGTAGAGCTCCTTCGAATGGGAGAGCTAGAACTGTAATTAAGACCGGCCATCCATTTTTGGATGCCGGTTTAAATTATTTTAGGATAATACGAAAAGCAATGAATATTAGTGTATCTTATGTTTAATTTAGCACAAATAAAGCCAAGATCCTGCCCTACATAATTCTATCTTGAAATTTAGTCGAAAAAAGGTGAAAATAAATGCAATAGGGATGATACATAATATCTGCAAAAAAGTAATATAGGAGTTGTCTTAAATGGATCTTGATGAAGTGAAAATAAATGAAGATATCGACTATGTAGCAGTTATAGAAAAAGAATTGCGTTATATTTCAGGCATTATTAAGCAAAAGGGTCGTGAGATATTAAGCAATTACAAGATTACTCCTCCACAATTCATTGCCCTTCAATGGCTATTTGAAGAAGGGGATATGACAATCGGGGAATTGTCCAATAAAATGTATCTTGCCTTTAGTACTACGACCGATCTAGTTGATCGAATGGAGAAAAATAATCTTGTTAAACGGGTGAAGGATCCAAATGATCGTAGGGTTGTTCGTATCCATCTTTTAGAAGAAGGAGAGCGAATAATTGAGGAGTGCATTAAAAAGCGGCAATTATATTTAAAAGAAGTACTCATTCATTTTTCAGATGAGGATGTTGAGTTACTCAAAAATAATTTGACAAGATTGCATCAAGATATGCGTAAAGAATGAGGCGGTATGTTTGGATAGACCAATTGGTATTATTGATTCTGGTGTAGGTGGTTTGACTGTAGTAAAAGAAGTAATGCGTCAACTGCCAAATGAAGAAATCATTTATTTAGGAGACACAGCACGGTGTCCATATGGCCCAAGGCCAGGAGATGAGGTAAAAGAATTTACCTGGGAAATATCTAATTTTCTATTAACCAAGGAAATAAAAATGCTCATTATTGCTTGCAATACTGCTACAGCTGTTGCTTTGGATGAAATCCGAGGCCATCTCCCTATTCCAGTTCTTGGAGTAATCACACCTGGTGCTAGAGCAGCGATTAAAAAAACAAATAATCATACAATCGGTGTTATCGGAACAATAGGGACGATAAAAAGTGGAGCCTATGAGAAGGCCCTTAAGCAAATTAATAGCCGTGTCAAAGTCCATAGTCTTGCTTGTCCCAGATTTGTCCCACTTGTTGAAAGCGGAGAGTATGAGGGATCATTAGCTGCAAGAATTGTAAAAGAAACATTAAACCCTTTCAAAAATAATGGGATGGATACACTTATTTTAGGCTGTACGCATTATCCTCTTTTAGAGCCTCTCGTCAAAAAGGTAGTAGGTGATCGGGTAAACATCATAAGCTCTGGAGATGAAACTGCACGGGAGGCAAGTACTATTCTCTATCATCAGGGTATGTTAAATAGTAGCCATTCGATACCAAACCATCAATTTTTTACTACTGGATCAAAGGATATTTTTTCAACTATCGCTACCAAGTGGCTAAATATCCCAATTAATAATGTAAAGAAAATAACGATTTAAAAGCCTTCGGATTTCGAAGGTTTTTTTAGCTAATAGGAAAGATTAAGTTTATTAACGTACTAAAGTAAAGTGTGTGTTCAATTTAATATCTGCTAATAAGATCGCATAAGATAAACTAAGGCATTCACCAAAAAGGACTTGGTGAACGCCATGTTTTTCTTATAAGAAAAAACTTTTTCTAGTTCATTGCATCCATGTTAAAATAAAGGAAACTTTATTGAATTAGGTGATGTAATTTGTTATTAGAAGCAGAAAAAATTTTAAAGCAATATTTTGGTTACTCTTCATTTCGTTCTGGCCAAAAGGAAATCATCCAAAATCTATTAAAAAATAAAAATACTCTTGGCATCCTTCCAACCGGAGGCGGAAAATCCCTCTGTTTTCAGATTCCTGCACTAATGCTCCCTGGAACAACAATCATAATATCCCCTTTAATTTCTCTCATGAAAGATCAAGTTGATGCTTTACTAACTGCCGACATACCAGCCACTTATATTAACAGTTCCCTTAATCAAAAAGAATATAAGGAAAGGATGTTGGGAATTCGCTCTGGTAAATTCAAACTTGTTTATGCTGCTCCTGAACGCTTTGAATCAGAAGGCTTTTTAGAAATGTTGAATTCTTTATCGATAGCTATGATCGTGTTCGATGAAGCCCATTGTATATCTCAATGGGGCCATGATTTCAGACCAAGCTATCGTTCAATTATTCAAAAACTTAGTAAGATACATTCTAGCCCAACAATAGCCGCACTAACTGCAACAGCTACAAAGGATGTCGCAGATGATATAAGAAACCTCTTAAGTATTCAATATTCAGATTGCTTTATTACCGGTTTTGCAAGAGAGAATCTTGCTTTTCATGTGATGAAGGGTGTGAATAAAAGAGACTTTATTATGCAATATATTAAAAATCACCCACAAGAATCAGGGATTATTTATACATCAAGTAGGAAAGAAGCAGACCAGCTATACAATTATTTAATTGAGAATCAGCAATCTGTTGCTAAATATCATGCTGGTATGGGTGAAGAAGCAAGGAAAAATGCTCAAAATCAATTTGTTTATGATGAAGCAGATATTATGATTGCAACAAATGCATTTGGTATGGGGATTGATAAGTCGAATGTCCGCTTTGTCATTCATTACAATCTTCCACGCAATATTGAAGCATATTATCAAGAGGCAGGCCGTGCAGGCAGAGATGGGGAGGAAAGCTCATGCTATTTATTATTTTCCCCACAGGATATCCAGCTTCAAAAATTTTTAATTGAGGAATCGAATCTCGATTTTCAAAAGAGGGAGCAAGAATACAATAAATTAAAGCAAATGATTCACTATTGCCATACTGAAAAATGTCTGCAATCGTATATCATTGAATATTTTGATGCTAACGGTGTACAGGATGACTGTGGAAAATGCAGTAATTGCTTGGACAAGCGTGAGCAAATCGAGATAACAGAAGAGGCACTTATGATTTTTTCTTGTATAAAAAGAATGGGAGAAAGATTTGGTATCACGTTAACTGCACAGGTATTAAAAGGATCTCAAAATAAAAGGATACGTGAATTTAAATTTGAAAAGCTGTCAACGTACGGTTTGCTTAAACGATATAAAGAAAAAGAGATTATAGATATCATTAATTATTTGCTTGCAGAAGGATTTCTATCATTAACGGATAGTAAATATCCAATTGTTAAACTGACTGAAAATGCTTTACCAGTCTTAAAGAAACAAGAGCAAATTTATATGAAAATGACCATACATTCATCTGCTATTGAAAGGGAAGAAAATAGCGATCTATTTACTATTCTTCGATCACTAAGAAAAAAATTAGCAGATAAAGATAAAGTACCACCATATGTTGTCTTTGCTGATACAGCATTGAAAGAAATGAGCAGGTATTATCCCGTTGATCAAGCATCAATGCTAAGAATTAAAGGAGTGGGTCAAGTAAAATATGATAAATACGGTGAACTTTTTATTGAAGAAATAAAGAAGTTTATTAGCGATCATAATATCCAAATAGAATCAGTGCCGGAAATAGAAGAACCGGAAGAGAATGAAAAAACAAATGATATTCCAAGCTATTTAATAACCTATAATCATTATATTAACGGTCAATCATTGAAGGAAATTGCAAAAGAGCGCAATTTTTCACCTGTTACCATTCAGGATCATATTATCCGTGCTGTTAAAGAAGGAAATAAAATTCATTGGGAAGAAATTTTTGATGAGCAAACAGAAAAGATCATTTTAGAAGCTGTAAACAGAGTGGGGAACGAAAAGTTGAAGCCTATTAAGGATGAAATCGATCCTGAGATAGATTATTTCACGATCAAAGCAGTGCTAGCAAAAAATGAGCTCGTTTAGAAGAAGGCTCAAAAGCAATGGTATTAGCCATATTTTTAGGTAAGCTAGCCTAATAAAAAAACTAATTTTTTTTTCTCCGAGACGGTCTAAATTACAAACATGCTCGTATACATGTAGTACAAACTGTCTTGGAGGGATTATATGTCTATAAATAAGAAAACAACCATAGTGTCTGCCGTCCTTGTTTCATCAGTACTATTATCTGGATGTGGATTGTTTGGCCCTGGCGGAAAGGAAAAAATCGATCCGCCTCAAACAGTATCCTATACAGAAGATGAAAAATCTGTTAACGAGGAATCAACAGAAACGGAAACGACTGGTCAGGAGGAAGCGGAGGTTACTGATACGGTTCAAACAGAGCTTTATTTAGTTAGTAAAGATGGGTTAGTAGTTCCTCAAACATTAGCTCTTCCGAAAACAGAATCAGTTGCCAAGCAAGCGCTAGAATATCTTGTTAAGGATGGTCCTGTCACAGGAATGCTGCCAAATGATTTTGAGGCTGTCCTACCAGCAGATACGACATTATCTGTGGATATTAAAGACAAAGTTGCAATGGTGAATTTTTCCAAGGAATTTAAGGATTACCAAGCAGAAGAGGAAATGAGGATTCTACAATCTGTGACTTGGACATTAACACAATTTGATTCGGTAGATAAAGTGAAATTTCAAATGAACGGTCATGATCTTAAGGAAATGCCTGTTAAGGGATCGCCTATTGGGGAAGGCTATAGCAGGGCGAATGGAATAAACCTTGATACAACAGACGTGGTTGATATTCTTAATACGAAACCAGTAACGGTCTACTATATTGGTGGCAATGAAGATGACTATTACTATGTTCCTGTGACAAAACGTGTTTCTAATAAAGAGTCTAATAACTTGCAGGCAGCAGTTAACGAGCTTGTGAAGGGGCCAAGTTATGATACAAATCTAGATAGCGATTTCCTAGCGGATGTTAGGCTCTTAGAAGATCCAAAGGTCGATGAAAATGGCAAAGTTACTTTAAATTTTAATGAAGCGATTTATAGCAGCAGCTCCGAAGAGAAGATTATTTCTAAACATCTATTAAATGCTCTTGTACTCTCACTTACTGAGCAAAAAGGAATTGAAAGTGTCGCTATAACAGTCGTTGGCAAGGCAGAGCTTGTAGACGAAACAGGTAGAAATCTGTCGGAACCAGTTACACGACCTGAAAAAGTAAACACAGGTAGTTTTTAAAAAAAGTTTTTTGATATACTATATAGTGACAATGGAAAGAGGAGGCAAATCATGCCGCCTCTTTCCGTTGTCATTGGCTTTTTAAAGTATAAGTATAGCTTTTTTTGAGTTAGAGATATGTCTAGCTCCAGCGCCTACGCCTACCCCCGACGTACAGGATGTACTAGTGTCGACAATGCGACAGGACAAGGAAAGCTTCGTCAGCAACACATCGCACGACCAAAAGAGAAGCTTTTGGGAGGACGTCGCGGTATTGTCGACCTCGAGGTCATAAGCCAGTCCGCCAAGAAGGTTAAAGAACAACCTTCTCGACGGCCCGTCTTATGCTTGTCGGACTTGCACAGGACGTGCTGACGTCGATGTTCGCCACAGGACGTGGCGGTCTTTAGTCGACGTCCCTTTGCAAAGGCGCTTACGCTTTTCTATGAAGATAGGAGGAATCTTTTTATGCGTGTTGACGGAAGAGAGCAATTACAATTAAGACCTATACATATTGAAACCAATTATTTAAAGCATCCTGAAGGCTCCGTATTAATAAGTGTTGGAGATACAAAGGTGATTTGTACTGCGAGCATAGATGAACGAGTGCCACCTTTTATGCGAGGAGAAGGGAAGGGATGGATTACTGCTGAATATTCCATGCTGCCTAGAGCAACAGAGCAAAGAAATATTCGAGAAGCAGCCAAAGGAAAGATATCAGGAAGGACGATGGAAATTCAGCGTTTAATTGGCCGTGCTCTACGTGCAGTCGTTGATCTTGAAGCAATTGGTGAAAGGACAATCTGGCTTGATTGTGATGTTATCCAAGCTGACGGGGGCACTAGAACAGCGTCAATAACAGGTGCATTTGTTGCTATGGCAATTGCATTAGATAAGATCAGCAAAAGTAAAAAGCTAGCAAGCTATCCCATCAAGGATTTTTTAGCAGCAACAAGTGTTGGGATTTTAGAAAATAAGGAAGTAGTTGTTGATTTAAATTATGTTGAAGATTCTAAAGCATTAGTAGACATGAATGTTGTTATGATAGGCGATGGGGAATTTGTCGAATTACAGGGAACAGGGGAAGAAGCTACTTTTTCCTACAATGAGCTTCAAGAATTATTAAGATCTGCACAAGAGGGACTTGCGGCCATATTCGAAATGCAAAAAGAAGCTCTTGGCGAAGAGATCACAAACAAAATAAATACTAGGAAAAAATAAGCGGAGAGGAAGGCTTAGAATGCAGGAAGTAATCATTGCCACAAAAAATGCTGGGAAAGCAAAAGAGTTTGAGGACATGTTCCGACCATTAGGCTATAAGGTCAAAACATTATTAGATTTCCCTGAATTGCATGATGTTGATGAAACAGGGAATACGTTTGAGGAAAATGCCATTTTAAAAGCAGAAACGATCTCGAAGGCTTTGGATAAAATCGTCATTGCCGATGATTCTGGACTAGCAATCGATGCGCTTAATGGACGGCCAGGTATTTTTTCAGCAAGGTATGCAGGAGAAGAAAAAAGTGACGAAGCCAATATGGTTAAGGTGCTGGGAGAATTGCAAAATGTTGCTGATGACGATCGCCAAGCAAGATTTTACTGTGCATTAGCGGTTGCAGCGCCTGGTCTTGAAACCTTCACTGTCACTGGGACATGTGAAGGGATGATTTTACGGGAAAAAAGAGGAACATTTGGTTTCGGCTACGATCCTATTTTTTATGTTATCGAAAAAGATAAAGCGATGGCAGAGCTAATTCCTGAAGAAAAAGCACATATTAGTCACCGCGCTCATGCTCTACGAAAGTTAGAAAGTCAGCTTCCAATCCTCTTTTCAGAGGGAAAATAAGTATGAAAATCTTAATTGTAAGCGACAGTCATAGACTAAGCGGGGATTTAACTTCGATTAAGGAAAAGCATGCTATGGAAGTTGATCTTATGATTCATTGTGGGGATTCAGAGCTAGCAGCTAATGATCCGTGCTTAAATGGATTTGCAGTTGTTCGTGGAAATTGTGATTTTGATAAAAATTTTCCAGAGGATCATGTAGAAAATATTGGAGATTATAGAGTGTTAGTTACTCATGGTCACCTCTATTCCGTGAAATCGACATTAATGAACTTAAGCTATCGGGCAAAGGAACTCGATGCCAGTATTGTTTGTTTCGGCCATTCACATTATCTTGGTGCAGAAATGATCGATAACATATTATTCATCAATCCTGGGAGCATTAAACAGCCAAGAGGGAGAACAGAAAAGACATATGTTATTTTGGAAATAGAAAGTGCTGAGGTCAATCTCCGTGTATTTGAATTAGAGAAAGGAGAAATTAGTGAATTAACTCAGAAATTTTCACTTCCAAAAAAAGAGTAAACGGCATATACTTATTGAGGGAAGCAATAAAGCTTCCCTCAGAAAATATTTTATATTTTATGTTGACTTTTGATTATTAGTCTAATATAATAAAACTTGTCCTTGAAAGTGACATCACAGTTTTTAAAGCATTTAAAATTTAAAAATTTATTAATGTCCCAGTAGCTCAGCTGGATAGAGCAACGGCCTTCTAAGCCGTCGGTCGGGAGTTCGAATCTCTCCTGGGACGCCATTAACACATCAAATTGTTACATATCTACCAACATCTACTCACCTTTATGGTGAGTTTTTTTATTTTCAAGGCTTTGTTCATGATTATTGTTTAACATGGCTATTCCCCAAAATTACACTTTAACTGTAGAATTTGATTCAAAATTTCCTATGTTCACAAAAAAATATAAAAAAATATTAAAGGCTTCAGATCTTTAATATATCAACAATGAAAGCGGATACAATAAATCTGATTTGTTGAAATTATCAAATAATTCACAAATAAGGTGTTGACGGTTTAATAAAATGGGCGTAAGATAGTCCTCAATATAAGAAAACAAAAAATTCAAAAATATAATAAACAGTTCCTTTTGGTTAGCGAACTCTTATAATAAGTAGTTTTTTTTAACCTAAAAATTCAGTCGTTTAAAGCGGTAATAAAATAAGGAATATTGAAAAAGCAAAGAAGAGGATAAGTAGCTTATGCATAGGAATTTACAGAGAGCCGGCGGCTGCTGAAAGCCGGTAATTCCTTCATAAAGTGAACTCACCTCAGAGCATCAGCTTGAAAGATTCTTTTAGTAGAGTTGGTCGGGTGTTACCACCCGTTATCAAAACGAACAGCATTTCAGCTGTTCATAAGTGCACGTTAATAGCGTGAATTTAGGGTGGTACCGTGGAACAGGTTTTAAAGCCTTTTCATCCCTTTACCTAGTATAAGTAGGTGTATGAGGGATGAAAGGGCTTTTTATTTTGAATTAAAAAAAGGAACAAAGAGGAGGTTAAATTAGAATGTTGCAGGAAGCTGCCTTTACAGAAACAAAGGCTGAGACAGAAATGGTCACAGGTGCTGATCTGTTATTAGAAGCATTGGAGAAGGAAAAGGTTGAAGTGATTTTTGGATATCCAGGAGGAGCAGTCTTACCGATTTATGACAAATTATATCATTCAAAAATTCTCCACGTTTTACCTAGACATGAACAGGGGGGAATTCACGCAGCTGAGGGGTATGCAAGGATTTCAGGAAAGCCGGGAGTTGTCATCGCTACATCAGGTCCTGGAGCTACTAACATTGTCACAGGACTTACAGATGCCATGATGGACTCGTTACCGCTTGTCGTTTTCACTGGTCAGGTGGCAACTAGTGTAATTGGATCAGATGCTTTTCAAGAAGCAGATATTCTTGGGATTACAACCCCTATAACAAAATATAACTATCAAGTTCGTAACATTGAAGATATTCCAAGGATTGTTAAAGAGGCATTTTATATAGCATCAAGCGGAAGACCTGGACCAGTCCTGATCGATATACCAAAAGACATTGCAGCTTCTGTATCAAAACCTCCAATAGAGCAAGAAATAAACTTACCTGGATATCAGCCGACACTTCATCCTAACTATTTACAAATTCGTAAATTAACAGAAGCGGTTAGCGGGGCTAAAAAGCCAGTAATACTGGCTGGAGCAGGCGTCCTACATGCAAAAGCATCAGATGAATTAAAGAAATATGCAGAGCAACAACAAATTCCAGTTATTCATACATTGCTAGGATTAGGTGGATTTCCAGCAAATCACAAACTATTTGTTGGGTTAGCAGGAATGCATGGCTGTTACGCATCAAATATGGGATTAAGTGAATGTGATTTATTAATCAATATTGGGGCACGATTTGATGATCGACTGACAGGAAATTTACAGCATTTCGCTCCAAATGCAACAGTTGCCCATATTGATATTGATCCAGCAGAAATTGGAAAAAATGTACCAACAGCCATTCCAATTGTAGCGGATGCAAAAGAAGCATTAAAGCAGTTAGTTCAGCAAAATGGCAAGCCGCCTGCCGATAAAGAATGGCATGAACAAATTCAAAAATGGCAGGAGGAATACCCCTATTATTATGGCGAGTCAAGCGAAGGTTCTATAAAACCTCAAAAGACAATGGAAATGCTTTTCAAGAAAACGGAAGGTAAAGCTATTGTGGTAACAGATGTTGGTCAGCACCAAATGTGGGCTGCACAATATTATCGTTTCAATCAAGCAGATAGATGGGTGACTTCAGGAGGATTAGGAACGATGGGATTTGGCCTCCCAGCCAGTATCGGAGCTCAGTTTGCTGATCCAGATGCATGTGTGGTTGCCGTTCTAGGAGATGCTGGCTTCCAAATGTCGACTCAAGAGCTTGCAGTTATTAGGGAGTTTAACCTCCCGATTAAGATTTGCATTTTTAATAATCACTCTTTAGGAATGGTCCGCCAGTGGCAAGAGATTTTTTATGAATCACGTTTTTCTCATAGTAAAATCTCCGTGCAGCCTTCCTTTGTGAAACTAGCTGAAGCCTATGAAATAAAAGGTTATGTCATCAGTTCAGTGGAACAGGCAGAGGAAATATTAAACGAGGTTCTAAATAATCGTGAGCCAGTTCTGCTAGATTTTAGAATTGATCCAAATGAAAATGTATATCCAATGATCGCACCAGGAAAAGGATTGCATGAAATGGTAGGTGCTAAGCCTTGAAAAGAACGATTAGTATGACAGTATTAAATCGCCCTGGGGTATTAAATAGAATTACTAATTTATTTTCCAAGCGAAATTATAATATTGAAAGTATTTCTGTTGGGCTAACTGAACATGAAGGGGTATCTAGAATTACATGTGTGATACATGTAGATAGTGATCGAGAAACAGAACAAATTACAAAACAGCTAAATAAGCAAATTGATGTCTTAAAAGTAATAGATATTACTGACCAAGCAATTGTTGCAAGAGAACTAGCTTTAATTAAAGTTCTTTCAACCCCACAAATAAGAAATGAAATTTATTCTTTAATTGAACCATTTCGAGCAAATGTCATTGATGTGGGGAAGGAAAGCCTTGTTATTCAAATAACTGGAGAATCAGAAAAAATCGAGGCATTCATTGAGCTTATCAAGCCATACGGAATAAAAGAACTCGCCAGAACAGGAACGACTGCTTTCCCACGAGGAACCCAGCCTTCATTAAGCCAAACTAAAGCATATTCAATTGTTTGACCAAGCAAAAACGTCGATATAGTTATTAAAAATAAAAAAACTATTTAGCAAAGAAAGGGAGAAGAAAAATGGCAAAAATGTATTATAACGGAGATGCAAACGCAGCGTATTTAAACGGAAAGAAAGTAGCGGTAATCGGCTATGGATCACAAGGTCATGCACACGCACTAAATATGAGGGATAGCGGTGTCGATGTTATCATTGGTCTCAGGAAAGGTAAATCATGGGATAAGGCAGTAGAAGACGGATTCCAAGTATACTCTGTAGGAGAAGCGACAGCTCAAGCTGATGTCGTGATGATTCTCTTGCCAGATGAGCTTCAGACAAAGGTTTATAAAGAAGAAATTGAACCGAATTTAACGAATCAAGCGCTTATGTTTGCTCACGGTTTTAATGTTCACTTTAACCAAATTGTACCTCTAAAGGAAAGTGATGTGCTTCTTGTTGCTCCAAAAGGGCCAGGTCACCTTGTTAGAAGAACTTATGAGCAGGATGCTGGTGTTCCAGCATTATTCGCCATCTATCAGGATGTAACAGGTGAGGCGAAAGAGCTTGCTTTAGCTTATGCAAAAGCAATTGGTGCACTTAGAGCAGGTGCGTTAGAAACTACATTTAAAGAGGAAACAGAAACAGATTTATTTGGAGAGCAAGCTGTTCTATGTGGAGGCTTAACATCTCTTGTCAAAGCTGGATTTGAAACACTAGTCGAGGCGGGTTATCAGCCGGAACTAGCCTATTTCGAAACATTGCATGAATTAAAGCTGATTGTGGATTTAATGTATGAAGGCGGAATGGAAGGCATGCGCTATTCGATTTCTGATACTGCTCAGTGGGGAGACTTTGTCAGCGGCCCACGAGTAGTTGATGAAAGAGTAAAAGAAGAAATGAAAGCCATTCTAAAAGATATTCAGGAAGGAAAATTTGCCAAGGGATGGATCTTAGAGAATCAAGCCAATCGCCCGGTCTTTAATGCTATTAATGCTCGCGAAAAGGAACATCTTATCGAGCAGGTAGGAAGAGAATTAAGAAAAATGATGCCATTTGTCAATAAAGATAAAAAGAAAGAAGTTGTTGCAAGTGCCAAACATTAAAATATTCGATACAACCTTGAGAGATGGAGAGCAATCAGCCGGTGTCAATCTTAATCTTTCAGAAAAAATAGAAATCGCAAGACAGCTGGAAAGATTGAATGTGGATATCATTGAAGCGGGATTTCCAGCAGCATCTAAAGGAGACTTTATATCGGTTCAAAAAATTGCACAAATGGTTAAAAATTGCTCAGTTACTGGCCTTGCCCGCGGTGTAATTTCCGATATTAATGCCGCATGGGAAGCACTTAAAAACGGAGAAGAACCTAGGCTCCATACGTTCATTGCTACATCACCGATACACCGTCAATATAAATTGAAAATGTCGAAAGAGGAAGTAATTGAAACCGCTGTTCAAACTGTAAAATACGCAGCAAGTAAATTTCCGATTGTTCAATGGTCCGCAGAGGATGCATCAAGAACAGAGCTTCCTTATTTAGCTGAAATAGTAGAGAAAGTGATTCAAGCAGGAGCTAGAGTCATTAATATACCGGATACAGTAGGATACGGAACACCAGAAGAATACGGAAAGATTTTTAAGTATTTAAGAGAACATGTTTCTTCTATAGATATGGTGTCATTATCTACACATTGTCATGATGATCTAGGTATGGCGATTGCCAATTCATTAGCAGCAGTGGAGAATGGGGCTACTCAAGTGGAGGGAACAATAAATGGAATTGGCGAGAGAGCAGGGAATGCCGCTCTTGAGGAAATTGCTGTTGCCTTGCATATAAGAAAAGATTTTTATACGGCTTCAACTCGTCTAAATCTGAAAGAAGTTAGCCGAACAAGCAGTCTTGTCAGCAAGCTTACAGGAATGATCGTCCCAGCCAATAAAGCCGTTGTTGGGAGAAATGCCTATGCACATGAATCTGGTATCCATCAGGACGGTGTTTTAAAGGAGAAAACAACCTATGAAATTATTTCTCCAGAATTAGTAGGATTCCAGTCAAATTCTTTAGTATTAGGTAAACATTCGGGAAGACATGCATTTAAAAATCGCTTAAATGAACTTGGGCTGAATGTGCCCGATGATGATATTAAGGAGTTATTTACAGCTTTTAAAGATTTAGCTGATCGTAAAAAAGAAATGACAGATGATGATTTAGTAGCACTCGTATTAGAAGAAAAGCTATCAAAAGAAGAGCGTTTCTATGAATTAATTCAAATTCAAATTCAATACGGAACGAAACAAGTACCAACTGCTACAGTCACATTGTCTGGTGCACAAAAAGAGGTTATCCAAGAAGCGGGAACTGGTGCAGGAAGTATTGAGGCGCTATATAATACGCTTGAAAAGTGCATGGCTGGTCCAATTAATCTATTAGATTATCGAATTCAGTCAGTAGGTGCTGGCAGGGACGCACTTGCGCAGGTTTATGTAAAACTTAAGTATTTGGATTTTGAAACGAGTGGACGCGGCTTGGCGCAAGATGTGCTGGAGGCGTCAGCGAAAGCATATTTAAATGCAGTGAATAGAGTTATTTATATGAAGGGTAAAAGTCCAGAGTTAAGTGTAACTCAGTAAAACTTAACAGTCATTATCAAACAACGGGGGGATAAAAATGAAAAAGCGTATCGCAGTATTACCAGGAGATGGGATCGGCAAAGAGGTTGTAAAAGGAGCGATTGAAATTTTACAGGCTGTTGCAGAGCGTTTCGGTCACCAGTTTTATTTTCAATACGGAAAAATCGGTGGAGAAGCAATTGATGCGGTTGGAACCCCACTGCCCGATGAAACTGTTGAGCTATGTAAACAAAGCGATGCGGTTTTACTAGGTGCAGTTGGCGGATATAAATGGGAGCGTCAGCCTGTCCACCTTCGTCCTGAGCGTGGCTTATTAAAAATTCGTAAAGATTTAAATCTCTTTGCTAACTTGAGGCCAACAAATTACTATCCAAGTTTGGCTGAATCTTCACCGCTTAGAAATGAAGTAATTGAAGGTGTAGATATGGTAATGGTTAGGGAATTGACAGGTGGCTTATACTTCGGAAAACCAAGTGAACGAACAAAGAAAAATGGTGAAGATGCAGTTGTAGATACTTTATTTTATCAAAGAAAGGAAATGCAAAGAGTTATTAAGCTTGCGTTTGAGCTTGCAAAAACAAGAAAAGGAAAAGTAACTTCTGTTGATAAAGCCAATGTTTTAGAATCTAGTCGAATGTGGAGAGAAGTGGCAGAAGAAGTAGGGAAGGAATATCCTGAAGTCGTTCTAGAGCATATGTTAGTGGATAATGCTGCGATGCAAATGATTAAAAAACCGAAACAATTCGATGTTGTTGTAACAGAAAATATGTTTGGAGATATTTTAAGTGATGAGGCTTCTGTACTAACAGGATCATTAGGAATGCTGCCTTCAGCAAGCCTTTCACAAAATGGGCCATATTTATACGAGCCAATTCATGGCTCTGCTCCAGACATCGAAGGCAAAAATATTGCAAATCCTATTGCGATGATGCTTTCTGCAGCAATGATGCTTCGTCTATCTTTTGGAATGAACGAAGAAGCTGAAGCGGTTGAACAGGCTGTTAATCAGGTTCTAGATGCAGGATATCGGACACCGGACATTATGTCATTTGCAAAGAAAAAAGTCTCAACCACTGAAATGGTAGAAGAAGTTAAAGCCACACTACTTGACAATGCAGCAATTTTGAACATCATGAGTGCTTATGCATAGAAAAGCGTAAGCGCCTTGGTCAGGGGCGACAAGCATAAGGCGAGCCAGCGAGAAGGTTGTTCTTTAACCTTCTTGATGGATTGACTTATGACCTCGAGCCCCTAGGCGCTGGAGCTAGACAAATAGAAAAGCGTAAGCGCCTTCGGAACAATCAAAGAGCCGATTGTTCCTGCGAAGATGATTCTAAGGAGCCTTCCTTAGTGCTCAGGGGCGACAAGCATAAGGCGGGATGACGAGAAGGTTGTTCTTTAACCTTCTTGGCAGACTGGCTTATGACCTCGAGCCTCTAGGCGCTAGCCGACTGAACCGCCACGTCATGTGGCAAAGTAGGCACTAGTACGTCGTGTACGTCGAAGCTAGACAAATAGAAAAGCATAAGTGCCTGGGGGCTTAAAAATAGAAAATGGAAAGTGACACGGCCAGCTTTGGTCGTGTTTCTTTTAAAAGGAGAAGGAATAGTATGGGAAAATCTATTATTGATAAAATATGGGAAAAGCATGTCGTTCATCAGGAGGAAGGGAAACCTGATTTATTGTATATTGATCTTCATTTAGTCCATGAGGTTACTTCTCCACAAGCATTTTCAGGCTTAAGAATGAAAAATAGAAAGGTAAGAAAACCAGATAAAACTTTTGCTACTGTCGACCATAATATCCCAACAGATAATCGATATGAGATTAATGATGCTGTCGCATTAAATCAAATGACAACTTTAGAAAAGAATTGCTCAGAGTTTGGTATTCAATTAGCTGGTATTGATAGCCCAGATCAAGGAATTGTCCATGTCATTGGACCTGAGCAAGGCTTGACACAGCCAGGCATGACGATTGTTTGTGGAGATAGCCATACTTCTACCCATGGTGCTTTTGGATCTATAGCTTTTGGCATTGGGACAAGCGAAGTTGAACATGTATTAGCAACCCAGACCATATGGAGAGTAAAGCCTAAAACATTAAAGCTTGAAATTAATGGCAGCCTTAGAAAAGGTGTAACAGCAAAAGATGTCATTCTTTATATACTAGCAAAATATGGGATAGATTTTGGTACAGGTCATGTCATTGAATACTGTGGTGATACTATTAGAAGGATGTCAATGGAAGAACGAATGACGATCTGCAATATGTCTATTGAAGGAGGGGCCCGTGCAGGCCTTGTTAGTCCAGATGAAACAACTTTCTCCTATATAAAAGGAAGAAGATATGCTCCCAAGGATGAGGGTTTCTATGTGGCAGTAAAAAAATGGCAAGAGCTTGTATCAGATGATGATGCTTCCTATGATAGGGTAATTACTATTGATGCCAATAATATTGCCCCAATGGTAAGCTGGGGAACAAATCCATCAATGACGGGAAAAATAAATGAAAGAATTCCAACAATCAATGATTGCACTTCGGAATTAGAAAAAAAATCCCTTGAAAGGGCTTTAGCCTATATGGGATTGCAGGAAGGGCAAAAAATTGAGGATATTAAGATTCAGCATGTTTTTATTGGATCATGTACAAATTCTAGAATTGAAGATTTGCGACAGGCTGCAAGTATTGCAAGAGGAAATAAAGTTCATCCAACTGTAAGGGCGCTAGTTGTACCTGGCTCACAAGCCGTGAAGAAACTCGCAGAATCAGAAGGGTTGGATGTCATTTTTAAGCAGGCAGGCTTTGAATGGCGCGATTCAGGCTGCAGTATGTGCTTAAGTATGAACAATGATATTGTCCCAAGTGGAGAACATTGTGCATCAACTTCTAACCGTAATTTTGAAGGCCGCCAAGGGTCTGGTGCAAGAACACACTTAGTTAGTCCAGCCATGGCTGCAGCAGCAGCAGTTTATGGCCGGTTTGTAGATGTTGGGGCCATGAGTGCTGCTGAAACAGTTTAAGAAAAGAAGAAAATGCGATATTGTTGCTAATCGAAATAGGAGGAATTGTATATGAGTGGCTTTAAAGTTTTAGAGGGGAAAGCAGTAGCTATTGACAGGGCAAACATAGATACTGATCAGATTATTCCTAAGCAATTTTTAAAAAGAATAGAAAAAACAGGCTTTGGTCAATTCTTATTCTATGATTGGCGTTTTATGAAAAATGGAGAACCTAATCCTGACTTTGAGTTGAATCAGGTTCAGAATCAAAAAGCCTCCATATTAATTGCCAATGAGAATTTTGGATGCGGTTCTTCAAGGGAACATGCGCCATGGGCTTTGTTGGATTATGGATTTAAAGTGGTAATAGCACCTTCTTTTGCAGATATTTTTCATCAAAACTGTCTAAAGAACGGCATGCTCCCAATTAAATTACAAACTGAAGAGGTAAATTATTTATTAGCAAAAGCAAAAGATCAACCATATCAATTAAAAGTGGATTTAGAAAATGAAACAATTGCAGATAATAATGGCTTCTCAACGACTTTTCCAATTAATAGTTATTGGAAGAAAATGCTTTTAAATGGTTGGGATGAAATTGAGATTACTCTTCAATTAGAAGAGAAAATTTCGGAGTTTGAAAAATTAGGAGATGTAGTTTCATAAATTATAAAAACTTGGCGATGGCCAAGTCCTTTCGGCGAATGCTTAGTTATTCTGATGAGATCTTTTTTGCAGATACTATATTAAAATACAAATTCACTTTTGTACGTAAAAAAATTTAATCATATCAATTAGCCAAAAAGATTTGCAGATTGCACTGTGAATCTTTTTGTTTTTTCGAAAATCCCGTGCTAAACTACATAAAAAAGTATTTTAACTTAATCAGTAAAAAGGTTTGCAAGATAAGCTCAAAAATACATTAGAGGCGTGACAATTATGAAAAAACGTGATCGGAAAAAACTAAATGATAAAATTATTCTTTTTCCCGATCTAGAAAAAAGGCTTATGGAAAAAGGGTTAGAATGTCTTCAACAAAAAAAATTTCGGGAAGCTATTGAATATCTTGAAGGAGCTATGGCATTAGAGCATAACGATAATGAAATCCATATTGGTCTTGTTCTTGCTTATTTTGAAGCCGGCCGTCTTTCAGAAGCAAAAGAGTTAGCAAATAGCATGCTCCAAAAGGGGCTAGGAGACTATATTCAAATTATTGATCTATATTTAATGATTCTTGTACAATTACATCAATATGATGAAATTGTTGCTACGATTGAAATATTAATAGAAGAAAAAGAAATACCGCATGACAAGCTTGAACAATTTACACGATTGCTTGAATTCAGCAAAAGGATGATAGATTCAAATCAAGAGATAGGATTAACTGAAGGTCCTGCTGATGAACATGAACCTAATCATCAGGAGCTAAACCTTATATCAATTAATGATCAACAAGAGCAGATCATGCTCGCAGCCCAGCTTGCTGAACGAAATATAAGGCCTTTTATAGATGAAATTAAATCATATCTTCAATTAAAAGAAGGGCAACCATTCTTCAAAACCATGCTTTTAAATGTTTTAACTGAACATGAATATGAAAAGGAAGTTATTGTAGAAAAGCTTGACAGGAAACAAGCATTTAAACCGGCCAATCTGCTTGGAGTTCATGAGCAGACACAGATGAAAAGATTGTTTCATGTCGTAGCAAATCAACTTGAACATGAAGACCCGATCCTTTATGAACATATCAAAAGTTTAATAGCTCGACATAATCTCATTATTTACCCATTTCAGCTAGAACCTTTTATGGATGAAGTTTGGGGGGCAGCCTACCATTCTCTTGCGGCAGAGTATCTTGGTTTATCGCAATCACTGGAAGAGCTCTCACAGCTCTATCATGTCAAGGAAGAAGAATTGATAAGAGCAGGATTAATTTTAATGAAAATAGAAGAAATTTCATCCGCCAATTTATAGGTTCTTTGTTGAAAGCTCGGGTTCGTATGTTATAATATAATGGTTGTATATGTAAATGGTATTTATTGTGTAAAAAAAAGGTAACGCTTGGAAATCAAGCTGTATCAATACCAATTCGTTACGAATGAAATGCTAATAGATTTGTTGGAGGGAAATAATCATATGTCTGCAAAATTTGAAAAGCTTGAAGGGAACCTTGGAGTTCTTACAATTGAAGTAGATGCAGAGAAAGTAACTGAAGGATTAGACGCTGCATTTAAAAAAGTAGTAAAACAAATTAATGTACCTGGATTCCGTAAAGGAAAAATGCCTCGTGGAATGTTTGAAAAACGTTTCGGCGTAGAGTCACTTTACCAAGATGCAGTTGATTTCCTGCTTCCTAACGCATACGCAGATGCAATTGAAGAAACTGGAATTGAGCCAGTAGATCGCCCTGAAATCGATGTAGAGCAAATTGAAAAGGGCAAAAGCTTTATTTTCACTGCAAAAGTTACTTTAAAGCCTGAAGTAAAACTTGGCGATTACAAAGGTATTGAAGTGGAAAAATTCAATACAGAAGTAACTGAGGAAGATGTTAATAATGAATTAAAGTCTATGCAAGAAAAACAGGCTGAGCTTGTTGTAAAAGAAGAAGGAAAAGCTGAAAATGGCGATACTGTTGTAATCGACTTTGAAGGATTTGTTGACGGTGAAGCTTTTGAAGGCGGCAAAGCTGAAAACTTCTCTCTTGAACTTGGTTCTGGACAATTCATTCCGGGATTTGAAGATCAATTGGTAGGTACAGCTTCTGGCGAATCTAAAGATGTGGAAGTTACATTCCCTGAAGAATATCATGCTGCTGAATTAGCTGGTAAGCCTGCTGTATTCAAAGTGACTGTACATGAAATCAAAACAAAGGAACTTCCTGAACTAAATGACGAGTTTGCAAAAGATGTAGACGAGGAAGTTGAATCTTTAGAAGCACTTAAAGAAAAAGTAAAAACACGCCTAGCTGACAGCAAAAAGCATGAGGCTGAGCATGTTGTACAAGATACAGTTGTAGAACAAGCTACAAAAAATGCAGAAATTGATCTACCATCAGTCATGATTGATTCAGAAGTTGATCGTATGGTAAAAGAATTTGAACAGCGTCTTCAAATGCAAGGAATGAACCTTGATCTATACTTCCAATTCTCAGGTCAAGATCAAAATGCATTACGTGAGCAAATGAAAGAAGAAGCTGAAAAACGCGTTCGTGTAAACTTAACATTAGAAGCAATTGCAAAAGCTGAAAAGATTGAAGCAACTGATGAGGATGTAAATGCTGAGCTTACAAAAATGTCTGAAATGTATAACATGACAGTTGAAAGCATTCAAAAAGCACTTGGCAGCTTAGAAGGTGTTAAAGCAGACCTTCAAATTAAAAAAGCAGTTGATTTCCTTGTAGAAAACAGCAAAACTGTTGAAAAATAATTGAAATACTGACAAAATACACCAAGTTAGACAATAAGAAAACATAATGAACAAGGCGCGATATGATCGTGCCTTGTTTTATACAATATACATACATAAATTCAAGTTTTAGGCTATGTTAAAGCATGCTATTGTGTTGTTGATTGGAGCGGAAAGCGAGTGCCTGCTGCGGAAATCAACAGGGAAGATTAACGAAGCCAAGATTTAATTAACAAGGAATACATATTTAGAATTTTCATTTGATTAGGAATTAATTTTAATCTCTAATTTCCAAATATCACCGAAATTTAATAAATAAAATACATATGAAGTTTTTGGATAAATTAATTCGACTTAATTTGAATAATAATGGTTAAGCTTAGCTTATTGGGAAAATTTTTAGCTGCGTATTAATTGTGAATCCACAATGTAAACAGGTATTACATAATGATCATGTTTATAAGAGTTTTTATTTCCTGTCCATAGTATAAATGTGTTACAATGCAATACATAACAAATAAGAAGACATGAGATAGACATTTTTCTAATATGAGAAATGTATAATTTTCTTGACCATAATAAAGCTAAAAAACCAATTGAGTTTGCATATGATTCACAGTATATATTTAATGATTTGAAGTTTTTCAAGGGGTGAAGGAATTGTTTAAATTTAATGATGAAAAAGGGCAATTAAAGTGTTCTTTCTGTGGGAAAACACAGGATCAAGTGCGCAAACTAGTTGCTGGTCCTGGCGTATATATATGTGATGAATGTATTGAATTATGCACTGAAATTGTAGAAGAGGAGCTGGGCACGGAAGAAGAAGTTGAGTTCAAAGATGTGCCGAAGCCTTCCGAAATTCGTGATATTCTCGATGAATACGTTATCGGCCAAGAACAGGCTAAAAAATCTTTATCTGTAGCTGTTTACAATCATTACAAGCGTATTAATTCTAATAGTAAAATCGACGATGTCGAGCTATCCAAAAGTAATATCGCCATGATTGGACCTACAGGAAGCGGAAAAACATTACTTGCACAAACACTTGCACGTATTTTAAATGTACCGTTTGCCATTGCAGATGCAACTTCATTAACTGAAGCTGGATATGTTGGTGAGGATGTTGAGAATATACTTTTAAAGCTTATTCAGTCTGCTGATTATGATGTAGAAAAAGCGGAAAAAGGCATTATCTATATTGATGAAATCGATAAAGTTGCACGCAAATCAGAAAATCCTTCTATCACAAGAGATGTGTCTGGTGAAGGGGTTCAGCAAGCTTTGTTAAAAATTTTAGAGGGCACAGTTGCCAGCGTCCCACCTCAAGGTGGACGTAAGCACCCACACCAAGAATTTATTCAAATTGATACAACCAATATCTTATTTATTTGTGGTGGTGCATTTGATGGCATTGAGCAAATAATTAAACGCCGTCTTGGTCAAAAAGTAATTGGCTTTGGCTCTGATCCGAAACAAAATGAAGTGGAGCAAAAAGATCTATTATCAAAGGTCCTTCCTGAGGATTTATTAAAATTTGGATTAATACCTGAATTCATCGGGCGTTTGCCGGTTATTTCCAGTCTGACTCCGCTTGATGAGGAAGCATTGATTGAAATTCTTACAAAACCTAAAAATGCGTTAGTTAAACAATATCAAAAGATGCTTGAACTTGATGATGTTGAGCTTGAATTTGACGAAGCTGCATTAGTAGAAATTGCGAAAAGAGCAATTGAACGTAAAACAGGAGCGCGTGGCTTACGTTCAATTATTGAAGGAATCATGCTTGACGTAATGTTTGAGCTCCCATCTCGTGATGATATTAAAAAATGTATCATTACAAAAGAAACAGTCATTGATAATTCGTCTCCTAAGCTAATTCTAGAGGATGGGACAATCGTTGACGAAGAACGAAAAACATCAGCATAAATAACAAAGCCAAACCAATTTCGGTTTGGCTTTTGTTATACGTAAAGAAAGTATAAATTGCCAGCGCAGAAGATGATCCGAAGTAGTTGCTAATTTTAGGAATAAAGTACAACGAACAGGACAAGGAAGGCTTCGATAGCGATTAACATCGCACGAAGGAAAAGCGATAGCTTTTACGAGGGTGTCCTAGTCGGGCGAATGCCACAGGATAAGGAAAGCTTCGTCAGAGATACATCGCACGACCAAAAGAGAAGCTTTTGGGAGGACGTAGCATGTATGCGATAAGTGCAACTACGCCTCTGTCTTCGCCTTTCCAAGGCTCGCCAATCGGTGAGTTTTCTTTATGTGGACGTTGCCACAGGTCGTGGCGTTCTTTATCCGCGTTCCTTCTCGAGCCAGGTGCTTCCGTTTCTCCATCTTTTTACATTAAAAACTTGTTTATTCCAACTCAGTGAGGGAGATACTAGCATATATCAGCGAGAACTATTATGCAGGAGGGAAACGTATGAGTTGGACGGGGATCGCCTTATTTATTCAACTGTTTTTTGGAATTGTGATTGGTCTATATTTCTGGAATTTGCTTAAAAATCAGAGAACACAAAAAGTGTCTATCGATCGAGAATCGAAAAAAGAAATGGACCAATTGAAAAAAATGAGATCCATCTCTTTAACTGAGCCTTTAGCAGAAAAAGTTCGTCCATCTAGCTTTGCAGACATAGTCGGTCAAGAAGATGGAATTAAATCGTTAAAAGCTGCTTTATGCAGTCCAAATCCTCAGCATGTTATCATTTATGGTCCACCAGGGGTTGGAAAAACTGCTGCTGCAAGACTTGTTTTAGAAGAAGCGAAAAAAACGGCAAAATCTCCATTTAAGCCTTCATCGGTGTTTATCGAATTGGATGCAACAACTGCCCGCTTTGATGAAAGAGGAATTGCCGACCCTTTAATAGGCTCAGTCCATGATCCAATATACCAGGGTGCTGGAGCTATGGGACAAGCGGGAATCCCTCAGCCTAAACAAGGGGCTGTAACAAACGCTCATGGTGGTGTTTTGTTTATTGATGAGATTGGAGAGCTGCATCCAATCCAAATGAACAAATTATTAAAAGTATTAGAAGATCGAAAAGTATTTCTTGAAAGTGCTTATTACAATGAGGAAAATACCCAAATTCCTAGTCATATACATGATATTTTTAAAAATGGCCTCCCGGCTGATTTTAGACTAATAGGGGCAACGACAAGAACACCGAATGAAATTCCGCCTGCTATTCGCTCGAGATGCATGGAAGTTTTTTTTAGAGAATTGACGGAAGAAGAAATAGTGGAAGTCGGAAGAAAAGCGGCAGAAAAGGTTAATCTCTCAATTAGTGATAATGGATTAATCATATTGTCTTCCTATGCACGAAATGGCCGTGAAGCGGTTAATATGATTCAAATTGCTGCAGGATTAGCTATTACAGAGGATAGAAGTTACATAAAAGATGAAGAGATAGAATGGGTTATTCAATCTAGCCAGCTTACACCAAGAATGGAAAGAAAAATTAATTCAAAATCAGAGGTTGGGTTAGTGAATGGTCTAGCTGTTTACGGTCCAAATACAGGTGCTCTCCTTGATATAGAGGTAACCGTTATTCCAGCAAGAGAAAAGGGCAGCATTAATATTACCGGAATTGTAGAAGAAGAAAGTATTGGAGGCCAAGGTAAATCGATACGTAGAAAGAGCATGGCAAGAGGATCAATTGAAAATGTCATTACAGTCCTTCGTTCAATGGGAGTTCCAGCAGATGACTATGATATTCATGTGAATTTTCCAGGAGGGATTCCGATAGATGGACCTTCTGCAGGGATAGCAATGGCAAGTGGTATATACTCAGCCATCTATAAATACCCAATTGATCATACAGTTGCAATGACTGGAGAAATTAGTATCCATGGGTATGTAAAACCAGTTGGAGGAATCTATCCTAAAGTGAAGGCAGCGAAAAAAGCTGGAGCAAAAACCGTCATAATTCCAAAAGAAAATATGCAATCTATACTGAAAGATATAACTGGAATTAACATAATCCCTGTAAGCCATTTAAATGAAGTTTTTGACATTGCATTAATTAAGAACTTCCATCGGGAACAATCCATCACGGCTTCAATCGAATTGGCAAAAAAAGAAAGCATTTAGGGTGGCTTAACTTCGGCTTATAGATTTGTATTCTAAGCCGGAGTTTTATTTATGTACAATAAGGCTTTCGCTTTTCTTATTGTCTAGCTCCGGCGTCTAGCACCTCGAGGTCATAAGTCAGTCCATCAAGAAGGTTAAACAGCAACCTTCTCGCTGGTCTGTCTTATGCTTGTCGGTGCTGATCAAGACGCCTCCGCTTTTCGTATTAGACAGTGTCACATAAATAAGTTAGAATTGTACAAAGAAAATATTAGCAAAATTATCACAGGAAGTGGCGTTCTGAATGTGATAAGTTCAACTTACAAAAAGTGTTGGATTTGGACCCCTCACTGATTGATGTTTTACATTATGCTAATAATGATATGTAATATGGAGGTGCTTTTGGTTTGGCGAAAAAGAAAGAAATCATCGTCCCCCTCCTGCCGCTTCGGGGTTTACTTGTTTATCCGACAATGGTTCTTCACTTAGATGTGGGCCGAGAAAAGTCGGTAGAGGCTCTCGAAAAAGCGATGGTAGATGACCATTTAATTTTCCTAACTACGCAAAAAGAAATATCTATAGATGAACCAGCAGAAGAGGATCTATACAAAATAGGAACATTAACGCGTGTTAAACAAATGCTCAAGCTACCGAATGGGACAATTCGGGTATTAGTAGAGGGGCTAAAAAGAGCGCAAATTATTGATTTTAAAGATGAAGCAAGCCACTTTGCTGTAAGTATAGAAGTATTTGATGAAAAGCTAACAAAGGATGTCGAGGATCAAGCATTAATGCGCACGATGCTAGAGTACTTTGAACAATACATAAAGGTGTCAAAAAAAGTATCAGCAGAAACATATTCAGCTGTTGCAGATATTGAAGAACCTGGCCGAATGGCAGATATTATTTCATCTCATTTACCTTTGAAGCTTAAGGAAAAGCAGGATATTTTAGAAACATTTCATGTAAAAGACCGTATGAATCGTGTTATTGAAATCATTCATAACGAAAGAGAAGTATTAAATTTAGAAAAGAAAATTGGCCAGCGTGTTAAGAAATCGATGGAGCGTACGCAAAAGGAATATTATTTGCGCGAACAAATGAAAGCCATTCAGAAAGAACTTGGAGAGAAGGAAGGCAAAACAGGTGAAATCGCTGACCTTACCGAAAAGATTGAAAAGGCTGGTATGCCTGAACATGTCCAATTGACTGCATTGAAGGAACTTGAAAGATACGAAAAAATCCCTTCAAGCTCAGCAGAAAGCGGGGTCATTCGTAATTATATTGAGTGGCTCATTTCCTTACCATGGAATAAGGCGACAGAAGATGATATAGACATTCATAAAGCAGATCGCATTTTAAACAATGATCATTATGGTCTTGAAAACGTAAAAGAGCGTGTTCTTGAATATTTAGCAGTTCAGAAGCTAACCAATTCTCTAAAAGGACCGATTCTCTGTCTAGCAGGACCACCAGGCGTAGGAAAAACAAGCTTAGCTCGTTCTATTGCTACATCACTTAACAGAAATTTCGTCCGTATTTCCCTAGGTGGAGTTCGTGATGAATCGGAAATTCGCGGTCACAGAAGAACGTATGTGGGTGCAATGCCTGGCCGAATTATTCAAGGAATGAAGAAAGCTGGAACAATAAATCCAGTGTTTTTGCTAGATGAAATTGATAAGATGTCGAGTGATTTTCGCGGCGACCCATCTTCAGCGATGCTAGAAGTCTTGGACCCTGAACAAAATCATAACTTTAGCGATCATTATATTGAAGAAACCTATGATCTTTCTAAAGTAATGTTTATTGCAACAGCAAATGACTTATCAACGATCCCAGGACCGCTTCGTGACCGGATGGAGATTATTACAATCGCAGGCTATACAGAGCTAGAAAAGGTTCATATCGCTAAGGACCACCTATTACCAAAGCAAATTAAAGAGCATGGTTTGACGAAATCTCAGCTTCAAATTCGTGATGAGGCATTTCAAAAGGTTGTTCGATTTTATACAAGGGAAGCTGGAGTTCGTGGTCTAGAACGCCAACTAGCAACCATTTGCCGTAAAACAGCGAAAATAATTGTTGCTGGCGACAAGAAAAAAGTCATCATTTCCGAGAAGAATATTGAGGATTTTTTAGGCAAGCCGAAGTTTCGTTATGGGCAAGCTGAGCTTGAAGATCAAATTGGTGTTGCAACTGGTCTTGCTTACACGACAGTTGGTGGGGATACACTTCAAATTGAAGTTTCCCTTTCACCAGGAAAAGGAAAGCTTGTGCTCACAGGGAAGCTTGGTGATGTCATGAAAGAATCTGCTCAAGCTGCATTTAGCTATGTCAGGTCAAAAGCAGTTGAACTCGGAATTGAAGAAGGTTTCCATGAAAAATATGATATTCATATTCATGTGCCAGAAGGAGCAGTACCTAAAGATGGTCCGTCGGCAGGTATTACGATGGCAACTGCACTTGTATCAGCACTTTCAGGAAATCCGATTCGGAAAGAGGTTGGAATGACAGGAGAAATTACATTACGAGGACGAGTTCTGCCAATTGGTGGGGTGAAAGAAAAAACATTAAGTGCCCATCGAGCAGGATTAACAAAAATTATTCTTCCAAAGGATAATGAGAAGGACATTGATGATATTCCTGAAAGTGTACGAGACGATCTTGATTTTGTCCTAGTCTCTCATGTAGATGAAGTATTAAAGCATGCATTGTCAGGCGGTGTCCAAGAGTGAAAGTGAATTCAGCGGAAATCGTTATTAGTGCGGTAAAGCCTGATCAATATCCTGATCAGACTTTGCCTGAGTTTGCATTAGCAGGAAGATCCAATGTTGGAAAATCCTCTTTTATCAACAAAATGTTAAATCGAAAAAGCTTAGCAAGAACATCATCGAAACCAGGAAAAACGCAAACATTGAACTTTTTCATCATTAATGAAATTTTACATTTTGTCGATGTTCCCGGCTATGGCTATGCAAAAGTTTCAAAAAAGGAACGTGAAGCATGGGGCAAAATGATCGAAACGTATTTAACGTCTAGAGAGCAGCTAAAGGCTGTCGTTTTAATCGTTGATTTGCGGCATCCCCCAACACAGGATGATACAATGATGTATGGTTTTTTAAAGCATTATGAAATTCCGTGCATCATCATCGCGACGAAGGCTGATAAAATTCCTAAGTCGAAGTGGCAAAAGCATATTAAAATCACAAAAGAAACACTAGATCTTGATCCGAATGATCATCTCATTCTTTTTTCATCTGAAACAGGGCATGGAAAAGATGAGGCATGGTCTGTGATTGAAAGCTATATGTAGGTAATTAAAGATTCAGTTTATGAATAGAAAAGACAGGGAAAGATAATAATCCCTGTCTTTTCTATTTCTTTTTAATAAAGAGAAAATAGGCTCCAGCAAGTATGAATATTGCAGGCCAAAATTTCCAAGCGTTTGAAACGCCGCTTTCTAATAAGCCTAACCAGATTGCGATACGATCGTAAAACAATAGTAAGGATGCAAGGATCAAAAAAAGAATGCCTTGAAATAATCCTGTTCTTGTCTTTTGATACTGGAGTAAAAAGCCAAGAGCGATGATTAAAATAAAAATACCTATATTATCAGGCCATATTTCCAGTCGATTAACAATATGAAAATGCAAACCAAAGCCAGTTAAGATGACCCCAGGAAGAATGGCATGATAATCCTTTGCGCCATAGCCTTGAAATAAAAAGGCAATACCAATAATGATTAAAAGGCTTGGCCAAGTGAAATAAGGCTGCAAAACAGTAATATTTGACTGTTGAAGAAAGAAATATGCTCCAAAGCCAATAAGGATAATTCCTGGAAAAATTCGCTGATTTTTCATATTTACACA
The DNA here is from genome assembly GCF_007995155.1 of Cytobacillus dafuensis. NCBI lineage: Bacteria > Bacillati > Bacillota > Bacilli > Caryophanales > Bacillaceae > Cytobacillus > Cytobacillus dafuensis. Next base: position 3,556,541 of record NZ_CP042593.1, on the reverse strand, counting down.
CCGCTTCCAATAAGGTTCACTTGAATCTATTAGTTATTTTTGGTACTGTACATAAGGGAGTATTTTGTCGAAAATAAAAAGGGTACAAAACTTATAGCAATTGAACACAATGAATATTTTATCATATGAGTTCGATTTCTGTTCACATTTTCGCATAAAATAGAAAGTTAAAAGTGCTACAATTAGAATAGGATTGTGCCATTTATTTGGGGGTGTCAATTTAAATGCATATATTGGTTGTCGGTCTAAATTATAAAACAGCCCCTGTCGAAATTCGAGAACGATTGACGTTTAACCCTTCTCAACTCACAGATGCTATAAATACATTAAAGAATAAAAAAAGCATTTTAGAGAATGTTATTCTGTCTACATGTAATCGTACTGAAATTTATGCGGTTGTTGATCAGCTTCATACAGGCCGTTACTATATAAAAGAATTTTTGTCAGAGTGGTTTCAAATAGAAAAAGATGAGTTTTCTCCTTATTTGTTTATTTATGAGCAAGATGGGGCAATTGATCATTTATTTAATGTTGTTTGTGGTTTAAATTCCATGATTCTTGGTGAAACCCAGATTTTAGGACAAGTTCGTTCAGGCTTTCTGCAAGCACAGGCTGAACATACAACTGGAACCGTTTTCAATCATTTATTTAAGCAAGCCATTACACTGGCTAAAAGAGCCCATTCAGAAACTGAAATAGGTGCTAATGCTGTTTCTGTAAGCTATGCAGCAGTAGAGTTAGCCAAAAAGATATTTGGTTCCATAGAGAATAAACATGTTCTTATTTTAGGTGCTGGAAAAATGGGAGAGCTTGCTATTCAAAATCTTCATGCAAATGGTGCTAGCAAAGTAACCGTCATTAATCGTACTTATGAAAAAGCACATGATTTAGCAGAGCGATACGCTGGAAGCGCAAAGACTCTTCAAGAGCTTCAATGCTCGCTAATCGAGGCTGACATTCTTATTAGTTCAACAGGAGCTAAAGAATTTGTTATTACGAAAGATATGATGGTAAATGTTGAAAAAATGAGAAAAGGAAAGCCGCTATTCATGGTAGACATCGCTGTACCACGGGACTTAGATCCGATGCTCGCAGATTTAGATAGTGTTTTCCTATATGATATTGATGATTTAGAAGGAATTGTTGAAGCAAACTTGCAGGAACGCAAAAAGGCTGCAGAAGTGATCGAGCTAATGATTGAAAAGGAAATTGTTGATTTTAAACAATGGCTGAATATGCTTGGTGTCGTTCCAGTAATATCTGCTTTACGTGAAAAAGCACTTGCCATTCAGATTGAAACGATGACAAGTATAGAAAGAAAACTTCCAAATTTAACGGAACGTGATAAAAAAGTGCTTAATAAGCACACAAAAAGTATTATTAATCAGCTGTTAAAGGATCCTATTCTACAGGCAAAAGAAATGGCCGGAGGAAAAGACGCTGATGAGGCATTAGAATTATTTATAAAAATCTTTAATATAGAAGAACTTGTTTCTGAGCGAAAGAATGCTGTAGCTGCTGATTCACAACGAATTGTCGCTCAAATGTCACAGGCTTCCCTTCAACCATAAGAGGAGTTCTGACTATGTTTGACATCTATATGACACGACTGCATGAAGTTACAGTTGTTCTGTATGCCTTAAGTGTCCTATTATATTTTATTGATTTTCTAACGTCTAACCGGAAGGCAAACCGAATTGCCTTCTGGTTACTTGCATTTGTATGGGTTTTACAAACAATGTTTCTTGTTCTTTATATGGTAAAAACAGGGAGATTTCCTGTGCTTACAATATTTGAAGGGTTATATTTTTATGCATGGGTGCTTATTACTTTATCATTAGTGATAAACCGTGTGCTTCGGGTAGATTTTATTGTCTTTTTTACAAATGTGCTTGGCTTCATTATTATGGCGATCCATACCTTCGCACCTATTCAGTATGAGTCCCATGTTATGGCACAAAAGCTCATTTCAGAACTGCTGCTTATACATATTACAGTAGCCATTCTATCTTACGGGGCTTTTTCTCTATCATTTGTAGTTTCAGTATTATATTTAATCCAATATGACTTATTAAAAAGGAAAAAATGGGGAACTCGTTTATTGCGTCTTTCTGATTTATCTAAGCTAGAAAACATTTCTTATGTTCTAAATGTAATAGGTGTTCCCTTGCTAATTATTAGCTTAATCCTTGGTACACAATGGGCTTATATAAAGGTTCCAAATATGATTTGGTACGATCCAAAGGTTCTAGGCTCTTTCGTTGTTCTTGTTGTATACGGCATTTTCCTCTATTTAAAAATAGGAAAAGGTTTAGCAGGTAAACGATTAGCTTTATGGAATATTGCATCCTTTTTAATTGTCTTAATTAATTTCTTTCTTTTTGGAAAACTATCATCTTTCCACTTTTGGTATTCTTAAAGCAGCAATTGTATTTTGAATGTGATTGTAGAAAAGGGTGCTAGAACCCACTGATTGATGATTTTATATCTGTCACTGTCGCCAAGATCATGGCTTATGTGAAAAATTAGGAGGCTATCATGAGAAAAATTATTGTTGGTTCGCGCAGAAGTAAACTTGCATTAACACAAACAAATTGGGTTATTGATCAATTAAAAGCTATAGATCCTTCCTTTGATTTCGAGGTAAAGGAAATCGTTACAAAAGGTGATCAGATATTGGATGTTACGCTATCTAAGGTTGGTGGAAAGGGATTGTTTGTAAAGGAAATCGAACAGGCAATGCTTGATAAAGAAATTGATATGGCTGTCCATAGTATGAAGGACATGCCGGCTATGCTTCCAGAAGGACTAGTTATCGGCTGTATTCCTGAAAGAGAAGACCATAGAGATGCACTCATTTCTAAAGGGCATATTCGTTTTTCAGAGCTTAAGCCTGGATCTGTTATTGGAACAAGCAGCTTACGAAGAGCGGCTCAAATATTAGCACGCCGTCCAGACTTAGAGATTAAATGGATTAGAGGAAATATTGATACAAGACTAGCGAAACTAGAAACCGATGAATATGATGCAATCATTTTAGCTGCCGCTGGTTTAAAAAGATTGGGTTGGGCTACAGATGTAGTAACAGAGTTTTTAGATCCAGATATTTGCTTACCTGCAATTGGTCAAGGGGCACTATCAATCGAGTGCCGAGGAAATGACGGAGAGCTTCTAGAATTATTAAATAAATTCTCATGCAAACAAACAGATGCTACTGTAAGGGCTGAACGGTCATTCCTTCATGAAATGGAAGGAGGCTGCCAAGTACCTATTGCAGGGTTTGCAGAGATCAATAAGCAAGATGAAATTGTTTTAACATGCTTAGTCGGATCCCCTGATGGCAAAATTATTTATTCAGAACAAGTAAAAGGTAGCAATCCTGAAGAGCTTGGAAAAGAAGCTGCTAATTTGTTAATTCAGCAAGGTGCAAAAAAATTAATTGATCAAGTAAAAAAGGAGCTTGATGGCGAATGACCCGTCAGACCCTCCCTCTACAAGGAAAAACAGTATTAGTACCGAGAGGGAAGGAACAGGCAAAATCCTTTTCTGATCTTGTTAATAGCTATGGCGGAATACCAGTTGAAATCCCACTCATAGCCTTCAAACCTTTAAAGGAAACAAAGGAAATTGTTGAGAGATTAAACCAGTTGCATTTGTATGATTGGATTATTTTTACAAGTGATATAACTGTAGAAACATTCCTTGAGTTTAGTGATCATATTCGAAAAAGCAAGCTGCCGAGAATTGCAGCGATTGGCAGGAAGACGGCAGGCTGCTTAACGCAAGCAGGTTTTAACGTAGATTTTATACCAAACGAATATGTTGCTGAAGGCTTCGTTAAAGAGTTTTTGTCACTTATTGAACCAGGAATAAAGATATTGATCCCTAAAGGGAATCTAGCTCGAGATTATATATGTACTACTTTAACGGAAAAGGGCGCTTTTGTTGATGAAATAATCATATATGAGACTTTTTTTCCTGAGGAAAGCAGAGAGCAATTAATTGAAAGAATTTCAGCTAATAATCTGGATATCTTGCCATTTACAAGTCCATCAACAGTTGATCATTTTATGAAGGTTATTAGGGAAAATAACCTTGTACAAAAGCTTGATGAATGTATTATTAGCTGTATTGGTCCAGTAACAAAAGCAAGAATTGAATCGTATGGGTTCAAAATTCATTGTGAACCACGAATTTATACGGTCGATCATATGATAAAAAGCATTATTGAGTATTTAATAGTGGAAGATAAATAACCAAAGGAGTGAATCCAATATGAATATCCAATTTACGCGTCATAGAAGACTTCGTCAAAGTGAGAACATGAGAGCATTAGTCCGTGAAAATCATTTAAGCATAGATGATTTCATTTACCCAATTTTTGTTGCTGAGGGCCATAATATTAAAAGAGAAATATCCTCTATGCCTGGAATCTATAATTTATCATTGGATCATCTTGAAGAGGAAATGGATGAGGTTGTTTCATTAGGCATTAAATCTGTGCTTCTTTTCGGAATTCCACTTGAAAAGGACGAATGTGGACAGCAAGCTTATCATGACCATGGAATTGTACAGGAAGCTACGCGCCTTATTAAAGATAAGTATCCTGAAATAATTGTTATTGCTGATACTTGTCTCTGTGAATACACAAGTCATGGCCATTGTGGTTTAATCGAAAATGGACAGGTGTTAAATGATCCTTCCCTTAAATTATTGGTACAGACTGCTGTTAGCCAAGCAAAAGCAGGTGCAGATATTATTGCTCCTTCTAATATGATGGATGGATTCGTTGCCGCCATTCGTGCAGGACTTGATGAGGCGGGCTTTGAAAATGTACCGATTATGTCCTATGCGGTGAAATATTCTTCAGCCTTCTATGGTCCATTCCGGGATGCTGCTGATAGTACTCCGCAATTTGGAGATAGAAAAGCTTATCAAATGGATCCTGCAAACCGGATGGAAGCATTACGGGAAGCAGAGTCTGATTTAATAGAGGGTGCAGACTTTATCATTGTTAAGCCTGGAATGCCTTATCTTGATATCGTTCGCGATGTGAAAAATAATATAAATCTGCCGCTTGTTATTTATAATGTGAGTGGAGAATATTCAATGGTAAAAGCAGCTGCAGAGAACGGTTGGATCGATGAAGAAAGAATTGTAATGGAAATGTTGACTGGAATGAAACGAGCAGGCTGTGACTTAATCATTACATATCATGCAAAAGATGCAGCTAGATGGATAAAAAAGTAAAATAAAAGGAAAAGAGGGATGAAGATGCGCTCATATGAGAAATCTATTCAAGCTTTTAAAGAAGCTGGTACGTTAATGCCTGGAGGAGTGAACTCACCAGTTCGAGCATTTAAATCGGTAAAAATGAATCCAATTTTTATGGAAAGAGGAAAAGGCTCGAAAATTTACGATATTGATGGAAATGAATATATTGATTATGTTTTGTCATGGGGCCCATTAATCTTGGGACATTCCAATGATCGTGTTGTTGAGTCCATCAAGAAGGTTGCTGAAATGGGGACTAGCTTCGGCGCCCCAACTGTAACAGAAAATGAATTGGCTAAGCTTGTAATAGAAAGAGTCCCATCCATTGAAATCATTCGTATGGTGTCATCTGGAACAGAAGCAACAATGAGTGCTTTACGACTTGCCCGCGGTTATACTGGAAGGAATAAAATTTTGAAATTTGAAGGCTGTTATCACGGTCATGGCGATTCTCTGCTTATTAAGGCAGGATCAGGTGTTGCGACTCTCGGACTTCCAGATAGCCCTGGAGTGCCAGAAAGTGTAGCTAAAAATACGATTACAGTTCCTTATAATGATCTTGAAAGTGTTAAATATGCCTTTGAGCACTTTGGAGAAGATATTGCATGTATTATTGCAGAGCCAGTTGCAGGTAACATGGGTGTTGTCCCACCACAGCCAGGTTTCTTAGAAGGTTTGAGAGAGATTACAACTCAATATGGAGCGCTGTTAATTTTTGATGAAGTAATGACAGGCTTCCGTGTTGGATATCATTGTGCACAAGGGTATTTTAATGTCACACCAGATATTACTTGTTTAGGAAAAGTAATAGGCGGGGGACTTCCGGTTGGAGCATACGGCGGTAAAGCTGAAATTATGGAACAAATTGCACCGAGCGGGCCAATTTATCAGGCAGGAACGCTATCAGGGAATCCATTAGCGATGACTGCAGGCTATGAAACATTAAGCCAATTAACACCAGATTCATATAAGGAATTCCAGCGTAAAGGGGATATGTTAGAGGTAGGTATTACTGCAGCTGCCAAAAAGTATGATATTCCTCTTACATTTAACCGTGCTGGGTCTATGATTGGATTCTTCTTCACAAATGAAGATGTTATTAATTTTGAAACAGCTAAGACGTCAAACTTAGATTATTTTGCTTCTTATTATCGTGAAATGGCAAATCAAGGTGTATTTCTTCCACCTTCTCAATTTGAAGGCCTATTCCTATCAACTGCTCATAGTGATGAGGATATTGAAAAAACACTACAAGCAGTAGATATTGCTTTTTCAAAGCTTAAAGGATAATGAACAGACACTCATCTTTTTAGATGGGTGTTTTTTTTTATGGCGTGCTTGCTTTTTCAATCATAAAAAAATAATCCTTCTCATAAAGTGTAAATGACATAGTGATTTAACGTGAAGGTTACGAAAGGAGGAGTCGCTTTGTCTCAAGGAAACCAATCGTGTTTACGATTTTCTTTAGAAGAGTCCGTCTGGTTTCAAAAAGGACAGGAAGTAGATGATTTAATTACGATTTCCCTAGACCCAGATATTCTCATACAGGAAAATGATCAATATGTAACGATCCAAGGTGCTCTCCAGCTATCAGGCGAGTATAAGCGGTATTACACTGGGGCAGTTGAAAATGAGGAAATATTTAAAGCCCCAAAATTTATCCAATACGTTGAAGAAAGAGAAGAGGGAGTTTGCGAATTTACACATTACTTCCCAGTGGATATTACGATTCCGAATAATAGGATCCAAAACATTCAAGAAATTGATGTTATTGTTGAATCATTTGATTATGTATTTCCTGAGAGAAGCTGCATGAAATTAACAGCCAATTTAACTATTTCTGGCCTTTATGGTGATCAGCAGAGTTCCCCATCATTTGAAAAGGAAGAAGAATTTGAGACGATAAATCGATCTTCTGTCGCTGTTTCAGAAGTAGATCCAGGAACTATGGAAAGACCTTCTAAAGAAATAGTAGAAGAGGAGCTGCCTGAAGAAAAAGAAGATATTTATATTCCATTTGAAGCTGAAGCTAGAAAGCAACCAGAATTAGTCGAGAAAGAGAAAAGGGATTTAAGTGAGATAAAAGTAGAGATTTTAGATGAGATACGAGAAGAGATAATAGAAGAGGTAAAAGTGAGAGTAGAGCCAGAGGTCTCCTTCACTGCCCAAAGAAGTAAAAAATCAACACCAACTGCTGAAGAAATTTATAAAATGCCAGAAACTGAGGACATTCCTGAACAGGAAGTAGAGGCATTAGAGGATGCAGCTGAACAAGATGAAGAATGGGTAGAAGAAGAATTTTTTGAGCAAGAGGAACAAATGGCAGCAGCAGAAAAAGAAGAGGCAGCCCCGAAAAAAAAGAAAATGTTCTCCAAAAAGAAAAGCATGACATTAACGGAGTTTTTTGCGCGGAAGACGGAAGATAATATCGCAAAGTTAAAAGTATGTATCGTTCAGAATGGAGATACAGTCGATACGATTGCCGAAAGATACGATATTACTGTTCAAAGACTACTTAGTGTGAATCATATAGAAATAAATCAAGATATATATGAAGGGCAAGTTCTCTATATTCCAGTTACCGTAGCCCATCAAAAATGATAAAGTGAAACTTCCATCAGTGGGGGTTTTTTCATCCCCCACTGATGGTTAGTTGCGGCCCACAGGAAGTGGGTCACGCAGACGTTGCCACACGATGTGGCGCTTTTAGTCTGTGTTCATTTTATCGGCCTTTACGGGCAGTTGATCCCCCACTTAGGTTTCTTTGATTCTCTCGCAACCTTGTGGGGGTCTTACTGCTCGTTAATCTGCGATAAAAACAGGCTGGGCAGGGAAACATTAACCTGTCCGGCCATTTTGTTTCTACTTTTTGAAATGTCTAGCCTGACCAAGGTGCTTCCGCTTTTCTATGAAAGTGAGTGATTCTTATGTATGAAAAGAATCGATTAAATAGGGTATATCCGATTTTAAAACAATATGCCCTTGAACCACATTTTGTTGAAGAATATGGCTTAGTTCAAAAAATCTATACAAATAAAGGTATATTTGCCATGAAAAAAATCAACCCCAAGCATGGCGGTGATTTTATTCGGCATGTTCAAGATTTATATCAAAAAGGCTATAACCGTATCGTGCCGATTTTCCCAACTGTTGATGGTCGATATGCTGTTTTGCATGAAAATGAAATGTATTACCTCATGCCATGGCTAGCAAATGAAGAAAAAGAAAACCGATATGAGCGCCACCATCAGCTCTTTCGTGAGTTAGCCAGACTTCATTCCTTATCTTCAAAGGAAATAACAATCAAAAAAGAAGAGAGAACGGAGCATTATGAAAAAACATTGCAGGAATGGGAAAAGGAACTGGAATTTTTAGAAGGATTTTTGGAGACCTGTGAGCAAAGGGAATATATGTCTCCCTTTGAATTATCGTATATACTTTCTTATCATGATATCTATCAGGCTTTAAATTTCTCGATAAAAAAATTAAAAGATTGGTATGAGAAGACGAAGGACAGTGAAAAGGCGCGTATTGTAACGGTTCACGGAAAAATCTCAACTGAACATTTTTTATATAATGAAAAGGGTTATGGTTATTTCTCAAATTTTGAACGAGCCAAACAAGGCTCGCCGATTCATGATATATTACCATTCCTTTCACGAACATTGAAATCCTATCCAAAAAGATCAGAAGAATGTATTGAATGGATTTATACGTATCTGAAATTTTCCCCATTTAAAGAGGATGAATTCCTCCTATTTCAAAGCTATTTTGCCCATCCAGGAGCTGTTATGCGTTCTGCAGAAAGGTATTTTAAAAACCGTTATGGGAATGGAGAAAGGAAATCGACGTTACATTTTCAGAAGCAATATTGGCTCCTTAAAAATACTGAATACGTTTTGATGCGAATGGAAGAAATAGAGCGGCAAAAAGCAGAAGCAAAGGCAGCTGCCCAACCAAAAGAAGAAGTCCAACCAAAAGAAGAAGCCCAAAATTAAATAGAATTTTGGGCTTTTATAGCCATTCAAAACGAAAGGCTACCGCAATTAATATCAGAATAGCAAGAAACAAAACATCAAATGTTGTTGGAAAAATAATCACTCTTATTCCTTGAAAACAGCAAAATGGAATAATAAATTGCGAGCATCCCCCCCTAATTGTTCTTAGCCACGGTGGCAAACCATAAGGATTATACTTTCTTCTCATTGGAACATGCCCTCTTTCGAAATTTTTCTCAAATTATTCTATGTAGGACAACCTTTATTAGTGCCTACCATACAATATATAATCCAAATTACATTGTAAATTTACTGATAGCTCTTTGAATAAAATTAAATAAAATATGGAACACTGCTAATTATCGTTGTATAAAATGAAAATAAAAAAGGAATAATGATTGACGACAGTCCTAATTTATAGGTAATATATTGATAATAAAAATAATCAGCGAGGATAGGGAATAGTACAATGGCTATTTGCTTTTAGAGAGGAAAACCATTAGCTGAAAGGTTTTCTAAGTAGAACCGTTGGAAGGTCGCCCTTGAGCTTCTTTCGCGAAAGATTGCAAAATCGTGTAGTGAAAGACGGGAAATCCGTTATCTATTTAAGAGTCAAACAGGAATGACGTTTTTTAGAGCTAGACAACTGTCTAGATTCTGCTCTTCTTTCTGTTTGAAAAAAAGGTGGTACCGCGAAGCATACTCCATTCGTCCTTTTATGGCGAATGGAGTTTTTTATTTGTAAAGGGGATGAAATGTGATGGAAACGAAGGAAATAACAATGCCTACAAAGTATGATCCACAATCAATTGAACAAGGACGTTATGAATGGTGGCTAAAGGGTAAGTTTTTTGAGGCGAAGGATGATCAGAATAAACAGCCTTATACAATCGTTATCCCACCGCCGAATGTTACGGGAAGGCTTCATCTTGGTCATGCATGGGATACAACCCTACAGGATATTTTAACGCGTATGAAGCGTATGCAAGGCTATGATGTACTATGGCTGCCAGGAATGGACCATGCTGGAATTGCTACCCAAGCAAAGGTAGAGGAAAAGCTCCGCAGTGAAGGAAAATCGCGCTATGATTTAGGCCGTGAGAAATTTGTTGAGGAAACTTGGAAATGGAAAGAGGAATATGCAAGTCATATTCGTGAGCAATGGTCTAAGATTGGACTTGGTCTTGATTATAGCCGTGAGCGCTTTACGCTAGATGAAGGATTATCAAAAGCTGTTCGCGAAGTATTTGTTTCTCTTTACAAGAAGGGTCTAATTTACCGAGGCGAATATATTATTAACTGGGATCCGTCTACGAAGACAGCTCTTTCTGATATTGAGGTTATTCATAAAGATGTACAGGGTGCATTTTATCATATGAAATATCCTCTTACAGATGGCTCCGGACATATTGAAATTGCAACAACTCGCCCAGAAACAATGCTTGGAGATACTGCTGTAGCTGTTCATCCGGAAGATGACCGCTATAAGCACTTAATTGGAAAAACAGTTACTCTTCCAATTGTGGGCCGCGAGATTCCAATTGTCGGCGATGATTATGTTGATATGGAATTCGGTTCAGGTGCGGTAAAAATTACGCCAGCACATGACCCAAATGACTTTGAAATTGGTAATCGTCATAATCTTGAACGTGTTCTTGTCATGAACGAAGACGGTACCATGAATAATAAAGCTGATAAATACACTGGATTAGATCGCTTCGAATGCCGTAAGCAAATCGTTAAGGATTTACAAGATCAAGGTATTTTATTCAAAATTGAAGAGCATATGCATTCAGTTGGACATTCTGAGAGAAGCGGAGCAGTGGTAGAGCCGTATCTTTCAACACAATGGTTCGTTAAAATGCAGCCGCTTGCTGATAAAGCGATTGAGCTCCAATCAAAAGAAGAAAAAGTAAACTTTGTTCCAGAACGATTTGAAAATACTTACATGCGTTGGATGGAAAATATTCGTGATTGGTGTATTTCACGCCAGCTTTGGTGGGGACATCGTATTCCAGCTTGGTATCATAAAGAGACTGGAGAGGTATATGTAGCTCATGAAGCACCAGAAGATATCGAGAACTGGGAACAGGACAAAGACGTTTTAGATACATGGTTTAGTTCTGCGTTATGGCCGTTCTCAACAATGGGCTGGCCAGATACTGAATCTGCGGACTTTAAACGATATTACCCAACAGATTGCCTCGTAACAGGCTATGATATCATTTTCTTCTGGGTATCTCGTATGATTTTCCAAGGTTTAGAATTTACGGATCAAAGACCATTTAAAGATGTTTTAATTCACGGTCTTGTTCGTGATGCTGAGGGCAGAAAGATGAGTAAATCCCTTGGCAACGGTGTTGATCCAATGGATGTAGTAGATAAGTACGGTGCAGACTCACTGCGCTACTTCCTATCAACAGGAAGCTCACCAGGGCATGACTTGCGTTTTAGCATCGACAAAGTGGAGGCAACATGGAACTTTGCGAACAAAATTTGGAATGCTTCTCGTTTCGCATTAATGAATATGGATGGATTAACATTCGAAGAGATCGACTTAACAGGCGAAAAATCTGTTGCGGATAAATGGATCTTAACTCGTTTAAATGAAACCATTGAAACAGTTACAAGATTATCCGACCGATACGAATTCGGAGAAGTTGGCCGTGTACTATATAATTTTATTTGGGATGATTTCTGTGATTGGTATATCGAAATGGCGAAGCTTCCATTATATGGAGATGATGAAGCGGCTAAGAAAACAACCCGTTCAATTCTGGCTTACGTATTAGACAATACGATGCGATTATTGCATCCATTCATGCCATTTATTACAGAGGAGATTTGGCAAAACCTTCCTCATTCTGGCGAGTCTATTACCATTGCCGAATGGCCGAAAGCTCAAGCAGAATTTACTGATCAGCAAGCCTCCAATGAGATGAAGCTCTTAGTTGAAATCATTCGCTCAGTACGTAATAGCCGAGCAGAAGTAAATACTCCGATGAGCAAGAAAATAAAGATGATCTTGAAGGCAAAAGATCAGGATGTTTTATCAACATTAGAGAAAAACCTTAAGTTTATTGAACGCTTCTGTAACCCAGAAGAATTAACGGCTGCGCTGGATCCGGAAACACCTGAAAAAGCAATGACATCCATTGTTACAGGTGTGGAGATCATCCTTCCATTAGAAGGGCTCATCAATATAGAAGAAGAGGTTGCCCGTCTGCAGAAGGAATGGGAAAAGCTTAATAATGAAGTTGAACGGGTTCAAAAGAAGCTGAGCAATGAAGGCTTTATTAAGAAAGCTCCTGAAAAAGTGATTGAGGAAGAGAAGGAAAAAGAAAAAGATTACAGCGAGAAGAGAGCGGCTGTTGAAGCTCGGATTAAAGAATTAAAAGGTGAATAAGCACTTTGAAAAAGTTAGAAGACGAATCCAGTTCTTTGGATTCGTCTTCCTCATGCTTTAAAAGAATCATTATTAGTAGCTGATAAATGGCGTAAACTGACCGATATATTGTAAATAGGCGACTGATATAATCGAATACTGAGCGAAATGACGATAATACCGTTCATATTTTTGCTTTAAACAGTATCAAAAGTAAAAAAATACATATTCATGTTTTTTTCGATAGGGGGCAGTTATTGTGTTTACTACATATGAAGAGGCTGTTTCATGGATTCACTCAAGGTTAAGGCTTGGAGTAAAACCAGGACTTAAAAGAATGGAATGGATGATGGAAAAGCTAGATCATCCAGAAAGAAGGATTAAATCTATTCATATTGGTGGTACAAATGGGAAGGGCTCAACAGTTACATATCTACGCTCGATTCTTCAGGAGGCTGGTTATGTAGTGGGGACGTTCACATCCCCATATTTTGAACAGTTTAATGAAAGAATATCCTTAAATGGAATGCCAATTAGCGACGAGGAGATTGTTCGATTAGCTAACGACATCTACCCACTATCTTTAGAATTGGAAGAAAGCGAATTCGGAGGACCGACCGAATTTGAAATTATTACGGCAATGGCTCTTCAATATTTTGGGCGCGTGAACCCTGTTGACATTGCCCTTTTTGAAGTGGGACTTGGCGGCAGATTTGATTCAACGAATATTATATTACCGATATTATCTATCATTACTAGCATTGGCCTAGACCATACAGGCATCTTAGGAGAAACCCATACTGACATTGCTTTTGAAAAAGCGGGGATCATTAAGCCGGGTGTTAGTATCGTTACAGCTGTTAAACAAGGGGATGCACTACAAATTATAAAAAATATAGCAATTGAAAAGAAAGCGACTATGTATTCCCTTGGCAGCCAATTCTTGATTAATGAACATGTATCAAGAGATACGGGTGAGGGATTTACGCAGCAAACCCCTTTTAGGAAATGGGAGAATCTCGAAATTTCAATGTTTGGAAAGCATCAGACTGAAAATGCATCATTATCCGTTATGGCTATTGAGATTTTAAACAAGTACTATTCTTTTTTAATAGAGGACGAGCATGTATATTCAGGTCTTAAAAAGGCATATTGGCCTGGCAGATTTGAAGTCGTGTCAAATACCCCTTTAGTCATAATTGATGGTGCCCATAATGAGGAAGGAATAGAGGCATTAGTCAGTGAGCTTGAAAAACGCTATCCTGATAATAAAAAGAACATTATTTTTACAGCTTTATCGGACAAAAAATTAGATAATATGATCAATAAATTAGATGCTATAGCTGATAAAATAACTTTTGTTGAATTTAATTATCCGAGAGCAGCACGAGCTGAGAATCTATTTGATCTGAGTAGGAATAAAAATAAGCAATATAATAAAAATTGGGCAATGACACTTGAAGAAAACATTCGTACCGTAAAGGCTGATGAAGTTCTAATCGTGACTGGATCCCTATACTTTTTATCTGAAGTTAAACCTTATATATCGAAATATTTAGAAAAATGATATGTGACATTAAATAGAAAATTTGATAAGATGTTAATGTTACTAATGACCTAGAAAGATCATTGGAGGGGGGAGAATAAATGGTTAGCTCTAATAAGAAAAAATTAATTTGGGCTTTATGGCTATTAGTTTTCCCAACTGGTTTATGGCTAACTTATCGGATGTATCCTCCTCAAATCTCTTTTGATATTGTAGACATTCTATTATTTTTATGTCTAGCATTCTTTGTAGCGGCAACTCCAATGGTCATTAATGGTGCTCCGATCTTTTTGTTACAATGGGTTTCTTGGGCCGTTTTTTTAACTTTTGGCTTGTTTATAGAGCTTGTAATTGCTCAATTGACGTTAGCTGTGCTCTTTATAAGAATACGACTATCAAAGGAACAATTTTATAGGATTCCTCTCAACTCCATTATGTTTTTTCTCGTATCTTTACTGAGTGGTGGGATCTTTTATTATATTGTAGGGGATACCGGTGCTAGTTTTTACGAAGAAGGACTATCACTTTGGCTATATGTCATTTATCCCGTTCTCTCTTATTTTTTTAATCATTTATTCATAGCGGTGATTAACTATAGTATATATAAAGGAAAAAGAGAAGTTTTTGGTAAAGACTTTGTTTGGGAGACAATCACAACTTTTATGTCATTACCGATTGGTTTAGTCCTTTATATTCTACATAAGGAAGTTGGATTTTTAGCAGTCATCTTTGTTAGTGTCCCATTTGCTAGTCTGTCTATCACACTAAATCTTTATTCTGCTAGTAAAAATATTAATGAGCTTCTACAAAAAGCAACAGATATCGGTCATCAACTTGCTGAAAGACTTAATATGGATGAAGTATTAGATTTATTTATTCAGAAGTTGACTGAAATGCTCCCTGTTGATTATGCATATATTCTTGACATTGTTGATAATGAAGAGCTTCATCTCATTCGCCAAGTTGAAAAAGGAGAAAGAAAATCCTTCAACATACAGCCGCTCAAAAAGAGTGAAGGTATCAGCGGTCAAGTATGGGAGCAGAAAAAATCAGCATTATACAGCTCAGAAAAAGAATGGAAACATATTGTGAAAGGGTATATGCCTGAGAATGTGGAAAGCGTATTAAGTGTCCCTATTGTTCGCAATAGCCAAGTAACAGGAGTTCTTTTGCTTGCTTCAACTCAAAAAAGATCATATAAAAAATCTCAGCTAATGATTGTCGATATTCTTTGCTCTCACTTTGCTATTGCGATCGAGAATGCAAGAAATTACGAAAAAACAAAAGCCTTGAGTGAACGCTGCGCGCTAACGAGCCTTTACAATTATCGTTATTTCGAAAATGTATTATTCAGCGAATTTGAGAGCTTGAAAAATCAAGAAAAAGAATCATTATCATTAATAATTCTTGATATTGACCATTTCAAATCCATTAATGACACCTATGGTCATCAAAGCGGAAATGAAATCCTTCGTCAACTTGCAACTGAACTAATGAGTATAATAGATCATACTGGAACGGTTGCTCGTTACGGCGGTGAAGAATTTGTCATCCTTCTTCCGAATATTGAAAAGGAAGAAGCCCTTACAACCGCCGAATTAATAAGAAGATTAATTGCTAACCACCTATTCACTCTCGACCAGCATATTGGGCCGAAGGAACTAACTCGGCAAGTTCAAATCACTGTATCTATCGGCGTAGCCACAGCTCTGCAGGATGCAGACAATCCTCTTACACTCATACGTCATGCTGACAGGGCTTTATATGTTGGTGCGAAAAGAGCAGGAAGGAATCGAGTGGCGGAGTATGTGAAATAAAAAAGCAGCAGAACTTTAGTTCTAGCTGCTTTTTTAATAGCTATTAATTATACTCAACATCAATATTGAGTGAGTCAGGATCCCATTTGTCGTTGTTTGATGAACAAGAATTTCCAGGAAGAGGATAAGGTATCAACGTTGAGTCTTGTATTTTGAAAGTTTGCCCAGTTACACAAATATTTCCTGAACTTCCATTCTTTCTTACGTCGAGAAAATAGGCATTTCCGTTAATCTTTAAAGTAACATTTCCATTAAGAACCAAACCTTTAGCAAAATAAGCATCACCGTTGATGACTAATTCTTTACTATTTCCGTTCATGTCAATTCTCTCTTTAAAATAAACTGAACCATCGTAATACTTATTATATATTTTGTTATTAACTATGTATTTGAAATGATTAGAATCAGGAGGATGAGAAGGAGCTGGATCGTTTATCTCATTACCTTTATTCATTGTAATAGTACCAGTTAATTCCTTTTTTTGTTTTTCAAACTCTCCTATACTCGTGAATGTAAATTCCAATGTATTTAAGGTCTTAGCACATGCTGTTTCAGACGGTGAATTAGTAACGTATAATTGATACTTTTCATTTTCAATCGGAAAGATAGATTCATAATTAATTTTAACTTCTTGGTAATTTAAAAGATTGCTACAAAATTGCTCATTAAAATAGTCTATTATTTCCTGTTGTGTAGGCTCATCCTTACTTTTATTGTTTTTTGAATATTTTTTTACCCAGTCTATAGTTTCTGTGTCTGCGTCAGAATAGGCCTCTTTTGCTAGTTTTTTAAACAAAGTATAATAATGGGTTATCCCCATTTCTGCAATATCCGTTGAAACATTTGTTTTTTCAGTACTATTAAATTGTAAGCGAGAGTTTACAGTAGAACTCATAATAACAAGAGAAAATACTGAAATTAAAGTAATGATTAGTAATACTACTATTAAGGATGACCCTTTCTCATTCTTCATAAATTCACTCCTAATACTTATTAATCATTGTATCAATGTTATATTTCTGACCTTTTTTATTTGAGAGTGTTATTTTTAGATAAAGTGGTTCCCATGTTGTGATATTTTCGTATTTATCCTCATCTTCACATTTTTTCTTGTTCATGCCCGTTATCTCTTCTTTACAAGCTAAAAATTCTTCTATTTTAATATTTTGATCTGTTAGAGCGATAAGTGGTTCACTATCATTTTTACCAATAAAAACTGTTTCTTTATCTTCATTGTATTTTAATATAAATTCAGAGTTTGCTAGATAGTATTTTTTTATAGTAGTAATAATTATATTTGCTTCCTGACTTAAATTGTTTTTTTCGGTTAAACCAGTATAATTTTTGTTTACACTAATAAAAACACCATATATAGACCCAAAAATAATGAATGAAATTGTCAAAGTCGCTAGTACTTCGATTAAGGTTAACCCTTTTTCAGAAAAAATTTTCACATCTTTCACCTGCTTATATATGTATAGGTTTTAGCTTCATTTTTATTATTTTTGGGGTCACTTACCATTATTTTGACTTGTATTAATTTTTCATATCCTTCTTTAAATTCTAGACTTATCTTAAAACTAGACTGTATATCTTGATTTAATAATGTGCTAAATTCATCCATTTCATTAGTAATAATACTTGATTTACCACTATTAACGTCCTCTAAAACACTTTGTGGTAAATAAAGTGTGTTTTTTTTCTCATTTTCTTGCAATATATTTAATACCATTTGAGCAGTATTTACAGCAGATAATTTATCATCATTTTTTTTTATGAATACTGCTGATTGGGAGAAGAAACTAAAAAAAGAGACTAATATGATGGAGAGTATTAACATTGATAGCAGCACTTCTAATAACGTAATCCCTTTTTGGTTCATCTTCTTTTCCTCCATACTGAAGTTTAAACAAACAATCTTCTCAATCGCTTTTATTTATTATACAATATGAATCAATCAATATAAGTCATAATAGGACTTTTTTAGTAGTTTTTGAAAAATTGTAACAAATTTCCTGCGGTTTTTATAGTAGATTCGGATTATACTTTCATGAGGGGGGATAGAGTGGTAGCCTTTATTTTGGCAATAGCCTCATTGATTATTCTTATTCCAATAATGTTTTTGTTACCGATTGGGTATTCAATTAAAGAGAAATTAGGTTTAATTGGTATTGCATTTCTTTTTGCCAATGTAGGGCTTATGGCCAATACTCAATTCCAACTTTTTCAATCAGTGCTGATTATAATATTGCTGATCATTTTAACTACATTTATTTTAGAGAAGAAATTTGCGAAGAGTTTGTCTTCCCAGTCAAATATCAGATTAAAAGAAAAGAAACCAAACATCCAAGAACATGAAAATTTATATATGGAAAAAGTGGATTCAAAGCCACAATTAGAACTAGAATCGATTACATCTGCCAATGATTTAAATGCAACAGAACAAATAGAAAACCCTCTTGAAGAAGATCATATTCTCAAAAACGTAGACGATGAATCTGAAAAGCAAAAGGACATTCAGATTCTGGAAGATAATTTTAAGAAATTTGAAACAGAATTAAGTCATTATGAAAAAAAAGATGATTTACTAGATATGGAAGAAGATATCTCATTCCTAACGAATCGAGCGATTAAATTCGATAACCATGACTCTATCGATGTAAAATTTGAATATGATGAGAATGAGTTTGCAACCGTTAATATGTCTGAAATTGAAAAATTAATAGAAACAAATGACATTGACTTTAAAGAAAATCTTGAACTTGTTCAACATCGAATTGATGTCGAAATGGAAGAAATAGAGGAAATTGAACTTACTCGAGCAAGTAATACTGAACAAAAAGAGAATAGAGAATCTATTTCAAATGATGAGATTGAAATTGAAGAACTAGTTTTTCATAAATAAAGTTTCATGTAAGTATAAAGGAGAGTCCGCATGTGAGAAATATGCTAGGAGTTAAACTATTTATCATTCTATTTCTATGCACTTTTTTTATCTTTTCCTTCTCACATTTTGGTGCCTCAGCATTTCATTCGATTTTGAATAATACAAACACCTTTGCCGAAGGAACGACGGCTGGTATTGTAGATGTTTCAGGGAAAACTGAAACAGAAGCGATGCAACTAGTGGACGAACAATTGACCCGTTGGTTAGAAGAAATGAATATACATATTAGATATAAAGAGAAAAAAATATTACTAAATAATTCTCATTTTCGGTTTAACATTGTTGATTCAGTGAAGTCTGTAAATAATGGACAGAAAAATATGCTGCTTGTTGATTTTGAAAATAATACATTAGAGAATGAAATCCTTGATTCATTCCCATCATTAAATAGTGATATGATTGACTTTGATAAGCTAATGTCAGACTTATTAAAGAGTGCCAAGATATTAGAATCCGAAAATTTAGAATTTAGTCTAGAGAACTATTTAATGGGTGCAAACAAAAATCAGAATGCTGTTATTAATGAATCTAGTATAGAATTCAAGGATACAGACGCTGACATGAGGCGGATAATAGAAAAGCTATCAACTATCGAAATTCAACCAAATTCTCAATTTTCTCTTTTAAAATTCCTTGAAGAGAATGGATTGGAAAAGGAATCTCCAATTGCTATTAATAAATTAGCTACGGCAATTTATCAATTAATTTTACCAACTAATTTTCCAATAATTGAAAGATATATTAGCAATGATAAACCTGAATATGCACAATTAGGATTTGAAGCAAAGGTTGATGCCGAAAAAAGCATGGATTTGATTTTTGCTAATCCAAATGATAATGGTTATGTCATTGACCTTCTGTTGCGTGAGAATACATTAACTTTATCGCTAAAAGGGACGACCTTTTTGAATAAATATGTTATTACGAAACAGGATGAACAGACCTTTAAACCGAAAACAATCAAGCATTATAGCCCACTATTGAACCCGAATGAAAAAAAAGTTAAAACCGAAGGAAAAGAAGGGTTAATAATTAAAGTTTTCCGTGAAGTTTATGATGAAAACGGTGCGTTTTTAAGTAGAGAAGAAATCTCAGAGGATTATTATCCGCCAATTCATCGTATTGAAGTGTACGGGCTAATTAATAAAGAAAAAAATAATAATGAATTACAAGAAGAGTCTCCTTCGGAAGAAAATGTTAACACTACCGAGAGTCAAAATGATGATGTAAAATCTGCATCTCCAGAAAACACTGATGATTCATCTGGAACGATCGAAAATACAAATGATCTTTGGGGGAAACCAAAGGAACAAATGAAATAATCACCAATAAAGCAGGGATGATGTATGAAACAAATCCGAAAACGGCTTGGGGATCTACTTATTGATGCTGGTCTATTAACTGAAGATCAGCTACACACTACATTAAAGGAAAAAAGTGAAGGACAAAGACTCGGTGATGCTTTACTGCAAAGGGGATATATTACAGAGCAACAGCTTATTGAAGTACTTGAATTTCAGCTTGGAATTCCTCATATTAGTTTATATCGATATCCATTTGACACAAAACTATTTAGTATTATTTCAAAGGAAACAGCAAAACGGCAGCTTTTAATTCCTCTAAAAAAAGAAGGGGACAAGCTTTATGTCGCTATGGCAGACCCGATGGACTTCTTTTCTATCGATGATTTGCGATTATCAACAGGTTTCCAAATTGAGACGGCGATTGCAACGAAAGATGATATTTTAAGAGCAATTAATAAATACTATGACATTGATGAAGGCTTTGAAGAATTAATAAGTGATAATCCTCAAACTGAAAGTCACCAAGAAGAAAAAATTACGGATCAAGACTCTCCTATTGTGCGATTAGTAAATCAAATAATTTCAAATGCAGTTTCGATGAAAGCAAGTGATATTCATATCGATCATCAAGAAACGAAGGTAATTGTTCGATACCGAATAGATGGAGTATTAAGAGTAGAACGAGTTCTTCCAAAGCATATGCAGGGTGTTTTAACAGCAAGAATAAAAATAATGGCCAATTTAGATATTACAGAACACCGTATTCCTCAGGATGGCAGAATAAAGGTAAATCTCGATTTCCATCCAGTAGATTTACGTGTATCTACTTTGCCGACAGTTTTTGGTGAAAAAATAGTTTTGCGGATCCTTGATTTAGGCAGTTCATTAAATGATATAAATAAACTTGGCTTTAATAAATTAAATTTAAAACGGTTCATAGAAATGATTGAAAAGCCAACTGGGATTGTTCTGATAACAGGTCCTACTGGCTCAGGAAAATCCTCTACTTTATATGCAGCATTAAATAAATTGAATAGTGAAGAGGTTAATATTATTACAATTGAAGACCCTGTTGAGTACCAATTGGAAGGAATCAATCAAATTCAAGTAAACACGAATATTGGTATGACTTTCGCTACAGGTCTTCGTTCCATTCTCCGCCAAGATCCGAATATTATTATGGTCGGAGAAATTAGGGATAAGGAAACAGTTGAAGTTGCGATTCGTGCTTCGTTAACAGGACATCTTGTACTTAGTACTTTGCATACAAATGATTCGATTGGGACGATTACTAGATTAATGGATATGGGAGTAGAGCCATTTTTAGTTGCCTCATCACTAAGCGGAATTATTGCCCAGAGGCTTGTAAGAAGGGTATGCCGAGATTGTGCAGAGGAGCATGTACCTTCTAAACGGGAAATTGAAATTTTTGCAAGAAGAGGTATGAATATAGAAAAAGTAATTCGTGGACGGGGATGTTCCTCTTGTAGTATGACAGGCTATAAAGGACGAATTGCTATACATGAAGTGCTAGTAATAAATGATGAAATAAGACGCACGATTATGAATGGAGAATCTATTGCAAGATTAAGAGAATTAGCTATTAAACATAAAACGATTTTTCTTGTAGATGATGGCTTATTAAAAGTAAAACAAGGTTTAACAACGACAGAAGAAGTATTGAGAGTAGCAACACTCGAATAGGGGTGCAAATAGTGAAAGATAAAATAGAATATTTATTACGCGCCGCATTTGAATTAAAAGCTTCAGATCTTCATTTAACGGTAGGCGTTCAACCTATTATGCGGATCAATGGCGAATTGAAAAAATATGGAAAAGAGATCCTGAAGCCCGATGAGACAGAAGGAATGGCAAAAGCGGTTATACCGGATCGTATGTGGACTCATTTTAAGGATAAGGGAGAATTAGATTTTTCATATGGCATCCCAGGTGTTTCTCGGTTTCGTGTAAATACATATCATCAACGTTCTTGTATTTCTCTGGCGATAAGGGTGGTTCCTACGAAAATTCCATCCATTGATGAGTTGGAATTGCCCAATGTATTACGGAAGATTTCAGAAAAACCACAGGGCCTTGTCCTTGTGACAGGCCCAACTGGAAGCGGCAAATCAACAACCCTTGCTTCTATGATTCAGTACATGAATAATACGATGCGAAAACATATTATTACCCTTGAAGATCCAATTGAGTATCTCCATAAACATGGGAATTCAATTATTGATCAGCGAGAAGTAGGATTTGATACGATGAATTTTGCCAATGGCCTAAGAGCGGCATTACGGCAGGACCCTGACATAATCCTTGTCGGGGAAATGCGAGATTTGGAAACGATACAAACAGCGATTACGGCAGCTGAGACGGGGCATTTAGTGTTAGGAACCCTGCATACATCAAGTGCTCCAGCAACGATTAATCGAATAATTGATGTCTTTCCACCGTCCCAGCAGCCTCAAATTAGAATTCAACTGGCTTCTGTTTTAGTAGCGGTCATATCCCAACGGCTTTTTCGCCGAGAAGATAAGCAAGGGCGGAAAGCAGCAACTGAAATATTAATGAATAATGCGGCGGTTGGCAATCTTATTCGCAATGAAAAGATCCATCAAATCATAAGCATTATGCAAACGTCTCGTGCTCAAGGAATGCATACACTTGAGAGTAGTATTAATGATCTCGTCCATGCAGGCATTATTTCCAAAGAAGCTGCAGAACCCTTTTTACAGGAGATTATCATTTAATATGGCACGATTTAAATACTCAGGAAGAGACCGTAAAGGAAAAAAAGAGGGTGTCATTCAAGCTAATTCAAAAAGGGAGGCAATGCTTAAGCTGAAGGAGGAAGATATTCGGGTACTTGAAATTGCCCAAATTCCTGAATCCTTCTTGACAAAAGATATTTCAATTGGCAATCCTGTTAAACTTCAGCATTTTGTTATTTTCCTAAGACAGTTTTCAACTTTATTAAAAGCGGGTGTATCTGTAGTTAATTCTACGAGAATACTTGCTGAACAAACGGAGAGTAAACCATTAAAGAAAGTTCTGCTTGATATCGAACAAGACCTGCGTGAGGGGATTCCGTTATCAGATTCTGCCGCAAAAAATAATAAAATATTCACACCCATATTTATCAACATGGTTAGAGCAGGTGAAGCGGGTGGGAATATGGATGAAACACTGGAAAGGCTTGCTGATCATTTTGAAAAGCAGCATAACACGAAGCAAAAAATTATTTCAGCACTTGCCTATCCAGTTGTTGTTGGTATCATAGCAATTGCGGTTGTTATTTTCTTATTAGTAGCAGTTGTTCCAACATTTGTGGCCATGTTTGAAGATTTTGGCGGTGAACTGCCTGCCATTACCCGTTTTGTTTTAAGCTCAAGCGAATTTATGCAGGCCTATTGGTGGTTAATTCTAATGATGATTCTTGCATTTGGTATGACAATTGCTATCCTAAGAAAGAACCTGCGTACGAAATACTATTTGGACTTACTCATTCTACGCATTCCTGTGTTTGGAAAGATGCTGCAAAAGGCTGTATTAGCGAGGATGACAAGGACCATGAGCTCATTATTTACTAGCTCAGTCCCTATTTTACAAGCAATGTCGATCGTTGAAAAAATCGTCGAAAATGAAGTGATGGCACGAGTCATTCGCCAATCAAGAAATTCACTTGAAAAAGGGCAATCATTGACAGAACCAATGAAAAAGCATTGGGCCTTTCCACCGCTAGTGACACAAATGATCGCGATTGGTGAGGAAACAGGTGTGCTCGACGCTATGCTCGGCAAAGTAGCTGATTTCTATGAAAAAGAAGTTGAAAACAGTACAGATAGAATCAAATCTCTAATCGAACCACTTATGATTGTCGTACTTGCAGGCATAGTTGGAACAATTGTCACGTCGATTATGGTCCCGATGTTTGAAATATTTAATCAAGTAGGATAATCATTTGCAAAATATTAACAAAATTTACTAGTTTTATAGTAATTTGATAGTATAATTATAAATAGGACTTATATCACAGAAAATGAGAGGAAGGTTAGTATGTTAAAGAAAATTGGACAAAGATTAAAAGATCAAAGAGGGTTGACACTTATTGAATTACTAGCGGTTGTAGTTATTTTAGGGATTATTGCGGCGATTGCAGTACCTAGTATAGGAAATATAATTGCAAAGTCGAAATATGATGCTGCAAAAGCTGATGCCCTTCAAGTGTTAAATGCGGCTAAATTATACTCGGCTTCCTATGAGGTCGATGGTAATACCTCACTTGATGAAGATAATGAAAAATTCAAAGAATTTATAAATGAGGTAGAAAATCTAGTATCTTATACTGTAGAGTTTGAAAATGGTACACCAAGTATTGATGCAACAGCAAAAGAAGGTATTACTGCTAAAGGTCAAACTTCCCCTGCAAAATTTGAAGGAACAATTTCTGAAGTAAATAGTTATGATTATAGTGATAAAAACGAATAATTAAAGATTTCATAAACGTATATTTATTGGAGTGTTAGCCTATGTATTTTATACTAATCTATATATTGATAATTGGTCTAATACTCGGCTCCTTCTACAACGTTGTTGGCCTGCGAGTACCACAAAAAAAGTCAATCGTCACACCGCGCTCAGCCTGTCCAAGTTGCCAGCATAAGCTTACAGCATTCGAGCTGATTCCAGTATTTTCATTCGTGATTCAGGGAGGGAAATGCCGCCAGTGTAAGGCGCGCATTTCTCCTCTTTATCCAATTGTTGAACTTATGACAGGGCTTTTGTTTGCAGCAGCTCCACTTATAATAGGTTGGACTAGTGAGCTATTTGTCGCGTGGACGCTAATCTCATTATTTATGATTATTTTCGTTTCTGATGTCACTTATATGATTATCCCTGATAAAGTGCTGGTTTTTTTTATGGGGATTTTTTTGTTGGAACGAATCTTCATTCCACTTGAACCATGGTGGGATTCCCTTTTAGGAGCAGCTGCTGGATTTCTACTTCTTCTGCTTATTGCGATCATTAGCAAAGGAGGAATGGGGGGCGGAGATATTAAGCTGTTTGCTGTTCTTGGATTTGTCCTAGGGTTTAAACTAGTTCTGCTATCTTTTTTTATCGCAACCTTATATGGTTCTCTTTTTGGTGTTATTGGATTAATAACAGGAAAACTAAAAAGGAAAAACCCGATTCCCTTTGGTCCTTTTATTGCTGCAGGAACTTTGACAGCTTATTTTTACGGTGATTTGATCATCCAATTTTATTTAGTGCTTTATTAGCAACAGGATTTTAACTAAGGAGTTTTTCATATGGCTCTTTCCCTTTTTTCGCGTAAAAACCGTACGGTAAATATTATTATCAATGACTATTCCATTCGTTTTGTCGAATTGAAGCAAGCAAAGCCGCCTACTATTCTTCGATGGGGAGAGCGGTTTATTCCGTTAGGCATCATTAGAGACGGGAAGATTATTGAACATGAAACTTTAGCAATGATTCTAGAAGAATGTATTGTAGATTGGAAGATTCAAAAGCGATTTGTTCGTTTTATTGTGCCAGATTCTTATGTCATCATTCGAAAAGTCGAGATTCCAGCAGATGTGAAGGATGACGAAATCAATGGCTATTTATATTTAGAACTTGGTACAAGAATCCATCTTCCATTCGATGAGCCTGTCTTTGATACGTATACAGTTTCAAAAGGGAAAGAAAAGAGTGAAGTTCTCGTTTTTGCCAGCAATGAAGAAAATGTTTTAGAATACTCCAATTTGCTGTCTGGTGTTAAACTCATACCTGATGCGGCAGATATTTCTTCGCTTTCACTTTATCGGCTTTACCATCAATTAGGCTTACAGGATAAGGCTGAAAGATTACTAATGGTTCAATTTGATACGAACGTAGTAAACATCTGTATCTTTGAAAATCATCTTCCTTTTTTTATGCACCATTTATTAATAGATTTTGATGAAGATAAGTGGAATGTTAATATGAATAAGGCTGGAAAGCAGAACCTCCAATATAGCGGGGAAACAAATGATCTGCTGTTACAATTGGAGGATATTTATAAGGAAATAAGAAAATTCATGGATTTCTATCGTTATTCAATTAATCAAGGAAATCAGCAAGTCTCAAAAATATTACTAAATGGGGATCATCCGCTTCTTGACCTAATAAAAAAAGAAATGGAGAAGAGATTTGATGTCCCCCTTCAAACTTTAAATATAAATTCAATAACTTCAGCAACAGAAGATAGTCTTCCGAGGACGCATTATCTAGCTCTGGGGCTTGCATTAAAAGAGGTGTAATTATGCTCGTTGAGATTAACCTATTACCGAAAAAGGAATCGAGAAATACAGCTCTTTTTGTGCTAGTCGGAGTTTTAATATTTTTCTTTTTAGTAGGCATATTCATTACAATGTGGGTAGGCCAATCATATAAAGCAAAAATAAAAACAGTTGAACAGCAAATCTCAACAACTCAGCAATTAATTGAGATTGATGAGAAAAAGATGACTGATGCGGAATCAGCAAATTCGCTAGAAGAACTAGAAAAGGCAGTGGAATGGGCCAAGGAGTACCCGATTAAGACAGTTCCTTTGTTAAGGAAATTTACAGAGTTGTTGCCTGAACGAGGTTTTATTCAATCTATTCAATATGAAGAAACAGGCAATATTCAGTTGCTTGTTCAGTTTGACACAAAACGTGAAGCATCCTACTATTTAAAATCTATGCTTGATACAGATTGGATCGAGGATGTAAGGTTAATTACTTTAACTGCGAATGAACCAACTGAAGAAGAGACAGAACAAACGGCGAGAACGGACCATGAGGAACAGTATATTCCACGTTATCTTGCGGATTATGAAATAATTCTAAATAGATCCGTGATAAAAGCAGATGTGCAAGCGGAAAATCAAGGAAGGAATGAATCATGACCCTTCAATTTCCAAAAAAAGAGAAGCAAATTGGTATCTTAGTAGTAATTGTATTAATCATGTTTTTTACTGGAGTCTACTTTTTCTATATTCAGCCATTGAAAACAGCATTATCTACGAAAGAAAGTGAATTGCGTTCTACTGAGAAGCTGTTTGAAGCTGTTGAAAGCCATATACCTGATGATCCACAGTCTGATACTTTTACAAGCACAGAATCGCTGCAAAAACAGATTCCCGTTAAGCCTTTAGTCGAACAATTATTACTTGATATAGAAAAAGCAGAGGTTGTTTCAGATAGTTTAGTACTGGAGATGGAGTTTTCTGATGGAGATATTATTGAATCAGAAAATACAAATACAGCTAATGAAGAAATAAATACTGATAAAACGGAGGCTGAACAAGTAGACGATAAAAAATCAAATATTCCAATGCCTTCGGGAATGAAGAAAACAACTGCTGTATTAACTGTTCAATCTCCGAGCTATTTTGAACTTGAAAAATTTATCGAAACACTTGAATCTCAGGAGCGTATCATTCTAGTCGAAAAATTAGAAATTACCGGACTTGAAGAGGTTATTTCTACGGATCAAGATAAAGAATTGATTACTTCTCAAATCACGATTGCAACATTTTATATGCCAAATCTAGCTGATTTAATTGATCAACTTCCAAAAATGGAAGTTCCGAAGCCAAGCGGCAAAAAAAATCCGTTTAGTATTTCGGAAGATATTTCAAATGAATTTGAGAAAGAAAAAGATGATTCTCTTGAAAAATTTGACGAAAATCCAAGGTAACAAGACGACAAAAGTCTTGTTATTTTTTTTTGTTGATATGATAGGATGAAACAAAATTAGCCATTTACATGGAGGGAGGACGAATGGTGAACAGGCCGGATAAAGAGAGAACAATTACGATAAAAATTAATGGAAATCAGCGTTCATATGAAGAAAATAAGATTCCGGAGAATAAATTAAATCAAGAGGATTTAGAGAATGATAGATTGATAGTAGACGAAGATCAAAAGGTTAATTTCGATTATTTTTCTTCAAATGAAGCAGCAGCAACTAAAGAAACAACTGACGATGACAATTTTGATTGGATCCTACCTGAAGATACATTTGAACAACCGGACTTAGTAGAATATAAAATAGCAACGCAATCGAAAAAGTCTAATAAGAAAGGTTTAAGTGCTTTCGGAAGTAGTCTGAAAAAGAATAACCGCAATGGTTTACTTACTTCTGTTTTTATTACTGTTTTTTTTGCCATTCTGTTAGGTACAAGCTTCGGCATTATTATGTTGAAATTAGTCAAAACTGAAAACACGACGGAAACCGAACTTCCAGTTATTGCTGAACCGGCCCCAGAAGAAAAAGAAGAAGGCTCAGAGACCGTATTCATTAAACCACTTTCGACATTTGTCATTCAAGGAGGCGTGTTCTCTACTGTAGAATCAGCAAAACAAGTTCAAGAGGATTATATTCAAAAAGGAATTCCTTCTCAGATCATTGAGATGAATGAGCAAGCCGTTCTTTATTTAAGTGTGGCTAATAGTATCGAGGACGCTAAAGAGTTGGGTCAACAATTAAAGGGAAAGGACATTGAGGTTTTTGCTAAACCAGTTACATTCGAAGAGAAGTCAATAAATGGTCTTCTTCCTGAAGAAAAAAAGTTTATAGAAGCTGCACCGTTCATTTTTGAGATAATGACAGCAGGAGCGACTGAAGCTGCAGTAGACAATAGTATATCAGAAGAAACTTTAAATAATATCGAAAAGCAAGCTGCGATTTTAAAAGCTATTAAAACGGATCAATTCAAGGACGAAGGAATCATTTCACTAAAAAGTGAATTGGACCTTGCCTATGCACAGTTAAAAGCTTATAGTGAGTCAAATGACTCTAATGTGTTAACAAAACTCCAACAGCATTTATTAAGAGTTCTTTCCACCTTCCAGTCTATCTCATAAATCTGCATAACTCATTCTAAATATTGACATTATCCACTCTAAATCGAATATTTTCTAGGAAATAATGCATATTATTGGAGTCTGTTGCAATTATTTTTCGACAGGCTCCTTTATATGCATTATTTCTTAAAACTTTTTCAAAAGGAAAAAGTAAAATTTACGATATTTGTCGGGTTAAAAATTGTTTGTCCAATTGATTTTTGGTACGATGATAATGTATCTCCCAAATTGATACGAATATAAGGTCAGGTGATAATATGCAAAACCTCATTTTAGCCTCTTCTTCTCCACGACGAAAAGAACTTCTTGAAAATCTTCATATAACATTTGAAGTATCCAGCAGTGATGTTGATGAAAACTTTGATCCCGAATTAACCCCGGGAGAAATTGTCATGGAGCTTAGCAGCAGAAAAGCAAAAGCGGTAAGTATGCAACACCCTAATTCATTTGTAATTGGTGCTGATACAATCGTTGTTTTAGATGAGATTGTTTTAGGAAAACCAAAGGACAGAGCAGATGCATATTCAATGATTAAAAATTTGTCTGGGAAAGAGCATTCTGTTTATACGGGGGTTACGATAGTTGCTCCTGAAAATGAAATAAAATTCTATGTAAAATCAGACGTGGTGTTTTGGGAGCTTTCGGATGAAGAAATAAATGCTTACATTGACACCGGTGAACCGTTTGATAAAGCGGGGGCATATGGGATTCAAGGCTTCGGCAGCATGCTAGTCAAAAAAATTGACGGTGACTATTTCTCTGTTATGGGCCTCCCTATTTCAAAAACAGTTCGAGAATTAAGAAATGCAGGGTATGTGATGCCATTTTCTAAATAAATATTTTTTCATCTAAACTCCCTTACATCTGTATAATAAGGGAGGAATTATTACATGCAAACTCAATCCTTATTAATTAAGGATTTTCCACAGGATGAACGTCCAAGGGAGCGATTTATTCAAAATGGACCACAAAGTTTATCTACTCATGAACTTGTAGCCATTCTACTTCGAACAGGGACAAAGGATGAATCAGTTCTTCAATTGTCTAATCGGCTTTTAACGCATTTTGAAGGGTTAAGATTATTAAAGGATGCATCATTAGATGAAATCACATCCATAAAAGGCATTGGAACCGCAAAAGCCATTCAGCTGTTAGCTGCAGTAGAAATTGGCAGAAGAATATCAAATTTATCATTTGACGATCGATATACGATTCGCTCTCCAGAGGATGGAGCGAAATATGTGATGAATGATATGAGATTTCTGTCGCAGGAGCATTTTGTATGCCTTTATCTTAATACAAAAAATCAAGTACTGCACAAGCAGACTATCTTTATCGGCAGCTTAAATGCCTCAATTGTACACCCAAGAGAGGTGTTTAAAGAAGCTTTCAGGCGTTCGGCTGCTTCTATCATTTGTGCACATAATCATCCGAGCGGTGACCCAACTCCGAGCAGAGAGGATATCGAGGTGACAAAGCGTCTATCTGAATGTGGAAAAATAATTGGAATTGACGTGCTCGATCATCTTATTATTGGGGAAAATAAATTTGTGAGTTTAAAGGAAAAAGGGTATTTATAACACTATGTTTTTAGTTGACGATAAGCTATAATATTATTTATGCTTTTTTACGTCAATATGAAATTTATCACGATTTGACCATAGTTTTATTACAAAACAAAGCATTTGAAATTTGTATAAATTTTTTGAAGCTAGAGAATGCTTTAGCTCCAATTTATTTTTTGCATTTCGTATCAGAAAGGGAGATACAACCATGTTAGGAACAAAGGATCTTGGAATTGATTTAGGAACTGCTAATACACTTGTTTATGTAAAAGGGAAAGGAATCGTTGTTAGAGAGCCTTCAGTTGTTGCATTACAAACAGACACAAAAAACATAGTAGCTGTTGGGAATGATGCAAAAAATATGATCGGCCGAACACCTGGAAATATTGTTGCCCTGCGTCCTATGAAGGATGGGGTTATTGCCGATTATGAGACAACAGCTGTGATGATGAAATATTATATTAAGCAAGCAGTTAAGAACAAAGGTTTATTCTCAGGAAAGCCTTATGTGATGGTGTGTGTTCCTTCAGGCATTACGGCTGTGGAACAACGTGCGGTAATTGATGCTACTCGCCAAGCAGGAGCGAGAGATGCTTACCCGATTGAAGAGCCATTTGCAGCTGCAATTGGAGCAAATCTGCCTGTATGGGAGCCGACGGGAAGTATGGTTGTTGACATTGGCGGCGGAACAACAGAAGTGGCGATTATTTCACTTGGAGGTATCGTTACAAGCCAATCAGTACGAGTTGCAGGAAATAACATGGATGACGCCATTATCAATTTTATTCGTAAAAGCTATAATCTTTTAATTGGGGATCGTACAGCTGAAACAATTAAGGTTGAAATAGGCTCAGCTGGTGATCCAGAGGGAATTGAAAACTTTGAAATTCGCGGAAGGGATCTTTTGACAGGACTTCCCAAGACAATTGAAATTACTGCTGAAGAAATTTGTAAAGCATTGCATGATACAGTTTATGCCATTGTTGATGCTGTGAAGGTAACGCTTGAAAAAACGCCGCCTGAGCTTGCAGCAGATATTATGGATCGTGGAATTGTGTTGACGGGTGGAGGCGCTTTACTTCGGAATTTG
The DNA here is from genome assembly GCF_007995155.1 of Cytobacillus dafuensis. Classification (NCBI taxonomy): domain Bacteria; kingdom Bacillati; phylum Bacillota; class Bacilli; order Caryophanales; family Bacillaceae; genus Cytobacillus; species Cytobacillus dafuensis. Next base: position 3,524,715 of record NZ_CP042593.1, on the reverse strand, counting down.
GACAAGGTTATTAGTGAAGAAACGAAAATGCCAGTTCTAATTGCTGAAAATCCACTAGATTGTGTTGCGATCGGTACAGGAAAAGCGCTCGATCATATCGATTTATTTAAAAATAAATCGAAGGATTTTCGTTAATATTAATCAGAATAAAATCTTTTATATTATTTAAGCCCACTCACAACTTAATAATGTGATTGGGCTCCACCTATGTATTGACTTTTAATATAGAGGTTATGTTTTGGGAATGAGGTTATTATAAATGAAAATGGCATATTCGCCACTTACCTCGTCATCAAACTTCTCACCTCTAATCTCTAGAAATGAGGTGTAAGGAATGCCACAGTTTTTTCTGAATAAACGCCTGATTATTTTGCTTGTTAGCATCATTATTCTCGTGGCATTGATTGGGTTTTCTTTAAAGGATCGTGATAAGTTAACCTGGCCAGAACAATTTGTTAAAGATACGATTGGCTTGGTGCAAACGGCAGTTTCAAGACCAACCCATTATGTTGCTGGTTTTTTTGACAATTTGAAAGACTTGCAGAATACATATACTGAAAATAAAGAGTTGAAAAAAAGAATAGATGAACTTGCTCGTCTCGAATCGGAAGTACAAATGCTGAAAAAGGACAATGCTGAGCTTCGTGAAATTCTTGATAAAAAAGAATCATTAAGTGATTTTGACCCTATACAAGCAACAGTAGTAGGAAGGAATCCAGATAAATGGAATGAACTGCTTACCATAAATAAGGGCTCAAAAGATGGAATCGAACAAGATATGCCTGTTTTAACGGCAAATGGCTTAATTGGAAAAATAAAGAACACCGAGCCTTTTACTTCTACTGTACAGCTATTGAGTTCAATGGATCCGACAAATCGTATTTCAGCTGAAGTTCAAGCTGATGGAGAAAGTTACTTTGGCTTAATTGAAGGATACGACAAAGAAAAGGGAGTTCTATTATTAAAAGGAATCCCATATGATGCGAAGATTAAGAAAGGTCAAAATGTTATCAGTTCTGGAATGGGTGGGGTGTTCCCGAAAAACCTTCCAATCGGAAAGGTCGTAGATGTTACACCAGCAGAGTATGGACTTACACAAACTGCATTCGTCAAGCCAGGTGCAAATTTTTATGATATTGAACATGTTATGGTTGTAAAAAGAAGTATGGTAAAGCCGGAACTAAAAAATATGATAGATGATGAGGAGGAGGAACTGTGAGAAAATTCCTTCTTCCTCTCTTATTATTATTCATCTTCATTTCGGAAAGTATATTTGTAGAACTCTTTCCTGTAGGTTTACTTGATGATGCCCGAATTATCGTCCCAAGATTTTTAATGATAACCTTATTATTTCTGACAATTTATGGTCCGAAAAAGTATGGAATTATTTATAGCTTCATTTTTGGTCTACTATTCGATATTGTTTACACCGAAATCATTGGGATCTATTTGTTTATTTTTCCTTTAGTATCTTATATCGTGTCAAAACTAATGAAAATTCTTCAAACAAATATAGTTATCGTATCACTTGTGACCATTTTGGGGGTTATCCTATTAGAAATGGGAGTATACGAGATGAACTTCTTAATACACCAGACAAGCATGGATTTTTCATCTTTTGTTTCACTTCGACTAATACCAACAGTCATATTTAATCTAGTCATTACGTGTATAGTCGCTTATCCACTCAAAAAGCATTTTGAAAACTTAGTAACAAGCCTAGATGTATAATTGGAATATGAAAAAGGACGTAAGGGGGACTGTTCTTTTTCATAAGCTCCACATGTCTATAAAAGGAATAATAATGAGCTAAAAAAGGATATTACATTGTTTCTGTCGAATTATATCTAATAGATTTTATTTTTACCCTTCAACTTAGCATTTCCTCTTTTGATTTTCTAAAAAAGAAGGTATGCTTGTTTTAGGGATAACTTGCGTTTATTTAAGTATAGGAATACTGAAAATATTCATAGTACATATTATTTTGAACTTAGGTTTGGAATAGAAAAGTAGTTGTTTAGCGCTTTTCTTACGAGGTGAACATCTTGACATGAAGAAAATTCAAAATGTAATGATTAAGGGAACAAAGGATGGGTTAATCCTTCAACTTGATGATTCTTGTTCCTATGAAGAATTGAAAAAGGAGCTTGATTATAAGCTTTCAGAGAGCTCTAGATCACGTGAAGACCATTTAATTACAGTAAAACTTCAGGTTGGTAACAGATATTTAACGAATGAACAAGTTGAGGAGCTAAAAGAATTAATTAGACAAAAGAAGAATCTTGCCGTTGATTCCATAAGCTCTAATGTGATAACAAAAGAAGAGGCAGCAAAATTAAAGGAAGATAAAGAGATTGTTTCAATTGCTAGAATTATTAGGTCTGGACAAGTTTTGCATGTTGCTGGCGATTTGCTTCTCGTCGGTGATGTTAATCCAGGAGGAACAGTCATTGCAGGTGGAAATATTTTTATTATGGGGGCTTTGAAAGGAATAGCTCATGCAGGCTTTTATGGAAATAAAGAAGCCGTTGTAGCTGCTTCAATCATGAAGCCTTCACAAATACGAATAGGTGATTGTATTACGAGAGCTCCTGACAATTATCTAGAAGAAGATAAAAGGGAAATGGAATGTGCTTACATAAATGATGAAAATCAAATAACGGTTGATAGATTGCAAGTGTTAATGCATGTAAGACCGAATATTACTAGATTGGAAGGAGGACAATAGGTATGGGAGTAGCAATTGTCATTACATCAGGTAAAGGTGGAGTCGGAAAGACAACGACCTCAGCGAATATTGGTACGTCTTTAGCTCTGCAAGGGAAAAGGGTTTGCCTCGTCGATACAGACATTGGCCTCCGAAATTTAGACGTTGTAATGGGACTTGAAAATCGTATTATCTATGATTTAGTTGATGTATTGGAAGGGCGTTGTAAAATCCATCAAGCACTTGTAAAAGATAAGCGCTTTGAGGATATGCTTTATTTACTGCCTGCTGCTCAAACGAGTGACAAGACGGCGGTAACTCCGGAGCAAATGAAAGAGCTCGTCAATGAATTGAAACAAGATTATGATTATGTTATCATCGATTGTCCTGCAGGAATTGAGCATGGATATAGAAATGCTGTTGCTGGAGCAGACAAGGCAATCGTTGTTACAACACCAGAAGTATCAGCTGTAAGAGATGCAGATCGAATTATTGGTTTACTTGAAAAAGAAGAAAATGTAGAGTCGCCAAAATTAGTGATAAATCGTATACGTAATCAATTGATGAAAAATGGAGATATGCTAGATGTCGATGAAATTGCAACACATCTTTCAATCGAATTGATTGGAATTGTTGCAGATGATGATGAAGTCATAAAAGCTTCTAATCATGGCGAACCGATTGCATTAAATCCAAACAGTAAAGCATCCATTGCTTATCGCAATATTGCCCGTCGTATTTTGGGAGAATCTATCCCTCTTCAGCCACTTGAGGACGAAACTTTAGGTGTTTTCTCGAAAATTAAAAAGTTTTTTGGCGTTAAATAAGCCAGGGAGTTGCTCCCTGGCTTTTTCCTGTCATACTCCCTTTGGACAACTCATAGACTTGTACAAAAGATTGTAAGGGAATGATGGGGAAGTATGAGATCACGAGCAGATGAAATTCGGAAACGAGTGGCGAATAGAAAAAGAGAACATGGAAGAACGACTAAGAATTTAAATAAACAAATGAAGTGGACGGAAGATGAAGAAAGATACGGCTTCGATAAAATATATTCATATGAAGGGAACACTGGTGAGAGAAATCATCCTCTATTTAAAAAAGAATATTTTTTATTTAAAATCCTACTCTCTGCTTGCTTATTTTTGATAGTGGCAATTATGTTTAAAAATAATGCAGAAGCATTTGAGCCTGCAAGAGATTTTGTGGAAAAATCGATGGAGGAAGATTTTCAATTTGTCACTGTTGCCAACTGGTATGAAGATCGTTTCGGAAAACCACTTGCATTATTGCCTTTCAAAGATGATAAAGAAGGCATGAAGGATTCATCACCAAACTCGGAGTATGCCTTGCCCGCATCAGCTAAAATTGTGGAGGATTTCCAAGAGAACGGACAAAGGATCACAATTGAAACGAGCAAAGATGCTGCGGTCGTGGCAATGAGTGAGGGGCTTGTCACATTCGCTGGGAAAAAAGAAGGATTTGGAAAAACAATTGTCATCAAGCATGCGGATAAAAGTGAATCATGGTATGGAAATTTAGATAATATCAATGTTAAATTTATGGATTATATAAAAAAAGGTACAGAGCTAGGATCGGCAACTGCACAGGAAGATGGGATGAATGGTTCTTTTTATTTTGCCATAAAAAAGGGTGATGACTTCATTGACCCTATACAGGTGATTCCATTTGAATAAATTAATAGGATTGATAAAATATATTCATATTCACCCTCTACTTTGGGTAGTGATTGGATTAGCTGTTTTAACCGCTCACTTTTTAGAGTTGTCTCTGCTTTTGCTGATCATTTTTGTTCATGAAATGGGGCATGCTGCAGCAGCGTCTTTTTTTTCGTGGCGGATAAAAAGAATATCTCTATTGCCATTTGGTGGAGTTGCAGAAGTGGATGAGCATGGGAATCGACCATTAAGCGAAGAGGTAATCGTCATCCTTTCTGGTCCTCTTCAGCATCTTTGGATGATAGGGCTGGCATTTATCCTATATCAATTTTCTTTCATTTCCGAAGGGCTATATCACTTATTTATTCAGTATAATTTGATGGTTTTGCTATTTAATCTGTTGCCTATTTGGCCTTTAGATGGAGGAAAATTAGTTTTTCTCTTTTTTTCACTCAAACATGCATTTCCAAATGCACATCGACAAGCGTTGCAAATTTCTATTGGCTGTATGGTTATTTTTGCTGTGATGATTTTATTATTATCACCGTTAAATTTAAATATTTGGGTTATAATCGCATTTTTGCTATTTTCGCTATACCATGAATGGAAGCAAAGCAGATATATTTTTATTCGTTTTCTTCTTGAACGATATTATGGGAAAAACAGTGATGTACGTAAATTAAAACCGCTAGTCGCAAATGATAATGAACTGGTTATTCACGTACTGGAGAAGTTTCAACGTGGCTATAAACACCCAATTATCATTGAAAAGGATGGAAAAGAAATAGGTTCTATGGATGAAAACGAGCTATTACATGCCTATTTTTCAGAAAAGAACGTTACTACTAGGATAGGCGATCTGATATTCGCATACTAATTATTTAAGTGAGGAATTCGTTTGTATACATTGATTATTGACCATTTAACAAGGGAAAAACGCTATGCATTACTAAAGAATAATGAAGTTGAAAAGCTTGTAATCAATCAGCCGAGGCATCAATCATCCGTAGGTAATATATATTTAGGGATTGTTGATAAGGTGCTTCCAGGAATGAACGCTGCTTTCGTCGACCTTGGAGAAGGTAAAAAGGGATATTTGCATAGGGACAAACTTGCTTCATTTGTTCAAGCAGATGACGAAAAAGGGTCTCAAAGTATTACGTCCTATGTCCACCAGGGAGAAAGGATGCTAGTTCAAGTAGAAAAAGATGCAGCAGGAACAAAGGGGCCTCGACTTACGGGCATAATAGAGTTCCAAGGTGAAAACATAATTTATATGCCACATGGAAAATATGTTGCCATTTCCAAAAAAATTGAAGATTATCGTTTGAGAACGGATTTGCGCACCCTAGGCAACGATCTAAAATTCCAAGAAGAGGGCTTTATTTTTCGGACATCTAGCAGTCAGGTGAAACAAGAAAAATTAATAGCAGAAATAGAAGACCTGCGGCAAGAATATAAGGAACTCCTTGCGAAAGCAAACACTTTTAAGAAGCCAAGAATCGTGCTAGAAAAAAATTCTTTTTTAGAAGAGGTCATGAAGGAAATAACAAGAATGGATATTGCTGAAATCATTGTCGATGACCAAGTCATCAAGCATGAAATTCAAAAAAATAGCCATCTAAAGGTCCAGCTTTACAACGGGAAGGAAAATATTTTTTCTGCCTTTCGGTTAGAACATGAATTTGAAAAGGCTTTAAAACGAATTGTTTGGTTAGAGAATGGAGCGTACCTTATTTTTGATGAAGCTGAAGCATTAACCGTCATTGATGTAAATACTGGGAAATTTTCCGGGAAAAATGACCTTCGAGAAACGATTATAAAAACAAATAAATGGGCTGCAATTGAGGCAGTAAGACAAATCCGTCTTCGTGATATCGGGGGCATGATTTTAATTGACTTTATTGATATGAAAGAGGAAAAGGATAAGCTTTGTATTCTAGAAATAATGAAAGCTGAATTAGAGAAGGATGAAAGACGAACGAATCTTGTTGGTTTTACTCCGCTAGGAATTCTCCAACTAACACGAAAAAAAACAAAGCCTGCTATTTCTGAGTCTCTTACAGTTAAGTGCCCATCCTGTGATGGTACAGGGCGAATATTAAGTCCAGAAACGGTTGCTTTTCGCCTGGAGCGTGAACTATGGGAGTATGGTGGAGCAGATCATGAGGCCGTCTTAATCGATACTTCTGAAGACGTGAAAATAGTCTTTTCAGGTGAGCAGAATAGCTATAAAAAGAGAATCGAAGAAATACTTGGACTCGAAATTATTTTTGTTGTAACACAGTCAGAAAAACCCTTTTATGAAATTCGTCAATTCGGAAAACCGGAAGAGTTAAAAAGAAAAGTATATTGACACTTTAAGCCCTTATATGATAGGATTTTAATGTTATGTTTGTAGCGCACCCGTGCTACAACCGCTCAGAACAGGTTTAAGCTTTTGCTCACATATGATTAGCTTTAGTGCCATTTGCTTGAGGTCCTATACTGAAAGCTTAGTACTTTAAGCTTTTCGAGTGAAACGCCTGATGATGGCGAGTCTTAGTCTAAGAGGAGGTGCAGTTCATGTACGCGATTATTGAAACTGGTGGTAAGCAAGTACGAGTAGAAGAAGGTCAAGCTATCTACATCGAAAAGCTAAATTCTGAAGCAGGCGAAACAGTTACTTTTGACAAAGTTCTTTTCGTAGGCGGAGATAGTGTAAAAGTAGGAAGCCCTGTAGTTGAAGGTGCTACTGTTACAGCTAAAGTTGAAAAGCAAGGTCGTGCAAAAAAGATCATTGTTTTCAAGTACAAATCAAAGAAAAACTATCGCAAAAAGCAAGGTCATCGTCAACCATACACTAAAGTTGTGATTGAAAAGATCAACGCTTAAGGCGAGAAAAATGATTAACATTGCGATTAATCGTAAAAGCTCTGGTATGATTCAATCATTTACAATTAGCGGCCATGCCTTCTTTGCTGAAAGAGGGAATGATATCGTCTGTGCAGGCGTATCAGCTGTATCGGTTGGTGCAATTAATGCGGTACATACCTTAACCGGAATTACCCCTGAAATTGAACAAAACGAAGACGGCTTTCTCCGTTGTGTTATTCCGGTCAATTTACCGGAAGAGACAAATGAGAAAATTCAACTTCTTTTAGAAGGAATGGTTGTCTCCTTACAAACGATTGAAGAGCAATACGGGCAGCATATAAAAATGACCTTCAAAAAGCAGGAGGTGGAATAAATGTTATTAAAATTAGATCTTCAATTATTCGCATCTAAAAAGGGAGTAGGTTCTACAAAGAACGGCCGTGACTCAATCTCTAAGCGTCTTGGCGCTAAGCGTGCAGACGGTCAATTCGTAACTGGCGGTTCAATTCTTTACCGTCAACGCGGAACAAGAATCTATCCTGGAGTGAATGTTGGTAAAGGTGGAGATGATACACTTTTCGCGAAAGTGGACGGTGTAGTTAAATTCGAGCGCCTTGGCCGTGATCGTAAGCAAGTTAGCGTATATCCTGTAGCTCAAGAAGCTTAAGCTTCTGGTGGAAACTCTAACCATTAAGGTTAGGGTTTTCTTTTTGGTTTTATATGTTGATAATTTAGTAATAATTGCTTACGGCTGCTTCGTTTTTTGATATACTAACAGCAAGCAGTCTTCTGACACTTAATCTACTGTGTAGGAGTGCATTTATGAGAACAGATTGGAATATGATCGAGGTGCTGCGCTATGCACGCCACGACTGGCTAAATAAAATCCAACTAATAAAAGGCAATCTAGCACTAAATAAAATAGACCGGGCAAAGGAAATTATCGATGAAATAGTTGTAGAGGCCCAGCAGGAAGCTAAGCTTTCTAATTTGAATATTCCTCAATTCGCCTCATTGCTTCTTACATATAATTGGGAAAATCATTTGTTTCAAGTAGAATATGATATATTGGAATGCTCAAAAATCGATCACTTGGACGATGATTTGCTCACAAATTGGACCGACACTTTTTTTGTCTGCCTGAACTCATCTATTAAGCGTTTCCACGAGAATCATTTATCAGTCACAATTGATCCTCAGATAGATGGAACCCGTTTCTTTTTTGATTTTAGAGGAATAATAACAGATAAGAAACAAATTGAGCTATTTTTGGAACAGAGTTCGTCTTTTCCTAAAATAGATGTTCATGCTTTCACAGAAAAAGAGCTTTCCCTGGAATTTTATATCCCTTCAAGAAATAATCCAAAGTCATTATAATTTTCGTATCTACATAGGTAAAACTAACAGTTCTTGCTGTCAGAAAGTAAGGACAGCTAAGACAGGAGGAATAATATGTTTGTCGATCAGGTAAAAATTTATGTTAAAGGTGGAGATGGCGGCAATGGGATGGTCGCTTTTCGCCGCGAAAAATATGTACCAATGGGCGGACCTGCAGGAGGAGACGGAGGAAAAGGCGCTGATGTAGTTTTCGAGGTCAATGAAGGCTTGCGTACTCTAATGGATTTCCGTTATCAACGCCATTTCAAGGCTACTCGTGGTGAACACGGTATGTCCAAAAATCAACATGGCCGAAACGCGAAGGACATGATTGTGAAGGTTCCACCTGGTACTGTTGTAACAGATGCTGAAACAAATGAAGTAATAGCTGACCTAACAGAACATGGGCAGAGGGCGATTATTGCAAAAGGTGGACGGGGCGGCAGAGGTAACACTCGATTTGCAACGCCATCAAATCCTGCTCCTGAATTATCAGAGCATGGAGAGCCTGGAATCGAGAGAGAAGTCGTTCTTGAATTAAAACTTTTAGCAGATGCAGGACTTGTAGGCTTCCCAAGTGTAGGGAAATCAACTCTTTTATCTGTTGTTTCTTCTGCTAGACCGAAAATTGCAGAATATCATTTTACAACAATTGCGCCTAATTTAGGGATGGTAGAAACAGAAGATGGACGCAGCTTTGTTTTAGCCGATCTTCCGGGTTTAATTGAAGGTGCACACTCTGGAGTAGGGCTTGGTCATCAGTTCTTGAGACATATTGAGCGTACACGGGTTATCGTACATGTCATTGATATGGCGGCAATCGAAGGTAGAGATCCTTATGAAGATTATTTAACAATTAATAAGGAATTAAGAGAATATAATTTACGCTTAACCGAAAGGCCTCAAATCATAGTGGCAAATAAAATGGAAATGCCTGGAGCAGAAGATAATCTTCAGAAATTTAGAGAGCAAATGAAAGAAGATTTTCCAATCTTCCCAATCTCCGCTATCACAAGACAAGGGTTAAGAGATTTATTATTTGCTATTGCTGATAAAATTGAAGAAACACCAGAATTCCCATTACATCAAGAAGAAGAAACGGGTGTCCACCGCGTCGTTTATAAACATGAAGCTGACCAAACCGAATTTGTTATCACAAGAGATTCTGCTGGCACATTTATCATTTCTGGTGATGCGATTGAGAAGCTCTTTAAAATGACTGACTTCTCCAGAGATGAATCTATCCGACGTTTTTCTAGACAGCTTCGCGGAATGGGTGTCGATGATGCTCTTCGTGAAAAAGGAGCGAAGGACGGGGATATAGTAAAGCTGCTTGAATATGAATTCGAGTTCATTGAATAATCTCTTAAGTTTAAATGGAGTGTAAATATGAGACATGAAAAATTCGATAAGAAATTTTTCTTAGTTCGGGAAGATGTTCTTCCTGAAGCAATGAAGAAAACATTAGATGCAAAAGAAATGATAGAAAGAGGAAAAGCAGAGTCTGTATGGGATGCTGTTCAAAAGGTTGATTTAAGTAGAAGTGCATTTTATAAATATCGAGATACAGTTTTTCCTTTTCATACTGTTGTCAAAGAAAAAATAATAACATTGTTTTTTTATTTAGAAGATCGCTCAGGTACCCTATCCCAATTATTGAGCGTGGTTGCTTCAGCAGGATGTAATATTCTTACCATTCATCAGACAATTCCTTTACAGGGAAGAGCCAATATTACGCTATCCCTTAATGTAACGAAAATGGAAATTGAAATCGATGAATTGCTAACAAAGTTAAGAAGATTAGAATTTGTAGAAAAGGTTGAGGTGCTTGGTTCAGGTGCATAATGTTATATGTGCGCCTGTTCAGGCACTCATTTTTTTATATGAAGGACTTAGTCTTACAAAAATAAAGTGTATAGGCATCAGACGAATTTTTTAAATTTTTACACACATTCTCTATTTAAAGTGGTAAAGTGTTAGTAATGTATATAGAAGTGATTCAAGGGAGAGATGACCGTGAAGGTAGGGTATTTAGGTCCGAAAGCAACATTTACGGATATTGCTGTTCGTGAAATGTTTCCTGAAGAAAAGACAGTTCCATTTTCAACCATTCCTGATTGCTTCGATGCTTTAATGGGGGATGAAATAGAAATGGCGGTTGTTCCGCTTGAGAACGCACTTGAGGGTACTGTTAATATTACTCTTGATTATTTAGTTCATGAAGTGGACTATCCGATTATTGGAGAAATAACTTGCCCTATTCGCCAGCATTTCATGGTGCATCCAGCTAATTCGAAAAAATGGAAGGAAACTGGAGTCGTATATAGCCATTCACACGCACTTGCACAATGTCATAAGTTTTTACATAAAGAATTAAAGGGGACCCCTTGTGAAAAAACGACATCTACAGCTGCGGCAGCTCAATTTGTGAAGGAAAATCCGGACGTTAAAGCAGGAGCGATAGCAAACGAGCTTGCTGCTAAGGAATATGGACTTGAGATTGTTCGCGAGGATATTCACGATGTAAGCTATAATCATACTCGATTTATTGTACTTTCAAAGAATCCATTTCCTTTTCGTGAAAAGAAAGCCTCTTTTAAGGGCTTCAAAACAACTGTCATGATTACATTGCCTTCAGATCGTGCAGGAGCTTTGCATCAAGTGCTTTCTGCTTTTGCATGGAGAAAGTTAAACCTTTCAAAAATCGAATCAAGGCCTATGAAAACAGGACTCGGTAATTATTTCTTTATCATTGATGTTGACATGAGGAAGGACGATGTTTTAATACCTGGTGTCGTATCGGAATTAGAGGCATTGGATTGTAAAGTAAAAATTTTAGGAAGCTATCCTTATTATCAGGTTGGAATGGAAAAATGTAAGGTTTAATACAAAAAGCATACAAAAGGATCCTTTCTTAAAATGAGGATAGCTTTTTTGAGTTTGTGAACTGTCTAGCTCCAGCGCCTACCCCCTCGACGACAAAAACGCCACGTCCTATGGCATTGTCGCCACTAGCACGTCCTGTGCGTCGGAGGTCACAAGCCAATCCTCCCAGAAAGGTAAAGAACACCTTTCCGAGAGGCTCGTCTTGTGCTTGTCGGGGGTGGGCACTAAGGAAATCTCCTTAGAATAATCACCGCAGGAACAATCGGTTTCTTGATTGTTCCGAAGGCGCTTCCGCTTTTCTTTATTCAACTAAAAAATTGGCTCTTTTTAATGCTTGAACTGCTTCGTCCAGTTTCTGTTCGGAGCCTGCTGAAATGGTGTGAAGGTGAATTCCTTCAGTAAGCTCGGATAAGTAAGAGGCTTTCGTCGCTTTTATTTTTTCGATGAATTCTTTAACCTCTTTCCGGTTTGAAACCATGACAGAGGCTGTTAAGTCCCCATATACTGGGTGTTCGATCCTTACATCCTTGACTGTAACTCCGTGGTCTACTAGTAAATTAAGCTCATCTTCTGTTCTGTCAGGAGGATGTGAACTAGCTATTGTTCGTTCAATCGTATTTGCAAGGGATCCCTGTACTAAATACATATACCCTTGGCTTGTTGCTATAATAGGTTCTCCTTTTGCTTTTAACAAAGTAATATCACCAACAATAACCTGTCTGCTCACATTTGCTCTAGTAGCAAGATCGCCTCCAGTTATGGGTTCCCCTTTTTCTTTCAATAGCTGGAGCAGAAGCTCTCTTCTTTCCTCGCCGAGCACTTTTTTCTGTTCCTTCATTTTATTATCTCCCTTATAACCACAATAATGATTCATTTTATCACAATTGACTAGCTATTAAAAAATTTTTTATGTTTTATTATTCCAGTGGAAATACTGACTCTAATCATATTTTTAATATTATTTGCATAAGTTTTTGTGTAGATTATTAGCAATTTGCCCATTTTGTCATACACTATATGGACATTTGACTAGGAGGGAAATCAGAGTGAAGATCCATATCGTACAAAAAGGGGATACTCTATGGAAGATCGCCAAAAAGTACGGCGTGAATTTTGAAGAGCTGAAAAAGTTAAATACACAGCTCAGCAATCCTGATATGATTATGCCCGGTATGAAGATAAAGGTTCCTGGACCAGGAGGATCCATAAAAAAAGAAGCTCCGATTGGGGGCGTGCCGGATGCAAAAATCAAGATGGGTGCCAAAAAGGAAATGCCGATAACAGAACACCCTTTTGCAAAAGAAAAACCGATTACATTACCAGTGACGGAAGCACCAAAAGGAGTCCCTGTTAAGGAAGCGCCGAAAAAAGAAGCTCCAATCGTTGCACCCCCGAAAAAGGAATTACCTAAAGCTCCAGTAGCAGAGTTACCGAAAGTAACGGCACCACAGGTTGAAATTCCAAAGGAAGTGCCGGTTAAACCTTATATTCCAAAAATGCCAAAACCAATCATGCCAGAAATAGAAATCAATAAATATTATTTTCAACAGCCGGCTCCAAAACAATTACCAAAACAATTGCCGAAAGAAATACCACATTTGCAGCCACAGATACCACCAAAACAACTGCCAAAGCAAATTCCAATACAACAACCAGTTTCAGTGCAACCACCAAAACAACTGCCAAAGCAAATTCCAATACAACAACCAGTTTCAGTGCAACCACCAAAACAACTGCCAAAGCAAATTCCAATACAACAACCAGTTTCGGTGCAACCACCAAAACAATTGCCACAACTGCCACCAAAACCAGTAAATATCCTTCCACAAGCAAAACCAATTGCTATGGAAAGTCCTGAAAGTGAATCAATTTATCATACACACCAAGGAGGGTTTTATCAGCCAATGTATCCATATCATCCGAGTTGTTTTTATCCTGTTTCTCCAGTCATGCCTGGCTCTGGTTTTCATGGAGGATATCCAAGTCAGCAAATGCCGTATCCACAAGTTCATGGTGCAGCAACAATGCCTATGCAGCAAATGCCTTTAATGCCTAGCTATGGAGTAGCAGGGGTTGAAAGTCCAGCATATATGGAATCTTCTTCGTACATGCCAATGTATCATCATCAGATGCCGCATCATGTTCAGACATTACCAGCAGAAGCAGGAATGCAAGCACCAGCACCAGTAATGGGTGTTGCGGAGCATCAATACCCTCTTCAACCAACTTACACGGCACCTGCAATGCAGCCAGCATATGGGCATCCATGCCCTCCTTATCCAACTCATATGATCCCAGTTTCTCCAATCATGCCTGGTTCTGGTTTTTGTGAACCAATGCCTTATGGGCACATGCCCTATGGTTATCCACAAATGGGAGCAATGCCTCTAGTTCAGGGGGTAATGGAAGAATCTCCAGGAATGGCACAAATGCCAATCATGCCATCGTACAGTCAAATGCCGGTTATGCCGGCAGAAGCACAAAAGCCTCTAATGCCAGTAATGGGTGCAGAATCTGATTGCGGATGTGGTGGAGGTGTTCCACAAATGTATCCTGGTGCATATGGTCCAGGTTATCGTACACCAGGCATGTACGATATGGGTTTAACTCCTCAGTATGGAGTACCATACGGACAGCCACAAGTGCCATACGAACAGCCACAAGCGCCATATATGAATCCATATGGTAGTCCTTATGGATATGACCCGATGGATGACCATGCGTTCGGAATGCCACGAAGCATTGAAGAAAGCAGTGAATATGGCGATTAAAAAAAATAATGGAGGAGACGATTTATTTGTTAATCGTCTCTTCTCCTATTTACAAAAGCAGCTCACGATCCAAATTGATGAAATAATTCCAATTCGAAAACATGTTTACTTTGTAAAATCTAAAGAAACTAATTTTATTTTAAAAGGCTATTCGTCGAATAATCGTTTATTAGTACAAAATGATTTTTTAACAGCATTAAAACAAGAAGGATTTGAGAAGACTTATTCTTTTTACCAATTAGCTAAAAAACCACCGCTTCACTTCGGAAACTTATTCTATGGTTGTCTTGAATATATACATCCATCTGAAAAAAGGTTTACGTATCATTCCCGTGAAGATCAGTTAGAAGGGCTTGAAGTATTATCTCAATTCCATGAACTAACAGAAAATTTAATACATCGATTTGAAAGGATCATTCCTTCTTTTAAGCAATTGGAAAAATGGAAGGAAAGATCCGCCATGTTTATGAAAAATCTTCACGTATTAAGATATTATGTACAAAAGGAAATATTGAATGAGGTACTATATTGGGCTGACTGGTCAATAAAAGGAATACAGGTAGAGTCAAATTTTTTTCAAGCTGAAAAAAAAGTTATTCTCCATGGTGATGTGGCTCATCATAATTTTTTACGTTCGAAAAATGACATTGTATATCTGATTGATTTCGATTTGATTAGCATTGGAAACCCAATTACAGATTTACTACAATATGCGAATCGGATATTGCCCTTTTTAAATTGGTCCCTGCCTGAGCTATCTAAATATGAACGCTTTTCTCAAGCTTTGAAGGAAAAGGGATTTTTATATGCACTAGCATATCCGACAGATATATTCAGGGAATGGAATCGGGCAATTAGAGAAAGATCATATTTCCAGCCAGAAAAAATGAAGCAATTATTTGAAATAACCATTGGACAATTTAAAGAGAGAAAGGAATTTTTTCAGGCATTACAAGAGAAAGTTTTAGAAATCGGCTAATTTTTATCGCAGATTAACGGGCAGTAAGACCCCCACTTCAAGTTTGCGAGAAAATCAAAGAAACCTAAGTGGGGGGATCAACTGCCCGTAAAGGCCCGTAAAATGAACACAGACTAAAAGCGCCACATCGTGTGGCAACGTCTGCGTGACACACTTCCTGTGGGCCGCAACTAACCATCAGTGGGGGATGAAAACCGACTAAGAACGCCACATCCTGTGGCAACGTCGGCACTAGCACGTCCTGTGCTTCGAAAAACCCCCACTGATGGAAGTTTCACTTTATAATTGGACGTAACTGTCAGAATGAAAGTCCCCCAATCCTGCCACCATATTAATGAGCATATTGCTTATGCAAGAGTGTAAACAAAGTATAATTTGTTACCTTTTCAGGCATATTGCTCATGCTTGTTAGATTAGCGAGGGGGGCTTTTCGCTTGAATAAGAAGCTATTTGTGTTTCCAGTTGCAGTGATCATGTCATTAGGTTTAGCTGGCTGTGGGATGAACGATGAAGCTGCAGTTCAGGATCGATATAATGATTCCATGCAGCCAGTAGGCTACTATTCAAATGAAAACCATGAGAATCGTGGAGGCAATGCCCAAATTCTTGATGGTGCAGATAATGACGGTCCAGTAACTGAGATGATGGATCATTCAATGGGTGAAGAAGGGCAAGCATACCGTAATAACGGAAATAATACGTTCAGCCGAAATGATGAAAATTACCATGGACATTTAGGCTATAATGTACGCAAAGCAAAAAGCTCTTATTATGAAGCATATGATGGGAAGTTAGTTGATAATATTAATAATGCCGCTCATGTAAGCAATGTTAAAGATGTCCAATCAGTTGTTAAAGGAAATGATGTCCTCATTGCTGTGCTTCTTGTAGACAATGATCGCGAAAAGGAAACGATAGCAAATATTCAACAAGCAGTTCAGCCGTATTTAAATGGGAAGAAAAGTACAATTGTAACAAATCCATCTACTTATAATCGTATAAAAGTAATTGATAATGATCTAAGAGATGGCGGTCCGCGAGATCAAATTAATTTAGATGTTGATAATTTGTTCAGTACGAATGCAAATAAATAAAGAATTATGAAAAGAGTAAAGCATTGTAGCTTTACTCTTTTTTTGTGTTTGTACTAAAGGAGAACATTGACAATTATGTATATAGTGTATATATTATATATATACACTATATAAAGTGCAGGTGGATAAATGAAAATAATTATTTCAAATACTTCAAAAGAACCTATTTATGAGCAAATCATAAAACAAATTAAGGAGCTTGTTTTAAAAGGCGAGCTGCAAGAAAGTGATTCTCTGCCTTCTATTCGTCAGCTTGCGAAAGATTTGCAAATTAGTGTCATTACGACAAAGAGGGCTTATGAGGAATTGGAGAAAGATGGATTTATTGTTTCCGTAGTTGGCAAGGGGTCGTTTATTGCAAGTCAAAATAAAGAGTTATTAAAAGAACGTAGATTAAAAATAATGGAGGAAAAGTTAATTGAAATAATTGAAGAAAGCAAAATCATCGATCTTTCAAAGGAAGAGTTAATAGAAATGGTACTAATTTTGTATGGGGATGATGTGATATGACAAATGTAGTTGAATTTAAAAAGGTTACAAAATCATTTAAAAATTTTTCATTAAAGGACGTTTCTTTTTCAATAAAAAAGGGATATGTTACAGGATTTATCGGGGCTAATGGTGCTGGTAAAAGTACAACGATAAAATTATTAATGAATTTATTAAGAAAGGAAAGCGGAGAAATAACCATTTTTGGCCTGGATCAAGATAAGCATAATCAAGCAATCAAAGAACGGATTGGTTTTGTATATGACGAGAATTGCTTTTATGAAACATTATCTATTCGTGAGCTGCGAAAAATAATTGCACCAATGTACCAGAAATGGAATGACGATATTTTTTATAAGTATATTGATCAATTTCATTTACCCGAGAAGCAGGTGATTAAAAGCTTTTCTAAAGGAATGAAAATGAAAATGGCGATTGCCTTTGCAATCAGCCATGACCCTGAATTCATTATTATGGATGAACCAACATCAGGACTAGACCCCGTTTTTAGAAGAGAAATTTTAGAACTATTGCATGATATTATGCTGGATGAACAAAAAACAATCTTTTTTTCAACTCATATTACAACAGATTTAGATCGAATAGCAGATTATATTACATACATTCATAGAGGGAGAATTTTGTTGTCAAAGGAAAGAGATGAGCTGCTTTCTGAATACGGAATTGTTAAGGGGAGCACTGATTTATTAGATCGTGATATAGAAAAGGAATTTGTCAGTATTCGAAAGACAAATGTTGGATTTGAGGCTCTAACAAGCGATGTGAAGAAAACAAAAGAGATTTTTGGTCATGAAGTATTAATTGAAAAACCAACTCTAGAAGACATCATGTATTATACAAATAAGGGGGATTTGACATGTACTCGTTGATTTTAAAGGATTATCTTATGTTAAAAAGGATGATTTTACTAATCACTTGTGTTATTGCTTTTTTTCATATTCTGCAGAATCCCCCAACTTTAGCCATTTCAATGGCAGGCATTTTTTTCATATCAAGTGTTGGCAGCTTTGAAGATCGCAGCAATTCTCATATTATGTTAAACAGTTTGCCGTTAAATCGAAAAAATATTATCTCATCAAAATATGTTGGGGCTCTAATTTTTGGAGTATTCGCCGTTATGATGTCCGTTATATTTCAAGCAGTGTTTTACTTTGTTTTTCATATTTACGATCATCCATTTCCAGAGGTTAAACATTTATTCATCGGTATGCTTTGTATCCTTTTATTTACCTCAATCTATTTCCCAATTTTATATAAATTTGGGGAGAAATATACAAGAATTGTTACGATGTTTTTAGTCATTGCTATTATTGCGTTTGGACAAATTATGATGTATTTATTGAAAGATCAAGTGCTTGAAATTCAGCAATTTTTAAGCCAGTTTACTGTGAATCAGTTGATATTTGCTGGTGGCTTAATTATAGCAATCATTTATTTAGTATCTTGGTTTTGTACGATAAAAATTTATGAAGCAAAAGATTTTTAAATGGTATAAAACAAGGGACAGAGCCAAAAGACTCTGTCCCTAAAGGTTTTGGTGCAAAATGTTTATCATATTTTTCAATTCAGTAACAGCAATTTGACCAGGTGCAGAAGCTTTTTTTGCAGCCCCAAATGTCAGTGCTGAACCGAATAACTCTCCTGCTAACCGGCTGATAACGCCTTGCCCGCTCATTGACATCGTAATAATCGGTCTATCGGTAAATTGCTCCTTCATTGTGCAGGTTGCGTCAAGCAAGGTTAACACATCTGCGGCACATGTTGGCATGACAGCAATTTTTGGCATATCAGCTCCCAATTCTTGAGCACGAATTAATCGAGAAATAATTTCTTCTTTTGATGGAGTTTTCTTGAATTCATGATTAGAAAGTATGACATAGACATTATGAGAATGGGCAAAATCGACAAGTTCTTTCACGACATCTTCATCATTAAATAACTCAACATCAATAATATCTACGAATCCAGAGTCTATAATGGCTTTATTTAAAGCTACGTAATAATCAAGGTGAATTTCCTTTTCGCCTCCCTCTTTCAAACTGCGGAAGGTAAATATGAGCGGCTTGGAAGGGAGGATAGAATGTATCTCTCTAATTGCTGTTATCACTTCCTCCATTTCGTCAACAAGTTCGAAATAATCTGCTCGCCATTCGATCACATCCATGTGAAGGGTTTGGAGGAATAGTGCTTCCTCTTTTAACTGTTCTAACGTTCTCCCGATTAGTGGGACGCAGATCTTTGGTACACCTTCTCCAATTACGATATCCTTTACTATTACTGTTTTCATCATTTTCCCACTCCAAAAACAAATATTTATTTTTTCTTAATTAACCCTTTATATTTTTTAAGGATTCTAAAATTTTAGTGGATATTTCTTCAGCACTTAAATGTTCGCATTCTATTTTAAAATGATTTTTCGAATATACTTCCTGTCTTTTATTAAAAATCTCTTCTATTTCCCCCATTGATTTCCCTTGTAAAACAGGCCTGCTTTCAATGATTAATGGAAATCTATTTTTCCAGCTATCCCAAGGTAAATGTAAGTAAATAACAATACAATTGTCCATGCAGACATTCCTAATTTCTTCTTGTAAGAATGCTCCCCCGCCTAGTGAAATCACATGGAATCTTTCTTGGCACAATTTTGTTATAAATTCTTTTTCTTTTTTTCTAAAATGTTCTTCTCCTAAAGTATTAAAAATCTGAGTAATAGGCATTTGATATTCTTTTTCTATTTCTACGTCGGTATCAATAAAATCACGGTCAAGTTTATTGGCTATTAATTCTCCAATAGTCGTTTTTCCAACTCCCATAAACCCTATAAATACAATACTCTTCTTTTTCAAAGGAATTTCATGATTTGACAAAACATTGTATCCCCCTATGTAAATGAATGAATAACTTGACATAATTATAGTTCTTCTTAGATAGGAAAAACAGTTCATTCTCATCGATTTTCATTCTAATATGTGAACAGTAAGTAGATTTGTAAATTGTTAAAAATATCCGGATAAGCTAGATAAAAATGGTCACAATATAGAATGAAGAGTCAAGCTTTTAAGCACCGCCATTAAAACGAGGTGATCTATTTTGAGAACCAAATCGGTTTCTGTCGTTATTGTAACCGTAGTTCTATTCTTTCATTATGCAAATACTCCATTAGCCAAAGAAAATATAGAGAATAAAGGATCAATTGAGGATCCCCTTCAAATAAGTGTTATTTTAGAACAAATGTACATGGATGGAGAAGTGAGTCAGGAAGTATTAAAAGAAACTATTTGGTCTATGGAAGAGTTTTGGGCTAAATATGAGGATTGGGAGCTTATAGAAATGGAAGAGGATAAAATTATCTTCCGCAGGTATATGGATGATATTTCACCATTATTAAAAACAAATGGCTATTTCGGCATTACAGATGATGGAGTATTGACGATTTTTAATGGGAGACCTCAAAAGTCGAAAATCATTCAGTCATTTTTTCAAATTGATTTAGGTCGGCTGGAAAGCAAAAAATGTGAGGAACTAAAAAAAGGCATTCCGATAAAATCGAAGGAACAATATGTCGAAGTGCTAGAAACCTTTAAAACCTATTCAAAAGTAGAAAAACAAGCAAGGTAACAAGAAAAGCGGAAGCGCCCGGCTCAAGAAGGAACGCGGACAAAGAACGCCACGTCCTGTAGCAATGTCCGCATGACCCACATCCTGTGGGCCTCAAGCATAAGACAAGCCGGCATAAAGGTTGCTCTTTAACCTTTGTGACGGATTGGTTTATGACCTCGAGCCGATGGCGCTTGTCAAATAGAAAAGCGGAAGCGCCTGGTAAAGGTGCTTCCGCTTTTTTTATTCTACACTTGTCACAATATATTGATTGTCCACTAATTCAATAGAATAAATTTTATTATCCGCTATTTTAATTGTTGCTTTATTTTTATCCCCTTCGATTGTTACATCATCTTGATTTGTATCCAAGAAAGAAGGAGTGAAATATGGTTCTGAATTGACAATTAGTTGTCCTTCAGGTGTTTTTTTGTCTGTTGCATAATGAGTATAGATGCTTTTAGCTACATCCTCACTATAATACTTTGAAAGAAATTCCACTGCTTTATTTTCATCAGAGAAACTACTATTAATAATAGGTGTTGTTCCATCCGCTGCTGTTTCTTTGTGGAATATCTCGTTAACCTTCAATTCTGCTACCCTAACGGAATTATACATTTTCGATTTATCTGTATCTGTAAGTTCTTTCGTTTCTTTTTGCTCAGTATCTGTTTTTGTTTCTTGATCTTTCGAAGATGAGCAGCCTGCAACAGCTAATAACAGTGATAAAATTGTTAAAAATACAAAAAGTTTTTTCATGTCTGAATCCTCCAATCAATTTAACAACTTTTCCATTATAATGAAACTTTAATGATTTTTGCAACCTTTTATAAAACGAAATGAATTAAAATATGATACAATGATGTACAGCAAATCAGAGGAGCGAGTGTTTTGTATGAATTTATTAAAGGCCGAGTTGACTATATTGGGCCGGAGTTTATAGTAATCGAAAATAATGGAATCGGTTATCAAATATCTACTCCTAATCCATTTAGTTTTACAAAGGAATATGGACAAGAAGTAAAAGTTTTTACTTACCACCATGTTAGGCAAGATGTAATAGCATTATACGGATTTCATTCTCGAGAAGAGAAAACATTGTTTATTAAACTATTAGATGTAACGGGAATTGGTCCAAAAGGGGCTTTGGCGATTCTAGCTTCAGGTGAACCTGAACAAGTAGTCCAAGCAATCGAAAATGAGGACGAAGCTTTTCTTGTTAAATTCCCTGGTGTTGGCAAGAAAACAGCTAGGCAAATGATTCTTGATTTAAAAGGAAAATTAGAAGCAATTGTGCCGGATTACTTTCCAGATTTATTTTCTCAGGATAAGCTACAGCATCTAGCAAGCAAGAATGCTCCAGAATTTGAGGAGGCCATTCTCGCATTGAAAGCACTTGGATATTCAGAGAAGGAAATTAAGAAGATTTCACCTGAGCTCAAGAACGAAAAGCTTACAACCGACCAATACATAAAGAAAGCTTTACAAAGTCTTTTGAAATAATGCTCTGGTAATGTAAAATATTGAATTTGTCTGAATGATAATGCGGGCGGATTCATTTAATATTGTGAAATTGTGGTGATCGAGCGATGGAAGAGCGGATAATATCGAGTGAGGCTGACTTAAATGAAATATCATTAGAGCAAAGCCTTCGTCCTCAGAACTTAAATCAATATATCGGGCAGGATAAAGTAAAAGAAAATCTTGAAGTTTTCATTAAAGCTGCAAGACTTAGGCAGGAAACGCTTGATCATGTTTTGCTATACGGACCTCCAGGGTTAGGGAAAACGACCCTCGCTGCAATCATTGCTAATGAAATGGGTGTAAACATCCGTACCACAGCTGGCCCTGCCATTGAACGACCAGGAGATCTTGCGGCAATTCTTACAGCTTTAGAGCCCGGAGATGTATTATTTATTGATGAAATCCACCGTCTGCCAAGAACGATTGAAGAGGTTTTATACCCAGCTATGGAAGATTTCTGTCTGGATATTGTCATAGGAAAGGGCCCAAGCGCAAGATCTGTAAGGCTTGATCTGCCTCCTTTTACATTAGTTGGTGCCACAACAAGAGCTGGTTCTTTGTCTGCTCCATTAAGAGATCGATTTGGGGTTCTTAGCAGACTTGAGTATTATAATGAGTCTCAGCTGAAAGAAATTGTGACTAGGACTGCTGATGTATTAGATACAAAAATTGAAGCCAAAGCAGCAAAGGAAATTGCCAGAAGATCGAGAGGGACGCCCCGAATAGCGAATAGGCTGCTGAGAAGGGTGAGAGATTTTGCTCAGGTGAAGGGAAATGGTGTAGTTGATGAAGGGCAAGCAAAAGAAGCATTGGAACTTCTTCAAGTAGACCGTTTAGGGCTAGACCATATTGACCATAAATTATTAAGAGGGATCATTGAGAAATTCCGTGGAGGTCCTGTCGGATTAGAAACAATCTCTGCAACGATTGGTGAGGAAGCACATACAATTGAAGATGTTTACGAACCATATTTATTACAAATAGGATTCCTTCAACGGACACCGAGAGGAAGAATTGTAACAGACCTTGTGTATCGTCATTTTCAAATGGAGCTGCCATCTCAATAAATGTGCAATCGAAGCAGGATGGAAATTTTAGAGTAGAATATTGTAAAAGTTGGTGTCGTATGAAAGTAGAATTATTTGATTTTCATTTACCAGAGGAATTAATTGCACAGACTCCTTTGCTTGAGAGAACAGGCAGCAGATTGATGATGCTTGATAAAGCAACTGGAGATATTAAGCATGACATATTTAAAAATTTAAAAGATTATTTAAGGGCTGGTGACTGTCTTGTCTTAAACGATACAAGGGTTTTGCCGGCAAGATTACTAGGTGAAAAAGAAGGTACAGGTGCAAAAATAGAAGTCCTGTTATTAAAGCAGCAGGATGGAGATGTTTGGGAAACGCTCGTCAAACCCGCAAAGCGAATAAAAGAGGGAACAAGAATAGATTTTGGAAATGGAATATTGACTGCTATTTGTGTTGGGACTTCTGAACATGGTGGAAGAATTCTTGAATTCCAGTATGAGGGAATTTTCTATGAGGTCTTGGAACAGCTAGGTGAGATGCCTCTGCCACCATACATAAAAGAGCAATTAGATGATCGCGAACGATACCAGACAGTTTTTGCACGTGAACGTGGATCTGCAGCAGCACCTACAGCCGGACTTCATTTTACCGAAAAATTATTAGAGGAAATTAAAGATATGGGTGTGCATATTGCCTTTATCACTCTTCACGTTGGCCTTGGAACCTTTCGACCTGTTAGTGTAGAGGATATTAACGAGCATGATATGCATGCTGAGTTCTATCAAGTAACCGAGGGAACGGCAAGACTTCTAAACGAGGTCCGTGATCATGGAGGCAGAATCATAACTGTTGGTACCACTTCGACAAGAACACTTGAAACTATAGCAACTGAGCATAATGGGCGTTTTGAAGAAGGAAGTGGCTGGACAGATATATTTATTTATCCTGGCTATGAATTCAAGGCGATTGATGGAATGATTACAAATTTTCATTTGCCAAAATCAACTCTTATTATGCTAATAAGTGCCTTAGCAGGCAGGGAAAATGTATTGAAGGCATATCATGAAGCCGTTGAAGAAAAATATCGTTTCTTTAGTTTTGGAGATGCGATGCTAATTCTATAGTCGGAAGGCAGAATGCCATATTTAATCTTAGATTGACTTCATGGAAGGAGAAATATAAAATTGACAGCAATTCGTTATGAATTAATAAAAACCTGCAAACAAACAGGCGCCCGTCTTGGACGTGTCCATACACCACATGGTTCATTTGAAACACCTGTATTTATGCCTGTAGGGACTCTTGCAACTGTAAAGACCATGTCACCTGAAGAATTGAAGCAAATGGGTGCCGGTATTATTTTGAGCAATACGTATCACCTCTGGCTTCGTCCTGGGCAAGATATTGTTGAAGAAGCTGGTGGCCTTCATAAATTTATGAACTGGGATCGGGCTATATTGACTGACTCTGGAGGCTTTCAAGTATTCAGCTTAAGTGAGTTCCGGAAAATTGAAGAAGAAGGAGTTCATTTTCGAAATCATTTAAATGGAGATAAGCTCTTTTTATCACCTGAAAAGGCGATGGACATTCAAAACTCACTTGGATCGGATATTATGATGGCATTCGATGAATGTCCTCCATATCCTGCATCATTTGAATATATGAAAAAGTCCGTAGAGAGGACTTCTCGGTGGGCGGAACGGTGCTTAAAGGCGCATAAACGCCCGAATGATCAAGGCTTATTCGGAATCGTCCAAGGTGGAGAGTATGAAGAATTAAGAACACAAAGTGCAAAGGACTTAGTATCACTGGATTTTCCTGGATATGCTGTTGGCGGACTATCTGTAGGGGAGCCTAAAGATATCATGAATCGTGTTCTAGAATTTACGACTCCTTTACTGCCTTCTAATAAACCGCGGTATTTAATGGGGGTTGGATCTCCAGACTCGTTAATTGATGGAGCAATCCGTGGAATCGATATGTTTGATTGCGTACTTCCAACCAGAATTGCACGTAATGGAACCTTAATGACGAGTGAAGGTCGTTTAGTTGTAAAAAATGCTAAATTTGCAAGAGATTTTGGTCCGATTGATGAGCATTGCGATTGTTACACATGTCGAAATTATAGCCGTGCTTATATCCGTCATTTAATTCGATGTGATGAAACATTCGGAATAAGACTTACAACTTACCATAATCTTTATTTTCTGCTAAAATTGATGGAAGGGGTCAGACAAGCAATCAGAGAAGATCGTCTTGGTGACTTTAGAGAAGAGTTTTTCGAAAAATACGGCTTTAATAAGCCTAATGCGAAAAATTTCTAAATGTAATATCAAAAAGATGGATGAATAAACCGAACTTTTTGAAAAAATTCTTAATCTTGAAAGGGGTGAAAGTGAATGGAGAATATGATAGCTACAATAGGACCACTATTGTTAATGTTTGTACTTTTTTATTTCTTGCTTATTCGTCCGCAGCAGAAGCGTCAAAAGGCGGTTGTGCAAATGCAGAATGACTTGAAAAAGGGAGATAAGATCGTAACAATTGGAGGTCTACATGGCTTTGTCGATGCAATTGATGAGGGGAAAGTAGTCATTAAATGTGGTGACGGAAGCCGTCTTACATACGACCGCGCAGCAATCCGCGAAGTAACAGAATCTGCTTCAGGCGATATGCTTGCAAAATCTTAATTAAAAGAAGTGAGATCTTTAAATAGATCTCACTTTTTCTGTTTAATAATGAAACCGTCGACATTTTACTTACAAAGTTAAGAGTGGTTACTCATGATTGTTTTTTTAGGCATTTCTTGATTTATTTGACAAATTCACACCAAGAATACCACCCATCATGGCAGTAAGTATAAAACAAATATGGTAGATCATTTGCTGAAAATCAAA
The DNA here is from genome assembly GCF_007995155.1 of Cytobacillus dafuensis. NCBI lineage: Bacteria > Bacillati > Bacillota > Bacilli > Caryophanales > Bacillaceae > Cytobacillus > Cytobacillus dafuensis. Next base: position 3,498,807 of record NZ_CP042593.1, on the reverse strand, counting down.
TAGCTTATCAAATCCTAAATATTGAAATAGGAAGATGATAGTGGAGTAGATAAGCCCAGTTAACCCTCCAAGAAGCCACCCCTTTTGTTTCCCTTTTCCTCCTGAGATGAATCCTCCAATAAACAGAGAAACAAAGGAAATCGCAGTTATGATGAATTGTAATGATGATTCCTGAAGAGATGTAAATTTTAATAACAAAGAAAAAATTAGACTGCTAAAAATGGCAAGTAAAAAGACTGCAATGATCCCATAAAGGATTGCACCACTAACATTTTTTGATTCTTCTATATTGTCCCTCTCCCTTCGACCCTGTGGATATAGCAAATTGGAATAATCCAATCATGCCTGTTTCCTTAGTACAAGCATATTCACACATAACAAAAATAGAATCGAAATCTTAATAGAGATAAAGAATCAGCTGTGAATTTAGAAATAATTTACAACATGAAAGTTTAGACGTTGTAAATAATAAAAAAGAATGTCACAAAGGGGGAAATGTCATATGGCGGATTTTTCTATCATCATTCTTCGGACAATTTTCCTGTATATACTAATTTTGATCATTTTTAGAATTATGGGAAAGAAGGAACTCGGTCAGCTAAGCATGATTGATTTTGTTGTTTCAATAATGATTGCCGAAATGGCAGTATTAGCAATTGAAAATCCAAATACTCCTTTATTTACAAATGTTCTCCCCATGTTATTACTTATGGCGATTCAAATCATTCTAGCCTTTGCTACATTAAAGAGTAAGAAATTCCGAGATCTTGTAGACGGAAAACCGACCATAATTATTAGTAAAGGGAAAATTGATGAAGAAGCAATGAAAAGGCATCGTTATAATTTTGATGATTTGCTTCTTCAATTGCGAGGGAAGGATATTCGAAATATTACGGATGTTGAGTTTGCTATATTAGAAACGACAGGTGAATTATCTGTAATTAAAAAAGATAAAAAGAAGACTGGCAATATAACAATACCGCTTATTGTAGATGGAGTAATACAGGAAACTGGCTTAGAAAAAATAAACGAAACGAACCTTTGGCTTCGTCAGCAGTTAAGAAAACGTGGATATACAGATATTCAAAAAATTGCTTTTTGCAGCTTTGAAAATGGACAATTTTATATTGATTTAAAGAATGAAAAAAAATAAAACGCAGTGTTGAAAAGCTATTTTATTATTAATTGGAGCGGAAGGCGAAAGATCCTCGAAAATGCATTCGCATTTCCTTCGTGCGGTGTTTATTCGGGGGAGATTATTCAACGTCCTGCGGGAGAATCGAGTCAAAGGGACCCCGCAGGAGCACTTCGACGAGGAGCTTCTGGACCTCCTGCGGTCGCTTTAGTGCCTGCAGTGGAAATCAACAGGTAAGTTTACCATAGCTTATCTAAAAGATAACTTTGATAGAGTCTTTCCTATCCAAGGAATACGGCTAATTTCATCCTTGCTAACAAGCCCTAGAAGCAGAGTAAGAAGAGCATATATAACGGTTATCGTAATAGTAATAATCATTACTTGCATGACAAGGGGGATATTTACGTCTATATTTTGCAGAAGGCAAAAGCCTCCCCAGCCAGAAGCTCCCATAACCATAAAAGTTTTAACATAATCACGAATATAGAAAGTGAATGAAATTGCTTTTAGTACAGTTGCGAAATGGAGCAAAGTGACGAGAACAAATCCAACAAGTATGCCCATTGCAACACCATTGATCCCAAATGAAGACTGACTGGCAAGTATGAAAATGACTGCTGTCTTTACAACAGCACCGATTAAACTATTGATCATAGCTGCTCTTGCCAAATTTAATCCCTGAAGTGTCGCCTGAAGTGGACCTTGATAATAATAAAAAATAATGAATGGAGCCATAATCTTAATAAATATAGCTCCACTATTCGAGCCATACATGACATTCATCAATTCTTCAGAAAGGACAAATAAAATGACAGTAGCTAGACCCCCTGTTAAAAAAGTAAGACGGAGCGCTTGCTGCAGCCTATACTCAATTAGCTGCTTATCATTACGAGAATTAGCTTCACTTATTGCAGGAACTAGGGCGGTTGAAAGAGAATAAGTAATAAATGATGGCAGCATTAATAAAGGCAGTGCAAATCCTGTAAGTGCACCGTATTGCTTGGTTGCTGTAACTGCGGCTACACCAGCTATTGCTAGGCTATGAGAAACAACAATCGGTTCAAAAAACCAAGCTAGCGAACCAATCATTCTGCTTCCAGTTGTAGGAAGAGCAATGCTCATAAGTTCATTAAATGTACTTTTTCCTGATTTTACATATTTAAAGAATTGCTTTCTTACTCTGAACTTCTTTTTTATTTTAAAGGTTGCTAATAAATATAATAATGAACTTAATTCACCAATAACAGAAGCTAACATCGCCCCAGCTGCTGCATATTCGATCCCATATGGAAGAAACGCTTTCGTCATTGCTGCGATTAATGAAATTCTTACAATCTGTTCAAGCATTTGTGAAATTGCTGCTGGCTTCATGTTTTGCCTTCCTTGGAAATAGCCTCTTATGACTGAAGAAATGGCGATAATAGGAACAATAGGTGCTATTGCCAGTAAAGGAAGATATATTCTGGAATCGGTAAAAAGGGTCTCCGAGAGATATGGAGCAAGAAAAATTAGTGCTGGAGTAAATATGGCTGATAGTGATATTGTTATCGCTAGAGAAACGACTAATATTTTCTTTGTTTTGGCAGTATCCCCTTTTGCCTCCGCTTCAGCTACATTTTTTGAAATTGCAACTGGTAATCCGAACTGTGTAATTGTAACAGCAAGAATTAATGTAGGAAAAGCCATCATGAACAAGCCGACGCCTTCTTCTCCTATAAATCGGGCAATGACAATACGATTTATAAATCCAAGCACCCTTGTGACAAGTCCGGCTGCTAATAGAATCATTGTTCCTTTTAAAAACTTCGACATTAAGCTCCCTGCCTTCTCAAAATAGGTGTTATCATATACAATTAACTATATGCAATCATGTGGACGAAGCATGACAAGCAATCAAGAAAATCCATGATAAAATATTTTATCGCAGATTAACGGGCAGTAAGACCCCCACTTCAAGGATTTGAGTAAAACAATGAAGAGTAAGTGGGGGATCAACTGCCCATAAAGGCCCATAAAATGAACACAGACTAAAAGCGCCACATCGTGTGGCAACGTCTGCGTGACCCACTTCCTGTGGGCCTCAACTAACCATCAGTGGGGGATGAAAGCCGACTAAGAACGCCACGTCCTGTGGCAACGTCGGCACTAGCACGTCCTGTGCGTCGGAAAACCCCCACTGATGGAAGTTTCACTTTATTACTTGAATTCTATTGAGGAGGCGGCTGTTATGAATATCAGCCATACATACGATCATCTTCGAATTGAATTACAACCAGTTTTGCAAAGTAAACTAGAGGAATTTTCGTTATTAGAGTACGGTGAAGTAGCAGAACAGGACTTGTGGAATTTTTTGGTTAGAAAAAAATGGAAAAATGCAGTTGAAAATAAGAAAATATCTGAAATTGTTCAGGATATTATGGCCATTAAGGTTGGAGAATATTTTAACTATGCAACCGTTGAGTCTCTTAAAGGGGCAGAATTTGTTTTTGATGATAAAGATGAACTACGAGAGCTTTTGAAATAGTGAGTCGTTTTTACTAGTTTGAAATTATGGGAAGGGGCAGGGAGTTACCTTGTAGTAGTAATATTAAGGTTCTGAAAAATTGACAGCTTTTACAAACTGTTTCATAATGAGAAATGGTATTTCTCGTTGTATTTAAGGAGGACAATTACATAATGGTTAAGCGCGGTCGCATAGTAGCATTCTTCCTGATCGTTTTATTGTTAGGAAGTTTGATTGGTACAACAACAAATAATATTTTAAAGAATATTAAGCTAGGTTTGGACCTTCAAGGTGGATTCGAAGTTCTTTATGAAGTTTCTCCAATTGAAGAAGGTCAAAAGATCGATAAAAAAGTATTAGCTAGTACCGCAAAAGCATTGGATAAGCGGGTAAACGTATTAGGTGTAAGCGAGCCTAATATTCAAGTAGAAGGAGAAAATCGAATTCGTGTTCAGCTAGCGGGCGTTACTGACCAAGATAAAGCTCGTGAAATGTTATCGACTGAAGCGAATTTATCTTTTCGTGATGTGAATGATGTAAAACTCATGGACGGAACTGATTTAGCTGAAAATGGGGCAAAACAAACCTTTGATGAGAATGGAAAGCCAAGTGTTTCAATAAAATTGAAAAGCGCTAGTACATTTAGAGATGTAACGCAAAAAATTGTTAATATGGGTCAGCCAAATAATTTATTAGTCATTTGGCTTGATTTTGAGGAAGGGAAAGATTCTTTCCGTGCAGAAGCAGGGAAGGAAAATCCAAGCTATTTATCTGCACCCGCAGTAAGTCAAGTATTTAACCAAGACACTGTATCAATTGTTGGTAACTTCACAGTCGAAGAAGCGTCAACATTGGCCGATTTATTGAATGCAGGTTCCTTGCCAGTTAAACTAACAGAGGTTTACTCAACATCTGTTGGCGCTCAATTCGGTGAGAAGGCATTGGATAAAACGATTCTTGCGGGGATTATTGGTATTTCAGTCATATTCTTGTTTATGATTGTTTACTATCGTTTCCCAGGTTTAATTGCAACAGTGACATTGTCCATTTACATTTACTTAGTTCTTTTAATATTTGACTGGATGAATGGAGTTCTCACTCTTCCTGGTATCGCAGCACTTATACTTGGGGTAGGGATGGCGGTAGATGCCAACATTCTTACTTATGAAAGAATTAAAGAAGAAATAAAAGTCGGCAGAACAGTAAAATCTGCTTTCCATGCTGGTAGCAAAAATGCGTTCGTATCTATTTTTGATGCTAATATTACAACGCTTTTAGCAGCAGGTGTTTTATTTGCCTACGGGAACAGCTCAGTAAAAGGGTTTGCAACAATGCTGATTATTAGTATTCTAGTCAGTTTCTTGACGGCAGTCTATGGCTCTAGATTATTGCTTGGCTTATGGGTAGATAGTAATTTGTTTAATAAAAAACCTGGTTGGTTTGGCGTTAAGAAAAGTGAAATTCATGATATTGCCGAAAATTTCGATGCACATGATTTAAAAACGAAATTTGATAAATTTGATTTTGTAAAAGTTCGTAAAAAATTCTATGTTTTTTCTGCTTTATTAATGGCAGGAGGAATCATTGCTGTAAGTGTTTTTGGATTAAATCTAGGAATCGATTTTTCAAAAGGTACTCGAATTGAAATTCATTCCAATGATTCTTTGACAAAAGCTGAAATTAAGTCTGAGTTGTCTAAGCTCAATATCGAAACCGATGATATTGTGATTTCTGGAGGGAATAAAGAAATCGGAGTAGCTAGACTAAAAGAGGTACTTACAAAAGAAGAAATTGCGAAATTAAAAGTAGATTTTAATAAAGAATTTGGCTCCGATCCAACGGTTAGTACAGTGTCTCCTACTGTAGGTAAAGAATTAGCGAAAAATGCATTGATTGCGTTGGTTATTGCTTCGATTGGCATCGTCATTTATGTAGCAATTCGTTTTGAAATGAAAATGGCTATTCCTGCCGTTGTTTCATTGTTGCATGATGCATTCTTAATTGTAGCAGTCTTTAGTATTACCCGATTAGAGGTTGATATCACCTTTATCGCAGCTGTATTAACGGTAGTTGGTTATTCTATTAATGACACAATTGTTACGTTTGACCGGATGCGTGAAAATATGCAAAAGAAAAAACGTCTGAAAACAGTTGAAGATATTCATGATGTTATCAATACAGCCCTTCGTCAAGTAATGGCAAGATCTATAAATACGGTATTAACAGTTATTATTGCTATTCTTGCCTTGCTCATCTTTGGCAGTGAATCAATCCGTAACTTCTCAATTGCATTACTTGTAGGAACAATTGCAGGAGTTTATTCATCCATTTTCTTAGCAGCTCAGCTATGGGGTGATTGGAAAACTAAAGAATTAAAGGAAAAGGGCATTATTAAGACAGAAAAAGAAAAACGTAAGACAAGTGACGAACCACAAGTTTAATTTCTAATGCTTTTATTATCATAAAAAATGAGCTTGGAAAATTCTCCAAGCTCATTTTTTATCTTCATAATAAGGGTTTATATGGACAAATACATTATGTACATTGTCTATTTCAATTAATTTATTTTTCACCTTTTTTCCCACACGATGTCCTTCTGCAACAGTCATATTCGGATCAACTGATATTTTTAAGTCTATTATGACATAGTGGCCATGTTCTCTTGCATGCAGTTGGTCAATTTTTTTTACTTCCTTTATTGATTCGATCGCCTTTCTAAATTCGACTGTATCCTCTTCATGCAGAACATGATCAAGTGTATTATGAATAGACTCTTTCCCTAAGGACCATGCCATTTTAATAACCATAAGTGACACGATAACACCAGCTACTGGATCCGCATATTCTAACCATCCAATGCCTAGCTTACCACCAATGATTGCAGCGCCAATTCCTACCAATGCTGCAATAGATGAATAAACGTCAGAGCGGTGCTCATAGGCATTAACGATTAATGCATCACTATTAAGTTCCTTCCCTAATTTATACTTATAGCGAAATAGAGCCTCTTTTACAATAATTGATATCAATACTGCTACAATAGCAATCGTTTTAGGTGCTGATATTGGATTAAAAAAGGCTGCAAACGATGATTTTCCGATTTCAATTCCAACTATAAATAATAGCACGGCTACAACAATGGCTGCTATCGACTCAGCCTTTCCATGTCCATATGGGTGATCTTCATCTGGTGGCTGTTTAGCCGCTTTAAGTCCTAAATAAACAGCAAAAGATCCCGCAACATCTGATGCAGAATGAACAGCATCGGCAATTAATGCCTTACTACCTGCATAGACCCCTATCCCCCATTTTAAAGCAGCTAGAAGAATATTTATGATAATGCCAAGCATTGCAGCAAACTCAGCCTTTTTAAAACGATCATTATTACTCAAGACATAACATCCTTCCTCTGATGAACTCATTTTTAGTGTAACCTATTTATCGCAGATTAACGGGCAGTAAGCCCTCCAATTCAAGGTTGCGAGAGAATTAAAGAAATCTAAGTGGGGGATCAACTGCCCGTAAAGGCCGATAAAATGAACACAGACTAAAAGCGCCACATCGTGTGGCAACGTCTGCGTGACCCACTTCCTGTGGGCCGCAACTAACCATCAGTGGGGGATGAAAGCCGACTAAGAACGCCACGTCCTGTGGCAACGTCGGCACTAGCACGTCCTGTGCGTCGGAACCCCCCCACTTATGGAAGTTTCACTTTATTATGTTTAAGAACTTTTTGGAAATAGATTATTTGCTCAATCATTGAAACACATGAATGCCTCTTGTATAATTAATAGGCTGAGGGGTGAATAAATGTTACATTCAAAAACAAGATGGATTGTTCGGAATTCTGATGAAGAAAAGGAAAATCAATTAGTACAAGATTTAAATATTACTCCTCTCCTGGCTTCTCTACTAGTTAATCGGGGATTAGATATACCCGAATCAGCAAGGTATTTTTTATTTGATCATGATCAAGAATTTCATGATCCTTATTTATTAAATGGTATGGATATAGCAGTATCACGGATAAAAACGGCGATAGAAAAGCAAGAACCATTATTAGTATTTGGAGACTATGATGCAGATGGTGTTACAAGCACCACTGTCGTGATGAAAACTCTTAGAGAACTTGGGGCCAATGTTCAGTTTTACATTCCCAACCGTTTTACAGAAGGATATGGACCGAATATTCCTGCTTTTCAATATGCAGCAGAAATTGGAATAAAATTGATTATCACGGTTGATACAGGAATTGCTGCTGTAAATGAAGCAAAGGCAGCGAAAGAGCTTGGTCTTGAATTAATTATTACGGATCACCACGAACCAGGACCTGAATTGCCTGAGGCACTTTCAATTATTCATCCCAAGCTAACGAATAGCCAATATCCTTTTCGTGAGCTGGCTGGAGTGGGTGTCGCATTTAAATTAGCTCATGCTTTATACGGTGGATTACCTGAACATTTACTTGAAATTGCGGCCATTGGTACAATTGCAGATTTAGTATCGTTAAAAGGAGAAAATCGCTTAATTGTAAAACGTGGAATTAAAAAATTACAGTCTACGAAAAATGTTGGTTTAAAAGCATTACTGAAATTAAATAAAGTAGAGGCAAGTTCAATTAATGAAGAAACGATTGGTTTTCTTATTGCACCGCGCTTAAATGCTGCTGGAAGATTAGACAGCGCTGATCCAGCTGTTGATTTGCTTTTAACAGAGGATATTGATGAAGCAGAGGCAATTGCAGCAGAGATTGATCAGATGAATAAGGATAGGCAGGCACTCGTAAGCGAAATAGCTGAGCAAGCTATTCGTGAAGTAGAGGAAAAGTATCCAATAAACGAACATTCCGTTCTTGTCATTGGAAAAGAGGGCTGGAATGCAGGAGTAATTGGGATTGTTGCTTCAAAGCTTGTTGAAAAATTTTATCGTCCTGCAATCGTATTAAGCTACGATAAAGAAAAAGGTCTGGCAAAGGGTTCTGCTCGCAGTATTATGGGTTTTGATTTATTTAAGAATCTTTCCGATAGTAGAGATATTTTGCCACATTTCGGCGGCCATCCTATGGCTGCTGGAATGACTTTACAGCTTGAGCATGTTGACGAACTGCGAATGAGATTAAATCAAGCAGCGAAAACCCAACTAAAAGATGAGGACTTTATTCCAGTAACGACTCTAGATGGAAGCATCCCTTTACATGATATTGACCTAGCTTCTATAGAGGAAATGCAGTTGCTGTCTCCTTATGGCATGGATAATCCAAAACCGAAAATATTAATTAAAGATGCTAATATTTCTGGCATGAGAAAGATCGGTTCAGATCAAAACCATTTGAAAATGACAATAGAACATGATGGCAAAACACTTGATGGTGTTGGCTTCGGGTTAGGAACTTTGCATGATCACATTTCTCCACATTCAAAAATATCCGTAATCGGTGAACTTTCGATTAACGAATGGAATAATATTCGAAAGCCACAAATCTTTCTTCAAGATTTAGCGATTGATGACTGGCAGCTTTTTGATATTAGAGGTATAAAACGTCTTGGGCAACTAGAAGAACTCATCCCAAAGGAACATTCCAAGTGGATTGTTTTTAATCATGACAATGCAAATAAATTTCAATCATATACAAATGAAAAAGTAGTAACTGTTAGTTCTATTGAAGAAGCAGCTGCATTAAATATAGAAATGGAAAATGTCATTTTATTGGATATGCCTTCATCAAAGGAACTGCTCGCTAATATATTTTTAGGGAAAAATCCAGCTAGAATATATGCACATTTTTATAAAGAAGATAGTGCTTACTTTAGTACAATTCCGACACGTGAACATTTCAAATGGTTTTATGCTTTTTTATTGAAGCAAGGACCTCTTGATATTGATAGATATGGAATGGAAATCGCTAAATATAAAGGCTGGAGCAGGGAAACAATTGACTTTATGTCACAGGTGTTTTTTGAACTAGATTTTGTTAAAATAAACAATGGAATTATTTCCATAAATGAGACTTCACAAAAACGTGATTTAACAGAATCGCTTGTTTATGAGCAAAGACGTGCACAGTTTTCTCTTGAAAGCGATTTATTGTATTCAACCTATCATCAGTTAAAAAGTTGGTTTGATTCAGTAATCCAAGGTTCTGTGAAATTTGAGGAGGCAATAAAAGAATGGACTTAAAACAATATATTACAATCGTCCAAGACTGGCCAAAGCCAGGTATTAAATTTAAGGATATTACCACTTTAATGGATAATGGTGATGCATATAGATATGCCACTGACAAAATTGTAGAGTATGCCCGTGAGAAGCAAATTGATTTAGTTGTTGGTCCAGAGGCACGTGGCTTTATCATCGGTTGTCCAGTTGCATATTCTCTAGGAGTTGGTTTTGCACCTGTAAGGAAGGAAGGAAAGCTTCCTCGTGAAACGGTTAAAGTAGATTATGGATTAGAATATGGCAAAGATGTCCTAACGATACATAAGGATGCCATCAAGCCAGGACAAAGAGTATTAATTACTGATGATTTGCTTGCTACTGGAGGAACGATTGAGGCAACGATTAAGTTAGTTGAACAGCTAGGCGGCATTGTTGCAGGGATTGCCTTCCTAATCGAATTATCATATTTAAATGGTCGTGATAAGCTTGAAAAATATGATATTCTGACATTGATGAATTATTAAATTGTGGAAGAGCGCTAATGATCGGCGCTCTTTTTTCAATGGTTTGGAATAAATCATTCGACAAACTTCTTATTTTTTCTTAAAAATTTTCACTATCCCTTTACATATTCATTTTTTTTTTCGATAATAGAAGCTAATCATTCTAATTTTTTTGAGATGTTAAAACGGAAACTTTTATTTTAAGAAGGCAATCGCGTTTTTTTCGCATTTCTTATTATATGAAAAATATTAGATAAAAGGTGATCCCATGGCGAACGATCATGTTCTGACCGCTGAACAAGTCATCGACAGGACAAAAGTATATTTAAATGATGAGCATGTGGCACTTGTTCAGAAAGCATATGAATTTGCGAGACATGCCCATCGTGAACAATATAGAAAATCGGGTGAGCCATATATCATCCATCCCATTCAGGTTGCAGGAATATTAGCAGATTTAGAAATGGATCCATCTACGGTCGCAGCCGGTTTTCTACATGACGTTGTAGAGGATACTGACGTCACGTTAACAGATATAAAAGAGGCATTTAATCAAGAAGTGTCAATGCTTGTTGACGGTGTAACAAAGCTTGGAAAAATAAAATATAAATCACAAGAAGAGCAGCAAGCAGAAAACCACAGGAAAATGTTTGTCGCAATGGCACAGGATATCCGTGTGATATTAATCAAGCTTGCAGACAGACTTCATAATATGCGTACGTTAAAGCATTTGCCTGCGGAAAAGCAAAGGCGTATATCAAATGAAACACTTGAAATTTTCGCTCCTCTTGCCCATCGATTAGGAATTTCAAAAATTAAATGGGAGCTAGAGGATACTGCTTTAAGATATTTAAATCCACAGCAATATTATCGAATTGTTAATTTAATGAAAAAGAAAAGAGCTGAACGGGAGCAATATCTTGATGATGTAATCGGCGAAATGCGTAATCGTATGAATGAAGTTTCAATTAAATCCGAAATTTCAGGTCGTCCAAAGCATATTTATAGTATTTATCGTAAAATGGCACTGCAAAATAAACAATTTAATGAAATTTATGATCTCCTTGCGGTGAGAATAGTTGTTAATAATATAAAAGATTGTTATGCAGTGCTAGGTATTATTCATACATGTTGGAAGCCTATGCCAGGGCGCTTTAAAGACTATATTGCTATGCCTAAGCAAAATATGTATCAATCCCTTCATACAACGGTAATTGGACCTAAGGGTGACCCGCTTGAGGTGCAAATACGCACATTTGAAATGCACAGGATTTCAGAATTCGGGATTGCTGCCCATTGGGCTTATAAGGAAGGAAAAAAGCTTAACGAAATAGGAGATAAACTGACATGGTTCCGTGAAATCTTAGAGTTTCAAGATAACTCAGTGAATGCTGAAGAATTTATGGAATCATTAAAGATAGATCTATTCTCTGACATGGTATTTGTTTTTACACCTAAAGGTGATGTCATTGAACTGGCATCAGGATCAGTACCAATTGATTTTGCCTACCGAATTCATTCTGAAATTGGCAATAAAACAATTGGAGCTAAGGTGAATGGAAAAATGGTTACTCTCGATTATAAGCTTAATACTGGCGATATAATTGAAATATTAACATCAAAGCATTCATATGGTCCAAGTAAAGATTGGTTAAAGCTTGCTCAAACCTCCCAAGCTAAAAATAAAATTCGACAATTCTTCAAAAAACAAAGAAGAGATGAGAATATTGAAAAGGGAAGAGAGCAAATTGAAAAAGAAATCCGTAATATGGATTTCGACTTAAAAGAAATTTTGACGAATGAAAATATAAAAAGAGTTGCAGAAAAATTTAATTTCATGAATGAGGAAGACATGTATGCGGCAGTGGGCTATAACGGCGTAACTGCTCTACAGGTTGCTAATCGCTTAACGGAAAAATTACGCAGAAAGCGCGATATGGAGCAAGTAACCGATATTACAAATGCTGTTTCCGAACTACGGTCATTCCCATCTACTAAAAAGCGTGAATCTGGGGTTCGAGTCTCTGGCATTGATAATTTGCTTATCCGACTTTCCCGTTGCTGTAACCCAGTGCCAGGAGATGAAATAGTTGGCTTTATTACAAAAGGCCGCGGGGTTTCCGTTCACAGGGCTGATTGCACAAATATTGTTAATGATGAAGCTAAAGAAAGATTAATACCTGTTGAATGGGAAACTGACTTAAATGACAGGAAAGAATATAGCGTTGAGATTGAAATTACCGGGTATGATAGACGGGGATTATTAAATGAAGTATTGCAAGCAGTCAATGAATCAAAAACAAATATTTCTGCGGTATCGGGTAGATCTGATCGAAATAAATCGGCGACGATTAATATGACGATTGCTATTCACAATGTAAACCATTTGCAAAAAGTAGTTGAACGTATTAAACAAATTCCAGATGTTTATGCGGTCCGCAGGATAATGAATTAGGGAGTATTTATCATGCGAGTTGTTGTACAAAGAAGCAAGGAAGCTAATGTCAAGGTGAATGGTGATATTGTAGGGAGTATTACAAAGGGCTTTGTCCTTTTAGTTGGTGTCACCCATGATGATAAGGACGAGGATGCTGCGTTTTTGGCAGATAAAATTGCCAATCTCCGTGTTTTTGAAGATGATAACGGGAAAATGAACCTGTCGATTTTAGATAAAGGCGGGGAAATTTTATCCGTCTCGCAATTTACTTTATATGGAGATTGCCGGAAGGGGCGCAGACCAAATTTCATGGAAGCAGCAAAGCCTGATCATGCATTGAAAATTTATGAAGCCTTTAATTCTTTTCTTGAGGAAAAAGGATTAAAAGTGGAAACAGGAAAATTTGGAGCCATGATGGATGTTCAGTTAATAAATGATGGACCTGTTACTTTAATTCTTGAGAGTAAATAATTATAGGATCAGATTGCATTCTTACGCTAAGAAGATAGAAAAAGAAAAACAAAGCATTCGCCATGTCCTGGCGAACGCTTTGTTTTTTTAGCTAACAGGAAAGTTTTAGTTTATTAATGTACTATAGTGATGTCAAGTTTCTATAAGATTCCCTGCAAACAATATCGCATAAGAAAAACTAAGGCATTCACCAAAAAGGACTTGATGAATGCCAAGTTTTTCTAATATTGGTTTAATTATTTTCTTTAAAGTATCTAGCAATACCCTGATAGATTCCTGAAGTAACGGAATCTTGGAATTGCGGAGAAGAAATAACTATTTCTTCTCCTGGATTGCTTAAATAACCAAGTTCCAAAAGAATGGCATTCCGTTTATTCTCTCTTAAAACATAATAATCGCCAAATCGATAGCTGCGATCCTTCAAATTTGTATTGGATGTTATTGATGAATGAACATTTTCAGCAAGATTTTTTTGATAGGAATGATAGTAATAGGTTGTCATTCCATTCACACTACGATCCATCAAACTATCGTAATGGATACTAATAAAAGCATCGGCATTATGATAATGTGAGGCATAGACTCTTGAAGATAAAGGGATATATGTATCAGTATTACGTGTTAAGATTACATTTGCGCCAGCAGATTTTAATTTATCGTAAAGTAGCTGTGCAGTTTTGAGTGTTAATGTTTTTTCTATAGTTCCGTTAGCACCTGTTGTCCCATTGTCTCTGCCACCATGTCCAGGATCAATAACAATTTTTTTGTTTTGTAAATGCTGCTCTGATCCAGGCTTTTCAACGATTGGGGCGGAGCCATTTACCGAAACAATCCATCCCGCTATAAATCCGCTATCTCCATTTGTGAGACGGATTTCATACCAGTCATCTTGAATGCTAATAATATCAAATGTTTCACCTTGATTGGCTCTTTGAACTACTTGAGAGTTCGTATTTGGGCTTTTTCTTATGTTTGTACCATCATGTATGATTTGGACTGAACTATCCTTAATTTTTTTCTCAGAGGAAACGGAATGCTTGTCCTCTGATATATCTAAATACCAGCTTGCGACCCAACCAAAAGATCCGTTTTTATATTCTATCTTTGCCCAATTATTTAATTCTTCAAGAATTTCAAAGCTTTGTCCTTTTGACACCGTACTCACTACATTTCCATTTAAGGAGCCGGTATCACGAACTGTTAATGTGGTTGCTGTTACTTTACCATTTTTATTAGAAGTAGATGATTTATTGGGCTTTTTTTGATCAGAAGAGCCACTTTTGGAATCATTAACGGCTTCGACATATTGACTGCTTATCCATGCCTTCTTCCCAGAAAAAAATATTTCTGTCCATTCACTATTTTGAGAGAGAATCTTGACAGTATCCCCAGAATATAATTTTCCGATAATCTGACTGTTTAACGAAGGCGAGCTTCTGACATTTAGGGAATCCGCAGTAATTCTTCCATTGAAACCAACTGAAGAAGAATGATTAACTTTATCGTTTTGGATTTTGACAAAATCACTTGAGACCCAGCCATCACCAAATGGTGTTTTAAGCTGAATCCAATTACTCTTTCTGTTCTGAATAGCAAAGGTGTCCCCTTTTTGAACAGTTCCGATTACTTGATAACTTGTGTCAGGTCCTTTTCTTACACGCAATCCATCGGTTGAAATAATCGCAATCTCGTTTCCTTTATTATTAACTGTAGAGGGATTATTTTGACTGGAATTTACTTTCGAAACAAGCCAATTTGCAACCCAGCCAGTACTTCCGTTTGGAAGCTTAATTTCAATCCAATCCTCTTTTTCTGATCGTAATGGATAGCTTTCTCCTCTTTTTGCCTTTCCAACAATTGGATAGCTTAATCCTGGTCCTTTACGGATGTTTAATTGATCTGAACTAATCTTAACAGTTGAACTTGCTGCTGTAGTTGTTGTCAAGGGAGTAACAATTCCAATAAGAAGGATGCAACATAAGAACAAGAGGATTTGTTTCTTTCTAAACATTAGTCTCCTCCTTACCTTTTTCAAAAAAACTAATAAATATTATTTAGTTTGGGAATGATAAATGATAGATTCATTCTCTTAAAGGAAAACAAAAATGATGCGGCTAGTCAAGTATTTTCCATAAATATTATGGTAGTGCAACCAGTTTATTACTATTAATTGCATGAAAGGTGATATATATATATGAGATTTGGTGAGAAAGGATTTTCTATACAGAAGGGAGAAAATCAACTTTTTGGAGTGGATTTTCATGATTTCATTCAAAAAGAGCAAAGCTCTAATATGGTAGAATTAGCTTCTGAATTTGGATTAACCGTTAAAGATGTTAGGAAGTTGAAAAAACATTTGGAGAGATCTTAAAACACTATTGACAATGGCCATGATGATCCGTATTATTATATAAACATTATGAGAAGTTTAAAAATAAATAAATGACTAGCATCGAGGGCCATGAGTTTATAAATTAAGCCAATACGAAGGCACTCTCTGCTTTTCTAATACTGTTTGATGAAGAAGAGTAATTAAACCCCACATGAAAAGAGAAGAAATGTCATAGGCTGAAAACATTTCTGCATGATGATTTAATGAAAGAACACTTCGTAGGTTTCTCTCTGAAAGAAGCATCTGCTTTTAATAGGAGTTGAACGTTCACAGGCGTTAACTGTAAAAGAGGAAGAACGTATTTCTACGTCTTCAATTAGGGTGGCACCACGGGAAACTACAAGCTCTCGTCCCTTGTATATTTTATACAAGGAGGCGGGGGCTTTTTTATATGTAAAAAATAGTTGGTCGATTTACTTAAACAATCTTGAATGACTAGTAAAGTTGAAGTAGGTCGAATGACTTTTTGCATACTATATTAATTCGAATTTAGGAGGAAACATAACATGTCAATTCGAATACCAAGAGGTACACAAGATATACTCCCAGGAGAAATTGAAAAATGGCATTTTATAGAAGAAAAAGCAAGAGAGATATGTAAAAAATTCCATTATCGTGAAATCAGAACACCGATTTTTGAACATACCGAGTTATTTTTACGAAGTGTTGGAGATACGACTGATATTGTGCAAAAAGAAATGTATACATTTGAAGATCGTGGAGAGAGAAGCTTAACATTAAGGCCGGAAGGAACAGCTGCAGTTGTTCGCTCCTATGTCGAAAATAAAATGTATGGTGATCCGAATCAGCCTGTAAAGCTTTATTATATGGGGCCCATGTTCCGATATGAACGTCCACAGTCAGGAAGATACCGCCAGTTTGTCCAGTTTGGCGTTGAAGCGATAGGAAGTAATGATCCGGCCATTGATGCAGAAGTGATTGCGGTAGCGATGTCTCTTTATAAGGAATTAGGATTAAAAAAGCTAAAGTTAATCATTAATAGCTTGGGAGATAGGGAAAGCAGAGCAGCACACAGAGAAGCTTTAGTAAATCACTTTAAACCGAGCATTGGCGATTTTTGCTCTGATTGTCAAAATAGATTAGAGAAAAATCCAATGCGTATTCTAGACTGCAAGCTGGACCGTGAACATGAGCTTATGAAAACAGCTCCTTCAATTATTGATTACTTAAACGAGGATTCCAAAAAATACTTTAAAAAAGTACAACAGTATTTAACTGATCTTGGTATTGAATTCGAGGTAGATTCAAATCTAGTTCGCGGTCTGGATTACTATAACCATACTGCTTTTGAAATTATGAGCGAGGCGGAAGGTTTTGGCGCCATAACAACTCTTTGTGGAGGCGGTCGCTATAACGGTCTTACTGAAGAGCTAGGTGGCCCTGAGGCACCTGGAATCGGTTTTGCGATGAGTATTGAACGATTTATCGCAGCATTAGATGCAGAGCAAATAACGCTTCCAATCAAGGAAGAAATCGATTGCTATCTCGTTTCACTAGGCGAAGAAGCGAAAGATTATACGGTAGGATTGCTGCAGAAGCTTCGTCTTTCAGGCTTTTCTGCTGAAAGAGACTACTTGGATCGAAAAATAAAAGCACAATTTAAAGCTGCTGACCGTCTAAATGCAAAATATGTAGCAATTTTAGGGGAAGATGAGCTTAAGGAGAATAAAATCAACCTGAAATCCATGGAAACAGGAGAGCAATCTGAGATTGCACTTGATTCTTTTATAGAAAAATTTTCAGAGTTAAATAAATAAGAAAAGCGTAGGCAGCTTGCCCAGGGGCGACAAGTTTAAGACGGGCCGATTAAAAGGTTACCCTTTAACCTTTTGGTCGGACCGACTTAAGACCTCGAGCCCCTAGCTGCCGAAGCTAGACAATAAGAATTGCTAGACAATAGGAGGAAAAATGATGTTTGGGAGATCTTACTACTGCGGGGAATTAACAGAAACGTCAATTGGCGAAAAAGTTGTATTAAAAGGCTGGGTACAAAAGCGCCGTGATTTAGGCGGATTAATATTTATTGATCTAAGGGACCGAACTGGAATTGTTCAAGTTGTCTTCAACCCTGAGGTTTCAAAAGAAGCGCTTGCTGTAGCGGAAAAAGTAAGAAATGAATTTGTTCTTGATATTGAAGGAGAAGTAATCGCTCGTCAGGAAGGTACCATTAATGACAATATAAAAACAGGAAGAGTGGAGATCCAAGCTGGAAAGATTACGATCTTAAATGAAGCGAAAACACCTCCATTCATGATTGATAATAAGACAGATGTTTCAGAGGATATACGTTTAAAATATCGTTATTTAGATTTAAGAAGACCTGTGATATTTGAAACATTTAAAATGCGTCATCAAGTGACAAAAGCGATGAGAGAATTCCTAGACGGAGAAGGTTTTCTTGATGTGGAAACACCGATTTTGACAAAGAGCACGCCTGAAGGAGCTCGTGATTATTTAGTTCCAAGCCGTGTTCATCCCGGTGAATTCTATGCTTTGCCACAATCACCGCAAATTTTTAAGCAGCTGTTAATGGTTGGTGGATTTGAACGATATTATCAAATTGCCCGCTGCTTCCGAGATGAGGATTTACGTGCTGACCGTCAACCTGAATTTACACAGGTCGATATCGAAATGAGTTTTATGAGCCAAGATGAAATCATTGGCCTTATGGAAAACATGATGAAAAAAATTATGAAAGAAGTAAAAGAACTTGATATTCAAACACCATTCCAAAGAATGACGTATCAAGATGCAATGGATCGTTTTGGTTCTGATAAGCCTGATACACGATTTGAAATGGAATTAACAGATTTATCAGAGATCGTAAAGGATTCTAGCTTCAAAGTATTTGCAGGAGCTGTTTCATCAGGAGGCCAAGTAAAGGCAATCAATGTTAAGAATGGAGCAGACAAATATTCTAGAAAGGATATTGATGCTTTAACAGAATTTGTGGCCGTATATGGTGCTAAAGGACTTGCTTGGTTAAAAGCAGAAGAAGATGGATTAAAAGGACCAATTTCTAAATTTGTAACGGAAGAAGAGCAAAAAGCAATTACTGCTTCCTTATCAGTTGAACCTGGAGATTTGTTATTATTCGTGGCCGATAAGAAAAATGTTGTAGCGGATGCACTAGGTGCTTTACGCTCCAAGCTAGGTAAAGACCTTGAACTTATTGATCAAAGCAAGTTTAACTTCTTATGGATCACTGACTGGCCATTGCTTGAATATGATGAAGAGGCAGGCAGATATTTCGCGGCACATCATCCTTTCACAATGCCATTTAGAGAAGATCTGGAAATTCTTGATACAGATCCATCTCAAGTTAGGGCACAAGCCTATGACCTAGTTCTTAATGGATATGAGCTTGGCGGAGGCTCACTTCGTATTTTTGAAAGAACTGTACAGGAAAAAATGTTTAAGGTCCTTGGTTTCTCTGAAGAGGAAGCAAATGAGCAATTCGGTTTCTTAATGGAAGCATTTGAATATGGGACTCCTCCACATGGAGGAATTGCTCTAGGTCTTGACAGATTAGTCATGCTTTTAGCTGGCAGATCAAATCTGCGTGACACGATTGCATTCCCGAAAACAGCAAGTGCAAGCTGCTTGTTAACAGATGCTCCTGGTGAAGTAAGTGAAGCACAATTAGATGATTTGCATTTAGCATTAAAATTAAAAAAAGCTAAATCAGGACAATAAAATTGTAAAAAAATGAAAATAGACCTATTGCTGCTTCCTTGATATAGCACCGTTTTTATGTTAAAATATCAGTAATTCAATAGAAGAGTCCTGATGTGTTCGTTGTGTAACCTGAAATTTTGACCGAACATTTTTCCTTCGGGAGTCCGGAGTTTTCCAGCCGCGTAAATGCCTCCAAGACGAGGACTTGCAAAAAGCAGGGAACAGGACACCCACCTGCTAAGTGCGGGTTCAAAACGAAGGCATCAAAGCGACGGCACGATTGGGACTCTTTCCATACATATGAACGTAATCCAAACTAATTTTAGGTTTGGATTTTTTTTGTATTTTGAACTGTTATTTTACTGAATAAGTATGATATAGTCATATCGGGAAAAAAATAAAGAAATGTCCCTATTAGGGTCTGGATTTGAAACGTATGGAGTTGAGATAAATATGTTGCATCAATTTTCTAGGAATGAGCTAGCCATTGGCAAGGAAGGGCTAGATATTATGACAAACAGCACTGTTGCTGTTCTTGGAATTGGCGGTGTCGGGACTTTCGCTGCAGAAGCATTAGCACGGTCAGGTGTTGGTCGTTTAGTGTTAGTCGATAAAGATGATGTAGATATAACAAATGTAAATCGGCAAATCATCGCTTTGCTTTCTACTGTAGGTCAGCCAAAGGTTGATTTAATGAAGGAGCGGATTAAAGATATTAATCCAGAATGTGAAGTAATTGCATTGAAAATGTTTTACACAGAGGAAACGTATGAGCAGTTTTTTGAGCATGGACTTGATTTTGTGGTTGATGCATCTGATACGATTTCTTATAAGATTCATTTGATGAAGGAATGTTTGAAAAGAAATATCCCCATCATTTCAAGTATGGGGGCAGCCAATAAAATGGATCCTACTCGTTTCCAAATTGCTGATATTTCTAAAACTCATACAGATCCAATTGCCAAGATTATTCGAACTCGCCTAAGAAAAGAGGGAATTCGCAAAGGGATTTCTGTTGTTTTCTCAGATGAAAGTCCGATTGTCATTCGTGAAGAGGTTAGGAAGGAAGTAGGGAAAGACGACGCAGAAATACGAAAAGCAAAAATGCCGCCTTCCTCTAATGCCTTCGTTCCCTCTGTAGCAGGTCTAGTTATGGCCAGCTATGTTGTCAGACAACTGCTAAAGGATGTACCAATAAATCGGGTAAATGATTAATATATTGATAGGTAAGGTCTGGTCTATTAATGCCAGACCTTTTTATTTTTCTTCAACAGCCTAATTTATCCATAAAAGTAAATAAGGATTGACATTCGAATATGTATGAGTGTACTATTTATCTAGAACACTGAATCGCTCAGGAGGAAGAAAATTTGAGGGCTTTTAAAGGTTTATTTATGAAAGAAATAAAATTATCGAGAAATTGGTTCTTAATTGGGATGGCTTTGTTTATCATAGCAATTTTTGCGGGACTTGCTTTAACACGATATTTCAATGAGCCTGAGATCTTACCGATTGTTTCTATAATGATTTTAGTTGCACACGGATTGTATCTACCTGCATTTTTAATCACTTCTTTAAATACGGAAGGTCAATCACAGCTTTGGCTTCACAATCCTAATAGCGGAGTTAAGCTATTTTTGGCAAAGCTTGCTGCGGGTTCAGTCTATTTTCTTATATCCCTTTTACTTGCCATGTTCTTTGCACATTGGCAAGTAAATTTATCAGATCATGGAGGGGGTTTCACCCAATTTATTGAAGAACCTTTTCCAAATATGATGTTGATGGGAGTAGCCATTGTCTTAAGTTCTATCTACCTTGGAGTTTGGGTGCTATTTTACTGGTCATTCTATCATTCGTTGAAAAAAGTGCCTATTGCAAGGAATTTTAGATGGCCAATCTTAATAGGTTTTTGGATTCTTTTAGAAGTTGTTAGTAATTATATTCAAAATCTCCCGTTTTATAAAAACCTTAAACAAAGTGGTGTAATTTCCCTTGATTTTATGAAGTCAATTAAGATTGAAGTGGGAGACTCAATAGGTACTGGTAAAGTTGTAGAAGCAGCAGAAATATCATTGACGAATGGCATTATTTACGCAGCAGTTGTCATCTTAGTCTTCTTCATCGCAGTTTGGCTTTTAGAGCGGAAAGTTGAGGTGTAGTGTAATGGGAGAAGAATTCCAAGCATCGAAGCCAATATATATGCAAATCGTTGATAAAATTAATCAGCAAATTATTAGAGGAGATTTATTACCTGGAAATAAACTCCCTTCTGTTCGTGAGATGGCGATACAAACGGGTGTCAATCCAAATACGATTCAACGAACATATAGTGAATTGGAGAGGATGGAAATCGTGGAAACAAGGCGTGGGCAGGGGACATTTGTAACAGAAAATGACAATCTAATTAAGGAATTAAAAGTTCGTTTGCAAATGGAAATCATTGAAGCATTTTTCAATAATATGAAGGAACTTGGTTTTTCTGATGAAGAAATGCTCTCCGGCTTAGAATTTTATATTAAAGGAAAGCGGGAGAAAGGAAATGATTGAGTTTCAAAATGTAACAAAAAAATATGGACGTGAATATGGCCTTAACGATGTAACCTATTCATTGGAGAAAGGGAAAATTTATGGGCTGCTTGGACCAAATGGAAGCGGAAAATCAACAACCTTGAAATTGATTGCTGGTCTCGTCCATCCAACTAGTGGCCAAGTACTAGTAAATGGAAAACTAGCAAATCGAAAAATAGCAAATGAAGTAGCCTATTTGACTGAGCTAGATATGTTTTATCAGCCTTTTAAAGTAAAAGATATGATTGATTTCTATGCTACACAGTTTCAGGATTTTCGGATTGATCGAGCAAATGAATTACTTCAATTCATGAAATTAGACAAAGAAAAAAATATTAAACAGCTATCAAAAGGAAACAGAGGACGATTGAAACTAGTACTTGCATTGGCAAGGGAAGCATCTGTGCTGCTTTTGGATGAACCTTTTTCAGGCCTTGACCCAATGGTTAGGGATTCGATAGTAAAAGGATTGCTTTCATATATAGATTTTGACAACCAAATCGTTATTATTGCTACACATGAAATTGATGAAATAGAGCCACTGCTGGATGAGGTACTAGCTATTCAAGATGGAAAGATAATTGGACGCCATAATGTCGAGGAATTACGGGAGATGGAAGGTCTATCGATTATCGAGTGGATGAAAAGAACCTTCAAAGAATGAGAGGAGATAATAATGAAGAGCATTGTAGAAATTCAAAATGTAACAAAGGTAATTAAGGGAAGAACAATCATTGATTCACTCAGTTTTAATGTGAATAAAGGAGAAGTGTTTGGTTTTCTTGGTCCAAATGGAGCGGGTAAAACTACTACGATCCGTATGATTGTCGGTCTAATTGGAATTACATCCGGTGACATTATAATCCAGGGATCTAGCATCAAGACAGATTTTGAAAAAGCGGTCTCCCATATCGGAGCTATAGTGGAAAATCCGGAAATGTATAAATTCTTGAGTGGCTACCAAAACCTAGTTCATTATTCGAGAATGTCAAAAGGGATATCAAAGATGAAAATAGATGAAACGGTAGAACTTGTTGGACTTACAGACAGAATCCATGACAAGGTAAAGACATATTCACTTGGAATGAGGCAAAGACTTGGATTAGCACAATGCCTTCTCCACGATCCTAAAGTATTAATTTTAGATGAGCCGACAAATGGGCTGGATCCAGCAGGTATAAGAGAGATCAGAGATCATCTTAGAAAGCTAGCAAGAGAAAAGGATATGGCGGTCATTGTATCAAGTCATTTACTTTCTGAGATGGAAATGATGTGTGACCGCATTGGGATCATACAAAATGGAAAACTCATCGATGTTCAACTAATGAACGATTTTGTTCAAGGAAAAGAGAAAATGTATGAATTTGAGGTGGATAATAAGGATAAAGCTTTAAAGCTGCTAAAAGCGACTTATCCTTCGAACCGTATTGAGCAGACTGAAATTGGTGTGTCATTACCGCTCATAAAGGAAGAGGTTCCTGAAACGGTACAAGTGCTAGTTCATAATGAAATTCAAATATATGGCATTAAAGAAGTAACAAAAACTCTCGAAGATCGATTCCTCGAAGTAACTTCAAATAAGGAGGAAACCGTCCATGCTTAATTTAATCAAAAATGAATGGATGAAAATATTTAAACGGCCCGGCACATATGTAATGATCGGAATATTGTTATTAGTAACAACTGTTGCAGGCGGATTTATTAAATACCAAGATTCAAAGGGATCAGTACCTGACAACTCAGATTGGAAAAAAGGGCTTCAAGTTCAAAACGAAGAATATAATAAACATTTAAATGAGATGGGTTCCTCAGCATCGAAGGATGTGAAAGAATATTATGAAAGAAATATATCGATTAATAACTACCGAATTGAACATGATATTTCTCCTAATGAAGAATATTCGGTTTGGGGATTTGTATCAAATATATCAGATTTAATTGATTTTGTTGGATTATTTGTCATTATTATTGCAGCAGGGATTGTATCAAGTGAATTTAATTGGGGAACGATCAAACTACTACTGATACGGCCGATTAAAAGAGAAAAGATATTATTGTCGAAATATATAACTGCTCTGTTATTTGGACTTTTTATGCTGTTCATTTTGTTTGCTTATTCTGCATTACTTGGTGCCATTCTTTTTGGACTGCCAGAAAACCCGCTCCCATATTTAAACTATTATGCAGGCGAAGTTAAAGAACAAAATATTATTGTTCATCTTATCATCACTTATGGTATGAAGTCTATTAGTATGTTAATGCTTGCAACGATGGCCTTTATGATCTCAGCAGCATTTAGAAATAGCTCGCTTGCAATAGGATTAGCTTTATTCCTCTTATTCATGGGGGAACAAGTAACTAGATTGATTTCTATGAAATATGAATGGGCAAAATATTCTTTATTCGCTAATACTGATCTATTGCAATATATTGAAGG
The DNA here is from genome assembly GCF_007995155.1 of Cytobacillus dafuensis. Lineage (NCBI taxonomy): Bacteria > Bacillati > Bacillota > Bacilli > Caryophanales > Bacillaceae > Cytobacillus > Cytobacillus dafuensis. Next base: position 3,474,506 of record NZ_CP042593.1, on the reverse strand, counting down.
AACTCCAATGGTAGAAGGGATGACATTAGGATTCTCTGCTGTAATGTTAATCTTGTACTTCTTATTGTTCCAGGTAATCGCTTTTGTAGTATTTAAAAAGAGAGATGTAGCGGCTTAGGGATGGATGAAGATCGGCTATCCTAAATACCGCTAAAAAAACTGCATTTATTCAAGCAGAAGGGGCATTTCTAAGTTGAAAACTCGACTTATGAAACTGCCCCTTCTGCCATCTTGTTGCAGATATAGTATAGAATTATTTTTGTAAATTGGAATAGACTACTGCCAATGCTTGTTCAAATTTTCCCGTTTTCTTCGGCTGATAGTATTTCTTATTCTTTATTTTATCAGGTAAATACTGCTGCTTAACCCAGCCGCCATCATAATTATGAGGATATTTATAATCAATTCCTCTTCCAAGCTCTTTTGCACCCTTATAATGAGCGTCCTTTAAGTGATCAGGGACTTCTCCGCTTTTTCCTGCGCGTATATCAGCTAGTGCCTCATCAACCGCCATAATAGCAGAGTTTGATTTAGGAGATAGACAAAGCTCGATAACAGCATTTGCGAGCGGAATTCTCCCTTCAGGAAACCCTACTCGTTCTGCAGCTTCGATGGCCGCCAGTGTCCGTGCCCCCGCTTGAGGTGAAGCAAGGCCAATATCTTCATAGGCAATCACCAATAATCGTCTACTAATACTAGGCAGATCCCCTGCTTCAATTAATCTCCCTAAATAGTGAAGGGAAGCATTTACATCGCTTCCTCGAATTGATTTCTGGAAGGCGGAGAGAACATCATAGTGGGCATCACCATCTTTATCATGAGCTAAACTCTTTCGTTGCATACATTCCTCTGCTGTCGCTAAGTCAATTTGAATCGAATGCGATTCATCTGGCTCTGTTGATAAAACAGCTAATTCCAGAGCATTTAATGAACTTCTTACATCTCCGTTTGAAGCAGTGGCAAAGTGTGCTAGAGCTTCTTCATTTAAATGAATATTTTTTTCTCCTAGCCCCCGTTCATTGTCACTGACCGCCCGCAGTAATGCCTCTTTAATATTATCTACAGATAAAGGCTTTAACTCGAAAATTTGACAGCGGCTCCGTATCGCTGGGTTGATTGCATGATATGGATTACTCGTTGTCGCTCCAATTAAGGTAATCATTCCATTTTCTAAATAAGGTAGCAGAAAGTCTTGCTTTCCTTTATCAAGTCTATGCACCTCATCAAGAAGTAGGATAACTTTTCCTGACATTTTGGCTTCAGCAGCAACTATCTCCATATCTTTTTTGTTATTGGTAACGGCATTCAAATTCCGAAAAGCATAACGGGTACTTCCAGCAATCGCACTTGCAATCGATGTTTTTCCAATTCCGGGCGGGCCATATAATATCATGGAGGAAAGCTGTTTTGCCTTTACCATTCGATTTATGATTTTTCCTTCAGCTACAAGATGCTCTTGTCCAATTATTTCCTCAATATTTCTTGGTCGCATTCGGAATGCTAAAGGTTTTATAGTCAATTTCATCACTCCAAATCTTTCGCAATCCTTTAAACGTTTCTTTCATTAACATACCATAATAAAAGATATGACAAAATGATTATCACTCCTAAAATATGTTATAATAACAAAAGTCTATCTAAATACTAAGAATAAGTATATTTGACGAGGAGAATCTAGAGGATGAATCATAAAAAAAGTGGTCAAATTGGACCTAGATTCCTTGTATATTTAACGGGTTTACTTGTAATGAGTCTTGGCATAGTTTTGCTCATTATTGCTGATTTAGGTGCAACTCCATGGGATGTTCTCCATGTTGGTTTATATTATCAGCTCGGCTTAACCATTGGAAGCTGGTCGATAATTGTTGGGATCGTCATTTTAACGATTGCTTCTCTCATTTCAAAAGAGTTCCCAAAAATGGGTGCTTTTTTAAATATGGTTTTAATCGGTGTCTTTATTGATTTATTATTATTACTGCCATTTATGCAAACACCATCGTCACTTGCCGGAAAAATCATCATGTTTATATGTGGTATTATGATTTATTGCTATGGAATGGGTATATATATTTCAGCACAATTAGGCGCAGGGCCAAGAGATAGTCTAATGATTGCTTTAACATCAAAAACTGGATGGAAAGTCGGTCCTGTAAGAGCCTGTATGGAAGTAGTTGTCTTATTAATTGGATGGCAGCTGGGAGGACCTGTTTTTTGGGGGACAATCATAATAGGCTTAGCGATCGGCCCAATTGCCGGAGTTGCCTTGCCGCAATGTCAAAAAGTAACGGATGCGTTCTTACTTAGAATGAGTAAGAAAAATGTCATACAAGCAGTACAAGAAAAGGATAGAGGTGTCAGTTAATGAAAATTTCAACCAAAGGCCGCTACGGTTTAACGATTATGATGGAACTTGCTAAAAAACATGGAGAAGGCCCAACTTCATTAAAATTAATTGCTCAAACGAATGGACTATCTGAGCATTATCTCGAACAGCTTATTGCTCCTTTGCGAAATGCAGGTCTAGTTAAAAGTATACGAGGTGCTTATGGAGGATATATTTTAGGGGATGAGCCTACTAAAATAACAGCAGGAGATATCATTCGGGTGTTAGAGGGGCCAATTAGTCCAGTTGAGGGAATTGAAGATGAGGAACCAGCGAAAAAACATCTTTGGATGAGAATTCGTGATGCTGTAAAGGATGTTTTGGACAGTACTACACTTGAAGATCTTGCTAATTATACAGATGACGGTGCAGCTGACGGATATATGTTTTATATTTAATCTTGAAATTGTGTCAGTGGCGGATAAACTGGTGAAACTTGCAGATATATTTGATAAGCAACATTATTAAAAGTTCAATCTTTACAGGATTAATCGTTAAGGGATAAGAAGGTGAATGGAATTGGATCGGATATACGTTGATCATGCAGCAACATCTCCTATGCATCCAAAAGTAATAGATAAAATGATGGAAGTGATGAATAGTGAATTCGGCAACCCTTCCAGCATACATTCATTTGGCCGCGGTGCACGTCATATAATTGATGAAGCTCGTGCAGTGATTGCTAAAAGCATTGGCGCTGAGGCTAATGAAGTTATTTTTACAAGCGGAGGTACAGAAGCAGATAATCATGCTATTTTTGGTGTAGCTCATTCTTACAAACAAAATGGAAAGCATATTATCACAACACAAATTGAACATCATGCAGTCCTTCATACATGCCAGCAATTGGAGAAGGACGGGTTTGAAGTTACTTATTTGCCTGTTGATCAAGAAGGCAGGGTATCTGTAGAAGATGTTAAGAAAGCATTAAGAGAAGATACGATTCTTGTAACTATTATGTATGGAAATAATGAAGTCGGAACGATTCAGCCTATTGAAGAAATAGGAAAAATGTTAGCTGGACACTCTGCGAAATTCCATACAGATGCTGTTCAGGCATTTGGTCTTGAAAATATTAATGTACGGAATTGTGGAATTGATTTAATGTCAGTCTCTGCACATAAAATTAATGGTCCTAAAGGAATTGGATTTTTGTATGTAAATAAAGATGTAAAACTTTCTTCGCGTCTGTTTGGCGGGGAACAGGAAAGAAAGCGGCGAGCTGGCACTGAAAATGTCCCATCAATTGCCGGTTTATTAGAGGCAGTTCGAATCGCTCAGCAAGAGATGGAAAATAAAGCGAAGCAATATAATGAATTTAAATCTGTTTTTACAAAAATACTTTCTGAGAATGAAGTGGAATTTTTTCAAAACGGCTCGCTTGATTATTCCTTGCCACATGTTTTAAACTTAAGCTTTCCAGGAACGAATGTAGAGGCTATGCTTGTCAATCTAGATATAGCCGGTATTGCTGCATCTAGCGGATCAGCCTGTACAGCAGGTTCAATCGATCCATCACATGTGCTAGTAGCCATGTACGGAAAAGCTGATGATCGTATCCAAAATTCCATTCGGTTTAGCTTCGGTCTCTTTAATACGTTAGAGCAAATCGAAAGGGTAGCAGAAGAAACAAGTAAAATCGTTAAGCGATTAACAAAATAGAATTTTGAACAGGAACGTGGTGAATCCAATGAAAAAGGCGCCGAAAGATACCCGCGTGGTGATTGGGATGTCAGGTGGGGTTGATTCCTCAGTCGCAGCACTTCTTTTAAAAGAACAAGGCTATGACGTTATCGGCATTTTTATGAAAAACTGGGATGATACAGATGAAAACGGTGTTTGTACGGCTACAGAGGACTATAATGATGTGATTCGAGTTTGTAATCAAATAGGTATTCCTTATTATGCTGTTAATTTTGAAAAGCAATATTGGGACAAGGTATTTACTTATTTTCTTGATGAGTATAAAGCAGGACGAACACCAAATCCTGATGTAATGTGCAATAAAGAAATTAAATTTAAGGCCTTTCTAGAGCATGCAATGAAGCTTGGAGCTGATTATTTAGCAACAGGTCATTATGCTAGGGTAGCTTTTCGCGATGGTGAATATAAAATGCTTCGCGGCATTGATGAGAATAAAGACCAAACCTACTTTCTAAACCAGCTTGGCCAAGATCAGCTTGAAAAGGTCATGTTCCCAATCGGTGATATTGAAAAATCTAAAGTGAGGGAAATAGCGAAAGAGGCAAATCTTGCTACCGCAACGAAGAAGGATAGCACAGGAATCTGTTTTATTGGTGAACGGAATTTCAAGGAATTCCTCGGCAGCTACTTGCCTGCACAGCCTGGAAATATGGAAACCTTCGATGGGAAGGTAATGGGAAAGCATGATGGTCTCATGTATTATACAATTGGCCAGCGTCATGGCTTAGGAATTGGCGGGTCAGGTGAACCATGGTTTGCGATAGGAAAAGATTTGAAGAAAAATGTCCTTTATGTTGGCCAAGGCTTCCACAATGAAAAGCTGTACTCACATTCGATCGTTGCTGTAAATGTTGACTGGGTTTCAAACCAAGAAAAACCACAAACATTTGAATGCACGGCAAAATTTAGATATCGCCAGCCTGATAATAAAGTTACGGTTGAGATGTTGGAAGATAATAAAGTAAGAGTTGTTTTCCAAGATCCGATTAGAGCGGTCACACCTGGTCAAGCAGTTGTATTTTATAATGGTGATGAGTGCCTAGGTGGTGGAACAATTGATGAAGTTTATAAAGATGGTAAACGTCTTGATTATGTGGGATAAGTTAAGCCTCGGTTCTTTAAATAGAGTCGAGGCTATTATTTTGAAATGATGTAAATTTGTTTGATATTAAATCTGCAAAGGATTATGCTATACTTTTTTATTGAACGGAGTGATTGTAATGGATAAAAACCAAATAGGTATTCAATATATGCAAGAAGGAAAATGGGAAGAAGCTGCAAAGACATTCATGGAGGCAATTAATGAGAAGCCCTCTGATCCGTCTTCCTATATTAATTTTGGAAATGTTTTATCTGTCGTTGGAGAGACTGAGAAAGCATTAAAGTTTTTTGAAAAAGCTATCGAGTTAGACGATGGTGCAGCAACTGCTTATTATAGTGCTGGGAATTTATATTATGATCTTCAGGAGTTTGAACAAGCCAAAAAAATGTTTGAAATGGCAATGAAAAAAGGACTTGAATCCGGTGATAATTATTTTATGCTAGGTTTAACGTTAGTGGCGCTTGAACAAGGAAAATTGGCTTTGCCTTATCTCCAGAGGAGCACGGAATTAAATGAAAATGATGCAGAGGCATTTTTTCAGTATGGCCTATGCTTAGCCCAGCTAAATTTTATTGACGAATCCATTTCGCAATTAGGAAAATGTGTAAGTATCGATCCTAACCATGCTGATGCCTATTATAATTTAGGTGTCGCATTCGGATTTAAGGAAGTAGAAGATCAAGCGCTTCATTATTTCGAAAAGGCGTTAGAGATTCAACCAGATCATTTACTTGCAGGGTATGGAAAGAAATTGATTGAAAAGGGAATAGAACAATAGAAAGCGGATAGTTTTGAGGGAAGGAGGAGGAATGATGGAGAAGCAGGACTTGCAGGGTTCTCTCGATTTATATTCGGAACAAGAAAAGAAGTACATAAAAGGTAGGCATCTTGTTACGATATTTCATAATGAACAAAATTTATATACTGTTTTACGTATTCGTGTTGAAGAAACAAATCATCATTATGAAGATAAAGAGGCCGTTATTACCGGTTATTTTCCAAAAATGCATGAGCAGGAGACATATATTTTTTATGGCGAATTGAAAGAACACCCGAAATTTGGAGTCCAGCTTCATGCCAATCATTATCGGAAAGACATTCCACAAACTAAACAGGGCGTAGTAAATTATTTATCAAGTGAGCTCTTTAAGGGAATTGGAAAAAAAACTGCTGAAAATATTGTAGAGGTAATCGGAGAAAATGCAATAACTAAGATTTTAAATGAGCCTTCCTTACTTGATCAAATTCCCAAACTTCCTTCAGAAAAAGCAAAATCATTATATGACACGCTTATGGAGCATCAAGGGCTCGAGCAGGCCATGATCGCATTAAATCAATATGGATTTGGGCCGCAGCTGTCGATGAAGATTTACCAAGTCTATAAGGAATTAACAATTGGGATTATCCAAAATAACCCATACAAATTAGTCGAGGATATTGAGGGGATAGGATTTGGCAGGGCAGATGAGCTCGGATACAAGCTTGGTATTTCCGGAAATCATCCAGATCGAATAAAAGCAGCCATTTTATATGTTTTAGAAGTAGAAAGCATGCAAGCTGGACATGTATATATGGAAGCAAGAGAGCTTTTGCAAAGCACCAAAATGCTTCTTGAGGAAAACAAGCGAGACGGCATCGAGTTCAATGACATTTCAAATGAGGTTATTAAGCTTGAAGAAGAGGGTAAGATTATTGGAGAAGAACAGAAATTGTACTTACCTTCTCTTTATTTTTCTGAAAAAGGCCTTGTAACAAATATTAAAAGGATTTTAAAGCAAACGCAGTACGATGAACAATTTCCGGAGTCCGAATTTCTGCTCGCATTAGGAAATTTAGAGGAACGCCTTAAAGTGCAATATGCCCCTACGCAGAAAGAAGCAATTCAAACAGCCTTAATGTCTCCAATGCTCATTTTAACTGGCGGACCAGGTACCGGAAAAACAACGGTTATTAAAGGGATTGTCGAATTATATGCAGAATTACATGGCTGCTCGTTAAATCCAAAGGATTATAAAAAAGAGGAACCCTTTCCATTTCTATTAGCTGCACCTACGGGAAGAGCGGCTAAGAGGATGGCTGAATCAACCGGTTTACCTGCTGTAACGATACACAGGCTACTTGGATGGAATGGCACTGAGGGATTTGATCGTCATGAGGAAAGTCCATTAGAAGGAAAAATATTAATCGTTGACGAAACCTCAATGGTTGATATTTGGCTAGCTCATCAGCTGTTTAAAGCCCTCCCTGATAATTTGCAGGTCATTCTTGTAGGGGATGAGGATCAGCTTCCTTCTGTTGGCCCGGGTCAGGTATTAAAGGATTTGCTTCGCTCTGAGCGAGTTCCTACTGTTAGATTAACAGATATATACCGACAAGCAGAAGGATCATCTATTATTGAGCTTGCCCATGAAATGAAGAAGGGTAAGCTGCCTATGAATGTGACCGCACAGCAAGCCGACAGATCCTTTTTTCAATGCCATCCAAGTCAAATCTCTACCGTAGTGGAGAAAGTAGTAATGAATGCTAAGAAAAAGGGTTATACAGCAAAGGACATTCAAGTATTGGCTCCAATGTATAGGGGACCTGCTGGAATAGATAAGCTAAATGAAATCCTTCAAGAAATTTTTAATCCAAATCCAGATGGAACTCGCAAAGAGCTCGAATTCGGAGATGTTAAATATAGAATAGGGGATAAAGTCCTCCAGCTTGTAAATCAGCCTGAAAATCATGTTTTTAACGGGGATATGGGGGAAATCGTCTCTATTTTTTATGCCAAAGAAAACACAGAAAAACAGGATATGATTGTCGTTTCCTTTGATGGAGCAGAAGCAACTTATACACGACAGGATTTAAATCAAATTACACATGCATACTGCTGTTCTGTTCATAAATCACAGGGAAGTGAGTTTCCCATTGTTATTCTTCCAGTTGTTAAAAGCTATTATCGAATGCTGAGAAGGAATTTACTTTATACCGCGATTACTCGGAGTAAGCAATTTTTAATATTATGTGGAGAAGTAGAAGCACTTAGAATAGGCGTGGAAAGAGCAGACGAGCAAGCCAGACTGACCACTCTAACTGAAAAACTTCAAGAAACGCTCGAAGAAAGGAATTCTGCTCATGCCACCTCTGATCCTACAGAAATAGCTTTGACATATGAGGAAGAACTAATGAATATCAATCCTTTAATCGGTATGGAAAACATAACACCGTATGATTTTATGGAAAAAGAAAATAACTAGTAGGAGAACAGTCAATAAGGCTGTTCTTTTTTAAATTTATCCGAAAGGACTTGGGAGGACGCCAAGTTCATCTAAATATTATTTTTATTTGCAATATGAAGGGAGGAATTGTGATGGGTAAATGGAATGAGGAGGCTGCACCAAATAACAATTTAACTTCTAAAGAATTAAGAGCAGCAAAGCAAAAAAATAAAAAAAACGAGTATGAATTCTCTGAAGAGCTTTCCGATGGTGGAGAGAGAAACGAAAGATTTATTAAACCGAGATATATGTAGCTTTACATTAGTAAACGCTTTTGCTTGTTGGATTGGAAATCGATTCACATTATTTTTTTTCTAGATGGGCGTAAACTATAAATGTTCCGGAAAGGTGGGATAGACTTTTGCGGACATTTTCATTACTAAAAGGGCTTCCGGTCATTGAAATTAAAAGTGGTACAAAAATCGGTGAAGTATTTGATATAAGTATTTCAGGTTATGGGGCTGTCAAAGGTTTGTTCGTTAGGAAAGGTGCACTTCTGAAAAAAACTTTTCTTCTCGATGTGAAAGATGTTGCTTCCTTTGGATGGGATGGGATTATGGTTGAGGATCAAACCGTACTGCAGCCAATTAAGAAAACAGAAGATTATACATTTGAGAGCCAAAACCGTTTGACTGGGAAAATCATTATGACGAGAGAAGGCGAACGACTTGGCTTGCTTGAGGATGTATATTTTCAAGAGGAAATGGGGACAATCGTAGGGTATGAACTGTCGGATGGCTTCTTTTCAGATATGCTGGAAGGAAAAAGAGTAATTAAGACCGAAGTTCCACCTGCAATTGGAAAGGACGCCATCATTGTAAATATAAATGAGTGAGGTGTCTTTTCCGTGTTGAAATGTCCTAACTGCAATAGCAAAGATATTGGAAAAATAGGAATTAGCCAATATTACTGCTGGGGCTGCTTTATTGAACTTACCATAACTAAAGGCATCATTAATACACATCAGGTGGAAGAAGACGGAACCTTGAGTTCACTTGATGATCTATTCGCAGAGGAAGAGCGTCGTTACCTTTCGTAAGTAGGATTGAATGAAGCGATCGATGATGAGTGATAGCTACTGTATTCAGAAATAATTTGATGTAGGGTCGCCAAATGAAAAAGCTGCAAAAAAGAATTTCAAAGGCAATATTTTAATCATGAAGGGCTAACGTATCGTTGCGTTAGCCTTTTTGCAAGCTAATATTCCGATGAATAATATCACCTAAACACAATCAAAATAATAGCAATGAGGAGGAGGAGATATGGATATTCGATTAAAATGGTTTTATCGGCTAGGCTTTCTCCTGCTTCTATTCATCGTATTATTTGTTTTTCTAAAGCTTCAGCAGTTATGGTTACCAGTATTAAAAATTATTTTTGTCGTCGTTCTTCCTTTTGTCATTGCGGCCTTTATTACATATTTACTCCATCCAATAGTAGAAAAACTAAATGATAGCGGTCTTCATAAAGGGGTTGCTGTCTTTGGAATCTATATTCTTTTCTTCGGAGGAGTTGGTTTTGCACTATATAAGGGTATTCCAGCATTTATTAACCAGTTAAAGGATTTATCTGAGAATGCTCCCCAATTTGCGAATCAGTATCGAGGTTGGATAGAATTTATTCAGGTAAAGACAGCAACTTGGCCAGATGGTCTCCAAACAAGAATAGACGATGGTATTCTTGCAATGGAATCTACTTTAGATAAACTTCTATCGAAGAGTGTAAATATTTTACTGAAGGTATTAAATTATACGGTTATTATTGCAATAATTCCGTTTATCTCATTTTATATGCTAAAAGATTATGATTTAATAAGACGGACGGTATGGTATTTAACACCACGAAAATGGAGGCAGGAAGGGATTTTGTTTTTACGGGATGTTGATAAATCGCTTGGGAGCTATATAAGGGGACAGCTTCTTGTTTGTGTAGTAATTGGGAGTATTTCAGCTTTGCTTTTTTGGATTTTTGATTTGAAGTATTCTTTGCTGCTTGGTTTTATTATTGGATTAACAAATGTGATCCCATATTTCGGACCGATATTTGGAGCCATTCCAGCTATCATTGTCGCTTCTACAATCTCGATTAAAATGGTTATAATCTCTATCTGCATCGTCGCCGTCCTTCAATTTTTAGAAGGAAATATACTATCGCCATTAATAGTTGGAAAAAGCTTAGACATGCATCCTCTCGTGATCATGTTTGCATTACTAGCAGGTGGAGAAGCAGGAGGAATCATTGGTCTAATTATTGCGGTTCCAATTTTGGCAGTTATTAAGGTTAGCCTTGTGCATGCAAAATCGCATTTTATTAAAGGTTCGAATCCAAAATTTTCACGATCGTAAAGGAAATATTGACAAGTATGATTTTAAATAGCTATAATGCGACTATAATGAATAAAAAGAGTGAACATGAAGAAGGAACGAGTATGTTATAGACCATCTGCGTGAAAGGCGCTTCCGCTTTTCACATCAGAAAGGGAATTCCTTGGCTGAAAGAATTCCTAGATGAAGGATAACAGAACGCTAATCCGGAGTGCAGCTAATCCCTGCCGTATATCCGCGTTAAGGATCTGAGAGATGAAAAGATAAGCTTTAAGTGTTAGTGGCTTTGTGGCTTCTTGTAAGGAGCGAGGCGCTTCCTTTATTTTTTCATAATCAGGGTGGTACCACGAGTAAACTCTCGTCCCTGTCTAGGGATGAGAGTTTTTTTGTGTAGAAAAAAATATTAAGATGGTAATTTTTAAAAATAATAAACCAATTTTTTAGGAGGAAAATAGAATGAAACAATTAACTGGATCTGACATCCGTCGTTTATTTTTAGAGTTTTTTAAGGAAAAAGGACATTCAATTGAACCAAGTGCATCACTTGTACCACATGATGATCCTTCTCTGTTATGGATTAATAGTGGTGTTGCAACATTGAAAAAGTATTTCGATGGCCGTGTTATCCCTGACAATCCAAGAATTACGAATGCTCAAAAATCAATTCGTACAAATGATATTGAGAATGTTGGAAAAACAGCTCGTCACCATACTTTCTTTGAAATGCTCGGAAACTTTTCTATCGGGGATTATTTCAAAGTAGAGGCTATCGAATGGGCATGGGAATTTTTAACCGATGAGAAGTGGATTGGTTTTGACATGGAAAAATTATCTGTAACAATTCATCCAGAAGATGATGAAGCATTCGATATTTGGAGCAAAAAAATCGGTGTTCCCGAAGAAAGAATCATTCGGTTAGAAGGAAATTTTTGGGATATCGGTGAAGGACCAAGCGGACCAAATACAGAAATTTTCTATGATCGCGGACTTGAATATGGTGATGATGTTAACGATCAAGAATTATATCCCGGTGGAGAAAATGATAGATATTTAGAAGTTTGGAATCTTGTTTTTTCAGAATTCAATCATAATCCAGATGGAACATATACACCACTGCCGAAAAAGAATATTGATACAGGGATGGGTCTTGAACGGATGGCTTCTGTAGTTCAGAATGTTCCTACCAACTTTGATACCGATCTTTTCATGCCAATTATTCGTGGAACAGAAGAAATTTCAGGTGTGAAATACGGTTCTAGTAAAGAAACAGATGTAGCATTTAAGGTAATTGCAGACCATATCCGTACTGTCGCATTTGCAGTGGGGGATGGAGCATTGCCGTCAAATGAAGGCCGTGGCTACGTGTTGCGCCGCTTGCTGCGCAGAGCTGTTCGTTACGCAAAGCAAATTAATATTAATCGTCCATTTATGTTTGAACTAGTTCCTGTTGTAGGGGAAATCATGCATGATTTTTACCCGCAAGTTCAGGAAAAAACGGAATTTATTCAGAAGGTAATAAAAAATGAAGAAGAACGATTCCATGAAACACTTCACGAAGGATTAGCCATTTTATCAGAGATTATTAAGAAAGAAAAAGAAAAAGGAAGTAGCACAATTCAAGGTGAAGATGTATTCCGTCTCTACGATACGTATGGATTTCCTGTTGAATTAACAGAAGAATATGCAGAAGAAGAAGGCATGAATGTTGATCATGATGGTTTTGAAGCTGAAATGAATCTTCAGCGTGAACGTGCTCGAGCAGCAAGACAGGATGTTGATTCCATGCAGGTTCAAGGGGGAGTGCTCGGAGACATTAAAGTTGAAAGTGAATTTATTGGCTATGATAAGCTAGAAACTGAAGCTCAAATTGTGGCAATCGTGAAGGATGGACAATTAATTGAAGAAGTATCCATTGGAGAGGAAATTCAGCTAATGATGGATGTTACGCCATTTTATGCTGAAAGCGGTGGACAAATTGCTGATAAGGGCGTTTTAGAAGCTGAAGGGCTTAAAGTATCAATTAAGGATGTTCAAAAGGCACCAAATGGTCAAAACCTTCATAAGGCAGTTGTAGAGGCCGGAACTCTAAAACTAAACGATCGAGTACATGCTAAGGTCAATGAACAAAAGCGTTCTAAGATTGTAAAGAATCATACGGCAACCCACTTACTGCATCAAGCCTTAAAGGATGTTCTTGGTAACCATGTAAATCAAGCTGGATCATTAGTTGAGCCTGATCGCCTTCGATTTGACTTCTCTCACTTTGGTCAGATTACAGCAGAGGAGCTCGAGCAGATTGAGAATATCGTCAATGAAAAAATTTGGCACAGCATTGATTTGGAAATTGAGTATAAGAATATTGAAGAAGCAAAAGCAATGGGAGCCATGGCACTTTTCGGTGAGAAATATGGCAAAATCGTCCGTGTTGTTCAGGTAGGTAAATATAGCTTGGAGCTTTGCGGTGGATGCCATGTTTCAAATACATCAGCTATTGGATTATTCAAAATTCAATCCGAAAGTGGAATTGGTGCTGGTACTCGAAGAATAGAAGCAGTTACCGGAGAAGCTGCCTATCAACTATTGAACGACCAAATCGGTATTTTAAAAGAAGCTGCAGGTAAATTAAAGACAAATCCAAAAGATTTGGCTACAAGAATTGAAGTATTATTAGGTGAAATCAAGCAGCTTCAACGTGAGAATGAATCATTAGCAGCAAAATTGGGCAATATTGAAGCTGGGAGCTTAGTTTCTAAAGCAAAAGAAATTGATGGCGTCACAGTATTATCAGCTAAGGTAGCTGCAACTGATATGAATAATTTGCGAAATATGGCTGATGACTTAAAGAATAAGCTTGGTTCCGCAATCGTCGTCCTTGGTAGTGTAAATGATGGAAAAGTAAATATCATTGCTGGAGTGACCAACGACCTAATCAAAAAAGGCTATGAAGCAGGAAAAATAGTTAAAGAAGTGGCAACTCGCTGCGGTGGAGGCGGCGGCGGTCGTCCAGACATGGCTCAAGCAGGTGGAAAAGACCCAGAAAAGCTGGAAAGTGCATTGAATTTTGTTGAAGAATGGGTTAAATCCGTTTGATATCTTGCCAAATTAGTGTAAAATGTAGGTAGCCTGTCGAAATTGTTCAATTAATGGATAATAGAAGAGATTCATTACCTTTCCGTAATTGAATAGAAAAAATGTTATTTATTATTGTTTGAACAATCTTATGTATTCAAATATGAATGTAATATACTTATCCAAAATAAGCGAGGTGTAAGATATGAGCTCATTTGATAATACAATGAGATTCAATTTTCCTGAAGAGCCGATAGAACATGATGTCAATCAGGTGCTATTACAAGTGTACGAAGCTCTTCAAGATAAAGGGTATAACCCTATTAACCAAATTGTTGGTTATTTGCTATCAGGGGATCCTGCTTACATTCCCCGCCATAAGGATGCTAGAAATATTATTCGCAAACTCGAACGGGATGAAATCATCGAAGAGCTAGTTAAATCATATTTAAATCAGCAGCGAAAGGGTTAAAGTATGCGGACTATGGGATTGGATGTCGGCTCTAAAACAGTCGGCGTTGCGCTTAGTGATGCACTTGGCTGGACAGCGCAAGGCTTAGAAACCATTAAGATTAATGAGGAAAAAAATGAATTTGGTTTCGAGCAAATTGGTAAAATAATAAAAGAAAATGAAGTAAGTAAAATTGTTGTCGGATTACCTAAAAATATGAATGGAACGATCGGGCCGCGTGGAGAAGCAAGTCAAAATTTCGCGGCAGAATTAGAAAGTCAATTTGGTTTGCCTGTCATTCTTTGGGATGAGAGATTAACTACGATGGCTGCAGAAAGAGTTCTTCTCGAAGCCGATGTTAGCCGACAAAAACGAAAAAAGGTAATCGATAAAATGGCAGCAGTTATGATCTTACAAGGCTATTTAAATAGTCAAATTTAATGAGGTGAAAAGAATGAATCACGGAGAAAATAATATTACAGTAGTTGACGAAGAAGGAAATGAGCAATTATGTGAAGTGCTCTTCACATTTGATTCTGAGGAATTTGGTAAGTCATATGTTCTTTACTATCCAGTAGGTGCAGATGAAAATGATGATGAGGATATCGAAATTCATGCTTCTGCTTTCTCACCAAGCGAAGACAATCTAGATGGCGAATTAATGCCGATTGAATCAGAAGAGGAATGGGATTTGATTGAAGAAATGCTCAATACATTTCTTGAGGAAGAAGAAGAAAATTAATCAAAAAAACTGGTCATTTGACCAGTTTTTTTTTGATTATCTGTATAACTATTTTTATTGTAGGGATAGCCCCATAAGGTGTCAGGTATCCATATAGTACACTATATCTAGAATCTCATTCTTTTATTGATTCTAGATATTGTTCGTGGTGCCTGGCGCCTTTGCTTTTGGGACAACCCAAAATATTGTGGAAAAGCTTGCTTTAGGTAATATTTTACGACGCAGAAAAGAAAATATAGTATAATAATCCGAGGTATTAATAAAAAGTATCTAATGCCAATTTAAATAAAAGGGCTTTTTTTGGAATTGTTTTTGGATTGGAGGTTATTTCATTGTCGATAGAAGATAAAAAAGCAAAGAAAGAGTTAATTCGACAAAAAATGCTTGAGCGTCAAAGCGAAGCGAGAGTAGTTAGAAAAATTGTGTTTATCATTGCAATTATTTTATTTATTGTTGGTGGTGTGGTTGCTGGTGGTGGTTATTTTTATATAAAATCTGCTGTACAGCCAAAAGATCCGGATAATAAAAAGGAAAAGCAAGTAGAAATTCCAATCGGTTCCTCAACGACTAGCATTGGCAAAATTCTAGAGGATAATGGAATTATTAAAGATGCAAAGGTATTTAAGTATTACGTGAAATTTAAGAATGAAACAGGCTTTATGGCAGGAGAATACACATTTAGTCCTTCTATGACCATGCCTGAAATTATTGATAGCCTGAAAACAGGAAAAGTAGTAGATCAAGTCGTTTTCAAAATGACCATTCCAGAAGGAAAGCAGCTTGAGCAAATTGCGGACATTATTGGGGAAAAAACAAATAAAAAAGGTGAAGACGTTTTTAAAATGCTAAATGATAAAGCATTTATTGAATCCATGATGGAAAAATATCCTGATTTGCTTACAGAAGAAATCCTAAATGAAAATATTAAATATCCTTTAGAAGGCTATTTATTTCCTGCTACCTACTCCTTTTATAAAGAAAATCCTACTGTAGAAGAAATTGTAACTGTAATGTTAGATAAAACTTCTGAGGTTCTTAAGGATTATCGTCCAGAGTTGGAGGAAAAGGGATGGACGGTTCATCAATTAATGACTATGGCGTCATTAATTGAGGAAGAGGCTACAGAACAAGTAGATAGAGATCAAATAGCCAGTGTTTTTTACAACCGAATAGAAGCAGGTATGCCTTTACAAACAGACCCAACTGTTCTCTATGCCCAAGGTGAACATAAATCTAAAGTACTTTATAAAGATTTAGAAATTGATTCACCATACAACACATACAAGAATGTAGGATTAACACCAGGACCTATTGCAAATGCAGGAACAACTTCGATTGAAGCAGCTTTAGCTCCTGCAGAAACGGATTATTTATATTTTCTGGCTACCTCTACTGGAGAAGTTCTTTTTTCAAAAACCTTACAAGAACATAATCAAAAGAAAGAAAAATATATTACGAATACTAATTAAATCTTTCAATAAAAGGGGAAGAAAATTAGCTTTCCCCTCTTATTTATGATAAAATAGTTCAAGTGTCGAATAAGATTTCTATAGCGTAAACCACGGACAAGCTAGGATCGGTCATTTTACCGAATAAAGTGCAGAATCACTGCATTTTTTTAATTCCTCTCTGTGAACGCTATTTTTTCTTGTCAAAAAAGTGCATTTAATAGATGTCATGAAGATAAGGTGGTGGCAGCTTGGAAAATGGGAAGCTGCAAGCATATATTGAGAACATCATTCCAGGAAGGCCAAAGCTTCTAGAACAAATGGAGCAGTTTGCCAAGGAAAATGGTGTACCTATTATGGAACTTGCTGGCATTGAAGCGATGCTCCAGCTTTTGCGAATTCACAGCCCTAAGAATATATTAGAAATCGGTACAGCAATCGGTTATTCGGCTTTACGAATGGCTTATGCTTGTCCTTCTAGCAATATTATTACTATCGAAAGAGATGCCGATCGCTATCTGTTAGCTGAAAAATATATACTAGAGGCAGAAAAGGAAGCACAAATTCAAATAATAAAGGGAGACGCTCTTGAAGCAGAAGCCGTTATTAAAAAATATGCTCCTTTTGATGTCATATTTATCGATGCCGCTAAAGGTCAATATCAGCGTTTCTTTGAAATATATTCCCAGTATTTAAGAAGTAATGGAATGATTATTACAGATAATGTTCTATTTAAAGGACTGGTCTATGAATCAAATATAGAAAATAAACGAATTCGTAATCTTGTGAAAAAAATAAATGATTTTAACCAATGGTTAATGAATCATCCAGATTATTTCACTGTCATTCTTCCTGTAGGCGATGGAATCGCGATTAGTAAAAAGAGGTGAAAAAAATGAAAAAGCCTGAATTATTGGTTACACCAAAAAGTGTTGAAGATATTATCCCTTTAGCAGAAGCTGGAGCAGATGCGTTCGTAATAGGAGAACAGCGCTATGGATTACGACTAGCAGGAGAATTTTCCCGTGATGAGGTAAAGCAGGCAATAGCACTAGCACATAAAAATGGGAAAAAAGTGTATGTAGCCATGAATGCTCTATTTCATAATGAAAAAATTGATGAGCTAACAGACTATATTGTTTTCCTACAAGAATTCAATGCGGATGCAATTATATTTGGTGATCCAGCTGTATTAATGGCAGCACGTGAAGCTGCACCAAATATGAAATTGCACTGGAGTACAGAAACAACGGGGACCAATTGGTATACATGTAATTATTGGGGAAGAAAAGGAGCAAATCGTGCAGTGCTTGCTCGTGAAATAAATATGGATGCTGTCATCGAGACAAAGGAAAATGCTGAAGTAGAAATCGAAGTACAAGTTCATGGAATGACCGCAATGTTCCAATCTAAGCGTTCTCTTCTTGGAAATTATTATGAATACCAAGGAAAAGTGATGGAAGTTGAGAATCGCAAATTGGAACATAACATGTTTTTACATGATAAAGAACGGGAGAATAAATATCCGATCTTTGAAGACGAAAACGGAACACATATTATGAGTCCAAAAGATATGTGTATAATTGACGAGCTTCAAGACATGATTGAGGCAGGAATTGATTCATTTAAGATAGATGGAATATTAAAAAGTAGTGAATATATTGTTGAAGTAACAAAGCTATATAGAAAAGCAATTGATCTTTGTATCGAAGATCCGGATTTGTATGAAGATGCAAAGGATGAGCTTTTAGAGGGAATAGAAAAAATTCAGCCAGCTAATCGCCCGCTGGATACAGGATTTTTCTTTAAAGAAACAGTATATTAAAGGAGGCAGCTATATGACAACGGTGAAAGATACTATTTCCCAAATTGTGAACGGCAAACGGGTAATCGTTAAAAAGCCTGAATTGCTTGCGCCAGCTGGAAATTTAGAAAAACTAAAAATTGCCGTTCATTATGGAGCCGATGCCGTATTTATTGGTGGCCAAGAATATGGCCTGCGATCAAACGCTGATAATTTTACATTCGAGGAAATGAAAGAAGGCGTCCAATTCGCCAAAAAATATGGGGCAAAAATATATGTAACGACAAATATATATGCTCATAATGAGAATATTGATGGACTTGAAGACTATCTGCTTGGTCTGAAAGAAGCGGGGGTAGCAGGTATTATTGTTGCAGACCCTCTTATTATTGAAACCTGCAGAAGGGTTGCACCGGAAATAGAAGTTCATTTAAGCACGCAGCAATCTTTATCCAACTGGAAAGCTGTTCAGTTTTGGAAGGAAGAAGGACTAGAGCGTGTGGTTCTTGCTCGTGAAACAAGTGCGGAAGAAATTCGTGAAATGAAGGAAAAGGTTGATATTGAAATAGAAACCTTTATTCATGGGGCAATGTGTATTGCTTATTCTGGACGTTGTACATTAAGTAATCATATGACAGCTCGTGACTCAAACAGAGGTGGATGCTGCCAATCATGCCGATGGGATTATGACCTTTATCAATTAGAAGGAACAAATGAAATTCCATTCTTTAATGAAGACGACTCTTCTTTTGCTATGAGTCCAAAAGATTTAAATTTAATTCAATCTATACCGCAAATGATTGAACTTGGAATTGATAGTCTCAAGATTGAAGGCCGTATGAAATCCATTCATTATGTTGCTACTGTTGTTAGTGTGTATCGTAAAGTAATAGATGCTTATTGCGCAGATCCTGAGCAATTTAAGATTAAGCAGGAATGGCTAGAGGAATTAGCTAAGTGTGCAAACCGCGATACTGCTCCTGCGTTTTTTGAAGGAGTACCAGGGTATAAGGAGCAAATGTTTGGAAATCATAGCAAAAAGACAAATTTCGATTTCGTTGGATTAGTATTAGATTATAATCCAGATACGCAAATGGTTACATTACAGCAGCGTAACCACTTTAAACCAGGTCAGGAAGTAGAGTTTTTTGGGCCTGAAATCGAAAATTTCACCCACATCATTGATAAGATTTGGGATGAAAAAGGGAATGAACTCGATGCAGCCCGCCATCCGCTTCAAATTATTCAATTTAAGCTCGATAAGCCGGTATTCCCTAACAACATGATGCGAAAGGAGATTTAATCACCATGACCCGCAAACCCGTTGTTATCGGCGTTGCCGGCGGCTCTGGCTCGGGAAAAACGAGTGTGACAAAATCGATTATTGATCGCTTTGCAGGTCACTCGATTTTGATGCTGGAACAAGATTATTACTACAAAGATCAAACTCATTTGCCGTTTGAAGACCGATTAAAAACAAATTACGACCACCCTCTAGCTTTTGACAATGATTTATTAATTGAACATATCAAAAAATTATTACGTTACGAAACAATTCATAAGCCTGTTTATGATTATGCACTCCATACAAGGTCTGAAAAGGTCATTAACGTTGAGGCGCAGGATGTAATCATTTTAGAAGGAATCCTCATCCTTGAAGATGAGCGCCTACGAAACTTAATGGATATTAAACTTTTTGTAGATACGGATGCTGATCTACGCATAATTCGCCGTTTGTTCAGAGATATTAAAGAACGCGGACGGACAATGGATTCTGTAATCGAACAATATGTAAATGTTGTTCGACCAATGCATAATCAATTTATTGAACCGACGAAGCGATATGCAGATATCATCATTCCTGAGGGCGGGCATAATCATGTGGCTATTGATATAATGGTAACAAAAATTCAAACAATTCTTGAACAAAAATCGTTTTTATGACACAATAGCATAGAATAAGAAAAGCGGAAGCGCATTCAGAACAATCAAAGGTCAGATTGTTCCTGCGATGATTATTCTGAGACGCTGGCTAGACCATTTTCGGACTCGAGGAAAGCTATACTTTTTTATCTTTTATTAAAAGGTCCAATATGGACAAACTTTTATGCGCGCCCTTTAAAGGTCGCGCTCCTATATTAATTAGCAGTACATAAAATAAAGAAAGAACACAATGAAAGTATAATTGTGAAA
Organism: Cytobacillus dafuensis; assembly: GCF_007995155.1. Taxonomy (NCBI): domain Bacteria; kingdom Bacillati; phylum Bacillota; class Bacilli; order Caryophanales; family Bacillaceae; genus Cytobacillus; species Cytobacillus dafuensis. Next base: position 3,454,023 of record NZ_CP042593.1, on the reverse strand, counting down.
TTTTGAAGGAGTGAAGGTTTTGGCAATTGAAAAAGTTTTCCCTATGACGCAAGCTGGTAAAGAGAAGCTTGAACAGGAATTAGAATATTTAAAGTCTGTTAAGCGTAAAGAAGTAGTAGAGCGTATCAAGATTGCACGCAGCTTCGGGGACTTATCTGAGAACTCTGAGTACGACTCAGCTAAAGAAGAGCAAGCATTTGTGGAAGGTCGAATTACAACCATTGAAAATATGATCCGCAATGCAAAGATTATTACAGAAGCTGAGATGAGTGCTGACACAGTTTCATTAGGCAGCTCTGTTACATTTATTGAACTTCCAAATGGAGATGAAGAAACTTATTCTATTGTTGGGAGTGCAGAAGCGGACCCGTTCGAAGGAAAGATCTCGAATGATTCTCCAATAGCCAAAAGCCTATTTGGCCATAAAGTTGGAGATGAAGTAAAAGTTCAAACTCCTGGTGGAGAAATGGATGTAAGAATTATATCAATTAAATAAATATTCATTGTTTGAAAATATGAAACCTCGTCAAAACTTTTGACGAGGTGTTTTTTATGTGGAAAAAGAGAGCGATTGTATGGCTTTGCATCTGTTTAGCGATATTCACTGTATTAATCGGAAGACTAATTCAACTTCAATTAGTCGCAACAGAGGATTTTACAAAAAGGCAAATTAACTTATTAGAGGCAAGTGTACGACAACGATCTCAAGAGATGGTACTTGATACTGGTAGAGGGAATTTTCTCTACAAGGATGGTAGCCCAATCACGCACAAAACCCTTCCCGTTCTCATCCTCTTTCCTTTTCTAAAAAAAATGGAATGGGATATTGAGAAAGTATCTAATATTACTGGTATTTCTTCATATTCCCTTCGCTATGCTGTGGAAAATGCGAAACATCCCTTCGCTTATGAAGACCCAGATCCATATCTTTTAACAGAATCCCAGATCGAAAAAATAAATAATTTAAGAATTCCTGGAGTGTTTGCTGTTGAAAAGAAGTATCACCTAACTGAAAATTTAGCTGAACATTTAATAGGGATTACAGGAGAAAATGAAACTGTCCTTCGGAGCCGTTATTCAGAAAAGGATCTTACTACAAATACTATGATTGGTTTAACAGGGATGGAGAAAAGCTTTGATGAATTTCTCTTACCTGATGGAAAATCGAAACTTGTTTATCATGTAGATGCAACTGGAGGACCACTATTCGGGATTAATGTTAAATATGTGGAGCCTGCTAATCCGTATTACCCAGTAAATATTAAAACGACTCTTGATTCAAGCTTACAGGCAATGTTGGAAAAGCTTGTAGAACAAAGCGGGATGAAAAGAGGGGGAGCCGTTCTTCTCGATATTGAATCTAATTCTGTTTTGGCAATGGTTTCCAAGCCATCAATCAATCGTAAAGATCCTTTTAATAAAGAAACGGGTGGAATAGAAAATTTAATGGTGAAACAGCAAATAATGGGCTCAGTTTTTAAGACGGTCGTTGCTGCTGCAGCGATGGATTATGAGTTGACAGATCCATCACGAAAATTTGATTGCAGTAAGAAAATTAATGGCGAGCCAGACTTACAGTTTCAGTACGGTATGCTTGATTTTACTAATAGCTTTGCAAGAAGCTGTAATAATACATTTGCAACATTGGCAAAGGAATTAAAGGAAATTGACCCAAATATTCTAGAGGATTATGCAGAAAGACTTTCATTAACTGGTACCGTTGGATGGAAAGGGGATATTTATCATTTTCCTGATTTCAGACAATTGCAAGATGAAGAGAAAGGGAGGATTTTCCTTACGGAGGATGCGAAAAAGGATTCTAACTTTGTAGGTCTTACTGGTATTGGACAACATGAGGTGCGAGCAACACCACTTGCAGTAGCTAATATGATGGCAACAATTGCAAGGGGGGGAAAGAAGGAAATGGTTCGGGTAGCTTCAAAAATAGAATATAAGAATCGAACAACATTACTCGAATTTAATGAAAAAGAACTTCAAGGAGAATCTATCTCACCCTATACAGCAATGAAGCTTCAAAAGATTTTGCGTGAGGTCGTAATGAATGAAAATGGAACTGGAAGATGGTTTCAAGCCCTTCCATATGAGGTGGCAGGAAAGTCTGGGACAGGAGAGACTGGCAGAGTTGAAGGTGACAAGCCGCTTTATAATAAATGGTTTGCTGGCTATTTTCCGTATAAAAATCCTAAATACGCGCTTGTAACAGTAAATTTAGGAGTAACGAGCGAATCAGGTGGAGTGAATTCTTTATTTGCTGATATAGTTAAAGGTATCTATAACATGGATCACAATTAGAATATGATGAATTTGACTCTTTTGCATGCATCCCATCTGCGATAAAATGAAACTTACCTTTCTCTTTTTTCGTCAATGTAATATAGATGCGAAAAAGGAATAAGGCTCGTTTAAAACATCACATTCATAGACAAATCAACTAATTCATGTTTGAATAAGGATGGTAATTTATTTTTTCATTTCACAAAAATTGAAATGAGAAGAAGCTTAGTAGGGAGGCGAATTATTTGAAAGGCAACTATGGTTCATCTAGTCGGGAATCCCGCTCTGAAAATAGGGGAAAAAGAAGAAAAACAAATTTAATATTAAATATGCTAATCGGACTTGTTATTTTGTTAATCATTATTGTCTCTTCAATTATTTTCTTAGGGGGAAATGATGAGGAAACAGCAGGAAAACAAGTAGACGATAAGAAAACAATACAGGAAAATGGATCGACTAAAGATGAAGACACTGAATTAGATAATCAAACTGAAAATCGTTCTGATAATGAAGAACAGGAAGAAGGAAAAGAAGAAACGCCTGAAAAGCAGTCAGAAGATGTTGCTAAGGAAAATGATGATAATAGCAAACCTGTTATACAGGCACCATCTCCAGAAAAAGAAGAGGATGCAGTTGTTACGAATGGTGGAGACAGCGAAGAGGTTAATAAAACAATTGAGAATCAAAGCTGGCAGCCGATCGGAACATCTCAAGTGGGTGAACACGTTTCTGTATATGAGCAAGATTCAGTAGACTGGTCAGAAATGACTCAAGCTCTTTCGTATGCGACAGGAATTGATCATGATAACATGACTGTATGGTTTTTAGGCAATAACGGACATAATAAATCCGTAGGAACCGTATCGGCAAAAAATCAGAAGCAAAAGTATCGCGTTTATATTGATTGGGTAGATGGTCAGGGCTGGAAACCTACAAAAGTAGAAGAGATTAATAAATAGAATCATAAAATGAAGACGAATGTAGGTAAAACGAGGAGGGCACATGACCGTCCTCATTTTTTTGATTTAAAATGAACGACTGCGGAATAAAACCTTTTCCCGTTTTCGTCAACACTCATTTGGTGCGAGACGTGATGGACAGATAGTAAGATGGCCTTGTTATGATCGATTTGTGTATTGATGTTTTTTTCAAGCGTCTTTAAGTCATGAGCGTCAAAAAATTCAATTTTATCATCAATTAATTCTAGATTGAAATTCATTTTCCTTCCGATCTCCTTTTAATCAATTAACTATATAATGTATTTTATCCCATGTGAATTGTATAAGCCAAGACAGCTTCTGAAATTTTTCAGTTGAATGGTTCATTTGAGAATGGTAAATTGGGAACATGTATGATTGGAATCAAAAACAAGAAAGAGGTTTAAACAGATGAAAATAGCTATAATTGGAGCAATGGAAGAAGAAGTTACGTTACTGCGTGAAAAAATAATAGATAAGGATCAGACTGTTATTGCTGGCTGCGAGTATACAACTGGGCTAATGGATGGAGTAGAAGTAGTCCTGCTGCGTTCTGGAATTGGAAAGGTGAATGCTGCATTATCGACGGCAATCCTACTGGAAAAATTCAAACCTGATTTTGTCATTAATACTGGTTCTGCAGGAGGCTTCAATCCAGATTTAAATGTTGGTGATGTCGTCATTTCTACAGAGGTAAGACACCATGACGTAGATGTTACTGCATTTGGTTACGAGTATGGACAAGTCCCTCAGTTGCCGGCAGCCTTCGAAGCTGATAGCCAATTAGTACGTACAGCAGAGGCATGCGCAAAGGAAATCAAGGATATCCAAGTCGTAAGAGGATTAATAGCTACTGGCGATTCATTTATGAATGATCCAGTACGTGTGGACTATATCCGTGATAAGTTTAACGATCTACAAGCAGTAGAAATGGAGGCAGCTGCGATCGCACAGGTTTCTTATCAATTTGGAACTCCCTTTGTTATCATTCGATCATTATCAGATATTGCAGGGAAGGAATCAGATGTATCATTTGAGCAGTTTCTTGAAAAAGCTGCACTTCATTCAGCTGATTTAGTGATGAAGATCGTAAGTGCTATGAAATAAATTCAAGTATGAGAAAATAATGTCTATTGCCTAATTTTGAAAAAATATTTATTTTCTGCAATAAAATGGTTTACAAATACTAAGTGTGTGGTTATAATTACCAATGTAAGTGAAAAAATTCCAAAAAGGAGGTCGAATGAAATGATGATGAAGAAAGTTTGCAATGCAAAACTACATGCTTTTTTATACGTAACGAATTCGACCTATCAGGAATGGATCGCTTAATCTAACATAGCCTATCCATGCCGCAGGGAGAATCGTTTCCCTGTGGCTTTTTTGTGCCTATTTATGCTGCAGGGATGTCTCCTTGCGGCTTTTTTGTGTCTATGTTAATGAAAGAAAGGGTTTTGAAATGGGTATTTTCGGAGATGATCTTACCGAGTTTCAATTACGTTTTTTTGAGGAGGTGAAACAATAATGACACTAAATATTTTTTTCTTAACGATAACGATTAAAAAACGCGAGCTATCGATTGAAGAAATACTTCATGATCAAATGGTAAAAAAAATTCAAGATGAAAATCGTGATCGTCAATACACGATGTATCGCACTTATTAATTTGATTTTAAAAAAAATAGTGAAAGGTGGTAATGAAAATGATTTTTTTAATGCAAGGACGTCAAGCAATCTTTTGGGTGGAGAATGATTCCACCTAGCCTAAAAGGTAGGAGGAGCAGCTATATGTCATTACATGTTTTACTGCTAACGCTTAGCTTCCGTAAAAAGAAAAGCAAATGAAATCAATATCAAACATGGCAATTCATTAAATCACCTAATTAACAGAATGTTCATATTTAGATGAAATCATCAGGGTATGAATATGGTAATTTAATATTAATTAGGTGGTTTAAAGGGGTGCAAAAGCATGTTCATGATGGTGATGGGTTTAGTAATTTGCTGTGCAATAGGCAGTATTATTATTTCTGAAGTAAGTGTCGACGCAGTAGGTCTTGAATAAAAAAAGGATTAACCTTCATGGTTAATCCTTTTTTAATGCTTTCGTTTTTGCTATTTCTCTGGACGACCCCATAAGAATACAATGACTGCGACTGTTGCAATTAATAAGATGATTGGTTTTGTGGAAAATCCTTCGAAAATAATTTCTGCACCGGTTGCTATAAGAACGATAAAGAGTACAAGCAATAGAATAATACGCTGGCCTGTCATGACAAATCCAACTTTCATAAAGTAGTATTATTATTTTACCATATTTTTGTGTAACCATATTTAATGATAGCTTTATATAGAGCAAATTTCCTTTCCCTCCCGCTCTTAATTATTTTACTTAACTGGATTCTGGTCATTCACGATCAAATTCAATGACTTTATTTAAGAGGGAAAAATTTCCCGAACAAAATAAATGAATTGGACAGACAAAAACAACTCTCTTTACTCATAGGAATTAGTTAAGGGTAAAGTGTTTTTTATGCGGGGGTGGAAAAAATGTCTGGAATTCTAACGGCACTTGGCTATTTAGTGAAAGAAATTGTGTTTCTTGTATCTTACGTAAAAAACAATGCTTTTCCTCAACCGCTATCGGTTGCTGATGAAAAAAAGTATTTGCGGTTGATGGCGTCTGGTGATGCACATGCACGCAATATGCTAATCGAGCATAATTTAAGGCTCGTAGCTCATATTGTAAAGAAATTTGAAAACACTGGTGAGGATTCAGAGGATCTTATCTCAATTGGAACTATAGGGTTAATAAAAGCAATTGAAAGCTATTCTGAAGGAAAAGGAACGAAGCTAGCAACCTATGCAGCAAGATGTATAGAAAACGAAATTTTAATGCATTTACGGGCATTGAAAAAAACGAAAAAAGATGTTTCCCTTCATGACCCGATTGGTCAGGATAAAGAAGGAAATGAAATATCACTTATTGATGTTCTTAAATCTGAATCTGAAGATGTCATTAATACGATACAATTGAATATGGAGCTTGAAAAAGTGAAGGAATATATTTGTGTCTTGGATGAGAGAGAAAAGGAAGTCATTGTCGGCAGATTTGGTTTAGATTTGCAAAAAGAAAAAACACAAAGGGAAATTGCTAAGGAACTTGGAATATCAAGAAGCTATGTTTCAAGGATTGAGAAACGTGCCTTAATGAAAATGTTTCATGAATTTTACCGTGCGGAAAAAGAGAAAGAGAAGCGGAAGAATAACTAATAGGATGAAGGATAAAATGTGGCTGTCCCAAAGCAAAGTGTCAGGCACGACGAACAATATCTAGAATCAATAAGTGAGTGGACTCTAAATATTGTGCATTAAGTGGATGCCAGACACCTTATGGGATAGCCTCATCTCTTTTTATTCTATTTTACCGTTCTTTAATACCAAATTCCAATTCTCACCACCATCTGTAGACTCGTACACATCATTTAAGTAAGTGGCAAATGAGAGTGTATTTTGATTCTTCATATTAACAGAAATAAAGGTGATTGGGTTATCATAATTTAAATAGGGAATTTCAATTTCGACTGCTTTATTCGTACTTAGATCTATTTTGTGAAAAAGTACTTTATTATTTTCTACTGAAGAATAGTATAGCTCGTTTTCGGAAAATGCAAGAGCTGTAGCCATTACCGGGGCGGTTGCTAGCTTCAGATTCTGTCCTTTATCCTCAGATATAAATACACCGCTTCGAGTTGACATTGCCATTATGCTACCATTCGTTGGATGAGCTGCAATCATTCCCAATGTATCTGATTCCAATCCATTTAACTTTAATGGCTTCCATGACTTCCCTTCATCTTCTGAAATGAAGACACCTGGTTCTAATTCAGGTAAGGCTTTTTCATTAATGATATAAATGACATTTGTATCATAGCCTGCTGATAAAAAGTGAAAATCTCCTTCCCCATAAAATGAGAGTGGCTTAACCGTTGCTCCTCTATCAATACTTTTTACGATACCAATTGGATCTTTCATGTTGGAGCCCTTTTCAGGATGACCGCCTGAAATAAAACCGTCTTTCGTTGCTTGAAATCCTACATACTCATGTTTTTGTGAAGATCCTTCGAGCCACCCATTATTCGTGTTGATTTTTATTCCCTCCTGTGAAGAAAGATAAAGTCCTTCGTCGTTTCCAGGATAACCCAATCCATAAATTTGTTCTAAACGCTGGGGCTCTGCTTTTTGGATGTTGTAAGTAACAGTCTGCTGAATAGGTTCAGTCTTTTTATCATTCAGTTTTCCTTCATCTTGATCATTTGCGGAGGAACATCCAGCTGCAATTAAAATAAACATGAATGGTAAAAAATATTTTTTAGATATTTTCAATGTAACTCACTCCAACTGCACTTATTTTAAAAATGTTTAAATCCTTCCCCATAGTAACGGAAAATTCAACAAGGAAGCAAAGAATTAGTTCTAAAAAATGTTTTAACTATAATTTTATCCCGCATTAACGTGCAGTAAGACCCTCACCTCAAGATTGAGAGAGAAGCGAGGAAGATAGGTGGGGGACAACTGCCCGTAAAAGCCCGACGACGGACAGGATGTCCTAGTCAGGCGATAGCCACAGGACGTGGCGTTTTGAGCGTGATTGGTTCAACTAACCATCAGTGGGGGATGAAAAAAAAACCCACTGATGGAAGTTTCACTTTATAAAAGTAAGATTGTTAATATCCTTATTTTGGAAGTTATGAACGATTGCCTACACTCTTCTAAATTGGCCATCATAATTTATTAAAAGGACACAAGGAGGTAGAATTCAATGCTATATGGTTACCTATACACATTTGCTTATCCTCCGCCTCCAGCAGCATATTTTTGTGGAGGGGGATTTTGGTTAGCGCTAGCTATTGTAATATTGATATTGTTGCTCGTATTTGGTGGATTGTTTTGTTGTTCAGGTTGTTAAGCCAAAAGAGGTCGTCCCATAAGGTGTCTGGTATCCACTTAAAACATTATATCTAGAATCCAACTCACTTGTTGATACTAGATATTGTTCGTGGTGCCTGACACCTTTGTTTAGGGACAGCTCCTATTTTTTTCTAAATTTTAAGATCACCCATAATAATGGAATTTTTCGAATTATTAACCTATAATATTTTTGTAGTTATAGATATAAAACGCTTCGTAAGTCATGCAAGCGCACGACTAAAAGCAGAGCTTTTAGAAGGAAATGGCGTCCCTCGTCAGAGTGGGGGTTAGAAAATAAGGAGGAAGATGAATGACAACAAAAACATATTCAACAGTTTGGGATTTAGATGTATTTTTTAATGGCGGCAGTTCTTCAGAAGCATTTGCTGAACATTTAAAAATCACAGAAGAGGAAATAAAGGATTTTACTTTACAGGTACATAAATGGGAAACAACAAATTCTATATCTGATAAATCAGCATTAATTCGTTTAATTGATCGTTTTCAAGCAGCAACGAAAAAACTGCGTGAAGCAGGTGCTTTTGTAAGCTGTCTTCAGGCTCAAAATACTGGTGATAAAAAGGCGAGCGAGCATCGTGCGGCAATTACTCAACTTAGTGCGAGCTTTCAAACTGCTTTGACCGAATTTGATGAAAAACTAACAAGCTATGATTCTTCAATTTGGGAGGACATGTTAAAAAGTGAAGAACTCAGCGAATTGGCCTTTGTCCTAACAGAAAGACGTCAAACTGCGGCAGAAAAATTATCAAAAGAGGAAGAAAGCTTAATAAATGCTCTAGGAGTGGACGGCTATCATAGCTGGGGTCAGTTCTATGATTTGGTTGTGGGAAAAATTAAAATTCCTTCTCATGAGAACGGTGAGGAAACAATTCTTTCAGTTGGGCAAGCTGCTAATAAATTCTCAAGTCCCGACCGTGAAGTTCGTAAGGATATGTTTGAAAAGTGGGAAAATGCATGGAAGGAACAGTCGGAATATTTATCTAGAGTTATAAATCATTTATCAGGATTTAGACTTAATGTGTATAAGCAGCGTGGCTGGGATGATGTATTAAAAGAGCCATTAGCAATCAATAGAATGAGTCAAGAAACCTTAGATGCTATGTGGGACGTTATTTCTAAAAATAAACAGCCTCTCGTACAGTTTCTAAATAGGAAGGCTAAACTACTAGGAGTAGAAAAACTGAGCTGGTATGATCTTGACGCTCCGATCAATAAAACTGAATCAAAAGTTTCTTATCAAGAAGGCGCAGAGTTTATTTTGGAGAACTTTTCAAAGTTTGGTGAAGAAATGACTTCATTTGCTAAAATGGCTTTTGAAGATAAATGGATTGAAGCGGAGGATAGACCAGGGAAATCACCTGGGGGTTTCCATACGTATTTTCCAGAAAGCAGTCAGTCAAGAATTTTTATGACGTATTCTGGAACACCTTCAAATATATCTACTTTAGCCCATGAGCTTGGACATGGATTCCATACTTATGCGATGAGGGATCTGCATTTATTGAATCGCAATTATGCGATGAATGTGGCAGAAACAGCTTCTACTCTTGCAGAAATGATTGTCGCAGACGCTTCAGTTAAAAGCGCTCAATCTGAGGAGGAAAAAATTGCGCTTCTTGAGGACAAAATCCAGAGAACGGTTGCATTATTGATGAACATTCATGCTCGATTCTTATTTGAGACACGCTTTTATTCAGAACGTAAGAATGGCTCGGTAAGTACAGAAAGATTAAATCATCTAATGGAAGAAGCCCAAAAAGAAGCATATGGTCATGCACTTGAAGAATATCATCCTTCTTTCTGGGCATCTAAGCTTCACTTCTATATTACGGGTGTCCCGTTTTATAACTTCCCTTATACGTTTGGATACCTATTCTCACTTGGAATTTATGCTAGAGCAATCGAGGAAGGAAAGGACTATGAACAAAAGTATATCGCTTTATTGAAGGATACAGCATCAATGAAAGTGGAGGAATTAGCGCAAAAGCATTTGAACGTTGATTTAACGAGACATGAGTTCTGGGAAAAGGCAGTTCAATTATGCATTGATGATATTGAGGAATTTTTAGCCTTAACTGAAGGAAAGTAATGAAAACAAGCTAATCTTCTATAAAAGCCGCACCATTTAATAGGTGCGGCTTTTACATTTTAAACCTTTTTTAATTTAAAGGGGCTTACCATTAAGAATGAAAGAATTATCATGATAAATAAGAAGAATTGGGAAGGCAGATATGGTATAGTAAGAAAACTTAGAGTAGCAAGACAGCCTGCAGCAGTAATCGGAAGGCCCGTAAAATAGCCATTATTTTCACTAATATTAAATCTTGCAAGTCTAAAGGCGCCGCATCCTATGTAAAAAATGGTGAAAAATGAGCCAGGAGCACCAAATTCAAATAAAATTCCTTGATATATTAATAGTGCAGGTGCGACTCCAAATGATATAATATCACTCATGGAATCTAATTGCTTGCCTAGCTCTGATTCGATATTTAGCTTTCTAGCAACCATTCCATCAAATCTGTCAGCAAGTGCGGCAATAAAAATAAGCAATAAACTCAAGTCTAAATAACCATTTATGGAAAATAATATGGCAAAGCCACCTAGGAATAAATTCGTTAATGTTAATACATTTGCTATCTGAGCTTTTAATTTTTTTATGGTTTGATCAAATATATCGGATAAAAACATTCACCACACTCCTTACATATTAGAGGAATAAATTTTGTCCACCTATTGGCCAGTCTGCCAAAAAGGTTTAAGAACAATTTCTGCGCTATTCTATATTAATATTTTATTTTAAGCTTTTTAGTACTATCCGTAAAGAGTATTATTACACCAAATGGAGGGGTACCATTGATTCAATCTATTTATCGGCTGTTTATTGAGCTAACAAATGGGAAAATAACATCAGGTTTGATAAGAAAGTTTGCACGCTCAAAAGCAAGTCGAATGTTCATTCCTTCTTTCTCTAAGGCTTACCAAATAAATCAAGATGAAATGGAGCAAAAATTAGAAGAGTTTCCTACCTTGCATGATTTTTTCACAAGAAGGCTTAAAGAAGGGGCACGAATGCCAGATATTGATCCTGATTCAATAATAAGTCCGGTTGATGCTGTAATTGAGGATATTGGCATTATTGAGCCAGGGCATATTATAACAGTAAAAGGGAAGGATTATTCAATTAGAGAAATGTTAGGAAAAGATGAAAAAATAGAAAAATATACAGATGGATGCTATATGATTTTCTATCTAAGTCCTAGTCATTACCATCGGATTCATAGTCCGGTAACAGGTCGTGTCATTGACCAATGGACATTAGGATCAAAGTCTTATCCGGTAAACAAACATGGTCTAAAATATGGGAAGAACACTCTTTCAAAAAATTACCGTACCATTACAGAGGTGGAACATAAAACTGGTCTACTCTCCATTGTGAAAGTTGGAGCCATGTTTGTGAATTCTATTGAAGTCATTCATGAAGGTGACCAATTGGTGAAAGGAACTGAAATGGCCTACTTTTCCTTTGGATCAACAGTTGTTCTTTTATTCGAAAAGAATAGTATTCAACCACTAACGTCATTAAAGACACCATTCGATATTAAAGTTGGGGAAAAAATAGGATATTTGACTAGGAAAAAGGAAGATTTGAAAGGATAATCTTAATGCCGACAAAGATTCTGAAAAAGAAAGGATAGGTGGGGGATATGGTCTGTAAGGATAAACAGACGATTCTTTAACATTTATTTAAAGCATGCTGACTATGCCTTGCTTGTATAATATTTTGATAAGCCCCCACAGATAGAAAAATTAAATTAAGATGAAACCTTTATATTGTGAGATAATGAACGTCGGTGAATTTCGGTTTCAATAAGTCTAATAAAGTCTAGACTTAATTTCAGCTCTATGGCTTTATAATAGGATTCTATTAATAATTCGTCTGACAGCTTGCGCATGTCTATTCACCTCCAATACTGAAATTTCAAGGTTCTAATTAATCGTTAACGAGCATATACTGTAAATTTATATAATGTATCTTAACTCTAGCAAAATTCAACAGTTAGAACAACCGTTCTCTTATCCACAGCTAACGGTGGAAAACCTGTGGTTAAGTTGTTAATAAAAGTGGGAAAAGTAAGTATATGGGAGTAGGAAATGTGTATAAAGTTATCCACAGATTTAGATTTAACAAAAAATGTCGAAAAATTTATTGATTTATGGAAAATGACCTAAGTTTGAAACAGTTTATAAAATTAGTTAAAATGATGAGTACAAATTAATGGAATTATTTTTTATATACAAATTACTATAGCAACTAACTGAGGTGTTTAATAAAGTGTTAAAACATTTTTTACCAGATCAGCATGCAAAAAGCATATTTGAAATTACTCCTGAAAGCTTAAAGGAAAATGGAGTAAAAGGGATTATTACCGATTTAGATAATACGTTAGTCGAATGGGATCGCCCACATGCAACTCCCAGATTAATAAAATGGTTTGAAGAAATGAAAAACAGCAATGTAAAAATTACGATTGTTTCAAATAACAATGAAATTCGTGTGAAGTCTTTTTCTGAGCCTTTAAATATACCATTCATTCCTTTAGCAAGAAAGCCTTTAGGACGAGCATTTAATAGGGCTTTACATGAAATGGGTCTTAGGAAAGAAGAAACAGTTGTTATCGGAGATCAATTACTGACAGATGTTCTCGGAGGCAATCGCAGTGGTTTCCGTACAATTCTTGTTGTTCCCGTTGCACAAACTGATGGATTTATAACCCGTTTTAATCGAAAAGTAGAAAGAAGAATATTAAATTGGTTTAGAAAAAAAGGTATGATTCAGTGGGAGGATTAATTCGTGAGTGAACAATATATTTGTATAGGATGCGGTGTGAAAATTCAAACAGAGGATCCTGCTCTAATCGGTTATGCACCGCAATCTGCATTGCTTAAGGATGATATTATATGCCAACGATGTTTTCGATTAAAGCATTATAATGAAGTACAGGATGTCAATTTAACCGATGATGATTTTCTAAAAATATTAAATGAGATTGGAAAAAGTAATTCTCTAATTGTAAAAATAGTTGATATTTTTGACTTTAATGGAAGTTGGCTTCCTGGGCTGCATAGGTTTGTAGGTAATAATAAAATTCTTCTTGTTGGGAATAAAGTTGATTTACTTCCAAAATCAGTTAAACACAATAAGTTAATTAATTGGATGAAGCAAGAAGCGAAGGAGCTTGGCTTGAAGCCAGAAGATGTTTATCTCGTAAGTGCTGCTAAAGGGAAGAATATTAAAGAGGTAGCTGCTGCAATCGATGAACATCGAAAAGGCAAGGATGTCTATGTAGTCGGATGTACGAATGTTGGAAAATCAACCTTTATAAACCGAATATTAAAAGAGGTAACTGGTGAAGGCGATGTCATTACAACCTCGCATTTTCCTGGTACAACTCTTGATATCATCGAAATTCCGCTAGCCGATGGAAAAGCACTGGTAGATACACCAGGAATTATTAATCATCATCAGATGGCACATTATGTGGATAAAAGGGATTTAAAAATCATTACACCAAAAAAAGAAATTAAACCAACTGTTTTTCAGTTAAATGAAGAACAAACCCTTTTCATGGGCGGCTTAGCTAGGTTTGATTATATTTCTGGTGGACGAAGATCTTTTGTGTGCCATTTTTCTAACGAAATAAATATCCATCGAACAAAATTGGAAAATGCAGAGGAATTGTATAAAAATCATCTTGGAGAACTATTAACTCCGCCAAGAATAGAGCAAGTCGATGTTTTTCCTGAATTAATTAGGCACGAATTTATGATTAAAGAAGGAAAAATGGATGTAGTTTTCTCAGGACTTGGCTGGATAACGATAAATGATCCAGGAGCAAAAGTGGCTGCATATGTTCCAAAAGGTGTTCATGTCTTATTAAGAAAATCATTAATATAATTAGTTTATTAAAGCAGGTTGACGTCTAACAATAGGCTTACTTCGAAATATTATATGGGGGGAAGCTATTTTGAAAAAGCTATTTGCTGTATTAGGGGACCCAATTGCCCACTCCATGTCACCTGCCATGCATAATGATCTTTTTTCAATTTATGGAATGGATGCGCATTATCACCCCTTTCATGTGAAAAGGGGCAGCTTAGAAGAGGCTATTAAGGGACTAAAGGCAATCGGAATCGCAGGTTTTAATATAACTGTTCCGCATAAAGAAACAATTATTCCGCTATTGGATGAAATCGATCCACTTGCAAAATCAATTGGAGCGGTAAATACAGTGGTGAATGTGAATGGAAAATTAATAGGCTATAATACAGATGGCAGTGGTTATGTAAAAGGATTAATAGAGGAATTTCCATTAATAAATGATAAAAATGTTTTGATAATTGGGGCCGGTGGAGCAGCTAGAGCAATTTATTTTACTATGGCGGAAGCTGGTGTACGAAGAGTAGATATTAGTAATCGAACAGTATCAAAGGCTGAAGTGATTGTGGAAGAATGTCCTTATGCTGCTAACTCCAATGTTTATGGGATGAATGAAGCCGAAAATATTTTAGGTGAATACGATTTAATTATTCAAACAACCCCAAAAGGGATGGCGCCTGATTCCTTCGAGCTGCCTCTTTCTTTACATAATCTAAACCGTGATACATTTGTTAGTGATATAATATACAATCCACTAGAAACAAAGTTTTTGGGGGAAGCGAAAAAAAAGGGTGCGAGAATTCAAAATGGCTTAAATATGTTTGTTTTCCAAGGTGCATTAGCCTTTGAAAAATGGACTGGAATATTTCCAGAAACAAGCCGTATGAAAGCGAATATTCTAACACAACTAGGAGGATAACAATAATGCTTACAGGAAAGCAAAAACGATTCTTACGTTCAAAAGCTCATCACCTAAATCCAATTTTTCAAGTTGGTAAGGGTGGTGTAAATGATAATATGATTAAACAAGTATTTGATGCACTAGAGGCACGCGAATTGATGAAAATAACGATTTTGCAAAATTGTGATGAAGATAAAAACACAGTTGCGGAACAATTAGTTGAAGGAACGAACGCAGACTTAGTTCAAATTATCGGGAACACAATCGTGCTGTATAAAGAATCAAGAGAAAATAAGCAAATCCAATTACCATAGGATTGTGAAAAGAAATATCTGTTTAGAATAAGCTAGGAGGAAATTTTCTTGATTAAAATCGGCATTCTGGGAGGCACCTTTGATCCGCCGCATCTTGGACACTTAATAATTGCAAACGAAGTATTAAATAGCTTTGATTTAAATGAAATTTGGTTTATGCCGAATCAAGAACCTCCACATAAGAAAAAATCAAATTCCATCAAGGATGAAGACAGGGTAAAATTATTAAAGCTTGCGATAAGTGAGCATCCTAACTTTAAACTTGAATTAATTGAGCTTGAAAGGTCAGGACCATCCTTTACTTACGAAACAATGAAAATGCTTAAGGAAAGGCATCCTGATAAACAATTTTATTTCATTATTGGTGCAGACATGATTGAATATTTGCCAAAATGGAGAAATATTGATCAATTGGTTGAAATCGTTCAATTTATTGGCGTCAATAGACCATCCTACAGTCAAAAAAGCTCTTATCCTATACTTTATGCTGAAGTTCCGAATATCGAGATTTCCTCAAGCCTTATTCGAAGCAGACTAAAGGAAGGCAAAACGATTCAATATATGGTTCCTGAATCTGTTAGGAATTATATAAAGGAGAAGAATTACTATGGATCGCAATGATGCATTACGATTAGTAAAAGAACAATTGACTGAACATCGTTATAACCATACACTAGGTGTTATGGAAACAGCCATTATTCTTGCTAATCAATATGATGCAAATGAAAAAAAAGCAGAGCTTGCTGCCATTTTTCACGATTATGCTAAGTTTCGACCGAAAGAAGAGATGAAACAAATCATATTAGAGCAAGGTATGCCTAGTGAACTTTTACAATTCAATAGTGAACTTTGGCATGCTCCAGTCGGGGCTTTTCTTGTTCAAAAAGAAGCTGGATTGGATGATGAAGAAATTTTAGATGCAATAAGGTATCATACATCTGGCAGAGTAAATATGACCTTGCTTGATAAGGTCATATATTTGGCGGATTATATTGAACCAGGGAGACACTTTCCTGGAGTGGACGAAGTGCGGGAGCTCGCTAAGGTAAGCTTAAATCAAGCATTAATCAAAGCGATTCAAAATACAATCCAATTTTTAATGAAAAAGGGTCAGCCGGTTTTCCCTGCTACCTTTTATACGTATAATAACTTAGTGATGTTCCAGGAGGACTGATTGAATGAGTGAAAAACAATTATTATTAACGGCTGTTAAAGCAGCTGATGATAAACGAGCTGAAGATATTATTGCATTGAATATGAAAGGAATCTCTCTTATCGCGGATTATTTTCTTATATGCCACGGGAATTCTGATAAGCAGGTTCAAGCCATTGCACGCGAAGTAAAAGAGAAAGCGGAAGAAATAGGGTATACAGTAAAAAGAATGGAAGGCTTTGATGAAGCTAGATGGATTCTTGTCGACCTAGGCGATGTCGTTGCGCATATATTCCATCGTGATGAAAGAAGCTATTATAATCTTGAACGCTTATGGGGAGATGCACCGATTGAGAATGTGCAAAGTGAACTTAATCAATGAGTTATGGGAAGTTTGCCTATCTTTACGATGAGTTAATGAAAGATGTCCCTTATAATAAATGGGTTGAATTAGTTGAAAAAAAGACAAAAAAATATAATTTGAACGGAAATAATCTTCTTGATCTTGCATGTGGCACAGCTGAGCTGTCTGTTCAATTAGCAGAAAAGAGCTTCAATGTCGTTGGAGTAGATCTTTCAGAGGATATGTTGACAGTTGCTCAGTCAAAGGCGATAGAGAAAGGGCAAGATATAAAATTTTATCAGCAAAACATGGCTGAACTAGATGGATTAGGCCAGTTTGATATCATTTGCATTTTCTGTGATTCTTTAAATTACTTACAGTCAGAAAAAGATGTTTTGGATACATTTCATAGTGTCCATCATCATTTGGCTGAGAATGGCCTCTTTCTGTTTGATGTTCATTCTATCTATAAAATCATGCAGATTTTTATGAATCAAACCTTTGCCGTCAATGATGAT
The DNA here is from genome assembly GCF_007995155.1 of Cytobacillus dafuensis. NCBI lineage: Bacteria > Bacillati > Bacillota > Bacilli > Caryophanales > Bacillaceae > Cytobacillus > Cytobacillus dafuensis. The sequence continues at coordinate 3,436,592 of NZ_CP042593.1, read as the reverse complement.
GAAATTAGTTATATTTGGCATTGTTATCAAGGGGAATTCCCGAACAGTGTTGAGCATGATTTAAGTTTTTTTGTTCTTGATGAAGAATCTGACTTATATGAACGGTATAATGAACTTCATTTTCAGCGCACATTTCCAATTGATGTATATGAAGGATGGTTAAAAAAGGCAGGTTTTGAATTACTTGAAATAACATCAGATTTTGAGGATGTTCCTCCACAAACCCATTCTGAAAGGATATTTTTTACTTGCCGGAAAGCTAGATCATGATCAATGATAGAAAAAGGCCAGCTGAATAAGCTGGCCTATTTTTTATACGTTAAGAAAGTATAAATTGTCAGCGTAGAAGGTCATTCGACGTAGTTGCCAATTTTAGGAATTAAGTACGACGGACAGGATGTCATAGTCGGGCGAATGCCACAGGACGTGGCATATATGAGCGCGATAAGCGCAACTACGCCTCTGTCTTCGCCTTTTCAAGGCTCGCCAATCGGTGAGTTTTCTTTATAAAAAATTTTATTTGATACAGGAAGGAATTTGTATTTTTATGAAGAATTAATTAGAGTGTAACGTATAGTGCTTTTTTACTTGTTGTATATCTTCATCAAATTTAGCATGAGTTGCCTGAAATACGTGCTCAAACACCTCATCTAAACCGGTTTCAAGCACCTTGATTCCCTCTCCCGTTATACCTCCTTTAACACAAACTTTTTCCTGTAAAGTCGGCAATGTATATAAGCCCTTTTTCATTAATTCGCCCATCCCAATTAACATATTCTCTGCTAAAATAGTTGCTGTTTCCTGATCGATAGCAGTTTCTTTCACAGCGGCAAGAATGAATCTTTGCATTAAATAGCTAAAAAATGCAGGTCCGCAGCTTACAATATCTGATGCTACTCTTGTAATATTTTCTTCAATTTCAACTGGAGTGGATATGGCTTCTATTAATTTTCGAATACTCGCCTTCCAGTTTTCATCACATCTTTTTCCAAATGATAATAATGAAACGCCTGAGAGCGCTCGATTCGTAATACTTGGAATAACTCTTGCGACTGAACAAGAGGTAATGCATTCTAATTGGTCTACATTTATTGGACTCGTAATCGAAACAATGCACTTATCTTTTGTTAAAAATGGATTAATATCATGAATGACGTTATGAACGTCATGTGGCTTAACGCAAATAAAGATAAGTGTAGATTGTTTAGCTACTTCTTTTCCATTTTCTCCAATATTTATTTCCTCATTATTCTCTTTAATTTCCAATGCCTTCGCAATCGTTCGATTCGTGATAGTCATCGAAGAAGGGGAAACGGCTTTTCCTTCAATTAATGCCTCTGCCAGAATTCTCCCCATATTTCCTGTTCCTATAATTCCGATTTTCAATGTCCCTTCCCTCCTTCACGAGCAAGATATCTCCTATACAATATGAAATACCATAATAGAATATGCTTATTTGAAAGGATGATATAGATGATTAACTTTATAAAAGAACATAAACTTTACTTTTCTTTAGGAATTGGGGCTCTTATTATTGTGATTTATTTCGTATTTCAACCGTTTGAAGAACAAGGGATCCCTTTTGAAGAGCAAGAAGATTTTATGAAAATGGAGGATGAGAGCTTAGTTGAGACAGCAGAAGTTGAAATCAGTGATGAAACAGTCATTGTAGATGTAAAGGGGGCTGTAATGAAACCGGGTGTGTATGAAGCTGAGCAGAATGATCGAGTGATTGACTTAATTAATATGGCTGGTGGATTAAATGAAACTGCTGATGAAGCCAAAATAAATTTCGCCATGAGAGTCGAGGATGAAATGGTCATTTATATTCCGAAGGTAGGGGAGGATGTGGAAGAATCGGGTACAGAATTGTTAGTCGGCGCTTCAGCAGCTTCAGGTCAAGCAAAAAATGATGGCAAGGTAAATTTGAATACAGCAAATGAGACAGAGTTACAAACTTTACCAGGAATAGGTCCTGCCAAAGCATCAGCAATTATTGAGTTCCGTGAAACGAATGGTCCTTTTAAAGTAATAGAGGATATAAAGTCCATTAGTGGGATTGGTGATAAAACCTTTGAAAAATTAAAAGACAGTATTAAAGTCAAATAGGATCTCTACCATTGACCCATTCATGTCGGAAGCTTAAACTAATGGCTATAGGAACTAATAATTAGAGGAGAATAGAATATGTCGAGAAAAAATTGGGATGAATACTTTTTAGATATAGCAGAACAAGTAGCCACACGTTCAACGTGTCCAAGATTGCATGTAGGTTGTGTTATCGTAAAGGACAAGCATATTGTATCGACAGGTTACAATGGAAGTATTCATGGGCATGAACATTGTGACGATGTTGGATGTTTGACTGGTGAGGACGGCAGGTGTTACAGGACCGTACATGCTGAAAATAATGCCGTCTTGCATGCTGATAGAGGGTTGCTGTTGGGGGCAACAGCGTACGTAACCCACGAACCATGTGAAAACTGTTCAAAAACGTTAGCACAGTCAGGCATAACGAGGGTTGTTTTTAGAAGCGCATATCCAAATAAGTTGAATAAATATTTTTTGAAGGATATTGAAGTGATTCACTTGCCAAAAATTAACGAAGGCATAGAGTAAGGTGTTCTCTATGCCTCTTTAAGTATTTTATTGAAGGAGAACCCAATAATGAAAGGAAGATGGATTTATTTTACATTCGTTTCTCTAATAGGAATATTAGCTGCTTTTGTAAATGTGCTTATTTTTGTAATTTTTTTTATCCTGATCATTCTTTTTCTATATAAAAAGAAAGGCTTTTCTCAGAGGATGCTTATTTTAATAAGTTTTATTTTTTTTGTGTTTTTTATCCGAAGTGAGATGGTTGAAAAGGGTAATAAGACACGATTACCGCCTCAAGAAACTAATTTTATTGTTCGCTTTGAAGAAAATTTGAAAGTTGATGGGGATCGTTTTTCTGCAACTGTAAAGGAGCTTGTATATAAAGAAAAGCTTATCCTCTCATATAAAATAAAAACGGAAAAAGAAAAGGAAGCTATTTCGAAACATTTGAAAACTGGAATTGCTTGTCAATTAAGTGGCACATTAGAAGAACCAATAACATCAACAAATGAAAATGCCTTTAACTATAAGGAATATTTAAAAAGAAATCAAATGTATTGGATATTAAAAGTTGAGCATCTATCCCTCTCTAAATGTAGTCCTCAAAAGAAGTCCCCTCTTTCATTCTTTCGTTCTATTAGGCAAAAAGGAATTGAATACGTACAAAATAACTTCCCGAAGGAAAGTGCACCTTTAGCAGTAGCTCTGCTCTTTGGTGATCGAAATTTAATGGATGAGGATGTGTTAGCCTCTTATCAAAAGCTTGGAATTGTTCATTTATTGGCAATTTCTGGTCTTCATGTCGGCATGCTTACTGGGATGATTTATTATCTAGGCATACGAATTGGTATCTCGAGGGAAAAAATGATTTCGGCTTTACTATTGTTTTTGCCGTGCTATGCCTTAATAACAGGTGCTTCTCCTTCTGTAATCCGAGCAGTCTGTATGATGATGATCTTTTTTTTGTTAAAAAAGTGGGGCAATCATTTTTCACTTCAAACAATTGATATCTTCGGCATTGTCTTTATGGTGTATACTTTCTTTTCGCCTCTTGTCATTTATAATGTAGGGTTTCAGCTTTCTTTTAGTGTTAGCTTTTCACTTATTCTTTCTGCTCCAATCATATTAAAAAGGTGTACACATTCATTTGCATTAATCTTTGTAACATCATTTATATGCCAATTGGCAGCTACCCCTATTTTGTTTTTTTACTTTTATGAAGTCTCAATAATCTCCATTTTTGCTAATGTGCTTTTTGTTCCGCTATTTTCCTTTCTCATTTTACCTGCTATTTTTATTCTCTTTCTTTTACATTTATTATTCGGTGCAAATATTTATTTCCTCATTTCCATAATGAACTACATCATTTATTGGATGGATTTTGCAGCTAAATGGTTTGCGCAGCTCCCGTTTGCAACAATTATTCTTGGAAGGCCAGGTTTGCTGATTTTATTCCTCTATATTCTAATCATTCCATTGTATTTTTCTTTATGGGAGAGGAAATTCAAAATAAAGTGGTTCCTAAAAATTCAAATTCTTCCTCTTGTTATTTTTTTATTACATGCGTTAGTTCCTATACTCTCTCCATATGGTGAAATAACTTTTATTGATGTCGGGCAGGGAGACAGTATACTGATAAAACTTCCACATGGGAAAGGAAATTATTTGATTGATACAGGGGGGACCTTGAGATTTAATATTGATGATTGGAAAGTAAGAAAGAAACAATATGAAGTTGGCAAAGATGTGGTCGTTCCTTTTTTAAAAAGTAAGGGGATCAAAACGATAGATAAGCTTATTTTGACACATGGAGATGCGGATCATATCGGAGGTGCAGAACAAGTTGCTGAAGAGTTAAAAATTAAAGAAATTCTTCTTCCAAAAACGGATGATCTATCAGAACTAGAAAAAAATTTATTACTGACTGCAAAAAAGAAGAATATTCCATTTTATTTTGTTAAAGGTGGGCAAGGCTGGAAGAATGGAATAAATGTATTTAAAATAATATCTCCATATCCTGAATTGGAGGTAGAAAAAAATAACGGATCAATTGTTTTATTTGCCAATATCGGAGGTTTAAATTGGCTATTTACTGGTGATTTAGAAGCGAGTGGAGAGGAAAAATTAATGACTCGCTATCATAAATTGAATATTGATGTGTTAAAGGTTGGCCATCATGGCAGTAAAACATCAACCTCCCCTATGTTTTTAGATCATATTCAGCCTAATCTAGCGGTGATCTCAGCAGGTAAAAATAATCGATATGGCCACCCAAATCGCGAAGTGCTAAACAATCTAAATGAAAGGAAAATAAAAATTTTACGAACAGACGAGCATGGAGAGATTTCTTATATTTTTAAAGGGAATGCTGGAACCTTTTACAAGCAGCTCCCATAAGATATATTAATCAGAAAATGAAAAGAGGCTGCATTGTATGCAGCCTCCGTACATTCCATTCTATGTAGATTTATGAACCTACAACTTTAACGACTGTTGCAATAATAAATAATGTTGCGAAGAATCCAAAAGATACGAAAAAGCCTACTCCAGAGTCGACAGCATCATTTCTTTTACTTTGGACATTTTGTTCAAATTCGTTCACAGTCTACCCCTCCTATTTCCTACATTAATTGGCAGTATTATCCCAACACCAAAGTGATGGATGTCAAATAGCTAGTAGGATAACTGCCCATAACATTCCGAACTAACTAACCATCAATGTGTAAATTGATGGAAGGCTCGCCTTTTAGTATAAGCGATTCAAAAAAAAAAATCTAGCTTTCCTCGTGGCTTTTCCTTAGATGACAAGAGTTGTCACAAATAAGTTACAATTGTAAGGCAACAATATTCATACGGTGATGCACCGTCGTGATTTGAGTATCCTAGGCCTCAATTTACGACGTTCATTATAGATGGGGGAATTGGCACTTTGGTTAAATGGATACGTGTCAATTCCCTTTGTACTTGTCAAAACGCCCAAGCTTCTTTAGGATAAAAGGTAAAGTATCCTAATGTGAACGGAGCGAAATTCAGTGGTTTTTGATTTATGGAAACAAATAAAAGCTAAAAAGTTTGCTCCTATTTATTTATTATACGGAGTGGAATCATTTCTTATTAATGAAACAAGGCAGCATTTAATCAATCATTTGTTGAATGAGGAAGAAATGGATTTTAATCTTTTTTCCTATGATTTAGAAGAAACGCCTATTGATGTAGCTCTTGAAGATGCTGAAACTTTTCCTTTTATGGGAGAAAGAAAACTAATTTTTTTACAAAACCCTGCTTTCTTAACCTCTGAAAAGACGAAGGAAAAAGTCGAGCATAATTTGTCTAAATTGGAGGCGTATATTAAAGAACCCTCTCCTTTCACTGTCCTTGTTTTCATTGCACCTTATGAGAAATTGGATGAACGAAAAAAGATTACAAAAGAATTAAAAAGAAATGCTGCAATCCTAGAAGCAAAAAAGTTGAACGAAGTAGAGCTAAAATCTTGGATTAAAGAACGCGCAGCATTAAATCATGTGGAAATAGAAGAGGAAGCTGTCGAATTAATACTGTCTCTAGCTGGGACAAATTTATTTATGCTAACGAGTGAAATTGATAAGCTGGCATTATATTCTGGTGCAGGTAATGGAATTAATGTACATATGGTCGAAAATTTAGTTTCTCGTTCGTTAGAACAGAATATATTTACGCTAATTGATAAAATTGTTAACCGCAAAATCGAAGAGGCATTAAGGATTTATTATGATTTACTAAAACAGAATGAAGAGCCGATAAAAATCCTATCGATTATTACTGGACAATTTAGGCTTATTTATCAGGTAAAGGAGCTCGCCAGAAGAGGATACGGTCAGCAGCAAATTGCAGGACATTTAAAAGTTCATCCATTTCGAATTAAGCTAGCCGCAGGACAAGCCAATGTCTTCGGAGATAAAGAACTCACACACATTATGAAAAGCTTAGCTGAAACAGATTATCAAATGAAAACGGGTGGAATGAATAAGGAATTGCTCATTGAAATGTTTTTATTCCGTTTACATCACAAATAATATGAATGGAAAAACGACCAAATCAGGTCGTTTTTTTTTTCAAAATAAAAAGGCTATCTATTTAAGATAGCCATCACCTTTAAACTTACGCGTTTAAAGTGTTCATTTTTTTCATTAAACGAGACTTTTTACGAGCAGCAGCGTTTTTGTGGATAAGACCTTTAGCAGCAGCTTTGTCTAGTTTACTAGCAGCAGCAGCGAAAGTTTCCTTTGCAGCAGTAGCATCGTTATTTACGATAGCAGCATCAACCTTTTTAACAGCTGTACGCATTGCAGATTTAGCAATAGTGTTTTGAGCGTTTTTAGCTTCGTTTGTTTTTACACGCTTAATAGCAGATTTAATGTTTGGCATTCCATTCACCTCCCGCAAAAACAGCATCGAGATTATATAAACTCGACTTTCACATTCATTAACAATCAATTATTAAGAACAAGTGATATTTTATCAAACACTTGGTTATATTGCAATACTCAGCTTACAAATTGCTAAAGGATTAGCCATCCTTACAATGGAGCAAAGAAAATCTCTTAGCCAAATGAATAGGAATGTTTCTGCTAGAAAAAGGAAAGGATAGGACATAGATACCTGTTTTTAGTGGTTATTCATGTTCGAATAACAAGAATGAATGCAAAGCATATTATTAATCAAAAGGCGAGGGGTTCTATATGGAAGAATCATTGGATTTAAGTAAATACTCGATTAGAACAGATTTAGCCATTGAAGCTCGTGAAATGGTCATAGATGATCGTAAGAAACATGTCCAGGAGCAGGAAAACCTTTCACAATTAGAAGGGGTTATTATAAAGGAAAAAGAAGAGGATGATATGAAAGTATCATACGTTGAGGTGACAAAAGAGGGAGCAAAATCCATAGGAAAAAAGGAAGGGAAATATTTAACAATTGAAGCCATTGGGATTCGGCAGCAAGATACAGTGATGCAAAAAAAGGTTGTTGAATTATTATCGATGGAGCTTTCTCAGTTTTTGAAGAATCTTGGAATTACAGACGACGCCTCCTGTTTAGTTGTTGGTTTAGGTAATTGGAATGTGACACCGGATGCATTAGGGCCTCAAGTATGTGAGAACCTGCTTGTCACACGCCACCTCTATCAACTGCAGCCCGAAAGTGTAGAAGAAGGATATCGACCGGTAAGTGCCATTGCACCAGGAGTTATGGGGCTTACAGGAATAGAAACGAGCGATATTATACTTGGTATTGTTGAAAAAATAAAACCAGACTTCGTTATTGCCATTGATGCACTTGCATCTCGTTCAATCGAAAGGGTTAATTCTACTATTCAAATTTCGGATACTGGCATTCATCCTGGTTCAGGTGTAGGGAATAAACGAAAAGAAATTAGCAAGGAATCGCTTGGAATTCCTGTGATTGCGATTGGTGTGCCGACAGTGGTGGATGCTGTTTCAATTACGAGTGATACGATTGACTATATCTTAAAACATTTTGGGAAAGAAATGCGGGAGGGAGACAGGCCATCTAGAGCATTAGCTCCCGCTGGAATGAGCTTTGGTGAACGTAGAAAGCTAACAGAAGAAGATTTACCTGAGGAACATCATAAAAAGACATTTCTTGGCATGATCGGAACATTGCCTGAAGAAGAAAAAAGAAAATTAATATACGAGGTTTTATCTCCCCTTGGGCATAATCTGATGGTGACACCGAAAGAAGTTGATGTATTTATAGAAGATATGGCAAATCTCTTAGCCAATGGGTTAAACGCAGCACTTCATCATAATGTTAATCAAAAAAACGCTGGATTTTACACAAGATAATTTTTTTCTGTTCTATCTTTCCTAGCAAAGTCATATGAATTACTAGACTTGCAAAGAGGGGTGGAAAGATGAAACCTTTAAAAACAAATGGACACATTGTTTTTATACAAGGGACAACCTTTATAAAAATAATAGGCGGCTTTCTCTTGTTTCTATTGATGATTTTTTCTATAAGTGGTGTTTTGACGTCTTTAAAACCCGAATACAGACTCAGCTCTTCTTCAGTGAATACTGCAGCAAATAAAATAACGGGAAAAATGCTCTATCATTTTCTCGGTTGGGAGAATCACCATTTTACAAAGGGAATGGATGATTCGTCTAATTCTCCAACCTTGACGAATATTTTTTTTAAGCTTTCAACCAATATTAATTTAGATGATCCAAGGAGCTTACTAGGAAATGAATTACCGTACTTTTCTATTTATGATAAGGAAATAATTGTTGCTGGTGAGGGAACTAATTATACAAATATGCCTTTTGAATCTGCTCCACCCCAAGAGATTTTAATGGCAGAGCAAGAAGCAACACTGCAAAATATTGAGAATTTAGATAATCCGTCTGGAGAGGAATCTTCAGGGAAACCATTAAATACGACTGGGGATCGGAAGGTAGTGTATGTTTATTTTACTCATAACAGAGAATCCTTTCTTCCGTATTTAAAAGGAGTGACTAATCCAGATTTTGCGCATCATTCCAAAGTAAACGTAACAAAGATTGGAGATAAACTGAAGGAAGAGCTTGAAAGAAAAGGCATTGGGACAACAGTTGATAAAACGGATGTTCAAGGAAATCTTGTTAAGAAAGGTTGGAAATATCCACGATCCTATCAAGAATCTCGTTCAGTTGTACAAGCCGCTACAGCTGGTGATAGAAATTTATCTTATTTAATCGATATTCACCGCGATTCTAAGAGGAAAAAGTATACAACATTAGATATAAACGGAAAATCTTATGCGAAACTAGCCTTTATTATTGGAACTGATAACCTAAATTATGAAAAGAATGTACGCTTAGCAAATGAACTGCATAAAAGACTAGATAAAAAGTATAAAGGTTTAAGCAGGGGGATTTTGCCACAGCAAGGCCCGGGTAATAACGGTATTTACAATCAAGATTTATCAGGAAACGCCATTCTAATAGAATTTGGCGGTGTAGATAATACATTTGAAGAATTAAATCGTTCGGCAGAGGCTTTAGCAGATGTATTCAGTGAATTCTTTTGGCAGGCAGAAGAGGTTAATAATCCGGTAAATGGACAGGATGAAAAGAAATAAAAAAGATAGGTGATCGGTTATGAAATGGTTTATGCTTAAAAGTTTTTTACTCGTCTCTCTCATGTTCATGGCTGTTCTATTCGGGATGCAGCAGGCAAATGAAGGCATTCAAAATATGAAGGGCTATCATGATTCTAATCTTAAAGGGGCATTCGCCTTTCAAGATGGAAAGGATGGACAGGTGCAAGCATCCATTCTTGGAAAGGATATATCTAGCCATGATCTTCAGCAAAAAAAGGAAAAACTTGAAGAGATGAAAGCCTTTAATTTCTTTTCAACAGTAGGCAAAAAGCTCTCAGAAGGTATTTCAAATCTATCAGAATCCACGATTACTTTCTTAACCGATCTCATAAACGGTAATTAGCGGCTGCTTAATAGCCGTTTTTTATTTTTGAAAAAAACCGAACTCATTCTCTAGTACTAGCATTGAATCTTCATAAACGGACTGCTATAATCAAAAAATAGTGCATGTTGACAAATTTAGGCCCTGTCTTGTCAGGGGAATGAAGGCGCTTGCGTTTTTCTTAGTAGGAGTGAAATGATGAATAGAGAAGAAAGACTTAAAAGACAATCAAAAATTCGAAATTTTTCCATCATCGCACATATCGATCATGGAAAATCGACTTTAGCTGACCGTATTTTGGAAAAAACAAATGCTTTAACTTCACGGGAAATGAAAAATCAACTTCTAGATTCCATGGATTTAGAAAGAGAACGTGGGATTACGATAAAATTAAATTCCGTTCAATTAAAATATAAAGCAAAAGATGGCGAAGTTTATACATTCCATCTCATTGATACACCTGGGCATGTCGATTTTACCTATGAGGTGTCTCGTAGCCTTGCTGCTTGTGAAGGGGCAATTCTTGTCGTAGATGCTGCACAAGGAATTGAAGCGCAAACATTGGCGAATGTATATTTAGCGCTTGATAATGATCTTGAAATCTTACCGATTATTAATAAAATTGACCTTCCAAGTGCAGATCCGGAACGTGTTCGAAATGAAATTGAAGAAGTGATCGGTCTTGATGCTTCAGAAGCTGTCCTTGCTTCTGCAAAGGCAGGAATTGGGATCGAGGAAATTTTAGAACAGGTAGTTGAGAAAGTGCCTGCTCCAACAGGGGAACCAGACGCTCCATTAAAAGCCCTCATTTTCGACTCATTGTTTGATGCCTATCGAGGTGTTATCGCCTATATTAGGGTAGTTGAGGGAACTGTAAAAGCCGGGGACAAAATTAGAATGATGGCAACAGGCAAGGAATTTGAAGTTGTTGAAGTAGGTGTCTTTTCACCTAAAGCACAAGTCCTTGACGAGCTGACAGTTGGTGATGTTGGGTTCTTAACTGCCTCAATTAAAAATGTCGGCGACACACGGGTTGGGGACACAATTACAAATGCTAAGAATGGGGCAACTGAAGCTCTCCCTGGTTACCGCAGATTAAATCCAATGGTGTATTGCGGATTATATCCAATTGACAGTGCGAAGTTTAATGATCTGCGCGATGCGCTTGAAAAACTAGAATTAAATGATTCGGCCCTTCAGTTTGAGCCTGAAACGTCTCAAGCACTCGGATTCGGTTTCCGCTGCGGATTTTTAGGTCTGCTTCATATGGAAATTATTCAAGAGCGTATTGAACGTGAATTCAAAATTGACTTAATTACTACAGCTCCAAGTGTAATATACGATGTGATTCTGACAGATGGGTCAAATATTAAAATTGATAATCCATCCAAAATGCCTGATCCACAAAAAATTGATCGAGTTGAAGAGCCGTATGTAAAAGCAAAAATGATGGCACCAAATGACTATGTTGGGGCGATCATGGAGCTTTGCCAGGAAAAGCGCGGAATCTTTATTGATATGCAATATATGGATGAGACGCGTGTAAATATTACGTATGAAATACCATTATCTGAAATTGTATATGATTTCTTTGATCAGCTTAAATCAAATACAAAAGGATATGCTTCCTTTGACTATGAATTAATTGGCTATAAGCCTTCCAAACTTGTGAAAATGGATATTCTTTTAAATGCGGAAAAAGTGGATGCGTTGAGCTTTATTGTTCATAAGGATTTTGCATATGAGCGTGGAAAAGTAATCGTAGAAAAACTAAAGGAACTAATCCCTCGTCAACAATTCGAGGTTCCTGTTCAAGCAGCAATAGGTCAGAAGATTATTGCGCGTTCAACGATTAAATCAATGGGGAAAAACGTATTGGCTAAATGCTATGGCGGTGATATTTCCCGAAAACGAAAACTTTTAGAAAAGCAAAAAGAAGGTAAAAAGCGTATGAAGCAGGTTGGGTCTGTTGAAGTTCCACAGGAAGCATTTATGGCTGTGTTGAAAATGGATGATACTGCGTCGAAGAAAAAATAAAATTGATTTGTATGGGGGGCGGATATGCTTTTTTAGTAAAAGCAAGTCTAGCCTCTTTTTTTCACTTTATCGCAGATTAACGGGCAGTAAGACCCCCACTTCAAGGTTGCGAGAGAATCAAAGAATTTTAAGTGGGGGATCAACTGCCCGTAAAGGCCCGATTGGTTCAACTAACCATCAGTGGGGGATGAAAGAGAACCCCCACTGATGGAAGTTTCACTTTATTAGTTTTTAATAAAAGGTTGTGAGAATTTGATTAAAGCAGCATATATTCATATTCCGTTTTGCGAGCATATTTGTCATTACTGTGATTTTAATAAATTTTATCTACAAGGACAGCCAGTAGATGAATACCTTGATTTACTAGGAAAAGAGATGGAGCTAACCTTACATGAAACACCAACTGATCACTTACAATCGATTTTTATTGGTGGCGGAACTCCAACTGCATTAAATGAACGCCAGCTAGAAAAGTTATGCAGCATGATTAAGGAGCATTTGCCGTATAGCGAAGAATCAGAGTTTACTTTTGAAGCCAACCCAGGGGACTTGTCTGAAGAGAAGCTAAAGATTTTATATGATGCTGGTGTTAATAGAATTAGCTTCGGTGTGCAAACGTTTAATGATGAATTATTAAAGAGAATTGGACGAGCTCATCGTGCAAAGGATGTCTTTCACTCAGTAGAGTCGGCTAAACGTACGGGCTTTGAAAACATTAGTATTGACCTTATCTATAGTTTGCCAGGACAAACATTAGAGGATTTTAAGGAAACACTCGAAACCTCATTTAAGTTAAATATCATGCACTATTCTGGGTATTCTTTAATCATAGAGCCAAAAACTGTTTTTTATAATTTAATGAGAAAAGGTCAGCTGCCAACACCTGGAGAAGATATTGAGGCTGAGATGTACCAATTATTAATGGAAGAGATGGATAAGCACGGATTCAGGCAATATGAGATTAGCAACTTTTCCAAACCTGGCTATCAAAGCAGGCATAATTTAACCTATTGGAATAATGAATGGTATTACGGTTTTGGCGCAGGTGCTCATGGATATGTGAATGGCAATCGTATTTCTAATCATGGTCCACTAAAAAAATATATGGAAGCTCTGAGTCAAGGGAAAATGCCGATTATTGAAAAGCATCATGTGACAGTAAAAGAGCAAATAGAAGAGGAAATGTTTTTAGGACTACGAAAAACAGATGGTGTATCCATTTCTCGATTTATAGGGAAATTTGCAGAAAATCCGCTTGAATTATTTAATAAGGAATTGAGAGAGCTTATTGATCGTGAATTAATTAAGGTATCAGACAATTTTATTCAGTTAACGAAAAAAGGTCGTTTCCTAGGAAATGAAGTGTTTCAATCTTTTTTGAAGTAAAATCGTTTTTTATTGACACAAAACTCTTGATTTGATAATTTATTAATAGAATTAGCACTCACGAGCATGGAGTGCTAACAGAGGTGATAACTGTGTTGACTGATCGCCAATTATTGATATTTCAAGTAATTGTTGATGATTTTATTCAATCTGCGCAGCCAGTCGGTTCAAGAAGTTTGTCGAAAAAGGACAAAATAGCATTTAGCTCTGCGACTATCCGTAATGAAATGGCTGATTTAGAAGAGCTGGGGTTTATTGAAAAAACACACACCTCATCAGGAAGAATTCCTTCGGAGAGAGGGTATCGATATTATGTGGATCATTTGCTTTCTCCTCAACAACTAAATCAGCATGAAGTTCACGAGCTAAAATCGATTTTCGCTGAAAGAATTTTTGAGCTAGAAAAGATTGTGCAAAAATCAGCAAAGATTTTATCTGAGCTTACAAATTATACTTCAATTGTTTTGGGGCCGGCTGTTAAGGACAATAAATTGAAGAAAATTCAGATTGTCCCATTAAATAATCAGACTGCAATAGCCATTATCGTAACTGACTCAGGACTAGTAGAAAATCGCATGTTTCAATTACCAGAATCGATGGATGCAAATGAGCTTGAAAAATTAGTAAATATCTTAAATGATCGCCTATCAGGTGTACCAATTGAAAGCTTGAATGACAAAATGTATAAAGAGGTTGCAATTCTTTTAAGGCAGCATATTAATAATTACGATTACATTCTTCATTCAATTGCCGATTCGCTCAAAATTCCTGTACATGAAAAATTATTCTTTGGCGGGAAATCTAATATGCTAAGCCAGCCAGAGTTCCATGATTTAGATAAAATTAAAAGTTTGATGCAAATGATTGAACAGGAAGATAGTATTTATGATCTCATTCGAAAAAATAAGACTGGGATCAATATTAAAATAGGTAAAGAAAATAAAAATTCTGCGATGGAAAATTGCAGTTTAATTACAGCTACCTATTCTATTGGAACAGAACAGCTAGGTACGATTGCCATATTAGGTCCGACAAGAATGGAATATTCACGAGTCATTAGTCTATTAGATTATATTAGTACAGACTTGTCATCTGTTTTGACGAAACTGTATCAAAGAAATTGACGTTGGAAATATTGATTAAGGATGGGGCAATATGATTGATCTCCATCCCTTTCCCTATGTCTGTTATAGATTTATCGCAGATTAACGGGCAGTAAGACCCTCACTTTAAGGTTGCGAGAGAATCAAAGAAACCTAAGAGGGGGATCAACTGCCCGTAAAGGCCCGATTGGTTCAACTAACCATCAGTGGGGGATGAAGGCCGACTAAGAACGCCGCGTTCTGTGGCAACTTCGGCACTAGCACGTCCTGTGCGTCGAAAAACTCCCACTGATGGAAGTTTCACTATATCAGGAGTTTAAATATTCTTATGGGGAGGTGAAAAAGTTGGCAGATGGAAAAAACATTTTAAACGAAGAGACAATGGAACATGAAGAGTTGGAAGCGGCTGATGCTGTAGGTTCTGAGGAAGCAGAAATTTCTAATGATAAACCAGAAGAAGTTTCCCTTGAAGAGCAACTAAAGGAAGCACTAAATAAATCAGCTGAATTGGAAGCAAAGCTAGCAGATGCTGAAAATCGATATATCCGTCTTCAGGCTGATTTTGATAACTCTAGACGTAGAGCAAGATTAGATATAGAAGCGTCTGAAAAATATAGAGCACAAAAGTTAATTTCTGATTTATTACCTGCTATTGACAATTTTGAAAGAGCACTTCAAATGGAGACTGATAGTGAACAAGTCAAATCTGTCCTTCAAGGGATGGAAATGGTTTACCGCAGCCTATTAGAAGCTCTTAAAAATGAAGGTGCAGAGCAAATAGAATCAGTTGGAAAAGAATTTGACCCTCATATCCACCAGGCAGTTATGCAAGTGGAGGTTGAAGGATTTGAATCAAATACTGTAGTAGAAGAATTTCAAAAGGGCTATATTTTAAAGGACAGAGTGATTCGTCCAGCAATGGTGAAAGTTAATCAATAATTACATAAATTGGGGAGGTAAAAAAACATGAGCAAAATTATTGGAATCGATTTAGGGACTACAAACTCATGTGTTTCCGTATTAGAAGGCGGAGAAGCAAAAGTTATTCCAAATCCAGAAGGAAACCGTACAACACCTTCTGTTGTTGCTTTTAAAAATGGCGAACGCCAAGTTGGTGAAGTAGCAAAACGCCAATCTATTACAAATCCAAATACGATTATGTCTGTTAAACGCCATATGGGTACAGCTCATAAAGTTGAAGCAGAAGGTAAGGAATATACACCGCAAGAGATTTCAGCGATTATTCTTCAATATTTAAAATCATATGCAGAAGATTATCTTGGAGAAAAAGTATCAAAAGCTGTTATTACAGTACCAGCTTACTTTAATGATGCTGAACGTCAAGCTACAAAGGATGCAGGTAAGATTGCAGGTTTAGAAGTTGAGCGTATTATTAACGAGCCAACAGCTGCTGCCTTAGCTTATGGTATGGATAAAACTGATGAAGATCAAACGATCCTTGTATATGACCTTGGGGGCGGAACATTTGACGTTTCCATTCTTGAACTTGGAGACGGAGTATTCGAAGTTAAATCAACTGCGGGTGATAACCGTCTAGGTGGAGACGACTTCGACCAAGTGATTATTGACTATTTAGTTGAAGAATTTAAAAAAGAAAATGGCATTGACCTATCCAAAGATAAAATGGCTGCTCAACGTTTAAAGGATGCAGCAGAAAAAGCGAAAAAGGATCTTTCAGGTGTAACATCAACACAAATTTCCTTGCCGTTTATTACTGCTGGTGCAGCAGGTCCGCTTCACCTTGAAGTAACATTGTCAAGAGCTAAATTTGATGAGATTTCAAGTGAGTTAGTTGAAAGAACAATGGGACCAACTCGTCAAGCATTAAAGGATGCAGGCCTATCCCCTTCTGAGATCGACAAAGTAATACTTGTTGGTGGATCTACTCGTATCCCTGCTGTACAAGAGGCTATTAAAAAAGAAACAGGTAAAGAACCTCATAGAGGAGTTAACCCTGACGAAGTAGTAGCGATGGGAGCTGCGATCCAAGGTGGAGTTATCTCTGGTGACGTTAAGGATGTTGTTCTATTAGACGTTACACCGCTATCACTTGGTATTGAAACAATGGGTGGTGTATTTACAAAGCTTATTGACCGAAATACGACAATCCCAACTTCTAAATCACAAGTATTCTCTACAGCAGCTGATAATCAATCAGCAGTTGATATTCATGTGCTTCAAGGGGAACGTCCAATGGCTTCAGACAATAAAACTTTAGGACGCTTCCAATTAGGCGATATTCCTCCTGCACCAAGAGGAATTCCTCAAATCGAAGTTTCTTTTGATATCGATAAAAACGGTATTGTGAATGTTCGTGCGAAAGACCTTGGCACAAATAAAGAGCAAGCTATTACAATTAAATCTTCTACAGGCTTAACTGATGAAGAAATTGATAAAATGGTTAGAGAAGCTGAAGAAAATGCAGAAGCAGATAAGCAGCGTAAGGAAGAAGTGGAGCTACGAAACGAAGCAGATCAGCTAGTCTTTACGACTGAAAAAACATTAAAAGACCTTGAAGGCAAAGTGGACGAAGCTGAAGTTGCTAAAGCAAATGAAGCGAAGGATGCTTTAAAAGCTGCGATTGAAAAGAATGATTTAGAAGAAATCAAAGCAAAGAAGGATGCACTGCAAGAAATCGTTCAAGCTTTAACAATGAAGCTTTACGAAGATGCTGCTAAGCAAGCTCAAGCTGCTCAAGGCGCAGAAGGACAAGATAGCGGAAAAAGCAGTGATGACAATGTAGTTGACGCAGAATTTGAAGAGGTTAAAGACGATAAATAAGTCAATAGTGTTTATGTTAATAGGTGTTGTCTAGCTTCAGCGCCTAGGGGCTCTCGGGTCTAAGCCAATCCGTCAAGAAGGTTAAATAACAACCTCCTCGTCGGCTTGTCTTATGCTTGTCGCCCCTGAGCACAAAGGAAAGCTTCTGCGAGTAATCATCGCAGGAACAATTGATCTTTGATTGTTCCGAAGGCACTTCCGCTTTTCTAAGTCAAAGTCAGGGTATTCTTGGCTTTGGCTTTTATTTTTGCTAAGAGAGTGTTAAAATAATTTTCATGTGAAAAGATTCGGGGAGTGGTAATCATGAGTAAAAGGGATTACTATGAAGTCCTTGGTGTCAGTAAAAGTGCATCCAAGGATGAAATAAAAAAGGCTTATAGAAAGCTATCCAAACAGTATCACCCAGATATTAATAAAGAACCGGGTGCAGATGAAAAATTTAAAGAAGTAAAAGAAGCCTATGAAGTATTAAGCGACGATCAAAAAAAGGCTCATTACGACCAGTTTGGCCATACAGACCCTAATCAAGGGTTTGGCGGTGGTGGTTTTGAAGGTTTCGGCGGCTTCGAAGACATCTTCAGTACCTTCTTTGGAGGCGGTGGTTCACGTAGACGGGATCCAAATGCACCTAGACAAGGCTCTGATTTACAATACACAATGACCTTATCTTTTGAGGACGCAGTTTTTGGTAAAGAAACCGAAATTGAAATTCCGCGTGAAGAAACGTGTGAAACTTGTAATGGAACAGGTGCAAAATCTGGAACAAAACCTGATACGTGTGGCCATTGTCATGGTTCTGGTCAAATAAATGTTGAGCAAAACACGCCATTTGGAAGAATTGTTAATCGCAGAGCATGTCATCATTGCGGCGGAACAGGGAAGCAGATTAAACATAAATGTTCTACGTGCAGTGGTACTGGTAAAGTGAAGAAACGCCGAAAAATTTCGGTGAAAATTCCTGCAGGGATTGATGATGGACAACAGCTGCGTGTAACTGGGCAGGGAGAGCCAGGGGTAAATGGTGGTCCATCAGGAGATCTTTATGTCGTTTTCCATGTACGATCTCATGAATTTTTTGAGCGTGATGGAGATGATGTGTATTGTGAAATGCCAATTACATTCGTTCAAGCTGCTTTAGGGGATGAAGTTGAAGTCCCTACCCTTTATGGAAAGATAAAATTAAAGGTTCCAGCAGGTACACAAACTGGGACAAAATTCCGTTTAAAGGAAAAAGGCATCCCGAATGTAAGGGGATACGGAAAAGGTGATCAGCATATCATCGTCCGAATTGTTACTCCTACAAAGTTATCTGAAAAACAGAAGCAATTGCTTCATGAATTTGCAGAGATTAGTGGGCAAGCACCTCAAGGCGAACAAGAAGAAAGCTTTTTTAATAAAGTAAAACGTGCATTTAAAGGCGATTAATGGAAATGGAGTTGGGAAGCAGTGAAATGGTCAGAAATCAGTATCCATACGACAAATGAGGCAGTCGAACCGATTTCGAATATTTTGCATGAAGCCGGAGCAAGCGGAGTTGTTATTGAGGATCCATATGAACTTGTAAAAGAAAGAAAAGATCAATTCGGTGAAATTTACCAGCTCAATCCATTAGACTATCCCGAAGATGGTGTAATCGTCAAAGCTTACTTGCCTGTAAATAGCTTCCTTGCTGAAACAGTCGATGAAATTAAAGAAGAGATCAATAATCTTCTCTTATATAATATTGATATTGGCAAAAATGATATTAGCATTAGTGAAGTAAATGAAGAAGAATGGGCAACAGCTTGGAAAAAGTATTATCACCCAGTAAAAATTTCTGAAAAGTTTACTATAGTACCTACGTGGGAAGAGTACACATCTGTATCTAGTGATGAATTAATCATAGAGCTTGACCCTGGTATGGCTTTTGGAACTGGAACCCATCCAACAACCGTTATGTGTATTCAAGCATTAGAAAGAACAGTGAAAAAGGATGATAGTATCATTGATGTTGGTACTGGATCTGGCGTTTTGAGTATTGCTGCTGCTATGCTTGGTGCTGAAAAAGTAACTGCTCTTGACCTTGATGAGGTGGCTGTTAACTCTGCGCGGGAAAACATTGAATTGAATAAAGTTCATCATGTCGTCAGCGTGGCACAAAATAATTTGCTAGATGGCGTAAAAGATGAAGTAGATATAGTTGTTGCAAATATATTAGCAGAAGTAATCCTTAAGTTTACGGATGATGTTGCTTCTGTAGTTAAAAAATCCGGTTATTTTATCGCTTCTGGTATTATTCAACAGAAAAAGCAGGATGTTAAGGATGCAATGACCGAGGCCGGTTTTATCATTGAAGAAACGATTCAAATGGAAGATTGGGTAGCCATTATCGGAAGAAGACAATAGGACTTAGCATTTGCCATAAGAACTTGGCAAATGCTAAGTTTTTCTAACACGTTAAGAAAGTATAAATTGCCAGCGCAGAAGATTATTCGACGCAGTTGCCAATTTTAGGTATTAAGTACGACGGACAGGACAAGGAAGGCTTCGATAGCGATTAACATCGCACGAAGGAAAAGCGATAGCTTTTACGAGGATGTCCTAGTCGGGCGAATGCCACAGGATAAGGAAAGCTTCGTCAGAGAT
Organism: Cytobacillus dafuensis; assembly: GCF_007995155.1. Lineage (NCBI taxonomy): Bacteria > Bacillati > Bacillota > Bacilli > Caryophanales > Bacillaceae > Cytobacillus > Cytobacillus dafuensis. The sequence goes on along the minus strand of NZ_CP042593.1, from coordinate 3,416,581 downwards.
ACATCGCACGACCAAAAGAGAAGCTTTTGGGAGGACGTGGCATGTATGAGCGTGATAAGTGCAACTACGCCTCTGTCTTCGCCTTTCCAAGGCTCGCCAATCGGCGAGTTTTCTTTATAAGTTATTTAAATTGAAAAGTAGGTGCTGATTTTGCAGCGTTATTTTGTCAATCAATCTGCAAATGATAATTGTTTTACCATTTCAAATGATGATTACCATCACATCGTTCGTGTTATGAGAATGAAGAAAGGTGATCGACTTATCTGTGTTGATTCTATGAAATCAAGCGCTATTTGTTCAATTGTAGAAATTACCGATGAAAAAGTGATTGCAGAAGTTGTAAAATGGGAAGAAGAGTCCTCAGAATTGCCCATTAATATAACAATAGTGAGCGGACTGCCTAAAGGGGATAAGCTGGAATGGATTATTCAAAAGGGTACTGAGCTTGGAGCTCATCGGTTTATCCCTTTTATTTCAGCACGCTCAGTAGTAAAATGGGATGAGAAAAAGGGTGCTAAAAAAATAGAACGCTGGCAAAAAATCGCCAAAGAGGCCGCAGAACAGTCTCATCGCACGAGTCTTCCTGAAGTAATGAGCCCACAAAATATAAAATTATTGATAAAAGCAAGTGAGGGCTATGACTATAGATTAATTGCTTTTGAGGAGGATGCTAAGCGAGGGGAAAAGTCTGTGTTGGGGAAAACCTTAACAGAAATAAAACATGGCCAGTCACTTATGATTGTATTCGGACCTGAAGGCGGGCTAACCGATCAAGAGGTTACACTATTTTGTGAACACGGCTTTCAATCTTGCGGACTAGGCCCTCGTATATTAAGAACTGAAACAGCACCTCTTTATGCTTTATCAGCTGTTTCCTATCATTTTGAATTAATGGAGTGAAATAATATGCCTACTGTTGCATTTCATACACTTGGTTGCAAGGTCAACCATTACGAAACAGAAGCTATTTGGCAATTGTTTAAAGATACAGGCTATGAACGAGTAGATTTTGAATCTATGTCAGATGTTTATGTTATTAATACTTGTACAGTTACAAATACTGGTGATAAGAAAAGCCGTCAAGTGATTCGCAGAGCGATTAGAAAAAATCCAAATGCTGTTATTTGTGTAACTGGCTGCTATGCACAAACATCTCCTGCTGAGATTATGGCAATTCCAGGTGTAGATATTGTCGTTGGAACACAAGATCGAGTGAAGATGCTTGAATACATTGAGCAATATAAAGAGGAGCGTCAGCCGATTAATGGAGTAGGAAATATCATGAAGAATCGGGTATACGAGGAGCTTGATGTGCCTGCCTTCACTGATCGTACTCGTGCTTCGTTAAAAATCCAAGAAGGTTGTAATAACTTCTGTACATTCTGCATCATTCCTTGGGCACGTGGATTAATGAGATCCAGAGATCCAGAAGAGGTTATTCGTCAGGCCCAGCAGCTCGTAGATTCTGGCTATAAAGAAATTGTCTTAACAGGAATTCATACGGGCGGCTATGGTGAAGATATGAAGGATTACAATCTTGCCATGTTACTGAGAGATTTAGAAGCGCAGGTGAAGGGATTGAAGCGTATAAGAATCTCTTCAATAGAAGCGAGTCAAATTACTGACGAAGTGATAGAAGTAATAAATCAATCTAATATGGTTGTTAGACATCTTCATATCCCACTTCAATCTGGCTCAAATACAGTATTAAAAAGAATGCGTAGAAAATACACGATGGAATTCTTTGCTGAAAGATTAGATCGTTTAAAAGAGGCGCTTCCGGGATTAGCTGTTACTTCAGATGTAATTGTAGGCTTTCCGGGCGAAACAGAAGAAGAATTTATGGAAACATACAATTTTATTAAAGAGCATAAATTCTCAGAGCTGCATGTTTTCCCTTATTCAAAACGTACAGGTACACCAGCTGCAAGAATGGAAGACCAAATTGATGAAGAAGTAAAAAATGATCGTGTACATCGATTAATATCATTATCTGATCAGCTTGCTAAAGAATATGCTTCCCAATTTGAAGGCGAAGTTCTCGAAGTAATTCCTGAGGAAGAATACAAGGATGAAGCAAATAGCGGTTTGTATGTTGGGTATTCCGATAATTATTTAAAAGTCGTTTTTCCAGCAACGGAGGAAATGGTCGGACAAATTGTAAAAGTGAAAATTAATAAAGCGGGTTATCCATATAACGAAGGACAGTTTGTACGAGTACTAGATGAAATAGCTAATTGCGAAGAAACAGCGGTATAATAGGAATATTAAAGAAGGAATTACAATAGAGTAATTCCTTTTTTAATGGTAAAAATAAGCTAGATAAAGCTTGTGTTGGATTGAAAAATGCTGCTTTCCTTCTCGCTATTTTTATGTTGACATGATATGATGTGAGAGGTACGGACAACTAGTTTGTTTGAAGGGAGATTAATAAAATGACAAAATCAATTGCGAAAATGATCGATCATACATTGTTAAAAGCAGAAGCAACAAAAGATCAAATTGAAAAAATTTGTGCAGAAGCTAAGGAATATAATTTTGCATCAGTATGTGTTAATCCAACATGGGTAAAGCTTTCAAGTGAATTACTAGCTGGAACAGAAGTAAAAGTTTGTACAGTTATCGGTTTTCCTTTAGGTGCTTCAACGCCTGAAACAAAGGCATTTGAAACGAAAAATGCGATCGAAAATGGTGCTACAGAAGTAGATATGGTCATTAATGTAGGGGCATTAAAAGGCGGAGATATCGAATTAGTTGAAAGAGATATTCGAGCTGTTGTAGATGCGGCAAAAGGAAAAGCTTTAACTAAAATTATCATTGAAACTTGCTTGCTTTCTGAAGAGGAAAAAATCCAAGTATGCGAAATATCGGTTAAAGCTGGAGCAGATTTTGTTAAAACATCAACAGGCTTTTCTACTGGCGGAGCGACGGTTGAAGATATCGCCCTTATGAGAAAAACGGTAGGCCCCGAAATTGGAGTTAAAGCTTCTGGTGGTGTAAGAAGTGCAGAAGACGCTGCAAAGATGATTAAAGCTGGGGCTACTAGAATTGGAGCAAGCTCTGGTGCAGCCATCGTGAATGGTTTAACAAGCGATTCAGATTACTAAAAAAATGTCGTATATTAAAAGCACTCTTATTGTTAGACACCTCTAACAATAAGAGTGCTTTTTTTAGCTAACAGGAAAGTTTATGTTTTATGGTGGCAGGCACCAGTCGTGGACAAACAAGGAAAAGTGTCCTTTTACGGTGCCTGACACCAATGGCTGACACCATAAGTGAATAGATTAGCGATCATGGATTCGAATGATTAGCCTCCCAAATGGCGCTGCAAAAGGAAGTACAATAAGAGAAGAAATGACATTAAATAATACACCTATATGTGCAAGCTGTAAATCAGGGTTATTAGCTAAATGAATTCCAATATTTGTGAGTATTCCGATGAATGGATAGAATGCAACCACACCGATAATATTTAGCCAAATATGGGCATAAGCTGAAAGTCTAGCTTCTTTTCCAGCACCAATTGAAGCTAGAAAAGCTGTTACACATGTTCCGATATTCGAACCTAGCATGATCGCTATTCCAGTATCTAATTCAATTGCTCCATTTGTAAGGAAACCCATTATGATACCGGTTGTAGCGGTACTGGACTGAATGATAGCAGTAATAAAAGTCCCTGCAAAAATACTATATATATGACTACTATCTAATGAAATAAGCAACTCATCAATGAATTCAATCGTTCTTAGAGGACCCGCTAAATATTCAAAACCACCCATGGCTGCAAATACAGACGCAATACCAAGAAGAATTAGCCCAATACTTCGAAGATTTTTCTTCCCAAGAAAAAGAAAAGCCGCTCCAATTATAGCAATGGGTGCAAGGAATGGTTCAATATCAAATGTAATTAATTCTGTAGTTAAAGTGGTGCCAATATTCGTTCCTAATATAATCCCAATAGATTGAGGGAATGAAAGCAATCTTGTAGAAATAAGTCCTATCGTAATGACCATAACTGCCGAGCTGCTCTGTAGAATACAAGTGATGACAATTCCAGCTAATAAGCCTTTCCATGGTGAATCAGTTAATTTTGTCAGCCATATTTTTAATGCATCAGCAGATAAATTGAACAGACCTAACCTTAGTAAAGTCATTCCATAAATAAATAACCCAATAAATACAATAAATAGAATTAGCTGGGTCAAGCTCTCACCCCCTACTCTATTTGTATGGAATCGGGTGGAAGGACATGCCTTTACATGAAAAATAATTTGCATTCACGTTTATCTGGGATTTTACTACTATTAGCTTGAAAAACACTGCTGTTAAAGGCTAATAACAGTTGACCTCTAATCGCTGTTATATTATAATTGCAAAGTACATGGAAAAACCATGTTGATGTAAGTGTGTTGTGCTCGGAGGGAGGGAAAGAGAATGTCTAAAACCGTCGTTCGTAAAAACGAATCGCTTGAAGATGCTCTTCGTCGCTTTAAACGTACAGTTTCTAAAACTGGTACTTTGCAAGAAGCAAGAAAGCGCGAATTCTACGAAAAGCCTAGTATTAAACGTAAGAAAAAGTCTGAGGCTGCAAGAAAACGTAAGTGGTAAGAGAGGGTGTTTGAATGAGTCTTCTCGAACGTTTAAATGAGGATATAAAACAAGCGATGAGGAACAAAGAAAAAGATAAGCTTACTGTAATTCGGATGATTAAAGCTTCGATACAAAATGAAGCTATTAAGCTTGGAGCAGATTTATCCGAGGAGCAAGAGCTTACTGTCCTTTCTCGCGAAGTTAAACAACGCAAGGATTCCCTCCATGAATTTGATAAAGCAGGTCGTGAAGATCTTGTTGAAAAAATTCGTTCTGAACTTCAGTTCGTCGAATTATATATGCCTAAACAGCTATCTGAAGAAGAGGTTTCAAAAATCGTTCAAGAGACGATTGCTGAAACAGGTGCAAAATCTAAAGCCGATATGGGTAAAGTAATGGCTGCCATTATGCCGAAAGTTAAAGGTAAAGCAGATGGAGCACTTGTAAATAAACTTGTACAACAACACCTTTCATAAGACAAATGTATTATTAAAGACCGTAAGCTATTGCTTTCGGTCTTTTTTAAATTTGGTAAAAAAATAGGCTGTAGATCATTGAAACCTTTTTTACAGACATACGTATAAGAAAGAGAGTAACCAATGGGGGAGGGGGAAAGATTGAGATTTAGAAGGATATTAATTATTTTTTCATTTCTTTTTGCGTTTATCTTAATGATGGGTGCCCCATCTAAAGGAAATACGGATCATGAAATCATCTATATTGTGCCCATTCACGAAACGGTAGAAAACGGGCTATATGCCTTTTTAAACAGAGCTATTCAGTCGGCTGAGGAAGATCAAGCATCTGCTATCATTTTTGATATAGATACTCCTGGCGGGGCTGTAGATGCGGCTGGGAAAATCGGAAAACTATTAACCTCAACAAATGTGAAAACGATTTCATTTGTTAATAAACAGGCTTTATCCGCAGGTGCATATATTTCTTTAAATACAGATGAAATCTATATGTCTCCAGGGTCAACTTTTGGATCTGCAGCAATCATTGATCATCAAGGAAATACTGCTGGTAAGAAGGTTGAATCCTATTGGTTTAAAGCAATGGAAGAGGCTGCAAAACAAAATAACAGAGATCCGAAATATGCCCTTGCCATGGCGGATGAATCTGTTCATTTGCCTAATGTTGGAGCACCAAGAGGAAAGCTGTTAACTTTAGGAGCAGACGAGGCTAAAAAGATCAATTACTCAGAAGGAACATTTAACAATATCGATGAATTAATAAAGCATCTAGGGTATGAAAATGCCAAAGTTCATAAAGTAGAAGAGAGCTTTGCGGAAAAACTGGCACGATTTATTACTCATCCTGTTGTGATTCCGATCTTGCTGTCAATTGCAAGTCTAGGACTAGTTCTTGAACTTTACTCACCAGGCTTTGGAGTAGCTGGATTTATGGGATTAACAGCATTGCTATTGTTCTTTTATGGACATTTAGTTGCTGGACTGGCAGGTTATGAAACGCTTATCCTGTTTATCATTGGAATTGGATTGATCATTGCAGAGTTTTTCCTCCCAGGGGCAGTAGCAGGGCTACTTGGCGTGGCAGCTGTCTTGGGCAGTTTATTTTTAGCATCAGAAAATGTCATTCATATGGGAATTTCTATTTTAATTGCAATTGGTGTTGCTATCTTGGCATTGATACTAATGGTAAAGGTGTTTGGTAAAAAGATGAGTATATTTAAGAAAATAATTCTAACCGACGCAACGAAAACGGAAGAAGGTTATGTATCAAATAAAAGCAGGCTTGAGCTTATAGGATTGGAAGGCTATGCTTTGACAGCACTTCGTCCATCGGGAACTGTTGTCATTGAAGATGAACGAATTGATGTCGTAAGTGAAGGTGGATTTATATTAAAAGATGCGAGAGTTCGTGTTGTGAAAGCAGAAGGTTCCCGTATTGTTGTAAGAGAAATACCTAATTTAGATAAATAAAAAGAGGAGGATGTAGTATGTTGGAAGCAGGCTCGGTACTTGTAATAGTTGTTGTTGTTCTTGCTATTATTCTTTTAGGTGTGTTATTTACCTTTGTTCCGGTCATGCTGTGGATATCTGCACTAGCTGCAGGTGTTAAAGTGAGTATCTTTACTCTGATCGGTATGAGGCTTCGTCGTGTCATTCCAAGTCGTGTCATTAATCCTTTAATTAAAGCGCATAAGGCTGGAATTGATGTAACGACAAATCAGTTGGAGAGTCATTATTTAGCTGGTGGGAATGTTGATCGTGTTGTTAATGCATTAATTGCCGCACATCGTGCAAATATTGATTTAAAGTTTGAACGTAGTGCCGCTATCGATCTAGCAGGACGTGATGTTCTTGAAGCAGTTCAAATGAGTGTTAATCCAAATGTTATTGAAACACCATTTATTGCAGGAGTTGCAATGGATGGGATTGAAGTAAAGGCGAAGGCTAGAATTACAGTTAGAGCTAATATAGACCGTCTAGTTGGTGGAGCAGGTGAGGAAACGGTTGTTGCGCGTGTAGGTGAAGGGATTGTTTCTACAATCGGTTCATCCGAAAGTCATAAAAAAGTTCTTGAAAATCCAGATATGATATCTCGTACTGTCCTCGCAAAAGGGTTAGATTCAGGAACAGCTTTTGAAATTCTCTCTATTGATATTGCAGATGTTGATATCGGCAAAAATATCGGTGCACATTTGCAAACTGAACAAGCTGAAGCAGACAAAAAAATAGCACAAGCGAAAGCAGAAGAACGCCGTGCTATGGCCGTAGCCACAGAGCAGGAAATGAAATCAAAAGTAGAGGAAATGAAAGCAAAAGTTGTTGAGGCAGAGGCTCAAGTACCACTTGCGATGGCTGAAGCACTTCGTACAGGAAATATTGGTGTAATGGATTATATGAATATTAAAAACATTTCAGCTGATACGGATATGAGAGATTCTATCGGCAGAATTAACGATGATCATAAAGATGAAGGTAAAAAATAATTAAGGAAATGGCAAGTCAATGCTGAAATTGCTCTAAGGCATGCATGTAAAATTTTTGATCCTAATACATTGTTATTTTTGAAGGGAGTGGGATCAACTTGGAAAGTTTATTTGATTTTCCAATTGTTTTTATCATTGCAATAATCGGTTATATCTTTTCACTTTTTAATAAGAAGAAAAAAGATAACCAACAGCAGCATAAAAATATTCATTCAAAGAGAACACCTATACCAGCTCAGACTTTTGATCAGATGCTTAAGAAAAAGCCAATACAGGAGAAGCCACACTCTCCTAATACGCTTGAAGCTGAGTATGCAGAGCAGAAAAAACAGGCTGAAACCCTCACAGAACGATTACAAACAGTACCAAGTTTGCCGATAAAGCATTCAGCTTCATTATTGCAAAAAGGAGCACGTTCATCCTTTTCGCCAAGCCAAAAACAGCTTGTGGATGGCATTATATGGTCAGAAATAATTGGTCCTCCAAGGGCTCTAAACCCCCATAAATCAATGAGAATCAAGAAATAGGCTTATTAAAATGAAGAAAAATAAGTGCTAGAACCTTCCATCATTTCATACATATGAGATGAAGGGGGGTTCTTTTTTTATGACAAAAAAATGGGGACATTTCGTTCGAAAATGGATAACAAAAAATATGGAGCTTCCTCAAGATGTCATGATGGATTTACCCCGCATTACAATGATCGGACAAATCCATATATATATTGAGAACCACCGGGGCTTAATCGCTTTTTCCGACAAAGAATTAAGGCTACTTCTTAAGCAGGGACAGCTTTTGATTAAGGGAAATGCTTTTGTAATAAAAACGATATTACCAGAGGAGATCCTGCTAGAAGGGAAAATTGATCAGGTCACATATATAAATGAATAGACATTCTTACAGAAGGAGAGCGCCTTCTGTAGGATTTTTCTACGTATAAGCTCCTTATCTAAATGTGATGAGCAATAAAGAAAATATTCAAACGAACGTGACAAAGTAAATCAGGAGGAAGGAAATGAAGAATCTGTGGATTGAATTTATTGGGGGTATTGTTACAGTAAAAGCCAAAGGGAAAGGAATAGAGCGTTTTATTAATACTCTTACTCGGAACGGGATTCATATTTGGCAGGTTAAAAGGCATGGCGTCGAAGCAGTAATATTCAAAATGAAGCTAAAGGATGTTAATCAGATTAGAAACGCTGTCAGAAACAGTGATTGCAAAATTGAATTTTTACAACGGACAGGCTTTCCATTTCTTTTCAAGCGCTTGCTAAAAAACTTTGGTTTTGTTTTAGGTGCGACAGCATTTATTATCGTTATTTTTGTATTGTCCAATATGGTTTGGGGAATTGAAATTAAAGGAGCAAATCCAGCAACTGAATATAAAATTCGTAAAGAATTAACTGAAATGGGTGTTAAGAGGGGGAAGCTTCAGTTTTTCTTAGATAATGTTGAAGGAATTCAAAGAAAGCTATCGGATAATATTGAAGAAATCACTTGGGTTGGTGTGGAGCTAAAAGGGACAACCTACCATCTTCAAGTGGTGGAGAAAAACGACCCGAAGAAACCTGAATATTTAAGTCCAAGAAATTTAGTGGCAAAAAAGAAGGCAGTTATTGTGTATATGTTCGTAGAAGAAGGTCAACCAGTCGTTAGAGTCAACGATCATGTACAACCAGGACAATTGCTTGTTGCGGGAAAAATTGGGAAGGAAGGGAATATTGAATTAGTTCCTGCTAAAGGTGAAATTTATGGAGAAACATGGTATAAAACAGATGTCACTCTTCCGCTGAAAAAAACCTTTCAAGTATTTAATGGGAATGAAAAGCGGAAGCATTTCATCAAAATAGGAAATGTTGAAATTCCAGTTTGGGGTTTCAAAAAAGTGGAATATAAGGATTTTGAGACGGAGTCGAATGAAAAGAAAATTAATTTTTTAAAGTGGGAGCTCCCTATTTCGTATATAGATAGGACGATTAGAGAAAGTGAACAGGAAACTTTAATTTACGATCACGAGCAAGCATTTGAAGCTGCAAAAACTTTAGCTCGAAACAAAATAAAAAGTCAACTATCTGAAAATGATAAAATAAAAGGCGAAAAAGTTTTACACAAGTCTGTAGACAATGATAAAGTAACTATATCAATACATTTCCAAATTATTGAGAATATTGCAGAAGCACAACCAATTGTTCAAGGAGATACAGAATGACAGAAAACTTGAAAACAGTGAATGTACAACTTGAAAATCCGAATGAAGCTGTTTCTTTACTTGGTAATTCGGATGCACACATAAAAATGATCGAGCAGGAATTAAATGTAACTATCATTACGAGGGGCGAGACTGTTTTTATTTCCGGCGAAACAGAATTGGTCGAAATGGCAGGTCTTTTACTTGCTGAATTATTGCAAGTGATTAGAAAAGGAATCAATATTAACCAAAGAGATGTAATGTACGCTATTCAAATGGCAAAAAAAGGAACTTTAGATTACTTTAGTGATCTATATGACGAAGAAATTATTAGAAATGCAAAGGGAAAAATAATCAGAGTTAAGACAATCGGGCAAAGCCAATACATTCGGTCTATAAGAAGAAATGATCTTGTATTTGGAATTGGACCAGCAGGAACAGGCAAAACATATCTTGCGGTTGTTATGGCTGTTAATGCATTGAAAAACGGTCATGTGAAAAAAATTATTCTCACTCGCCCCGCCGTGGAGGCAGGTGAGAGCCTTGGATTTTTACCTGGAGATTTAAAAGAAAAGGTGGATCCTTATTTAAGACCATTGTACGATGCGTTAAATGATATATTAGGTGCAGAGCATACACAAAGGCTTATTGAAAGAGGAACGATTGAAATTGCTCCTCTCGCATATATGAGGGGAAGAACACTTGATGACGCTTTCGTTATTTTAGACGAAGCACAAAATACGACACATGCCCAAATGAAAATGTTTCTAACACGTCTTGGATTCAACTCGAAAATGGTTATCACTGGTGATAAAACCCAGGTCGATCTTCCGAAAGGAGCTAAATCTGGATTAATAGTTGGGGAAGAGATTTTACAAGGAGTAAAGGGTATCTCATTTGTCCATTTAGAAGAAAGTGATGTTGTACGTCACCCTCTTGTGGCAAAAATTATTCAAGCATATGGACAGATAGAATAGAAAAGCGAAAGCACTTAATAAAAACCGTCGGTAATACCGTCGGTTTTCTTTAGGTTTTGTCTCTTATAAATCTATTGATGTAGAGAAGTTTCAATAGAAGGATGCATCTTGATTGAAAAACTGTTATCATTTTACATAATTATAGTGTTAATGAACCAAAAACGATGATAGGAGGGAGAACATTGGACAAGCTTCAGCAATACTTGACAAAAATGAAAAAGTTATTGGAATTAACTTTTTTTAGAATCCTTTTATTTATTTTACTTGGAATCATTATGTTTCTTTCTATGTTCAGTAATGTAAAACCGGAAAAATTAGACTTAGATTTGTTCGTAGTTGCTGAACAAACAATCAGATCCCCTATCACCATTGAGGATAAGGCGAGTACAGAAAAAAGAAAGAAAGAAGCGGCAGATCAAGTTCAAGATATATATGTTGTAAAAAAAGAAATAGCGCAAAATCGGGTTGATCTAATCACCTCCATTTTTGATTCTGCAATAGAAGTGAAGGATGAGATTAAAGAGGATTTAGAGGAACAGCAAAAGGCTGAAGAACAATCGGGAGAGGTTGAAAACGGATCATTTAATATCCAAGAACCGTCACCATCAGATAAATTAGCACGAATGAAAGAAAAACTTACTGAGGATATTACAAAGGAAATATCGGATCAATCTTTGCTTGCATTATTACAGGCTTCTAAAGGTGAACTTTCAATTGCAAAAGATATGACAGTGACAGCCATAAATAATGTTATGAGCAAGAGAATCCCAGCAGATGGTGTAGAGAATGCAAAAAAAAGCCTAGAGGAAGAATTGAAATTTACCAGTCTGAATTCAAACTTGAAGTCGGCAGCTATTGAACTGGGAAGGTATGCCGTTTATCAAAATGAATTTTATGACCCGACTGCAACTGAAGAGGCGCGCCAGCAGGCTGTTGAAAGTGTTGAGCCTGTTAAGATTCTTCAAGGACAAATCATTGTTGAGGAGCAGCAATTAATCACTAGGGATATATATAGGCAATTAAAGCTGATCGGAATGTTGGATAACAACAATTCGATACAACCTTTTGCAGGACTTGCAATCATTACTCTTGTAATCCTAGGAGCTTTATATTTTTATTTTAATGATATGCAGTCTGAGTTAAAGCAAAACTATTTACTGCTGTTTAGTTTAATTTTTACTTTATCCATATTAATAATGAAAGGGATAAGCTTTTTTCCTGAGTTTAAATATTCAGAGATTAGCTATATTTTCCCAGCAGCAATGGGATCGATCTTAATTAGAATACTAATTAATGAGCGAATGGCAGTTATTTTTACAATCATAATGTCCATATGCGGAAGTATAATCTTTAACGAAGGTGTTACAGGCACTTTTAATGTTTCTTCAAGCATTTACATCATTTGCAGCGGACTTGCTGGTATTATTTTTTTAACAAAGCAAAATCATCGGTCAAAAATATTACAAGCAGGTATGTTTGTAGCTGTGGTTAATGTTATAGTTATTTTTTCACTCGTTTTTTTAAGGAATGGACAATATGATGGAATAGAATATGGATTTTATTTTATCATTGGGGTTATTTCAGGCATTTTGTCAGCAGTCTTAGCAATAGGCTTGCTTCCGTTTTTTGAAGCGGGTTTTGGTATTCTTTCCACAATGAGATTAATTGAATTGACTAGCCCAAATCATCCGCTGCTAAGAAAAATTCTAACAGAAGCACCTGGAACGTATCATCATAGTGTCATGGTAGCCAATTTATCAGAATCAGCATGTGAAGCAATTGGAGCAAATGGGTTATTAGCAAGAGTCGGTTGCTATTATCATGATATTGGAAAAACAAAACGGCCACAATTCTTTATAGAGAATCAAATGAATATTGAAAATCCGCATGATAGACTTCCGCCTCAAACTAGCAAAAATATTATCATTGCCCATGCTACGGATGGGGCTGAAATGCTTCGGAAGCATAAAATGCCTAAGGAGATTGTCGATATTGCTGAGCAACATCATGGAACAACACTACTTAAATATTTTTATCATAAGGCGAAGCAAAGTGGGCTTGAAGTTCGAGAAGAAGATTATCGATATCCGGGACCGAAAGCACAAACGAAAGAATCAGCCATAATTGGAATTGCTGATAGTGTTGAGGCTGCGGTTCGTTCAATGTCTCACCCAACTCCAGATCAAATAGATGATCTCGTAAGGAATATCATTGCTGATCGTCTTCAAGATGGACAGCTTAATGAATGTGATTTAACCTTAAAAGAATTAGTAATAGTAGAGAATTCTTTTTGTGAAACTTTAAATGGTATTTTCCATTCACGAATAGAGTATCCAGAAATGACAAAACAGAAGGTGAAACAGGCATGAGTTTAAATATTGACTTTTTGGATGAAACAAATGAGTTATCTGCGGAGCAAATTTCTTATATAAGTGAACTTCTTAATTTTGCTGCAAAATATGAGTATATTGAGGAAGATAGTGAGGTTTCACTAACTTTTGTGAGTAATGAAAAAATTAGAGAAATTAATAAAGAGTACCGAAATAAAGACAGTGTTACTGATGTCATTTCTTTTGCGATGGAGGAAATGGGTGAAGGTGAGATCGAGCTTATAGGCGTTGATATGCCGCGCGTACTTGGCGATATTATCATATCGGTTGCAAGAGCACGGGGGCAGGCTGAAGAATACGGACATTCTAATATGCGGGAGTTAGGTTTTTTAGCCGTTCACGGTTTTCTTCATCTTCTTGGATATGATCACGAAACAGCTGATGAAGAAAAGGAAATGTTTACCCGCCAAAAGGATATTTTAAATGAATTCGGACTCCAGCGTTAAGAAAAATCGATTACTTAAATCTTTTGGATTTGCCTTAACCGGCATCAAAGAAGCTGTCATGTGTGAAAGGAACCTTAGAATTCATCTTTTCTTTTCAGTAATCGTAATATGTATGGGAATATGGTTATCTATTTCTGTAAGCGAGTGGCTAATTATTGTATTGGCTATTGGAGGAATGCTTTCACTTGAAATTCTCAATTCTGCTATTGAAAGAGTTGTTGACCTTGTCACTACGGATTTTCACCCTTTAGCAAAAACAGCAAAGGATATGGCTGCAGGTGCTGTACTTATTTTTGCGATAATGTCAGTGATCATTGGGTTAATTATTTTTTTGCCGAAAATTATTGATCTTTTTCATTAGTTAGGACTGCCCTAAAGTAGGGCAGTTTTTTTACTCATTTGAATTTGCTCCATAATTTTTGGTAAAATGGGTTGGCATCATTTATAAACAAAATATATTTTTAGAAAATTCAATTTTCTATATTACGATTTTGCTACAAACGATGATTTTGAAGTCAATATGAGGTAAAATAAAAGAAGTACCCCCTTCTTACAGGAAAGGAAGACCATTTGTGCAAATTGAAAAATTAATTGAAGAAGCGAAAATAGCAAGGGAAAAAGCATACGTACCCTATTCAAAATTCAAAGTAGGTGCGGCTCTCTTAACAGAAGATGGAAAAGTGTATCATGGATGTAATATTGAAAACGCGGCATATAGCATGTGTAATTGTGCTGAACGTACGGCAATTTTTAAAGCATATTCTGAAGGAGATAAGAAATACACAGCAATGGCAGTTGTAGCTGATACAGAGCGACCATGTTCTCCTTGTGGTGCCTGCAGACAGGTTATTGCGGAATTATGTCCGAAAGATATGAAGGTTATTCTAACGAATCTTAAAGGTGATATTCAAGAAATCACGATAGAAGAATTGCTGCCAGGAGCTTTTTCACCGGAGGATTTGCATGAATAATACAGCACAAGAACATAAATCTGGGTTTATTTCAATCATCGGAAGACCAAATGTTGGAAAATCTACGTTTTTAAATCGAGTAATCGGGCAGAAAATTGCAATTATGAGTGATAAACCTCAAACGACAAGGAATAAAGTTCAAGGTGTTTTAACAACAAATGATGCTCAATTTATCTTTATTGATACCCCTGGTATTCACAAGCCTAAGCATAAACTAGGTGATTTCATGATGAAGGTCGCCCAGAATACATTGAAAGAAGTAGATGTTGTTCTGTTCATGGTTAATGCTGAAGAAGGCTATGGACGTGGGGAAGAATTTATTCTAGAAAAGTTCCAGTCCATTCGAACACCAATATTCCTTGTTATTAATAAAATAGACCAAGTTCATCCAGATGAACTGCTTACAATTATTGAATCCTACAAAGAAAAATATAATTTTAGTGAAATTATCCCTATTTCTGCCCTTGAAGGAAATAATGTTGAAACATTATTAGAGCAGATTAAAAAATATATTCCAGAAGGGCCACAATACTATCCAGCTGATCAAGTAACAGATCACCCTGAAAGATTTATCGTATCAGAATTAATAAGAGAAAAAGCCCTGCATCTAACAAGGGAAGAAATTCCTCATTCCCTTGCGGTATTGATTGATAAAATGGAGCGCCGTGATGATAAAGATGTAGTTCATGTAATGGCTACCATTATTGTCGAGCGAGATTCTCAAAAAGGGATCGTTATAGGTAAGCAAGGAAAAATGCTAAAGGAAATTGGCCAGAGGGCACGAATCGATATTGAAAATCTACTCGGATCTAAAGTGTTTTTAGAGCTATGGGTAAAAGTTCAGAAAGATTGGCGCAACAAGATGTCACAACTTAGAGATTTCGGTTTTCGTGAAGATGAGTATTAGAAAAGCGTAATGGCATCGGAAAGTTAATCTTTCCCTTTTTGGGGGATTGACCAAAACGTCCAGCCTTAACTAAGTTATTACCGGAAGTCAAGAATTATGCATAATGAAGATTAACAATATTTTTCTCTTATGAAATTTGAAAGACAGGCTATGATATATGGTAAGGATTTGGGATTTAGAATATTGCGTTGAATAACTGAAAGGTGGGGTTTTCGATGATGGATTTTACCTGGAGAGTGTTTTCGCAGACAGGTAATATAGACACATATCTTCTCTTTAAAGAGCTAGAAAAGGAAACTCAAGATATACCCGGAAATCAGGACGCAGAACTAGCAGAAGTTGACTTTCCCATCTCATAGATTGTCTTAATATAGGGATGGTGGATATGGTGCTTGAAAAATGTGAAGGCATCATTATTAGAGCAACAAATTATGGTGAGACTAATAAAATTGTCACTCTTTATACCCGAGAATGGGGAAAGGTTGGTGTGATGGCGCGCGGTGCAAAAAAGCCGAACAGTCGACTTGCAGCCGTCACCCAGCTTTTTACATACGGCTATTTTTTAATTCAGAGAGGTAACGGCTTAGGAACATTGCAACAGGGAGAAATGATTTCATCCATGCGATCGATCCGAGAAGATATTTTTCTTACAGCCTATGCAAGCTATATTGTTGATCTAACTGATAAAGGTACTGATGATAGGAAACCCAATCCTTATTTATTTGAATTAGTTCACCAAATATTAAATTTAATTAATGAGGGGTATGATGCCGAAATTCTTGTAAACATTTTTGAAATGAAAATGTTAAACACATTTGGCCTTTATCCCGTACTGAATCAATGCTCCATATGCGGCAGTACAGACGGACATTATTCTTTTTCTATTCGTGAAGGAGGACTCCTTTGCCATCGTTGCTTAGAAAAAGATCCTTATCACTTCAAAATTTCCTCTGCTACTGTGAAGCTCTTAAGGCTTTTTTACTTTTTTGATTTATCACGTCTTGGAAATATCTCTGTTAAGGCAGAAACAAAGGCTGAGTTAAAAAGAGTGATAACTGCTTATTATGATGAATATTCAGGCCTAAATTTAAAAACGAAAAAATTCCTCAATCAAATGGCTAAGTTTGGGGATATGATTTAATAGGGGAAAAAAATCTTTTTTTTTAAAGGCTCTTTTCGCATATATTGTTGCTTTTGCTTTCAAATTTCGCCCGTTGATTTCCGCTGCGGTCACTTGCTTTCCGCGGGGAGAGACGTGAGCCTCCTCGGCGCTTGCGCCTGTGGGGTCTCACGCTTCCCTCCATTCCCGCAGGAGTCAAGTGCCCTCCGCTCCAATCAACTCAGATAGTTAAATAAAAATTGCATTTAAAACAACAACCTTTACGAAAACAGCCTTTTTAAAAGATAAAGTTTAACTTTTCTCGAATTAGTGAAATGTCTAGCTCCAGCGCCTACCCCCGACGTACAAGGACGTACTAGTATCGACAATGCGACAGGACGTCGCGTTTTAGATCATAAGCCAGTCCGCCAAGAAGGTTAAAGAGAAACCTTCCTGTTGGCCTGTCTTATGCTTGTCGGGGGTGAGCACAAAGGAATGCTCCTGCGAGTTCTCATCGCAGGAACAATTGCCTTTGATTGTTCCGAAGGCGCTTGCGCATTTCTTCTTGACATTTATTTTTGTTTCGTCTAAGATTCAAATTATTAAATCTAATAGTTGCATGGATGGAGAAGAGTACTTAACTCTCTTAATTAAAGCGAACCTAGGACAGTGTAAGCTAGGGAATTAAATGTTAAGGAAGGCGCTCTTGAGCAACATGTTAATAAGGTGGCTGCTATTTCAGATTGCAGCAAATAGGGTGGAACCGCGGGTTAACTCTCGTCCCTATGCTTCATGCATAGGGACGGGAGTTTTTTGTTTTTAGTAAAAAAAATCTAATAAGAGGTGTGCTGTATGAATATTCAAAACATGATATTAACTTTACAAAAGCACTGGTCTGATTACGGTTGTATATTAATGCAGGCCTATGATGTGGAAAAAGGAGCGGGAACGATGAGCCCTTATTCGTTTCTGCGGGCAATAGGGCCAGAGCCATGGAATGTGGCATATGTGGAACCGTCCCGTCGTCCCGCGGATGGCCGTTACGGTGAGAACCCCAATCGTCTTTATCAGCATCATCAATTTCAAGTGATTATGAAGCCATCACCGGATAATATTCAAGAAATGTATTTAGACTCTTTACGAGCACTTGGTATTAATCCGTTAGAGCATGATATTCGTTTTGTTGAGGACAACTGGGAAAATCCATCACTAGGCTGTGCAGGACTAGGATGGGAAGTATGGCTAGACGGGATGGAAATTACTCAGTTTACTTATTTCCAGCAAGTTGGAGGCATCGAGTGTAAGCCTGTGTCAGTTGAAATTACTTATGGAATTGAGCGTCTTGCCTCGTACATTCAGGAAAAAGAAAATGTCTTTGATCTTGAATGGACAAATGGTTTTACGGTAAGAGATATATTCCTGCAGCCAGAATACGAGCATTCAAAATATACATTTGAAACATCCGATCAAGAAATGTTATTTAATCTCTTTAATATTTACGAGAAAGAAGCACATCGCCAAATGGAGGAAGGACTAGTCCATCCTGCTTATGACTATGTATTGAAATGCTCTCATGTATTTAACCTTTTAGATGCAAGAGGGGCTATATCAGTAACAGAAAGAACAGGATATATTGGTCGCTGTCGAAACCTTGCGAGAAAGATTGCAAAGACCTTTTATGAAGAACGTGAAAAATTAGGATTCCCGATTTTACAGTCAAAGGAGGAAATGGACCGTGACTAAAAGAGAGCTCCTTTTAGAAATTGGCTTAGAAGAAATGCCCGCAAGATTTGTAACGAATTCAATGGATCAGCTTTCAGACAAAATCCAAGCTTGGATGATGGAAAAGAAAATTTCATTTGAGAATATTAAAGCTTTCTCCTCTCCACGTCGTTTAGCGGTACTAGTAGAGGGAGTGGTTGAAGCTCAAGAAGACATTCATGAAGAAGCAAAAGGTCCAGCTAGAAAAATAGCTGTCGATGAAAACGGGGAATGGACAAAAGCAGCAATAGGATTCTGCCGTGGTCAAGGAGCTAGCGTTGAAGATATCTTTTTTAAAGAGATTAATGGTATTGAGTATGTTCATGTGAAAAAATTTATTAAAGGGCAAGAAACGAAATCTTTATTGCCTGAATTACAACAAATTATTACAAGCTTGACATTCCCAAAAAATATGAAATGGGCAGATAAGGATCTTCGCTTTATACGTCCTATCAAATGGTTGTTAGCTTTATATGGCAGTGAGGTTATGCCATTTTCAATTACAACGGTGGAAACCGCTAATTGGACGCTTGGACATCGTTTCCTTGGAAGCAAAATTGAAATAAATGAGCCAAAGGACTATGAAAAAGCTCTTCTTGGACAATATGTTATTGTTAACCCAGAAGAAAGAAAGAATGCTATTCGATCCCAGTTGGTTAAAATCGAAGAAGAAAACAATTGGGTTATTCCAATTGATGAGGAGTTACTAGAAGAGGTTACAAATCTTGTTGAATATCCAACTGCTCTATTCGGCCGTTTTGAAGAAGAATTCTTAGTACTTCCTGAAGAAGTTCTTATTACATCAATGAAAGAGCATCAACGCTATTTTCCTGTAAAATCACACGATGGCAAGCTTTTACCCTTCTTTGTTACTGTACGAAATGGAGGACATGAACATTTAGAAAAAGTAGCAAAAGGAAATGAAAAGGTATTAAGAGCAAGACTATCAGATGCTGATTTCTTTTATAAAGAAGATCAAAAAACGGAAATAGAATCTTCACTTGCTAAGTTAAAAACGATCGTCTACCATGAAGAAATTGGGACTTTAGCTGAGAAAGTTAACCGTGTTCGGAAGCTAACGAATGAAATGGCTGAAAAACTTGATTTTAGCATAGAAGATAAAACTGTTGCTGACAGAGCTGCCGAGATTTCAAAATTCGATCTTGTTACTAATATGGTATATGAGTTCCCTGAATTACAAGGCTATATGGGAGAAAAATATGCTCTGCAAAAAGGTGAAAAGGAAGCAGTAGCTAAGGCGATCAACGAACATTATATGCCAAGGAATGCGGATGATCATACTCCTAGCAGTCATGTAGGAGCGGCGCTATCAATTGCGGAGAAAATGGATACAATTGCATCCTGTTTCGCAATTGGCATTATACCAAGCGGTTCCCAAGACCCTTATGCACTAAGACGTCAAGCAACAGGAATTGTCCAAACACTTTTAAATAAAGACTGGGAAATTGAATTAGAATGGCTTATTGGATCTGCATTAATACAAATTGAAGAAGCTGGTATCACCAAAAAATCTAAAGATGAGATTGCAAAAGAAATTGTTGCATTCTTTAAGCTTAGAATAAAGCATATTCTTCAAGAAAAACGAGTGAGATATGATTTAATTGAAGCTGTATTGGGTAATGAAATTGGATCTTTACCATCACTAGTAAAAAGAGCAGAAGTTCTTGAAGCAAGGAAGAATGATGACGGCTTTAAAGAAAATATGGAAGCATTAAGCCGTGTTTTAAATATTTCATCTAAAGCAGAGATTGCAGGAGAGATTAATAGAGATTTATTTGAAAATGAATACGAAAAAAATCTTTATAATAAATACGTGCATATAAGCGAAAAGATGGAAGAGAAAATTTCAGAAAGCGTTTCATATGAACAGCTCATTTCTCTAAAACAAGAAATTGATGAATACTTTGATCATACAATGGTTATGGCTGACAATAAAGAAGTTCGTGAAAATAGGTTAAACCAGATGGTTATGCTCGCACACATTATTAGGAAATTTGCAAATGTTAACGAGATTATTGTGAAGTGAGCTTAATTTTTGCTTAAACTATATAAAAAAAGTATTATTATCATGAGCCTGTCTTAAAATTGACAGGCTCATTTATATACAGTAAATCTTTTCATTTATTTTAAATAGTATATAATAAATCTATAATAGTATGTCATTTTTCGCTTGCGCTTTTCTATTAAGGTGGTGAGGACGATCGAATTAAATAAAAGGCAGGAAACAATACTAGAGATTGTAAAAGAGAACGGTCCTATTACTGGTGAAAATATTGCGGAAAGATTGAATTTAACGCGAGCTACTCTAAGACCAGATTTGGCCATTCTTACAATGGCTGGATATTTAGATGCTAGACCACGAGTGGGGTATTTTTACACGGGAAAATCAGGCACACAGCTCCTTACAGAGAATCTAAATAAACTGTACGTAAAAAATTATCAATCTATACCCGTAGTTGTACATGAGAATGTATCTGTTTATGATGCGATTTGTACGATGTTTTTAGAGGATGTAGGGACATTATTCGTTGTTGATCAAGCAACATTACTTGTTGGGGTTCTATCAAGGAAAGATCTATTGCGTGCGAGCATTGGTAAACAAGAATTGACGAACATACCAGTAAATATTATTATGACGAGGATGCCTAATATCACGATGTGTGAAAAAGAGGACTTAGTAATTGACGTCGCGAAAAAGCTGATCGAGAAACAAATTGATGCTTTGCCAATTGTGAAAAAAACGGAAAAAGGTTTTGAAGTGATTGGCAGGATTACAAAAACAAATCTAACAAAGGCATTTCTTGCCCTTGCAGAAGATAATTAAGTAAATGAACAGAGGAGATGGTATTAAGGAATGACAAATAAGCCAATCATCTATGTAGTATCTGACTCTGTAGGGGAGACAGCAGAACTTGTTACTAAAGCAGCAGTGAGTCAATTTAATGGCAATGGAGTTACGATAAAACGTTTTCCATACGTAGAAGACAAAATGCATATTGACGAAGTTATTTCATTGGCGAAATTAGATCAAGGTATGATTGTTTATACACTTGTTAAGCCAGACATACGTCAATATATCAATGAAAAGGCTTTAAAAGAAGGAATATATGCTTTTGATATTATCGGTCCGTTAATGGATCAAATCCAGCATTTATACGGAAAAACCCCTCTTTTTGAACCTGGCTTGGTTAGAAAGCTTGATGAGGATTATTTCAAAAAAATCGAAGCGATTGAATTTGCAGTAAAATATGATGATGGACGCGACCCAAGGGGGATACTAAAGGCGGATATAGTGCTTGTCGGTGTATCAAGAACATCAAAAACCCCACTTTCACAATATCTGGCACATAAAAGGCTTAAAGTTGCGAACGTTCCTTTAGTACCAGAGGTAGATCCTCCAGAAGAATTATATCTTGTTCGTCCTGAAAAATGCTTTGGATTAAAAATTAGCCCTGAGAAGCTAAATAATATTCGCAGGGAACGTCTAATTTCTTTAGGATTAAGCGACAATGCCAGCTACGCAAATATTGAGAGAATTAAAGAAGAAATCAAATATTTCGAAAGCATTGTAAATAAAATAAATTGTCCTGTCATTGATGTTACAAATAAAGCAGTGGAAGAAACAGCCAACTTAATATTAAATCAATATCACAAAAGCTTTCCGAAAAGCTAGCACATAATTTGAATTATGTGCATTTTTCTTTTTGGGGGAAATAGTATCAGAAGTTTCAGAATTCTTCCTTTTGTTAAAGAAAAATGATTGTATAACGATAAAAAATGATAAAAACAATAGATATTCAAATTATTTTATACTATAATAAAAAATTGTGATAAAAATGTTATAGATTAGGTTTAGAGTTCAGTATGAACGAATAAACTATTTATTGTGAGAAGTCAAGGGCACGACCTGAAAAAAATTCGACATAAACCCCCTTCTAACATAGTACAGCTTTTTAGTGTTTATACACTAAAGTCAAAAGTTGTTTTTAGAAAGAAGGAATATGTGGAGTGATGTAGAATTATTAGAACATTAGGCAATCCTAAAATTTTATTGATGCAGAATCATGTCCTGTAAAGGAGAATATTGTCGAAATAAACAATAAGAATTCTGTAGAAGTAATATTCATTGCCTCCTATGCCCTATGAAAAATGATTTAATTGTGGCTAAGTGGAAATTTGTTGACTCAAGAAAAGAGAAAGTTGATTTATTTATTATGAATCATGCATTACCTTCCGATATTGTTATTACGCAAGATATTGGATTAGCATCTACACTTTTACTCAAAGGAGTTTATGTCCTTTCTCCGAAGGGGATTTTATACGAGGAAAAGGAAAATCACACCGCACTTGATATGCGATATTTATCTTCAAAGGCGCGGCGAAGGGGGATATATGGCAAAGGTCCAAAGCCTTACAGTCGGGAAGATCGTTTAAGGTTTGTGAAGGAATTGACCAAGATTTTGTCGAAATTTGAAGGAAAACGCTGACTTTTATAGAAATACTATTTGAAAAGCTTTCTGAGTGTCTAGCTACAGCGCCTACCCCCGACGTACAGGACGTGCTAGTGTTGACAATGCGACAGGACGTCGCGTTTTTGTCGACCTCGAGGTCACAAGCCAATCCTCCCAGAAAGGTAAAGAACACCTTTCCGTGAGGCTCGTCTTGTGCTTGTCGGGGGTGGGCAAGGCGCTTACGCTTTTCTAATTATTGGAGTTGTTTCCATGGCAGAGCGCATCGCCGAGGAGAAAGTGAATGAAATTCGGCAAGCTGTCGATATTGTTGATATTATTAGCGACTATGTACAATTAAAAAAGCAAGGACGAAATTATTTTGGTCTATGCCCTTTTCATGGAGAGAACACACCGTCTTTTTCTGTTTCACCAGATAAGCAGATCTATCACTGTTTTGGCTGTGGTGCAGGTGGAAATGCTTTCTCATTTTTAATGGATCTTGAAGGATATTCATTCCAAGAAGCTGCTGTCAAACTAGCTCAAAAAGGTAATATAAAGCTTGATAACCTTACCCCAATAGCAGCACAAAAGCAAGTTTCTCCAGATATTCAACACATGCTTGATGCTCATGAAGTATTACGTAAATTTTACCATCATCTTCTTGTAAATACAAAAGATGGCGAGCATGCATTAGAATATTTGCTTGGAAGAGGATTTACAATGGAATCCATTGAAAAATTTCAAATCGGTTATTCTCTACAATCATGGGATTTTGTTTTCAAGTTTTTAACAAAAAGGAAATTCCCTTTAGAAATTATTGAAAAAGCAGGTTTGATCATAAGACGTGAAAAAGATGGCAGTTATTTTGATCGCTTTCGTAATCGAATTATGTTTCCTATTTTTGATCGAAGTGGTAATACGATTGCCTTTTCAGGAAGATCACTAGGGGACGACGAGCCCAAATATTTAAACAGTCCTGAGACGCCAATCTTTAATAAAAGTAAAATTTTATACAATTTTCATTTAGCAAGACCTCAAATAAAAAAATTTCAGCATGCAGTACTTTTTGAAGGCTTTGCTGATGTAATATCTGCAGATCTTGCTGGAGTTGAAAACGGTGTTGGCACAATGGGAACTTCTTTAACGGAAGATCATGTTTCCGTATTAAAGCGGAATGTGCAGTCAGTCACCATTTGCTATGATTCAGACAATGCTGGAATTGAAGCAGCTTTTAGAGCTGCAAGTATGCTATCACATGCAGACTGCTCTGTAAGAATAGCAGTAATGCCTGATGGACTAGATCCCGATGATTACATTAAAAAATTTGGTCCAGAAAGGTTCCGCCATGAGGTGATTGATGCAAGTGTCACACTAATGGCTTTTAAGTTATTATACTATCGCAGGGGAAAAAAACTGCAACATGAAGGAGATCGGCTTTCTTATATCGAAGAAGTATTAACGGAAATTAGCAAGCTGGATAAAGCAGTTGAAAAAGACTTTTATTTGCGACAGCTAGCAGACGAGTTTTCGCTTTCGTTAGATGCTCTTAAAGAGCAAGAGAAACAAATTTATCTTTCAGACAGACGGAAGAATAAAGGGGAAAGTGGAAAAGCGGCAAATAAAAAGCTCCTTCTAACGAAACAAACAAAGCAGCTTAATCCTGCTTTTTATACAGCTGAAAGAAGGCTTATTGCACATATGCTACAAAACAGCGATATTGCTTTTAAAGTGCAAGATTTGCTACAGGGTAACACTTTTAATATTGATGAACATCAAGCAATTATTACTTACTTATTAGGTTATTATGAAAATGGGCATTCACCTGATCCGAGTGCTTTTATCAATTATATTAATGATGAAAAGCTTAAACGGGTTGTTGCTGATATTGAAATGATGAGTATAAACGAAGAAATTAGCGAGCAAGAATTAAGTGATTATCTTAAACAGGTGTTTAATTATCCAAAAATGTTAAAGATAAAAGAAAAAATGATTGAACAGAAGGAAGCGGAACGGCGAAGTGATTTTGCGGAGGCAGCCTTAATCGCAATGGAAATAATTCAATTGCGCAAGTCTCTATAGATAGTTAATTATGTAAGGATTGTCGTGACTTTGGAAGGAGGGGGCCATATGGCTGAAAAATCAGCTCGATCAAAAGAAGTTGATTCAGAATTGACCCTAGATCAAGTAAAAGAACAAATAACTGAAGCTGGGAAAAAGACAGGTGTTTTAGCCTATGATGATATTGCAGAAAAATTGTCTCATTTTGAATTAGATTCTCATCAAATGGATGAGTTTTATGAATTCCTTGGGGATCAAGGTGTTGAGCTTATTGGTGACAATGATGAAGATGCTGACCCGAATGTACAGGAATTAGCAAAAGGTGAAGAAGAATTTGATTTAAACGATTTAAGTGTACCACCGGGAGTAAAAATAAATGACCCTGTACGCATGTATTTAAAAGAAATAGGCCGTGTTGATCTTCTTTCCGCAGAAGAAGAGATTTCTCTTGCGGAACGTATTGAAGATGGTGACGAAGAAGCGAAAAGACGCCTTGCAGAAGCAAACCTTCGTTTAGTCGTCAGTATTGCCAAAAGATATGTAGGTCGAGGTATGCTTTTCCTAGATTTAATTCAGGAAGGGAATATGGGACTAATAAAAGCAGTTGAAAAATTTGATTACAGAAAAGGCTTTAAATTTAGTACCTATGCTACATGGTGGATCCGACAGGCTATTACAAGAGCTATAGCTGACCAAGCAAGAACGATAAGAATCCCGGTTCATATGGTAGAAACAATTAATAAATTGATTCGAGTTCAGCGTCAATTACTTCAGGATTTAGGCCGAGAACCAACTCCTGAAGAAATTGCGGAAGATATGGATTTAACACCAGATAAAGTAAGAGAAATACTAAAAATTGCACAAGAGCCTGTTTCATTAGAAACACCAATTGGAGAAGAAGATGACTCCCATTTAGGTGATTTTATTGAAGATCAAGATGCTACTTCACCATCAGAGCATGCTGCATACGAACTTCTTAAAGAGCAGCTAGAGGATGTTTTAGATACTTTAACCGATCGGGAAGAAAATGTCCTTCGTCTTCGTTTTGGACTTGATGATGGCCGCACAAGGACTTTGGAGGAAGTCGGTAAAGTCTTTGGTGTAACTCGCGAGCGTATTCGTCAAATCGAAGCGAAAGCATTGCGCAAATTAAGACATCCAAGCAGAAGCAAGCGCCTAAAAGACTTTTTAGAATAGAAAATGATTGTCAGAAAATAGTTTACTTCTTACAATGGAGGTAAACTATTTTTTATTTTCAAGAAATTACATAATATCTTTAACTTCCAGAATGGACGTGAAGCAAAAATGAATGAAACAAGAAAAAAGATCATCGTTAACGAAATTGTCAATTGGAAAAAAAATCGATTGCTTCCAGAACAATATTGTGACTATCTTTTAGCTTTATACACAGAAGGAAATCAACAGGAGGAAATGGAAGGTTCAGGTAAAAATAAAAATTTTTTTTGGGAAAATCATTACCTTTTTTTACTTCTTATTCCATTGTCCGTGTTTTTAATCCATTTTACTGAATTGTCTATTATTTTGCAAATGACCTTTTCCCTTTTATTTGTTTTTACTGCAATTTTATTCACATTTTACTTTTTTAGAAAAGGAATCTTACTGCAAATTCCTCTTTTTGTAGCAGCATTAATAATATTATTAGCATCTGTTGAATTTTTTTCAAGTGTCTACCCTGATAGTCCATTATTACTGTATTTTAACCTAATTATAAATTGCATCATATGGATGATTACAGGATGGAAACTAAAGCTTCCTTCCTTTAGCATTTCAGGTATTTTAGGATTTATATTAATAGTTATCTTTATATTTAAATAATAATATATTTTTAAAAATTTTTAAATGTTGTGAAAATTATCCCTTCTCTTTTATAATATAAATGAAAGCGTATACAAATCAGCTTCAAGAGGGGGATGAAGATGAATTTTGATTTAACAAATGAGCAGGAAATGATTTTAAAAACGATACGAGAATTTGCAGATGAAGAAGTAGCTCCCGGAGCACTTGAAAGAGATAGGACAAAGAAATTTCCAGAAGAAGTATTTAAGAAAATGGCAGATCTTGGATTAATGGGATTGCCTTTTCCTGAAGAATATGGCGGTTCAGGTGCAGATACAGTAAGCTTTGCAATTGTAACTGAGGAATTAAGCCGGGCATGTGGCTCAACAGGTATAACCTATTCTGCCCATATTTCACTAGGTGGAGCCCCACTATATTTATTCGGAACAGAAGAACAAAAACAAAAATATTTAGTGCCTATTTGTACGGGCGAAACCTTGGGAGCATTTGGTCTGACAGAGCCGAGCGCTGGTTCAGATGCAGGAGGAACTAAAACAACTGCTGTAGAAAAAGATGGGGAATATATTATTAATGGCAATAAGTGTTTTATTACAAATGCTAGCTTTGCTAAGCATCTAGCTTTAACGGCCGTTACTGGAGAAAAGGAAGGTAAGAAGGAAATAAGTGCGATTATAGTGCCAACGGATACAAAAGGCTTCAAAGTAATGGATAATTACGAAAAAATGGGGTTGAATGCATCTAATACAACGGAACTAGTACTTGAAGACGTTCGCGTTTCGACTGAGCACTTGCTCGGCAAAAAAGGGGAAGGCTTTAAGCAATTTTTAATAACTCTAGATGGCGGAAGAATTGGAATTGGGGCGATGGCTGTTGGAATTGCTCAGGCAGCATATGAAAAATCATTGCAATATGCAAAGGAAAGACAGCAATTTGGTCGGACGCTGGCCCAGTTTCAGGCTATTCAATTTAAGCTTGCTGACATGGCAATGAAAATAGAGCTTGCAAGAAATATGGTGTACAAAGCAGCATGGTTAAAAGACCAAGGCAGACCTTTTTCAAAGGAAGCATCAATGTGTAAATTGTATGCATCAGAGATTTGCATGGAGATCACGGATCAAGCAGTGCAAATCCATGGAGGATACGGCTACATGAAGGATTACCATGTAGAGCGGTATATGAGAGATGGTAAATTAACAGAAATCGGAGAAGGAACATCTGAAATACAAAGAATGGTAATCGCACGTCAAATTGGCTGTTAAATCGAAAAGCGGAAGCGCCTTGATCAGAGGCGACAAGCATAAGACGGGCTGACGAGAAGGTTGTTCTTTAACCTTCTTGGCAGACTGGCTTATGACCTCGAGCCTCTAGGCGCTGAAGCTAGACAAATCGAAAAGCGGAAACGCCTTGGTCAGAGGCGACAAGCATAAGATGGGCTGCCGAGAAGGTTGTACTTTAACCTTCTTGGCAGACTGGCTTATGACCTCGAGCCTCTAGGCGCTGGAGCTAGACAAATCGAAAAGCGGAAGCGCCTTGGTCAGAGGTGACAAGCATAAGATGGGCTGTCGAGAAGGTTGTACTTTAACCTTCTTGGCAGATTTGGCTTATGACCTCCGATGGGCAGGAAGTCCTAGTGCCGATTTTGCCACAGGACGTGGCGTCTTAATCGGCGAGCCTCTAGGCGATGTAGCTAGACAAATCGAAAGCGAACAAAACTCCATCTATGAGGATGGAGTTTTTGTCTAAATTCCGAAAATGATTTGACAAAATTTGCTTTAGGGCTTTTCCTTCTTCCTATTTTGAAGTAGAATAGAGATTGTTTGTATAAATACTTAATAAAAATGAAATTTTCTTACATAAGGGAGGTTAAAACATGAAAAATCCAGTAATGCCGTATATCTTAATTTTTGCCTTAGGTATTGTTGCAATGTTCCTGATTTCCTTCAAAGGACTTGGTGATGCGGAACAACTCGCTGCTGAAAAAGAAGGTAAGGGCGAGAAACAAGAAGAAACGGTAGCAGCAAGCCCTGAGGAGATTTATAAAAAAAGCTGTATCGGATGCCACGGTGACCAATATCAAGGCGGAGTTGGCCCTGCATTAACAGGAGTCGGTGATCGTCTATCGAAGGATGAAATTGCTGATATTGTTACAAATGGTAAAGGTTCAATGCCTCCAGGTTTAGTTCCTGCTGACAAGGCTGGCGATATGGCTGCATGGTTAGCTGAAATTAAATAATGTTCTAATAATGAGAAAGTCCTTTGCATTCGTAAAGGACTTTTTTTAGCTAGTAGGAAATGTTAAAGTAAAATTGAAATAATGATTAAGTTTCTGCTAATATGATAAAAACTAAGGCATTCGCAGAAAGGAATTAGCGAATGCCAAGTTTTTCTAATTCTATAGAGATAGAAATATCTCCGTCTTTTCTAAAATTATTGGAATGGTGAACGAATGAATACTGAAAAATTATCACAGCGTTTAGAAGCTGTAGCGAATTATATACCTAAAGGCTCTCGATTGGCTGATATTGGCTCAGATCATGCTTATTTACCTTGTCATGTAGTAAAAAAAGGATTAGTTTCCTTTGCTATTGCAGGAGAAGTAGTTGAAGGGCCATTTCAATCTGCTAAAAAACAGGTTGAAATGGAAGGTCTAAATAATCAAATTACTGTCCGAAAGGGAAATGGTCTGAAAGTAATTAGCTCTGGCGAAGTTGATTGTATTACGATCGCAGGAATGGGTGGTGCATTAATCACTAATATTCTGGAAGAAGGAAAAGAAAAGCTAAGTTCAACAAAAAGATTAGTACTACAACCTAATATTAGTGCAGTGACTATTAGAAATTGGCTTTTGAATAATGGCTGGGTGTTAATTGCAGAAGAAATTCTCGAAGAAGATGATAAGATATATGAGATTCTCGTAGCTGAACAAGGAACAGCAACAAGCAAACCTAGTGAAGTTTTGCAAAAGGAATTACTGTTTGGACCGTTTTTATTAGAACAGAAATCTGATATTTTTAAGAAAAAGTGGTTGATCGAGTTGAATAATTGGAAAAGGATTTTAGATCAACTATCAAGAGCTACAAAAACAGAAGAAACTGTAAATAAAAAATCTGTACTAATAAAGAAAATAGAAATGGTCGAGGAGGTATTACGGCATTGAAGAAAGTGAATGGGCATCAAATTATTCAGCTTTTTGAACAGTTTTCCCCGAAAAGCTACGCAATGGAAGGCGATAAAATAGGTCTGCAAATTGGCAGGCTGAATCAGCCAGTTGAAAATATTATGATCGCTTTGGATGTGCTTGAAGATGTAGTTGATGAAGCAATCGCAAAAAATGTTCAGCTTATTATAGCCCACCACCCACCAATCTTTCGTCCACTTAAATCAATTGCGACAGATACACCCTCTGGGAGAATGATTGAGAAACTAATAAAGCATGATATTGCTGTCTACGCTGCTCATACAAATTTAGATGTAGCAGTTGGCGGTGTGAATGATATGCTAGCAGAAGCATTACAGCTAACCAATACAGAGGTTCTTTACCCGACAACAGAAATACAATTGAAAAAACTAGTTGTCTATGTTCCAGAACAATCTGCAGAAGTTGTTAAAAAAGCTTTAGGTGACGTAGGTGCAGGTTCGATTGGAAATTATAGCCATTGCTTGTTCTCATCAACTGGTACAGGTCAATTTTTACCAGGAGACGGAACAAATCCACATATCGGTCAACTAGGAAAACTGGAAACAGTTGTAGAACAAAGAGTTGAAACTGTATTTCCAGAGCATCTAGAAAAAAGAATACTTTCTGCGATGTTTAAATCCCATCCTTATGAAGAGGTTGCTTATGATATCTATAAGCTTGAGAATTCAGGAGAAAAATTAGGCTTAGGAAGAATTGGTGATATTCAGGAAATGTCGCTAAAAGACTTTGCCAACCATGTTAAAATGTCATTAGGTGTTTCAGGGGTTCGCGTCGTTGGAGACTTGAATTCAAAGGTGAAAAAAGTTGCTGTATTAGGCGGAGACGGAAATAAATATTTCACAGCTGCGAAATTTAAAGGTGCAGATGTGTATGTTACAGGCGATATGTATTATCATGTTGCACATGATGCGATGATGATAGGATTAAATATTGTCGACCCTGGCCACAATGTTGAAAAAGTCATGAAAAATGGGGTGGCCAAAAAATTGGATCAAATGTGTAAGGAAAAGGAATTTAAGGTTACTATTTTTCCTTCAGAAATAAATACTGACCCTTTTCAATTTGTATAAGCAATGATAAAAAAATAAAAAAAGAACCTGTTCAGATCAGACTTTTAAGTTGAACAGGTTCTTTTTTTATTTGAATTTGAGATTTTTTATTGTATAGGAAATTATTATTTTCGCTATCTGTTGATAACTTGAGATATAGTTTATCTACGTTCAGCTCTAGCGCCTACCTCCTCGAGGTCACAAGACAATCCTCCCAGAAAGGTAAAAAACACCTTTCCGAGAGGCTCGTCTTGTGCTTGTCGGAGGTGAGCAAGGCGCTTGCGCATTTGTTCTTATCTCTTTACCTTAGGTAAAATTTTGCTCAATGGTACTTTTTTCTCTTTTACCCACGTATTTTTATCCTGTGGATCAAATTGCTCGATAAAAGAAATAACTTCTTTTGTAATAGGTGTTGGTGTAGATGCACCTGATGTGACACCAACTGTATTTGCATCCATAATCCAGTCTATATTAAGCTCGGAAATATCCGCAATTCGATATGCTTTCGTTCCAGCAATTTCTTCTGAAACCTGTGCTAGTCGATTCGAATTATTGCTTTTTGGATCGCCAACAACAATTAATACATCTGCCTCTCCAGCTTGTTCAGCAACTGCCTCTTGTCGAACTTGAGTTGCAAGACATATTTCTTTATGGAACTCTGCCTGTGGGTATTTTTCTTTAATTTGTTCCATCACATGCTTTACATCCCACTGGCTCATTGTTGTTTGATTTGTAACGACAATCTTATCGTTTTTGATGTTAAGTGCGTGAACATCTTCAATTGTTTGTACAAGATGTACAGCATTTGGGGCGACTCCTACTGCTCCCTCAGGTTCTGGATGGCCTTTCTTTCCAATATAAATGATTTCAAAGCCTTCTTTTACTTTTTGTTCAATTAAATCATGCGTTCTTGTTACATCAGGGCAAGTAGCGTCAATTGTAACAAGCCCCTTTTGCTTTGCTAATTCTCTAACCTGAGGAGAAATTCCGTGAGCAGTGAAAATGACTGTGCCCTTATCAACTTTTTCAAGGATTTCCATTCGGTTATTCCCATCAAGTGTAATAATTCCCTCTTCCTCAAAAGCATCAGTCACGTGCTTATTATGGACGATCATGCCAAGTATATAAATTGGGCGCGGTAAGGATTTATCAAGAGCTGCATTTCTTGCAATCACCATTGCATCAACAACTCCGTAACAGTACCCGCGTGGCGAAATTTTAACAACTTCCATGTATGAATACCTCCCAAAAATTAATGATCTATAAAAAATGACGTTTATGCAGGATAATTTGCAATTACGTATACTATTATATAGGACATCTGTAAATAATAATACTAATAGAGATTTGTAGTAAAACAAAAAGAAATCGACTAAATGGCCGATTCCTTTTTAACGGTTCTATACAAATAATTTTGGTTTTGGTTGCACTTTATTCCTTTTTTTTATATTTTGTATTGGTAATTGCTCAATTGGTATTTCTTTTTTCTTTCCTTTGGTGGTTTTTATAGTCGGGTTTTTATTACTTTTTTGGGCATTTTCCTCAGTAGATTTATCTGTTGAGCTTGTTAGTCCTCTAAAAGCCTTCCACATAGATGGGATATTCTTTACAATTGGCCCGTATTGCTGGAACATTGGCCCAAATTGCTGTGCGCTCGATAATACTTTCTGTGAATTGGTTAAAAAACCGTTAATGGCTTCAGGATTGCTTAAGGATTTTAGAATGCCTCCTCCTGGATTTGCAGCACCTGACCCCATAGCTCTGC
Source organism: Cytobacillus dafuensis (assembly GCF_007995155.1). Classification (NCBI taxonomy): domain Bacteria; kingdom Bacillati; phylum Bacillota; class Bacilli; order Caryophanales; family Bacillaceae; genus Cytobacillus; species Cytobacillus dafuensis. The sequence goes on along the minus strand of NZ_CP042593.1, from coordinate 3,383,932 downwards.
TGGCAGTTTGCATTGGTCCAGTCGCCATTCCCCGAGCTTGATTGCCGCGACCGAAGAGTTTAGCTAATAATCCTCCACCTCTACCCGACCTCATTGGAGAAGATCCCCCTCCCATCATAGGTGAATTAGGCATCATTGAAGAAGGTCCTCCAGGAGGCCTAAATCCCCCACCCATCATAGGTGAATTAGGTGTCATTGGAGAAGGTCCCCCAGGAGGCCTAAATCCCCCACCCATCATAGGTGAATTAGGTGTCATTGGAGAAGGTCCCCCAGGAGGCCTAAATCCCCCACCCATCATAGGTGAATTAGGCATCATTGGAGGGTGTCCCCCAGGAGGCCTAAATCCCCCACTCATCATAGGTGAATTAGGTGTCATTGGAGAAGGTCCCCCAGGAGGCCTAAATCCTCCTCCCATCATAGGTGAATTAGGCATCATCGGAGGGTGTCCTCTAGGAGGCCTAAATCCTCCACCCATCATAGGTGAATTAGGCATCATTGGGAAAGGTCCTCCAGGAGGCCTAAATCCTCCTCCCATCATTGTTGAATTAGGCATCATTGGAGGACGCCCTTGCATTGGGTTCATAAATGGCTGTGGAGGCGTGCCACCTCGAAATGGCATCCTTGGTCTATATTTCATTTACTTTGCCTCCTATCTATTCTCTAATATTAATAAGGTATGCACTAATTTTGAAATGGTTTTTGTTCGTTTGGGATGATTTAATTTCTAGATACAAGAGGAATATGTGGTTATTTCATACGAATTTTATTATAATAACAGGATGATTAAATGAATCGAGGAGTTAACAATATGAATGAAACAAAATTTGATCGCTTTAATTTTAAATCTTTTATTCTAAATGCTGTGGAGGATTTGGGCTTTTATGAGCCAACAGAAATACAAGAAAGATTGATTCCCACAATTATTAAAGGTGATAGTGCAATTGGGCAATCTCAAACAGGAACAGGAAAGACTCACTCTTATGTTTTACCGATTTTGCAAAAAATTGATCCTGAAAAACAGGAAGTACAGGCAGTCATTACAGCACCAACAAGAGAACTTGCGAGTCAGATTTACCATGAAATCTTAAAGGTTACGAAGCATTGTCCAGTTGGAGAAGAAATATCAGCAAGAGTTTTCATCGGTGGAACGGATAAGCAGAGATCAATTGAAAAATTAAAAACACAGCCGCAAATTGTAGTTGGAACACCAGGCAGAATTAATGATCTAGTAAAGGAACAAGCCTTATTCGTGCATACATCAACCATGCTTGTTGTAGATGAAGCAGATTTAATGCTTGATATGGGTTTTATTGAGGATGTTGACCAAATCGCAGCAAAAATGCCTGTAAAACTGCAAATGCTTGTTTTTTCAGCAACAATTCCGGAAAAATTAAAGCCGTTTTTGAAAAAGTATATGGAAAATCCAAAATATATTCAAATTGAGCCAAAGCAAGTGACAGCGGCAAAAATCGATCATTGGATCATGCCTTCAAGACATCGAAATAAAGTGAAGCTTGTTCATGAAGCATTAACTGAATTTAACCCATTTTTAGCTATTGTTTTTACGAATACGAAAAAAATGGCTGATGAGGTCGCAGATTTGCTAATTGGAAAGGGCTTAAAGGTAGGTCGAATTCATGGTGATTTGAATCCACGAGAACGTAAAAAAATGATGAAGCAAATTAAAGACTTAGAATTTCAATATATCGTAGCAACAGACTTAGCTGCTCGTGGAATTGATATCCAAGGGATCAGCCATGTTATCAATTATGAACTGCCATCAGATTTAGATTTTTATATTCATCGTGTCGGCAGAACAGCACGTGCTGGCCATTCAGGAATTGCTCTTACGATATATGACCCAGCGGATGAAGATGCTTTAAATCGTCTTGAGAAAATGGGAATTGAATTTAAGCATGTTGATTTTCAAAAGGATGGCTGGACTGATTTAGGAAAACGAAATAAAAGAAAAGGTCGTCAGAAACAAGTTGATGAAATAGATAAACAAGCAAAATCTATTGTCAAAAAACCGAATAAAGTAAAGCCTGGTTATAAAAAGAAAATGCAATCTGAAATAGAGAGCTTTAAAAAACGACAAAAAAGATTGCAACGTAAAAAATAAATCATTAATGGGGAGAGAAGTGAAAGATGCTAAAAATTGGATCACATGTTTCCATGAGTGGGAAGAATATGCTTTTAGCAGCTAGTGAGGAAGCTGTTTCATATGGTTCTAATACATTTATGATTTATACAGGGGCACCTCAAAACACGAGAAGAAAAAAAATTGAGGAATTAAATATTGAAGCTGGACTTAGGCACATGGAGGAAAATGGTATTTCTGATATTATTGTACATGCTCCTTATATCATTAATATTGGGAACACGACAAATCCAGCCACGTTCGAATTAGGTGTAAATTTTTTAAGAACGGAAATTGATCGTACAGAGGCGATTGGAGCGAAACAGATCGTTTTGCACCCAGGTGCACACGTTGGAGCTGGCACTGAGACTGGCATAAAGAAAATTGTTGAAGGTCTTAACGAAGTTTTAGCCGGAGATGAAAAAGTTCAGATTGCTCTTGAAACGATGGCAGGAAAAGGATCTGAATGTGGAAAATCTTTTGAGGAAATAGCGATGATCATAGATGGTGTTAACTATAATGATCATTTATCTGTATGCTTTGATACGTGTCATATCCATGATGCGGGCTATAATATCGTGGAAGATTTTGATGGTGTTTTAGAGCAATTCGATCGAATTATTGGGCTTGATCGATTAAAAGTTCTGCATATAAATGATAGTAAAAATGAACGAGGTATGAGAAAAGACCGTCATGAAAATATTGGTTTTGGCCATATTGGTTTTAAAGCATTAAATTATATTGTTCATCATCCTCAGTTGAAGGATGTACCAAAAATCCTTGAAACTCCTTTTGTTGGTGAGGATAAGAATAATAAAAAGGCACCATATAAACATGAAATAGCAATGCTACGATCACAAGAATTTAATGAAAATCTATTAGATATTATTATGCAAGGGTAATTATTAAATATTGCTGCTTATGTCAAAAGAAGCAAAAGCTGTGGAGGGATACTCACAGCTTTTGCTTCATTTTATTTTGTGAATTGAATAAATAGCCGATTTACTTCTCTAGCGGTTTCTGGTCCTGCAATCTTTGCAATTTCTTTCACAATTTTGGAGCGTTCAGTATCATCAAAAATATTGATCTGCTTTCCTCTGAGATACTCCGCTATTTTAGTTGCTTGTTGTTTTGTAATAGAAACTTGAAATTGCGAAGCATATTTTAATAATTCAGTGGCAGTCATATTATTAATTTTATAATTGATGATGTTCTCAAATATTTTCAATTCTTATCACTCCTCAAATGTACTTTATGTAGGCTAAATGAAAATCGTGACAGTTTTATTGATTAAAAAACATTCTAGTATACGTCAATTTATTAAGCAGAGGCTTACAATCTTGTTTCTTTACAATCCTTTTTAGTTCATGTATACTAACCATTGTTAAATCGGAATGATTCTTAATATTAAAAGGTGATACAAAATGAAGGCTCAAAAAAAGCCAATTATTGAATTAAAGCAAGTTTCGTATCGTTATGAAAAAGAAAATGTGCTTGAAGATATTAATTTGACTATTCAAGAGGGAGCATTTCTGGGAATTGTTGGACCAAATGGTTCTGGGAAATCAACAATGTTAAAGCTAATACTTGGATTGATAAAAACTCAAAAGGGAGAAATTCATCTTTTCGGACAGGATATTAGCCGCTTTAAAGACTGGCAAAAAATTGGTTTTGTTTCCCAAAAGGCAAATTCCTTTAATTCAGGTTTTCCTGCAACTGTATTTGAGGTTGTTGCTAGCGGATTAACGAAAAAACTTGGACTATTTAAATTTCTAAAGAAAGAGCATCATAAAAAGGTTTTTCAGGCAATTGATTCTGTAGGCCTCCTCCCTTTTAAAAATCGCAATATAGGAGAGCTTTCAGGGGGACAGCAACAGCGTGTATTCATTGCAAGAGCGTTAGTAAGTGATCCAAAACTTTTGATTCTTGACGAGCCAACAGTAGGAGTTGACGCTCAAAATGTTCAATCGTTTTATCATATGCTCGATAGCCTGAATAAGGAATTAGGAATTACTCTTTTATTAGTGACTCATGATATTGGAGTCATTTCTGATAAAGTTACCCATGTGGCATGTTTAAATAAGCATTTGCATTTCCATGGAAAAACGTCAGAATTTGAACAATTGAAAAAGGATGAAATGTCGGATTTTTATGGCCACGATATCCAAATCCTCACACACAATCATGACCATCATCACCACGGAGGAAGAATGCAATGATTGAAGGATTATTACAATATGAATTTTTGCAAAATGCCTTCATAACTGGGATTATTATAGGTATTATTGCCCCTTTATTAGGAGTTTTTATTGTTGTTAGAAGGTTATCTTTAATAGCAGATGCACTGAGCCATGTGACCCTAGCAGGAATTGCAGCGAGTCTCTATTTAGAGAAAAATTTCACGGCTTTCTCCGGCTTAAATCCATTGTACATGGGAATGGCCTTTTCAGTGACGGGTTCATTATTTATTGAAAAACTTCGCTCTGTTTATAAACATTATCAAGAGCTTGCAATCCCAATTATTTTATCAGGGGGGATTGGTTTAGGAGCCATTTTTATTTCTCTTACTGATGGGCTTAATACGGATATAATGGGTTATTTATTTGGAAGTGTGAGTGCGGTAAGCCGTATCGATCTTTGGACGATAGTAATCATAAGCATTGTCGTTATTACATTAATTATTTTATTATATAAAGAATTATTTTTATTATCATTTGATGAAGAGCATGCGAAAGCCTCTGGAATTGCAGCCAAAAGTGTTCATTTTATTTTTATTATTATGGTTGCACTCGTTATAGCAGCCTCGATGAGAATTGTCGGTATTTTGCTTGTTTCTTCATTAATGACTTTACCAGTCGCTGCAAGTATCCGAATTGCTACTGGATTTAAACAAACCATCTTATTTTCAATTATATTCGGAGAAATATCTGTATTAGGTGGGCTTTCGCTTTCCTATTATTTAGATATAGCACCTGGTGGAACAATCGTGATGATCGCAGTGCTTATTTTGATCTTAACAATTCTTATAAAAAAAATGACAGTTAGGCTAAAATAGGCATAAATGAAAGGGTATTTTTTAAAGAGGTGAATGATGTGGATATTAATGAAGCATTACAGCTGCTAAAGGATAAAGGGTATAAGCATACAGGTAAGAGGGAAGAAATGCTGCAATTATTTGCTAAGAGTAATAAATATTTAACAGCAAGAGATGTTCTTACATGGATGAAGGATGATTATCCTGGATTAAGCTTTGATACAATATATAGGAATTTGTCTTTATTTGTTGAACTTGGAATTTTTGAAATGACAGAGCTATCTGGAGAAAAGCATTTTCGGTATACTTGTTCTCATGATCATCATCACCACCATTTTATTTGCTTAGATTGCGGAAAAACAAAGGAAATTGAAACCTGTCCAATGAAAGAGCTACAGGACAATTTAAGAGGTTATGATGTATCAGGGCATAAATTTGAAATATATGGACGATGTCCTGAATGCGTTAGCTAAAACAGAAAAACGGCTTACCTGCCGTTTTTCTGTTTTTTTTCTTCTTTTAGCCAATTTTCTACCCAAATATTTGCTTCTGCCCAATTTTTTACGCGGATGACCCCACTAGGAATTGGCTCCTGATTGTATGGAGTATCAAATAAAATGACAGGAATTTTACATTCTTCATGAAGCATTACAGCATTGTCATGTTTATCCTCAAAGAAGATATCTACTTTATATTCTTTAGCCGCTTTAATCTTATTATGAGTACCAATTAAATCAATATGATGAAAGCTTAATGCGTTTCTTAAGAACCATTCTTTTGTCAAATCAAGCAGATGTGATCCTCGTGCACTAATAAAAAACAATTCATGCTCTTTTTCCCATTTATTCAAAATATGCTTAGCTCCTTCTGCAAGTGGGGATTCAGCATATATAACTGGTTCAATTTCAGCAAACCAGTTAGCAAACTCCTCTTCAGAAATATCGACTAAATGGTTAAGATCGTATTGTTTTACATCATTTAATGTAATATTAAGATTAAATGCATGATTTAAATATGGAATCAAAGACGATGGACAGGTGACGGTCCCATCAATATCTATACCAAACCGATTTTTCATAAAATACTCCCCTTATAACAAAGTTCAATCTATATCTTAGTAAAAACATGAGCTAAAGTAAAACATTAACATCATTAAAAATAACATTTTCGTAAACAATATTAATGCTCCAAAAGAAATGAGACAGTAAGGGTTGTTAAATGGAAAGGATTATTTCCATATTTGAAAGCGAGGGATCATGATGGCAGATCAAGAACGTGAATACGAAGATTATGATCTTCGTAATGCGCAAGAAATTGGAGAAAAGAACCAATATGGAACTGCAGATTATACAGAAGAAACCTCAGCTGAACTTGCTGCACCTGTTTCATATGACAGGGGCAGGGATATAGAAAATGAGAAGGAAGATGAAACCGATACAGCAGGTAGGGGAATAGGGATTTCTGCTTTGGTTCTTTCCATCATCTCATTATTTGTGTTACCAGTCCTGTTTGGAGCGACAGGCATTGTGCTTGGCTTTATTGCACGGGCTAGAGGGGCTAGAACCCTTGGAAACTGGGCGATAGGAATCGGAGTTGTATCTATAATTGTAGGAATGTTTATCCTCCCATTTTTTTAAAAATTTTTAGCAAAAATAAAGAAGCCTGGCACCGAATGCCAGGCTTTTTGAGCTTCATATTAAATGCTTGGGGTTTTCTAATTCACAGATTCAGTCTTTTTCTTTTCTTCTTCTTGCTTTGCAAAATATTCCGCTGCAATTTTATCGATTTCGATTTTTAATTCATCGACCATTGTTGCTTCAGGAACTTTACGTACAATTTCTCCTTTGCGGAATAAAAGGCCTTCTCCCCTCGCTCCAGCAATACCAATATCAGCTTCTCTTGCTTCTCCAGGGCCATTAACAGCACAGCCAAGAACTGCTACTTTAATAGGGGCTTTTATTTTTTGAATGTATTCCTCTACTTCATTTGCAATGCTAATTAAATCAATTTCGATACGACCGCAAGTTGGGCATGAAATTAATGTTGCTGCATTCGAAGAAAGGCCAAACACTTTAAGTAATTCACGTGCAACTTTAACTTCTTCTACAGGGTCTGCACTTAATGAAATACGCAGTGTATTTCCAATGCCTTTATTCAAAATAGCACCTAATCCTGCTGCACTTTTCACAGTACCAGCAAATAAAGTACCAGATTCAGTTATTCCTAAATGCAATGGATAATCAAAGGCTCTCGCTGCTTTATCATAAGCCTCAATAGCTAGGTTAACGTCTGATGCTTTCATGGAGACGATAATATCATGAAAATCTAGATCTTCAAGAATTTTTATGTGATGAAGGGCACTTTCAACCATACCATCAGCAGTAGGATAACCATATTTTTCAAGAATCTTTTTTTCTAAAGATCCGGCATTTACACCGATTCGAATCGGAATACCCTTTGCTTTTGCCGCTTTTACAACAGCTTCGACCTTTTCACGTCTTCCGATATTCCCTGGATTGATTCTGATTTTATCAGCTCCGCCCTCAATTGCTTTAAGAGCAAGCTTATAATCAAAATGTATATCTACAACAAGAGGAATGTTGATCTGTTTTTTAATATCTGCAATTGCATCTGCGGCCCTTTCGTCAGGACAAGCAACCCGCACGATTTGGCAGCCAGCTTCTTCTAAGCGTTTAATTTCAGCAACTGTAGCTTCAACATCATGTGTTTTTGTTGTTGTCATACTTTGGATAAAAAGCTCATTACTGCCGCCGATTGTTAAAGGTCCAACTTTAACAGGGCGAGTTTTTGTACGATGTATAAGTTCACTCAATGGAGATTCGCTCCTTTTTTACTGATCATTTTAATTATCTTGTTTCCAATAATGAAATAGAACTTCACCTTATTATTGTATCAATGATTCTTTGGAATTGACAAGAATGATGGTTATCCATGAGTGGGAATTTTTTTAGTAACTGCTAAAAGACGAACTACATGCCAAGGTGCAATTGTCGGAAGGACTTGGAGAACACCTTAGTTTTTCAATAATTTGGGAATTTATACGTATATCCAAATTTTATCTCTTCCGGCTTTATACCTTTATTTAAGCTTGTAAAATCAGTAACAACCTTATTAATTGGGACTGGAAGGGGTCCGTTTATTTTTTTCTCAACGATTGATAGAACTGTTTCACCTGGACTAACCTTTTTTTCGAAAAACGGGATGGTAGTGTCTATTGGTGCCATTGCTTCTATGACTGGTTCTTTTGGCTCTGATAGCGTACCCTGGGTTAAATCGTAATAAATCACATATATAATAAGGATAGAAATAAGAAATGCAGCTAGACGCTTCATTTTCATAAACCTCCTAGAATTAATAAGTTATAAAAAATATGTATGCTTGTCCAAAGAATTTAGAACTTGTAAAGAATAATAATATTTTAAATAGAAGAAAAATTAATATAATCATTACGTTATCTTTACGTTTTCTTAATATTTCTTTGAAATAATGATCGAAGGGAATAGAAGGGGGCATCTATTTGTAAATGAAGAAGATAAAAGAGAAGTTTCATATTTTTTTAACAAAGATATCTCTTCAAACAAGGCTTTTAGTATTGATATTAAGCTTACTTCTTGTAAGTGTTTCTACTGTCGCATATATCTCATATGCAAAATCAAAGGAAACAACGATAAACTTAATCGAGCAGCGTTTAACTAAAGAGGTTAAGACCATTTATGATATGGCACAGAATCTGATGCTTCTCTATGTAGGTAATGAAGAAAAGTTTAATAAAAAAATGAATCAAATCATAAAAAGTCAGGATGCGGAGCTTGCACAAGATGGATTATCGGGGACTTTCTTCTTAGTGAATGAAAAAGGAGCAACTCCATTTCAAATCAGCAAAAATACAAAAATCAAATTTACTCAGTCAATGATTGACGAAATAAGAAAAAAAGAGAATGGTCTTTTCCATCAAAATATTAATGGGGAGCCGTATACAATAGCATTTCAATCTGTGCAAGAACTAAAAGGGATCTATGCCATTGCAATCCCACAAAAGCAGTATTTAAGAGAGAATAATGAAACGGCCAAATACATATTTATTGTTGTAATAATTAGTCTCACAATAACTTCTGTCATAGTTATTCTTTTAGTAAGAAACCTTACGAAGCCGCTATCTAGATTAAGAGAGGTAATGAGAGTAGCTAGAAATGGAAATTTAGATGTTCATGTTGAAGCAAATACGACAACTCCTGAAATAACATCTCTTGTCAAAAGCTTTGACGCGATGATTAGGCAAATGAGTGCTCTCCTTTATAAAATATCCTCTACGACAATGGATCTGTCTAAAACCGGTAGTGATCTTCAGAGTCTGTCAGGAAAAGTATTGGAAGAGAACGAAATGCTAATGGAAGCAATTCTTGTTGTTAAAACAGGTGCTGAACAAACTGCAAGCAGTTCAGAGGATAGCATTCAAATGTTTCAAAATATGAAGAGCTCTATCCAAAATATTTACGCACATATGAATGATGTCATGACTAAAGCACAATCCATGAATGATTCAGCTCATAATGGTGAAAAAAGTGTAGGCAATCTTATTCAGGCATTTGATCATTTTGGACAAGAGTTTTTGGGAGTTGCATCAACGGTTCAAGAAGTAAAAGACCATTCGGAATCAATTGCAAAAATTATTACCTTTATCCAACAAATTTCTGCACAGACAAAGCTTTTAGCATTGAATGCTGCAATAGAGGCTGCAAGGGCAGGAGAGTCTGGAAACGGATTTGCTGTTGTTGCAAATGAGGTTCGATTATTAGCTGAACAATCATCAAATGCAACAGAGGAAATAAAACGAACAATTGAGCAAATGGAGATGATCTCTTCCAAGGCATCCAGTGAATTTAGTGAAATGCTAGGAAATTTCCAATCACATCTTGAAACAGCGTCTGCAAGTAGAAAATCATTTGATACACTAATGTTTGAAATTGAAAAGGTTAGTGGCATGATAAAAAATGCCCAGAATGAGTTAGTAGGTCTAAATCATGCGCTGCCAAAGATGGAATCATCTGCAGAAAATTTTGTTTCTGTTTCCCAGCAAACCCTTGCTAGTGCAGAACAAATGCTTGAAGCCTCACAAAGGCAGATGAATAATGTAAGGATGAATCATGAGACTGGAGAAAAGTTAAAGGATTTGTCGCAATCATTAGCAAAACATAGCTCTGAGTTCAGTTATTCAATAAACAATTAATTAATTGACATTAAAAAAACTTGGAATTCGCCAAATCCTTTTTCTTATTAGCTAAAAAATAAAACGCGCTTTCGCGCGTTTTTATTTTTTTTTCGGCTGAGGTATTTCTTTAATAGCTAAGAAAAGGATCATAATGGCAACAAACCAATTGATGATGGCTGCATTTGGTACGACAGTTTGAAGACTATTCATGATTGTAAAAAACATCGTTGGAAGTGTAACACTATAAGCTGCCAATCTCCAAGACTGACGGTAATGAAGATTTTTTAGCATCATTTTATTCATAAACTGTCCAAATAAGGCAAGAATAGATATTTCGATAAATTTCATTCCGCTTGCAAAAATGAAAATTACAACAGCAAGTAATGGAATGAAAATAGGTAATGATGAATCGGCTGTATCTAATAATTCAAGCAAACTCTCATTTGTTAATGATAGATCTGGAAACATGGAGTATGGCAAAGATTGAACTTGTCCACCTGCAATAAAATAGGCATCATTTTTTAATATAGCTAAAGTATTATCGCTATTTGCCAACTTCTCAGAGTCTACAGTTCCTGTAGAATCGAAAATAATTGTAAAATCCTCTTTGTTAATAATAATTGGAGCATCTTGTTCTGCTTGCAGGACTCCGTTTTTAATTTGAAAAGGGGGAAGTTCATTTTTAACACTTTCCTCAACTGCATTAACACCATTAATCAAAGCAGAACCAAAATAATATACGGATGGAATAATCGATAAAAGAACCAGAAAAAACACGTATAGAATCGTTTTCCCAATCCCTTGAAAGCGGAACATAGCAATATCCTTAGGAGAATAGAAACTTTTAATAAATTGCTTGAAAATATTCATTTTTACACACCCTTAAAAAAGATCATCACATTATTTTAACCGGATAAATCCAGTAGTACAAGTATTTGATCTGCAAAAACAACCTAAATAATGTAACGTAATTGTAATATAAAGACCGATTGTAAATGTATTGTAAATGTATTGTAAATTTAAACCGAGAACTCTTTACTTTGAAATAAAACTTCATTAATAATTGTATGGAGTTTGAAGAAAAATGTCGAATTAATTACTTAATAGGGGTTGGGAAAGTGGAACTGAATATTCAGCAGATGCTTTTTGAGTTTTTAGGCGGACTTGGAATTTTCTTATTTGGAATTAAATATATGGGAGATGGTCTTCAGAAATCAGCAGGTGACCGTTTAAGAGATTTACTTGATCGTTTCACTACAAATCCACTAATGGGTGTATTGGCGGGTATGCTCGTAACAGTCCTCATTCAGAGCAGTTCGGCTACAACAGTCATAACAGTTGGATTAGTTAGTGCTGGTTTTATGACACTGCGCCAAGCAATCGGCGTCATAATGGGGGCAAATATCGGAACAACCGTAACAGCATTTATTATTGGTATTAATGTTGGTGAATATGCACTTCCTATTATTGCAGCAGGAGCTGTTTTACTATTCTTTTTCAAAAATAAAAAGGTTCATAATGTTGGTCAGATCGTATTCGGATTTGGTGCACTGTTTTATGGTCTAGAGTTAATGAGTGAAGGAATGAAACCATTAAGCTCCCTTGAATCTTTTCATGATCTAACAGTAAATCTGAGTTCAAATCCTATTTTAGGAGTTATTGTAGGTACAGTTTTTACTGTCATTGTTCAAAGCTCAAGCGCGACTATCGGAATATTGCAGGGGCTATTTTCTGAAAACCTGCTTGATTTAAATGCTGCATTACCTGTGCTTTTTGGAGATAATATTGGTACAACGATCACGGCAGTACTAGCATCAATTGGTGCCTCTGTAGCTGCGAAAAGAGCTGCAGCTGTACATGTTTTATTTAATCTAATTGGAACAACGATTTTCTTGATATTATTAAAACCATTTACGTTAATAATAGGAAATATACAGGAAGCTTTGAACCTTAATCCTGAAATGACAATCGCTTTTGCACATGGAATATTTAATGCGTCTAATACGATTATTCAATTGCCGTTTGTCGCGGTATTAGCATGGATTGTGACAAAATTGATTCCTGGCGAAGATTCTGTATTAGAATACAGGACGAAGCATCTAGATCCTGTATTTATCGAACAGTCACCTTCCATCGCTCTTGGACAAGCGAAAGAGGAAGTATTAAGAATGGGCAAATTCTCGATTCACGGTTTAGAGGAAACGCATGAATTCTTAAAGACAAGACTCCAAAAGCATTCAGATAATGCCATACAAATTGAAGATGCACTTAATAATCTAGATCGAAAAATCACGGATTATTTAATCCAACTAGCAACTAGCTCACTGTCTGATCATGAATCAGAAGAGCATACAATGTTGATGGATACAGTTAGAGATATTGAAAGAGTCGGGGATCATTACGAGAATATTATAGAACTTATCGAATATCTTCAGGCGAATAAAGTAAAGATTACAGATTCTGCTATGGAAGATTTAGAGGAGATGTTTAACCTCACCATTTCTACTGTATCAGATTCTATACAGGCGTTAGATCATAATGATAAAGAAGCCGCAGCACATGTTGTGCAAAAAGAAGAAGAAATTGATAAAATGGAAAGAAGGCTACGTAAACAACATATACTGCGTTTAAATGAAGGATTATGTTCTGCACAAGCTGGCATTATATATGTAGACATTGTAAGTAACCTAGAGAGAATTGGTGATCATGCAGTAAATATTGCCGAAGCGATCTTAGGAGAAGAAAATTAGTTAAAGATAAAGAGCAAGGAGGGTGCCCCTTCTTGCTCTATTAAGCTAATTAGGAAAGTTATTTTTATTAGCGTACTAATTATGGTGGATGGTGAGATATGGATCACTTCTATTGGAGTTTAATTATCATTTTATTCATTGTTTCATTTATAGGACTTGTTTATCCGATTCTTCCTAGTGTGCTTTTCCTCATTGGCGGCTTTTTATTGTACGGCTTTGTATTTACTTTTGATGAATTTAACTGGTTATTTTGGGTCATTCAGGGTTTGTTTGTTGTCTTACTATTTGGAGCAGATTATTTAGCAAATATGATTGGGGTAAAAAAATTTGGCGGCTCAAAAGCAGGAATATGGGGAAGTACAATTGGAATTATTCTAGGACCTTTTGTGATCCCTGTATTCGGTATTCTAATCGGCCCATTTTTGGGAGCAATAATTGCTGAATTTGCTGTAAACAAAAAAGAATGGAAAGAAGCTGTCAAAATCGGTTTTGGATCTGTTATTGGTTTTATCAGCAGTGTTATAACAAAAGGAATCATTCAGATCATAATGATTGTTTATTTTTTTATCGTTATTTAACAATTAGACGGAAAACTTAAATCTAGTGTAAAAAATATTGAGGTAAATTGAAAAAATGGATATATTTTATTAAAATCGGGAAATGTATATTTGGAATTAAGCATTTTGATTGAAACGATTTTCTTTCTTTGGTAATCTACAAATATAGCCATGAAGAATAATTCTAATTTCAGAATAATAAGAACTATAGAATAATTTAAATGGTTAATAATAATTTACATAGGAGGAATGTACAATGGCATTTGAATTACCACAATTACCTTATGCTTACGATGCATTAGAACCAAATATTGACAAAGAAACAATGAATATTCACCACACGAAGCATCACAACACATATGTAACAAATTTAAATAACGCTTTAGAGGGAAATGAAGAGCTTCTTTCTAAATCAGTAGAGGAAGTTATTTCAAATATGGATGCTGTTCCTGAAGCTGTACGTACTGCTGTACGTAATAATGGCGGCGGACACGCAAACCATACATTATTCTGGCAGGTTATTTCTCCTAATGGCGGTGGAGAACCTACTGGTGATTTAGCAGCTGCAATTAACAGCAAATTCGGAAGCTTTGATAGCTTTAAGGAAGAGTTTGCTAAAGCAGCTACTACACGTTTCGGCTCTGGCTGGGCTTGGCTTGCTGTAAACAATGGTGAGCTTGAAGTTACAAGCACTCCAAACCAAGATTCTCCTTTAATGGATGGCAAGACGCCAATTCTAGGCTTAGACGTTTGGGAGCATGCTTACTATTTAAATTATCAAAACCGTCGTCCAGATTACATCAATTCTTTCTGGAATGTTGTTAATTGGGATGAGGTTTCAAAACGCTATAGTGCTGCAAAATAATGATTTTACTTAACACGGCAGAGAGTTCTCTGCCGTGTTTTTCTAACTACTCCTAAAAATTTGAATAAGAGTACTGGCTTTGTTGGAAACTACCCTTTAGATGCAAAGGGGAGTTTTTTTATGAGTAAGGTAAAGAAATTGATCGGTGATGTTGAAATAACAAAGGATTTAGGATTATTACTAATAATTGGTGGATTATATTCATTAAGTGTTGCATTATCCAATACATTTGTGAATATTTACCTTTGGAAGCAGTCCGGAGATTTCAAGGATTTAGGTTTATATAATTTAACAGTCGTTATAATACAGCCATTAACATTTATTTTAGCGGGCAGATGGGCGAAAAAAGTGGACCGTGTAATCGTGTTAAGGATTGGTGTTATTTTTCTAGCTGCATTTTATTTAGCTGTATTAATCATTGGAACGAATGCTTCGAAATTTTTATTACTGCTAGGGGCGCTCCTTGGAGTAGGCTATGGATTTTACTGGCTGGCATTCAACGTACTAACATTTGAAATTACTGAACCTGAAAATCGTGATTTTTTTAATGGATTTCTAGGAATTTTAACTTCTATAGGTGGAATGATTGGACCAATTGCTGCTGGTTTCATCATATCGAAGTTGGAAAAATTCACAGGGTATACAATCATTTTTGGGATTTCACTTGGTCTATTTTCGCTTGCAGTTTTTTTTAGTTTTTTTATCAAAAGACGTCCAGCGAAAGGAAAGTATTGGTTTAAAAGAATATTTTCTGAACGAAAAAATAATATGAATTGGCGGCTTATTACAAATGCTCATTTTTTTCAAGGTCTTCGTGAAGGGACCTTTGCTTTTGTCATATCCGTTTTTGTCTTTATTTCAACTGGCAGCGAATTAGCTTTAGGGGCTTATGGACTCGTTAATTCAGGGGTTTCATTTATCGCATACTATGTTGTGTCACGTCTGCTCAAGAAAAAGTATCGGAAAAAGGCAATATTAATTGGTGGAATCATACTGTTTGCCGCCATATTTTTAATCATATTTGAAGTAAGCTACTCCAAATTGCTTATTTATGGAGCTACAATTGCCATCGCGTATCCTCTTTTACTTGTTCCTTATATTTCAATGACCTATGATGTGATCGGTACAGGATGGCAGGCTGCAGAAATGCGAATAGAATATATTGTCGTAAGAGAAATATTCGTCAATTCTGGAAGAGTTTTTTCGGTTCTCTGCTTCTTAGTAGTGATTACCTTTTTTAATGAACAAAAAGGCATCCCCATTCTTCTCCTATTTCTTGGTGCCGGCCATTCAATTATTTATTTCTTTATCCGTAAAATCCATTTTCAATCAACATGAGAGAAGAGTACAATCCTCTTCTCTTTTTTAAAGATATGAGCCGATTTTTTGAAAATCTAACCAGCTCACATATTTTTTAAAAATATCCAGATATTTTCTTATAGGTTCTTTCTAGAATTAATGAATGATTTCTTATAGAATGGGATGAGGGGAAGTAATAAGTTAACCTTTTTAAAGGAAGTGTAGATTCAAATTGAATAAAAAGAAAAAGAAAAAAAAGTCACATGTTCCATTCCGTTTGAACATTTTATTTTTGATCGTGTTTATACTGTTTTCAATATTGATTCTTCGTTTAGGAATTGTTCAAATTGTATATGGAGATGATTATAAGCGGGAGATAGAGCGAACAGAGGATGTGACCGTCAATAATCCTGTTCCAAGGGGAAAGATGTATGATCGGACAGGAAAAGTGATCGTTGATAACAAGCCGCAAAATGCTATTACCTATACGAAGAGTACAGGAGTTAAGCAGGATGATATGCTTAAAGTAGCAGAGGACCTTGCTATGCTCATAGAAAAGGATACCGATAAGGTCCAAGAGAGAGATAAAAAGGATTACTGGATTATGAAAAATCCGGAGCGAGCAGATAAAAAGGTTT
Source organism: Cytobacillus dafuensis (assembly GCF_007995155.1). NCBI lineage: Bacteria > Bacillati > Bacillota > Bacilli > Caryophanales > Bacillaceae > Cytobacillus > Cytobacillus dafuensis. Next base: position 3,367,419 of record NZ_CP042593.1, on the reverse strand, counting down.
CAAAAAAAGAAATTGATAAATTGAAGGAAAAATTTGAAGGAAAAGAATTAGATAAAGAAATTTACCAATTAAAGCTTGACCGTATTACTGAGGAAGAACTGAATGAGCTTACAGAACAGGATTTAGAGATTCTTGCCATATATAGAGAGTTTTCAACTGGATACGCATTGACACCTCAAATTGTAAAAAATAAAGATGTAACCCCTGAAGAATTTGCTGTTGTAAGTGAAAATCTGCAGCTTCTTCCTGGTGTTGATACGACAACAGATTGGGAAAGATATTATACATTTGGTTCTACATTAAAGTCTGTTCTAGGGAAGGTAACAGACTCTGATGAAGGCTTGCCTGCAGAGCAGCTAGATTATTATCTAGCAAGGGATTACAGTCGAAATGATCGGGTAGGGAAGAGCTATATTGAACAGCAGTATGAAGAGGTTCTGAATGGTCAGAAAGCTAAAGTTAAAAATGTTACTGATAAGGCGGGTAATGTTCTTGAAACGATTCCTATAACTGAGGGGAAAAGAGGAGATGACCTTGTCCTTAGTATAGACATGGAGTTACAACAAGCAACGGAAAAGATCATTGAAGAAGCGTTAAAGGAAACGAAAACCAAGGGTGGTACTTCATTGCTAGATCGTGCGAATGTTGTGGTTATGGATCCGCGCACTGGTGAGGTACTCACAATGGCAGGTAAGCAAATTGTTAAAGATAAGGAAACTGGCAAAAAGACATTTCAGGATGACGCACTCGGCAATATTTCGATGACATATAACGTCGGTTCAGCAGTCAAGGGAGCAACAATCATGACGGGGTATAATACTGGGGCAATCAAGCCAGGTGATACTTTTTATGATACTCCGATGAAAATTTTACAAACACCTGTAAAAAAATCCTGGAAAAACCTTGGTCTTGTCAATGATAGTGATGCACTAAAAATGTCTTCGAACATTTATATGTTCCACACGGTTATTAAGATGGCTGGTGGTACGTATATAGAAAATGGACCTTTACGATTGGATCTTGATTATGGAATGAAAACGATGAGGGATTCCTTTGCACAATATGGTCTTGGTGTGAGAACAGGAATAGACCTTCCGAATGAACAAATTGGATTTAAAGGGCCAGCTGAAACAAATGGTTTACTTCTTGACTTTTCCATCGGTCAGTATGATACGTATTCAAATATGCAACTAGCCCAATATATATCTACAATTGCTAATGGTGGCAACCGGATGGAGCCCCATGTTGTGAAATCGATTAATGAGCCTTTAATGGAAAATGATGAGATCGGACCAATTGTACAAGAAATTTCTCCGAAAGTACTTAACCGTGCCGATGGAAAAGACGAATGGTTCGATAGGGTTCAGGGCGGATTCCGCAGAGTTACACAGGAGCCGGGTGGAACAGCCTACCATTGGTTCGGTGACAAAGACTATAACCCTGCTGGAAAGACAGGGACTGCTCAAGCATTTTACGATGGACCTGACAAACAAGAAAAATTCGGCAAAGAACCTCATGAAGTCATTAATTTAAGCTTTGTTGGCTATGCACCAGCGGATGACCCGGAAATTGCGATTTCTGTTCTCGTTCCATGGGCATATGATTCAGGAAAAGGCCATTATATGAATCTTGAAATTGCGGAACGTGTTATGGATACTTATTTTGACCTAAAAAAACAGCGACAAAATGGAAATGAAAATGCCGCACTATCAAGCCAAGATGATAAAAACAAAGAAAATGTGCCAGAAGGCGAACAAGCACAATAGAATAGCTTGCAAACAGCTTGTCTCTTACTTATTAGGAGGCAGGCTTTTTTTATTGCAATTCCCTTTATTCATAAAAACATTCGTAATTTCATCGTAATTTACAAAACCTTTACATTTTATTAAAACCAGATTAATGCTTAAGCATTATTCTATTACATGTAGGACAAAACAACCAAATCTCTTAGGGGGAATTTAAGAAATGAAAAGCTTTAAATTCTTGGCACTTTCAACAATGATTGGAGCAGTGCTAGCATTCACTTCAGCTTGTGGGTCAACAGAAGAAAAAACAAACAACGGTTCTCAAACTGAAGGAAACACAACTGAACAAGCTAATGAAGAAGGTAAGCAACTTCAAGGTGAAATAAATATTGATGGATCATCGACTGTATTCCCGATTATGGAAGCTGTAACTGAAGAATTTAATATGGAGCAGCCTGATGTAAAAGTTTCTGTTGCTTCTTCTGGTACAGGTGGCGGTTTTAAAGCGTTTATTGCTGGAACAACTGATTTCAGTAACGCTTCTCGTCCAATAAAAGATGAAGAAAAAGCACAATTAGAAGAAAAAGGAATTGAATATACAGAATTAAAATTAGCAAATGACGGACTATCCGTTGTTGTAAGCAAGGACAATACTTGGGTTGATTATTTAACTGTAGATGAATTAAAGAAAATGTGGTTAGAAGATGGAACTGTTAAGAAATGGTCAGATATTCGTAAAGGATGGCCTGAAGAAGAAATTAAATTCTACTCACCAGGTACAGATTCTGGAACTTTCGACTATTTCGATGAAGTTATTCTAGAAGAACAACCGATCGTTGAAAAAGCAACACTTTCAGAAGACGATAACGTTTTAGTACAAGGTGTTGCAGGTGATAAAAACTCAATTGGTTACTTTGGCTATGCTTACTATGCTGAAAACAAAGATAAATTGAAGGTAGTGCCAATCGATTCTGGTAATGGTCCTGTTGAGCCAACAAATGAAACAGTTGAAAGTGGAGAATATGCTCCATTATCCCGTCCATTATTCACTTATGTGAAAAATGAATCTGTTAAAAAAGAAGAAGTTTATGAATATCTTAAATTTACAATTGAAAATGCAGGTCAACTTGCAGAAGATGTTGGCTACGTTAAATTAAAGGATGAAGAATATACTAAGGGCTTAGAAACAATTGAAGGTCTGAAGTAAGATCCAAAACTGAAATGATGGGAAGCACGTTTTTGGTGCTTCTCCTCTTGTTTTGTGGATGAAAGGGGTTTTCACTTTGCAAAATTCAACAAATACGTTTTCCGTACAGGAAATGATTCAGTTAAAAAAGCAAAAAAAGAATACAAGTTCAACGATTGAAAAAATCGTTCCTATACTATTATTATTTACAGCTATTGTCTCAGTACTAACAACTCTTGGAATCGTACTTACACTAATAGTTGAAACATTTACTTTCTTTAGCCGAGTTTCGATAGTAGAATTTTTTACGTCAACAAAATGGTATCCTTTCTCACCTACTCAAGGCTCGTATGGTGTATTGCCACTTGTTGTAGGAACCTTAAAAGTAACAGGGATTGCTGCCATTGTTGCGATTCCAATCGGATTAGCAACAGCGATTTTTTTGAGTGAGTATGCATCAGATAGAACTCGCAGAATCATTAAGCCGATATTAGAAGTATTAGCAGGAATTCCTACTATCGTTTATGGATTTTTCGCCTTAACTTTTGTTACACCGTTATTGAGAGAATTCATTCCTTCCCTTGAAATATTCAATGCGTTAAGTCCGGGTATCGTTATTGGGATTATGATCACACCAATGATCGCATCTTTGTCTGAGGATGCAATGTCCTCAGTACCAAATTCAATGCGCGAAGGAGCACTAGCATTAGGTTCAACTAAGCTGGAAGTTTCCTTAAAAGTTGTTCTGCCAGCTGCTATTTCTGGTATTATCGCTTCAATCGTCCTCGCTGTTTCCCGGGCAATTGGAGAAACGATGATTGTAGCAGTTGCAGGTGGATCTACACCTAATATGAGTTGGGATTTAACCACTTCAATTCAAACGATGACAGCCTATATCGTTCAGGTGAGCCAAGGTGATGCTGGGTATGGAACAACTATTTATTACAGCATTTATGCGGTTGGATTTACACTTTTCGTCTTTACATTAGTGATGAACTTATTTGCCCAGTTTATCTCTCGTCGTTTCAGGGAGGAGTATTAAATGAAACTAATTAACCACACATCGGTTGTTAAACATATGAAACCTAGACTAGTCATAAACATTCTTTTTAAATCTTTGTTTTTTGCAGCTACTTTGTTTGGTTTGCTAGTTTTAGGAATTTTACTTTATCGGATATTCACTCAAGGAATCGATTATCTTGATATGCAGTTTCTCCAAAGCCTACCTTCACGTAAGCCAGAACAGGCTGGGGTTAAAACTGCTTTGATTGGAACAATTTGGTTAATGGCGGTAGTGACGCCTATTTCCTTATTTTTAGGTGTTGGAACTGCCATATATTTAGAAGAATATGCGAAGAAAAACCGCTTTACAAGTTTTATTCAAGTGAATATTTCAAATCTAGCAGGTGTTCCGTCAATCGTCTTTGGTTTATTGGGACTAACTGTTTTCGTTCGTGCTCTTTCACTCGGAACGAGCGTCTTAGCAGCCGGTTTGACAATGAGCTTATTAGTTCTTCCAATTATTATTGTTGCTTCACAGGAAGCGATAAGATCTGTTCCAAAAGAATTAAGAGAGGCTTCTTTTGGGATGGGAGCAACAAAATGGCAAACTATTGTTCATGTTGTCTTACCTGCAGCAATTCCAGGTATATTAACAGGCGGGATTCTAGCGTTATCAAGAGCAATAGGAGAAACGGCTCCTTTAGTAGTGCTTGGTCTTCCGTTATTCTTAGCATTCTTGCCAAAATCAGTTTTTGATATGTTTACTGTATTGCCAATGCAAATATACAACTGGACTGGAAGGCCGCAAGCAGAATTTCAATCTTTAGCAGCTGCTGGAATTATCGTGCTACTTGTCATGTTAATTATTATGAATTCTATAGCTGTTTTAATTCGAAACAAATATCAAAAAAGATTTTAGGCATTAAAGTTAAAGTGGATGAGGGGGATATTTTAAAATGAATGCAACAATGGAAAAACAAAAGGTACGGATTGTTCAAGGTGAAGATAAACAAGCTGAAATGGAAAATAAAAGTATTGTCTATAAAACAGACCAGCTTAATTTATGGTACGGAGAAAATCATGCGCTAAAAAATATTAATTTAGATATTTATGAGAACGAAGTCACTGCTATTATTGGACCATCAGGCTGTGGGAAATCGACTTATATTAAAACTTTAAATCGCATGATTGAATTAGTCCCTGGTGTGAAAACATCAGGTGAAATTGCCTATCGAGGCCGAAATATTTTTGATCGCTCATACGGTGTAGAAGAGCTGCGCACAAAGGTTGGAATGGTATTCCAAAAGCCAAATCCTTTTCCTAAAACGATTTATGAAAACGTAGCATACGGTCCAAAAATTCATGGGATCCGCGACAAAAAGATTCTTGATCAAATCGTTGAGAAAAGTTTAAAAGGTGCTGCCATTTGGGATGAGGTTAAGGATAGATTGAATCAAAATGCTTATGGGCTTTCAGGCGGTCAGCAGCAGCGTCTTTGCATTGCGAGATGTCTTGCCATTGAACCAGATGTTATCTTAATGGATGAACCAACATCAGCTCTAGATCCGATTTCAACCTTAAAAGTAGAAGAACTCGTACAAGAATTAAAAAAGGAATTCAGTATTATTATTGTTACTCATAATATGCAGCAAGCAGCTCGAATCTCTGATAAAACAGCTTTCTTCCTGAATGGAGAGGTTATTGAATTCACTGATACGAATAAAATTTTCTCAATGCCATCTGATAAGCGAACAGAAGACTATATCACAGGTAGATTCGGTTAAGGAAGGAGATGCAAACTAATGCCAGTACGTGGAAAATTTGATGTAGATTTAAAAGAATTACAAGGAAAATTGCTGGAACTTGGAAATTTTGCAGAGTCTGCTCTTTCCAAATCAATTGAAGCACTAGAAACACAAAATATTGAAATGGCTCTTGAAATTATCGATGAGGATTCTAACGCAAATCTTATGTATGAAGACATTAATGATTTTGCCATTTTATTAATTGCAAAGCAACAGCCAGTAGCCATTGATCTCCGTCGTATCATTGTTGCGATTAAAATTGCGGCTAATATTGAAAGAATTGCTGATTTTGCAGTAAATATTGCAAAATCGACGATTAGAATTGGTTCTGAGCCGCTTGTTAAGCCGATTGTTCATATAAAAGAAATGCATCAAATTACGTTAGAAATGCTTAAACTATCATTAGAGGCATTTAATGATGAAGATATTATTAAAGCAAAAAAGCTAGCTGATATGGATGACACGGTAGATGATTTATACGGTCAAACAATTAGAGATTTAATGCAAATCAACTTACAGAAGCCAGAATATTTGCCTCAAATTTTACAGTTATCATTTATCTGCCGTTTTCTTGAAAGAGCAGCGGACCATATAACTAATATTGCTGAAAGTATTTTATATCTTGTCAAAGGGCGACAATACGATTTGAATAAATAAATGATTAAAAAAGCTAAAGAAGCATATATATGTGCTTCTTTAGCTTTTTGTAATGATATTAGCAATTTCCTTGTAGCTCATTCCTTTTTTTACTTCAAAGGTTCCAAGCTGAATTTTTTTGCTATACCCGTATTCTTCTAGATATGTTTCAAAACGGTCTGCATCATCAATCAATTTTTTCTCCTCTAGAATAGAAGAAATGTCATGTGAAACCATGCCACTAACAATTTCAATTGTGAAAGATGTGGTTGGTTCCATATCTTTTGGCTTATTGACCACTTCTTTTTTTTGTGGTTTTTCGGCTTCCTTTTTTGTTAATTTTGTTATGGTATTTTCCATTTCACTATACTTTTGCTTTTCTACCACAATAAATCCGCTTTCATTTAATAATGCTTCTGCTTTTTCAATATTTATTTGTTCCTTTTTTCCATCCTCACTAAAATAATAAAATGAACCTAGTATACATACGGTAATCAGAATTCCGAATGCAAACGCACGGATGCTCCTTTTGTTCATACTTTTACCCTCTTCCGATCATTTCCACTAAGATAGATTCGACTTCACTTGGCATCAAAGAAGATTGTTTAGCGATTTGCTCAACTGTTAAACCTTGCTGTGCTAATGACCAAACTTGATTTTTTATTATTTCATGAATGTCTTTTTTCTGCTTTGAGCTAGGTGGTTGCTGAACTGAAAGAGCTGGCTGGAAATCCACATCATTAACTAGCAATTCCTCTTCAAGAACTTTTAATTTCTTCTTGATAACATACATATCTTGAATTTGCTGCATTGAGAGCTGGTCTATTTCTTCTCGAATGCTCTTATATGGGTCCCTCATAAAAGCGGATAAAATTAAAAGAATAATAGCAAAAGCAAGTAAGCCGATCATTACAAATTCCAAATATGCCACCTCAATTAATTCTTTAAGATATTTCCCTTACATTAAATATTTTACCATTATTTACGACAAACTTCGATTCGAAATATTCATATGAAGAAAGAAAGAATTCTTTTTGTCGTATTTTATAGATGGAAACGCAAATTACGACAATTTCCGTTCGTTGTGAGAGTTAGTTTTCAATGATAACATTAAACTATAGAAAAGTGGAATAAACAGTCTCTATTACTCATATCATACTTATTTAGGCCAATATTTGAGGAAACCATTTGAGATACGTGAAAGAAACTATGAGGTGTATGGATAATGGAAGAAAGAATACATGTAAGTTTAATATCAAAGGATATATTATCTGTTACTTGGGAAGTTCCAGATTTTATAAAAAGCTTTATTGAAAATTATTTTGAACAACTATTCACATCATTAATAAGCGCAATCAGAATCTATGATGTTACATGTATTATTTTTGATGGAAGTAATGCTCATTATTATTTTGAGGCAATGACCGGGGAAAGCCAAAAAAATTGGAAATTTAAAAATCTAAAGGCAAATCGTAATTACTGTGTTGAAGTAGGGATTAAGCTTTCAGAAAATCAATTCTTCCCATTACTACGATCCAATACTGTCCGAACTTGGGAGAACCAGTCAGCCTTAGAGGATAAAAATCAAATTGAAGAATTTCCTTCGTCTGAAAACGATGACTCTAGAGAGAATTGGAACGATTTCGTGAGCACTTATTCTTATTATGGGAAGAGTTATCCTTCCTTCATCTATGAGAGAGGAAACTTCTCGCATCAAATAAAAAAATCATTTTCTATAACGACTTTTTTTCTAGATGAAGATAAAAAACGAAAAAAGATTCTTTTATTGACTTGGGAGTACCCACCAAACATTATTGGGGGTTTATCAAGGCATGTACATGGCCTTGCAGGAGGTTTACATAAAAAAGGCTATGAAGTATATGTGATCACTGCTAATTCAAATCAGCAGATGCAGGAAGAATTTACTGATGGAATCCATATTTATCGAGTTAAGCCATTACTTGAAAAAGACAATGATTTTCTAAGCTGGATTGGCGGGCTTAATTTAGCGATGATTCAAAAGGCAATGGAATTATCTAAAATCCATCATTTTTCCTTAATCCATGCGCATGAATGGCTTGTGGGAGCTTGTGGAATTACTCTGCAGGAATTCTTAGCAGTCCCCTTAGTTGTAACCATACATGCAACTGAGTTTGGTCGAAACAACGGAATTTACAATGGGCTTCAAAGGTTTATTCATGAAAAGGAACAACAATTGATTAATCAAACGGAACAGCTAATTGTCTGCAGTACCTACATGAAAAAAGAGCTTCAACAAGTATTTTCAATGAAGAAAAATAAGAAGATATGGACGATACCAAATGGAATTGAAGAAAAAGATCTTAAAGAAATATCTGACGAAGTCTTATCAGCAATCCCTATACAAAAAAATAAGCGCCTTATTTTTTCCGTTGGTCGTATTGTTAAGGAAAAGGGCTTTGATACATTAATTGAAGCAGCATATAAGTTGCGCCTTGCCTATCCAGATTTGTATTTTATTATTGCTGGTAAAGGACCAATGCTAAAAGAATACAGAAATAATGTGATTGAGAAAAATCTTCAGGATGTTGTCTTCTTTATTGGCTTTGTCACAGATGAACAAAAAAACGCGCTTTTTTCTAAGTGTACCATGGCAGTTTTTCCAAGTCGCTATGAGCCCTTTGGGATTGTAGCAATTGAGTCATTGAGTAAAGGTATTCCAACTATTGCCTCAAATACAGGAGGCTTGAAAGAAATAATACAGCATGAAGTAAATGGATTATTAATGGAAGCGGGTAACTCCGATAGTTTGATTGAACAGACAATTTTCTATTTAGAAAATGAATCTAAGGCTCTTAAAATAGGAAGTAATGGAAGGAAAATGGTCGAGAGCGAATTTAGTTGGGAAAGAATTGCAAACGAAACAAATAATGTTTATAAAGAAGCGTTTATAAATAATAAGGGAAAAACATCATCTGCTTCTATGGATGTTAATCCAATATGATCAAATACATCTTAACTTTTTACGGAGGTGATATCTGATGAAATTAAATACATATAGTCAATCATATAGAATGGAAAAATTTATAGATACCAATAAAGAAGGTTTAGAAATGATTCCAGGCATCTGGATTGAGGGTAAAACGTATTGGTTAACATCTGGAACAGAAGAACTAATGAAAGACGAAGGCATTTCTGTGGATGTAAAGCAAGAGAATAGTCGATCGGATATTCAATCATTTATTATTAATATCACGAATCATATTCAGCGATCAAAAAATGTTAAGCTCCTTATACAGAATAGGTATCAACATCAAGACTTTAATCATTATTCATTTATTTCACCTACTGAAAATGCTGTCTTCCATTTGATTGATAATCAAGTTTATTTAATAGATGGATTTTGTAATAGTATGTCGAGGGAGGCTTGTTCAGTTCAGCCAATTTGGGATATTTATATGGATAGAATTTGGTCCTGTTCAAAACTGGGTAAGCTAAAATATAATCCAATGGCTAACGGAAATGCCGCAAGTATCCTGCTTTACAATATTAATTTCAAGGGAATTCAAACCTTTGAAGGGAAAACGTGGATGATAAAAGGGGAAAATGAAGTAGAATTAATAAAATTAAACGAAGCACTTTTAAAAACATACTAGCATTTCCAATTGAAAAATGATATTATAGAAAAGTCGTATGAACGAACTAGTCATATATAGTTTGGAGGGAAATTACATGCGTGTGAATATTACGTTAGCTTGCACAGAATGCGGAGATCGTAACTATATTTCTAAAAAAAATAAACGAAACAATCCAGATCGTCTTGAGCTTAAAAAATACTGCCCAAGAGAAAAGCGTTCTACAACTCATCGTGAGACAAAATAAGTAGTGGGGTTATTCCTACTGCTTTTTTTGTTGCATTCGATGGATATTTTGGTGAGCACCGAGTTTTTCTAATCAATAGAATTGATTGCCTTTATGTGTTTAGGCTATTACAAATATCTAGAAAACAAAGGGCTGAAGGAAAAATGAAAAATGAAAAACAGTTCCTGAGAAAGGAAATAATGGCCAAGCTTGATAATATAGAAAAACCTCAGTATGAACACTTTTCCTATTTAATTGCAAAAAATCTTTATCAAGATTCTTATTGGAAAGAGTCTAAGACGATAGGGATAACCATTTCTAAGCAATCAGAAGTTGATACATATCAAATTATTAGAAAGGCATGGGAAGAGGGAAAGCAAATCGTCATTCCTAAATGTCTGCCTAAGTTAAGAGAAATGGTCTTTCGTACATTTTGTCAATTTGATCAATTAGAATGCGTTTATTCGGGGTTATTCGAGCCAATTGAAGCTGAAACAGAAGAAGTTTCCAAAAGTGATATTGATTTGTTAATTATTCCTGGTCTTGCTTTTACCGAGAAAGGTTTTAGACTTGGTTTTGGAGGGGGCTATTATGACCGTTATCTAACAGAATATAAAGGCCGTACAGTTTCCCTTGCATTTCACCCTCAAATAGTTTCAGATTTGCCGATAGAGTATCATGATATGCCTGTTAATAAGATCATAACCCCGAGCAAGGTTTTGAGCGTAAATGATTGAAGTTATTTTTCTTATTCTATTTATTGGAGCTACCTCAGTCTGTGGATATTTTCTTAAATTACTTACGAAATCAGGAAGTATTGCTGCACTCATCGTTGGACTCACTGTCGGTCTAAGTTTTGGGGTTGAAGGCTTGCTGTTGCTTGGTTTCTTTTTTGCAAGCTCTAGCTTTTGGTCTAAGTACAAGAGGAAAAATAAAATTAATATTGAGAACCGACACGAAAAAGGTTCCCGAAGAGATTGGATGCAGGTGGCAGCCAACGGAGGAACTGCTGCTTTTATCAGTCTATTAAATATTTTTTTTCCTGATTCAATCTGGATTTACGGCTTCTCCATTTCCATTGCAGCTGCTAACTCGGATACATGGGCTTCGGAAATTGGATCTTTAAGCAAACGGTCCCCAATATATATTCGCTCATTCAAACGGATTGAAGCTGGTACATCTGGGGCAGTGAGCGTACTTGGGACTTTTGCAGCTATTTGCGGGGCATTTTCAATTGTGATTTTAGCTAATTATTTTTTTCATTTTTCTATTGGAGAAATGGCAATCATTTTTGCTTTCGGTTTTTTTGGTAATGTAATTGATACGCTGCTGGGTGCTTTCATTCAGGCTGTATATAAATGTGAAATATGTGGGACTGAAGTAGAAGCGTTACATCATTGTGGTGCTAAAACAACCCATAAACGAGGCGTACTAATTATGAATAACGACTTTGTAAACTTTCTCTCTGGTTTTCTAGCTGCATTTCTTGGGCTGCTTTTCATTCATTGATTTACCTCATACCCTATTGATATATACTCATTAGAATATTGACTAAGGACATGACAGTATAATGGATAAAATCGAGACATTCATCTCAAACTAAATGTAGGAGGGATGATTATGGGTCGTATTTTTTCTATTATTTTGATAGGCTTAGGCAGTTATTTTATTTTCCAAAACCGTTATCGCGCTTTGAATATGATTATTAAGAATTCATTTTTAAGGCGTATTTTTGTCAGCACGTTCATGGGGCTTCCTGGGGTAAGGAATCAGCTGATGAAAATGGTTTTCCCGTCAGGCCCTGCTGAGCTGCATTAGAAAAGACCTGTTCAGGGTCTTTTTTTCTTTTAACTTTACAAAAAGTAGGGATTTTGCCTATATTAAAAATAAAGAATTCATCGGTTTTTTGAAGAAGGCTAAGTTTTTCTAATCATATGTAGTTATTTTGAATCTAGACTAAAAAAATTGTAGTAAGTTTGCATAGAGAGTAGGGGGAAATTTGAAATTTCAAGAGGAATATGTTTTTTGGAAGCTTGCGCATTATTTCATTTCTGTTCATGAATATCGAATTGTTCAATTATCGGAAGAGCATAATGAATTATGGCTTGAAAAAATGGAGAATAAAGAGGCACAGGTCATTAGACTGCTCCGTTATAATTTAGATTGGAGCAACTGGATGCAAAAAGATATTGAGCTTACCGCTATGAATGGTGAAAGAATTCGTAAGCAATTATTAAAAGGAGATATGAATGTCATTAATTTATACGTATCTTCTCATCCTCCAGTTGATGAATATGCATTTAGAATCGAGAAACCTTTTGTACAACAAGGTAATGAAAAAACAAAGGTTAAATCCATTATTTTCGATCGGACGCATTACGGAGAAGGCTTCCATGAACTCGGCACTATTTTCAAAGAAGCAATAACTTTTCCTATTCATGATGAAGGATATACAGAGCAAGAAGTAGACTCAGTTAAGCTTGCTGCACTATCAGTAGCATCTAATCGATCTAAGAAGGAAAAATCCCTATTTGAGTATGGAAAGCCGTTCTTTACATATATGTTTATTGCTATACAAATTGCCATGTTCCTCTTCTTGGAATGGAAGGGCGGAAGTACAGATACATCTACTTTAATAAAGTATGGTGCTAAGTTTAATCCGCTAATATTAGAAGGTGAATGGTGGCGTTTTTTTACACCGATTTTTCTCCATATTGGGTTGCTGCATTTATTCATGAATACTTTGGCGCTTTATTATTTAGGAACAGCCGTAGAGAGAATATTTGGCAATATAAGATTTCTTTTTATCTATTTAACCGCAGGGTTTTGTGGTTCATTAGCGAGTTTTATTTTTAGTCAAAATTTATCTGCGGGAGCAAGTGGAGCCATATTTGGATGTTTTGGAGCTTTGCTTTACTTTGGAGTCATCTATCCAAATCTTTTCTTTAGAACTATGGGCTTAAATATCATGGTTGTCCTCGGGATTAATCTTGTCTTCGGATTTTCTATGACTGGTATTGACAATGCTGGACATATTGGTGGGCTAATCGGTGGTTTTTTGGCTACAGGAATTGTACATTTTCCAAAGCAAAAAAAGCCATGGCTGCAGCTCTTATTATTAGTAATAACTGCTCTAACGATAACTGGATTATTGAAATTTGGATTTGATGAGCCTGAAAGATTACTGAATGAGCAATCTGCAATCGTAATGGCTGATAGCTATTTAAAGTCGGGAGAATATGAAAAAGTAAAAAACATCCTGCATGAATATTCTAATGAGAGCTCAGCTTCTGCAGATGTTTATTTTTTGCTTTCATATGCAGAAATCAAAACAAATGATATCTCAAAAGCAAAAGAGCATTTGCATCTAGCGATTAAGAAAAGGAAAGACTTTCATGAGGCATATTATAATTTAGCCCTTATTTATCTACAGGAGGGTAATATTGAGGAAGCTAAAAAATTTGCCAAACAGGCTGTTGAAATAATGCCTAATCAAAAGGAATATAAACAATTATGGGAACGGATTAGCGAACAGACTAGTTCATAAAATTTACTTTTTTTGATATGAGGGAACAGAATGAAAACAATTTACGATATTCAACAACTTCTAAAAAGGTTCGGAACAATCATCTATATTGGTGACAGGGTTGCAGATTTAGAGCTGATGGAGGCTGAAATGAAGGAGCTTTATCAATCACAGCTCATTGAAACAAAAGATTATCAAACTGCCATTTTATTATTAAGACATGAGGCTAAGCTTTTAAAAGAAAAAGGCTGATCCTTTGTTGGGCTAATTGTTGTGGATTGACTAACATAAAACTGTATAGAACTTTAGTTCTGGAAATTTCAAGGGAATTCGTGATTAGAGCGGATTCTCTTTTTTTTGAAGGAAAAATGATACAGGGCGGAAGAATCATTTTTTTAGAAAATGGACAAACACGAAACTTTTCAAAGATTCAATCGTCTAATACTTTGGATAAAGAGAATATAAAGCAACCTATAATTATATAAAAATATGTTAAATTCTCATTTGATTTTTTGTAAAAAAAGTATTAAGATAATGTTTGATTCAAAACAATCTATCCTAAAAATGTAAAAAAACGACAAAAAATTCCATATCTGTTCTTCAAAAACAGGGAGGGTTTCACTTATTATGAAGAATTTCAAATGGTCAAGGATTTCACTTTTAGGTATTGCAATAGTGCTCCTTTGGCTAAAAACGTACATTACGTACAAAACTAGCTTTGATATTAAAATTGAAAATTGGAAACAGGAGTTTATTTTATTTATAAACCCATTAAGCTTTTTGCTATTTGTTTTTGGAATAAGCTTATTTATGAAAGAAAAGAATCAAAAACGCTACATACTCATCACAAGCTTTCTCGTATCCGTCGTATTATTTGCAAATGTAGTCTTTTATAGGTTCTTTAATGATTTCTTAACGATTCCAGTTCTTTTTCAAACGAGTAATATGAGTGATTTAGGTAGTAGTGTAAATGAATTATTGAAATTCACTGATATTTTTTATTTTGCTGATGTTATAATTTTGGCGTTAATTGTATTTTCAAAGCCTAAATTCGTCATACAAAGGAAATTTTCTAAGGTGGATCGAAGAGCATACTTCCTTATTGCAGTCGCCATTGCCTTTTTTAATCTTGGATTAGCTGAAACTGAACGTCCACAGCTTCTTACTAGAACCTTTGACCGTGAAATGCTAGTTAAAAATATTGGGACATATAATTATCATCTTTATGATGCTTTTCTTCAATCTAAATCATCTGCCCAAAGGGCTTTGGCAGATGGCAGTGAGTTAGTTGATATTGATAACTATATCAATGCAAATTATAAAAAGCCGAATGATGAACTATTCGGAATTGCGAAGAATAAAAACGTCATTTTGATTTCATTAGAATCTACTCAGAGCTTTGTTATTAATGAAACGGTAAATGGCCAAGAAATAACGCCGTTTTTGAATGACTTTATTAAAGAAAGCTATTATTTTGATAATTTCTACCATCAAACTGCACAGGGAAAAACATCAGACTCAGAGTTTATTGTGGAAAATTCTCTTTATCCATTAAGTCGTGGGGCAGTTTTCTTTACACACTCTGGTAATGAATATACTGCAACACCTGATATTTTGGGGAATAATGGTTATTATACAGCTGCCTTACACGCCAATAACAAGAGCTTCTGGAATAGAGATATTATGTATCAATCATTAGGTTATGACCGATTCTATTCACTTCCTGATTATGAAGTAACTGCTGAAAATTCTGTTGGCTGGGGATTGAAGGACATTGATTTTTTTGAACAATCCGTTCAGCATTTGAAGGAAATGCCACAGCCATTTTATGCGAAATTTATTACTTTAACGAATCATTTTCCATTTGAGTTAGATGAAGAAGATCGATTTATTGAGCCGTATACTTCGAATAATAAAACGGTGAATAATTACTTCCCAACAGTTCGTTATCAAGATGAAGCTTTAAAGCTATTTATCGAACGATTAAAAGCAGAAGGCCTATATGATGATTCAATCATCGTACTTTATGGAGACCATTACGGTATTTCTGAAAACCATAACAAAGCAATGGGTGAATTTTTAGGAGAAGAAGTGACTCCTTATGTTAGTACTCAGCTTCAGAGAGTACCATTTATCATTCATATACCTGGACAAAAAGGTGAAACAATTTCAACTGTGTCTGGGCAAATGGATGTAAAGCCAACCATCCTTCATTTATTAGGAATTAATACGAAAAATAATATTGATTTTGGATCAGACTTATTCTCAGAGGACAAATTGGAGTTTACGGTTTTACGTGATGGAAGCTTTATTACAAAAAATAATATTTATACTCGTGAGACTTGTTACGATAAAGGAACAGGGGAACCTACAGATAACAGTGCATGTGAACCATATATTGAAAAAGCGAAAAATGAGCTAGAATACTCTGACAAGATTATTTATGGAGATCTCCTTCGGTTCTATGAAGATGAAGAGTTTAGAAATTCAAAGACATTTGGTAATGAAATTAAATTTGATTCTAATTAGCACGAAAAAGCCTGCAATTATTTGCAGGTTTTTTCTTTGATCAAAATACTTTACTCGCGTTGGAGAAATGCATAGCTCTACAAGGAAGGCTGCTTTGCATATTCATCGCAAGAACAATTGACCTTAATGCTTTCGATAGGGATTATGCTTTTCTTACAGTCCTGTCATTTTTTCCTGTATTTCTTCATAAAAATGAATGGATAAGGGAGGATGATTGAAATGAGAGTTAAAGTACGTTCAGGAGATACTCTATGGTATTATAGCCGCCTGTTTATGATCCCATTAAATTTGCTCATCGATTCTAATCCCACAATCAATCCGAACTCCTTGTTTATAGGTCAGGAGGTACTTATACCCGGATTTATTACACAAACGTATAAAATAAAAAAAGGTGATACATTATGGAAGATTAGTGTTGGAAAACATTTGGCTGTGGATGCTTTGCTTCTAATTAATCAAAATATGAACCCAAATCAGCTGCAAACAGGGTCGACAATACTTATTCCTAAAAGAGTCATCACACCTATAGTCTCTGGAATGAAGAATTATCATTACGAAGCAGTAACAGAGGATATAAGAAATTTAAAGGCAATATTTCCGTTTATTAAGGTGACTACGATTGGCAACACTGTATTAGGGAAGCCTATTTACGAGATTCAACTTGGTAAAGGAACGAAAAAGGTGCATTTTAATGCATCCATTCATGCAAATGAATGGATTACCTCGAGTGTTTTAATGGCGTTATTAAATTATTTTCTCTTATCCCTAACAAATATCAAACCGATAAGAGGACTTCAAACCATGCCCTTATATCAATCGGTAAATATTTCAATAGTGCCGATGGTTAATCCCGATGGAGTCGATTTAGTTCTTAACGGGCCCTCTCCAGAAGTTAGAGAGCAAGTAATAAATATTAATCGTGGAAGTACAGATTTCTCAGGTTGGAAAGCAAACATAAGGGGTGTTGATTTAAACGATCAATTTCCGGCAAAATGGGAGATCGAGAAGGAGAGATCACCTGAAAAGTCTCCAGCACCAAGAGACTACCCAGGGACAGCCCCATTGACTGAACCTGAGGCAATTGCAATGGCGGATTTGGCAAAAAATCGCCAATTTAATCGAGTACTTGCTTTTCATACTCAAGGTGAAGAGATTTACTGGGGGTATGAGGGTTTAGAGCCTCCTGAATCAAGAGCTCTTGCTGAAGAATTTTCTAGAGTAAGTGGTTATAAATCAGTACAATATATTTATAGCTTTGCCGGGTTTAAAGATTGGTTTATTAAGGAATTTCGTAAGCCGGGTTTTACAATAGAAATGGGAAAAGGAATTAATCCTTTACCGTTATCACAATTTGATGAAATTTTTGAAGAGGTTCTCGGTATTTACCTAGCGGCATTATACATGTAGAATAAGTTTTGGATTAAGAAAAAGCCGTTATTCCGGCTTTTTCTTTGTTAAAAATGAAACAATTTTTATTTTCTTTCGTAATAAGTATAGGATAGAGAAAAGGGGTGAGGAATTGGAGCAAAGGAAAAATAGCAGTATCTGTATGTTTCTTTTTTTATGTACAATTCCCCTTTTTATCTTATTTGGATGCCAAAATGAAAAAGAAGTTGGGGTGCAGCCTGTAAAGAAGCATAATATTTCACTAGGTAAAGAAGCCATTCCTCACTCATTTGTTTCTAATGAAACCATGACCCCTATACCAATTGAAAATGGGCAATTTAATACAGTAAATGGCTGGTTAAATAATGAAACCATAATTTACATGACAAATGTAGGGCTAGGCTCAAATGTATATACTTATAATGTATTTACAGGCGAGAGTTCATTAATCTTTGAGAGTGAGGTACCAATATCTTCAGTAGTCCCGAGTCCATCAGGTCAATACATTCTAATCCATTCCGCTCCAAGTACATATGAAGGAATTATTTCGATTATTGATCCAAAAGGCGAGCAGTTAATGTCTGAGCACATCAGTGCATATGAGTTAACTTTCGAGTGGAATCCTTATGATGAAAACTTGATACTTATCTCTTCATTTTCGGAGAATTGGGATTTTTCGATGTTTCAAATGAATATTAAAGAGAAGAAGCTAGACGAGATCCATAATAAGGAGCCATTTGTTAATTGGGTAGACAAGGATGAAATCATTTATTTAAATTGGGATCAAAAAGATATTTCTCTCTTTGCCCCACTTGTAAAAAAGGGCATAAACGTGCAAAATGAAAAAATACTCCTTAATGATGTATTTTATGTTAAAACCGTTAAAGATTTAATTATGACGATTACTGTAAACTCAAATGCATCAGATGAGGCTGTTTACACCTTTCACTCTAATGATTTTCAAGAGCTGTCGTCCTTTACAGTTCCGCATTTGACGCGCTACTCTGATTGGCTTGTTCCTTATTTTGATTTTGATGCAGAGAATCATTTTCTTACCTTTCAGCCACTTTTCAGTGCAGAAGCTGATTCTTATCGCGATGGATTTCAGCTGTGGTCGTTTGATGCGGTAAAAGGTGAGAAAGAAGTGATCATGGAAGATTTAAAAAATGAACCGCTAAGCTGTTCACCAGATGGGAAGTATTGTTTGTATGGCTTTAATTTTGAAAAGCTGATTGACATACAATCAAAAAAAGTAATACCACTTATAAAGGATTTCTAAAAACAGATAAAGGATGATTTAGCATGGCAATTGTTGATGTAACTGTAATACCAATAGGAACAAGTACACCGAGTGTCAGCAGCTATGTAGCAGATATTCAACGTGTATTAAAAGGGTATGAAGAAAAAGGGCATATCAGATATCAGCTAACACCAATGAATACGATTATCGAAGGAGAGCTGCCGGTATTATTCGAAGTCATTCAGGCAATGCATGAGGTCCCATTTGAAAATGGGTTAATGAGGGTAGCGACAAATATCCGTATTGATGACCGCAGGGATGTAAAAAGAAAGATGGAAGAAAAGGTCGAAAGAGTTGTAAGTCAATTAAATGATAATTAGAAAAACTTGCGTTCGCCAAGTCCTTTTTGGCAAATGCCTTAGTTTTTCTTATGCGATCTTATTAGAAGTTAATTTAATTGAAAACACACTTTACTTTAGTACGTTAAAAAACTTAAACTTTCCTATTAGCCTAGAAAAAAGGACTGTCCACCATAGTTTGGACAGTCCTTCTTTTAATTACAAGATAAGTATGGCTTTTGCAGTCTAGAGAATTAAGCTTGTCTTATTCATGACGGGGTTGGTACAAAGGGAAACGCCTTCGGAACATTCCGAAGGCGTTTAAGCATTTCTTAGTGTACTGCAGGGTATCCACTGTTAATAAGTGTCAATAAAGCAAAACCGCCGAAAACAACAAATGAACCGGCTCCGAATACAAAGCCTAGGATATTCTTGTTCTTAAGCGCACTCCAAGCACCAATTCCAGCGAGAACTGCAACTAATGCGAAGATAATAACTAGTCCCATTATTTATTGCCCCCTTTTAAATAATAATCAGCAGGCATATGCCTTTTTAATTAAAAATAAAAAACTGTATGTAAACTTACTTATACACTCGTATTATATTCTATATTTTTTTCACTTGTTTGTCGAGTTCAAAAAATGACACTTTTATGTCGTAAGCATCGGCAATCCCTTTTACTAATTCAATTAAGTGAGATTCCACAAAATATACTGTTTCCTTTTCATGAACAGATTTATATAGGAGATGTTCATCGAGCTGTAATACTGCCATGCGAATGGAATCCTCATCCCCACCAATAATGAAAAACGAGCAAAGCAGTTCCTTTAGCAGATAAGTTTGGTTGGGAGTATCAAATCCAAAGTCAGAAAAAGTTTCTCCTTTTTCTCCATTATCTACGAGAAGAAGTTCGAAATGATTTTCAAATAGGTCAGCCTCAAGCAGTAATTCTTCTGCATGACGCGCCTCTTCATATGTTTCAAACATAAAGATTAAATCATGAAAATCAAATACTTTTGTTTCTTTTACAAGGAGTTCCATAAATTCAGGAACTTCTTCAATGATATTGTTTGCTTCAACTGCAAAGATTATTTTCATATTTTTCTCCTTGAGAGAGTTTTCTTTAAATTATTATTAACTTTAGTGTAAAATAAATCTAATCAATCGATCGAATGGAGGTATTCACATGAAATGGAATCAGATACCATTAGGACCATTACAAACAAATTGTTATGTATTGTCAAAGGAAGACAATTCATGTTTAATATTTGACCCAGGTGAAGAAAGTGAAAAGCTTAGCGATTATATTCGTCATAATCAATTGAAGCCACATGCAATAATTTTAACACACGCCCACTTTGACCATATCGGAGTGGTCGAGGATATTCGAGAAGAATTCGGCATTCCAGTCTATATTCACAAAAAGGAAGCTGATTGGTTGCTTGATCCTGCATTGAATGGCTCCTTGCGTTATGAGATGATAAAGAATGTGAGTGGGAAGCCAGCGGATTATTTCATTACTGAAGAACAAGAAATGACAATTGGAGATTTCACTTTTCAAATCTTAGAAACTCCTGGACATTCTCCAGGAAGTTTATCATTTTATTTCCAAGATTCGGGCTTAGTCATTGCCGGTGATGCGCTTTTCAATGGAAGTATCGGGCGTACAGACCTTCCTTTCGGAAACCATAATCAACTTATAAAAAGTATCCATGATAAATTATTAATTCTGCCAGAAGAAACGATCGTTCTTTCTGGACACGGACCAGCTACAACGATCGGACAGGAGATGGATTCTAATCCATTTCTTAATGGTTTTTAAATAGAAAAGCCCTTCTCAAAAGAGAAGGGCTTTTCTGGGGGATGTTCTATTCATATAATGGGAGGGGATATAGTTAAGCTACTACAATAAAAATATAATAAAGTTATCACTATGTCAATGGTGAAAACGTGAAAAGGAGCAAATATGATTAATTTTTTTAAAGAATGGATCCTGAATAGCCCATTACAAAGAATTACATATGCAGAATATATTCAGCTTGCCCTTTATCATCCTCAATATGGTTATTATATGCGGGACAAGTGTAAAATTGGACGCGATGGAGATTTTATAACGTCAAGTAATGTATCAGATATTTATGGGAGATCAATAGCAAAATGGTTTTATAAGCAAGTAAAAGCAAATAAGCTCAAAGCCTCTATATGTGAAATTGGTGCAGGAACAGGGCGTTTTGCCAATGCATTTATTGATGAATGGAATAAAATATCGACTGAACCAATACATTATTTTATTTTAGAGGCAAGTCCACATCATCGAAAGCTTCAGCAGGATGAAATCATTTTTTCAGAAAGAGTAAAACAAATAGATAGCTTAATGGAAATTTCTCCTTTTGAAGGACTGATTTTTTCGAATGAACTATTTGATGCTTTTCCTGTACATGTCATCGAAAAACAAAATGGACAATTAATGGAAATAATGGTCACTGTGGAAAATGATCAGCTTGCAGAGAGTGTAGTTCCACTGGAAAACGAGCAAATATTAACCTTTTTAAAGGAAAGTGGATTGAACATAAAAGATGGTCAAAGAATCGAGATTCCTTTACAAATGGAGGATATGATTTGTAGCATTGCCAATGTGCTTGCGAATGGAATGGTTCTTACAGTTGATTATGGCTATACGAATGAGGAATGGAAGAAACTATGGCGAAGGGAAGGCAGTTTAAGAGGCTATTATCAACATCAGCAAATTAATAATATCCTTCTATATCCTGGAGAAATGGATATAACGAGTCATGTTCATTTTGATGCATTTATTAATCTAGGAAGCAAGAATGGACTTCAATTTATAAACAAATGGAGACAGGATGAATTTTTAATTACATCAGGAATTTTAGAGGATTTACAGGATCATTATGATCCGAATCCATTCTCTGAAGTGAGTAAGAGAAATAGGGCGATTCGCAGTCTCATTATGCCTTCTGGAATTAGCTCATCCTTTCATATTATCCTGCAAGAAAAAGAAATTCGGAAAAAATAAAAAAGCGATGATTCATCGCTTTTTTATTATGTACGTATTCACTTCTTAGTGGCCGCTTACGCCTGGAGTCATCATAAATGTACTCCAGTATGTAAAGCCAATAAAGAACACTGTTAAATATGCTCCAAAAACATACATATACATACGTTCTGAAAGCTTTAAGTAACTTAAAAGTAGGAAAAATCCTGTTTGGCCGAAGAAGATTAAAGATGTTGTATACATGTCGCCTACAAAGAACATGACAGCAAAAATCCCCGTCCAGAAGCCTAATACTCTGTACATACGATCCATATGTATCCCTCCTTTTATCCCAAAAAAATACAACATTACATATTATAAGTACATCATTACATATTATAAGTTATTTCCAGCTTAAAAGTAAATAACTCTTTGTTGCTAGTTTGTGACGAATGCATGATAGGAGCATGATTCACAGCCATTTAGCATGTTTTCCTTTTCAATTAACTCAATTTCATCGAATAAGGCTTCAAACATACCTTTTAGAAATTCAAAATGCATATTACATACTGATTCTTCATGATCTGCAGCTACTTCTTTGAATGGGCAATTAAATATTTGGAAGTAGATCTTTGTTTTTTCATCATTTGCTTCAAACTCAGGATGAAAGCCTGACATAGTAGCTGCATTTTTAATGATATTCAATTTTTGATCAAAGGAAAGTGATTCATTAAATTGTGAGGAGCGGTTCTTTTCCTGATCAATCAATTCAAGACCAAATTTTTTTCCCGTTTCATATAACGCACTCTTAGCTTGCTCTCCAAGGGATAGCAGTGTTTGCATCGCAATTTTTGATAAAAGCTGGTAGTCTCGATACGGGAAATGAAGCTGAATGACATCATCCGATAAGCGATAAAGTCTGCTTGGCCGGCCTCCTTTTCCCGTTTTTTGTGTTTCAGAGACAAGCATATTGACATCTTCTAACTTTGATAAATGAAGTCTTGCAACGTTAGGATGAATATTAAAATTGTCCGCAATTTCCTGAACAGTTACTTCATTATGTCTTTTTGTTATGTATTGATAAATATAGTAGCGTGTTGGATCAGATAACACATTTGTAATTTTTAAAGTTTGTTCCACCTTGACTCACCTCAGACCGATATTGATTCTATTATAATACAGGTCCCAAGAGTTAACACTGTATTCACTATAAGTTTATAAAATGTTCACAAATATTCCCTCAGGTACTCAGAAATATTCAATGAGATAAAGGTCTTCTCTAAACAAGGAAAGGCTTTATATTATTTTATAAAAATTTATTTTTTTAATGCGAAATATTTGTCAAAAAATTATGGAAAATATATAATAAGGTCGAATATACAAAAAAGGTGGTGTCATGTTCAATTGAACATAATAGAAAAGCTCGCTGAAAGAATTATTAAAGATGCAGTAAGAAATCAAGCCTCAGACATTCATATTGTTCCCCGAAGGAAAGACACACTCATCCAGTTGCGCCTCGCTAACAAATTAATTCCAAGACTGTATTTACCGAAAGAAGAATGTGACAGACTCATTTCCCATTTTAAATTTACAGCTTCCATGGACATTGGTGAAAAAAGACGGCCGCAAAGTGGGGCATACTCCTATTCAGTAGATGGGCAAATGATTGGCCTTCGATTATCCACCCTTCCTTCCAGTCATAATGAAAGTCTCGTAATCAGAATCCTCCCTCAGCAGGAACAAATTCCTTTTTTCCAAATCTCTTTATTCCCAGCTATGACACGAAAAATGCTCGCTTTATTGAAGCATGCTCACGGATTAATTATATTCACTGGTCCGACCGGCTCAGGAAAGACTACAACATTGTACTCCCTTTTAAACGAAACCTCCCATATGTTCAATCGCAATATAATAACGCTAGAAGATCCAATAGAAAAAGATAATGATTTGGTTCTTCAAGTACAAGTGAATGAAAAAGCAGGTGTCTCCTATGCTGCTGGGCTAAAGGCCATTCTTAGACATGATCCGGATATCATTATGGTGGGTGAAATAAGAGATGCCGAAACGGCAAAAATCGCAGTTCGGGCAGCATTAACGGGACATCTTGTATTAAGTACAATGCATACTAGGGATGCAAAGGGGGCTATCTACAGATTAAATGAATTCGGAGTTAACTGGCTCGAGATTGAACAAACGCTTGTTGCAGTAACAGCACAAAGGCTTGTCGAGTTAAGGTGCCCATTTTGCCAGGGGGAGTGCTCTCCTTTCTGCTACAGCTATGGTAGATGGAAGAGAGCAAGTGTTTTTGAGCTTCTTGCAGGGAGAGCGTTAAATGCAGCTATGATGGGTGCGAAGGGTGAAAAATCAAAGGTAGAATATTTAACATTGAAAGATGTCATTAAAAAGGGCATTGCTCTTGGGTATATCAAGGAATCTGAATATGAGCGGTGGGTACTAGATTATGCGAAAGCGTAAATGGAATCTGCAAGAGCAAAGTCATTTTTTAAAAAGAACAGGCGAGCTGCTAGTAAGAGGTTATCCCTTATCAGAAGCAATTGAATCAATCTTGTATCAGCTGCCGCAAAATAAAAAAGAGGAGGTTAGAGGATGTCTCGCAGATTTAAGAGAGGGTTATCCTTTTTATCAAATTTTATCAAAATTAAACTTCAATAAAAATTTAATTGGCTATGTATACTTCGCAGAGCAGCATGGCGGCTTAGCGAGTGCTATCCAAGAAGGCAGCGAAATGATGCTTAAAAGGGATAAGGATTTTGAAAAACTAAAGAAGTTACTTGTATATCCTTTAATGTTGATCTTTATTACTGTTGTTTTGTTTATCTTCGTTGACTATGTAATACTGCCGAGATTTTCCTCCTTGTTTATTTCAATGAATCTAGAGCCAAACTTTTTCATGAAGGTCGTTTCATCGTATGGTGAAATGATGCCATTTCTAATAGGGGGCACAGGTTCTCTTTTCCTCATTTTCTTCGGGTATTATGGGCTGATATTTAAAAAACATTCCCAGATTAAACAAAAAAATTTGCTCGTTTCTATTCCTATCATTGGCCACTTCCTAAAATTATTTTATACTCAATTTTTTTCAGTACAGATCAGTTATTTATTAGCTGGGGGTGTATCCATTCATGAGGCCTTGAGTCTATTTGAAAAGAATGATAAGCAGCCGCTTTATCAAGAATTAGGATTAGAAATAAAGCAGAGCTTACGTAAGGGGGAGAAGCTGGAAGAAATATTAAAGATTTATCCTTTTTTTGACAGTGAGCTACCAAACATCATTAGACATGGACAGAAAAACGGAAAGCTTGACCAAGAATTATTATTCTTTAGCAGACACTGTTTAAATTTAATTGAAGAAAGATCAGAAAAATTGCTAAAAACAATTCAGCCTTGTCTATATACTGTAATTGGTTTTTTAATTGTTTCGATGTATTTAGCAGTTCTATTACCAATGTTTCATTTATTGGAGGGAATATAGAAATGAGATTGCTTAAAAATATAAAGGGTTTCACATTAATAGAAATGTTAATTGTTTTGCTTGTTATATCAATTCTACTAATTATTACAATTCCAAATATTACGAAGCATAATTCATCGATAAATAATAAAGGATGTGAAGCATTCGTGCAAATGGTACAAGCCCAGGTACAAGCATATGAAATTGAGCATAAAAAACCCCCTGCTAGCATTCAAACACTTGTAGATGAAAAATATCTTAATGAAGGGGAAACCTCATGTCCAAATGGAGAAAATATCTCGATTGCAGAAGATGGAAAAGTAATACTAGTTAAAAAGGAGTCTTCTTCTGAATGAGAAGCCGAGAAGCTGGCTTCACCTTGATAGAATCTTTGTTTGTATTGAGTGTTTTTTTCGTCATTACCTCTTTTTCAGTCTTTCTGTTAAAGCCCCAATTTAGCTCCATTGAAAAACAACAATTTTTTTCCCAATTAAAATCAGACTTTTTGTTTGCACAACAATATGCTATTTCCCATCAAACTGAAGTAATCGTGTATTTTCCAATCGAATATGATGCCTATTATATTCATGAAAAGCTAAGCTCCCAATATCTAATCGAAAGGGAAATTCCTGAGAGGATTAAGATTCAGCCAGGATCCATGAAGCTCTTTTTTCAATTTCAGGCTGATGGAAATATTAGTAAATTCGGCTCGTTCTGGATCTTTATTGATAAGGAAAGGTACAAATTTACTTTTTTAATTGGAAAGGGAAGGTTTTATGTGCAGAAGGAATAATGGATTTTTCTTGGTTGAGATGCTTTTATCTTTATCCGCTTGGCTAGTCATAGCGATGGTCTTTTTCCCCCTTATAATGGGACTCATTAATCGAACCATTCAATTGCATCAGGAATATGATGGGACTCAACTTTTATATGAGACTTTACAAACAGCTAAGAAGGAACAAAGGGTTCCTGTTCATGAAATAATTAAAATAAATCAAACTGTTTATGAAGTCTATCAAGACTCTGTTCGTTCTGGTAGATTGGAGGTTTGCGTGAAATATGAGGACATTCTTAAAAATGAATACAAGAAGTGCGAAATATTTGAATAGTAGAGGGTTTACGATGCTTGAAATGCTATATGCATTTTCTATTTTTCTTCTTATCGTTTCTTTTTTTTCCATATGCATGAAATTTTTATTGGATAATAAGGGGCTAGAAGCAAGAGTGAGCAGGATGGAATGGCAAGTATTTGTCAGTCAGTTAAAAAAAGAGCTAAGGTTGTCAGAAGGCTTGGAGGTATATGAAAACAAGATAATATTAAGAAAGAACGGCCAGAATGTCAGCTATGAGAAATATGGAACAAATATGCGACGGAGAGTAAATAATGAAGGGCATGAAATTGTACTTCAGAAAGTGGATTCATTCAACTTTACCCCTATTCGAGACGGGATGAAACTTACAGTAGAGGATTTATATAATCAATCCCATTCTGCGCTTCTTTTCTCTTATATTAATCTGGAGGAAGAACATGCTGCAGAATGAAAGGGGCTTTACGTATCCACTTACATTTTGCTTTATTTTGCTTGCTGCTCTAGTGCTCTCCGTTCAAATTGACTCTTACTTATCGGAAGTACGTTTTTTAAAAGAATCAGAGGCGATATTAAAGCAAGAATACTATTTATTAAGCTCAATGAAAAGGGTTGAGAATATATTAATAGAGGGGGATGAAGAACTTTTCTCAGGCTTCTTTACGTTTACTGATGGAACGATTCGTTATGAAACGTCTCAACTTACTGCAACTCTGTACATGGTAACCTTCAATTTAAAAATAGGATCATATCCTGATATCAAGGGGTTTGGTTATTTTGATGAAGAATCAGGTAAGATGATTAAATGGGTAGAAAGAAATTAATTTAGTTGCAAAATTTCATCATCTGATTATTAATTTTTGTTAAAGGACATACTTGAATTGAAAGCTAAGATAAATGATCAAAAAGTATATGTAAATGAGCAGGTGATGCCATTGAAATCGAATGATTACGTAAAATACATTACCCAAACAGTAGTTAAATATATTGATCAGCCCAAAAATGAACGGAAAAGAAATCGTCTTGAAAAAAAAGATATGAAAGAGCCATTTTTATTTCGGTGGTTCGGTGTGATTCCTTATATTTTGTACTATTATGTCAAAAGAAAAAGAGGAAAGTGAACAGCAAAAGAAACCGGTCAAATGACCGGTTTCTTTTGGCTAGTAAAGGAACTGGCGAATGCCGTGCTTCCAAGCTGTTTTTAAACAGCTTGATCTGTTAAATAAAACAAACCACCGTTTACGATTGAAATTTTAACCTTTGGCTCGTATTGCTCTTTTAAAGCTGTTTTTTCAATTTCATAGCTTTCATCTTTTTCCTCAGCTTCTTCGTAAAAATGTTCCAGCAATTTTAAATCCTTTTGCCAGCGTTTTCTTGCATCTTCAGCCCAAGAGTGATCCTCATGTTCAAGCTTATATCTCAAGAAATTTTCCACTCTTGATATGCCACTCTTAGGCATAATTAATGGTGAGAGTGTAAACGAATAGTCAGGAATTTTCGGTGTCAGAGGTAAGTTTAGAAGTTTATCATGAAAACCCTCAATCATTTGCCCATTTATTAATTGTAACCCAATTGATTTAAAGACATCTCTTTTCCTGTCGCATTCATATGAGATCCGGATATTCATACCAAGCCAAGGTCTTAAAGGAGTCTGCTGTCCTGGTGGTTTATTGTGCTTTTCATATAAACGAATAGAGCCGGCTAAGTTTTTCGTTGACTCAAAAATTTGGTGGAGGCGAGGGGATCCAAAGTGAATGGTCTCCCCTTTCATTTGATCAGAAACAAGATGTGGATTTGTAATCAATGTGAGCTGCATTGGATTAGGTACTCCACCAGTTTTTTCTAAATAATGCCAGTAAAAAGGCCTATTCATCAGCTCTTTATCTAGTTCAATTGTAAGCTGTACAGTTAAATAGCCTTGCCCGTTTTGAATGATTTCGCATCCGTTCGCATAGAAATATTTCTCGAGGAAATTATGAATTTCCTGTTGCTGCATTTCTCTCACCTTCCCGTATTTCTTCAGCAAACTGAATCATCGCTGTTAAATTCTCCATTTTGATTCTCATTTCTCCTTCTGAAGCTGATTTGCCAAAAATATCAACTAGATGATCCTCTACATTACCAAAATCCAGTTTTGTCAGAATATCATCTAAATCGCCAATTACTTTTTCAAATAGATGAATTTTTTCATATAAAAGTTTTAAAATATGCTCTTCAACAGTATCCTTTATGGCAAAATTATAGATCATAACGTCTTTCTCCTGTCCGAGGCGATGTATACGACCGATTCTCTGCTCAAGCCTCATTGGATTCCATGGCAGATCAAAATTGATAATATGATTACAAAATTGAAGATTAATACCTTCACCGCCTGCTTCAGTAGCAATAAGGACTTGGGCGTTTTTTTGGAAAAGCTCCCTCATCCAGTCCTTTTTCCCTCGTTTGAAACCTCCTCTAAATGGAACGGATGTAATTCCGTATTGTTTGAGGAACCATTGCAAATACATCTGCGTTGCCCTATATTCTGTAAAAATGATCACTTTATCATTGATTTGCTGAATTAATTCAAGTGCTTTTTCGGCTTTTGAATTTTGCTGAACAGCTTCCACCTTAGAGATTAAAGCTTGAATATGGTCTTGGAAATCTTTTGAGGGCTCAACTTGTTTTTCTAGCATATTTTTAAGAGTGAAATAGACCGCTTCTCGGCTGCTGCATGCTTCACGCTGAAGTGTCATAACAGAAAATTGGCTAGAGCTTAACCAATCACCTTCCCTGCGAAGGCTGCTGACTGCATCGTAAAGGTCTCTTTCTTCTATATTGAATTCTATTGGAATGGTTTCGACCTTTCGCTTCGTCCATTCAATACCTGTATCAGCTCTTCTGTTTCGGATCATAACTTTATTGACAAGCTCTTTTAAATGTTCATGATCATTCAAGTCACGGGAATCTTTATTGTATTTTTGATAAAAAGCTGACTCATTTCCTAAATGCCCGGGCTTTAATAAAGAAACTAAATTAAAGATTTCGCTAATGCGGTTTTGAATGGGAGTAGCAGTTAAGAGCAAACAGAATTTCTTTTTTAAATTTTGAACAAACTCATAGTTTTTCGTTTTATTATTTTTAAGCTTATGTGCTTCATCAATAATGATTAAGTCATAATCCTGCTTGTATATGATATCTCTATGAGGATTACGTTTTGCGGTATCAATGGATGAAACGACCACATCACACTGCTCCCATACATAGCTTTTACGTTGTGTTACTGCAGGGATGAAGAATTTAGTGTTCAGCTCAATTGCCCATTGGGTAACAAGGGAGGCTGGCACAAGAATGAGCACTTTTTTAACTAATCCTCGAATCATATATTCCTTTAATATCAATCCTGCTTCAATTGTTTTCCCTAATCCAACTTCATCAGCAAGAATAGCTTTTCCATTCATACTTTCTACAACCTGCTTGGCAACTTCAAGTTGATGTGGCAATGGGGTAAGGCCTGAAAGATGTTTTGGAGCTTGCAATCCTTCAAAATCAGGAATGGTGGTATGAGTTTCTACTTCTACTGCTAATTTATATAGCTCCCAGTTCCCCCAAGGTCCGTCATTTTCAATTCTAGTTAAAAACTCCTCCTGCCAAGAGGAATCAAATTCAATCCGCACTGTCATTAAAAACAGCTCCTTTAAAAAATTGGAAGTATTCGTTTTGTAGTTAGAATCAGATTACCCATTGCCCAAATGACCTTCTAATGGTAGGATAAGAATAGCTTTGAAAGTTTTGAAATTTGCCACAATCATTTAGTTTATCGAAATATATTTTTATTGATTTTCAAATTTGGTTTCGAGTTGAAAGGTGAAAGCTAGCTAACTCATATTCATGCAAATTGACGGTCAAGACGCCATTTTGTTTAGTATGAACCAACTTGAAAAATTTTATAAATACGGATGACAATAAGGGGAGAGACTACTTTTGTGGCGCCGAAGGAGCAAGCAATGGATTTGTGAATCTCTCAGGCAAAAGAACCCTTATTTGACGTAACTCTGGAGAGCGCTCTATTATTTTGGAGCCACCAAAGGGGAAAACCGTTATTCGGTAAACTTTCAGGTGCAAGGACAGGGATCTTCTTGAAATATAGGGGATTTTCTGTCCTTTTTTTGTTCAAATTTCAAGCTTTTAATAAATATTATAAGGGGGACAAGTGGATGTCACAGTTAAAACGTACACCGTTATACGATGTTTACAAGGACTATGGCGCAAAGACAATTGATTTTGGCGGCTGGGATCTGCCAGTTCAATTTTCTAGCATTAAAGAAGAGCATGAAGCAGTCCGTACTAAAGCTGGTTTGTTTGATGTATCCCATATGGGTGAAATTGAAGTAAAGGGGCCTGATAGCCTTTCCTATCTTCAAAAAATGATGACAAATGATATCTCAAAATTGAAAGATTTTGGTGCCCAGTACACTGCTATGTGTTATGAAAATGGCGGAACTGTTGATGATTTACTTGTCTATAAATTTACAGATGATCATTTTTTACTTGTTGTAAATGCATCTAATATTGAAAAAGATTACAAATGGCTTGCTGATCATCTTGAGGGTAATGTAGAAATTAAAAATCTTTCTGATCAGACAGCACAAGTTGCCATCCAAGGTCCATTGGCAGAGAGTGTATTGCAAAAGCTTGCTAGTAATACAAATCTATCAGATATTGGCTTTTTTAAATTCCAAAATGATGTTGATTTAAATGGTAAAAAAGCCCTTGTTTCTAGAACTGGCTATACAGGGGAAGACGGGTTTGAAGTATATTGCGATGCTAATGATGTAGTTTCAATTTGGAAGGATATTTTAGAAGCTGGTAAAGAAGAAGGTGCTATTCCTTGTGGATTAGGTGCTCGCGATACATTGCGTTTTGAGGCTAACTTGGTTCTTTATGGTCAAGAGCTTTCTCCAGAAATTTCACCGTTAGAAGCTGGCATTGGCTTTGCAGTGAAAGTAAATAAAGAAGCTGATTTTATTGGAAAAGAAGTGCTATTAAAGCAAAAAGAAGATGGACTTTCAAGAAAATTAGTTGGTATCGAAATGATTGACCGCGGAATTCCACGTCATGGCTACCTGGTTTTTAAGGGTGAAGAGCAAATCGGAGAAGTGACAACAGGTACACAATCGCCAACATTAAAGAAAAATATTGGCCTAGCTTTACTATCTATTGAAAATACTGCTGTTGGTACAGAAGTAGAAGTTGAAATTCGTGGAAAGCGCCTTAAGGCAGTAGTGGCAGCTACGCCATTTTATAAAAGAGAGAAAAAATAGGAGGGGAGACTTAAATGATGAAACATCGCTATTTACCGATGACTGAGACGGATAAGAAAGAAATGCTCGCAACCATCGGTGTAAACTCAATCGATGAATTATTCAGTGATATTCCTGAAAGTGTTAGATTTAAAGGGGAATATAATATTAAACCAGCTGCAACCGAAACAGCATTGATGAAAGAGCTTACTAAAATGGCTCAGAAGAATGCAGATCTTAAAAGCAACACTTCTTTTTTAGGAGCAGGGGTTTATGATCATTACATGCCTGTCATCGTTGATCATGTAATATCCCGTTCAGAATTCTATACAGCATATACACCGTATCAGCCGGAAATTTCTCAAGGGGAGCTTCAAGCGATCTTTGAATTCCAGACAATGATTTGTGAACTAACGGGTATGGATGTTGCAAACTCTTCCATGTATGACGGTGGCACAGCGTTGGCAGAAGCTGCAATGCTAAGTGCAGGCCAAACTCGCCGCAAAAAAGTTCTTATTTCAAGTGCAGTTCATCCTGAATCCAAAGATGTTGTGAAAACATATGCAAAAGGCCAGTATATCGAGGTTATTGAAATTCCGCATAATGATGGGGTTACCGATCTAGAAGCACTGAAAGAAATGATAAGTGATGATATTGCTGCTGTTATTGTTCAATATCCAAACTTTTTTGGCAGAATTGAACCATTAAAAGAGCTGGAAGAAATCATCCATGCGCAAAAATCTATGTTCGTTGTTTCAAGCAATCCGCTTTCACTTGGAGCTTTAACACCTCCTGGGAAACTCGGTGCTGATATTGTGGCAGGGGATGCACAGCCTTTTGGCATTCCAACTGCATTTGGCGGACCGCACTGTGGTTATTTTGCTGTAACGAATAAATTGGTGAGAAAAGTTCCTGGACGCCTTGTTGGACAAACTGTAGATGAAGAAGGACGCAGAGGCTTTGTATTAACGCTTCAAGCGCGTGAGCAGCATATTCGCCGTGACAAAGCGACTTCAAATATTTGTTCCAACCAAGCATTGAATGCACTTGCAGCATCAGTAGCCATGACAGCTCTTGGTAAAAAAGGTGTTAAGGAAATGGCACTTGCTAACATTCAAAAATCAAATTATGCGAAAAAGCTTTTTAAAGAAAATGGCTTTGAGCTTGCATTTGAAGGGCCTTCCTTTAATGAATTTGTTATTAAATTGAATAAGCCTGTTAAAGAAGTGAATCAGAAGCTTCTTGAAAAAGGCATTATTGGCGGATTCGATTTAGGACGCGATTTTTCAGATTTGAAAAACCATATGCTTGTTGCTGTAACAGAGCTAAGAACGAAAGAAGAAATCGATACATTTGTTAAAGAAATGGGGGAGTACCATGCATAAGGACGATCAGGCACTCATTTTTGAATTAAGCACACCTGGCCGCATCGGTTATAGTCTCCCGGAAATGGATGTTCCGGAAACTGATATTAATGAACTGATCCCTGCAGGTTATTTAAGGGAAGAAGAGGCAGAGCTTCCAGAAGTAGCAGAGCTCGATATTATGCGCCATTACACAGCGCTTTCCAATAGGAACCATGGTGTTGACTCAGGCTTTTATCCGCTTGGTTCTTGTACAATGAAATATAATCCAAAAATCAATGAAAATGTTGCACGTTTCCCTGGATTCGCTCATGTTCATCCATTACAGGATGAAAGCTCTGTTCAAGGTGCTATGGAGCTTATGTACGATTTACAAGAGCATTTAATTGAAATCACGGGTATGGATCAAGTTACTCTACAACCTGCTGCTGGTGCACATGGAGAATGGACAGCTTTAATGATGGTTCGTGCCTTCCATGAAGCAAACGGAGATCTCAAACGTACAAAGGTAATTGTCCCTGATTCTGCACATGGAACGAACCCTGCTTCAGCTACAGTAGCAGGATTTGAAACCATCACGGTAAAATCTGATGACAATGGTCTTGTAGATTTAGATGATTTAAGACGAGTAGTTGGAGAAGATACTGCTGCTTTAATGCTTACAAATCCAAATACTTTAGGTTTATTTGAAGAGCATATTCTTGAAATGGCAGAAATTGTCCATGGTGCCGGCGGAAAGCTTTATTACGACGGAGCTAATTTAAATGCGGTAATGTCTAAAGCGCGTCCAGGAGATATGGGATTTGATCTAGTTCACTTAAATCTTCATAAAACTTTCACTGGCCCACACGGAGGCGGAGGCCCTGGTTCAGGTCCTGTCGGAGTAAAAGCAGACTTGATTCCATTCCTTCCGAAGCCAGTTTTAGTGAAGCAAGACGACAAATATGTCTTTGATTATGATCGTCCACAGGCAATTGGCCGAGTTAAGCCTTATTATGGAAACTTCGGAATTAATGTTCGTGCCTATACGTATATTCGTACAATGGGTCCAGACGGACTTAAAGCTGTTACAGAATATGCAGTTTTAAATGCCAACTATATGATGAGAAGGCTTCAAGATGCCTATGACCTTCCATTTGACAGACATTGTAAGCATGAATTCGTATTAAGCGGCAGACGTCAAAAGAAACTTGGTGTACGTACACTTGATATTGCAAAGCGCCTTCTTGACTTTGGATATCATCCGCCAACAATCTACTTCCCATTAAATGTGGAAGAATGTATCATGATCGAACCGACTGAAACAGAGTCAAAAGAAACACTTGATGCATTCTGTGATGCCATGCTGCAAATCGCGAAGGAAGCAGAAGAAAATCCAGAAATCGTTCAAGAAGCCCCGCATAACACAGTTATCGGACGACTTGATGAAACACTTGCAGCTCGAAAGCCTGTTCTTCGCTACCAAAAGCAATAAAAAAGAAAGATTCAATTAAAAAGACCTCTGCTCTTCATTTTGCAGAGGTCTTTCCTAACACTTTAAGAAATTATAAATTGCCAGCGCAGAAGATGATTCGACGTAGTTGCCAATTCTAGGAATTAAGTACGACGGACAGGATGTCCTAGTCGGGCGAATGCCACAGGACGTGGCATGTATGAGCGCGATAAGTGCAACTACGCCTCTGTCTTCGCCTTTCCAAGTCTCGCCAATCGGCGAGTTTTCTTTATATTATTTCGTTTTTACTTTTCCAGACCATTTTTTGAAACCACCTTGAAGGTGTGATAGATCTTTATAGCCTTTGCGGTAAAGAAATTGGGCTGCTCTGCCGCTTCTCATGCCGCTTTGGCAATATAAGTAAACCGGCTTATCCGGGCGAAGCTCCTTTAATCGTACTTTCATTTGTGATAGCGGGATGTTACGAGCGCCAAGAATATGTCCTGCTTCAAACTCATTTGGTTCACGAACATCGATTAATTGAGCCTTCCGATAATCTTCACGAAATTGCTCTTCAGTTAGTGTTTTAACGATTTTACGCTGATATAGCCAATTAATAACCGAATAGACAATTATTGCGCCTAAGATGATAAGAAAGAAATAAAGGGTATCCAAATCTGTTTTTCTCCTTTCAAGCATTACTAAACATTTCGTAGAGTTTCATTAATATTATATAAGTCTTCTATCATTCGAGTAAAGGAAATCAAACAAATTTCAGGGCAAAAATCGCGATACTTTTTTTTTTGGCCTAATTTTGATAGACTTAAATTCGCATTAAAACTATTGTAAAAGAGGTTTTATAAATGGCAAAAGAAGTTTGGAATTTTATCGATACGGGTGCTGGATCACCCTCCTTTAATATGGCATTAGATGAAGCACTCCTTGACTGGAATAGCCAGGGGAAAATTCCTCCAACCATTAGATTCTATGGTTGGAATCCTGCTACACTTTCGATTGGCTATTTTCAAAAGGTGGATAAAGAGATTGATATGGAAGCGGTTAAGGCGAATGGACTAGGGTTTGTCCGCAGGCCTACAGGGGGAAGGGGAGTTCTTCATGAGCATGAACTTACATATAGTGTCATCGTATCTGAAGAGCACCCGGATATGCCCAAAACAGTTACTGAGGCATACAGAGTCATCTCTGAAGGGATTTTAAAGGGATTTCACCATTTAGGAATGGAAGCCTATTTCGCTGTTCCAAAAACAGATGAGGAAAGAGACTCCTTAAAAAATCCCCGCTCTGCCGTATGCTTTGATGCTCCGAGCTGGTATGAGCTTGTTGTAGAAGGTCGCAAAGTAGCTGGAAGTGCGCAAACAAGGCAAAAAGGTGTAATTTTGCAGCATGGTTCCATCTTACTCGATATAGAGGAGGACAAGCTGTTTAGCCTTTTCAAATATCCAAATGACCGAGTGAAGGAAAGAATGCAAAAGGCATTTAAAAACAAGGCTGTTGCCATAAACGAAATAAGTAAACAAAGAGTTACACTCGAACAGGCAAAGGAAGCTTTTAAAAAGGGCTTTGAAGAGGGACTCAATATCGAGCTTAAGCCATACGAACTGACAGCTGAAGAGCTTGAGTATGTTAATAAAATAGCTAAAGAGCGTTATGAACATGATGAATGGAATTTCAAAAGATAAAAGCGGCAGATGCCGCTTTTTTTGCTAATCAAATAGGTATGATATAATTTAAAGCTGGTAGTAGATGCTATTATTAGGTGTTAACCTATTTATTAATTGGAGGATAAAATGGAAGATTTATTAAAATTAAAAGGTAAAAATATCGTAATAATGGGAGTTGCTAATGAACGAAGCATTGCTTGGGGGGTAGCAAAGTCTCTTTATAAAGCAGGGGCGAACTTAATTTTTACTTATCGAAAAGAACGTTCTTTAGGAAAATTAAATAAACTCTTAAGTGACAATCATTACGAAGCGAAATTAATCGTTCAATGCGATGTAAATAGTGATGAAAGTATTAAAGAAGCTTTTTCAAATATTGGAGAAGCTGCTGGTACAATACACGGAGTTGTGCATTCGGTTGCTTTTGCCCATGCAGAAGACCTTAAAGGGGCATTTATTAATACATCGAGGGAAGGATATGCTTTTGCCCAGGATACGAGTGCATATTCATTAATTGCTGTTGCTAGAGAAGCAAAACCGTTAATGTCAGACGGAGGTTCCATTATTGCAATGAGCTATCTCGGAGCCGAACGGGTAGTCGAAGGTTATAATGTAATGGGAATTGCAAAGGCTTCGCTTGAAGCAGCTGTGAAATATTTGGCTTTAGATCTAGGGAAGAACAATATTCGCGTTAATGCCATTTCCGCAGGGGCTATACGTACTCTAGCCGCGAAAGGGGTTCCTTCTTTTAATGAAATCCTTCATTTAATTGAAGAAAAATCCCCTTTAAAAAGAAATGTCACCCAAGAAGAGGTTGGGGATATGACTCTTTCGTTATTGAGTCATCTTTCAAGAGGGGTAACAGGAGAAATTGTATATGTAGATTCAGGCTATCATATAATGGGATAAACTTCATGAAGAAGTGAGAAGGGCTGCTGTATGCGGCTCTTTTTTTGTTTTTTTCCAAACGAAGTAAAAGCAAAATGACAAATGTCATCTGTAAGAAATGACATTATCCACTAAACCAATAATTTCCTCCGAATTATAATGAGGGTAGAAGTGGCGGAGGTGGAAGCAATGGAAACAATAGTACAGCTCGATCATGTTTCAAAGACGTATAAAAATAAAAAAGCAGTTGATGAGATTTCTTTTTCGATAAAAAAGGGTGAGATTGTGGCAATTCTTGGTCCGAATGGAGCTGGAAAGACGACTACAATCATGATGATGCTTGGATTGCTTGAGCCAACAAGTGGTCAGGTACAAATTTTTAATATGCATCCAAAGGAGAAGAAGGTGCGTGAGCGAATTGGCGCAATGCTACAGGAGGTAAGTGTTATTGATGCCTTAAAGGTAAAAGAAGTCATTCAGTTATTCAGAAGCTATTATCCGAACCCTATTGCCTTTGATGAAATTGTTTCATTGACAGGCTTGAGTGAGGGTGATTTGAAAAAGAAAGCTGATAAACTTTCAGGTGGTCAAAAACGCCGTCTCGGCTTTGCACTTGCGATGGCGGGAAATCCCGATTTGCTCTTTTTCGATGAGCCGACAGTAGGATTGGATATAACATCTAGAAAACGTTTCTGGGATACTATCCATGAATTAAAGAAAAGGGGAAAGACGATTGTGTTTTCAACGCATTACCTTCAGGAAGCAGATGATACAGCAGAAAGAATTATTTTGTTTAAAAATGGAATCATTGTAGAGGATGGGACACCTGAGGAAATGAAAGCTAAGCTAACTAGAAAGTCTGTCTCCTTTCATTCAACTGATAGCATTTCATTTGAGGGATTGATGAAGATTCCTGGTGTCTCACATGTATACCGAAATGAAAATCGCATATATGTCGAAACAGATAATACTGATCAAGTGCTTGCAGCATTATTCGAGATGAGATTGAAAATTAGTGGAGTTCAAGTTGATCATGGCCGACTTGATGAAGCCTTTGAGCAATTAACTGAAAAGAAGGAGGCAATCTAATATGAATGCGTTTAGAATGCAATGTAAAGCAGAGACGATTAGAATTCTGCGGAATCCATATTTTGTTTTTTGGTCTCTCTTTATGCCAATCCTATTTTATATCATTTTTACAAAAATCTTTAATACGGATATTCAGGATAAGCAGGTTTGGCAAGCTCATTATTTGATGTCAATGACAGCATTCAGTGTGATGGGATCAGCGATTATGACGCTAGGCATTAGGCTTGTTGAGGAACGCACAAAAGGCTGGGCTATGTTTATGCGTATCACTCCTCTATCTGATTATGCCTATTTTACTGCTAAAATGATTGGGCAAACGGTCATTCACCTTATTTCAATAATAATCATTTTTACAACTGGTGCAATTGTTAATGATGTTACACTTACAGTATACGAGTGGCTAATGAGCGGACTATGGATATTGGCAGGATCATTTCCATTTCTTGCTTTAGGAACATTAGTTGGAACAATGAAGAGGGTGGATACTGCATCAGGAGTCAGTAATGTTATTTATATGATTTTTGCTATTTCGGGCGGAATGTGGATGCCGATGGAAATAATGCCAGAATTCGTTCAAGCATTTGGGAAGTGGCTTCCTTCATATAATTTTGGGAATGGGGCATGGCAGATTATTCGTGGAAACAGTCCGGAGCTGAAAAATATTATGATTCTAATAGGTTATCTCTTCCTCTTTATGCTATTATCGGGATATATTAGGAGAAAGCAGGAAGCGGCGGTGTAGTGTATATGAAAAAGAGGAAGGGGAAATTTGAATTTTTCCCAGAGAGATATGGATTCTTTCCATATATCTTTTTGATTTATCTATTTATGCCAATTTATTATATCTTTTATGAATCTGACTGGAAAAGGTTTGTCGGATATGCATTGGTATTATTGTTTACTGTCGCATACCGGAAGCTTTATTTTAACACGAAGTCTTTTTCAAAATGGCTGATCATTCAAGTTTTAATTATTCTTATTCTGGCAGTCTTTTATAATATCAATAATATTTTTTTAGGATTTTTCCCAGCAAATTTCATTGGCTGGTTTACGGACAAAAAGAAATTTTATAATGCACTGATCCTTTTTGCAATCGCAATTATTATACCGTTATTTTTGCATTCGGATGTATTCTTTTCTGCCAGCATGTTATATTTTATCCCTTTTATTGTGATTATGTTTATTTCACCATTTGGTATACGATCTATGAATAGTAAATTGGAGCTCGAACAAAAATTAAACGAAGCAAATGAAACAATTAAAGAATTGGTCAAACGTGAGGAAAGAATGAGGATTGCCCGTGATCTCCATGATACTCTTGGCCATACATTATCTTTAATTACATTGAAAAGTCAGCTCGTTGGAAAGCTGATAACGAAGGATTCTGAGAAGGCATTAACAGAGGTCAAAGCAATTGAAAGAACCTCTCGAGCGGCCCTTGCACAGGTGAGAGAGCTTGTTTCCGATATGCGGACGATATCGGTAGAAGAGGAGTTAACTCATGCTAAATCTATTCTAGAAGCTGCAAATATCTCTTATGAGCTGCAGGGTGACTCGAAGTTAAAGGGTATTCCAGAACTAACTCAAAATATACTGAGTTTATGTCTAAGGGAGGCTGTGACGAATGTGGTTAAGCATAGCCAGGCCCAAAAATGTCTCGTTTGTATTTTAGAAAAGGCAGGGGAGATCTTGCTGAGTATTCATGATGATGGAAAGGGTCTTAACTCTAATAATAAATATGGAAATGGTTTGAAAGGGATGACAGAAAGGCTTGTATTAATTGATGGAGACTTGAATTTAACATCTGAAAATGGAACTAAGCTTATGATAACGGTTCCGGTTATCGTTAAAGAAAGAGAGGCAGGTGTTATCTCATGATTAGAATTGTCATTGCAGAGGATCAGGGTATGCTTCGCGGAGCACTCGGGTCACTTCTTAGTTTCGAAGAGGATATAGAGGTAATCGCACAGGCGAAAAATGGGGAGGAAGCGCTTCGATCAATCCTTGCTCTAAAGCCAGATGTTTGCCTTATGGATATTGAAATGCCAATTAAAAGTGGTCTGGAAGTAGCGGAAGAATTGAAGACTCTTGGATCAGATTGCAAAATTATTATATTAACAACATTTGCAAGACCTGGATATTTTGAACGTGCAGTTCGAGTGGACGTACATGGGTATTTGCTAAAGGATGGATCAAGTGATGATCTGGCAGTAGCGATAAGAAATGTGATGAAAGGAAAACGGGAATTTTCTCCTGAATTAGTTTTTGGAAGCATGAAGGAAGAAAATCCATTAACTGAACGTGAGCGAGAAGTGTTAAGAATGGTTGCGGACGGGAAAACAGCGAAAGAAATTTCTGTAATCCTTTTTTTATCACAAGGGACCGTCCGTAATTATATGTCTGAAATCATAAGTAAGCTGCACGTGAAAAATAGGATAGAAGCAATTACTGTTGCGGCGGAGAAAGGCTGGATATAGAAGAAGGCAATGCCATAAGTGACATTGCCTTCCTTTTCTTATTACTTTTTCAAATCCTCAATCGAATCAATATCCATATAAGCAGGAACAACTAATCCAAGTTTAGTTCCCTCCATATTTGCGCCAAGGTCCTCAAATTTGCCATTAAACTTTTCATAATAATCAGCATGGGTGAGGGGGAGCCATGCTGCGACACTAGCATCGAGGCTTCCGTCAGCTACTCCGGCCCACAATGGGCCTGCTTCAAGCTGGCGAAGGGTAACATCATATCCTAGCTCTGTTAATACTTGTGAGATGACATTTGTACTTGCAATTTCGCTATCCCAAGCTACATAGCCCAATGTTATTTTATCACCGTCTACCTTTTCTACACCTTCTGTCCATGTAGACACTTTGTCAGCATTTGCTTTTACCCATTCATTGGCAGCTTTTTCTGGATCTTCTCCATCAGTGATTTTTACCATTACATCTGCCATTTCATCTGCAGTCCAATTGAATTGATCAAGAACCTTGTAGGCAGATGGATGATCTTCTGCTAGCCCTAAACGTGCGATCGTATTGATATTTTCTTCACCGCCGTATACGCCTTTTGGATCCTCTAAATATTTCAGATCAAATTTGGAGAACATCCAGTGTGGTGTCCACCCAGTTACAATGATAGGCTCTTCCTTGTCATATGCCTTTTTAAATGCTGCAGTCATAGCAGCACCTGAGCCTTCTACTACATTCCAATCACTAAGTTCATATTCTTCAACAGCAGCTGCTGTTGCCTTCATTAATCCTGCACCTGGATCGATACCGATGATTTTGTAATCAACACTTTCCCCGACCGAAGCTTTTGTATCTCCTTTATCTGTTTTATTTTCATTTTTACTAGCGTTGTCTGATCCACATGCCGCTAGTCCTATTGTGAGAACAGACACCATAAAAGCGGACAACCATATTTTCTTCAACTTAGTTTCCCCCTTGTCTTTTGATTCCTATATTTTGGGTAATACGGTCAAGGATGATGGCAATAACCACAATAGCTAGACCAGCCTCAAAACCTTTTCCGATTTGAATCTGTGTAACTGCACGATAGACATCCGCTCCAAGTCCTGGAGCTCCAACCATAGATGCTATGACAACCATAGATAATGCCAGCATAATGCTTTGATTAATTCCAGCCATGATTGTTTGCATGGCTAGGGGAAGCTGTACCTTTAATAATCGCTGGCTTGTTGTGGAACCAAATGCCTCAGTAGCTTCAATAATATCTGCCGGTACTTGCTGGATTCCTAATATTGTTAATCTGATTGTCGGAGGCATGGAAAAAATAACAGATGCTACTACACCTGGAACAACCCCAATGTTAAAGAAGAAGATTGCAGGAATAAGGTACACAAATGCTGGCATTGTCTGCATTAAATCCAATATTGGTGTAACAATTTGTTTCACTCTCTTGCTCTGTGATGCCCAGATTCCGATTGGGACACCAATAATGACTGAAAGAACAACAGCAGTTAATACTAAAGCCAATGTTTCAAGCATCGGTTCCCAATAGCCTAAATTATCAATTAAGAACAACCCAATGATGGTAAAAAGTGCAATTCCTTTTGATGCTAGCCTCCATGCTAACAAACTTAATAGGATCATAAATAGATAGGATGGGATGAATCCTAATCCTGTAACAAGACTTTCAACAACAGTTTCAAGTCCTTCTGAAACACCGTTAAAGGCTGCTTCAAAAGTGATGGTCAGCCATTCAACAAATTGATCAACCCAATCCGCAATCGGTAGTTTTGGAATTAAGCTTTCCATTTATTCACAACCCCCTTTTCGGACTGACTTACAGCAACTTGATTATTCGCTTTTTCTAAAACATTAATGACCTCATTGTTTCCTGCCAGCGCTCCAATTACAGCACCTCTGACAAGAATGCCTTGAAGACGATTATCATCAACAACTGCAACTGGAATTGTCGCAGTTGAAACCTTATCAAATAAATCCGTTAACAATGTATCACTTGCAACCTTTTGTACATCCCGATCTACAATTTCTTGTAAATTTTGCCCCTTTTCAACTGCTGTTTTAGCAGTTGCAGCATGAATGGTGCCAATAAGCGTCTTTTTCTTATCTACTGCATAGATGCTTGATATACCAAGATCCTTCATCATTTGTAGAGCAACCCGAGGCCCTTTATCAATTTGTACGGTTTCAGCTCGTTTCATTACATGACCTGCTGTCAGCACTTTAGACAAATCGACATCCTCAACGAATCTCTCAACATATTGATTAGAAGGATTCATTAGAATTTCCTCAGGTGAGCCGATTTGTACAATTTCCCCATCCTTCATTAAGGCAATTCGATCCCCAATTCGAAGAGCTTCGTCTAAATCATGGGTAATAAAGATAATCGTTTTTTC
Source organism: Cytobacillus dafuensis (assembly GCF_007995155.1). Lineage (NCBI taxonomy): Bacteria > Bacillati > Bacillota > Bacilli > Caryophanales > Bacillaceae > Cytobacillus > Cytobacillus dafuensis. The sequence continues at coordinate 3,324,015 of NZ_CP042593.1, read as the reverse complement.
CATCGATGACTGCAATTCAAGCAATTCGTCCTGCATGTCTTTACGAATTAGAGGATCTAACGCACTGAAGGCTTCGTCCATTAATAGAATATCTGTATCATTTGCCAGAGCCCTTGCAAGTCCGACACGCTGCTGCATTCCTCCGCTTAGTTGTTTAGGAAACTGGTCTTCATAGCCTTCTAGACCAACAAGCTTTAATGCCTTCATTGCTTTTTGCTTTCTTACTTCTTTTTCAATTCCTTGCACTTCCAAACCATATTCCGTGTTTTCAAGGACCGTTCTGTGTGGAAGTAAAGCAAATTTCTGAAAAACCATGCTTATATTTTTCCGACGAACATTCTTTAGTTCATCCTTTTTCATTTTTGTTATCTCTTTTCCATCAATCCAAACTTCACCCAAAGTTGGATCGATAAGTCGATTTAATGTCCGGACTAAAGTTGATTTTCCGCTTCCTGAAAGTCCCATGATGACAAAAATTTCACCTGAATAAACATCAAAGGAAGCTTGGTTTATACCGACAGTCGAGCCGGTCTTTTTCAGGATTTCTTCTTTAGAACTGCCTTCCCTTAATAGCTGTAATGCCTTCTTGGATTGTTTCCCAAATATTTTTGTTACGTTTTTAACGCTTAATTTTACATGTTTATCATTCAAAATAGTCCCTCCCGTTCAAACCACACCGGCTAATGCGACCCTTTAATTGTATTATTAATAGAAAATGTGGGCAAAGCTGGTAATCAGGCATATTTAGTCGTAAAGTGCGTACAGAATAAACTGAACATACCGTAAAAGCGGATTACTTAAACTTCCTTTCATATCCTCCCATATACTCATTCAATTGCTTCTTTACTTTCAAAAAAAACATGTTAGTCTATTAAATGGATATTTCATTTTTTCTCAAGCCTTAGGGCGAAAGCAGAAAAAGTTAATTTTTCATTTATGGATGTGAATGATTAAATGGATGGGAAAGAACAACTTGATCATGTAAGAGAACGGGTCATCGAGACGATTGCTAAAAATATGAATTTATATGGAGTAACAGATTCCATTGGGCGATTATATGGGATGTTATATTTTCAAAATCATCCAATGACACTAGATGAGATGAAGGAAGAGCTCGGGATGAGTAAAACAAGTATGAGCACTTCTATCCGTCACTTATTGGAGCTTAAAATGGTCGAAAAGGTGTGGAAAAAAGGGACAAGAAAGGATTTATATAAGGCAGAGGAAGACTGGTATCAAACATTTACAGATTTTTTTACTATTAAATGGCGTGCAGGGATCTCCATGAATATTTCCGCAATGTCGAAAGCGATAACGGAGCTTGAAAAAATAATAATATTTGAGGATCTTGATGAGGAAGTTAGATCAGCAGCAAAAACAGACATTGATAAAATGAATGCAGCACTTCAATATTATGAATGGTTAAATCAATTGGTGGATAGCTTCGAATCAGGAAAAATTTTTGATTTTATTCCAAGGGATAAAAATTAGGAATGAGATATCGGCACAGGTGAGTAGCCTGTGTTTTTCTTTTTGGGAAAACCTGCACTTTAAAGATTATGTTTCCAAATAAATGTGCAAGCCTCAAAATATATTAAAATTTGTCAAAATCTGTCGCGAATCTTTGATATTCTCTTTTTTTCTCTCGATTCTAGTTTTTTTTGAGCTTGACAAAAAAAGTGAAACGTGAATCAAACACAACATATAGTGGTTCCGAAAATATTTTCGCTACTACATGTAGATTTTGTTGTTGATTTTAAATATCCACTATGATAACTTAAGATTATTAACTATCAACTAGAATAAACAAAAACTAGTATTAAAATTGAATATTTTCTTTTGAAGGAGTTGTAATAATGTCTGTAGCATTAGGACAAAAAATGAGTTTAAACATTGAACAATTAAACGAAGATATCCGATTATTTCCTCAGGTACATCCTATTACCTCTGATATGAAAATGACCCACAAAGGGGTTTCCCGTTTGGTCATGCTGGACAGATATACATTTAAGGATACTGAAAAGATTACTTTGACTAATGGGGACTTTATCGTATTAACCATCAAAGAAGATCCTAAATTTCCTGCACGTGGACTTGGATACATTTTAGATATCGATTGGGAAAAAAAGTTAGCAACCGTTCTAGTGGAAGAAGATTACAGAGGGGTACTTGATGACCCAGAAGAATCACAAACTGGAATCATTAAGAGATCTCTAGATGTCATTGAAAAACCGCTAGAGCTTTTTTATGAGCAAATCGCAAAACGTAATGCAACTGGCCTGGCTTCAGTTGAAAAAACAGAAGAGAAAAGGCAAGAATGGTTTGAAAAGTTTTATCAGGAGTTAGCAAGCCTTAATTTTATCCCTGCTGGACGCGTTCTTTACGGTGCCGGAGCAGATACAGATGTAACATACTTTAACTGCTATGTTATGCCATTTGTTCAGGATTCTCGTGAAGGAATTTCTGAACATCGCAAACAGGTCATGGAAATCATGAGCCGTGGCGGTGGAGTCGGAACAAACGGCTCAACCTTGAGACCGCGCAACACGCTCGCTAAAGGCGTAAACGGCAAGTCATCCGGATCGGTATCATGGCTGGATGATATTGCGAAATTAACACATCTAGTTGAGCAAGGTGGCTCCCGCAGGGGCGCTCAGATGATCATGTTAACGGATTGGCATCCAGACATTATTGAATTCATCATTTCAAAAATGCAAAATCCAAGAATTTTACGATTCCTTCTTGAAACAACAAATGATGAAACCATTAAGAAATACGCAAAAGAAAAACTAAAATTTACTCCTTTCACTGAACAAGAATTAGCTATGTATCAAGGGATTATTAACTATAAGAGCATTCCTGGATACGGTGGCTTCAATGAGAAAATTATTAGCGATGCAGAAGAAAAGCTTGTTAATGGCGGTACTTATTCTGTTCACAATTCTGAATTCCTAACTGGTGCAAATATCTCTGTTTGCTTAACAAAAGAATTCATGGCCGCTGTTGAAAATGACGCAGAATACGAACTTCGCTTCCCAGATGTCGAAAGCTATGAAAAAGAAGAAATGCAGATCTATAACGAAGAATGGCATAAAGTTGGGGATGTTCGTGAATGGGAAAAGCTCGGTCATAAAGTTCGAGTGTATCGTAAAATCAAAGCAAAAGAGCTTTGGAACTTGATTAACATATGTGCAACTTACTCAGCTGAGCCAGGAATTTTCTTTATCGATAATGCAAACGACATGACGAATGCGAAAGCATATGTACAGAAAGTAGTTGCGACAAACCCATGCGGAGAGCAACCTCTCGCACCTTTCAGTGTATGTAATTTAGCGGCTGTGAATCTAGCTGAAATGGCAGATAAGGAAAACAAGACAGTTGATTTTGAAAAATTAAAGAAAACAGTCGAAGTTGGAGTTAGAATGCAAGATAACGTCATTGACGCTACTCCTTACTTCCTTGAAGAAAATAAAAAGCAAGCCCTAGGTGAGCGCCGTGTCGGCCTTGGCGTGATGGGGCTTCATGACCTTCTTATCTATTGCGAATCAGAGTATGGTTCAGAAGAAGGCAATAAACTAGTCGATAAGGTATTTGAAACAATCGCAATAACAGCTTATCGAGCTTCGGTAGAGCTTGCAAAAGAAAAAGGAAGCTTCCCATTCTTAACAGGGGAAACAGAAGAAGGAACAAACAGATTACGTAAAGCATTTACTGAAACAGGATTCATGAGTAAAATGCCTGAAGATATTCGTAAATCTATTTTAGAAAATGGAATCCGTAATTCTCACTTGCTAACTGTTGCCCCTACAGGATCAACAGGGACAATGGTTGGGGTATCAACCGGATTGGAACCATATTTTTCATTCTCTTACTTCCGAAGCGGACGTCTTGGAAAATTCATTGAAGTGAAAGCAGATATCGTACAGGAATATTTAGATAAGCATCCAGAAGCAGATTCAGAAAATCTTCCAAATTGGTTTGTATCTGCGATGGAATTAGCACCAGAGGCACATGCGGATGTTCAATGTATCATCCAACGCTGGATTGATAGTTCCATAAGTAAAACTGTTAATGCACCAAAAGGATATAGTGTTGAACAAGTAGAAAAAGTATATGAGCGTTTATATCGCGGTGGTGCTAAAGGCGGAACCGTTTACGTTGACGGATCACGTGATTCTCAAGTTCTAACCTTAAAAGCGGAAGAAAACAATTTTGAAGAAACAAGAGTAGACAAAAAAGAAAAAACAAAACCTCATGTTGTTCTAGTCGATACAATTAATGAGCTGCAATCGACTAACGTGATTGGTTCAGAGGTTGGCAATACTTGTCCAGTTTGTCGTAAAGGAAAAGTTGAAGAAATTGGTGGCTGCAACACTTGCACAAATTGTAATGCCCAATTAAAGTGCGGACTATAAAATTAAATATTTTAATAATGGGGACGTCTCATAAGTCGATTTATCGGCAAAGAGACGTCCCTTTTTTGGCTAATAAGAAAGTTTAAGTTTATTAACGTACTAAAGTAAAATGTGTTTTCAATTCAATATCTTTAAACAAGATCGCATAAGGAAAACTAAGGCATTCGCCAAAAAGAACTTGGCGAATGCCTTAGTTTTTCTAACGCTTCTGACAATGCTATCAATTATTTGAATATAAAATTTAGGAATGAATTTCTTTTTTGGACAGGTCTACCTTCATTACAGTTATAAAAAATTTCATTGTCCACTGTACTATTTTCAGATTCTCTTGATTAAAGATGTATAAAAAAAGCAACAGGGGTGTCTGCTGTGAATATTGATGGTGTTTTTTCTGGAGGAGGTATAAAAGGGTTTGCCCTTATTGGTGCTTATGAGGAGATTGAAAAACGAGGTTTTTGCTTCACTAGGGTAGCGGGTACTAGTGCTGGATCAATTATAGCTGCATTAATAGCAGCTAAGTATACAAGTAATGAAATTTATCAATTAATTGATGAACTGGATTTAAAGAAATTTTTAGATACACGCAAGACTTTTGTCCCTTTTGCAGTCACGAAATGGCTACTGCTTTATTGGCGTTTAGGCTTATATAAAGGGGAGGAGCTTGAGAATTGGATTGCTGACAAGCTTGGAGATAAAGGAATATGGAAGTTTTCAGATTTACCTCCACAAGCATTACGCATAATTGCCTCAGATCTAACGAATGGCCAGCTCATCGTATTGCCAGATGATCTTATTAAATATGGGATCGAGCCAGGCTCATTTTCGATTGCTAAAGCAATTCGCATGAGCTGCAGCCTTCCTTATTTCTTTGAACCTGTAAAGCTTAATGTGAAAAAAAACACGAATCTTATTGTTGATGGCGGGGTATTGAGTAATTTTCCGATGTGGCTTTTTGATAAAGAAAACATTAAGAAGGTTCGTCCTGTTTTGGGGGTACAGCTAAGTCACAATACTTTAGAAAGGCCAAAAAACAAAATTAATAATGCAATTCAAATGTTTGAAGCTTTGTTCGAGACAATGAAGGATGCACATGATTCTCGTTATATTTCTCGAAAACATGCACGTAATATTATTTTCATTCCAACAGAGGGGGTGCTAACAACAGAATTTCAATTAACCCCTGAAAAAAAGAAAGCACTTGTTGATTTAGGCAGGAATAGTGCCAAGCAATTTTTCAGTCAATGGAGCTATTAAAAATAAAAAACAATCGGCTATTCGCCGATTGCTAATACTTAATTCGATCGAGCGTTTAAAGAGAAGCCCGATCTTTCTTTTTTCCTTTTTTCCCTTCGATTACAGTTAAATGCGAAGACGACTTTTTTCGCGTTCTCTTAATAGTTGTTAAAGAACCAGTCGTTGTTTTGCGATTACTGTTTTTTGCAGGATTATTATGCAATATTCGTTTTTTCGATTTTCTCGCTGCACGATTGAATGCTCGTTGCTCTTGTTTTTTAGGGCTAGCTTTATAAAAGCGTTGAAAAATAAAGTACACAATAGCACCTACCAATAAAATGACAGCTATTCTCCGCAAAAAACCGGCGGGATTTGAAATCAAACTGGTTGAAACTCCTAAAACAGCAAGAAGAATAATACCAGAGATTACGAATAAGGAAATCCGATTTTTCAAGAAAGCCACCTCCCTATGAGCATGATGAGCATTTTTCCAATCTTTTAAACTTATTGCCGTTATTTTTAAACGATTTCTTCTGTTTTCAGAAGGTTTTCAGTTTCCTCTTCTTTTTTTAATAATTCTTTAAAAGAAAGAATGGCAACCTCAACCTGATCATCAGTAGGTTCCTTAGTTGTTAGCAGCTGTAGCCAGAGACCAGGAAGACCTAAATATTTTAATAAAGGCACATTTCTAACTTTATTTGTTAATTGCAAAACTTCAAATGAGATGCCAAGAACGACAGGAATAAGGGCTATTCGATTTAGGACTCGGACATATAATGGTTCAGTCGGTACAAGCAAGTAAACAAAAACGCCGACTAAAACTGTAAATAAAATGAAGCTGCTGCCACATCTGTAATGTAGACGAGACTGGGCTTGCACATTTTTAATAGTAAGATCTTTCCCGTTTTCAAATGCGTTTATTACCTTATGCTCTGCACCGTGATATTGGAACACTCTTTTAATAATCGGTGTCAGTGATACAAAGTATATATAAGCAAGCAATAAGAGAAGCTTAAAAAAACCTTCGACTAATATTTGTGCAAGATGACCAGGGAAAATTGGCTTAGTTAATTCAGCTAAAAAGACAGGGACGAGAGTAAAAATAAACTTACCAAAAAGGAATGATAATACCCCTATTGCAGCTACACCAAGCCACAATGTTAATTTAGAGCCTTCTTGTTCATTCAGTGTAAGATCCTCACTAGGATCCAAATCATATCTTTCTGTTGAAAAGTTTAAATGCTTAGAACCGTTTGCACTTGCTTCAATAATGGCAACAATTCCTCGTATAAAAGGAATTTTTTTTAGAAATTTTAAAGAAGGGTTAGATTTTCGAGGCAGCTCGAAGTATTCTATCGAGTCATCCTTTCGACGAATAGCGGTCACATAATGATGTTTCCCACCAAACATAACACCTTCTACAACCGCTTGGCCACCATATACTGGTTTTTGATCCTTTGACATGCGTTTGCACCAACCTAATTCGAACTCGGAATTAACAGCTAAATCTGACATTAATACTGTAGAATTTATAAAGCATAATACTATTTAGGCATGGTACACTTTGATCTTCAAAGCATCAATCCATTTAAAGCTGTATATACCTATCCTTATTCTACTAAAAATTCAATAAAACCTCTAGGAATGACATGTATTTTTAATTTAATTACTAATTTAATTCTGGCATGCAAGGGAAAAAATACTGGGGGCATAATAGTTAAAGGAGGTGGTTTTTATGTCAGAAGAAAAACAGCATGAAGAAAATCACAGAGATAGACCGATGACCTTTATGAATATGGTGATCCTAACAGGTTTAATTGGAGGGATTTTCTGGAGCGGACTAGGTTATTTAGCGTATATCATAAATTTAACTGAAATCAGTCCAAATGTGTTATTGGAGCCATGGGCACTTGGAAGCTGGAAAAAAGGCTGGCTAGGGACCGTTATTTCGATCGTTATGATCGGAGTTGTATCTATCGTTGCCGCACTTTTTTATTATGCAGTACTACGAAGATTTCCAAGTATGTGGGTTGGAATCTGCTATGGGTTTATTCTCTTCTTGTTAGTCTTTATCGTATTAAATCCAATTTTCCCAGGGATAAGCCCTTTCTATGACCTAGGAAGAAATACAATCATTACTTCTATCTGTATATATGTTTTATATGGTGTATTTGTAGGGTATTCAATTTCATATGAAGAACGTGAAATGAACTATAAAAAAAAGAAGGAAGCTAAAGTCTAATTCTTTATATTCAGCGATATAAAACTTTAAAGATGTAATATGCAAGCACAATTGTTCGTGGTAGTTAAATTAATTTCAACTATGATAAAATATTCTTGTTATTCAATAAAAGGATGTCACTGGTAAGTAATACTAAAGACAGCCTAATATAAAGTATCGTAAAGGGGAGAGAGAGGATGGAAAAATTACAGAAACTTCGCTCTAGTTTTGAAAAACTAGGAATTGATGGAATGCTTATTTCAAGTGCGTATAACCGCCGATATATGGCAAATTTTACTGGTTCTTCAGGTGTCGTACTAATAAGTGGGGAAAAAGCACAATTTATTACAGATTTCCGTTATATTGAACAAGCGACAAAACAATGTGTTGGATATGAAATTGTGAAGCATACAGGCTCAATTCCAGATGAAGTGGCTGACCAGGCAAAAAAATTAGGCATAAAAAAGCTTGGATTTGAACAGGATCATTTAACTTTTTCTTCGTATAAAGCATATGAGAAGGCGCTGGAAGCAGAATTAGTACCTGTTTCTGGTGAACTTGAAAAGTTACGCTTGATAAAGACTGAAGCAGAGATTAAGATATTAAAGGATGCAGCGAACATTGCAGATGCTGCATTTATGCATATTCTAGATTTCATTCGCCCAGGCTTAACAGAGCTAGATGTTTCCAATGAATTAGAGTTCTTTATGAGAAAAGCAGGCGCAACTTCATCATCTTTTGACATTATCGTTGCATCTGGTTATCGTGGTGCACTTCCACATGGTGTTGCGAGTGACAAAGTAATTGAAAAAGGTGATTTCATTACTCTTGATTTCGGAGCTTATTATCAAGGTTATGTTTCCGATATTACTAGAACCATTGCTGTTGGCGAACCTGATTGCAAGCTGAAAGAAATATATCATATCGTTCTTCAAGCACAATTGCGTGGAATGGAAGGCATCAAGCCAGGTATAAGCGGAGTAGAAGCTGATGCTCTAACACGTGATTATATCGCGGAAAAGGGATATGGTGAATATTTTGGACATTCAACTGGTCATGGTATTGGTTTAGAAGTTCATGAAGGACCATCCCTTTCTTTTAAATCTGATACCATTCTTGAACCAGGAATGGTTGTAACGTGTGAGCCAGGCATTTACATACCTGGACTCGGCGGGGTTCGGATTGAAGACGATACTGTCATAACAAAGGATCATAATGAAGCGCTAACACATTCAACGAAGGAACTGATTATTCTTTAATTAAGAAAAGCGGAAGCGCCTTCGGAACAATCAAAGTTCAGATTGCTCCTGCGATAATTATTCAAAGGAGCTTTCCTTGTCCTGTTGCATTGTCGATACTAGTACGTCCTGAACGTCGGGCCTAGGCGCTGGAGCTAGACAAAGAAAACATGGGCTAGACAATATTTAGGAGGATTTAAAATGATTTCAGTTAATGATTTTCGTACCGGATTAACAATTGAAGTAGATAATGGCATTTGGCGTGTAATGGATTTCCAACATGTTAAACCAGGAAAGGGAGCTGCTTTCGTACGTTCAAAACTGCGTAATCTTCGTAACGGTGCGGTACAAGAAAAAACTTTCCGTGCTGGTGAGAAAGTTGCAAAAGCGCAAATTGATAATAGAAAAATGCAATATCTATATGCAAATGGCGATCAGCATGTTTTCATGGATAATGAATCTTATGAACAGATTGAATTACCAACAGCAACTATTGAATATGAGCTGAAGTTTTTAAAAGAAAACATGGAAGTCCAAATCATGATGTATAATACTGAAACACTTGGAGTTGAGCTTCCTAAATCTGTAGAATTGGAAGTTATTGAAACTGAACCAGGGATTAAAGGGGATACAGCTTCAGGTGGTTCAAAACCTGCTAAGCTTGAAACTGGCCTTACCGTTCAGGTACCATTTTTCATTAACCAAGGTGATAAGCTTATCATTAATACGGATGAAGGTACATACGTATCTCGTGCATAAGGATTACAAAAACTCCCGAAAGTACATACTTTCGGGAGTTTTTATTTTAAGAATGAAATTCAAACTCTGCTGAAACTTGGCTTTTGTATAGGGTAGTGTCAGGATTTTGTGATTTTACAACGTTAAGGATAAGAAGTCTTGTATATCAATGTTTTTTAGTACGTCCCAAGGTTAAGTAAAATATAAAGATTGCTTTTGTACTGTCCCATTCCGAAATGAAAAGTATCCTAAAACTCGAATTCATAAATCTCCGGACGTAAGGTATCCAAACAATCTGTACCAAAGGTTTTATCATTATTTTTACCTGTTTCATTTTGAAAATTTAACGTTTCTACATTATTTCACGATTTGTACAAAGATTGGTGTTTCGCTTCCTCTGAAAATGCCCGTTAAAAACTCAAGATGATGTATGAACCCAAGTTTTTAAATAATACTAATGACAACTTTAAAAAATTGGGGACGAAATGATGAAAACCATTTTCGGGATTTATAGAACAGATTTGAAAAATATTTATCAAAATTGGGCTGTTTTTATTTTAATTGCAGGATTAACACTCCTACCTTCTTTATATGCTTGGTTTAATATTGAAGCTTCTTGGGATCCATATGGTCATACAAGTGACATCTCGATTGCTGTTTCAAATAAGGATAAAGGGGCAAACATAAGAGGAAGTAAAATTAATGTAGGGGACGAATTGGTTTCCTCCTTGAAAACAGATGAAAACTTCAATTGGGTGTTTGTTGATGAAAAGGAAGCCATTAAGGGTGTTGAACGAGGTAAATATTACGCAAGTATAACGGTTCCAGAGAATTTCTCTGAAAAAATTACGACAGTATTGACGGATGATCCAGAAAAACCTACGCTTTCTTATTATGTAAATGAAAAAATAAATGCTGTTGCTCCTAAAATTACCTCAAAAGGTGCTACGGGTTTGGTTGAGCAAATTAGTAAAAACTTTGTTAAAACGGCAAATGGTGCTATCTTTAAAGTTTTTAATGAGATTGGGATTGAACTTGAAAGAGATTTACCAACGATTGAAAGAGTAAAGCATTTGATTTTTGAATTGGAGAAACAACTTCCCACTATTCGGGATACAACCAATAAAGTGCTAGATGATGTAGAGAAGGCGAAGCAAGTTATTAGTACCGCACAAGAAGAAGTAAAGCGCATTGCAGTGCTTTCCGATGAAGGGGTACAGCTTGCGGAGAATTTCACTGGCTATTTAAATAAAGCTACCTTACTAATAAATAACTCAGCACCATTTATAAAAGAAAATCTCGTCATTTTAAAGCAAACAGCAGATTCAACAAATCAGCTTACCGACTTCTTATTGGACAATCAAATACCTACTGAGGAAAAAATTAATTTCTTACAACGACATAGTATAAGGCTTGAAAAGAGTGTAGAAGTCATTGATGATATGATAAGTTTTTTTGAACATTTAACTAAATTATCCTCTAGTTCCTCATTTGATTTAGAGCTAAATAGGCTGCAAGAGGTAAAGAAAAATTTTACGTCGGCGCAAGTACTTTTAAAAAATACAATTAACTTAATTGAAAATGGGGAGCCGCTTACGAGCAAAATAACAAATCAAATCAATCAATTTTCCGAAAGCACTTCTGAGCTACTAAAAAAAGTACTAGATAATTTTGATAATCAAACAGTTCCGAATATCGATAATCAACTTCAGAAAACAAAGAGTTTAATCGAAAATACAACGGCAGCTTTAAAAGGAGCAAAACAGAGCTTACCAGATGTAGAAAGTATATTAGGAGAAGCACAAAAAGGAATAATAATCGGAACGAAAGAGCTTCAAAAATTTAAAGAGGATTTACCAGAAATAGAGCGGAAACTAAAAGAAATTACTCAGAGAATTAGAGCCTTTGAAGCAAATGCAAATATAAAGGAAATTATTGATTTATTAAGAAATGATATAAAAAAGGAAAGTGATTTCTTTGCTGAGCCAGTCCTGCTGAAAGAGCATAAGTTATTTCCGATTCCTAATTATGGATCAGCAATGTCGCCTTTTTTCACCACTCTTTCGCTATGGGTAGGAGCAATGTTATTAGTGTCCCTTTTATCAATCGATACGACGACAAACGGCAGCATTATACACTTCTATTTTGGAAAGTTTTTAATCTTTTTGACAATTGCTCTTCTTCAAGCGTTAATTGTTACACTGGGGGATATTTTTTTATTAAAGACATTTGTTGTTGATAAGCTCTGGTTTGTGCTGTTTGCTTTATTTATGGGTGGGATTTTTATGCTAATGGTGTTCACTCTTGTTTTTTTATTAGGGAATGTAGGAAAAGCGTTAGGGATTGTTTTATTAGTATTGCAAATCTCTGGATCGGGAGGAACCTTTCCGATTCAAGTTGTCCCAAAGTTTTTTCAAGTAATTAATCCGTTTCTTCCCTTTACATATGCTATCAGTATGATGAGGGAGGCGGTAGGTGGAATCATCTGGGATATCGTTATTAGGGATGCTATTATCCTCAGTCTATTCGGTATACTAACGATTTTGCTTGGACTATTTTTGAAGAAGCCAGCTAACCGCTTAACTGAAAAATTCAAATTAAAAATAAAAGAGAGTTCGTTGATTCATTAAACTAATTTCCTAAAAGATTTTTTTCGAATGTTCACGAAGTTTGATATATAATCTTTTTAGGAAGTGATTAAATGGATAAAGTATTACGTGGTCATCACCTTCTTTGCATCCATGGATTTCGAGGAATGGGCTACAGTACAAAATTTGTTGAGAAAATGTATGAGATCGTAAATGATGTTCGAGATGGACAGAAGGATTTTTCAATTAAAGTAGTTGCTACTTTTGACGATGCTTGCTTTACATGCCCACATCAAGGAAAGACGGAATGTGAAGCAAATGAAGGCTCTAATGAGCATGTCTTATCAATGGACGAAAAAACCATCCGTCATCTCGGACTTGAAAAAAATAAAAGTTATCAGAAATCTTTTTTAGTGTCCTTAACAGCCCAAAAGGTAGTAATGGAGGATTTAGATTATTTATGTAAAGGCTGCTCATGGCTCTCATATGGGGTTTGTAAGGAAGGGATTGTAGAGCTGAAAAACAAATATGGCGTTGTCGATATAACCGATCAATAAACCTTTTATGGGTTGCCTCAAGAAATCGTAATTTTCCTGACGCTACCCCATGCCCATCAAGCTAAGATTTTGTGACACCCCCATAACGAAATTTTTACCTTTTACAGTTATTTATGAGAATTCAGATCATTTTTTTCGTTTTGGGGAACAATCAATTTCTTAAGTTGATGGATGTGGGGTGCAGCCCCATGCCCGTACATAGGGCCACTAAATCTTGTGCGCGGTATTTACTTTTTCGTTTAACAAATCCTACATTTTTAGCTAATTGTTCTAAAGCATCCTGTGACATATATCGTTGTAACTCTTTAGAAAACAATTCTAGTTCATCAGAAATCGATAAGTTCATATTAAAAACGCCATCCTTTCCTATGATTCTACAGAAAGAATAGCGTTTTTTTACTTTAGGTACATTTCAAAATCTTAGACATGTAATAACTATCAACTAAATCCCCAGCAATAATGTAAGAAGTTCTTTTTATTCCCTCAATCTCTAGTAAATCTGGCTGCTCTTCCTTTGTAATTGGCAAATTATATTCCTTTTGCTGAATATGAACAATTAAATCCACCACTTCCGATTGATACTTACTTTCATATGGTGTAATAAAAATAGTATTATTCATCGAATCTCCTTCCAGTCTGAAGCTAGTAAACTATACACGGCAATATCGTGAAAACGCTCATATTCTTTTTGCTGTTTCTTCTGCATAACAACAAACGCAACATATTCACGAATCATTGCGCCCTAAGAAATCTCTCTCTTTACCTTTTTCACAATAGAACGTGAAGATATTCTGCCATGTAGTAAATAATAAACACCACTTCCGATTATTATAAGGAATGAACAATAAAAATATAATGATCCATAATCAATTTTAGTTGCGGCAATACCAAAGATAAATGATCCAATGCCGAACCCAAAATCATATATAGAAAGGAATGTAGCCGTAGCCAATGCCCTCTTTTTAGGAGGTGCTACTTGAATGGCAATGGTTTGAAAACTGGGAAACACGGTTCCCCATCCCACGCCAATAAGGGCTGCTGATGCAAGAAATAACAATGACGTATTCGATACACTCAATAAGAATGTACCGACTGCAAAGCATAAAATAGCGGGATAAATTATAATATTTGCCCCAAATAAATCAAACCATTTTCCAGTAAAAGGTCGGGAAATTAAAAGGACCACTGCGTACACAACAAAGAAATAACCAGCAGCTTCCACTAATTTTTGTTCTTTAGCATATATGGATACAAAGGAAATAATTCCCGAATAAATCAATCCTAAGAAAGCTGAAACCAACGATACAGGAATAGCAGAAGTTTCCAAATAATTCCCAATTTTCATACTTGTTTTTCGTTCAATTACCCGTTCTGGCATAAAAGCTTTCTTAGGTAATCTAACAAATAATCCTGCAACGAGTGCAAAGAGAGCACATAATGCATTTATGATAAATATTACATTTGTCCCTGTTTGTTGCATAACAGTCAAACCCAAAAAGGGACCAATAGCCATAGCAAGATTTAGCGTTAGTCCATAGTACCCCATTCCTTCTCCTTTGCGGGATTCCGGGATGAGATCTGCCACAATTGCTCCAGTGGCCGTTGTGGCCATTCCAAAGCCAATTCCATGAAAAAAGCGAAGAATTAGTAAGCCAATCAGAGATTGTGGAATAAAATACAAAATTGAAGCTGCGAAAAGAACAATGAGGGAACTTATAAAAACGATATACTTTCCTGCCTTTTCGATCCATTTACCTGCAAATGGGCGTGTTAGGATGGATGCAACCAAAAAAACTGTAGTAATAAGTCCTGCTTCAGATTCGGCACCATGCAATTCTTGTAAAGCATATATCGGCAGTGTAACCAATAAATAAAAAAATGTTGTAAACACGAGAAAATTAGTAATGGCAATACTGATAAAATCCCTTGTCCATAATCGGGGTTTATCCAATATTTCCACCTCCCATATAATATTAAATTCCTACGTTTTTGTCTTTCTCACCAGACAAACATTAAAACCCATGCCTGCGTTGTTTTAATGCTATTTTATTTGCGTACTCATACTTAATATTAAATTTCTTTGTCATTTACAAAAGGTGCAGTTTACAATAAAAACAAATGACAGATGAGGTGTTTCAATGATGAATGAACTAATATTTAATATCAATCGAGAGAGTAACACTCCTATGTACCAACAAGTTTATCAATACATACGTACTCAGATTTTATCTGGTAAATTAGAAAGGAATACAAAGTTACCATCGATAAGACAACTTGCTCTCCAATTAGAGGTCAGCAGAAACACAACTCAGGTAGCCTATGAACAATTGCAATCGGAAGGATATATTCGAAGTGAGAACAAAAAGGGATTTTTTGTAGAGGCAACTATATCGGATGAGACACTTAATTATGAACCCATTAGAGAACAGCATCATGAAAAAAATCAAACTGACATAAAAACTATTGACTTTAAGATTGGGACAGTAGATCAAGAGAACTTCCCTTTGAAAAAATGGAGAATGCTTACAAACAAAATCGTTAAAGACTCTAGCATGTTTTCATACGGAGAAAAACAAGGCGATATTAAATTAAGAAAGGTACTAGCAGATTACTTGTTTCAATCAAGAGGGGTTAATACTTCTGCTGACCAGATTATTATTGGCAGTAGCACACAACACTTGTTATTACTTTTGTCGCTGTTGCTAAAGCAAGACTATCATTATTTGGCAGTAGAAGACCCTGGATATAATGTGGCAAGGGAACTATTTGCTCTTCAGTCATTTATCATTGATCCGATCCCGGTAAAAGAACAAGGCATCCAAGTCGATCGCCTTTTAAAGTCGCCTTCTAGACTTTTATATGTCACTCCTACTCACCACTTTCCATATGGAGTAACTATCCCCGTCAATGAAAGATTAAAGTTAATTCAATGGGCAAAAAGGGTGGAAGGATATATTATTGAGGATGATTACGATAGTGAATTCCGATACATCCATCAACCTATACCGTCTCTTCAAAGTTTAGATTCTAATGATAGGGTGGTTTATTTAGGAACTTTTTCAAAAGCACTGCTACCTTCTATCCGTGTCAGTTATATGGTTTTGCCTAGGAGGCTAGTAAGTGAATATAAAAAGATACTCCCTTTGCTTGAGCAAACATCCTCATCTATTCATCAGAGAACACTGGCGACCTTTATGAATGAAGGATATTGGTACTCACACTTAAGGAAGATGAAAGCTTTGTATAAACGTAAAATGAATCTATTGAATAGGGAATTACTAAAACACTTTAAGAATTATGTTGAAATAAAAGGTGGTAGCTCCGGAATTTTCGTTATTATTGAAGTTAAAACAAAAATGAGTGAAAAAATGCTGATTGAAAAGGCATATGAACACGGAATTGCAGTTTATCCTTGCTCAAAATATTTCTCGAAATATATACCACAATATCCGCATATTCAACTTGGATTGGGTAATTTATGTGAAGAACAGATAATAAAAGGAGTATCTCAACTAGCAAAAATTTGGTTGTAATCTTGATTTTTTCCCTAAAAAAGTTTTTTCGTTTTTCCTATTAGGGGTAGCACCACATCGCTATCAAGCTAAGGTTTTACACTATCCATAAAGCAAAAAAGACGTTATCCTTTCTGTAGAATTATAGGAAAGGATGGCGTTTTTTTATGGATTTTTCGATTCTGACGAACTTCAACCGATTGCTGAAGAATTACAACGACATATGTCTCCTCATGTTCTAGAACACCTAGCTAAAGAAAAAGGATTCGTTCAGCGAAAGAGTAAATATCAAGCAAAGGAGTTAGTTGCTTTATGTGTATGGCTTAGTCAACAGGTCGCAAGTACATCACTCACACAATTATGTAGCTGTCTTGAAGTATCTACAGGTGTTCTTATTAGTCCTGAAGGACTTAACCAACGATTTAATGCTTCCGCAGTACAATTTCTTGAACAAGTTTTAGCTAACCTTCTAGCTCAAAGAATTCATTTAACAAAAGAAATAGTTCACCAATATACCACAATCTTTAAGAGCATTCGGATTCTAGATTCTACAACATTTCAGCTTCCAGATAGGTTTTCTTCACATTATCAAGGTTCAGGTGGAAGTAGCCATACGGCAGGAGTTAAAATTCAATTGGAATATGATCTATTGAGTGGAAAGTTCCTACACGTTTATGTAGGAGAAGGAAGAGAAAATGATAAAATCTTTGGTTCATCAAGCCTACAAACCATTCAACCAAAAGATTTGTACATAAGAGATTTAGGCTATTTCGACTTACATGACTTACAGAAAATCCATGATAAAGAAGCTTATTATGTCTCACGTTTGATATTAAATTCTCGAATCTACCTTAAGAATGATGAACCAGAGTATTTTCGAAATGGGACCGTGAAGAAAGGAACACTCTATATTCAGTTAGATATGGAAGAACTCATGTATCAATTGTACCCTGGTCAAACCATGGAGATTTCAGAGGCATACATTGGACAGTATCAAAAATTACCAGCTCGTGTTATTATTCATCGATTAACAAAGGAACAAACAGAGAAAAGGTTGAAGGAACAAGCCAAAAAAGAAAAGAAGAAGGGTATTACCTATAAAGAACGAAGTAAACGGTTGAGTGGGATCAATGTGTATATTACGAATCTTCCTGCAGAAAATGTTCCAACGGAACATATCCATGACTTGTATTCATTACGCTGGCAAATTGAAATTTTGTTCAAAACATGGAAATCTTTCTTTCAAATTGACAAGTGCAAAGAAATCAAGAAAGAACGCTTAGAATGCCATTTATATGGGCAACTCATTAGTATTTTACTCTGTTCATCGACGATGTTCAAAATGCGTCAGTTACTCTTGGATAAGAAAAAGAAAGAGTTAAGTGAATACAAATCCATCTATATGATAAAGAATTATTATCTATTGTTTTATGAGGGACTACAGAAGGGCAGCCATGAATTATTAAAAGTTTTACTGCGTTTGTTTTACCTTTTAGAGAAAAACGGAAGAAAATCTCACCGGTACGAAAAGAAAACCGTCTTTGATATCTTAGGTGTTGTGTATGATTATATGTTGTCAAAAAGTTTCAAGGCTGCATAATATGTTTTAAAAAGCCTAGTTAATAGGTTTATTTGTTATGCCTATCTTTAATACAGTCGTAGAAATTTAAAGGAATAATCCTCACATATAACCTCTTATCGCCCTAAGGTTGATGGCGATGTGACGCTACCCCATAAAAATTAAAAAAACTCCCGAAAGTATTTACTTTTGGGAGTTTTTGTGTACTTGAAATGTGTGCAAAGACTGGGATATTTTATGTTGTTGCTTTTTTATTTTTTCGCTGTGTTAAAGCTAAGTGTTGATCATGCTATTTTGTTGTTGATCCTCGCTGCAGGCACGAGACTCCTCGAAAATGCTAACCCATTTCCTTCGTGCGGTGATTATTCAAGAAAGCTTATTCGATGTCCTGCGGGAGAAGCGAATAAAAGGGAGACCCCTCAGGAGCGCTCTTCGACGAGGAGCCTTCCGGACCGACGGAAATCGCTAAGTGCCTGCAGCGGAAATCAACAGGGAAGTTTAACATAACCTACTTTTTAAGAATGAAATTCAAACTCTGCTGAAACTTGGCTTCTCATTTCTAATGTACCTGGTTGTATAGGAGTAGCTGCTTCGCTTTTAACGAGTGCAGTCATCTGAAACGGGATTGGTTCTCCGCGTTGCCGACCAATTTCAGCAACTAATATTGGTACTTTATTTAATTGAACTCCTAAAGTTCGGGCGATTGTATCGGCCTTTTGATACGCATTGATAACAGCTATTGATAATGCCTGCTGTTCATATTGAATAGAGTCTCCAACAGAAAATCTAATTCTTGAAACGACATTAGCTCCATTTTTTACGGCCGTATCAACTACTAAACCTGCATTTTCAATATCATTAATAGATATTTGAAGCAAGTGCTCTACTTTATATCCCCTGAATATCTGCTTACCTTCAACATAATCATATTGTGGAAAAATTGAATAATTAACGGTTTTGATTTGCTCATCTTGAATATCCAATTGATTAAGTCCTTTTTTAATATTAGAGATAATCATTGCATTATTTTTTTGCGCAACCTCTAATTGCTTATCCTCTGTTGAAGCACCCAATGTGATTTCTGCTTTATCGGGCTTCACAGAAACGATTCCTTCTCCAGTTACCCTTATCATATTCCGCTTACTGCCGCTAGTTTGAGTATTCCGATAAGATGGCTGCTGATAATACATACACTCTCCTCACTTTCAATGAACATGGTCTCAATTAAATGTACGGCTGTAAGAAAAATAACATTCAAATATTTTATAAATAGGTTGATGAAAGAACAATGAAAATAAAACAAAGTCATATTGTTTCAAAGCAGGCATACATTTTAAGTAGAAAGATGCTAGTCCAACTAGAAAAGCGTAGAGCACCCGCTTATCGGCGACAAGCATAAGACGAGCCGGCGAGAAGGTTGTCCTTTAACCTTCTTGACGGATTGGCTTATGACCTCGAGCCGATGGTGCTCGGAGCTAGACAAAGAAAAGCGTAGAGCATCTGGAGATGGACAAAGGAAATTGTGAAGTAACTAGAGCTATAAAAGTAAAGAATTAGGAGGAAAAATGTATTGGAAACCATTCTAGCCTTTTTGCCAAAAAAGATTTCAGAATACATGCAGCAAATTCCACCTCCTCAATTGGTTGAAGTAGAAGAGATTCGCGTACGGATCAATAGACCACTTGAATTAACAATGAAGGGAAGTCCGCGTTTTTTACCATATATCGTGAAACAAGAGGATGCGTTGCATTTATTAAACAAAATAAGTCATTTCTCCATTTATACCTTAGAGGAAGAGTTGCGTCGAGGCTATATCACGATTGAGGGTGGACATCGTGTTGGTTTAGCCGGAAAAGTTATTCTTGAAGCTGGAAATGTGAAGGCGATTAGAGATATTTCTTCTTTTAATATTCGGATTGCTAGAGAACAAATTGGAATAGGCGAAAAGCTCGTTCCTAGTCTATTTAATGGTAGATCTTGGCTTCATACGATGATCATCGGCTCACCCCAAACAGGGAAAACGACTCTTCTTCGTGATATGGCAAGAATTATTTCAACCGGAGATAAAAATGGCCGTTTTCCTGCTCAAAAGGTTGGAATCGTTGATGAACGCTCTGAAATTGCAGGTAGTGTGCAAGGAATTCCGCAAATGACTTTCGGGCCTCGTCTTGATGTTCTTGATGCCTGTCCTAAAGTTGAGGGCATGATGATGATGATTCGCTCAATGAGCCCAGATGTGCTAATTGTAGATGAAATTGGGAGAAAAGAGGATGCAGATGCAATTTTGGAGGCTGTTAATGCAGGGATTAAATTAATGATGACAACGCATGGAACCACTTTCGAGGAGATAAGAAGACGCCCTACAATCAAGCCAATCATTGAAATGGGAATCTTCCAGCGTTTTATAGAATTAGATAGAAAAAATGGCCCAGGTAGTGTAGCGAGTATAAAGGATAGTTATGGAAATGAGATCAAATACGAAGTGCGGGTGACATGAATGATAAAAATAATGGGAGCCGTATTCATTATTGTTGCCACCACTTGGGCGGGCTTTGAAGCTTCTAGACATTTACATGAAAGACCCCGGCAGCTGCGTCAGCTAAAATCGGCCTTACAATCATTAGAAGCTGAAATCATGTATGGACATACGCCACTTCATGAAGCAGCAAGAAGGCTTTCGGTTCAAGTGCCAATGCCGTTATCAAGATTTTTCGATATTTTTGCGGAAAAACTCATGGGTTCGGAAACGACAGTAAAAGAGGCATGGGTACAAAGCCTAAAGGACATTTGGAAAATGACTGCTTTCAAACAAGGTGAATTTGAAATTATGAAGCAATTCGGTGAAACATTGGGCAGACATGACCGTCATTCTCAGCAAAAGCAAATCATGCTGGCTCTCTCACATTTAGAGCGTGAGGAGGCCGATGCTTATGAAAGGCAAGCTAAATACGAAAAGATGTTTAAAAGCCTTGGCTTTTTATCAGGGCTGTTATTAATCATTTTATTGATGTAGACAGCGCCCTGCGCATTTCTATTTAGGAGGAGAATACATGGGCCTAGAGGTGGATATTATTTTTAAAATTGCCGGTGTCGGAATTGTTGTTGCGTTTTTACATACAATTCTCGATCAGGTTGGAAAAAAGGAATACGCCCAATGGGTAACGCTTTTTGGCTTTATTTATATTTTATTTATGGTTGCATCCGTAGTAGATGACCTATTTCAAAAAATTAAATCTGTGTTTCTATTTCAAGGCTAAAGGAGGTCTTTGCCATTGAAATTATTCAAATAGTCGGCGTTGCACTTGTAGCTACATTTCTAGCTTTAATCGTGAAGGAACAAAAGCCGAACTTTGCCTTCCTTCTCATCGTTTTCGTTGGCTGCACTATTTTCCTTTTTCTAGTCGATCAAATTTATGCCATTATCCATATGATCGAAAGAATTGCTGTGAATGCCAAGGTAAATATGATTTACATTGAAACCATTTTAAAAATTATAGGAATTGCCTATATTGCTGAATTTGCTGCTCAAATTACAAAGGATGCTGGCCAAGGAGCAATTGCCTCCAAAATAGAATTAGGAGGAAAAATATTAATTCTGGCTATGGCAATTCCAATTCTTACCGTAATGATCGAAACCATTATTCAAATGATACCTGGTTAATGAAAACGGGGTGTAAATGATGAAGCAGCGGCTGAAGAAAATATTTTTTCTGAATCTACTAATCTTCTTATTACTAATTCCAAGTGTACAAGCCTCACCACAAACAGAAGATGTAAATCAAGCAATCAATCCTCAGGCGATCGTTGACTCACAGCTTGACTCGCTCAATATAGATGAATTAAAGCAATTCTGGGAAAAAATCAGCAGTGAATATGGAGGATTTTTGCCTGAAAGCCAAAAAGGAAGTCTTTACGATTTTATTAAAGGAGAAAAGAAATTTTCTTTTCAAGAATGGGCCTCTGGCTTTATGAAGTTTATATTTCATGAATTTATTGTAAATGGAAAATTATTAGGCACTTTAATCCTGCTTACGATCTTTAGCATGTTTCTCCAATCCTTGCAAAATTCCTTTGAGAAAAGCACAGTAAGCAAAGTTGCCTATGCAATAGTGTTCATGGTACTAATTATTATTGCCCTTAACAGCTTCCATATCGCAATTAGTTATGCACAAGATGCAATCGATACGATGATTTCATTTATTTTAGCTCTAATACCGCTTTTGCTTGCACTTATTGCATCCTCAGGAGGGCTCGTATCAGCAGCATTTTTTCATCCAGTGATTCTCTTTTTAATGAATATTAGTGGTTTATTAATTCAATATATCGTTTTACCCTTACTATTTCTATCGGCTCTATTAGCAATTGTCAGTACCTTATCTGAAAATTACAAAGTGACCCAGCTTGCCAATTTAATAAGAAATTGGAGCATAGCACTTCTAAGTATGTTCTTAACGGTTTTTCTAGGGGTCATTTCTGTTCAAGGTGCATCAACAGCAGTGACAGACGGTGTAGCGATACGAACAGCGAAGTTCATAACAGGTAATTTTATCCCGATAATCGGAAGGATGTTCACAGATGCAACAGATACCGTGATCAGTGCATCTGTTTTATTAAAAAATACTGTCGGTATTGCTGGCCTGGTACTCCTCATAATTATCGCCGCATTTCCTGCAATCAAAATTTTAATGATTGCATTTATATATAAATTTGCAGCAGCTATTCTTCAGCCATTAGGTGGAGGACCTATTATTTCCTGTCTGGACATTATTAGTAAGAGTGTTATTTATGTGTTTGCTGCACTAGCCGTTGTTTCTCTCATGTTTTTCCTTAGTATCACTGTTATAATCGCAGCCGGAAATTTGACGATGATGGTCAGGTAGGAGGGGGAGCTAAATGGAATTTATTAAGGAATGGATTACCAATATTATTTTATTCATTCTTTTAGCGACGGTCATTGATATGCTCCTCCCCAATTCGAATTTACAAAAATACACAAAAATGGTGACGGGTCTTTTGCTAATCGCGGTTATATTAACCCCAATTTTAAAACTTGTTTCAAATGATTTTGAAGAAGCATTAGCATCTATTCCTTCAATTGAACCCTATGGGGAAAAAAATATGGAAAATTCAATTGAAATGCAGAAAAAAGAAATACAAGCCTGGCAAGATGCATATATTTTAGAAGAAATGGCTGTCCACTTAAATAAGCTAGCAGAAGAGGAGCTGATGGAACAGTACGGATTAGAAATAGTAAACATTCATCTTGATGTAAATGTAAATGACACACGTGACTTCCCGGAAAATCTACAGAAGGTAATCGTTCAATTAAAAATGAAAGATGAAGAAGCAGAGGCTGTTGAGGTGGTCAAAAAAGTAGCAATTAATACCCAAGAAACTCTTCCTTCGAAAAAGCCAAACAAAGATACAGAAAAAGTTGCTTCTCTACTTGCCCAAAAATGGAATGTAAATGAAGAAAAAATCGAAGTTCTTGTTGAAGGAGGGAAGATAAATAACAATGGATAAAGAAAAAGGGCCTTTCACTTTATTGAAAAAATGGCTTTCCAAAGATGATCACACTGACAAAAAGCCAGGGAAATATCAATATTTGCTTCTCGTCCTCCTTTTTGGCGCTGCTATTATGCTAATTAGTAATATCTTTTTTAAGGATGAGCCATCCAATGCTAGCTTAGAAGTGTTAAAAAATCAAGAAGAGGCAAATGATGAGGAAGATATAGAAGCTTTTAAACATAAGCAAAAGGAAGGCAATGACTTGATAGCTTCTTATGAAAGGGCATATGAAGCTAAGCTCAAAGATGCACTCGATGTCATTATCGGTGTTGACGATGTGACGGTCGTCGTTAATGTTGAAGGAACAGAGAAAAAGGTACTCGAGAAAAACAGAACCAATAAAATACAAATTACCGATGAGACCGATCGAGAAGGCGGAAAGAGAAAAGTTGAAGATCAGTCAATAGAAGAACAGCTCGTTATAACGAGAAATGGAGAAAAAGAGGTTCCTATTGAAATAGAAACGAAGAAACCAAAAATTAGTGGTGTTCTCGTCGTTGCAAAAGGGGCTGATAATATACAAGTAAAGAAATGGATAATAGAAGCGGTATCAAGAGTACTTGATGTTCCAAGTCATAGAGTGGCTGTTATGCCTAAAAAAACTAAGGGGGAATCATAGATGTTATTAAAAAAACAAACTGTCTGGTTATTAACAATGCTTAGCTTAGTTGTAGTATTATCAGTTTATTACATTACCTCACCAGATCAAAAAGGTCAGAACTTAGCAGATGTAGAGGAAAAAACAGACCAACTAAAGGATGAGGCTGCAACAGAGAATTTAGATGATAGTGCCATCATTACTAATGCAGCAGGCGATGAAATGTTTGAAACATTACGTATGGAGCTAAATGATGAGCGCAGCAGGAAGATAGAAGAATTGCAAACAAAACTGGCATCAACAGAACTTCCTGCTGAAGAAATCAGTGCCGCTAAGGATGAGATTGATGAGCTAGAAACACTTGCGCAAAAAGAATATATGCTAGAAACGCTGATTAGAGCTATGAACTACGAGGATGTCCTTGTCCGTGCTGAAGGGAAAAATGTCAAAGTAACTGTGAAAGCAGAAAAACTTTCCAAATCAGCTGCAAATGAAATTATTCGAGAAGTAAACAATGAAATTAGCGGTTTGAATGCAGTAACAGTAGAATTTAAAGCACCAAAATAAATAGAAAAACTTGGCGTTCGCCATGTCAAATCTGAAAATAGCGGGAGCTCTCCCGCTATTTTTGCTGTAATACTATTAATTCATCAATCGAACCCATATCCTATTTTCTCCCCAACCTTTAGTCCATTTTAGTTTTTTAGATCAAATATTCCCTTGTGAAAAATTATTAACATTTAATAATTATTCGAAAGTATTCCATTTTTTTCTGAACTCGAAAGGCTAGCAATACAGAAATATTATTCATTGTCATAATCCAATATTGAATTTCAATAAGATATTATCGTATGATATTAGTATCTAGTCATAAATTATTTGATGTGTTATTTTTTATCTTTAGTTTTAAAATATAAGATGAAAAAATTAATTCATTGAAAACAAGGGGTGCCGAAATGTTAAAAGTCCAAGAAATTCGTGAGCTGATTAAGCTTGTTGATCAATCAAATATTGATGAGTTTGTATATGAGCATGATGGCTCTAAAATTAAAATGAAAAAGAAAACAGCAGAAGAAGTCGTTGCAAGACCTGTGATGCCTGTAATGGAAGAGATTCCAGCACCTAAAGCTGTTCAACCTGCAATGGTTAAGCAGGAGGTAGTCACTGAGCCGACTGTTCAAGCTCCTATTAAGGAAATTGAAGCAGATACAAAAGATTTACATAAGATTGTTTCACCGATGGTAGGAACTTTTTATCAATCATCATCTCCAGATGCGGAAGCATATGTAAAAGCTGGTTCCAAAGTTTCAAAAGATTCCATCGTATGTATTGTTGAAGCAATGAAACTATTTAACGAAATTGAAGCTGAAGTAAACGGGGAAATTGTTGAAGTACTTGTAAAGGATGGACAATTAGTCGAATACGGACAGCCACTATTTTTAGTAAAAGCTGAATAAGGAGCGGTAACAGGATGATAAAAAAACTGTTAATTGCAAACAGAGGAGAAATCGCTGTTCGGATTATACGTGCTTGCCGCGAAATGGGGATTGAATCTGTCGCCGTCTATTCTGAGGCTGATCGAGAAGCTCTTCATGTACAGCTTGCGGATGAAGCATATTGTATTGGACCGAAAGCATCAAAAGATAGCTACTTGAATTTTACAAATATTATTAGCGTTGCTAAGCTTACAGATTGTGACGCTATCCATCCAGGATATGGATTTTTAGCAGAGAATGCTGATTTTGCAGAGCTTTGCCGTGAATGTAATATTATTTTTGTCGGTCCCACACCGGAAGCAATTACGAAAATGGGAACAAAAGACATAGCAAGAGAAACGATGAAAGCAGCAGGTGTTCCAATTGTTCCGGGCTCGAACGGCATTATTAAGGATATTGATGAAGCAATTGAGCTTGCAAATAAAATAGAATACCCTGTTATTATTAAAGCTACAGCCGGTGGCGGTGGAAAAGGGATTAGGGTTGCAAAGAATGAACAGGAGCTTGTTAAGGGAATTAATATTACTCAACAGGAGGCTTTAACGGCTTTTGGAAATCCAGGAGTTTATATTGAAAAATATATAGAAGATTTCCGTCATGTTGAGATCCAGGTTCTTGCAGATACACATGGAAATGTCGTTCACCTTGGCGAAAGAGATTGTTCGATCCAACGACGCCTGCAAAAGTTGCTTGAGGAAACCCCTTCCCCTGCTCTAGATGGCGAAACTCGTCAAGAAATGGGAAATGCTGCTGTAAAAGCTGCTAAAGCAGTTGATTATACAGGTGCAGGCACAATAGAATTTATTTATGATTATCGTAAACGTAAATTCTACTTTATGGAAATGAACACACGGATTCAAGTGGAGCATCCAGTTACTGAAATGGTAACAGGGGTAGATTTAATTAAAGAGCAAATAAAAGTAGCTTCAGGAGAAAAGCTGAATTTTAGCCAACAGGATGTTACTTTTAACGGTTGGTCAATCGAATGTCGGATTAATGCAGAGAATCCCGAAAAAAACTTTATGCCATCTGCAGGTAGAATTGAAATGTACCTTCCACCTGGTGGCTTAGGCGTTCGTGTTGATTCAGCCGCATATCCGGGCTATATGATTCCACCATATTATGATTCCATGATCGCAAAAGTCATAACCTACGGAGCTACAAGGGATGAAGCGATTGCAAGGATGAAGAGAGCATTAAGTGAATTTGTGATCGAAGGAATTCATACAACGATTCCGTTTCATTTGAAGCTTCTAAGCCATGAAAAATTTATTGATGGCCAATTTAATACAAAGTTTTTAGAAATGTATAATGTGATGCAAATAGAAGACTAATTGGAGGTGTAATGGATGAGCGAAAATATTTTAGAAATGAATCATGATAATGTAGGGCTTGGAAAGATCGAGATTGCCCCAGAAGTAATTGAAGTTATTGCAGGAATTGCAGCTTCAGAAGTTGAAGGGGTAGCCCACATGCGCGGAAACTTCGCAACAGGAGTAGTTGAGCGCCTTGGTAAGAAAAATCATGGTAAAGGTGTAAAAGTTGAGCTTTCTGAAGAGGGTATTAAAGTTGATGTTTATTGCTCGATGACATTTGGCATTTCTATTCCGAGTGTAGCCCAAAAAATTCAAGATAATATCCGCCAGGCATTATTGAATATGACTGCATTAGATGCACAAGAAGTGAATATTCATGTAGTCGGAATCGTTTTTGAAAATCAAAAACAAGTAGTGGAATACGAGCAAGAAATGTAAAAGAACCTCAAGTGAGCCAAAGACATCAGTTTGTCTTTGGCTTTTTTTCAAAATATATATAAGTAAATGCAGCATTTATTAAAGTTATTGTCTTTACGAAGGGAAATTTTCATGTAATCAATGCGCTCAACATTTTCTTATGTTATTATTTAAAATGTATTTTTGGACATATAAGTGGTATAAATGATAATGATTATACCGATATTCATGCAAGAGTAAATGAAACGGACATTGGTAAATATCTGAAATTTTCCCTGTTAAAGGAGTAATAAATAGAATGAAAAGAAGAACAGCAAGAGAAAAGGCATTGCAAGCATTATTTCAAATTGATGTAAGTCAAGTAGAACCAAGCTCTGCTATTGAACATGTATTAGAAGATAAACCAAATGACGCTTATTTAAATCAGCTTGTAAATGGTGTAGTAGAAAACAAAGATTTTATTGATGAAACGATTAAGAAGTATCTTGAAAATTGGACAATGGAAAGATTGGCGACCGTAGATCGAAATTTATTAAGATCCGCAGTTTATGAACTTCTTTTTTGTAAAGAGGATGTGCCTCCAAATGTAGCGATTGACGAAGCGATCGAAATTGCAAAAAGGTATGGAGATGACCATTCTAGTAAGTTCATAAATGGAGTTCTTTCAAAGATTAAACAGCAGCTATGAACATTTTTTCAGCAATCGGTTCCTTTCACTATTCATGAGGAGGAAATTGGGATGACAATGAATTTGATTGATGGGAAAGAAATTGCAAGACAAAAAAGATCTTTTATTGCAGAAGAAGTGGAAAAATTAAAAAAAGAGGGTATTATTCCTGGACTTGCTGTTATTCTAGTTGGCAATAACCCAGCATCAAAAACCTATGTTACAAATAAAGAAAGAACATGTCGAGAGCTTGGCATGCATTCCGTATTAATAGAACTAGATGAAGATGTTAGTGAGCAAGTGCTGCTGGAGAAGGTGATGGAATTAAATGCTGATCCGGACATTCATGGTATCCTTGTTCAAATGCCATTACCAAAACATATTAGTGAAATTAAGGTCATTGAAACCATTTCTCCAGATAAAGATGTTGACGGCTTCCATCCTGTCAATATCGGAAGAATGATGACAGGGCAAGATGCTTTCTTACCTTGTACACCATATGGCGTAATAGAGATGCTTGACTTTATTAATGCTGATATTTCAGGTAAGCATGTAGTTGTTGTTGGAAGAAGTAATATTGTTGGTAAGCCTGCTGGGCAATTATTTTTAAATAAAAATGCAACAGTTACATATTGTCATTCCAAATCAACAGATTTAATGCAATATACGAGGCAAGCAGATATCCTTGTTGCAGCTGTGGGAAAGGTCAATTTAATTACAAAAGACCATGTTAAAGAAGGTGCTATTGTAATAGATGTCGGCATGAACCGAAATAATGAAGGCAAACTTTGTGGGGACGTGGATTTTGATAATGTGAAGGAAGTAGCGAGCTATATCACTCCTGTCCCAGGCGGAGTTGGACCAATGACTATTACGATGCTTATGTTTAATACGTTAAAAGCTGCTAAATCAATTCGAAATAAATAGAATGTATAATCATTCATATTTTTCTTGAAAAGCTGAGCTTTTCTGATCACTCTGCCTTTTCCATTTGTGATTATAGACTTTTTTCCTAAATCGTTATTACGTGACGGATTGAGGCTATAAATCTATAATGGAAGGGGCAGTTTTGCTTAGCTAAAAAAGTTAAACATTATTAGTGTTCACAATTAGACTTGAAGTTTCGATAATTTAGAAGGAGATTAACATGAAAGAACAGCGTTATTTAACGGTGAATGCTCTAACAAAGTATATTAAAAGAAAATTTGATGCTGATCCACACCTACAGGATGTAATGGTTAAGGGAGAAATTTCCAATTTTAAACAACATTCGAGCGGACATATGTATTTTACACTAAAGGATGAAAAGGCGCGCGTTCTTGCTGTTATGTTTTCGAGCTATAATCGTTCGATGAAATTCTCTCCTGAAAACGGAATGAAAGTGCTTATTAGCGGAGATCTTACCGTTTATGAACCTTCTGGTCAATATCAAATTTATATTAAGGAAATGCAGCCAGATGGAATTGGGGATTTATATTTAGCATATGAACAACTAAAAGAAAAGCTAGAAAAAGAAGGTTTGTTTGCTCCTCAAAATAAAAAGCCTATCCCAAAATTCCCAAAAACTGTCGGGATTATTACTTCACCGACGGGTGCAGCAATTAGGGATATTTTAACAACTATTAAACGTAGGTACCCTATTGCGAATATTCTTATTTTCCCAGCCCTTGTTCAGGGCGTACATGCAGCACCTTCTATTGTGAAATCACTAAATATAGCAAATCAATTGAACGATACAGATGTGCTCATTATTGGACGTGGCGGAGGGTCGATTGAAGAACTCTGGGCGTTTAATGAAGAGGAAGTAGCTAAAGCCATATTCAACTCAAAGATTCCAATTATTTCTGCTGTTGGTCATGAAACAGACTTTACAATAGCTGATTTTGTAGCTGATTTACGCGCCCCTACTCCAACTGGAGCAGCGGAGTTGGCGGTTCCTCATATTGAGGACCTTACTGAAAAAGTGCTTGTACGTCAGTCACGTTTAATTAGGTCGCTAAAGGAACAAATTTCTTTAAGGAAAGAAAGACTTTCGAGAATCCAAAAATCTTATGCATTCCGCTTTCCTCAAAAATTATATGAACAGAAGCTCGAACAAGTGGACCGTCTCTCAGAACAGCTAGAAAAAGGATCAAAAAAGCTTTTTGATTTGAAAATTAATCAATGGGAAAATATGCATAAGCGCATGCAAAGAAAGTCTATGAATGAATTAATTCGAGCATCAAAAGAGCAGCATGAAAAAGCACATAAACAACTTAATAAAGCGATGACTCAAATTTTTTCTGAAAAAGAGAAGGATTTTTCACATAAAATTGCTAATTTGGAAGCATTAAGTCCATTAAAGATCATGGATAGAGGTTATAGTCTAATTTATTCAGCGCAGGATAAGCTCATTAACTCAATTAAAAAAGTGAATAAGAATGATCAAATTAAAGTAAAGGTATCCGATGGAACAATACATTGTTATGTAACGGATATGGAGGAGTGATTACATTGACTTCAGAAAAGCAACTTACTTTTGAAGAAGCGATGGAGAAATTAGAAGTAATCGTTGAAAAGCTGGAAGAGGGAGATGTTCCTCTAGAAGAGGCTATTAATATATACAAGCAGGGTATGGAGCTATCTAAGCTCTGTCATGAAAAGCTGAAAAGTGTGGAAAATCAGCTAACTCAAATATTGACTGAAGACGGGCGAAAAGAAAATTTCGTCATTTCCGAGGAGGAGTAATCTTGCAACAAGCAACCTTTCCATCATTTGCTAAGACTCATAAATCATTATTAGAAAAAGAGCTTAAAGAAAGTATTAGTCGACTGAACGCCCCTTCCATAATTAAAGAATCGATGCTTTATTCATTAGAGGCTGGCGGAAAGAGAATTAGACCGCTGCTTCTTTTTGCGACATTAGCGGCTTTTGGTGCAGATACAAAAAAAGGACTTCAAACTGCAGCAGCAATTGAAATGATCCATACTTATTCACTTATACATGATGATCTGCCTAGTATGGATAATGATGACTTACGTCGTGGAAAGCCAACAAATCATAAAGTTTTCGGGGATGCTTTTGCTATTCTAGCAGGTGATGCACTTTTAACGTATAGCTTTCAAATCATCACTGAAACGCCAGCTGAATGGGCTAATGCAGAAATGAAGCTCAATCTAATAGATGAATTATCGAAGGCAGCTGGTGCTGAAGGCATGGTCGGTGGTCAGGTTGCTGATATTAGTGGGGAAGAGAAAGAGTTAACCTTAAATGAATTGGAGTATATTCATATTCATAAAACAGGAAAGCTGCTCGAATGCAGTGTCATTTCTGGGGCGATCCTTTCTGGAGCAGAAAAAGAAACCATTAATAT
Organism: Cytobacillus dafuensis; assembly: GCF_007995155.1. Classification (NCBI taxonomy): domain Bacteria; kingdom Bacillati; phylum Bacillota; class Bacilli; order Caryophanales; family Bacillaceae; genus Cytobacillus; species Cytobacillus dafuensis. The sequence goes on along the minus strand of NZ_CP042593.1, from coordinate 3,292,520 downwards.
TTTAGCTGAATTTGCTTACCATCTCGGACTCGCTTTTCAAATTAGGGATGATATTCTTGATCTTGAAGGAACAGAAGATATTATAGGTAAACCAGTTGGCAGTGACACGTATAATAACAAGAGTACTTATCCATCACTCTTGTCATTAGAGGGAGCGAAGAAATCCTTACATCAACATATCCAACAAGCTAAAAGCAAATTGAAAGAAACGGGGCTTAATACATCCTTGCTCGAAGAAATTACTGATTTAATTGAAACAAGGGATCATTAATTCCTTTATGATAGGATAATATTGCTTTATCTTGAGGATTTCTTTCATACTGTTATAATAAACCATAAGAATTCGTATAGACAATACATGACAAAGAAATGAAAGTGAGTGATCCACTGAATGGATCTAATGACAATTAAAGACCCTTCTTTTTTAAAAGGGCTCTCTAATAAAGAATTAGAAGAATTAAGTCAGGACATTCGCAAATTCCTGATTGAAAGATTATCAAGTACTGGAGGCCATATAGGCCCAAACTTAGGTGTTGTGGAATTAACGATTGCATTGCATAAATGCTTTGACAGTCCTAAGGACAAAATTATTTGGGATGTTGGTCACCAATCATATGTACACAAAATTCTAACTGGCCGTGCAAGTCAATTTGATACGTTGCGCCAATATAAAGGACTTTGCGGTTTTCCGAAAATGGCTGAAAGCGAGCATGATGTCTGGGAAACAGGACATAGTTCTACTTCCTTGTCTGCAGCAATGGGGATGGCCATTGCACGTGACCTAAAAAAAGAGAACTCATTTGTTATCCCAATTATTGGGGATGGTGCCTTGACAGGTGGAATGGCCTTAGAGGCATTAAACCATATTGGTCACGAAAAAAAGAATATGATCGTTATTTTAAATGATAATGAAATGTCCATTGCACCTAATGTTGGAGCGTTGCACAATGTCCTTGGCAAACTTCGGACAGCTGGAAAGTATCATTGGGTAAAGGATGAACTAGAACTCTTTCTTAAGAAAATCCCCGCTGTTGGTGGAAAACTTGCTTCAACAGCTGAAAGATTAAAGGATAGCTTAAAATATCTTTTCGTTTCCGGAATGTTTTTTGAAGAAATGGGCTTCACTTACTTAGGTCCTGTTGATGGACATGATTTTGAAAGCTTATTTGAAAATTTAAGCTATGCCAAGAAAACAGAAGGTCCAGTCCTTCTCCATGTTATTACAAAAAAGGGGAAGGGATATCGCCCAGCAGAAAATGACACGATTGGTACTTGGCATGGAACAGGTCCTTATAAGATTGAAACTGGAGACTTTGTCAAACCACTAAATGTACCGCCTGCTTGGAGCAAGCTTGTTAGTGAAACGGTTCGAAGATTGGCGAGAGAAGATGAGAGGATTGTAGCGATAACTCCAGCCATGCCAGTTGGATCTAAACTGGAAGGCTTTGCTAGCGAATTTCCTGAACGAATGTATGATGTGGGAATTGCAGAACAGCATGCTGCAACAGTCGCAGCTGGTTTAGCAACACAGAATATGAAGCCATTTCTCGCAATATATTCCACATTCCTACAAAGAGCATACGATCAGGTTGTACATGATATTTGCCGTCAGAATTTGAATGTATTTATTGGAATTGATCGTGCAGGACTTGTAGGAGCGGATGGGGAAACACATCAAGGAGTATTTGATATCGCCTTTTTAAGACATGTTCCAAATCTTGTATTGATGATGCCGAAGGATGAAAATGAAGGACAGCATATGGTTTACACAGCAATTAAGTATGATGATGGACCCATTGCAATGAGATTTCCTCGTGGAAATGGAATTGGTGTTCCAATGGATGAGAAATTAAATACGATTCCAATTGGCACATGGGAAGTATTGAAAAAAGGCTCAGATGCAGCTATTTTAACCTTTGGCACGACAATTCCTATGGCCATGAAAGCTGCGAGTATTTTAGAGAAAAAAGGAATATCTATAAAGGTAATCAATGCAAGATTTATTAAACCATTAGATGAAAAAATGCTTTTAGGACTATTTAATGAAAGTCTGCCAATTCTAACAATCGAAGAAGCAGTTCTTCAAGGTGGCTTTGGTAGTGCAGTTCTAGAATTTGCTCATGAAAAAGGCTATCACCAAGTTGAAATTGAGCGAATGGGAATTCCAGATCACTTTATTGAACATGGAAGCGTCGATAAGCTTTTGGAAGAAATCGGGATGACAACTGGTGATGTGGTCGATCGAATGAGTAATCTTGTTGGAAAGAAACAAAAAAGGGCATAAAATAATGAAAATAAAGAAAGAACGCTTAGATGTCTTATTAGTAGATAGAGGCTTAGCAGAAACGAGAGAAAAGGCAAAACGCACCATTATGGCTGGTCTTGTCTTCAGCAATGAAACTCGTCTTGATAAGCCGGGTGAAAAAGTAAATAGTGATATTCCATTAAGAGTAAAAGGTAAGGTCATGCCATATGTGAGCCGAGGAGGCTTGAAGCTTGAGAAGGCGTTAAAGACGTTTGATCTAGATGTGAAGGATAAGCTACTCCTTGATATTGGTGCTTCAACTGGGGGATTCACTGATTGCGCATTGCAAAATGGTGCACTGATGTCTTATGCCCTAGATGTTGGCTATAATCAGCTAGCATGGAAGTTGAGACAAGATGAGCGTGTAGTTGTAATGGAGCGCACAAACTTTCGTTATGTAACCCCTGCGGATCTTACTAAAGGTATGCCTAATTTTGCTTCGATTGATGTTTCATTTATCTCATTGAAGCTAATACTGCCTGTCCTAAAAACGCTATTGGTACCAAATAGTGATATCGTAGCGTTAGTGAAACCGCAGTTCGAGGCAGGACGTGATCAGGTAGGGAAAAAAGGAATTGTTAGAGATTCTAAAGTCCATGAATTAGTTCTTCATGAAATGATTTCTCTTTCTCTTCAACTTGGCTACGATGTAAAGAACCTTTCGTTTTCACCGATTACTGGTGGAGATGGAAATATTGAGTTTTTATTGCATCTTTTTTGGACAGGTGAAAAAGATTCAGGGGAAAATATGCTTTCATTTGATCCAAGTACGATCGTGAAGGAAGCTCATATAGAACTGAAAACAAAACAAAACCATGAGGAATAAGCTGCGGCTTGTTCCTTTTATAATGGGCTAAGGAAGAAAGAAGTAATTTTATTAAAGAAAAAATGTACAATATAGGTAAAATCGGCTAACATAAAAGGGAAGTAGCTCAAATGCTTGTATATGAGGTGTTATTATGACAAAAGGTCAGAGGCATATAAAGATTCGTGATATTATTGCAAATAATGATATAGAAACACAGGATGATCTTGTAGATGAATTAAAAAATGCTGGTTACAATGTAACACAAGCAACCGTTTCTCGTGACATTAAAGAACTTCATCTTGTAAAGGTTCCCCTTTTAGACGGTAGATATAAATACAGTCTTCCTGCAGATCAGCGCTTTAACCCATTACAAAAACTAAGAAGAAATTTAATGGATGCATTTGTACGTATTGATTCAGCAGGACATCTTCTTGTTATGAAAACCCTTCCTGGTAATGCGATGGCAATTGGAGCGCTTATCGATAATTTGGATTGGGAAGAAATTCTCGGAACAATTTGTGGAGACGATACTTGCTTAATTATTTGTAAAACTCCTGAGGAAACGGAAGAAATTACAAATCGCTTTCTTGAAATGTTGTAAATGGGGATGAATTATTTTGCTAAATGAACTTTCAATTAGAAATTTTGCTATTATTGAAGCCCTTTCTATATCGTTCGATAAAGGTTTAACTGTATTAAGTGGGGAAACAGGTGCAGGGAAATCAATTATCATTGATGCTATTCATTTACTGGTCGGTGGCAGAGGTTCAGTTGAATTTATTAGACATGGCGAGGAAAAGGCAGAAATTGAAGGGCTTTTTCAAGTAGACGACACAAACCATCCTGTTTACAAAAAAGCAAATGAATTTGGTATAGAGCTTGAGGATGGAATGGTTGTACTAAGAAGAGATATTTTAAAGTCTGGAAAAAGCATTTGCAGGATAAATGGAAAGCTTGTGACCATATCGATTTTGAGAGAGGTTGGCAGTTCGCTTATTGATATTCATGGACAGCACGAGCATCAGGAACTAATGGATGATACGATGCATATTAGTTTACTTGATCAATTTGGTGGTGCAAAGATTTCAACTGCCCTTTTAGGATACCAGCAAGTTTTTCAATCCTATGAACAAAAATTGAAAAACTTAAAAAGCTTAAGTGAAAATGATCAATTAATGGCGCATCGTCTGGATTTAATTCAATTTCAATACGATGAAATTCAAAAGGCAAATTTAAAACTAAATGAAGATGAAGAGCTGTTTGAAGAGAAAAGAAAGCTGAGTAATTTTGAACGTATATTTGATTCTTTGCAGTCAGGCTATTCAGGCCTTCAAGGGGAACAAAGAGGACTGGATTGGATTGGCTTAGTTATGGGTCATTTAGAGGAAGCGGCCGGACTTGATCAATCCTATAAAGACCTTGCAGAAAATGTATCAAATTGTTTTTATCAACTTGAGGATGCAGCTAGTATATTACGAAACAAACTTGATTTTCTTGAATATGATCCAGAAAGGCTGGCCAACATTGATGACCGTTTAAATGAAATCCAACAGTTAAAACGAAAATACGGAAAATCAATTGTTGAAATCCTTGAATATGCATCAAAAATTGAGGAAGAAATCGAAACTTTGCAAAATAAAGAAACGCATATTGATAAGCTTGAGAAAGAAATATCCTCACTTAAAAAGGACCTGCGAATTGAGGCTGAGGAATTAAGTAAATCAAGAAAAGTTTCAGCCCAGAATTTAACAAATTTAATCCATAAAGAATTAAAAGAACTATATATGGAGAAGACAGTATTTGAAGTAATGTTTCACACGGATTCTGATAACTTTATGAGAAGTGGAATCGACCGAGTTGAATTCTACCTTTCAACAAATCCAGGCGAACCATTAAAGCCTCTATCTAAAATTGCTTCCGGAGGAGAGCTTTCGAGAATTATGCTTGCATTAAAGAGTATTTTTTCAAAGCATCAAGGGGTTACTTCTATCATTTTTGATGAAGTAGATACCGGTGTTAGCGGAAGAGTTGCACAGGCGATTGCTGAAAAAATTCATCATGTAGCAGTTGATTCTCAAGTGTTATGTATTTCTCATTTACCGCAAGTTGCAGCAATGGCTGATACCCATTTGTTTATCGCAAAAAATATTAAAGATGGAAGGACTAAAACATCTGTCAAGCCTTTGAATGAAGTTGAAAAAATAAAAGAAATTGGCAGGATGATATCTGGTGTTGAAATTACCGATTTAACAAAAGAGCATGCTAAAGAACTTCTTCAGCTTGCGAACAGGTTAAAGCTTCAAAAGTGATCAAATAAAATACTTGAAAAGCTATCCAAAGAAGGATAGCTTTTTTTATCACCAAATCGGTTATAAATGCTCGCTTTGAAGGCAAAATTAAAGGTGTAGCCATTTGACGTTAGTGGATTAGAAGCGAGGAGAGTGAAAGTTTTGACAATAGAAGCTTTAAGAAAAATAATTGGTGGAATTCTCCTTGTTTCATTAATTGCAATTGGTTTTTCCAAGCCTTTTAAAGAATATATAGAAATTCCGACATCCATTACACTTTTTGAAGGTCAGCAGTTTAACTTAGCTAAAGTAGAAATGGTAACAGCAAAGATGTCTTCAGATAATTCAAGTATTGCACTTAAACAAGACAATGATTCCGTGTCCCTAAATGCGAAAAAACGCGGGGAAAATGAAATGTTTTTAGAATTAGCGGGTTTTCCCATTAAAAAAGTCGATGTTAATGTGTTAAAGGATTTTAAAGTTATACCAGGTGGGCAGTCGATTGGAGTAAAACTAAATACAATAGGTGTGTTAGTAGTAGGCCACCATCAAATAAATACAATTAATGGTAAATCATCACCTGGAGAAATTGCAGGTATAAAAATAGGAGATATTATTACAGAAATAAATGGTAAAAAAATAGAAAAAATGTCAGATGTTGCTCCGTTTGTACAAGAGGCGGGGAAAGCTGGTAATCCCCTCAATATAGTCGTCAATCGTGAAAATAATTATTTTACAACAAAATTAACACCCCTCAGAGAGAAGACTGAGGGCTCCTATAAGCTAGGGTTGTATATTAGAGATTCTGCGGCAGGAATTGGTACAATGACATTTTATCATCCTGAGTCAAGAAAGTATGGCGCATTAGGTCACGTCATATCAGACATGGATACAAAAAAACCAATTGTTGTGGAAGATGGACAAATCGTTCGCTCAACCGTTACTTCAATTGAAAAAGGGAGTAATGGAAATCCAGGAGAAAAGCTTGCGCGTTTTTCTGAAGACAAAGAGGTAATCGGAAATATTGTTAGAAATAGCCCCTTTGGAATTTTTGGTGAGCTAAATCAAAACCTGAAAAATGGCATACTTGATAAGCCCATGCCGATTGCTTTATCACATCAAGTAAAAGAAGGCCCGGCACAAATTTTGACAGTGGTAGATGATGATAAAGTTAATCTTTTTGATATTGAAATTGTCAGCACAATTCCTCAAAAATTTCCTGCTACAAAAGGAATGGTCATAAAGGTGACAGATCCGAAGCTTTTAGCAAAAACAGGAGGAATAGTCCAAGGAATGAGTGGCAGTCCGATTATTCAAAATGACAAGGTAATTGGTGCGGTCACACATGTCTTTGTTAATGATCCAACTTCAGGCTATGGCGTTCACATTGAATGGATGTTAAATGAAGCTGGAATAGATATTTATGAAAAACAAAGAGAAAAAGCCTCATAAGGTCTAATATGCAATTAAAAGAAATCGGCATTTTGTCGATTTCTTTTTTTGGCTGTGTCAAAGTTCAAAGTTCAGTTTGATAATGCTATTTTGTTGTTGATTCTCGCTGCAGGCGCGAGATCCTCGAAAATGCATTCGCATTTCCTTTGTGCGGTGTTTATTCGGGGGAGATTATTTCAACGTCCTGCGGGAGAAGCGAGTCAAAGGGAGACCACGCAGGAGCGCTCTTCGACGAGGAGGCTTCCGGACCGCCCTCGATCGCTAAATGCATGCAGATCAACAGGGAAGTGCTAACATTAATGAGATGAATATGATATCATATAGTAAAGATTTTTCGACAAATAGGTTGGAGTATTAATAATTATTAGCGGAAAAAGTCGAATAACAGAGAAAATAAGAGAATATTAAGGATTTTATCCTATTTTTGAGAAAATTTAAAAAAACTAAAGGATTTTCAGTTGCGTTGTCGAATTTCTCATTTAGAATAAAAATAGATGGTAAAGAGAACACAATGGACCTGAGGAGGAAGTATCCGTGAAGAAGATTAAAGTTTGTGTAGTCGATGACAATAGAGAGCTAGTCGGGCTTTTAGAGGAATATATATCATCCCAGGATGATATGGAGATAATAGGGGTTGGGCATAATGGACAGGAGTGCTTGGACATTTTAGAGCACGAAGATCCAGACGTCCTTGTGTTGGATATTATTATGCCTCATTTAGATGGCCTTGCTGTTCTTGGTAAAATGCGCGATATGAAAAAGACACACCTGCCGAATGTAATTATGCTAACAGCTTTTGGACAGGAGGATGTTACAAAGAAAGCTGTTGATTTAGGAGCATCATATTTTATTTTAAAACCATTTGATATGGAGAATCTTGCTAACCACATTCGACAAGTAAGTGGAAAATCTAATCCGGTCATGAGGAAGTCTACAACCTCAAATTATCGTCCTCAAGTGGAATCAAAACCAAAAAATCTCGATGCAAGCATTACGAGTATTATTCATGAAATTGGCGTCCCTGCACATATTAAAGGCTATATGTATCTTCGTGAAGCAATTTCCATGGTATACAACGATATCGAGCTTCTTGGTTCGATCACAAAGGTTTTATATCCTGATATTGCAAAGAAATACAATACAACTGCAAGCCGAGTTGAACGTGCAATTCGACATGCTATCGAAGTTGCTTGGAGCAGAGGAAATATTGATTCGATCTCATCATTATTTGGATATACGGTAAGTATGTCAAAAGCAAAGCCAACGAATAGTGAATTTATTGCGATGGTCGCTGATAAATTAAGGTTGGAACATAAAGCTTCTTGAAAGAGTTAGAAATTATTAGAAATTATTTTAATCAATATCTCATAATCAGCGTTCTCTAATTGGGAGCGCTTTTTTAGCTGATAGGAAAGTTAAGCTTATTAACGTACTAAAGTAAAGTGTGTTTTCAATTAAATATCTGCCAATAAGACCGCATAAGAAAAACTAAGGTATTCGCCAAAAAGGACTTGGTGAACGCCAAGTTTTTCTAATGGTTTTTACTCTTGTTTTTCTTTTTTATCTAGCTCCATCATCTTTTGAAGCAAAATATGCTGAGGCATATGCATGATTTGCTCAATAGGAAGCTTTAATTTTTCTGCAAGCTTTATGGCTGTATCTGGTGAAATTTGTAAAGGTTTCATCATTTTTTTCCTCCAATTCATAATAAGGGATTGATCTTATGACACTTATTTTTGCGCATAGGGGATACTCACACCTTTTCCCTGAAAACACTATGAAAGCTTTTAAAGAAGCTGAATACGCTGGTTCCGATGGAATCGAACTAGACGTTCAACTAACAAAGGATGGTGAAATCGTAGTCATCCATGATGAAAAAGTAGATAGGACAACGAATGGAAAGGGTTTCGTAAAAGATTTTACATTTAATGAGTTAAGAAAGCTAGATGCGAGTTATCCAAAAAAAACATTTCTAAAAAAAGAACCCATTCCTTCTTTATATGAAGTTTTAGAATGGATGAAAACGAACCATATTATTTGTAATATCGAATTAAAAAATGGTATTTTTCCATATGAAGGCATGGAGGAAAAGGTGATAGCTCTAATTCGTGCTTATAATATGACTGATCGTGTTGTTCTATCTTCATTTAACCATTATAGTATTGTAAATTGTTACAGAATGGCTCCTGAAATAGAGACGGCTCCATTGTTTTCAGAAGGTCTTTATATGCCGTGGATTTATGCGGAATCAATTGGAGCAAAGAGCATCCATCCAAAATATACAATTGCAAAAACGGAATTAATTAAGGCTTCTATGGAATATGGAATCGCTGTTAGGCCTTATACAGTAAATAAAGAAAACACGATGCACCGATTATTTTCTGCAGGATGTTCAGCGTTTATAACGGACGATCCTGTAAAAGCAATAAAAATCAGGGAGCAGTATTGTTAAATAAGTGGCTATATTTATATTGAATAAAAAAAGCATGGCGTTTTTTAAAAGACCTTTATTAAAGGTGCATTTTATTTTCGCCACGCTTTTTTATTTTCTTTGAAAACGTACTTGTACTTTATTTCTTTTTCGATCACGGTAAAGGATAAAGCCAGCCACAAAGCCAAGCCCAGTTAGAAATAGAAGAAGCCCAGTTAGAAATTGAAGCCATAAGAATGGAAATGGACTAAGTAAATTTCCAAACACCATATCCCTCATTAATTTTATTCCATATGCAGCCAAAAAACCGGGTATTAATAATATAAGTAAAGCAATAATTCTAACCATTGGAGATTCCCTTCGTTCAATAATATTGCATTCATAAAAAATAATAAATCAATAAGGAAATTTGTCAAGCTATATAATTATGTATAAAATATGACTATATGAAATAATTTGCATAAAAGATAGAAAATTCATGAAATAAATTTCAAACAAAAGAGGTATACAACATATGCAAACAGTGATGATTGTTGGTGCAGGTAAAGGTGGTACAGCGATCTTAAGAATTATGAAAGAGACAGCAATGTTAAAAGTGATTGCTGTTGTCGACAGTAATCCGGATGCATCTGGCATATTAATGGCAAAGGAAGATGATATTCCAACAGGAACAGACTGGAGGAAATTTATTAACAATGACATTGATATCATTATAGAGGTAACTGGAAATCAAGATGTTTTTATTGAGCTTAGGGAAGAAAAAAGTAAAAATTCAGTCTTAATTCCAGGAAGTGTAGCATTTTTAATAGCTAAGCTTATTGAGGAAAAAGAGGAGTTAATTTCACGTATTCAAAATGAAAAATTTAAGCATGATTTAATTTTTAACTCAACGGGCGACGGAATGATTGGGATCAATAAGGATTTCGAAATTATTCTAATTAATAAAAGTGCTGAAAAGATGATCGGAATAATAAGACAGGAAGCACTTGGAAGGCATATCCTTGATGTGATATCTAAAAGTAATTTACCTAGGGTGTTAGAAACAAGGAGGATTGAGGCAAATCAGGAGCTTATTTTAGATAATGGATTAAAGGTCATTACGACAAGAATTCCAATGATTGGTGAAAATGGGGAACTTATTGGGGCGTTTTCTGTTTTTCGAGATATGACAGAAGTAATGAATCTTGCTGAGGAGATCACCAATTTAAAAGAAATTCAAACAATGCTTCAAGCTATTATCCAATCAAGTGACGAAGCCATTTCTGTAGTTGATGAAAACGGTAGAGGTCTTCTAATTAATCCTGCCTACTCTAGAATCACTGGTCTATCAGAGGAAGAAGTGATAGGAATGCCAGCAACCGCTGATATATCAGAAGGTGAGAGTGTGCATATGAAGGTTCTGCAAACGCGTAGGGCAGTAAGAGGAGTGGCTATGCGTGTAGGTCCAAAGAAAAAAGAAGTCGTCGTAAACGTTGCGCCCGTCATAGTTGATGGAAAAATAAAGGGAAGTGTCGGAGTTATTCACGATGTTTCAGAAATTGAAACATTGAATAGAGAATTAAATCGAGCAAGGCAAATCATTCGAAATCTAGAAGCAAAATACTCGTTTGAAGATATAATTGGAATGTCAGAGGAAATGACGATTGCCATTGAACAAGCACGATTAGGTGCAAAAACCCCTGCAACAGTATTGCTTAGAGGGGAATCAGGAACAGGTAAAGAGCTTTTTGCTCATGCCATTCATAATGGCAGTGATCGAAAATATAACAAATTTATTCGAGTAAATTGTGCAGCCTTATCAGAGTCATTGCTAGAGAGTGAGCTTTTTGGATACGAAGAAGGAGCCTTTTCAGGTGCGAAAAGGGGAGGCAAAAGAGGACTTTTTGAAGAAGCGAATAATGGAAGTATTTTTTTAGATGAAATTGGCGAGTTATCTGCAAATACTCAGGCAAAACTATTAAGGGTCCTGCAGGAAAAAGAAATTACCCGCGTTGGTGGGACAAAGCCGACTCAGATAAATGTAAGGGTAATAGCTGCAACAAATGTAAATTTAGAAAAGGGAATTGCAAACGGGACTTTTAGGGAAGACTTATATTATCGGTTAAATAGGATGCCAATTCACATCCCTCCACTTAGAAAAAGAAAGGAAGACATTCCTTTACTATGCAGCCGACTTATTCAGAAAATTAATCAAGAATATGGGCGGAATGTTGAGAGTATCTCTGAAACAGCATTGAAGAAATTAATGATGTATGATTGGCCAGGGAATGTAAGGGAATTAGATAATATTCTGGGCAGAGCTATTATTTTTATGAGCTATAATGAAAATGTTTTAAATGATCATCATGTACCAGAATTAGTAAAGAAAGAGAGTCATACACAAAACGATCAAATCTTAACGAATATTGAACAAGGACAAACATTAGCTCAACATGTCGAAAAGTATGAAAAAAGAATGATTTTACAAATGTTAGAAAAAACAGATGGTAATAAAACCGTTACGGCAAAGTCACTTGGTTTATCTGTAAGAAATTTATACTATAAACTCGAAAAATACGGAATTGCAAATAATAGCGTGCAATAATTTTCATGTTACGCAATTTTTTTCATGTGTCATTTATAAAAAAAAGCGTTTTCATTAGATATTCAACTTGGCACACTTCTTGCATTTAAAACAGTGTAGTGTTGCAACACGTTTTGAAAAGGGGTTGAGACAGACATATGGAATTGGATTCGCTTATACAGAGAGCAACCCAATATGAAGAAAAAACTGTAGCAGTTGCTGCCGCAGAAGATCATGAAGTCATAGAAGCCGTTTCTGAGGCAGTAAAACGGAACTTGGCAAAGTTCTTATTGTTTGGAGATAAAGAAAAAATTCTTCAAATATTAGAAGAGCACGGTAATCTTGCTTCAAGTGACAAAATTCAAATCATTCATACGAACTCAAGCAGTTCGGCTGCTGAGCATGCTGTAAAAGCAGTTAAGTTGAATGAAGCAAATGTGTTAATGAAGGGGAATGTTCCGACTGCTACCATATTAAAGGCTGTTTTAAACAAAGAATATGGTTTGAGAGCTGGAAGTGTTTTATCCCACGTAGCTGTTTTTGAGGTGCCAGGCTATGACCGGTACACAATTGTTACTGATGCAGCAATGAACATTGCGCCAGATTTAGATCAAAAAGCACAAATTATCAAGAATTCTGTCGGAATTGCAAGAAGTATTGGCATTGATAAACCACTTGTAGCTCCGATAGCAGCTGTTGAGGTAGTAAATCCTGCTATGCAGGCGACCCTCGATGCTGCAGCATTGTCTGTGATGAATAAGCGTGGTCAAATAACGAATTGTATTGTTGATGGACCCCTTGCTTTAGATAATGCCGTGTCTCAAATTGCTGCTGAGCATAAAGGAATTAAAAGCGAAGTCGCTGGACAAGCTGACATTTTATTAGTTCCAACGATTGAAGTTGGTAATGTACTTTATAAATCGTTAATTTATTTTGCAAAAGCAAAAGTTGGAGCTGTTATTGCAGGTGCAAAAGCACCAATTGTACTAACATCAAGAGCTGATTCTGCAGAAAGCAAACTATATTCTTTAGCATTAGCAATTTGTTCTGCTAAATAATTGGCTACATAGCCAGTTTTTATAAAAGATGAAATCTTAGGAGGAATATTCAAATGGAAATCTTCAAATATCTAGAAAAATATGATTATGAGCAAGTAGTTTTTTGTCAAGACAAAACATCTGGTTTAAAAGCAATTATTGCAATCCATGATACTACATTAGGACCAGCATTAGGTGGTACTCGTATGTGGACTTATGCTTCTGAAGAGGCAGCTATTGAGGATGCATTACGTCTTGCAAAAGGTATGACTTATAAAAATGCAGCTGCTGGTCTTAACCTTGGTGGCGGTAAAACAGTTATCATCGGCGATCCTAAGAAGGATAAAAATGAAGAAATGTTCCGTGCATTTGGCCGTTACATCCAAGGCTTAAACGGACGCTATATTACAGCAGAAGATGTTGGTACAACTGTTGCTGATATGGATCTAATCCACGAAGAAACTGATTATGTAACTGGTATTTCACCAGCATTCGGTTCTTCAGGTAATCCATCTCCTGTTACAGCTTACGGTGTGTACGTTGGTATGAAAGCTGCTGCTAAAGCTGCATTTGGTACAGATTCACTAGAAGGTAAAGTTATAGCTGTACAAGGTGTAGGGAACGTAGCATATCACCTATGCAAACATTTACATGAAGAAGGCGCACAATTAATCGTAACTGATATTAATAAAGAAGCTGTTCAACGTGCAGTAAATGATTTCGGTGCAAAAGCTGTTGATCCAGATGAAATTTATGGCGTTGAATGTGATATCTATGCTCCATGTGCTCTTGGTGCAACTGTTAATGATGAAACAATTCCACAATTTAAAGCAAAAGTAATTGCTGGATCAGCTAACAACCAATTAAAAGAAGAGCGTCATGGTGATGTAATCCATGAAATGGGAATTGTTTACGCACCAGATTATGTAATCAATGCTGGTGGTGTTATTAACGTAGCTGATGAACTATACGGATATAATGCTGAGCGTGCAATGAAAAAAGTTGAAGGACTTTATCAAAGCATTGAAAAAGTTATTGAAATTTCAAAACGCGATAATGTCCCAACATATGTTGCAGCTGACCGTATGGTAGAAGAAAGAATTGAAAGAATGCGTAATTCTCGCAGCCAATTCCTTCAAAACGGCCACCATATTTTAAGCCGTCGTAAATAATAGCTAAATAATAAGTACTGAGCATTCAGTGACTTAATCTATATAGAAGTAATGTATAACCTAGTAATAGCTCACCGAATTAGATGTTTCATCTAATTTGGTGAGCAAAATCGCTTTTCAAATGGAGGTTTAATTGTGCTAGAACAAGACCATCGAATTCTCGTTATCAACCCAGGTTCAACTTCAACGAAAATTGGAGTTTTCGATAATGATATTTCTATTTTAGAAAAAACATTACGCCACGATACAGATGTCATCAACTCATTCGAGAACATTATTGATCAGTACGAATTCCGTAAAAAGGTCATCCTTGAAACATTAGATAAAGAAGGATTTAATGTTTCTAAACTAAGCGCCGTATGCGGACGAGGCGGCTTATTAAGACCGATTGAAGGCGGAACATATGCAGTAAATGATGTCATGCTAAAGGATCTAAGAGAAGGTTTTGCAGGACAGCATGCATCAAATCTTGGTGGAATTTTAGCATATGAAATTGCTACTGCATTAAATATCCCATCATATATCGTTGACCCAGTAGTTGTTGACGAATTAGCTCCAATTGCACGCATTTCCGGTTTTTCTCTAATTGAAAGAAAAAGTATTTTTCATGCTTTAAATCAAAAAGCTGTAGCAAGAAGAGTAGCAAAAGAATTAGGCAAAAAATATGAAGAATTAAACTTAATTATTACTCATATGGGTGGAGGTATTACAGTTGGTGCCCACCTAAAGGGAAAAGTTATTGATGTAAATAATGGTTTACACGGAGAAGGCCCTTTCAGCCCAGAACGTGCTGGTACAGTTCCAGTTGGTGAATTAGTTTCATTGTGTTATTCCGGTCAATTTTTCCGTGAAGAAATGATGAAGAAGCTAGTTGGACAAGGCGGCCTTGTTGGCTACCTAGGTACAAACGATGCTGTTAAGGTTGAAAAAATGATCGAAGACGGCGATGAAAATGCGAAGCTTGTGTATTCAGCAATGGCATACCAAGTTGCAAAAGAAATCGGTGCAGCAAGTGCAGTTCTTAATGGAAAAGTAGACGCTATTATCATTACAGGTGGACTTGCATACGGAAAAGATTTTGTTAAAGAAATCAGCGACCGTATTAATTGGATTGCAGATGTAATCGTCCAACCTGGAGAAAACGAATTACAAGCTCTTGCAGAAGGAGCACTTCGAGTTCTTCGTGGAGAAGAAAATGAAAAAGAATACCCAGGTAATGTAAATATTGCAGCAACTGTTCAGTAAGGAGGAAATAAAGTGGCAGAAGAATATGATTTAGTCATACTAGGTGGAGGAACAGGTGGATATGTTGCGGCCATTCGTGCTTCACAGTTAGGTTTAAAAACAGCTCTAGTCGAAAAAGGAAAACTTGGTGGAACATGCTTACACAAAGGATGTATTCCAAGTAAAGCATTACTAAGAAGTGCAGAAGTGTACGCTACTACAAAACGCAGTGAAGAATTTGGTGTTTCAGCAAGTGATGTAACAGTTAACTTTGGCAAAGTTCAAGAGCGTAAAGCGAAAATAGTCGACCAACTTCATAAAGGTGTTCAGCATTTAATGAAGCAAGGAAAAATCGATGTTTATGAAGGGATGGGGCGTATTCTAGGACCATCTATCTTCTCTCCAATGCCTGGAACTATTTCAGTAGAAATGAACAACGGTGAAGACAATGCAATGCTTGTTCCTAAAAATGTCATCGTTGCTACAGGTTCTCGCCCAAGAAGCTTACCTGGCTTAGCTATTGGCGGAAACGTAATGACTTCTGATGAAGCTCTTGCAATGGAAGAGATTCCTAGCTCAATCATCATTGTTGGTGGTGGAGTAATTGGAATTGAGTGGGCTTCTATGCTTTCTGACTTTGGTGCAGATGTTACGGTAATCGAATATGCAGACCGTATTATTCCAACAGAAGATAAAGAAATTTCTAAGGAAATGCAACGCTTAATGAAGAAAAAAGGCGTAAATATTATTACAAGTGCTAAAGTTCTTCCAGAAACTCTTAAGCAAACAGAAGGAAATGCAACAATTTCTGCTGAAGTTAAGGGTGAGCAAAAAGAATTTACAGCTGCAAAAATACTTGTTTCTGTTGGCCGCCAAGCTAACACAGAAGGAATTGGTCTTGAAAATACAGATATCCAAGTGGAAAAAGGTTATATTGTAACGAATGAGTTCTTCCAAACGAAAGAATCTCATATTTATGCAATCGGGGATGTAATTGGCGGACTTCAGCTTGCACACGTAGCTTCTCATGAAGGAATCGTAGCAGTTGAGCATATCGCTAATCAAAATCCATCACCAATTGATTATTCACTTGTTTCAAAATGTATTTACAGTGCTCCAGAAGCTGCAAGCGTTGGATATACTGAAGATGAGGCAAAAGAGAAGGGCTTTAAAGTTAAAACAGGTAAATTCTCATTCCGTGCAATCGGAAAAGCTCTTGTTTTTGGTGAATCAGATGGCTTCGTGAAAATTGTAGCTGACGAAGAAACAAATGATATTCTTGGTGTTCATATGATTGGACCACACGTAACGGATATGATTTCAGAAGCTGGGCTTGCACGCGTTCTGGATGCAACTCCTTGGGAAGTGGCGCATACAATCCATCCACATCCAACATTATCTGAAGCAATTGGTGAAGCTGCTCTAGCAGTTGAAGGTAAAGCAATTCATTCTTAATCGTATACAAGGAGCCTCTTCTTGAGGCTCCATACATACTCATTTAGGAGGTTATAAAATGGCTAAAAAAAATCGTCATAAAGCTTTAGGTTTAAGCGATGAAAAAGTATTAGAAATGTATGAAACAATGCTATTAGCCCGTCGTATTGACGAGCGTATGTGGCTTTTGAACCGTGCTGGAAAAATTCCGTTCGTTATTTCATGTCAAGGTCAAGAAGCTGCTCAAGTAGGTGCTGCTTTTGCACTTGATACTGAGAAAGACTATGCACTACCTTACTACCGTGATATGGGTGTAGTTTTAACTTTTGGTATGACTCCGAAAGATTTAATGTTATCTGCATTTGCGAAAGCTGAAGATCCAAACTCAGGTGGCCGTCAAATGCCAGGACATTTTGGTCAAAAGAAAAACCGTATTGTTACAGGTTCTTCACCAGTTACAACACAAGTGCCACATGCTGTTGGTATTGCGTTAGCTGGGAAAATGGAGAAGAAAGATTTAGTTACATTTGTAACATTCGGTGAAGGATCATCTAACCAAGGTGATTTCCATGAAGGAGCTAACTTTGCTGGTGTTCACAAACTTCCTGTTATCTTTATGTGTGAAAATAATAAATATGCAATCTCAGTACCAATTGAAAAGCAATTAGCATGTGAAAAAGTATCTGATCGTGCAATTGGTTATGGTATGCCTGGTATTACTGTTGATGGTAATGATCCACTTGAAGTGTATCAAGCTGTTAAAGAAGCAGCTGATAGAGGCCGTCGTGGTGAAGGTCCAACATTGGTTGAGACAGTATCATACCGTTTAACACCACACTCTTCTGATGATGATGACCGCAGCTACCGTTCACCAGATGAAGTGGCAGAAGCAAAAACAAAAGACTCCATTATTACTTTTGGTGCTTACTTAAAAGAATCAGGAGTTATGGATGATGCGAAAGAAAAGGAAATTAATGATCGTATAATGAGTTTAGTGAATGAAGCTACAGAATATGCTGAAAATGCACCATATGCTGAAGCGGAACATGCATTGAAATACGTTTATGCTGAATAGTAAGGGGGAACAAAAATGGCTGTAATTTCTTATATTGATGCGGTTACTATGGCTATCCGCGAAGAGATGGAAAGAGATCCAAAGGTCTTTGTTTTAGGTGAAGACGTTGGAAGAAAAGGTGGAGTATTCAAAGCTACTCAAGGCTTATACGACAAGTTCGGAGAAGATCGTGTACTTGATACACCTCTTGCAGAGTCTGCTATTGCCGGAGTTGGTATTGGTGCTGCTATGTACGGCATGCGCCCAATTGCTGAAATGCAATTTGCTGATTTCATTATGCCAGCAGTAAACCAAATCATTTCTGAAGCTTCAAGAATTCGTTACCGTTCAAACAATGATTGGACATGTCCAATGGTTATTCGTGCACCATATGGTGGCGGAGTTCACGGTGCATTATACCATTCCCAATCTGTAGAAGCAGTTTTTGCTAACCAACCTGGTTTAAAAATCGTTATGCCTTCTACACCGTATGATGTTAAAGGATTATTAAAAGCAGCAATTCGCGATGAAGATCCTGTACTTTTCTTTGAACATAAACGTGCTTACCGTTTAATTAAAGGTGAAGTTCCAGATGATGATTATGTATTACCAATTGGAAAAGCAGATGTAAAGCGTGAGGGTGAAGACATTACAATTATTACTTATGGACTTTGTGTTCATTTCGCACTTCAAGCTGCTGAAAAGTTAGCAAAAGATGGCATTTCAGCTCACATCCTTGACTTAAGAACGATCTATCCTCTTGACAAAGAAGCGATCATTGAAGCAGCTTCAAAAACTGGTAAAGTATTACTATTAACTGAGGATAATAAAGAAGGTAGCATTATGGGTGAAGTTGCAGCGATTATTGCTGAAAATTGCCTATTCGAGCTTGATGCTCCAATTATGCGTCTTGCAGGCCCTGATGTACCATCTATGCCATATGCTCCAACAATGGAAAAATACTTCATGGTTAACCCTGATAAAGTAGAAAAAGCAGCTAGAGAGCTTGCTGAATATTAATAGAAATGCTGAAACGCCTAGCTAGATAAATTTTTACACCAAGACACTCAAATGTTAGAAGGAGGTCAATTCCATTGGCTATCGAACAAATTAAAATGCCTCAATTAGGGGAAAGTGTTACAGAAGGTACAATTAATAGATGGTTAGTATCCGTTGGCGATAAAGTAAATAAATATGACGCACTTGCGGAAGTAACAACAGATAAAGTAAATTCAGAAATTCCATCTTCCTTTACCGGTACGATTAAAGAATTAATCGCTGCTGAGGGTGAAACATATGATGTTGGTGCAATAATCCTTACGATCGAAACAGAAGGCGGCGGTACAGAAGAAGCTGCTCCAGCTCCACAAGCAGAAACACCAGCAGCAGCAGCTCCTGCGGCAAGTGCTGCACCTGCACCAACAGCGGCAGCTACTGCTGCCCCTGTAGCAGAGGATGGCAGCAAAGTTCGCTATTCACCTGCTGTATTAAAGCTTTCTCAAGAGCATGGTATTGATTTAAATCAAGTAGCGGGTACTGGTGCCGGCGGCCGTATTACTCGTAAAGATTTAACGAAAATTATTGAGTCTGGAAATATTCCAACAGCAGCTACTGCAGCACCA
Organism: Cytobacillus dafuensis; assembly: GCF_007995155.1. NCBI lineage: Bacteria > Bacillati > Bacillota > Bacilli > Caryophanales > Bacillaceae > Cytobacillus > Cytobacillus dafuensis. Next base: position 3,273,130 of record NZ_CP042593.1, on the reverse strand, counting down.
GCTGCACCTGCACAGGCAGCAGCAGCAGCAGCAGCAGCTCCAGCTCCTGCAAAACAAGCTGCACCTGCTCCAAATGTGCCAGTTGTATCAGGTGACATTGAAATTCCTGTTTCTGGTGTTCGTAAAGCAATTGCAGCTAACATGCTTCGCAGTAAGCATGAAGCTCCACACGCTTGGACTATGATCGAAGTGGATGTTACAAATCTTGTTAATTACCGTAATTCCATTAAAAATGAATTCAAGAAAAAAGAGGGCTTCAACCTTACTTTCTTTGCATTCTTCGTAAAAGCTGTTGCTCAAGCACTTAAAGAGTTCCCACAAATTAACTCAATGTGGGCTGGCGACAAAATCGTTCAGAAGAAAGATATCAATCTTTCTATCGCTGTTGCGACAGATGATGCATTATTTGTACCAGTTATTAAAAATGCTGATGAAAAAACAATCAAAGGCATTGCACGTGAGATTGGCGAGCTTGCAGGGAAGGTTCGTGCAGGTAAGTTAACTTCAGCTGAGATGACAGGTGGTACATTCACTGTAAATAACACTGGTTCATTTGGCTCCATTCAATCAAATGGAATCATTAACTATCCACAAGCAGCGATTCTTCAAGTTGAATCTATTGTGAAGCGTCCGGTTGTTATGGATAACGGTATGATCGCTGTCCGCGATATGGTCAACCTATGTATGTCACTTGACCATCGTGTACTAGACGGTCTTATTTGTGGCCAATTCCTTAAGCGCGTAAAAGAAATTCTTGAAAATACTTCAAAAGAAAATACATCTGTATATTAATACGGACTTTCTTAATAAAAAGGCTGCCGAAAAGAATCGGCAGCCTTTTTTCAGTACTTATTTTAAAGTGTACAAAAACAGAATTCTACTTGTTCGAGTGCCTAAATATTGAAGACAGAACCGTAATTGCTTGTTTTAAATATGTATAATAAAATATTAATGTCATGATTTTTATGAATTTTGATATAATTCCGCTCCAGTGGAAAGCTTTTCTAGCTAAAACCTCCAATAGAAATGGACGGTCTTATGTAATTATCGCAGATTAACGGGCAGTAAGATCCCCACTACACGGTTGCGAGAGAATCAAAGAAACCTAAATGGGGGATCAACTGCCCGTAAAGGCCTATAAAATGAACACAGACTAAAAGCGCCACATCGTGTGGCAACATCTGCGTGACCCACTTCCTGTGGGCCGCAACTAACCATCAGTGGGGGATGAAAACCGACTAAGAACGCCACGTCCTGTGGCAACGTCGGCACTAGCACGTCCTGTGCTTCGAAAAACCCCCACTGATGGAAGTTTCACTTTATGAAGGGAGGGAAAGCTGTCTGCTTTAGACAGTTAATATGACATTAAAAGATATGGTAAATGAATCATTTCGAACATATTCACTTGATGATTGGACACAAAAAGCAGAGGAAGCATTAAAAGGAAAAGCGGTTAATTCCTTAAAAACAAATACATTTGAAAACATTGAATTGAAACCGCTTTATACGAAAGAGGATCTTGAAAACAAAAAAATATCTCAATTCCCAGGACAAGCAGATTTTCGGAGAGGGTTTAATTCCCTTGGTTATCTTACAGAAGAATGGAAAATCGCTCAAAAAATCGAAAATGGAGAAGAGTTCCAAGAAAAACTACGGTCTTCTTTTGATAAAGGACAAACGGCCATTGCCTTTAATGCTAATAAAATTGAACTGAACGACATTAAAACGCTAGCTGAGAAAGTATATACAAAATACCCATTCAGTGTTGAAACAAATGACAATCAAAGTCAAATTCTCTCCATACTATCCAATCTAGCTAATCGTGACAAAATTTCTGGTTATATTGCGGCAGATCCATTTACATTAGGTGCGATTCAAGGTCATGCACCAAATAGTGAAATCTATGACAATTGGGCAGAAGTCATTCAATCGGCAGACAGAACGATGCCAAACCTTCGGACTATTTTAGTTAATACTAGTGTTTATCATAATGCTGGTGGAAACGCGGTTCAAGATCTTGCAATTGCACTAGCCACAGCAGTGCACCATATTCAGGAGCTCCTTAATCGTGGTTTAAAACTCGAAACAATATTATCAAAAATGATTTTTAAGTTTTCTATCGGTGCTAACTTTTTTATGGAGATTGCAAAGCTTCGTGCTGCAAGGCTTCTTTGGAGTAAGGTAACTGAAGCATACGGTGCAAAAAAAGAAGATCGTAAAATGGTCATTACAGCTGAAACATCCTCGTTTACGAAAACGGTTTATGACCCTTATGTCAATTTGCTAAGGGCTGGTAACGAAGCATTTGCAGCAGTTCTAGGTGGAATTCAATATCTACATGTCAGCCCATTTAATGAGCCTGAAGGGGAACCAACTACATTTTCCGATCGAGTCGCTCGCAATACACAGCTGATATTAAAAAATGAAGCTCATTTAGAAAAAGTAGTTGATCCTGCTGGCGGCTCTTGGTATATCGAGAGCTTAACCAATGAGTTAGCGGAAAACGCATGGGCATTATTTCTTCAAATCGAAGAAAAAGATGGTATTGGAAATGCTCTAAAATCTGGCTGGCTTCATGCTCAAATCGAAGAAGTGTTAAAGCAAAGAAATGAAGCTATTTTTACACGAAAGCAAAGTATTATTGGTACTAATATTTACGCAAATTTACATGACAAGCCTTTAAAAAATGCAGAAAAACTAATTACTTCATCTATACCGCAATTACGTCTATCTGAGCTATTTGAAAAACTTCGTATAAGTGCAGAAAACTTAGAACAATCAGGATATAAGCCTACAGTAGGTCTTATTTGCCTTGGAGATCTAAAAGCACATAAGGCTAGAGCGGATTTTATTACTGGATTTCTTGCTCCAGGAGGAATTCACGCACAGAAGAGCGAGAATATTGAAAAGCCTGAAATGGCAATTCAATTCATTAAAGAATCAAATCTTAGCCATTATGTTATTTGCGGTACGGACAAACAATATGAGGAAGCTGCATTTGAAATTGTACGCATAATTAAAGAAGAACTGACAAAGGTAAAAGTTTCTCTAGCTGGACGTCCTGAGAAAGAAATGCAGGAGAAATTAAAGCAAGCTGGAATCGATCAATTTATTCATATCCGTAGCGATTGTTTCGACATTCTTTCTTCTTTGTTAAAGGAAATGGAGGTGACAAGCAATGACTAATAAACCTGATTTTAAAAATATTTCCCTTTTTGAAGATGACCAGTCAGATAAGGAAACGTGGAAAGAGAGCGCAGATCAAGACTTGAAAGTGTCGATTGATGATCTTCTTTTTGAAACAAATGAAAAAATCGCATTAAAACCCCTTTATACAGAAGAAGATTTAGAAGGCTTTCAACATTTAGATGGTATACCAGGGCTACCTCCTTATACAAGAGGTCCTTATCCAACGATGTATGTAAATAGGCCTTGGACGGTCCGTCAATATGCAGGATTTTCAACAGCTGAAGAAAGTAATGCCTTTTACCGTCGTAATCTTGCCATGGGACAAAAAGGGCTATCCGTAGCATTTGACCTTGCCACTCATCGAGGTTATGATTCCGATCATCCAAGAGTTGTTGGAGATGTGGGAAAAGCAGGTGTTGCCATTGATTCAGTTCTTGACATGAAAACACTTTTTGACGGAATTCCTTTAGATCAAATGTCCGTTTCGATGACAATGAATGGTGCGGTTTTGCCTATTATGGCCTTCTATATCGTTACTGCTGAAGAACAAGGAGTCAGTCAGGAAAAATTATCAGGTACGATTCAAAATGATATTTTAAAAGAGTATATGGTTCGTAACACATATATTTATCCACCAGAAATGTCGATGAAAATTATCGCTGATATATTCGAATATACATCCAAATATATGCCGAAGTTCAATAGTATTAGCATTTCCGGCTACCATATGCAGGAAGCGGGGGCACCAGCAGACATAGAGCTTGCTTATACGCTTGCAGATGGCTTGGAGTATGTAAGGACAGGATTAAAAGCTGGAATAGAAATTGATTCTTTTGCACCAAGACTTTCTTTCTTCTGGGCCATTGGAATGAATTATTTTATGGAAGTCGCTAAAATGCGCGCAGCCCGATTCATCTGGGCAAAAATGATGAAAACATTCGAACCGAAAAGTTCAAAGTCTATGGCTTTGAGAACCCATTCACAAACATCGGGCTGGAGTTTAACAGAACAGGATCCATTTAATAATGTTACCCGTACATTAATTGAAGCACATGCAGCAGCAATGGGACATACTCAGTCACTTCATACGAATGCTCTTGATGAAGCCATTGCCTTACCAACAGATTTCTCTGCACGTATCGCCCGAAATACTCAGCTATTCCTTCAGGAAGAAACGGGGATCACAAACGTAATCGACCCGTGGGCAGGTTCTTATTATGTGGAGTCACTGACTGACGAATTAATCAAACGTGCTTGGGAGCATATAGAAGAAATAGAAAACCTGGGCGGAATGGCGAAAGCAATAGAAACAGGCCTGCCAAAAATGAGAATTGAAGAAGCAGCAGCAAGAAGACAAGCTCAAATTGACTCTGGAAAGGAAACGATTATCGGAGTTAATAAATATCGTCTTGATCAAGAAGAGCCGATTGAAATTCTTGATATCGATAATACAGCTGTCCGCTTGAAGCAGCTTGAAAAGCTAGAAGGGTTAAAAGCTTCCCGTGATGAAGAGAAAGTTTTACAGGCATTAGATGAGATTACACAAGCAGCGGAAACAGGTGTAGGAAACCTGCTTGAGCTTTCTGTTAATGCAGCGAGAGTACGCGCAACGTTAGGAGAAATTTCTTTTGCCATCGAAAAAGTCGCAAATCGTCATAAAGCGATCATTCGCTCTATTAGCGGAGTGTACAGCTCAGCTTTCTCTAATGAAGAAGAAATTACGGAAGTTAAGCAAATGACGGATGACTTTTTAGAAAATGAGGGTAGAAGACCTCGAATTCTCATCGCGAAAATGGGTCAGGATGGACATGATCGTGGAGCAAAGGTTATTGCTACCGCTTTTGCGGATTTAGGCTTTGATGTTGATATTGGTCCATTATTCCAAACACCAGAAGAAACGGCAAGACAGGCTGTGGAAAATGATGTCCATGTCATTGGGATCAGCTCTCTTGCTGCCGGCCACAAGACACTTCTTCCTCAGCTGGTAGAAGAACTTGAAAAGCTTAAAAGGGAAGATATTCTTGTTGTAATAGGCGGGGTTATCCCAGCTCAAGACTATCAATATTTATATGAGCATGGAGCTGCAGCCATTTTTGGTCCTGGTACAGTTATTCCAGTTGCTGCTCAAAAAGTGATTCGCGAAATATATAACCGCCTCGGTTATGAGGAAGTATTAAATGGATAAAGACAAAAAACCTGAATGGTTTGATGAGAAAAATCCTGACGATTTTACTAGCATCGTTCGAAAAGGCGTTGAGCTGAAGAATGAAACTTCTTTTGTGAAAAATAGAAAGTTTCAAAAGAAAACTAGACCCGAATTGAATGTTAATGAATTAGCTGAAGGTATTCTTGAAGGAAATCGGACAGTGCTAGCCAAGTCCATAACACTAATTGAAAGCAACGCTGAGCATCACTTTCGTAAGGCTCAAGACCTTTTGCAAAAGCTTCTTCCTTATTCCGGCAATGCTATTCGTATTGGTATAACAGGTGTGCCAGGTGCGGGAAAAAGCACATTCATCGAAGCCTTTGGCACCTTTTTATGTGATTTAGGCTTAAAGGTTGCCGTTCTTGCTGTTGATCCGAGTTCTAGCATTAGCGGAGGCAGTATCTTAGGTGATAAAACAAGAATGGAGCAGCTTTCGCGAAATCCGAGGGCGTATATTAGGCCATCACCATCTGCAGGTAAGCTTGGCGGAGTTCATAGAAAAACGAGAGAAACGATGCTCCTATGCGAGGCTGCTGGCTTTGATGTCATTCTAGTTGAAACTGTCGGTGTTGGACAAAGTGAAGTAATCGTTAGAGATATGGTTGATTTTTTTATGCTTATCGTTCTTACTGGAGCAGGGGACGAATTACAAGGAATGAAAAAAGGGATCATGGAGCTGGCGGATGCCATTGTTGTGAACAAAGCAGACGGCTCAAACAAAAAGCTCGCATTAAAAACAAAGTCAGAATACAATCAAATTCTTCATTTTCTACAGCCTGCTACAAAAGGATGGGAAACAAAAGCAGTCACATGCTCGTCCATTTATCATGAAGGTTTGCAGGAAATATGGGATTTGATCCATACTTTTGAGGTAAAAACAAAGACTTCGGGTATGTTTGAAGAAAGAAGAAGGGAGCAAACAAAGGAATGGCTTTACTCTATGATTGTTGATCATTTGCAATTCAGCTTTTTCTATCACAAAGAAGTAAAGCCTCTCCTTCCAAAAATAGAGAATGAAGTTATCTCTGGAAATCGAACTGTTACCTCAGCAGTAGAGGATTTATTCAGAGCTTATTCAGAAAAAGAGACATAAAAGGCTGCCCTATTGGCAGCTTTTTCATGTATGAGTACCACTTGTTATTAGTTAAATATTCATCTTCATTTTTCTAATAAACTTGATACGTTGATTAAGGGTATGAACAATTGGTATGATGTAGTAAAGGCTTATTAAAATTATAGAGGAGCGATAATTCAGATGAATATGGATTTTAATTTATTTATGAATGATGTTGTTAATCAGGCACGAAAAGAAATCGTGGCTGCTGGCTATACTGAATTAAAAACAACTGATGAGGTTGAAGAAGCACTGAACAAAAAAGGAACAACACTTGTCATGGTTAATTCTGTTTGTGGGTGCGCTGGTGGGATTGCTCGCCCAGCTGCAGCCCATTCACTACATTATGATAAGCGCCCAGATCATTTGGTGACAGTTTTTGCAGGTCAGGATAAAGAGGCAACTGCTCTTGCACGCAATTACTTTACTGGTTATCCACCTTCATCCCCATCCTTTGCAATATTAAAGGATGGAAAGCTATGTACGATGATTGAGCGCCATGAAATTGAGGGACATGAACCGATGGCTGTTATTCAAAAGCTTCAAAATGCATTTGAACAATATTGTCAAGATATTTAAGTATAATGAAAGTCTCGTTTATTCGAGGCTTTTTTTTATATAAAATACTCAATAATAATTTATCAGAATAATAAAATATTTGATATTTTATTATTTTTATTGCATAAATATAATCGTGTGTTAAAATACATTTATGTGAATAATTATTAATTTCGAAGAAATGCTTGAAAATTAATAGACTATCGCTAATAATATATTTAAAAAATATTAATTTTCAGAAAATTATAGGAGGAAAACAAATATGAAAAAAATATTTTCTTATTTTTTCGTTAGTATTCTATTAATTGGATTACTTTCAGCATGCGGTACTAGCGACAAAGATTCAACAAATGGTTCAGGAGATAACAAATCCGATAAGAAGGTTTTAACAATGGGAACATCGGCAGATTATGCTCCGTTTGAATATATTGATACCGCAAAAGGCGATGAAATAATCGGTGTTGATGCTGATATTGCCAAGGCTGTTGCAGAAAAGCTAGGTTATGAAGTTAGATTTCAAGATATGGATTTCGGCGGTTTAATTCAGTCGCTTCAATCTGGTCAAGTAGACTTTGTCATGTCAGCAATGTCAGCAACGGATGAGAGAAAAAAGAGCGTAGATTTTAGTGAGACTTATTATACCTCAAAGCATATCATCGTATCAAAAAAGGGCAGCGGTATTAAAAGTGTTAATGACCTTAGCGGAAAAAAGGTTGGTGTTCAGCTAGGATCGATTCAGGAAGAAAAAGCGAAGGAATTAGCTAAAGAAGTAAACATGACTGTTGAGAATCGTAACCGCATTCCTGAAATCATTCAAGAAATCAAAGCGGGTCGTTTTGATGCAGCGGTCATTGAGGATACAGTAGCTAAAGGATATTTAGATAATAACCCTGATTTAGAAGGATTCACAATTGAGGACGCAGACGGAGGATACGCAATTGCGTTTCCAAAGGATAGTAAGTTAACAGAGGAATTTAATAAAGTATTAAAAGAAATGATTGACAATGGTGAGATAGATGCCATTATTAAAAAATGGTTTGAATAACGTTAGCTTTGCATATACTGTTGTTTATCCGTTCAGAAGTGATCAAAGCTTCTGAACGTTTTTGCCCTTAGCTTACGAGGGGAGATAACTTACTTTTCGTATGAATACAACATGATTGCAGATATATTTACTGTTTAGAAAATCGCATAAGAAAATCTAAGCATTCGTGGAAGGAATTGGCGAACACTAATTTTTCCCAATAGATTACTTAGATAGTGAGAGGACTGAGTTTCCGGATGAATCTTGATTTTTCTTCCATTCTCCCTTCCCTGCCGTATATTTTAAAAGGTATAGGTGTTACGCTCCAAATTGTAGGACTAGCAGGTTTAGTAGGGTTTTTACTTGGAATTATTTTATCACTTTTTAAAATTAGTTCATTTAAACCACTTGTTTGGTTTGCTGATGCCTACACATCCATATTTCGTGGCACGCCCTTAGTTTTGCAGTTAATGATCATTTATTTTGGATCACCACAAGTCTTTGGTTATCAAATCGAACCAATTACAGCAGCTGTTTCGGCATTTGGGTTGAATTCTGCAGCGTATATTTCAGAAATCATTCGTGCTGGAATTCTAGCCGTTGATAAGGGACAAAGTGAGGCCGCAATGGCACTTGGAGTTCCGTACAGAAAGATGATGCTTCATATCATTTTGCCGCAAGCATTGAAAAATATTTTGCCAGCATTATTAAATGAGTTCATCACCTTAACAAAGGAATCTGCGATCGTGACAACGATCGGAGTTATGGATATCATGCGCAGAGCTTATCAAGTTGGTGCGGACAAGTTCCGCTTCATTGAGCCATTATTATTAGCAGGTCTCATTTATTACTTAATGGTAATCGTTTTAACAATCCTCGGAAAAGCATTAGAAAGAAGGATGAGACGCGGTGATTAAAATTGAAAATTTATTTAAACAGTTCGGAAAGCTTGAAGTATTAAAAGGTATTTCAACTACAATTAAAGATGGAGAGGTCGTTGCCATTATCGGTCCATCTGGTTCAGGGAAATCGACTTTTCTCCGCTGTATCAATTTTTTAGAGAAGCCAACAAATGGACGAATTTGGATTAGTGATCAAGAGATAACAGATAAAAAAACAAATATTATGAAGGTTCGTCAAAATGTTGGAATGGTTTTTCAGCATTTTCACCTTTTTCCCCATAAAACAGTCCTACAAAATTTAACGTATGCTCCTATGAATGTGAGAGGCCTTTCTAAGCCTGAAGCTGAAAAAATTGGGATGGAGCTATTAAGTAAAGTTGGATTGTCTGACAAAGCCGATACTTATCCAAATCGGTTGTCAGGGGGGCAAAAGCAAAGGGTAGCCATCGCTCGGGCGCTTGCGATGGAGCCAGAAGTGATGTTATTTGATGAGCCGACATCTGCTCTTGACCCAGAGATGGTTAAAGAGGTGTTAGATGTTATGAAAACCTTAGCCGATACTGGAATGACAATGGCAATAGTCACGCACGAAATGGGATTTGCGAGAGAAGTTGCTGATCGTGTTCTTTTTTTGGACGGCGGGGCTCTTGTGGAGGATGCTCCACCTAATGAATTCTTTACAAATCCATCATCAGATCGGGCAAAGGATTTCTTGAATAAAGTATTATAAAGTGAATAGTGTATTGTTTTTTACCCATTAATTTCGATAATTTAGTATTATGAAGATGATCTCTATTGATCATCTTCTTTTTTTTGGACATAATTTAATAAGAAGCTATATAATTATATCGCAGGATAATGGACATAAATAGGAGTTTATACATATGAAGTTTCGTATTGGATATCGAACCATAAAAACAGCAATTGGCACTTCAGCAGCGATTATTTTGGCTCAAATTCTAGGTTTTGAAAACTTCACATCAGCTGGAATAATAACAATACTTTGTATACAAGTAACGAAAAAGAAATCACTTCGAGCGTCGTGGGATCGTTTTTTTGCTTGTTTATTAGCAATGGTTTTTTGTGCAATTATTTTCGAAGGCATCGCCTACCATCCATTAATGATTGGACTATTGCTTCTTTTATTTATTCCTACTGCTGTTATGCTTAGGAAAAGCGATGGAATTGTTACTAGCAGTGTAATCATATTGCATATTTACGCAGCTGGCCAAATGACATGGGATATTATTTTGAATGAAATAGGCATCATTACGATCGGAATCGGTGTTGCGCTTGTCGCCAATATTTTTATGCCTAGCCTTGATCTTAAGCTCAGAGAATATCAGGTGCAAATAGAAGAGAATTTCAAAAGAATTTTTGATGAAATTGTTAAATATTTACGGACTAATGAAAGCGACTGGGATGGGTACGAGATTACTGAAACGACAAAATTAATTGAACAGGCTGAATCATTAGCATTTCGAGATGTTGAAAATCATTTCCTCCGAAATGAAAATGTTTATTTTCACTATTTTAAAATGAGGGAAAAACAATTTGAAATTATTGAACGTGTACTGCCAATCGTCACTTCAATCTCACATACGGTTGAACAGGGGGAGATGATAGCTGACTTTATTGAAGAACTAGCGGAAAATATTCATCCTGGAAATACAGCTGATTACTTCTTAGACAAGCTTTTCGTCATGAAAGCTTCTTTTAAAAGAATGGAATTACCTAAGACTAGACAGGAATTTGAAGCAAGGGCTGCCCTTTTTCAATTTGTTCGAGAAATGGAACAGTATTTATGGATTAAAAGCTCAACTAAAGAGCTGCCCAAAGGCAAAAAAGTGCATGTTCATGCTAATTCTGGTAAAAACTAAGGGAAAAACAAAAGAAGGAACTCCTTCTAGAAAATAGTTGGTGATAACATGCTAAAAATAATTTCAGCTGTTTGCCTTACTTTTATCTTTTCCCCAATTTGGCCATTAGGACAAAACCCAATGCCAGGAGATCCATTTATTATCGTAAATAAAAAAAACAACGAAGTGGCCTATATTAAAGACAATAAAGTGCAAACGGTAATGGCTGCAGCAACTGGAAAAACGGAAGATTTAACACCGGAAGGATTTTTTACTATTACGGTAAAAGCTGTGGAGCCATACTACCGTAAGAAGGATATTAAGGGTGGAGATCCTAATAATCCGTTAGGTACAAGATGGATTGGCTTTGATGCTGCGGAAACAGATGGAAGGATCTATGGGATTCATGGTACAAACGATCCATCCTCGATTGGAAAATATGTATCTCAGGGCTGTATCCGATTACAAAATGAGGCGGTAGAATCCTTATTTGATTTTGTTCCAATTGGTACAAAAATTTTAATAGTTACTTCTCCTGATAACTTTGAACAGATCGGGAGAGCATATGGGGCGATTAAGTGAAATTTCCAATGGAAGTCTTACTCTAGTTAATCAGCGATAAAAAATGATTAAAGGGACTGTTTAGAGACAGTCCCTTTTTTTACACGTTAAGAAAGTATAAATTGTCAGCGCAGAAGGTGATTCGATGTAGTTGCCAATTTTAGGAATTAAGTATAAGTGCAACTACGCCTCTGTCTTCGCCTTTCCAAGGCTCGCAAATCGGCGAGTTTTCTTTATGATTAACAAAGATCTACTATAAGAACAATGTCGCGCCCACGGCCAAAGAAGAAGCTAACATAGCAAAAATCATTAAATAAACAACAATTTTTCGCATTTTTTTATTAGACAAATAAATTCCTCCTCAATCTATTTTTCCTTAATCCTATTCTACTAAGAAAAACGAAAATGAACAACCGTTCGATTTTTAAAGGAATTTTCGACATTATTAGAGAATTCTTAATGTAAATATATTTTTATTATTGTCAGAAAAGATTATAATTTTTAAAGGTAGTGATTTATTAAGCAAATTGGAGGAAAAACCAACTATGATCAAAAAAGTAGACCATATCGGGATTGCAGTTCGCTCACTTAATGAGGCACTGCCTTTTTATACGGAAATTCTTAAGCTTCCACTTTTAGGAATTGAAGAAGTGGAAAGCGAAAAGCTAAAAGTAGCCTTTCTAAAAGCTGGTGAAACAAAGCTCGAGTTATTAGAGCCAACAAGCCAGGAAAGTGCTGTAGCAAAGTTCATAGAAAAACGCGGCGAAGGTCTTCATCATGTGGCCTTAGGTGTTGAATCCATTCAAGACCGTATCAATGAAATGAAGGAAAAAGGAATTAGAATGATTCAGGACACGCCAAAAATTGGGGCAGGCGGTGCTGAAGTAGCATTCATGCATCCGAAATCAACTGGCAGCGTTCTTTATGAATTTTGTGAAAAGAAAGGATTGGAGCAATAATGGCAGATATCTATGAGAAAATAAATGAATTATATGATCGCAGGAGAGAAATTGAATTAGGAGGTGGAGATGAGAGAATTGAAAAGCAACATGAAAAAGGAAAGCTTACTGCTAGGGAGCGGATTGAACTATTAGTTGATCCAGGAACATTTGTTGAGCTTAATCCTTTTATTGAGCATCGTTGTACAGACTTTGGACTTGAGAGTCAAAAAGGGCCTGGAGATGGTGTTGTAACTGGCTATGGAAAAGTGAATGGGAGGCCCATTTTTCTATTCTCACAAGATTTCACAGTGTTTGGCGGAGCACTAGGGGAAATGCATGCAAAAAAAATTGCGAATGTTATGGATTTAGCAGCACAAAATGGCACTCCATTTGTGGGCTTAAATGATTCTGGTGGGGCAAGGATTCAAGAAGGTGTAGTTTCTCTGGATGGCTATGGACATATTTTTTACAGGAATTCGATATACTCGGGTGTGATTCCACAGATTTCAGTGATCATGGGACCTTGTGCCGGTGGTGCCGTTTATTCGCCAGCAATTACGGATTTTGTTTTCATGGTAGAGAAGACAAGTCAGATGTTTATTACCGGTCCGAAGGTTATTGAAACGGTAACAGGTGAAAAAATTTCGTCTGAAGATCTTGGTGGGGCGAGTGTACATAATACCATAAGCGGTAATGCACATTTTAAAGGAAAGACTGAAGCTGAGGTCATCGAACAGGTTCGCCGATTATTAAGCTTCCTGCCGCAGAATAATAATGAAAAGCCTCCGATGGCAGAGGCAGCTGAAGATGATGATTACCGTCCTGACTTAACAGATATCATTCCATTTGATGCTGTACGGCCATACGATGTCCGTAAAGTCATCGAGCAGGTAGTGGATGCTGGCTCCTTTATGGAGGTTCAGCAGGATTTTGCCAAAAACATAGTAGTTGGTTTAGCGAGAATGAAAGGGGAGGTTGTTGGTCTTGTGTGTAATCAGCCGAAATTTATGGCTGGGGGATTAGATATCGATTCATCTGATAAAGCGGCAAGATTTATTCGTTTTTGTGACTCCTTCAACATTCCGATTATAACATTTGAAGATGTTACGGGTTTCTTCCCTGGAGTAAAACAGGAGCATGGGGGAATTATCCGTCACGGCGCGAAAATTCTTTATGCTTATTCCGAAGCAACTGTTCCGAAGCTTACCGTTATTTTACGAAAAGCCTTCGGTGGTGCCTACGTTGCTTTAAATAGTAAAGCAATTGGAGCTGATCTGGTTTTTGCATGGCCAAATGCGGAAGTTGCAGTAATGGGCCCACAAGGAGCTGCAAATATTATTTTTGCTAGAGAAATTCAAAACAGTGATGATCCAGAAGCTACAAGGGCACAGAAAATTGAAGAATACCGCGAGAAATTTGCGAATCCTTATGTCGCTGCAAGCAGAGGAATGGTCGACGATGTGATTGATCCACGCGAGACAAGAACCAAGCTTATCCAATCTTTAGAAATGCTTAGGAATAAACAGGAATCAAGACCAAAGAAGAAGCATGGAAATATCCCGTTGTAATATGAAAAAAAACTAGGCGTTCACCAATTCCTTTTGGCGAATGCCTTAGTTTTATCTTTTGCAATTAGAGTTTATAAATGTATACTAATAAAGTAAACGTATAATATTGGAGGCAATAGTAATGATTAATCAAGAGCGCTTGCTTAACGAATTTTTAGAGCTTGTACAAATCGATTCTGAAACAAAATATGAAACAGAAATTGCAAAAGTTTTAAAGAAAAAATTCAGTGATTTAGGTGTTGAAGTTTTTGAGGATGATACAACAGCACAGACAGGTCATGGTGCAGGCAACCTGATTTGTACGCTTCAAGGAACAAAAGAAGGTGTTGACACGATCTACTTTACTTCTCATATGGATACAGTAGTTCCTGCAAAAGGTGTAAAGCCTTCAATCAAGGACGGCTATGTTGTATCAGATGGTACAACTATTCTAGGAGCAGATGATAAAACAGGGCTGGCTGTCATGCTTGAAATTATTAAGGTATTAAAAGAGCAAAGTATTCCTCATGGAACTATTCAATTTATTATTACTGTTGGTGAAGAATCAGGATTAGTAGGAGCAAAAGCCCTTGATTCATCATTAGTTACTGCTAAATATGGCTATGCATTAGATAGCGATGGCAAAGTAGGAAATATTATTGTTGCAGCACCAACTCAAGCAAAAGTGAAGGCGACGATTTTTGGAAAAACAGCACATGCAGGTGTTGCTCCAGAAAAAGGCGTTTCTGCTATTACAATTGCGTCTAAGGCGATCTCAAGAATGCCTTTAGGTCGAATTGATGAGGAAACAACGGCAAATATTGGCCGCTTTGAAGGTGGAACACAAACGAATATCGTATGTGATCGTGTTGATATTCTAGCAGAGGCTCGCTCTTTAATTAATGAGAAAATGGAAGAGCAAGTACGTAAAATGAAGGAAGCTTTTGAAAGTGCTGCTAATGAAATGGGCGGAAAAGCAGAAGTTGAAGTTCAAGTTATGTACCCTGGTTTTAAATTTAGTGAAGAAGACCATGTTGTCGAAGTTGCACGTAGAGCAGCAGCAAAAATTGGCCGTAGCTGTGAATTATTAAATAGCGGTGGCGGCAGTGATGCAAACGTAATTGCAGGCTTTGGTATTCCAACCGTTAACCTGGCAGTCGGTTACGAGGAAATCCACACGACGAACGAACGCATGCCAATTGAAGAACTGAATAAGCTAGCTGAAATGGTTATTGCGATCATCGAAGAAATCGCTGCATAATCTAGTTGTAAAAAATAGAGTGTGAAATCTTATAGGATTTTCACTCTATTTTTTTGAAAAAATCACCGAAGTCTAAGTTTTTCAGTATCACAGATAAATTCTCTTCAAAAATTCCTCCTTCTTTAGTAATATTGATATAGGGGAAAATGCCCACTTGGATACTGGAGGTTTTATTTTGGAAGAGACAAATAAAGTTGTTGTTTTTCAAGTTGGGAATGAGGAATACGCCATTCCAATCCGATTTGTCACATCAATTGAGAAAATGGAAGGAATTACACCAATACCGCATTTACCTGCTTATGTAAATGGGATATTTAAAGTAAGGGGAGAGCTTATCCCAGTTATTGATTTTGAAAGGGTTCTTTATAATCAATCTATTAATTTTGATGAATCAACGAAAATTATTGTATTACAAACTGATGAACTTTCAATTGGTGTAGTCGTTGCAGATGCGAAGGAAATAATTGATATACCTCAAGATAAAATGAAACAATTAGGTCTTATTGCTTATAAAAAGACAACTTATTTTACTGGAATTGCTAACTTGGATTCGAGAATCATCACTTTAATTAATCCAACCCAGATGGTACAGTCTCTTGAAGGTATTAGAGAGATTCAGGAATATATGAAAGAGCAAAAAAATACATAATTTCTTATTAACAGGGGATTGTTTAAGGCATCCTCTGTTTTGTTTTTAATCGGCTTAAGCAAGAAAGCACATTCTAACTCAATTTAGTCAATAGATGATAGGAACCTTATTATTTTGTTAAAATAGTAGCAGAATAAGAACAGGGAAGTGCAGGCATGAAACAAATGTATCCTAAAAATGGCCGAGTTATTTTACATGTGGATATGAATAGCTTTTATGCGTCAGTTGAAATGGCTTATGATCCTTCACTGAAAGGAATGCCTCTGGCTATTGCAGGCAATCCTGAGGAACGTAGAGGAATCATTGTTACATGCAGCTATGAGGCAAGAAGCTTTGGGGTGAAAACAACGATGACCCTATGGGAGGCGAAAAAGCTTTGCCCACAGCTAATCGTGAAAAAACCTAATTTTGATCGATACCGAGCCGCATCTATTGGCATGTTCGAAATATTAAATGAATATTCTTCCCTTGTTGAACCTGTATCAATTGATGAAGGCTATATTGATATAACGGAAAGCTTTGAGCACGGAGCCCCTCTTGAAATTGCTGAAACGATTCAAAAGCAGATTTTCGAACGGCTCGATCTCCCCTGTAGTATTGGGGTTGCACCGAATAAGTTTCTAGCAAAAATGGCTTCAAACATGAAGAAGCCAATGGGAATAACAGTCTTAAGAAAAAGGGATGTTCCAAAGATACTTTGGCCGCTTGATGTAGAGGAAATGCATGGGGTCGGTAAGAAGACGGGTGAAAAGTTACGCAGCTTAGAGATTAAAACGATTGGTGATTTAGCAAAAGCAAGTGAAATCCAGCTTAAATCAACACTTGGAATCAATGGCCTTCGTCTAAAGGAAAGAGCCAATGGAAATGACAGAAGGCATGTTGATCCTGACGCTGCTGCTGAATTTAAGAGTATTGGGAATTCTACTACTTTACCAAGGGACAATTCCAATCAACAGGAGCTCCTTCGTGTCATAGAAAATCTTGCAGGGACCGTTTCCGTCAGGCTAAAAAGAAAAAAGGTTCTCGCAACTTCATTAAGTGTCATGATTCGTTATAAAGATAGAAAAACAATAACAAGAAGCAAAAAACTTGCAAATCCTATTCAGAAGAGTGAAGAAATTTTTGAAGCGGCGAAGCAGTTGTTTTTAAAGCATTGGAATGGCGATTCAATCCGTTTGCTAGGTATAACTGGAATGGATTTAGTGGAACAGAATGAGGCGGTTAAGCAGCTAGATCTTTTTAGCTTTGAAAAAGAAGCAAAGAAGGAACCGCTTTATAAAGCATTAAATAATTTACGCAGGAAATACGGCTCGCAAATTATTGAAAGTGCTTCAGGAATGCCTGAATTGAAAAAACAACAGGAAAATATTGGTGCGGAAACAAGTTTTAATAAAGATTTTCTGCGAGATTTACCTGATAAAAAAGATAATAAATAATTGCATATACTTTTCAATCTTGCTAAAGTAAAGTGGATTATAGGCTAGAAGGGACGTTAGAAAATGGCAAAATCACAATTTGGCGTAATTGGCTTAGCGGTCATGGGAAAAAATTTGGCTATGAACATTGAGAGTAAGGGTTATTCCGTGTCTGTCTACAACCGTTCACGCGAAAAAACGGATGAAATGCTTAACGAAGTAAAAGGTAAAAATATTAATGGTACATATTCGTTGGAGGATTTTGTCCAATCTCTTGAGAAACCGAGAAAAATCATGCTGATGGTGAAAGCAGGAGCACCTACAGACAGCACGATTGAGCAATTAAAACCTCTGCTCGACAAGGGTGATATCATTATTGATGGAGGAAATACTCTTTTCACAGACACACAACGACGCAATAAAGAATTAAGTGAATTAGGTTTCCACTTTATCGGGTCAGGGGTTTCTGGCGGTGAAGAGGGGGCATTACTAGGGCCATCGTTAATGCCTGGTGGACAAAAGGAAGCTTATGAACTTATTGCTCCGATTTTCAAAGATATTTCTGCTAAAGTAAATGGTGAACCGTGTACGACCTATATTGGGCCTGATGGGGCGGGCCATTATGTGAAAATGGTTCATAATGGTATTGAATATGGGGATATGCAATTAATCGGTGAATCGTATTTTATTTTGAAGCATATTCTTGGCCTAAATGCAGATGAACTGCATGAGGTATTTGTTGATTGGAATAAAGGCGAGCTTGACAGCTATTTAGTTGAAATTACAGCAGATATTTTTATGAAGAAGGACGAGGCAACAGGCAAGCCATTAGTGGATGTTATTCTTGATACAGCTGGTCAAAAGGGTACTGGCAAGTGGACTAGTCAAAGTGCATTAGATATGGGTGTGCCGCTGCCTATTATTACAGAATCGGTGTTTGCTCGCTTTATATCTGCTATGAAAGATGAACGCGTCGAGGCTAGTAAAATATTGAGCGGGCCGTCAAAAGCAGCATTTTCAGGAGACAAGAAGTCATTTATCGAATCTGTTCGCAAAGCTCTGTATATGAGTAAAATCTGCTCTTATGCTCAAGGATTCGCGCAAATGAGGGCTGCCTCTGAAGAATTCGGCTGGGATTTACGCTATGGTGACATCGCAATGATCTTCCGTGGAGGCTGTATTATTCGCGCGCAGTTCCTTCAAAAAATTAAGGATGCCTATGATCGTGATCCATATTTGAAAAATCTTCTCCTTGACCCATATTTCAAGGAGATTGTGGAAAGCTACCAGGCTGCCCTTCGTGAGATCATTAGTGTGGCTATTCAAAATGGAATTCCTGTCCCTTGCTTCTCTGCTGCAATGTCTTATTATGACAGTTATCGCATGGAAGTACTGCCTGCTAACTTGATACAGGCACAACGCGACTATTTTGGTGCACATACGTATCAGCGAGTAGATAAAGAGGGCGTGTTCCATACGAATTGGATGGAAAAATAAATAAAAAAATCGATTGGATTTTTAATCCAATCGATTTTTTAAAATACTATTTTCTATATGGATTAATGCACTTACGCTTTCTAGTAAGCTGTTTTAGCAATTCTCCACATCTAAATCAGTCACAGGCCACCAGAAAAATCCGTCTTTTTTTAATAATTGATCCGCTTCTTTTGGTCCCATTGTTCCAGATTCGTAATTCGGGAAGTTTTTCGCTTTGGTGTTTTCCCACACTTCAGAAATTTTATCGACAAAGCTCCAAGAAAGAGCAACCTCATCCCAATGGGTAAAATTAGTCGCGTCACCGCGCATACAATCGAATAATAGCTTTTCATATGCTTCAGGAGTATTAATTCCGTGAACTCCCTTATTGGAAAAATTTAATTTAATCGGTGTTGCATTCATATGCTGACCCGTTTTTTTCGCATTTAAATAAAGGGTAATGCCCTCTTCAGGCTGAATATGGATGACGAGCAGGTTTGGATTTAATGTTTGTTCGGATTTGTAATACAAATTCATTGGAATATCTTTGAATTGAATCACAATTTTGGTTGACTTTGTCTTCATTCTTTTTCCTGTACGGATATAGAATGGTACCCCCGCCCAGCGAAAGTTGTCGATTAAAAGCTTACCGGCAACAAAGGACTCCGTATTTGAAGCTGGATCGACCATCGGCTCCTCGCGATAAGCAGGAACCTCTTCATTATCCATTACACCCTTATCATATTGTCCGCGTACGAAAAACTCCTCTACCATATCCCCATCTAATGAGCGCATCGCTCTAAGTACCTTTACTTTTTCGGAGCGAACTTCTTCCGTTGTCAGGCGAATAGGGGGTTCCATTGCTAGCAGCGCTACCATTTGAAGCATATGGTTTTGTACCATATCACGAAGAGCACCGCTCGTTTCGTAATAGCGTCCGCGCTCCTCTACTCCAAGAACCTCACTTGACGTCACTTGAATATTGGAAATGTAGCGATTGTTCCATAGCGGTTCAAAAATTGCGTTCGCAAATCGGATGACCTCAATATTTTGTACCATTTCTTTGCCTAAATAATGGTCGATCCGGTAAATTTCATCTTCTGAAAAAGCTTTACGGATTTGTTTATTCAGCTGCTTCGCAGATTCTAGGTCATGTCCGAATGGTTTTTCAATGACAAGGCGTTTGAAGCCATCCACATCAGTAAGCCCGTCCACTTTTAAATGCTCGGCAATCGTTCCGAAAAATTCAGGCGCCATCGCTAAATAAAAAATTCTATTGCCTGCTAAGCTATATTGGGTATCTAATTTTTGAGCCATTTCTTTTAAGGATAGATAAGAGCTGGAATCTGTGACATCATGTGAATGGTAGTAAAAATGCGTGATGAATTCGCTAATATCGCCCGCTTCCCCTACTGCGGTAAGGACAGAATCCTCAACATTTTTCTGAAATTCCTCATTCGAAAGCGGTCTTCTAGCTACACCAATAACAGCAAATCGTTCAGAAAGCCTCCCTTCTTGATACAATCTATACAGAGATGGGAATAGCTTCCTCTTTGCTAAATCTCCCGTTGCTCCAAAAATCATTATTAATCCCATCGGTTTTTCGCTATGTATCACGGTTACGGACCTCATTTCAATTCGATAATTCAATTACACCTTTCAATATTACTGCTTTTATTGGAATTGTAAAAGCTTCTAAATATAAAAAAACTGTATTTTCCTCAACTTAGGCGAATTTTCCTTATAGTTTTCGCGAATAATTGATTACTATCCCTCATTACCCATATGGTATAGTAAGTATATTAATTAAGACGAACTCTGTAAGGGGGAGTTTTCTATGGATGTTTTTTTTCTAGGTACGGGTGCTGGGATGCCAGCGAAGCTACGGAATGTGACCTCTATTGCCTTGAAGCTTCTTGAAGAACGGGGAGCAATTTGGCTTTTTGATTGTGGGGAAGCGACACAGCACCAAATTTTACATACATCAATTAAACCGCGGAGAATTGAAAAGATTTTCATCACTCATCTCCACGGTGATCATATTTATGGACTTCCAGGTTTATTATCGAGCCGATCTTTTCAAGGCGGCAATTCAGAATTGACTTTGTATGGGCCTAAAGGATTGAAGGAATATGTTGATATTTCGCTATCGGTCAGCCAAACATATTTAAAATATCCTTTACACATAATCGAAATTGAAGAGGGAATTATTTTTGAAGATGAGGCATTTGCAGTTGAAGCTCTTCTTCTCCAGCATGGAATACCTTCGTATGGCTACCGAATTATTGAGAAGGACCGACCTGGCACATTATTAGCAGACAAGCTAATGGAAGCTGGCATTAAGCCTGGACCAATTTATAAACAAATTAAAAATGGTGAGCCGATACAGTTAGAGGATGGTCGAGTCATAGAATCAAATGTATTTTTAGGGCCCACTCAAAAAGGCCGTGTGGTAACAGTGTTAGGAGATTCGCGAAAATGTAAAGCCGCTATCCAATTAGCTAGGAATGCTGATCTGGTCATACATGAAGCCACCTTCGCAGCTGGTGAAGAAAGCCTTGCTTACGAATACTTTCATTCCACTACTGTACAAGCTGCAGCTGTTGCCATGGAAGCAGATGCAGAAAAGCTATGTCTTACACATATAAGCTCACGATATGACCGAACGGATTGGGGTAGACTTGTTCAGGAGGCGCAAACCCTATTTAAAAATACGGTCATAGCAGAGGATTTTAAAGAAATTCATATTCCACTTAAAAAATAGATAGGAGCTGTTCAAAATAAAAACCATTTATTTTATCCGGCATGCCCAAGCTGAAGGACAGCCAATCACAGCAAATCTTACGAAAAAAGGCAAGGAACAAGCAAATTCGCTTGTACCTTTTTTCAAAAATAAAGAAATTGACCGAATTTATTCTAGTCCTTTTAAGCGTGCGGTTGACACCATTGGTCCACTTGCGGAATCGAGAGGTTTGCAAATCATTGAGGATGACAGGCTAGGTGAGCGCGTCCTGAGCTCATTAAATTTAGAGGATTGGCAAGATAAGCTAAAGAAGAGTTTTGAGGATTTAAACCTTGCTTTTGAAGGGGGAGAATCGAATAATTCTGCAATGGCTAGAGCAGCCTCTATGCTGAAAATGATTATCCAGTCGGATGATAATCATATTATTCTAGTGAGTCACGGTAATTTAACGACTTTAATGCTCCGCTATTTTAACGAGTGCTTTGGATTTGAACAATTGATGGAATTGAGCAATCCGGATGTATTTGAAATTGTAGTTGTTAATGAAAAAGCGACTTTACGGAGGATTTGGGACGAGGAAAGGGTTGGATTTTGACTTTTAGAAATTTTTGGTTACTTTATTTTTCGATATAATTCAAAAAATAATATTGACTTGCTTAAAGATATACTATAATCTCGTTATTATAAATATTATATTTAAAAAGCAATGAAGAGAATCTATTAAGTCTTATTTCCCTGTTTATAGAGAGTCAGTGGCTGGTGAAAACTGATACATAGATAAGATGAATTTCAGCTTGGAGCTTTTCTTTACTTTCATGATTGGAAGTGAAGACGGTTATACCGTTAACATATTAAGTGGAAAGTCGCATGCTTTCAAAAAGGGTGGTACCGCGTGAAATGATCACGTCCCTTTTGAAGTGTGGGGCTTTTTTGGTTTTTAGGATAATTTTATCTTATTAATGTGTTAATGTGTTAATGTATTATTGAAATTTTATTAAAGAAATTGGCCAATTTCTGAATTGTTTTTACCATCCAAAGGAGGAAAAGTTATGCAGCAAGGTGAACAGTGGTCTTCGAAAATTGGCTTTATATTGGCGTCAGCCGGTTCTGCGATTGGACTAGGAGCGATTTGGAAGCTTCCTTATGTAACAGGGATGAGCGGAGGCGGTGCATTCATTCTATTATTTTTAATATTTTCTCTGCTTATTGGTTTCCCGTTATTATTAGGTGAATTTGTTATAGGACGCAGCACTGGAAAAGAAGCAATTTCTGCTTACAAAGCGATTGCTCCGGGAACAAAATGGCATTGGATTGGTTATCTCGGCGTCTTTACCTGCTTTCTTTTACTATCTTTCTATAGTGTCATTGGCGGCTGGATTATTCAATATTTATATTATACGGTTTCAGGTAAAATGACTGGCGATTATGCAGCCTTGTTTAACAGCTCAGTATCTGATTCGGCATCCGTTCTTATATCCCAAGGACTATTCATGGTCATCACGATTGTTGTAGTCGCAAGAGGTGTACAAAAAGGAATCGAGAAGGTTAGTAAAATATTAATGCCTGCCTTGTTTTTATTATTTATTGTATTAATTGTACGTTCTCTCACATTAGATCATGCGATAGATGGGGTACGGTTCTTCTTAAAACCGGATTTTTCAAGCCTGACTTCTAAAACCGTCTTATATGCGATGGGGCAGTCATTCTTCTCATTAAGCGTAGGGGTTTCTTGCATGGTAACGTACAGCTCTTATTTATCGAAGAAAGAAAGTCTTCTCCAACCAGCTTTTTCAGTTGTTATTATGAATCTAATCATTTCAATCCTAGCTGGATTAGCTATTTTCCCAGCTGTGTTTTCATTGGGCTTCGAGCCTGAAGAAGGACCGGGATTATTATTTATTGTGTTGCCATCTGTTTTCGATCAAATTATTTTTGGGAAAATCTTTTTGCTGCTCTTCTTAGCCTTGTTCTTATTTGCGACCCTAACCTCGGCATTTTCAATGCTTGAAATCGTAGTGGCAGCTACCACTACTAAGAAGTCGAAAGGGCGCAGCACGATGTCATGGATCATAGGAGCTGCGATTTTTATAGTTGGGATTCCTTCGGCTTTATCTTTCAATGTACTTTCAGACATCACGTTTTTTGGGAAAAATATTTTTGACAGCGCAGATTTCCTTGTCAGCAATATTCTGATGCCGATTGGAGCCCTGCTCATCTCTATCTTCGTTTCCTTTAAAATGAAGAAGGATCTATTGAGAAGTGAAATGATTCAAGGATCAAAGGGATTAAATTTTGTTTTCACATGCTGGCACTTTTTATTACGTTATATCATACCTTTAATAATTATTGCTGTGTTCATAGATTCATTAGATATTATTTAGAGAAAAGGGGATGGAACAATTGTATCCATCCCTTTAATATATTAATACCATCCGCGCTCATATTGCTTTGGCGCTTCAATATCCACTCCTAATTCTTTCGCGGCAGTTCGCGGCCAGTATGGGTCACGAAGCAATTCACGTGCAAGGAAAATTAAGTCAGCACGATCATTTTGCAGAATCTCTTCTGCATGTAAGGGAGAGGTAATCAAGCCAACAGCACCCGTAGCAATATCAGCTTCATGCTTAATTTTTTCAGAGAATTTTACTTGGTATCCCGGGTATGTATGGATCCTTGCTGGTACAACTGCACCTGAACTGCAATCAATAAGGTCAATTCCTTGTTCCTTCATCCAACTGCTCATTTGTACATAATCCTCAACTGTTAAGCCTTCTTCATGGTAATCGTTTGCTGAAATTCTAACGAAAAGCGGGCCGTCCCATACGGATTGTATCGCTTCAATCACTTCACGCAAGAATCGGTATCGATTTTCCATAGTCCCACCGTACTCATCATTCCGTTTATTTGACAGCGGTGATAAAAATTCATTGATTAAATATCCATGAGCTCCGTGAATTTCAATGACTTCAAATCCAGCTTTTTTGGCACGTGTTGCCCCTTGCTTGAAGGCTTCAATTGTTTTATGAATATCATCTAAAGTCATTTCATTAGGTGTTTTGCTTTTTTCATTAAATGGAATGGCAGAAGGGGCAATGATTTCACCTTCAAGCACGGCTTTTCTGCCTGCATGGGCAAGCTGGATGCCAGGTGCAGCACCATGCTCTTTCATTAATTTGGTAAGTTCCTTCAAACCATCAATATGCTCGTCACTCCAGATACCAAGGTCTTTTGGCGAAATTCGTCCTTGAGGAGTAACAGCGGTTGCCTCCACAATAATCATCCCAACCTGGCCCACCGCACGGCTTGAATAATGAGTCCGATGCCAATTCTCAACCATGCCATCTTCATTTGAGCAGGAATACATACACATCGGGGACATGACAATTCTGTTCTTAAATGTCGTATTTTTTATTGTAAAAGGGGTAAAAAGCTTTGCTTCCATCGAAAATGCCTCCTTATTTTAATGGCTATGTTAAACTTCCCTGTTGATTTCCGCTGCAGGCACTCGCTTTCCGCGGGCGGTCCGGAAGCCTCCTCGTCGCTATCGCTCCTGCGGGGTCTCCCTTTGACTCGCTTCTCCCGCAGGAGTCTCGCGCCTTCCGCTCCAATCAACAACTAAATAGTATTTTAAACACTGAGCTTTAACACAGCCATATTAATTAATATTAATATATCAAAATGGCCTATTTCTTTTCCTCCATTATATTTTACTACATTTTCTTCTATATATTTAGTGAGTAGAAAGTTTCGTGACTAGAAATAGTCCGATAGAACTTATATTTGTAAATAAACTGAAAATAACAAATACTTAGTTACCGAGTGGTTTTTTTCTTATTTAGTCTTATGTATTCATTTTCAAAAAAGCAGGAGGAAACAGAGAAATATCGTAGAAATCTTACATTGATTTTACATATAAAAGGGTGGAGGAATGGAGAATGAATAAGCTTTGGAAGGTATTAAGTTCAACTGCTTTAGCTGCATCGTTATTGGCTGTACCGAATGTTGGTTTTGCTGAGACAGGGCCAAGTCCACAACAAGGGGATAATCTATCGATTGAAGGGTTTATCAACTATGATCAACTTACAAAAAAGCTAGAGCAGATCCAGAAATCTAGCCAAGGCAAAGTAAAGGTTGAAACGGCTGGCAAAACAAATTTAGGGCGTGACATCTATAAGGTAACAGTTGGCCACGGAGATAAGGTTGTATTAATCGAGAGTGAGATTCATGGAAATGAGAAAACAGGAACGGTTGCCCTTTTAAACATTTTGCAAAATCTTGGATCAAGCAATTCACAAGAAGCGAAAAAGATTTTGGATGAGCTGACAATTGTCGTCATTCCAATGATGAACGCTGATGGCTCAGAGCTTGACCGCCGTGCGAATGACATGGATTGGGCGGAGGTAGTTGCGAAATTCCCTCAGTTAGCAAATGTCCAGCCTGCCTGGAATTATTACAATTATCCTGGAAGTTATAATTATAATCTCAACCCAGGATTTGATGTGAACCGAGACTTTCATCCAGACTTGAACTATGTTCCAAAGCCTGAAGATTTCCCAGGAGCATCTAATAAATACGGCTGGTATATTACACCTGAAGCGCAAACAGTTAGAAATGTTTATAAGGACTTGAAGGAACAATTCGGAAAAGTGGATGTGTTCGTTGATCTTCACCATCAAGGATTCCCTTATGTAGAAGGTACGGATGATCGTGTGACGATGTCAATTTCAGGGAAATTCGTCAAGCATCCAAATAGCTCTGGCGGTGAAAAATACGCTGCGTACGCTGAGAACTATAATTATGATTTTTCAAGACAATTGAATTTAGCGGTATATAACGCACTACAGGAAAAAGGCGATTCTGTATTTACAAATATTTCATTGTACGATCAAAATATTGACTTACCAGGAACAGCTTTAGGTGCGTTTGCATTAAATGGAAGCGGAACAGTACTTTTTGAAGTAAGTGGGCAAACGCAAAGCTTTGGTCAAAAGAAGAGAGGCCAGCTCGTAAAAACAGTTGAAACAGGTCTAATGAGCATTATTAATGGCGTGACAGATGGATCTGTATATCAATTAAATCCAGAAGAATATGAAAACATTCCGTTAAGCGTTAGAACTCCAGGCGGATTGTAAAAAAATATTTGTTCATTTGCCGCCAATTGAAGGTTAAGTCAGTTGGCGGCTTTTATTTTAACTCAGTGGCTTTGCTAAAAAAATATTGAAATGTGCACATACCTCAAGTGAAGTACTCGATCAACTTGAAAAGTAGTTATTAAATGTACTTACTTAAACCTCCATCTTAGCTCCAAACGCCTTTCCTAGTCTTTTTGACTGTGCAGTTGCTTCTTTAATACAATCAATAAACGCATTCTGTACACCATAGGAATCTAAAATTTTTATACCAGCCTCCGTTGTTCCACCTGGGCTTGTCACTTCTTTACGAAGCTGCTGAGGTTCCTTGCTTGATTTTGATAGCATTTCAGCTGCTCCAAGCAAGGTTTGCACAATAAATTCCTTTGCTACGTTTTTTTCAAGTCCAATGTCCAATGCGCTTTTTTCCATCGCTTCTGCAAGATAGTAGATATAAGCTGGCCCGCTGCCTGATAAACCTGTTACTGCATCAAGCTGCTTTTCTTCAACAATTGCAGTCAAACCAACTGTTCCGAATATTTTTGTAACGAGCTTCACTTGTTCTTCAGATACATTTTCATTTATTGCCAAGGCCGTTGCTGATTTTCCGACAGCTGCCGAAGTATTCGGCATTGCTCTCACAATGGCCAATTCCTTTTCTGCCAAGTGTTCGATGCTGTTGATCGCAACTCCGGCTAAAACGGAAATAACAAGCATTTCCTTCGTTAAGTATTTTTTTATTCTAGTAATCGCCACTGCCGCATCTTTAGGCTTCATTGCTAAAAAAACAATCTCAACATCATGAAAAATCTCCTCTAATTGATACGTTGTTTGAACTCCATATTGAGTTTGCATCTCCTTTAACTTGTCGTGATCAGCCTTATTTGTTACCCAAATGCGATGTGGATCAACTATTTTATTTTTTAATATTCCGGAAATTAATGCATCTGCCATAGAACCTGCACCGATAAACGCTACTTTTTTCATTTGAATGGCCTCCTTATGAAAAAAAATATTTTGTGTTCGATTTTGTATGATAAAAATAAAAAGCCCTTTCATCCGTAAAGGACGAAAGGGCTTAGCTTTTCGTGGTACCACCTTAATTACCCTTTCTTACATGTAGCAAAAGGGCATCTCATCTCCGTTAACGCCGGAAACACGTTTAGGTTTTCCTAACGGCTCATAAGGTAGGTTCAATGGTCAAGTGGACGGTGAAGCCTTTCAGCCGCTGAGCTTCACTCTCTTTCGTCTTTTTCCATTTACTGGCCTCATTCATCGCTGTTTTCCTTTATCTAATGATATTAATAGAGATTATGGATGAGGACGAGCAAGTTTGTCAAGAGTTTAATATCTAAAAATACGGAAAATTACGTACTTGTAATTTCCTTTTTTTCAAATTATTTTTTGCAATCTTTTTCCTTGAAATTTGAGTAGTTAAGCCTATTAAAAAATAGTAGAAATTTCTTATTTTTGGTATTTTATTTAAAATTTACAAAAATATGATTGTGCAGTTAATAGAGGAATGCTTAACTAAATGTGAAGAAGGTATTAATAAAATATGAGGATTTGGAGGGAGTTCAAATGAAAGGTAGGCTTCAGAAAAAGATATTTAGCCTCGTTCTAATTTTTACAATGATTTTCAGCCTGTTTAATCCATTCCTTGGAAATGTATCGAAGGCAGCAGAAACAATTACGGTTGCAGAGGCAATTGCAAATAATAGTGGTTTAGCCACGGTTGAAGGGTACATTATTGGTGTAACAAATAATGGCCCAAAATATCAGCACCAAGGGCCTTTTACAGTGAACACTAATATTGCTATTGCAGATTCAGCAGATGAAAAGGATGCAAAGAAAATTTTGCCTGTTCAACTGCCAGCAGGTTCTATTAGAACAGCATTGAATCTTGTAGATCACCCAGAGAATTTAGGGAAAAAAATTAAAATTTCTGGTACTTTGACAGCTTATTTTGCAGTTCCAGGTTTGAAAAGTCCTACTGCTTATTCATTCGTTGAGGATACTGACCCTGTCAAGGTTCAAGCTGTAACTGCATCCCCAGATGGAGGTGAAGTTGTCAAAGGTACAAGAGTTGAACTAGCGACAACTACTAAAGATGCAGCAATCTATTTCACTTTAGACGGTTCAGAACCTACTAAATTCAGCACGCTTTACACAGAGCCGATCGAAATAAATGCTCCAGTCACCATCAAGGCCATTGCCGTTAAAGCTGGTTTATCAGACAGTGAAGTAACGGTGCGTGATTATACCATTCTACAGGAGAATACTATCCGTATTCATGATATTCAGGGTGCTGGCCATAATTCTCCATATGCAAATCAAAACGTAGTAGGTATTGAGGGAATCGTAACTTATGTAGTTGATGGAAGCAATTTTTATATGCAGGACAGGCAGCCAGATGAAGATCCAAACACTTCTGAAGGAATTTTAGTTTATAAAAAATCCCATAATGTTAAAGTGGGGGATGTTGTAAAAGCTAGTGGTCAGGTGAAAGAATGGGTTTTGGAAGGATATGCTGAAAAGCTGCAAACGGACCTTCCGGTAACTGAAATAAATGCAACTAATATTCAAATGATTAAAAGCAATGAGCCTCTACCTGCTCCTGTTGTTATGGGAGTCGACCGTATGCCGTCTCTTGAGGTGATCGACAGCGATGGTTTAACAGCTTTTAATCCTGAGGTGGATGGTATTGACTTTTTTGAGAGCCTTGAGGGTATGCTCGTACAAGTTAATAATCCAAAGGTAGTAGCTCCACAGAAATATGGAGAAATTATCGTCGTTCCCGAAAATATTCCAACAAATACAAAAGCGGGTGGCTTACGCATCACAGAAACTGATTTTAACCCAGAAAGAATGACTATTGATATTAATGATGATTCATTTGTAGCTAAAATGGGAGATCGCTTTAATGGTTCAATTCAGGGGGTTGTAAGCTATGGCTACAGCAACTATAAAATCCTTAGTGATAAAGCGAAATTGCCATCACTGTTGCCTGGGGCAAATGAGCGCGAAACAACAGCAATTGCACCAGTGGATGAAAAACTGACTATTGCATCATACAATGTAGAAAACTTTTCAACGAAAACAGATGATTCAAAGGTTACTAAACTAGCAGAAGCTATTGTTACGAATATGAAACAACCAGACATTATTGGCTTGACAGAGGTTCAAGATAATGACGGACCAACGGATAGCGGAACGACTGATGCAAGCCAAAGTGCATCGAAATTAATCGCAAAAATTGTATCTTTAGGTGGCCCGACATATGTCTATACAGATATTTCACCGGTAGATAAGTTAGATGGCGGACAGCCAGGAGGAAATATCCGTGTTGGTTTCCTTTACAATCCGGAACGAGTATCACTAATGGAAGGTGTAAAAGGCTCTGCTACAGAAGCAGTCGGATTTGAAAATGGCAAGCTTACACTTAATCCAGGACGTATCGCTCCTACAAATTCTGCTTTTAATTCAAGCCGAAAACCGTTAGCCGCACAGTTTGAATTTAAAGGAGAAAATGTCATTGTTGTAGCAAACCATTTTAACTCAAAAGGCGGGGACCTTCCTTTGTTTGGAAAAACTCAGCCTCCAGTTTTAAATAGTGAAAAACAGCGGATGGAAATTTCCACGGTTGTAAACAATTTCGTCAAGGATGTTAAATCAAAGGACCCTAATGCAAATATTGTATTGCTTGGAGACTTTAATGATTTTGAATTTTCTAATCCGTTGAAAGCATTAAAAGGACAAGAATTAACGAACATGATAGAAAAGGTTCCGGCAGATGAGCGCTATACTTATAACTACCAAGGGAATGCTCAAGTTTTAGATCATATTTTAGTATCTAATAATTTAGCTGCTTCAACTGAAGTGGATATTGTTCATATTAATTCCGGCTTTATGGAAGAACATGGACGTGCCAGCGACCATGATCCTGTTTTAATTCAAACGATTCTAAAAGATCCCGTTAAACCAGAGGAACCAAAGTATGATAAAGTGTATGATCTTGTCAATTACAATGCAAAAAAACTTGTCATCGGACCGGATAATGCGTTAATTATCATGGATAAAAACTCGACAATCACAGAAGGAATTTGGCTTAAAAAATCTGCCACCCTTAAAGGGGAAGGATTAAAGAAAACGAGAGTTGTCATAAGCTCTGCCCAAAGAGACACTGTTGTTGATCTAACCGGAACGGAGATTAAGGAAGTTCTAATAGAGAGTGATAAGGTGAAGGAAATTAGAGGAGCAGAGAATGTTAAGCTGTGGACGTTAGGTAAAAAAGTCGACCCTTCCGCTATTAAATTTACAAATGCGAAAGGGGAAGAGATTCCTTCTCCATTTGCTCCAAAAGAGAACAAAGCACCAGTACTAACTAAGCCTTTAGACAAAATTAATGCCAAAACTGGTGAGAAGGTTTCGATTCAATTAAGCGAGCATTTCTCAGATCCAGATGGAGATCCATTGGTTTACACTACAACAATTGGTACTGTATCAGGCTCTGTGCTTACACTTCCAACTGATGAAATCGGCAATTACTTAATCGCAATTACGGTTAAAGACGGAAATGGCGGAGAGATTACTGCCCGCTTCTCATTAACTGTTGAAGAAAAGAATGAGTTGGATGGCTACTATGATCCAGCCTCTGGGAAAACCGGAGCGGATTTGAAGCTTGCTCTCCACAAAATTATTAGCGAGCAAACAAAAATTTCGTACAGTCAAGTGTGGGAAGCATTAAAGGAAACGGATGAGGATCCGAATAACAAGGACAATGTTATTTTGATTTATAAGGGTGAATCCCGTCCAAAGAGCAGTAATGGCGGAAATGTAGGTCAATGGAATCGTGAGCATGTTTGGGCACAATCCCATGGCGGATTCGGGACAAATATTGGTCCAGGTACGGACATTCATCATCTCCGTCCTTCCGATGTACAGATTAATAGTTCTAGAGGAAATCTAGATTTTGATAATGGTGGCAGCCCAGTCAGTGGCTGTAATGGCTGTTTCAAAACATCAAACTCATGGGAACCTCCTGATAGAGTTAAGGGAGATGTTGCCAGAATGCTCTTCTATATGGCTGTTCGGTATGAAGGAACGAATGGTGAAATCGATTTGGAATTGAATGATAAAGTAGGAAATGGAACAAGCCCATATCACGGCAAGCTGTCTGTCTTGCTAGAATGGCATAATCAAGATCCAGTGGACGATTTTGAACGGAACCGCAACAATATTATTTATGAAAAATGGCAGCACAATCGCAATCCGTTCATTGACCATCCTGAGTGGGCTCACATGATCTGGAGAAAAGCTAACTAATAATTTGTTTTAGGTAATATAAAAATTTTGGACATATTTATTGATTTAAAAAAGCTATCGCTTTGCGATAGCTTTTTCTTTTTGCTAATAAGGAAATCGGAAATATTCTTGAAGTGGTGACAGCCTCTTATTATTGGTAAAATGAACAAAACAAAGCCTTGAGGTGATTAAGATGTGTGGCCGTTTTACTTTAACAGCTTCATTTGAACAAATTATTGATCGATTTGATATTGAACAATTTATCGAACAAGATTTATTTGCCCCGAATTATAATGTCGCTCCCTCACAATCTGTATTAGCAGTCGTTAATGATGGCAGCAAAAATCGCTTAGGCTTCTTAAGATGGGGATTAATTCCTTCATGGGCTAATGATGAGAAAATCGGTTATAAAATGATTAATGCAAGAGCTGAATCCTTAAAGGAGAAGCCTAGTTTCCGTAATGCTTATATGAAAAGACGCTGTTTAATAATTGCGGACAGTTTTTATGAATGGAAGCGTCATGAAGATAAGACGAAAACCCCGATGCGTATAAAACTGAGAACATCTGAACTTTTCGCAATGGCAGGTTTATGGGAGCACTGGAAATCTCCACAGGGGAAATCTGTTTATTCCTGTACTGTTATCACCACAACGCCAAATGAGCTTGTAAAAGATATACACGATCGCATGCCTGTTATTTTACAACCAGAAGATGAAAAAATATGGTTAGATCGTTCAATTACAGCCCCATCTTATCTTGATGGATTGCTTAAGCCTCTTGATCAGGACTTGATGGAGACGTATGAGGTATCTACGCTCGTGAATTCGCCGAAAAATAATTCGCCTGAGTTAATTCAGAAAATTTGCTAGGAGTTTAAAAGACTTGATTATGCCCAGTGTAAAACCTTTATAGGTTTTGGTCACTGTTTTATTTACACTTTTTGTTTTGAGATCATTCTTCGGGTATTTTCTCGTTTTTGCTTTTTTTATTTTAAATGCTCTTTCATTTCAGCTTGAACACGTTCTTTTTCCTCATCAGGGACGATAAAATAGTAAATGCTGTCGATTTTTGTCCCGCTTCCGTTAATGGAGGATTGTTCAACGGTTTTGACTGCAGTCCGATAATTTTTTTGAATGTCTATCATCTCTTCAAACTTTAGGTTTGTTTTTATATTATTTCCTAATGCTTGAAATATCTCTTTATAGTTTGCTAATGAGGAGATGCTTGCTCCTTTCTTAAGTACGGCTTGAATGATTTGACGCTGTCTAAGCTGGCGGCCAAAATCTCCTCGTGGATCTTCATATCTCATTCTCGAAAACGATAAAGCTTGCTCCCCATTTAACGTTATTTCTCCTTTTGGAAAATGCTGATCTACATTGGTGAATTCTAAGTCATTATTAACAGTTACGCCGCCCACAGAATTAATAATTTCTGTAAAACCCTCCATATTAATTTGTATGAAATAATCAATAGGGATATCTAAAAAGCTCTCCACTGTTGCTATTGACATTTCTACTCCACCAAATGCATAGGCATGATTGATTTTGTCCACTGTACTATGACCTATTATCTCTGTTCTTGTATCTCGAGGGATGCTAAGAATCTTGACAGAGTTTAGATTAGGGTTAACTGTCAATACAATAATTGTATCTGAACGTCCACGATCTCCCTCGCGTTCATCAACACCAAGCACTAATACAGAGAATGGATCTTTTTTGGTCAGTGTTATTTCTTCTTGCCTTTTAACTGATTTCTCCCGATCAATAGGCTGATGCATTGTTTCAATCGATTTTGTCAAAGATTTATAAAATGAATATCCATAAATACTCGTACCTATTAAAATAAATAGAATAATTATTCCTGTTGCGTGAAGCCATGTTTTATTCTTTACAGATCTCATTCTTTTCCCCCACCAATTTAACAAAAATTCGGCTGCCTACCGATTGCCGAAATCCTGTTATAAATAGTCATCTTGTACCAGACTCCGCCCATTTGACTGTGTGTCAATGGGGCTATTTTTAAAAAAAGAGCTATTAGTCATTTCTATTCAGTAATAAAGGAATAAATTACATAGCCTCCTCGAGTGTTAGTTGAAAAATATAAAAACACATTTACCTGAAAGAGATTTTTATTTATCATCTTTCCAAACGCAGAACGAAATTTTTTCTCTCCACTTAGTGTATATTGAATTATGTGAAAATAATGACAACAAGTAAAAATAAGGTTAAACTTATGTTTAAAAGGTCAAAAAGTATAAAAATTATTGTGAAGAATTATGTTGGAAATGGCATCTGAGAAACTGAAATGCTTTGAAGTATGTAAATTTGATTCTATCTAAATATAGTAATTTTGAGGGGTTGAAAAAATGGCAGAATGGAAAGATGGCCTTGCTAAATTAGTCATTCCGACACCTTTTTCTGTCGGTGATGTAAATGTCTATGTTGTGAAAGGGGAAAGGCTGACGCTTGTCGATGTTGGGCCAAAAACGGAAGAGGCTTGGGAGGCTTTGAATGCACAATTGAAAGATTTACATTTATCGCCTGAGGATATTGAGCAGGTTGTCCTTACTCACCACCATCCTGATCATGCTGGTCTTTTAGATTTTTTTCCGCAGACTTTGGATGTATATGGACATCGAAATAATCAAAGATGGTTACATCGTACGGATGCGTTTTTAAAAGCACATGATGAATTTTACTATGATCTTTTTCCTAGGTGTGGGATTCCGGAGCAATATTTATCGTTTATTGACTTGATGAAAAAGCCGCTGTCTTTTTCCTGCAGCCGTTCTCTTTCAGGTGAATTGAAGGAAGGGGACATCCCGCCAGGTCTTGACAGCTGGACGGTCATTGAAACACCTGGGCATGCTCAGAGTCATATCGGTTTATTCCGGGAAAAGGACGGCGTTTTTATTGGGGGAGATCATTTACTTGCTCATATCTCTCCGAATCCTTTAATGGAACCTCCTTTGCCCGGCAAAACAAAGCGTCCAAAACCGCAAGTGCAATATAATGAGTCTTTGAAAAAACTGCTGCAGCTACCAATACAGCTCTGTTATTCTGGACATGGCGATAATATTTATCATGTTCATGAACTTATCGAAAAAAGACTTGTCCGCCAGCATGAGCGCGCCTTGCATGTGAAAAAATGGCTGGAAGAAGAGTCCCTTACTGTTTTTGAAATTTGTCAGCGTCTTTTTCCAACAGTATATAAAAAAGAATTTTCCTTAACAATTTCTGAAACAATCGCACAGCTTGATTATTTGCATGCATTGGGAGCAATTAGTATAAATAAAGAGGGGAAAGCTTATCTTTTTTCTGCTTAGCTTTTTGGAAAGAGAGGAGTGCTTCCCAATTGTAGTTAATGAGGTGACACAATGTCAGAGCGTTTGAAAAATAAAAATATTATTATTACAGGAGCTTCAGGTGGAATCGGTGCGTCCATGGCGGCCCTTTGTGCGGAGAGAGGAGCAAATCTTGTTTTGCTCGCCCGAAACGATGAGAAGCTAGGTACACTGAAAGCTGATTTAGAAAGGCGTTTTCAAGTGAATGTAGATGTACATAAACTTGATGTTTCAAACACGGACGAGGTGGAGGCTGTCTTTTCAAAAGTTTTGGAGCAGCTAAGTTCAGTTGATGTTCTTGTTAACAATGCGGGGTACGGTATTTTTCGTGAAGCGTATGAGGCAAAAATTGACGATATTAAAGGAATGTTTGCTGTTAATGTTGTTGGCTTAATGGCTTGTACGAGTATGGTTTTGCCTAAAATGCAACAGCAGGGAAGCGGCCACATCATTAATATTGCCTCTCAGGCTGGTAAGATTGCTACACCGAAATCAAGTGTTTATTCCGCAACGAAGCATGCTGTCCTCGGTTACACGAACAGTCTTCGGATGGAGCTTTCCAAGCATCATATTTTTGTGACTGCCATTAATCCAGGTCCGATTGAAACGAATTTTTTTACGATTGCCGATGAAAAAGGAACATACGTTAAAAATGTAAAGAAATTTATGTTAAAGCCAGAATATGTGGCCAAAAAAGTGGTGGATGCAATGCTGACGCCTACTCGCGAAATTAATTTGCCGCGCTGGATGAATGCAGGCAGTATTGTGTATGCTCTTTTTCCGCGCTTGTTTGAGCGTCTTGGCAGAAGGGCTTTTAATCAAAAATAAGCATTAATTTCTAAAAATACGGTGAATCTGTTATATAGCCATATACGACATCATTGACAATGTCATGTAAGTCACTTTCCTTTTCGCTTTCTTTCATTAAATTAATTTTTTGATACATTTCCTCAAATTCCACGCTGCCAAACGATACAGACTCATTGTATTGTTTTAGGCAGCTTTGGATCATTTTAAATATGAACTTCCTATCCATTTAAAAATTCCTCCTCATGTCGATTATACGGTTTTTAGGTCGATAGACATACTGGAAAAATTCCCTTTTATAAGAAATAAGTCGTGAAATTCCCATTGAAAGAGAACGTATATTCGTTTATTATAATGTGTATACTAAAATTAGAACAAATGTTCTTATTTTTGAGGAGTTTCGCCCAACAAGATTGTCTGCTTTTCAAGGAGGAAGAGCCATGATTGATTACAGCACGATGCCAAAGAAACAGATTTTGTGTGTGGATATTAAGAGCTTCTATGCAAGCTGTTCCGCTATTATGCGCGGGCTCGATCCTCTTGAATGCTATCTCGTTGTTGCTGGAAATCAAGAGCGGAAGGGAAGTGTTGTTCTGGCAGCGTCACCAAGGATGAAAAAAGAATTCGGTATAAAGACAGGAAACCGTTTGTATGAAATTCCAGACGACCCGCGGATTATTGTAGCTGAGCCGAAAATGGCAACCTATTTAAGGGTTTCGACGGAAATTACCCGTGTTTTTAATCGTTATGTTCCAAAGGAAGCGATTCATACGTACAGTGTAGACGAGAGTTTTATTAAGGTGGATGGGGCTCTGCATCTTTGGGGGGATGCTTTCACAATTGCCTGTAAGATCAGGGATGATTTAGATCGGGAATTTCAGCTGCCATGCGCCATTGGAATCGGGCCTAATATGCTGCTTTCGAAGCTTTGTCTTGATTTGGATGCGAAAAGATCGGGGATTGCCGAATGGACATACGACGATGTCCAAACAAAATTATGGCCTGTTTCTCCTTTAAGGGAAATGTGGGGAATTGGG
The DNA here is from genome assembly GCF_007995155.1 of Cytobacillus dafuensis. Lineage (NCBI taxonomy): Bacteria > Bacillati > Bacillota > Bacilli > Caryophanales > Bacillaceae > Cytobacillus > Cytobacillus dafuensis. Next base: position 3,236,063 of record NZ_CP042593.1, on the reverse strand, counting down.
CGCCGTGTGGAAAAAACGCTGAATGGAATGGGGATCTTTACTGTTGGACAACTTGCTCATTATGATTTGAAGCAGCTTGAGAAGAAATTCGGCATCATGGGAAATCAGCTTTACCATCATGCATGGGGGATTGATCTTTCTGAAATCGGTGCACCGATAATGGAAGGGCAAATCAGTTTTGGGAAAAGTCAGATCTTGCTCAGGGATTATAAGGAAGAGCATGAAATTAAGTATGTCATCCTAGAGATGTGTGAGGAAGTGGCAAGAAGGACGCGTAAACATCGGAAAGCTGGAAGGACGATCAGTTTCGGTGTGGGTTACAGCCAAGATGAATTAGGCGGCGGCTTTTATCGTTCGAAAACGCTTGATGAGCCAACAAACATTACAATGGATATTTATCGTGTGTGTGTACAGCTTTTTCATAAATTTTATGAAGGAAAAACAGTGCGGCAAATTTCTCTTTCCATTGGCAATCTTGTTGATGACAATGAAATGCAGCTCAATCTTTTTGATCAAAATGGTTGGAAGAAGAGAGAGCTTGGCTATACTGTTGACCATATCCGATCGAAGTTTGGAGCGGAAGCACTTCTAAGAGCAGTCTCCTATACAGCTGCGGGAACGGCCAGACATAGAGCAACGCTTGTCGGCGGTCATAAAATGTAGGCTGTCACTTTGTTAAAGTTAAATAAGGGGGTTGGATCATGATTCGAGACAGGGGCAGAATAAAATGGACATCCATGATGCTCCCAGAACATGTAAAGCTATTAAGAGATTGGGCGAAGGAAGATACGTACGACCAAAGGCGGGAAATCGATGAACAAAAGCTTGAGAGGATGAATGACATTATTTCCGAGGCAATGGAATTTGGAAAAAGCGTTACAATTACTCACTATAGGCATCAAAATTACGAGATTATTATTGGAAATATTCATTTTTGGGATGATATTAATCAAAAGCTGCATATTGTAGATCGATTTGAGGAGATACACCGGATTCACATTTCTGCTATAGCGGATGTACGGTTTTCCATGCAGTAACCTTATAATCGTTATAAAAACTGAGCAATAGAAAGGCTATACTGTTCTTTTGTTCAGTTTTTAATTCGAATAGCTATATTTATTAAATTGAGACTTCAAATTAGAAGTTTCGTTGGTAATTACTTTTCTTTTCTGTCAAAAGTTCACAAAGAAAAATGATTATTTAGTTAGAGATTATTTTTACATACATACCGTTTTTGGATTTTTTCTTAGCTTCTTCACCGATACTCTTAACATATGCTGATAATTTTGAAGCTCTAATTAATTTATTTTCATAAAGGACAGAAGGGTCAATGAGTCGCATTTTATTTTTACGGTGTAAATCATATTCGTTTTTATCTTCTTTTACTTGTACTCTACGATGAATTCGTTTTATAAGACTTTGTATATCCTTGTCATCAGATGAACGTAATAAGAGCATTACTTCTTTATCTGTTCCAAGCAAGGTATTAAGGTTAATAATATTTTTATCTAATGCTAATTTTAAAGTTTTTGCTAAAAAATCATAGCCATATATATTCAAAGGATCCATGAAGTAATCAATAACTTCTTTATAATAAGTTTTTACAAACCATTCAGCCGTTTCGATATTCTTCAGATACATTTTCCCATCTATTATTATTAAATTCTCGAAAAAATGATGAATCTCTTCCAATGTGATGTTTCCATAATGATACATATCTCGGAGAGTGTAGTCTACTCGATCGGCACATAACTCAGGTGCTGGTTGTTCAAGTAATGTCCACTTGGAGTCGTCTAATAATATTTCTTTATAGTCATAGCCGTATTTCTTAAGGATATGAGGAATTTCAGACTCAGTAACGATTTGATGATAAATTTTTTCGTGGTAATTCTCCTCAATATTGTCAAATACGAAATCAATAACGTGAGAAAATGCTGTATGTGATACATCGTGAAGCAATCCTGCCATTTGTTCTTCTAGGGAGCCACCGAATTTCTTGATTAAGAGCATTACACCGATAGAATGTTCATACCTTGTAACATCCCATTCCTGATTAACTAAATAACTTGATCCACCTTGGTAAACACCTTTTAATCTTTGTACAGGACTACTGTAAATTAGTTCTTCGAGAATTCCATCTATTATAAATTTCCCATAAATTTTATCTGCTACGATCACTCACTTCACCCTTTCAAAATAACTAACTCGGAAATTATATTTGAATCTACTACTAACGAATATTCTGTAATGAATTATAGCAAACATAGTATTCGGTTAATTAGTATTGAATAAATTTTTTATACTGTGAGGATATTTGAAAGTTGTATGGGTAGTTTTCCATTGATGTAGCACCTTAACATTAAGGAGGTGTTTCTATATGCCAAGAGGAAAGGAACTCAAGCAGCTTCCAATGTCCAATCTTGCCCCTGGTGCAGGAGATGATAGCAGTCACATGGATCGGGAAATTCTGCAGGGGATTACTGAGGAGGAGCTAGTAGCTCCTGCAAAGGCTGGGAAGGAAAAGAAAAAACGGAGGTGATTCCTCCGTTTTTTGGCTTCGATAAAGCCTTTGCTTAAAAGGGCGTATAAGAAAAACCAAGGCATTCACCGGAAGGATATGGCGAATGCCTTGGTTTTACTAATGAATAGCTTTTGTACAAATTGGAAGTGCGAAGTTATAATTTCTTACTCTTCTTCTAGCTTTGGCGCGCGAACAACTGATTCAAATTGACCTTTATGTGTTCCATCACAAAATGGAGCTTTGGAGGACAACCCACAACGGCATAGAGAGAAAGCTGGCTTTGTTTCGAATTTATTGCCTTCAGCATCGATTAATTCAACATCCCCCGTAATACGGTAAGAGCCATTATCATTCACCTTAATTGTAACCTTTGACATACATAACCATCCCTTCACAAAAATGTCACATTTTATCTCCCATATTAAAAGGAAAATTGAAAAAAAGCAAACGTATTGCTTAAAGTAGAGCAATCAGGGTTTTACTCTCTTGTGAAAACTTTCAGGCTCTGCCATAGAAGGAGAAAAGATAGAAATAATAAAGCCAAGCTTTTGAGGGAAAATAAATTAGTAATAAAAAGAATAAAGCGAGGATTTTTATGAAAAAGACATCTATGTTTTTCCTATGTATTCTTATCTCACTATTTCCATCACAAGTCCTAGCGGTGAGAAATGTACCAATTTTAATTTATCATTCAATCGATGAGTTTAAGGGACATGGTTCTAAAGAGTTATATGTAACCCCTAAGAATTTTGAGGAGCAAATGATGTATTTACGGGATCATGGCTATACTTTATTAACGTTTGAGCGATGGCAGGATATGCATAAAGTAAATAAACCGATTTTCATTACCTTTGATGATGGATATAAAAACAATCTTAATGCATTTGCTATCTTTCAAAAACTGAAAAATGACCGATTTAAACCTACTGGAACCATATTTGTTATTTCTGACTTTATTGGTCGTTCAAACCGATTATCGAAATCGGATATAAAAATGATGGCTGATTCGGGTTTCTTTTCAATCCAGTCTCATACAGCTACACATCCTGATTTGACGACAATAACAAATTATGAATATGAACTGATGCAGTCAAAGGATGGAATTCAAAAAATAACGGGAAAACCAGTGATTGCTTTAGCGTATCCATACGGAAATTTCAACGAGAAGGTTGTAGAAGAAACGAAGAAGTACTATTTGTTTGGACTTACGACTACTCCTGAACCATTTTCTGAAAAGGGGAGTAAAGATGAACTATATCTATTACCGCGAATTTATATAAAATATTCAACGACTCTTGATGATTTTATAAAGATAGTTGAAGGAGAATGACGGTGACTTTACCGGCTAATCGCTTTGCTTAAAGTAGAGTATGCTACAATAAAGGAAAATGGTAGCAAGGGGTAAGAAAGAATGCAAATCACCATAACCGAAGAAGCAGCAAAAAAGATCAAAGAGCGAATGGCAGATAAAAGAGGATTTTTAAAGCTTAAATACGATACAGAGGGCTGTGGATGTGTTGTAAGCGGGGTAACGGCTCTTTGGTTAGTTCCTGAATTGGATGAAGATGATCGAGAAATTAAAACGAATATAGGCAGTATTTATATAGAAAAATCAAAGGAAGTTTTTCTCGATGAACAATTAAAAATAGATTACTCAGAAAAGGCAAACTGCTTTCAATTGAAGAGTCCAAATGAGTACTTAAATCCAAGAATGAGCTTTTTTGATCGCACAATTGGTTAACTTAAAATGGAAATAGCTCACACAGTAAGTGAAACTTCTAGTAGGGTTATCCCTATTGTTGGAAGTTTCACTTTTTACTTTCTGGCGTATTTAAATTTCCTAAAAAAAGTCACATTAGTCAGTGATTGTTTGTCTTAATAAATGACACAGAAGAGAGGGAGGTGAAAGTTGTGTATGTAAACAGAACCGAGTGTAGTATCGAAGAGTTAAATGAGAATAGTTTCGAGGATCTAATAAAACAATATCATCAGCAAATCTATATTTATTGCTATAACATTTTGAGAAATCCTCATGATGCTGAAGATGCTGCACAAGAAGTATTTATGAAAGCATACCAGAGTAATAGGGTTGAAGAAATTAATAATCATAGTGCTTGGCTTTACAAAATTGCTTACAATCATTGTTTAAATAAAATCAGAAGAAAGACTTTAATTGAATTTATCCCCTTTACAGAAAAAAATAGGCTGAAAAGGGAAGTCTATCATGACCAGCAGAGCGACTTTGAATTAAATTACATACTGTCCAATTTAAAACCGAAGGAAAGAGCAATCATCGTTCTTAGAATTATTGAAGATAAAGATTTCGCTGAAATAGCTACGATTCTTGATACTAGTATTCCTACTGCTAGAAAGAGATTTGAAAGAGTAAAATCAAAAATACAAAAATTAATCGAAAGGAGAATACAAGATGAAAGATAAAATTAAATCGTTCGAAGAGTTTGAGAACCGTTTTAAGAATCAGAGGCTTCCAAAAGTTGAACATAATGAGTATTTGGCTGTCAATACGATCGAACACAAAAAAACGCCCATATTTTTACGTGCGTCATTTATCACCATATTTTTAACGTTATTTATCTCGGTGTCAATTGCAGCGGCAATGCATTTTACAGGATGGAAGTTTTTTAATTCGGATGGAAAACAAGTTTTTGAGATGAATACAATGACCGAGGAAGAAGCAAAACCACATCATACGTTTGATGAAATTTATGCTGAACATAGAGATGTAATGGATGAAATTCGTGAAAATCTTCAAAAGGGAGAATTTAAGTATTTTCTTTCTGTAGAAGGCTATGAAAAAATTGGAGTTTCAGCATTAACGATGATTTATAAAGGGGAAGAAATTAAAACTGTGACGCAAATCCCGAATGACATGAGGGAGTTTCTGAACTTAAAGGATGAATTGCAAAATAAATATATACTAGAAGAAGGAATGTTATATTATGAATTGCCATGGACTGATTCAATAAAATTGGCTAAAGATATGTATAAAGAAGCAAAGGAGAAGAATCTAGAATATATTGAAAAGGCAGGTAAACGTACGTCTGATATAACTGATATATCTAATATGTATCTACATTACACAACTAAGAGTAATGAAGAATATTCAAGTCTTCAAATCATAATTACTCCTGTTAAAAAAAGTATACACACGACAGAAGACTTAGCAGGATACATACAATTAACGGAAGATGGTGTAGACTTTTTATATAGTAAAGATATGCATCATATTTATTTCGTCAAAGAAGATAACTCAAAGAAATTTTTAATTAATATTTCCACTTCATGGAGTCTAGAAAACTTTGATGAGAATGAAGAAAAAGAAAAATTAATAGAGATTGCCAAGACCTTTTTAAATTAATTCATCTTGTCTTCTAATTTATTTATAGTAAATATTCCTTTTGATCTGAAATTCAAAAAAAATGCATGTTCCTTTCGATGCTAACATTTAATGGTAAAGATGTCAGTGAAGCGGAGGGAGCAGCGTGGAAAAGAAAGTGATGGCCCTTTTAATGATGTGTGCCTTATTATTGGTAGCTTGTAGGCCGGTGCCAATGAATAAGGTAATTAAGGAAGATATTCCGTTTAATGTACAGGAAGTTATTCATACAGAAAAAGTGAAAGATGGAGTCATTCTCCTATATGCCACGCGCCAGAAAAATAAACATGGAGAATTTGATGCTATCACAGTTGCTTTTTTAAAAGGAAATGATGAAGACGGATGGGAAAACGCTGGACATAATCATTGGGAGCATGAGGAAAATGAACTGCTGACTACTTATACTGATGTATTTTACGATTATGATCATAAAGGGAATTTAGAAAATCGGATTCCTGTCATCTACGGGAAGATTGAAAGTAAGGATATAAAATCTGTTGAGGTATCTGGGAAGGATGAAAAGCTGGAGAAGTCTCACATCATTGAAAAAGGAAGCGGGCGCTACTTTTTTAAGTTGGGGGATTACGAAATTGCGAGAGGACTTTCGAGTGATGGAAAGGCAATGGGTGATAATCTAGAATAATAAAAGGCCTGGCAGACCAGGCCTATTTAGTTAGTGAATTCTTGGTGAACAGGATAAACAAATTCCCTTAAAAACTCATCAATCGATTTTTCATAATCATTGGGGTTTTCATTCAATGATTGGGCATGAACACCATTTGTAGCTAAGTAAATCTTTTTTGGCCCTATTTTTCGTTCATATAAATCTTGAGACATGGATGGTAAAATAAAATCATCTTTTTTGCTATGAATAAATAAAATGGGCTTTTGTATATTTTCGATAAAGGAGATGGGAGAGACATTTTTAATCGAGTATTTCTGTCGCATGCGCAAAAATAAATCAGCTACAGGCAGGATGAGCTTTGGTGGCAGCTTCATTTCTGATTTTAATTGATAAGCAAGCAGCTCTTTAAAATCGGAAAAGGGACAATCAGCAATATAGAAATCTGCTCCATCCTCAAGCATTCCAGCATATAACAGCATTGTTGCTGCACCCATTGATTCTCCGTGAATGCCGAGCAGGATGTTGGCCCCTTTTTCTTCTTTTAGCCAATCTACGATCGTTTTTAAATCGAACTTTTCATAATGACCGAAGCTTGTCGTTTTTCCTCCAGACTCCCCGTGACGGCGATGATCGTAAATAACGGCATTAAATCCGCGCTTCAAAAAAAGATTCATATACTTAATCGAGTTCATTTTGTTTTCTGTAACTCCATGAGCAATAATAATATAACGATTCGTTTCATACGGCTCAATAATGACCATTTTAAGATCGTAACCAAACGGAGAATGGACAAGCACTTCTTTTTTCGGCAGACTTTCATATTCTATTGGATCAAGCCGGCCAGCTTCCTTTTCACGTTCAAGAATAAATTGATCTTCCTTTTTCCTCATATACATCAGCCGATTCGTAAAATAAATTCCAATTGATGATAAAAAAAGAATGAAGGAAATGAAATAACGAGTAAGCCTAAGTAGTCTTTTCAAATTCATCCCCCCAAGGAGCTAACGTTTTTCTTATTATTTTACCATTTTGAAAGCTGTTTAACATATTAAATGCATTTTCAGTATGATCCTTTACATAAAAAATGAAGGAATAAAAAAAACCGCTGGGGAGAGCGGTTTATTGCTTAGCGTTCTGTCGTTTTGTAGGGTGGATCGCTTTTTCTAATTCTTCTGCCGCAATCGTTGGATTAACGGTATCGCTGTTTGGTTTTCCTTTTTGGCTGAAGCCCTTATCACGCTTTTGGCTCATAATTTCATATCTCCCTTCTTATTCCTTCACCTAATAAGATGGATTAAGAAGTACAAGATTATTCATAATTAAACTTTCTGTATGTGAAGTCGATAATAGGTGCTTTCAATTGAACGTGATAAATAAGGCTGAACAACATCAATGGCTTTGACTAATTTCTCTAAATTTACGCTTGTTTCAATTCCCATTCGTTCAAGCATGTAGACGACATCCTCCGTAGCAGCATTTCCTGCGGCTCCTGGAGCAAATGGACATCCGCCTAGTCCGCCAGCTGAAGTATCAAAGCGATTTATGCCAACTTGTAAAGCAGCAAAAATATTTGCAAGAGCCATTTTCCTCGTGTCGTGGAAATGAGCAGTTATAAGGGTGGAAGGAAAATCTTTTTTCAAACGGCTGAATAATGCATAGGATTCAAGGGGTACAGCCATTCCAATTGTATCGGCCACACTTAGCTCATCAGCACCAGCCTCTACAAATTGACGGCACAAGCTCACAGTATCCTCTAATTCCATTTTTCCTTCATAAGGACAGTAAAATGCAGTTGAAATACATGCACGAACAAAGAATCCTTTTTCCTTTAACTCACTGATAATGGTAGTTAACTCATTCATGCTTTCCTGAGTCGTTTTATTAATATTTTTCTGATTGAACGTATTGCTGACACCAACAAAAACAGCAACGGCACTACAATCGGTCATATAAACTCTGTCGATTCCTTTTCTATTCGGAGCAAGGACGATGTTTCGGGTATGATCATCTAAGCAATCGGCAACAATTTCAGCTGCATCTCCCATTTGAGGAACCCATTTTGGTGATACAAAGGAAGTCAGCTCCATTTCAGTTAATCCAGCATCCTTTAATCCTTTAATAAAATCTTTTTTTATCTTTGTTGGGATAAAGGCTTTTTCGTTTTGTAATCCATCACGCGGACCAACTTCAATGATTGTTACTTTTTCTGGCATTTGAAGCGTCATGATTCTCTCTCCAATCTCATAGTTTAGTAGAAGTACAATTCATTTTTACAAATGCCTTATTAAAATATTGAACTTGTTTTCAACTATTCTGAGCGAACGCTCTGTTCTTTTCTATATTTTAGTGTTCATGTATTTATAAATGCAAGAATTATAGAAATTTTGACAAAATAAAAGGATTTTTGAGTTATTTCTCGAAAATGTTATAGATGAAATAGCCAAGAGAGGATGAGTAAGATGACTCAAACAGAGGTAGTAATAGTCAGCGCAGTCCGAACAGCAATTGGCAGCTTTAATGGAAGTTTAAAGGATATATCCGCATCAGAATTAGGGGCCGTGGCAATTAAAGGAGCACTTGAAAGAGCGGGGGTGAAACCTGAAGAGGTAGATGAAGTTATTCTAGGGAATGTATTGCAGGCTGGACTTGGTCAGAATCCAGCAAGGCAAGCAGCAATTAAAGCAGGACTCCCTGAAAGCGTTTCCGCTTTGACGATTAATAAAGTATGCGGATCTGGATTGAAGGCCGTCCATTTGGCAACACAGGCAATCTTAGCTGGAGACGCAAATGTTGTTGTCGCTGGTGGAATGGAGAATATGAGCCAAGCACCATACATATTAAAAAATGCTCGAAATGGATTTAAAATGGGCGATCAGAAGCTTGTTGACACGATGATATCTGATGGGCTTTGGTGTGCATTCAATGATTATCATATGGGTGTAACAGCAGAAAATCTTTGTGAAAAATATGAGCTGAGCAGGGAAGAACAGGATGCATTTGCAGCCTTAAGCCAAGCAAAGGCAGTAAATGCAATTGAAGAGGGTAAATTTAAAGATGAGATTGTCCCTGTTGAAATCCCGCAAAGAAAAGGAGACCCAATCATCTTTGATACGGATGAATATCCGAAAAAAGGAACAACTGCTGAAAAATTAGCTGCCCTTCGTCCGGCATTCAAAAAAGATGGCAGTGTCACAGCTGGAAATGCTTCGGGCATTAATGACGGAGCTGCAGTTCTAATAGTAATGAGCAGGAAAAAAGCAGATGAATTGGGCATCCAGCCATTAGTCACGATTAAAGGAAATGCAAGTGCAGGAGTAGACCCAAGTATTATGGGGATTGGACCTGTCAGCGCTGTGAAAAAAGCCCTTGAAAAGGCATCCGTTTCTATAGATGAAATGGAGTTAATAGAAGCAAATGAAGCATTTGCGGCACAATCACTTGCTGTTGACAGAGAGCTGCATTTTAATAAAGAAATTTTAAATGTTAATGGGGGAGCTATTGCTTTAGGACATCCGATTGGTGCAAGTGGTGCGAGAATCCTTGTTACATTAATTCATGAAATGAAAAAGCGGCAGGCAAAAAAAGGACTTGCAACTCTTTGTATCGGTGGCGGTCAAGGTGTTGCAACTGTTGTAGAGCTGGCGTAATTCAATATAGGAAGCAAGTATATAAAGTAAATAAAACGTTCTCAATTGAGAGGGGAGAATGGACATGAAAACGATTTGTACTTCCTTTAATGAAGCAGTGAAAGATATTCATGATGGCGCTGTTTTAATGGTAGGCGGATTCGGACTCTGTGGCATACCAGAAAATCTTATTTTAGCTTTAGTGGAAAAAGGCGTCAAAGATTTAACCGTCATTTCAAATAACTGTGGTGTAGATGATTGGGGCCTTGGCTTGCTTTTAAATAATAAACAGATTAAGAAAATGGTAGGCTCCTATGTTGGAGAAAATAAAGAGTTTGAAAGACAGGTTCTCTCAGGAGAAATTGAAGTCGAACTCCTCCCACAAGGAACGCTTGCAGAAAAAATCCGCGCTGGGGGTGCTGGTATTCCAGCTTTTTACACACCTGCAGGAGTAGGAACCCCCATTGCAGAAGGAAAAGAAACAAAATACTTTAATGGAAAAGAATATTTGCTTGAAGAGGCGTTAATAGCTGATTTCAGTTTAGTGAGGGCTTGGAAAGGCGATAAGATGGGGAATCTCGTCTATCATAAAACGGCTAGAAACTTTAACCCAATGATCGCAGCAGCTGGAAAAGTAACAATTGCTGAAGTCGAAACCCTTTATGAAATCGGAGAGCTTGATCCAAACTTTATTCATACGCCAAGCATTTATGTTCAATCATTAATTCAGGGAAATCAGGAAAAACGCATTGAAAGGCTAACATTAACAAAGTAATTTTAGGAAGGAGACGTTGCCATGAGTAACGATAAAGCAGCTGTTCGCGAAAAAATTGCAAGACGTGCTGAAAAGGAAATTGAAAGTGGCTTCTATGTTAATCTTGGGATTGGTATGCCAACACTTGTAGCTAATTATATTTCAGAAGATAAGCAAGTAGTGCTGCAATCAGAGAATGGCTTGCTTGGCATCGGGCCATATCCTTCAAAAGAAGAAGTGGATCCTGATTTAATCAATGCAGGAAAGGAAACTGTTACAACTATTCCTGGTTCTGCCTATTTTGATAGCGCTGAATCCTTTGCGATGATTCGTGGCGCGCATGTGAATATTGCCATTCTTGGAGGAATGGAAGTCTCTGAAAATGGTGATCTAGCTAACTGGATGATTCCAGGCAAGATGATTAAAGGAATGGGCGGCGCGATGGATCTTGTTCACGGTGCAGGGAAAATCATTGTCATTATGGACCATACGAACAAAAACGGTGACTCAAAAATTCTAAAAAAATGCACACTTCCATTAACAGGAAAATCAGTTGTTAATCGAATCATCACAGAACGAGCTGTTATTGATGTAACCGATTCCGGCCTTAAGCTAGTTGAGGTTGCAAAAGGCTATACCGTAGATGAGGTAGTACAATCAACAGAAGCTGAACTGCTGGTGGACGAGAATGTATTAACAGAAGCCTATTAATTCACTCGAAAAGTACAGTAATCAATACTGTGCTTTTTGCTATTTAAATGAATAAATATAAATTTTTTCGAGTTAGAGACTGTCTAGATCCAAGGAAGGCGCTTTCGCTTTTCTAAGCTAATAGGAAAGTTTAAGTTTGTTAACGTCCTAAAGTAAAGTGTATTATCAATTAAATATCTGCTAATAAGATCGCATAAGAAAAACTAAGGCATTCGCCAAGTTTTTCTAATAAGGGGGACTATATGATGAGTTTTGTTTTTAAAGGAATCGATCATATCCAATTAGCCGCACCAAAAGGCTGTGAGGAGCAGGCAAGAGGTTTTTTCGGTAACATACTCGGTCTTGAGGAAATTCCAAAGCCGGAAAATCTCTTAAAACGCGGGGGCTGTTGGTTTAAATGCGGAAATCAGGAAATACATATCGGAGTTCAAGAAGACTTTCTTCCTGCCAAAAAAGCACATCCTGGATTCGTGGTAGAAAATTTGGCGGTTTTGCGCAACAGCTTGACAGAAAAAGGAGTTCTGATAAAGGAAGAGCCGCCAATCGAAGGCAGAAACCGCTTTTTTGTTGATGATCCGTTTGGAAACCGCATTGAATTTCTCGAGTTTATGAATGAGAAGTGATATAATATTTCACAACATTATTTTATGAGGGGATTTCAATGAAAAAGAAAAAGCAGCTTTCCCAGCCTAAAAAAGAGGATAAACCAATAACACTTGGCGATATGCTAAATCAAGAATTAATGAAAAAGCTAAAAGATACGAAGCAGGAATTAAAAGCTGAAGAAGATAAAAAAAGGGAAGAGGAAGAACAGCGCAAGAAAGAGGAAAGAAGATTGCGTGAAAAGAACAAAAGCTTTGAAGAACTTCTTGGTGAAAGCAATTTGAATTGGAAAGAGTATAAATAGGACAAAAGGGGCTGTAACTAAGTCGATATTGACTTAGTTACAGCCCCTAATTTTTTTGCGACTTCTATATTCATTATCGGTGCTGATCGTACTGATTTGATTTAGAAATTACTTGAATGATAGCTTTCTCATCTTTTGTTAGCGGAGTGGCACGAACTGCCTTTGCGTTTTCTTTTAATTGTTCTACACTGCTGGCACCTGCAATCACGGAAGAAACAGCTGGATCAGCTAAATTATATTGAAGTGCAATTTCTGTTAAGGAGTGTAAATCTGTGAGTTTTTCCCTAAGTTTTGATATAGTATCTTGCAATTCTTCAAAGTTATAATCTTGGTAGCCACTTTTAGCTGATTTCTCAAGCGTTTTGCCGCTTAAAATCCCTTTAGCTAGCGGACCTCTAGTAACGGCACCGATCCCTTTTTCGTGAAGAAGCGGCAGTATTTCTTCCTCTGGTCGGCGGTCTAATAGGCTATATTGCATCATAACAGACACAATGTTCGATTTTTTTATATACTCACGAATAACATTTGGACGGATAGAAGAGATTCCATAATAACGAATCAATCCCTCAGCCTTTAGCTCTTCAAATGCTTCAATTGTATCCTCAATTGGATCCTCAATCGTTCCGCCATGAAGCTGATATAAATCGATATAGTCGGTTCCAAGCCTTTTTAAGCTACCCTTCACTGCTTCTTTTATATATTTTTTAGAGGGATCCCAGCTCCAGCCATTCTTCTGTTCGTTCCAGCGGTTTCCAGCCTTTGTTGCAATTATAACTTGATCTCTAACACCCTTTAAGGCCTGCCCGACAAGCTGCTCATTTTCTCCGAAGTCATATAAATCGGCAGTATCAAAGTAATTAATTCCTTCTTCTAACGCAGCTTCAATAATGGCTGTAGCATTTTTTGCATCTGTGCCAAGCGACATGCATCCAAGCCCAAGCTCACTTACAAATAAATCTGATTTGCCTAACTGTCTTTTTTTCATAAAACAACCTCAATTTCATCCTTTTGTTCTTATTTTAACGAAAGAATGGATCAGATAACAAATAAAGTGAAACTAACCATCAGTGGGGGTTTTTCTTCATCCCCCACTGATGGTTAGTTGAACCAATCACGCTCAAAACGCCACGTCCTGTGGCTTTCGCCTGACTAGGACATCGTGTCCGTCGTCGGGCCTTTACGGGCAGTTGATCCCCCACTTACTCTTCTTTGCATACGAGAATCCTTGAAGTGGGGGTCTTACTGCCCGTTAATCTGCGATAAATTGAATCTTCACGTGTTCAAAACGTGTATGAACAGCGTATATCGGTCACTATATATATATCAGCTACTTTTCATTCTTATATCGGTCACTTAATAAATATACGCTACTTTCACAATATATCCGCTTAATTTGATGAGGGGTATTTTTCAAATCAACCCAATCTTTAAGTAAACGGTAATCCTTCCTGTATTCCTTCAATTTCGCTTGTATCTCCCAAGCTTTTCCTATTAACGTAACACCCTTATCGTGAACATATACTTTCATCCCATACTCCCCCAAATAATGTATGATAATATGTATGAGTACACATAGTCGTAATAGAACAGGAGTGGCATAGGTTATGAGTCGTCTAGAAGAAAAAACGATCAACATAGAAAAAATATTCACGGGTAAAGTGATTAGTCTTCAATTAGAGGATGTAGAATTGCCGAATGGAAATACATCCAAGCGTGAAATTATTAAGCATCCTGGAGCGGTTGCTGTGCTTGCATTAACAGATGACGAAAAAATTGTCATGGTTGAGCAATATCGAAAAGCGCTTGAAAAAACAATTGTTGAAATTCCGGCGGGAAAACTGGAGCCAGGAGAAGATCCGCTTGAATGTGCCAAAAGAGAGTTGGAAGAAGAAACAGGTTATGATTGCAAGGAAATGGACTGGCTTATCTCCTTCTATACATCTCCGGGATTTGCTGATGAAATTGTACACTTATATATTGCGAAAGGGCTTGTACAAAAAGAAAATGCAGCTTCACTTGATGAAGACGAATTTGTCAATTTAATTGAGCTGACACTTGAAGAGGCGGAACAATTTTTAAAAGAAAAGAAAATTTACGATGCAAAAACGGCATATGCGGTACAATATTTGCAATTGCAAAAGGCGCTGAGAAAATAATGAAGGATTATTATTCTGACTTACATATTCATATCGGCCGCACAATGACAGGCAAACCTGTGAAAATAACGGGAGCTAAATCCCTTACATTTACAAATATTATCGAGCACGCAAGAAATGAAAAAGGCTTGAATATGATTGGAATTATCGACTGTCATTCGCCAGAGGTCATTTTGGAAATTGCTCAGCTAATGGAGACTGAGGATGTGACCGAGCACCCGGAAGGAGGATTACAGTTCGGGGACTTAACAATCATTCCAGGATCAGAGCTAGAAATCTATGATGAAAACTGCAATGGTCCAATTCATGTTCTTTGCTATTTTCCGAGCCTAGCAATAATGAGGGAATTTTCAATCTGGCTTTCCAACCATTTGAAAAATATTACACTCAGCTCGCAACGAATTTATGCCTCAGGACGTGAACTGCAAAAGAAAGTGAAGGAACTTGGCGGATTATTTATTCCTGCTCATGTATTTACTCCTTTTAAAAGCTTATTTGGAAAAGGCGTCCAGCAATCGTTGACAGAGGTATTTGATAAAGATATGATCGACGGTATCGAACTTGGTTTAAGTGCAGACACTGCCATGGCTGATCAAATTAAAGAGCTGCATGACTATTCATTTATTACAAATTCAGATGCCCATTCATTAAAGAAAATTGCAAGGGAATATCATGTTCTGCAAATGGCTGAACCAACGTTTAATGAACTGCAAAAGGCATTAAAAGGAATAGATGGACGAAGAATCAAAGGGAATTACGGACTTGATCCGAAGCTTGGGAAATATCATCAAACAGTGTGCTCACAGTGTTTTGCTCCATTTCATCCCGAGAAACAAGAATGCAGTCATTGTGGATGCACTAAATTTGTAAAAGGTGTCGCAGATAGAATATCCGAGTTAAAGACAGCGAGTAATTCTCCAGCAGATCGGCCGCCATATGTCCATCAGGTTCCGCTTGAATTCATTCCAGGCCTAGGACCTAAAATGCTTGAAAAGCTTCTCAATTATTTTGGTACGGAAATGGCGATTTTGCATGAAGTGCCACTAGAAAAATTAAGTGAAATCGTCCCAGCAAAAACGGCTGAACTCATCGTAAAAGCGAGAGAGGGGAAACTAAATCTCACAGCAGGGGGCGGTGGGAAATACGGGAAAATTACAGTTGAATAATTTAAATATATTAACAAATGTTGCGTGTCGGATACAAAATTTTCTACAATTAAAATATTTGGTAGAGCTAGAAACAAATCTTAAATACAATTCTATATTTTCAAGAACTGCCGGCCCCAAAACAGGAGCTGGCTTTTATTGTTCCGAAGGCGCTTACGCTTTTCTATCTGTCTAGCTTCAGCGCCTACCCCCTCGAGGTCACAAGCCAATCCTCCCAGAAAGGTAAAGAACACCTTTCCGAGAGGCTCGTCTTGTGCTTGTCGGGGGTGACCAAGGCGCTTACGCTTTTCTATCTACTTCCTTACTATCGCAAATATACAAGTATCCCGGAGTTCTTTTCCATCAGCGCTTAAATCATCATTGATTAAAATTCCTTCAAGCGTGAATCCTAATTTTTCTGGAATTTTTCTGCTGTTTGTATTTCTTGGATCACATCGGATTTCGATCCGATTGGCATCAAAATGGTTTAAAGCGAATTTCACTAAAGCATCCACTGCTTCTGTCATATATCCGTTTTTCTTATGCCGTGAATCACACCAATATCCAATTTCAAATTTTCGTACATTCCAATTAATTCGATGAAGCCCAGTCGAGCCAACAAAAACATCATCTTCTTTTCTAAAAATATGAATGCGGAAGTCCTCGCGCAGTAAAAACTTTGAATAAGACTCGCGAATATTAGCCTCTCTATCCTCTAAAGTTTGCTCCTTGTTAGCAAAAGGAAGCCAAGGTTTTAAATCATCCACAGATGCTTCAATGGCATCATGAGTGATGATTCCATCTCCAGGTAAACAGATTCGTAAATATAGTCGTTCGGTTTCAATCCTTTCTGGAAAATCTACTAAAATTGGATTCAACGAAAATCCTCCTCCTTAATAATAAAAGACTAATTTTGAATATTATAATGCAAAATTTAAAATATTCAACAATATATTTCCAATCTTTAATTTTCCTAAAAAAATGTCATACGTTAAAAGGACAGGCATACAATTTAATAACTGAATTTGTATCAGGAGGATAGCAAATGAGAAAAAAAATGTACCAGAACGTCGTCGCAAATCATTTTCGCGAGCATTCCTCAATATATTTGTTTGTGGTTGTATTATTTCTAATGGGTGTAATATTTGGTGCCTTTGTTGTCAATAGCTTAAGCTTTACACAGAAAGAGGACTTATTTTACTACCTGTCTCAATTCTTTGGCCAAGTATCAAGTGAAGAAGTAGCGGCATCTCAGGACTTATTTAAACAAAGCCTATTTCATAATTTGAAATTTATTGGTCTAATGTGGTTATTGGGAATATCTATCATTGGTCTTCCAGTCATTTTGATTCTATTATTCATGAAAGGAATGGTAATTGGTTTTACTGTAGGCTTTTTAGTCAATCAAATGGGATGGGATGGTTTTTGGCTCTCGTTTGTATCGGTTCTACCACAAAATATAATCATCATTCCGATTTATATTATATCGGCAACACTTTCGGTTTCCTTCTCATTAAAAATGATCAGCAGACAGTTTATGAAAAAAGTAGGTCCACCGATCATGCCTTTGTTAGGAAGATATATGATCGCGTTAGTATTTGCCATAATTTTCTTATGTGGAGCAGCAGTCATTGAGGCTTTTATCTCACCACTCTTAATGAAATCAGTTATTCATTCTTTTCAGTCATAGAAGATCAATGAGAAAAGGCGGATAAACCGATAAAGGTTTATTCGTCTTTTCTATTTTTAAGCAGGAATGGAAAATAGAAGATCCACAACTATATTTTTTATAATATATATTATATAATATTAATTATAATCATTTGATTGTAATAATTTTATTTTGAAACTATCCCAATATCTGTTATAATGAGAATGTGTTAGTGGGCGAGGAGGACTTCGGAATGGAAAGCAGAATTGATAGAATAAAGAAGCAGTTGCATTCATCCAGCTATAAATTGACGCCTCAGCGTGAAGCGACCGTTCGCGTTTTGTTAGAACATGAAGAGGATCATTTAAGTGCGGAAGATGTCTACCTCCTAGTTAAAGAAAAATCGCCTGAGATAGGCTTAGCAACTGTATATAGAACGCTTGAATTACTGACAGAATTAAAAATTGTAGATAAAATTAATTTTGGTGATGGTGTTTCCCGCTATGATCTCAGACAGGAAGGGGCTGCACATTTTCATCATCATTTAGTTTGTATTGAATGCGGAGCAGTGGATGAGATCCAGGAAGATTTATTAGAGGATGTTGAAGAAGTCGTTGAACGAAGATGGAACTTCAAGATTAAAGACCATCGTCTAACATTCCATGGTATTTGCTATCGCTGTCATGATAAAAACAAAGAAGAAGAAATTGAACAAAGTAACTAATCATAAGTTGGAACCTTTTATAATTCATTAATTTAGTTATAGATTAATGTTGAAGCTGCCTGTTGGGTGTGCGGACAAAAAAATGATCCGTCTTCTGGATCATTTTTTTAACGCATGGACTACAGGCTTTTCTAATTATATTGGAATATTTATTTTTACCTCTTGCACTATTAATTCTTGTTTTATAACAAAGCGAATAAAGTGAAACTTCCATCAGTGGGGTTTTTTCGACGCACAGGATGTGCTAGTGCAGACGTTGCGACAGGACGTCGCGTTCTAAGTCTGCTCATCCCCCACTGATGGTTAGTTGAACCAATCGGGCCTTTACGGGCAGTTGATCCCCCACTTAAGTTTCTTTGATTCTCTCGCAACCTTGAAGTGGGGGTCTTACTGCCCGTTAATCTGCGATAAATTTAGGTAAGGGTTTTCTGAAATTGTTTTTCAGGTGGATTTAGGTATATTTCTTGTCCAAGATGGCATACCTTTTACTATTATGATTTTGTGGGGGATAGTAAAAGATGCGAGCTTGGTTAATGATTGCATTTCAAACGATAAAGGTATTCGTGCTTTTTACTGGATGCACAATCCTTTTTTATTATGGTATTATGTGGTTAAATGAGGAATATCAAGATTATCATCGATACGATGAGCCAAAGGGAGCGGCTGTGAAGGTTTCAGCCAGTGCAAATAGCAGCGAGCCCTTTAACTGGCTAGATCGGTTAATTCTTTTCTATTTAAATGGGGAGTAGAGGAAACAATGGAGGACGAGCTTAAAGATTTCATACATTATTTAATCGTAGAAAAAGGTCTCGCTAAAAATACAATCATGTCATATGAACGAGATTTAAAAAGCTACACAAAATACTTAATAAACATCGAAAATCTGTTATCGCTTAATAGTGTTCAGCGTGCGCAGATTATTCATTTTCTGGGATTCTTAAAAGATCAGGGGAAATCTTCAAAAACATTAGCAAGGCATGTTGCCTCAATAAGGGCATTCCACCAATTTCTTCTCCGTGAGAAATCAGTTGATCATGACCCATCCGTTCATATTGAATCGCCTCAGCTAGAGCGTTCGCTTCCTAAGGTCTTAAATATGCAAGAAGTGGAGACCTTATTAGATTCTCCTAAAAATACGGATCACTACGGTATTCGTGATAAAGCAATGCTTGAGCTTTTATATGCAACCGGAATTCGGGTTAGCGAGTTAATTGGATTGAATATGGGAGATGTCCATTTAACGATGGGATTTGTCAGATGTGTTGGAAAAGGAAATAAAGAGCGCATTATCCCAATAGGAAAAGCAGCTGCACAAGCACTTGATTATTACTTAAAAGAAGGCAGAAGCCAGTTTCTTTCAAAAAAACATCAGGAGGAAGCATTTTTTCTAAACCATCATGGTAATAGACTAACAAGACAAGGCTTTTGGAAAATACTAAAACGGCTGACAAGGGAAGCAGGAATAGAAAAGGAATTGACTCCTCATACATTAAGGCATTCTTTTGCAACTCATTTGCTAGAAAACGGAGCTGACTTACGAGCAGTTCAAGAAATGCTAGGACATGCTGATATTTCTACAACACAAATTTATACACATGTAACAAAGACAAGATTAAAAGATGTGTATACTCAGTTTCACCCTCGCGCTTAAAAAGTCTCATTAGAAAAATAAATTTTTTCGAGTTAGAGAATTGTCTAGCTCCACAAGGAAGGCTGCGGCAGCGTAATCATCGCACGACTAAATGCGGCAGCTTTTAGGAAGAGCGCCTACTCCATCGAGGTCACAGGCCAATACTCCCAGAAAAGTAAAGAACACTTTTCCGTGAGACTTGTCTTGTGCTTGTCGGGGGTGATCAAGGCACTACCGCTTTTCTAACCATAATGCTGCCATGAAAAATGGGCAGCTTTTTCTTTCAATTTTACATAATCTTATGTAAAATAAAGATGTCAGACTTCTGACGTTTTTAGTAGTTTATTAGATTATTCACTGTTGTAACTGGGTAACTTATAATTAAATCTTTATAAGCAGCTGGCAGCTCTATCTTTACGTTGCTACCTGTGTACTTACGTAATTTACTGTAACCGTATTCATAAATTTGGGAGGGAATATCATGACATCATTTGCATATAAAAGGATTTTTGTCATCGTCATGGATTCAGTAGGAATTGGTGAAGCACCTGATGCAAAAAAGTTTGGTGATTTAGGTGCAGATACATTTGGACATATTGCAGAGAGAATGAATGGACTTAATATGCCGAATATGGCGAGTCTTGGACTAAGCAATATCCGTGAAATTAAAGGTGTCGAAAAAGCTGAAAAACCGCTTGCCTTCTACACAAAAATGCAGGAAGCTTCTAATGGCAAGGATACGATGACAGGTCATTGGGAAATCATGGGCCTAAATATTAAGACCCCATTTCAAGTATTTCCTGAAGGCTTTCCAGATGAACTAATTTCAGAGCTAGAAACACGCACTGGAAGAAAAGTGATTGGGAATAAGCCTGCGAGTGGAACGGAAATTATTGTTGAGCTTGGTGAAGAGCATATGAAAACAGGTGCTCTAATAGTTTACACTTCAGCAGATTCCGTTCTTCAAATTGCAGCACATGAGGATATTATTCCAATAGAAGAGCAATATCGAATTTGTAAAATAGCACGTGAGTTGACTTTAGATGAAAAATATATGGTCGGCCGGGTTATTGCAAGACCATTTATAGGAGAACCAGGCAATTTTCAAAGAACATCAAATCGTCATGATTATGCATTAAAGCCATTTGATCGTACAGTGATGTCTGAGTTAAAGGATTCAGGCCTTGATGTCATTGCAATTGGAAAAATCTCTGATATTTTTGATGGTGAAGGTGTGACCAAATCACTACGCACTGTCTCTAATATGGATGGAATGGATAAATTACTGCAATCCCTTGATATGGAATTTACAGGGCTTAGCTTCCTTAACTTGGTTGACTTTGATGCTCTATACGGACATAGAAGAGATCCTATAGGATACGGCAAGGCACTTGAAGAATATGATGCTAGACTTCCTGAAGTATTGGCAAAAATGAAAGAAGATGATTTGTTAATTATTACTGCTGATCATGGGAATGATCCGGTACATCATGGAACAGATCATACGAGAGAATTTGTCCCTCTTCTTGTTTATGCGAAAAATATGCCAGAAGGCAAAGAACTCTCAATTAGGAAAACCTTCGCTGATATTGGAGCAAGTGTGGCAGAAAACTTTAAAGTGAAAATGCCTGCTTACGGTGAGAGCTTCTTAACTGAATTGAAATAAAGGGGATATTTAGAATGGATTATGAAAAAATTCAAAATGCAGCTAATTTTTTAAAGAAAAGGTATCAAGAACAGCCGATTATTGGCTTAATTCTTGGTTCAGGCTTAGGTGTGCTTGGAGATGAAATAGAAGAAGCAGTTAAAATCCCATATAATGAAATCCCAGATTTCCCTGTTTCAACAGTAGAAGGACATGCGGGTCAGCTTGTTTTCGGATTGCTAAATGGGGTACAGGTTGTTGCCATGCAAGGGCGTTTTCATTATTACGAAGGGTATAGCTTTGATAAAGTAACCTTCCCGGTTCGTGTAATGAAAGAGCTAGGAATTCAACAATTAATCGTGACGAATGCAGCTGGTGGAGTGAATGAAAGTTTTTCTCCTGGCGATTTAATGCTAATTACAGATCACATTAATAATATGGGCAGCAATCCATTGATTGGTCCTAATGACTCCCGAATGGGGGTTCGTTTCCCTGATATGTCTGAGGCTTATTCGGCTGATTTAAGAAAGATGGCAAAAGAAATCGCATCTAATTTAAACATGAAGGTGCAAGAAGGTGTTTATGTTGGAAACACAGGGCCAACATATGAAACACCTGCAGAAGTACGCATGATACGTAATTTAGGTGGAGATGCTGTAGGTATGTCTACTGTTCCAGAAGTAATTGTAGCTAGACATACTGGAATGAGTGTATTAGGGATATCCTGTATATCCAATATGGCAGCCGGGATATTAGATCAGCCTCTCAATCACGAGGAAGTTATAGAAACAACAGAAAAAGTGAAAGCAAGTTTTCTTCAATATGTAAAAGCTATAGTAGCAGAACTCGGTTCAAGATAAAAAACTAGAGCGGAGAGGTGATCGATAATGAGAATGGTCGATATCATTGAAAATAAAAGAGACGGAAGAGAATTATCAACGGAAGAAATCCAATTTTTTATTAATGGCTATACAGATGGCTCTATTCCAGACTATCAAGCGAGCGCATTAATGATGGCTATCTTTTTCCAAGGGATGACAGAAAAAGAAAGAGCTGATTTAACCCTAGCAATGGTTCAATCGGGTGATCAGATTGATTTATCCAAAATTGAAGGAATTAAAGTAGATAAGCATTCAACTGGTGGTGTTGGTGATACAACAACTCTTGTATTAGGCCCATTAGTTGCAGCATTAGATGTACCTGTAGCCAAAATGTCCGGTCGAGGGCTAGGGCATACGGGCGGGACAATCGATAAGCTTGAATCAGTTAAAGGCTTCCATGTAGAAATAGAAAATCAAGAGTTTATTGATCTTGTAAATAAAAATAAAGTTGCGGTTATCGGGCAAAGTGGTAATCTTACACCTGCTGATAAAAAGCTTTATGCACTTCGTGATGTAACGGCAACTGTTGATAGTATTCCTCTTATTGCAGCTTCCATAATGAGTAAAAAGATAGCAGCTGGAGCCGATGCAATTGTTCTTGATGTCAAAACAGGTGCAGGTGCATTCATGAAGACGCTAGATGACTCTAGAGAACTTGCCAAAGCGATGGTTCGAATCGGCAATAATGTAGGAAGAAACACAATGGCTGTTATATCTGATATGAGCCAGCCACTTGGATATGCGATTGGAAATGCACTAGAAGTAAAAGAAGCGATTGATACATTAAAAGGGGAAGGCCCAGAGGATTTAACCGAATTATGTTTAACATTGGGAAGTCATATGGTTTATCTTGCTAAAAAAGCAAATACCCTAAAAGAAGCCCGTGAAAAGCTTCAAGGAGTAATAAATGACGGAACCGCTTTAAAAGCTTTTAAAACTTTCTTAAGCTCTCAAGGTGGGGATGCATCTATTGTTGATGATCCTTCAAGGCTGCCACAAGCAAAATATATAGTTGAGCTTGAGGCAAAAGAGGATGGTTATGTATCAGAATTGGTTGCTGATGAAATAGGAACAGCTGCGATGCTTCTCGGTGCTGGCCGGGCAACCAAAGAATCTGTTATTGACCTAGCTGTTGGCCTTGTTCTTCGTAAAAAAATCGGGGATCAAGTGAAAAAAGGTGAGTCACTTGTTACAATTTATAGTAATTTTGAAGATGTTGAAGAAGTAAAAACAAAGCTTTATGAGAATATTACAATATCAAACGAAAAAGTAGCTGCACCAGTTCTAATACATGAGGAAATTACTGAATAAAATAGATAAGATGAAAATATGAAAAAACGCCAGTGGAAATTTTCCCTGGCGTTTTTATTTTTTCTGATATTATCCATTTTTATTTCGATTGTTCAAGTTCACAAATATGCATTTTATTAAGGATTGAATGGTATAAATTATTTCTAATTGGAAAAGATGGAGGCTATAAAGAATGGAGGGTTATGTGATGAAACGTATTGTCTCTTTTATAGTTATCTCCTTTTTAATATCTTCAATGTCAGCTCCTGCTAGTTTAGCAAGAGAAAATGAAGTAGATTTGGCTCAAAATGTAAGATCTGCCATATTAATTGAGCGTGACACAGGAACTGTACTTTATGAAAAAAATAGTAATGAAAAACTTCCGCCTGCTAGCATGACAAAGGTCATGACGATGCTCCTAATAATGGAAGCAATTGATCAAGGCAAGCTTTCAATGGACGAAAAAATTCGTACTAGTGAGTATGCGGCATCAATGGGCGGATCTCAAATATTTCTTGAGCCCGGAGAAGAAATGACAACAAAGCAGATGCTACAAGGAATCGCCATTGCTTCAGGTAATGATGCATCAGTTGCTATGGCAGAAAGGTTAGCAGGTTCGGAAGAGGAATTTGTAAAAATGATGAACAAAAAAGCAAAACAACTTGGATTAATAAATACAGAATTTAAATCTGCTACTGGACTACCAGGCAAGGATGACTTTAGCTCTGCGAATGATATGGCGAAGATGGCAAAAGAACTTCTTAAATATGAAGATATAACAAAATTTACAAGTACATACGAGTCATATCTTCGTGAAGGAACGGATAAAAAGTTTTGGTTAGTCAATACAAATCGTCTTGTCCGCTTTTACCCAGGGGTTGATGGTTTAAAAACTGGATTTACAAACGAGGCAAAATACTGTTTAACAGCAACAGCTGAAAAAGAAGGAATGCGAGTGATTGCTGTTGTTTTTGGAGCACCTACCTCTAAGGAACGGAATGCACAAGTATCAAAAATGCTAGACTATGCATTTAGTCAATATAAAACACACCCAATGTTTAAAAGAAATGTAACCCTGGGAAAAGTAGCGGTTAGCAAAGGTGAAAAGAAAAAAATCGAAGCTCTAACAAGTGAACCAATTTCCTTATTAACAAAAAAAGGAGAAAGTGTTGAAAATATTAAGCAATCTATTGTTTTAGACAAAAATGTAAAGGCGCCAGTGAAAAAAGGTGACAAGATTGGCACCTTGAAACTGATCCAAGATGGAAAAACAATAGTAAAAAGTCCACTTGTTGCAAAAGAATCGAGCAAGGAAGCAAGCTGGTGGACATTGTATAAGCGCGCTTTTGGAATGTTCACAAAAACAGGTGAATAATTTACATTCATTTTTGTCGAATCAACTGACATGTATTCTACTTTTAGCGAATTAGCACTAGTTTTGTAATAACAGAAGGAAATGCGTTATTGAATATCGAATTTGACTCACTATAAAAGGCCAAAAGTGTATTGCTTAATTTAATAGCAAAGGACTTTTATAAGCTTTGTCCTTATGCAAACAATTATTTTAAGTGATATCGGTAGAGCCGATCCTAAAAAACAGTTAAAGTAAATTTGAAATGAAATATGGCTTTAACTGTTGATACTAGATAAGGAGGCTATAGTAGTGAGTCTTACCATTCATTTAGAAGTGAAAAAAGATGTTTTATGTATTCGTCTTAGTGGAGAATTAGATCATCATTCTGCAGATGAGCTTCGTGAAAAAGCTACGAAAGCAATTGAAGATTATGAAATCCATCATATTGTATTAAATCTTGAGAAGCTAACCTTTATGGACAGCTCTGGACTAGGCGTCATTCTTGGCAGATATAAACAAATAAAACAGATCCACGGTGAAATGGTCGTCTGTGCAATTTCTCCAGCCGTTCAAAGATTATTTGAAATGTCGGGTTTATTTAAAATCATTCGTTTAGAGCCGACTGAAGAATTTGCTTTGCAAAAACTGGGGGTTGCGTAATGATGAAAAACGAAATGCATATCCAATTCAGTGCGTTGAGTCAAAATGAATCATTTGCTCGAGTAACAGTTGCCGCTTTTATAACTCAGCTTGATCCAACAATGGATGAATTAACTGAAATTAAAACAGTTGTATCTGAAGCCGTAACAAACGCAATTATTCACGGCTATGAACAGAATCCTAATGGTATGGTTTATATTTCTGTCAAAATGGATGACGGCTTTATTGATATGTCTATTAGAGATGAAGGCTTAGGTATTCTAGATGTTGAAGAAGCTCGTCAGCCGCTATTTACAACAAAGCCTGAACTAGAGAGATCTGGAATGGGTTTTACGATTATGGAAAATTTCATGGATGAAATCGAAATACAATCGCAACCGGGGAAAGGCACAGAGATCCGATTAAGAAAGCATTTATCAAAAAGTAAAATGCTATGTAATTAAGGAGTCTTGCTATGGATGTGGAGGTAAAAACGGAGAAAAACCAGGCGTTTTTGAAGGATCATGAAGTCAAAGAATTAATTAAAAAGAGCCAGG
The DNA here is from genome assembly GCF_007995155.1 of Cytobacillus dafuensis. Taxonomy (NCBI): domain Bacteria; kingdom Bacillati; phylum Bacillota; class Bacilli; order Caryophanales; family Bacillaceae; genus Cytobacillus; species Cytobacillus dafuensis. Next base: position 3,209,850 of record NZ_CP042593.1, on the reverse strand, counting down.
AAGGTGATCAAAGTGCCCGGGATACAATCGTACAAAAAAACATGCGCCTCGTATGGTCTGTAGTCCAGCGCTTTTTAAACAGGGGATATGAACCAGATGATCTCTTCCAGATCGGTTGTATTGGATTATTAAAGTCCGTTGATAAGTTTGATCTTAGTTATGATGTAAAGTTTTCAACATATGCTGTCCCGATGATTATTGGGGAAATTCAGCGCTTTATTCGTGATGATGGCACGGTAAAGGTTAGTCGTTCACTAAAGGAAATGGGAAATAAAATTCGAAAGGCAAAAGATGAATTATCCAAATCACTCGGAAGAATTCCTACTGTCACTGAGCTTTCGGAATTTCTAGACATTTCTCCAGAGGATATCATTCTTGCCCAAGAAGCAGGTCGCACACCTTCGTCGATACATGAAACCGTGTATGAAAATGATGGAGATCCCATTACACTTCTTGATCAAATCGATGATGGCAATGAGGGGAAATGGTTTGATAAAATTGCATTAAAGGAAGCAATTAATGAATTGGATGAGAGAGAAAGATTAATTGTTTATTTGCGATATTACAAAGATCAAACACAATCTGAGGTAGCCTTAAGACTAGGTATTTCCCAAGTTCAAGTTTCAAGGTTGGAAAAAAAGATTCTTCAGCAAATGAAAGACCGTATGGATATATAAATCCGTACGGTCTTTTTTTGCTTCCGCTTTTCTGATTATCCAATTATTGGTCATCATGAAGTAAATATATGTAACTCATACTACTTATACAAGTAAATCAATGTGTGGGAAGTGAACGAAATGGAACAAACGGTATATATTCGGTTGCGACATCGTTTGCAAGTTCGTCCGTACGAATCCATTTTACTAAAGGATATTGCGCAAATAATTGCCGGTGAAAATATTTATGAGCAAATTAGAAATTTAAAGATTTATGAGGTAAGTGAAAAGGATCAAAATATGATTGTTATCGATGTAATGAAGGTGATCAAATCAATAAATAGTATTATTCCAGATGTTGATATTCAAACGATTGGTCCTGCACAGGTTATTGTCGAGGTCGTATTCAAAAAACGGAAGGTATCGTTGCCCCTATTTATTTTAGTTTGGCTATTATTATTTTTTGGTGCGGCGCTTACGATTATGAATTTTCATGAAGATGTAAGCATGCGGGAAGTTCAACAGCGAATTTATACAATTATGACAGGTGAGGTTGATTCAAAACCATTAATTTTCCAAATACCATACTCTATTGGTTTAGGATTGGGAATGATCCTTTTTTTTAATCATCTATTTAAAAAGCGTATTAATGAGGAACCGAGCCCGTTAGAAGTAGAAATTTTTAATTATCAAATGGATCTTGATAACTATATTGCTTTTAATGAAAACAAAGAAAGTATGAAGAATTTTGACGACCATTAATATTGTCTTAGTCACATTTATCGGCCTAGCTGGTGGACTGGCTGTCGGATCGGGTTTCGTTGCATTTTTATCCGTGTTAGGCATTATCCCCAGGCTCATGCAATTGACCAAAACAATGAAAATGATCCGTTTTTATGAATGGGCAGTTATTATGGGTGCGGTCCTTGGTGGGATGTGTACTTTATGGAATCCAATCTTCGTATTCACACCTTCTTTATTAATTCCTATTGGCTTAGCGGCAGGGGTGTTTGTTGGAATGCTTGCTGCAGCATTAACTGAAGTACTAAATGTACTACCGATACTAGCGAAAAGGATAGGGATTGATGGACAGATTGTAATTTTATTAATGGCAATTGTATTTGGGAAAATTTTTGGCTCTCTATATCAATGGATGTATTTTGTTAATAAATAACAAATCAACCTTATAGGAAAGGGATAGTAAAACATGGATGATAGGAGGAGAGTTATTTTAATAACCGATGGCGATGATTATGCAAGAAGATCCGTGGAATTTGTAGCAAAAGAGGTAGGAGGCAGGTGCATCACATTATCGCATGGGAATCCGTCAGTTTTAGATGGTCCAGTGCTTGTTAAACTAATTAAAAAAGCTCCTCATGATCCTGTTTTTGTTATGTTTGATGATAGTGGATTTGTTGGAGAAGGTGCAGGAGAAAAGGCTTTAAAATATGTTGCAAATCATAAAGATATTGAGGTTTTAGGAATTATTGCTGTCGCAGCAAAAACAAGGCAGGCAGAATGGACAAAGGTAAATATTTCTATCGATCGTGATGGTGAATTAACTCCGTACGGGGTAGATAAATATGGTTTGCCTGAACTGGAGATGGGAAGGGTTTATGGAGATACTGTTTATTGTTTAGATGAGCTCAATGTTCCGATCATAGTTGGAATTGGAGATATTGGAAAAATGGCTAAGAAAGATCATTATGAAAATGGTTCGCCAATTACAAGGAAAGCAGTAGATCTTATTTTGGAAAGGAGCGGATATCGTGACAGAGAACAAAACGAAAAATAAAATGCCTATTCCAGAATCGGTAGATAAAATAGAAAAATATATGAAAGAGAAAATTGGGCTCGGAAAGAGCTTCGATTTAGGTGTAAGGAAGTTAAAAATTCTTCGTAAAAATGTTCAAATTTATTATGTTAACGGGTTAACAGATTCTCGAATAATCGTTGAACTCATTGAAGAGCTTGTTGCTATTAACGATCACGAGAAGGTATCAAGCAATCTCTTTGAGATCATTGAAAATAGACTTGTTCATCAATCCATTGTACAAATAAAAACAATGGATGAACTCGTAGATCAAGTATTGTCAGGACTTATCGTTGTTGTAATGGATGGAGAATGCATCGGCTTTGTTGTTGATGTCCGAAGCTACCCGGGAAGAACACCTTCGGAACCAGATACGGAAAGGGTTGTTCGCGGATCACGTGATGGGTTCGTTGAGAATATCATTGTTAATACTGCTTTAACGAGAAGGCGAATTCGCGATGAACGACTCCGTTTTGAAATCACCCGTATCGGTGAAAGGTCTAAAACAGATATTGCCATTGGCTATATTGAGGATATTGCAAATCCTGATTTACTTGATATTGTCAGAAAAGAAATTAAGTCAATTGAAATTGATGGAATTACAATGGCGGACAAAACGGTTGAAGAATTTATTTTTAAACAAGGATTTAATCCTTTTCCACAAGTGCGATACACAGAGCGTGCTGACGTGGCATCAGCACATTTACTAGATGGGCATGTTCTCATTTATGTGGATACATCGCCAAGTGTAATGATTACACCAACTTCATATTTCTACCATTTACAGCATGCAGAGGAATTTAGACAATCTCCAGCAGTAGGGACTTTTGTACGATGGATTCGTTTTCTTGGCGTCATTGCATCACTTTTCCTACTGCCGCTATGGTTTCTATTTGTAATGGAGCCATCCCTATTACCAGAAAAGCTTTCATTTATTGGCCCTAATGAAGAAAATAATATTCCAATAATCCTTCAAATATTTCTTGCGGATTTAGGTGTCGAATTTTTCCGAATGGCAGCTATTCACACTCCTACACCTTTATCAACTGCCATGGGTTTAATTGCGGCAGTATTAATTGGACAAATTGCAATTGATGTTGGCTTATTCACACCCGAAGTAATCCTATATGTTGCTTTATCAGCTATCGGAAATTATACGACCCCAAGCTATGAATTAAGCATCGCAAATAAAATTGTGCGTCTCATCTTTTTGGCAGTTGTTGCTATATTTCATGCACCGGGATTTATAATCGGGGGGACATTATTTATTATCTGGCTTGCAAATAATAAACCACTCAATATTCCTTATTTATGGCCATTCATCCCATTTCATCCTATAGCATTATGGAATGTATTGGTAAGGACGTCTATACCAGGATCAGTAATTCGTCCAAGTATTGTTCATACACTCAACCGGTATAAGCAACCAATAAAATAAATTGGTATTACTCAGATTTCACAATGTAATTGCGATTCAATTCATTTTATGTTAAAGTGTTTTTAATATTTTTAAATTAATTTAATAATTGTAAAATTAAATAATTGAAGATGCGAAATAATAGAATAGACAGATTCCTTATGAAATCTGTCTATTCTTGGCTAGGAAGGTTTGAGTTTATTAACGTGCTAAAGGAAAAATGTTTAAGTCTTTGCTAAAGAGATCACATAAAAAAATCTAAGATTTGCTAGAGGGACTTGGCGAAAGATTCTAAATAAGATTAGTTAGGGAAGAGGGGAAACTATGTATTTACACGGAACTTCTAAAGTGAATGAGAAAGGACATCTTGAGATTGGTGGTATTGATACAGTTGATCTGGCCAATGAATTCGGCACACCCTTATATGTATATGATGTTTCTTTGATACGGGAAAGAGCTAGAGGATTTAAACAAACATTTGAAAACTTAAACATACCTGCACAAGTGGCATATGCAAGCAAAGCATTTTCAACGATTGCAATGGTTCAACTAGCAGATGAGGAAGGACTTTCTCTTGATGTCGTATCAGGTGGTGAATTATACACAGCTTTAGCAGCTGGATTCCCACGAGAACGAATCCATTTTCATGGAAACAATAAAAGTAAAGAAGAGCTTGAAATGGCATTAAAGAACGATATAGGCTGCATTGTAGTTGATAATTTTTATGAACTGGAATTGCTTAGTTCAATTTGTGAATCTATGAGAGTGAATACGAAAATCCTATTAAGAGTTACACCTGGAATTGAAGCTCATACCCATGACTATATTTTAACTGGACAAGCAGATTCAAAATTTGGTTTTGATTTGCAGAATGGGCAGGCAGAAGAAGCATTGGTAAAGGCTCTTAAATTAGAAAGAATTGAAGTACTTGGGCTTCATTGCCATATTGGATCACAAATATTTGAAACGACTGGATTTATTTTAGCTGCCAAGAAATTATTCGAAAAACTTCATGAATGGAAAGATGCATTTGCTTTTGAATCGAAGGTACTAAATTTAGGTGGCGGTTTTGGTATTAGATATACAGCCGAAGATCAGCCCCTCCCAGCTGCTCAATATGTTGCAGAAATTATTGAAGAAGTTAAGAAGCAAGCATCACATTATTCAATGAAAATGCCCGAGATTTGGATTGAGCCAGGACGTTCACTAGTAGGAGATGCTGGAACAACTCTTTACAAAATTGGTTCAAGAAAAGAAGTCCCGAATATAAGAAAATATGTGGCAGTCGACGGAGGAATGACTGATAATATAAGACCTGCACTTTATCAAGCGAAATATGAAGCTGTTCTTGCAAATGCTCCTCTTGAGAAAGCTTGTGAAACAGTTTCTATTGCAGGAAAATGCTGTGAATCTGGCGATATGCTCATTTGGGATCTCCCGCTTCCAAAGTCAGATAGCAATGATCTTTTGGCCGTTTTCTGTACAGGTGCATACGGCTATTCAATGGCAAATAATTATAATCGTTTGCCAAGACCTGCTGTTGTTTTTGTTGAAAATGGAGTAGCAAAGCTTGTTGTTAAACGAGAAACTTATGAGGATTTAATTCGTATGGACATGTCGATTAAAGAAAAGATAAATAATTAAGCTGCCTATTTTAAGGCAGTTTTTTTGAATTTGTTTTTTTAGCTAGGACCATAGAAATAAAAATGGGTTTCGTGTAAAATGAAATTGTCCAAGCTATTTAGATTTGTTAACAGGAGGGCAACTTAGAATTTATGAAGAAAAATAATTGGCTTCTTTTTGTTCTATTTTTAGTGTTTAGCATTTTGTGGGGGCTTTATTATTGGTTTGTGATTATGCCATCATAGTAAAAGACAATGTTAGTTTTAAGGAACAATGAGAGTCTGGATACATATAATATAATCAAGTTTGAAATGAAGAGTTTTTGGGAAAAATAGTAATATTATGGTTGGACCGCAAATAGAAATTATGATAAGTATTTGCGTATTTACGAATCAGAAATGTTAAATTGGACTTTACAAATATACCACATTAGTAAAACGAAGCCATTCAACGAATATCTTGGCAAACGCAAGTTTTTCTAAGCTAATAAGAATGATTATATTAATAAGCTTAATAAATAAAATGTGTGAAATTGATTAAGTTTTTGCTAATACGATCGCATAAGAAAAACTAAGCATTCGCCGAAAAACTTGGCGAACGCAAGTTGAGGGATAATATGTTAATACGATATAAGAAAGCATTTGAAAAGATTGCAATGGGCCTGTTGTCATTTATGCCAAATGAAAAAGATTTAAAAATATTGCAGCAGACAATGAAGCAATATGAAAATGATGATACAAAGCAATTATTTTTATGGAAAGATGGGGACGATATAATTGGTTTAATGGGGGTTTCATTTCAAGATAATACCGCCAAGATTGAACATATTTCTGTCAACCCTTCACATAGGCATCAAGGGATTGGAAAGTCAATGGTGAAAGCGTTCAAAGAAATGTATCCAGCGAAAGAGCTTATAGCAAACGAAAATACTAATTCATTTCTTCAAAAATGCGATTTAGAGGATTTTGGATAGGGGAGCGAATAAATTCTGTTTTTATTGTTGCTTCCTGTATAAAATGTCTAATATAAAAATAGCAATCATGATTTATCGATTGCTATTTTTATTTTTTAATGCAAATAATCGTTCTTTTATGACTTGACTGCGATCTCGAAGTAAATGTCGGTGAATAATCTGTTCATTTTCTAAATTACTAGCAGAACACCATTTTTGGCCGTCATTTTGACATTTATTTTTGCATTGAGAGAGTAATGATTGATCAATAATTGGCAAGTTATAGCTAAAATAGTTACTACCTTTTGAAATATTATTATGAATTAATCCTAAATCTTCCAGAAATTTTTCTTTGTCTAATCCTAACATGGATAGTTGATTCATATTTGCATTAAAAATGCTGATAGACTTGCTCAATGTTCTTTTTGCTCCACTGTAATTTCCTCGCCGATGATGATAATTAGAAACGGCAAATAAAATAAAACCTACCCAGATGGAACTTTTATTACTTGGGTCTACACTTTTCCAATAATCCTCAAGCACCTCGTGACACTCAAAATAATCTCGATCACTATGAAAATGAACTAAAAATTCAATATATTCTTTTGGATACATCATTACACCTCCTTAATAAATTTTACCATAGAAAGCGTGCTTCATACGATGAAGAAATGTTTGGAACGAGGACTTAAAAATAAGATAGGCATAATAAAAACCCGGTATAAACCGGGCAATATTAACGCCTTTAAAAGAGTACTCTCAGACTTTACTTCTTTAGAAGCACCAAGAAGCACCTACAATAATCAATAGAATAAACAATACGACAATTAATGCAAATCCTGTGCCCCCACAACAAAAGCCACCAGACATATTTAATACCTCCTGTTTCTTCTTAATTTATTGTTCAAAATCATCTTATGTAGGCATTTGTGAAATGGTATGGGCGGATTCATTATTTTCACCAATCTTAGTAAGAGTTATTTTTCTATTGGATAACGTGTATGAATAATTTATACTTAATATAGTCTTTATGTGGGAACTAATATTTAGAAATTTTGGTGAGAAAGTATGCATGAAATAAAGCATTATAATGTAAAGATTGATGCTTTTGAAGGGCCGCTCGATCTTCTCCTTCATTTGATTAATCGTCTTGAGATCGATATTTATGATATTCCCGTAGCGGAAATTACGGAGCAATATTTATTATATATCCACACAATGCAAGAGCTTCAGCTTGATATTGCGAGCGAGTATTTAGTGATGGCTGCAACTCTTCTAGCAATCAAAAGTAAAATGCTGCTACCAAAGCATGAAGAGGAATTACTTGAAAATGAATATTCCATTGAAGAAGAAGAGAATCCAATGGAGGAGCTAGTTGAAAGATTAATTGAATACCGAAAATATAAAGAAGCAGCTGTTGAGTTGAAAGAATTAGAGCAGGAGAGGGGCTTAATCTTTACTAAGCCACCGAGTGACCTTACAGATTTTGCAAAAGAAATAAAGCCTGAGAAAACAGATATAAATGTAACTCTTTATGACATGTTAGGCGCGTTTCAGAAGCTTTTACGCAGGCAAAAATTGCAAAAACCTCTTACAACAAAAATTGCCCGTCAGGAAATTCCGATTGAGAAAAGAATGGATGAAATTTTAAACGATTTAAAGGAATTTAAAGGAAGGAAAAGCTTTAACGACCTGTTTCCTATTCCTGATCGAGAGCAAATTGTTGTTACTTTTCTTGCTGTTTTAGAGCTAATAAAACGGAAAGAAATTCATATTGAACAAGATAGAAATTTTTCGGAAATCTTTTTAAGTATTATTTAGCTTCAGCACCATTGATTCAATTTGACACTAGAAGCTAAAAGGCTTCTCACTTTTCGAACAACGAAAGGGGTAGAATTACTTGGAAATCATTAATTGGAAGGGAATAGTAGAAAGTCTTTTATTCGCTGCGGGGGATGAAGGGCTTTCTCTAAAACAAATTACGCTTGTATTAGAAATAAACGAGTTGCAGTCTGAAAATGTGCTTAGAGAGTTGAAGGAAGATTATAAGAAAACCGAACGAGGCATAACAATTGTCGAGATAGCCGGAACCTTTCAGCTAGCTACAAAAAAGGAAAATTCCGATTATCTAAAGAAACTTGTTGTTTCTCCTTCCAACGCCACACTATCTCAGGCAGCACTTGAAACCTTAGCTATTATTGCCTATAAGCAGCCAATTACAAGAGCGGAAATAGAAGAAATTAGAGGTGTAAAAACAGAAAGACCTTTACATACTTTAGCAGCAAAAGCATTAATTAAAGAAGTGGGCAGAGCAGAAGGGACTGGTAGGGCTTATTTATATGGGACAACCAAAGAATTTCTCGATTATTTTGGTTTGAAAAGAATCGAAGAGCTGCCACCGCTTCCCGAAAAAGTTGAAGATGAATTCATTCAGGACGAAGCAGATTTATTCTTTGATAGGTTTCGGGAAACCTTTGATTCTTAAGTGAAGTCATATCATGATAAGTTCAACTAACAATCAGGGGTCACAATAGCAACACTGATTGTTAGTTGAATTTTATCGCAGATTAACGGGCAGTAAGACCCCCACTTCTAGGATTCGCATATGCAAAGAAGAGTAAGTGGTGGATCAACTGCCCGTAAATGCCCGAAGACGGACAGGATGTCCTAGTCAGGCGAAAGCCACAGGACGTGGCGTTTTGAGCGTGATTGGTTTAACTAACCATCAGTGGGGGATGAAGAAAAACCCCCACTGATGGAAGTTTCACTTTATGTTAATATAGATTTGTGCACTAAAACATGTAATTTTTACATATGAGGAATATGTTCTGGGAGGGGTTTTACATGCTTATTAAACAGTGTAAAGGCTATGAACTCGAAAAGGAAAAGTCTAATACATCTGAGGATTTCTTTAACAGAAGTGAAATAACCTTTGAAGAAGATGGACACGAAAAAACATTACATGTATTGTATGTCCGTTATTTTGAAGAATTAGTTAATGAGTATACACCATTCGAATCGAATCCAATTTTTAAAGCGGGTTCAGTTGATGTAGAACTAAAAGATATTGTTGCACTTGTTTGTTTATTGAAAAATCCAGGGTTTCGCCATCGGAAAAGAGTCTATATCAATTCGAAAATCGAATTTGCATCATATTTTCAAGATATAGATTTTTCGAAACTACCGGCTATCTTTGAATCATTAAATAGCCAAAGTAGCTTTAATCTTCGTTCACCATTAGAATATATTGTTCATCCACAAAAATAACTGTCTAAAAGAGCAGCATTCAAGCTGCTCTTTTTTGGCAATATTGTACCGTTTAATCATTAAGCCATTTTGATTATTTAAGTGAAGAGCAACGCAGCAAAATATTGTTTGCTAATTGTTCTGGATCTTCGCTTTCAATTACTACTTTGTCAAATTCATTTTCTTTCAAACTTAAAATTATTACTTTATTGTCTTCATGATAGGTTAAGAAATGTTTTTTTCCATCAATAAGGAAAATCCCAGCTTTATAATCCAATGTTGTAATGCCCGTTCTTTTTATTGATGTCAAGGGAAACTTGAAACTACCCGTCTGTACTTCAACGACTGAATTATAAGGAATCTTTATCTTCCGTTTTAAAGTAGTTATCGATGTCCAGCCTGAAATATCCAATATTAATTCGGTATCTTCCAATACAACTTGAACACTCACTTTTTATCTCCTCCTAGTTATAAATGCATGATCGGTTTATATTAAAACTCACTTTATACAAATGCTTCATCATGGTTGTGGGTATACATTCTAAGTCACATAGAGGGCAACTCTTTTTGGTTTAAATAATACTTTGATAAAAACATGAAAAGTACAATGAGGAATAAAGTTATAGTCACTGTTGTTAAAAGATGAGGTAAAGTATTGCCGGATATCATGATGTTGACTGCATGATTCGTCAAATAAGCGGGATTTAAGATTTGAAATCCAGCACCAAATGCAGTTATGGCTTTCAAAAGTATTAGAACGAAAATGGATAATACAGCGACTGCCGAGGATCTAGATAGTACAGCACCCAACATAAGTGCAAATGTTAATATGAACAGACACCAAATATAATAAACACCAAGCCCTACGAAGACTCTAGCAAAAGACACAGTGTTAAACAAATAGGAGGTATAAAATATTGCCATCAGAATTCCAATTGCTACTGACCCTGCTACAATAACAGCCTGCCCAATCCACTTGCTAAGCAAATACTCGCTTAATCTTGTGTTGCGTGTCAAAATAAACGCAAGCATTCCATTGTTTTTTTCCGATACAATGATCCCCATCATACCAATTACAATAATTATCAAGCCCAATTGGTCAAATTGATTAGTCAAGGTCGAAGCCAGAACATCTTCTGCAGTAAACTTAGGCAATGTAATCTCTATACCTTCAGGCAATCCGCCGGCAATTTGCAATATTTGAGGCAAATAATAGGATGAAAGAGGCTGAATGATTCCCAAAAACATAAATACCACAGGAAACCACAATATTTTGTAACTTCTTCTAGCTTCAAGCCACTCTTTCTTTAATAGAACAAATAGGTGGTTCATGTTTACTTCACCATCCTTAAAAAGATCTCTTCAAGGCTTTCCTGTACTAGTTCGAATTTTTGGACAGGCAGTTTCAAACGGTTAATATTGTCTAATAGCCAAATTCTCCCTTGATCAATATTTTTAACATGGACTTTTGCGGTACTTCCTGTTTGTACAATAGATTCAACGATATCTTCGTTTACAAGTTGTGGAGCCCACTCGTTAACTCTAGGTGCCTGAATAATAAATACTGGTTGTTGATTTTGATTAATTACCTGATTAATGTAGCCATTGACAAGTAATTTACCTTGATTAAGGATAAGTATCTTATCACAAAGCTCTTCCGCATCGTGCAGAAAATGAGTGGAAAATAGGATGGTTGATTTCTGTTTGATGAATTTTAACAATTCCAACATGTCTCTTCGCCCTATTGGATCCAGTGCGGAAACTGGTTCATCCATAATAAGCAACTTGGGTTGATGGATAAGCGCCTGGGCGATGCCTAATCTTTGCTTCATCCCTCCTGAATAGGTTCCGATTTGCTTATTTTCCGCATTACTCAGTCCCACTAAGTCTAGTAATTCATTTATTCGTTGTTCTAAGCTTTCCTTATCTATATTTGAAAGCCCCCCCATAAATACAAGCAATTCCTTTCCGGTCATCCACGAATAGAAAGTGGGATGTTGCGGCAAATATCCTATAAACTGACGCTTTTGGTCATGACACCCTCCTTCGAATAGAATTTGACCGCCTGTAGGTTTTGTTATGTCTAAAAGCATTTTAATAATAGTAGTTTTACCTGCTCCATTTGGACCAAGAAGAGCGACACATTCGCCGTAATCGATTTGAAAGTCAATGTTTTTAATGACCTCATAATCTCCGTAATTCTTTTGAAGATGGCTTACGTGGAGAATGTTCATATTACCTTCTTCTCCTTCCTAAGGTAAAATACAAAATCGGACCAAATATACTAACAAAAACAATAATCGCGATCCAAAGCCATTTATATTCATTGCTAAGATCCCTTTTTAACAAATCCCATAATGCCACAGAAATTAAAATTAATTGTAAAATGAGGATGGGAAGAAGAAGAGGCAGCCAATCCCCGAGTTTTTCTATTCCAATTTCATAGCCATAATGCATTTGCGGTTCCTCCTTATTCTCGTGATTTTTGTGGAATGAACATGCCTGCAAAAATTCGAGTGGTTCGTTCAGGTGTCAGCTTGTTATTTATCGCTTTTTCAATAGATTTATTAATTGACTGGACAAGCTCCTGAAATTCCCCGTCTGTTAGATGAATAGGTGTATACCAATAAGCAAATCCTTCTTGTTCATACTGTTTTGGAGAAGTCTCCGTCAGATAAGTTGTCGCTAACTGAAGCAAATTACCGTGAAATACTGAAAAATGACGTATATGATCTTCCTGTGAAGTAGCTTCTATTTCACTTTCAGGTACCTGTAAGTTCTCTTTCTTGACTGAAAACACTCGTTCTTCCGTTCCTTTTACTTTCTTCGTATCGATTATCTCAATAAGATCTGCATTAATTAAAAGATTAATATGTCGATACAAAGTAGCTTGAGGAACATCACCAAGAACATCTAAAAGTTGCGCAATTGTCAGCGGTTTCCCTAGTAGCAATTGTTGTACAATTCTCATTCGAATTGGATGAAGGAGCAGATCAGCTTTCCTTGTCATTTATTTCCCTCCAAAACCATTATCATTATATAAAATGATAATAGCATTATTTTTATAAAATGTATACAATTTATAGAAAATTTTCCAGAAGGATTGTAGTTAGTTATGTTTCCATTGGTGACTGAGATGATTGTTCCGTATGCGCTTGTGCATTTCTTTGTTTATCGCAGATTAACGGGCAGTAAGACCCCCACTTCAAGGATTCGCGTATACAAAGAAGAGTAAGTGGGGGATCAACTGCCCGTAAATGCCCGACGACGGACACGATGTCCTAGTCAGGCGAAAGCCACAGGACGTGGCGTTTTGAGCGTGATTGGTTCAACTAACCATCAGTGGGGGATGAAGAAAAACCCCCACTGATGGAAGTTTCACTTTATGCAATATTTCCTCCAATCAGTCATACGATAGAAAGGGAATCAGAAAGTTGAAAGGAAAGAGGGGTCAGAATGAGTCGTTTTGAGGGGTATATACAAGATGTAATTATGTGGAATAAAGAGATGCGAGCATTTCTTGAATCAGAGGATGTCAATAAAAATACTGAACTTTGGCATAGAATGGATGTTTTTACCGATATAATGGAAGGAATTAAAGGTCCTTTGAATATTGAAGATTTAACAGAAGTACAAGAACAGGTTGAAGAGCTACATGCTGGGATAGAGAAATATTTTGCCGAAAGACAGGAGGTTGGTGGCGTTTATATGCATGAACGAAGTATAGCTGCTGGTCAGCATACTCTCCCGCCACTTCCATACGCATATAATGCTCTGGAACCGTATATTTCAGAGGAAATTATGAGGCTACATCATGATAAGCACCATAAATCTTATGTTGATGGGTTAAATAAAGCAGAGATAAAGCTTGAGGAAGCAAGGAAAACGGGAGATTATGCACTTGTGAAGCATTGGTCACGTGAGCTAGCTTTCCACGGCTCTGGTCATTACTTGCACACAATATTCTGGAGTAATATGAAGCCAAAGGGTGGCGGAAAACCTGCTGGGAGACTACTCAAGGAAATAGAAACATATTTTGGGAGTTTTGAAGCCTTTAAGAAGCATTTTAATGAAGCTGCCAAGCAAGTTGAAGGTGTAGGATGGGCTATACTTGTTTGGTCACCTAGGTCAAGCCATCTTGAAATTTTACAATCAGAAAAGCATATGAATTTAACACAATGGGATACAATCCCTTTACTTGTATTAGATGTCTGGGAGCATGCTTATTATCTTCAGTACAAAAATAATCGTGGAGACTACGTCAATAATTGGTGGAATCTTGTTAATTGGAAAAATGTTGAGGAGCGCTTTCAAAAAGCTTCTGAGCTTAAATGGAAACCATATTAATTGATTAATAGAGGCTAACTGAAAGTAAGGTGATTTATTCCTTTAATGTCAGTCTCTTTTTATGTTGCTATAATTGAATTTTTTCTTTAAAGACCCATTCAAAATAGCTTTTTTGTCATAACCATACTTGTCCTGCATAAAATTGTACAAACCAAACAGAAAAGCGGAGGCGGCTTGCTCAGGGGCGACAAGCTTAAGACGGGCCGGCAGAAAGGTTGCTCTTTAACCTTTTTGTCGGAACGGCTTAAGACCTCGAGCCCCTAGCCGCTGAAGCTAGACAATAGGAGACGGGGTCTTTATGGAATGATAAATTTAAAAAAGCTTTTCATTTTTCCTTTGATTGCTGCATTGGTCATAGTTCTTATTCCACAGAAAGCAAAGGCTTCTGTAAATGTAAGTGCGCACAGTGCTATTTTAATGGAGCAGGGATCAGGAAGAGTTTTATTTGAAAAGGATGCGTACAAGCCAAGGAGAATTGCAAGTATTACAAAAATAATGACTGCCATTTTGGCTATAGAGTCTGGGAAAATGGATGAAATGGTGAAGGTTAGCGAGAATGCGGTAAGGGCAGAGGGGTCCTCCATTTATTTGAAGCCAGGAGAAAAGATCAAATTAGAAGACTTAGTTTTTGGATTAATGCTCCGTTCTGGGAATGATGCTGCTGTAGCCATTGCAGAGTATGTAGGAGGAAGTCTTGACGGTTTTGTTTATTTAATGAACCAAAAAGCTGAAGAAATTGGCATGGAAAACACATATTTTGCAAATCCACACGGACTAGATGATCATGAAAATCATTACTCAACTGCTTATGATATGGCGCTATTAACACGTTATGCTATGAATAATGAAGAGTATGTGAAAATCTCAGGAACAAAGGTTCATACAGCACCAAATCCAACTGAAAATTGGGATCGGAAATGGACTAATAAAAATCGATTATTAACAGGATTATATGAGTATTGTACGGGGGGGAAAACAGGTTTTACGAAGCGTGCTAAGAGGACACTGGTAACAACCGCAACAAAAAATGAGTTGGATTTAATTGCAGTGACATTGAATGGACCAGATGACTGGAATGATCATATCCAAATGTATGAAAATGGTTTCAACTCATATAAAATAGCTGAGGTTTTGCCAAAAGGCGAGTTAAATGCTATTAAAGATCAATTTTATAAGAAGAAAGTATTTATAAAAAATGGTTTTGAATATCCTATTTCTTCAGATGAGGAAGATCTCTTCCGTATTGAATTTAAAATGAAGAAACCAAATAAAGAGTGGCGAAAGAAAGAGGATGTACCAAAAATTGTTGGAAAAGCGATAGTATATTTTGATAATCGCCCGCTAAAAACGATTCCGATTTATTATAAGCATGATGAAGCTAAAGATAAAGAGACCTTTTTTGGGAATTTCAGGAGCCTATTTACTGCGATAGTTGGAGTAAAAACAGATGATTAACATAATTTGGGTATTGATGACAGTTATCGGAATTGTTTTTGCTATGATCAACGGAACAATGGATCAAGTAAATGAGGCGGTTTTCAAAGGAGCATCTGAAGCAGTTACGTTATGTATCGGATTGATAAGTATTCTCGTATTCTGGTTAGGAATGATGAAAATTGCAGAGGATGCAGGTCTATTAAAAAGATTAGCACTTTTATTTAAACCGATTGTCAAAAGGCTTTTTCCAGAAGTGCCGAGTGAACACCCTGCAATGGGTTATATATTATCAAATATGATGGCGAATATGTTCGGGTTAGGAAATGCTGCCACTCCACTTGGAATTAAAGCAATGGAAGAATTAAAAAATTTAAATGGCGGGAGTAATGAAGCAAGTCGGTCGATGATCACTTTTCTAGCAATAAATACATCAAGTATTACACTTATCCCAACAATGGTTATTGCAATAAGGATGAAATATGAATCTGTCTCTCCAACAGAAATCGTTGGCCCAACATTAATAGCTTCAATCAGTTCTGCATTAGGTGCCATAATAATTGATCGATATTTTTACTATCGAAGAACAAGAAAAGGATGAATTCGCATGCAAATTGTGTCGATGATCTCTTTATGGTTTATTCCAGTTCTGATTGGATTTATTTTAATATATGGTACATTCAAACGGATCCCCACTTATGAGAGCTTTGTAGAAGGTGGTAAGGAGGGGATCAAAATCGCTGTTTCAATCATCCCTTTTCTAGTCGGAATGCTTGTTGCGATCTCGGTTTTTCGAGCTTCTGGAGCACTCGAGTATCTCAACGAGCTGATAAGACCTGCACTTGAAGCAATAGGGGTCCCACCAGAAATTTTTCCGTTATCCATTATACGGCCGATTTCAGGCTCAGCTGCACTTGGTATGACGAGCGACCTCATTGCTACATATGGACCTGATTCCTTTATTGGCCGTCTTGCTTCCGTTCTTCAAGGGAGCACGGATACTACGTTTTATGTGTTAACAGTGTATTTTGGAGCGGTAGGAATTCGTAAAATGGGAGATGCACTAAAAGTTGGTCTCTTAGCCGATTTAGTTGGGATTATTGCTGCCATTGTCGTTGTAACACTTATATTTGGTATATAATATTTCATTTGCCATGAATATCTTGAAAGATATCTTCAAACGAAGGTATCTTTTCTTTTTTTTCTCAAAAGTTACCCAAGCTTTGAAAAATGCTCGATCTATGTCATAATTCATAAGGATAGAAATTGGTATTATCCTTATATTAAAGCAATTATTTGGGGTGACTTAATTGGAAAGATTACAAAAGGTAATTGCACATGCTGGATTTGCTTCACGCAGAAAGGCTGAGCAACTTATTATCGAAGGTCAAGTTAAGGTAAATGGAAAAGTAGTAAAAGAGCTAGGTGTTAAAGTATCATCTACAGATCGGGTCGAAGTGAATGGCATTCCTGTAGAAAGAGAGGAGCCAGTCTATTTTCTTCTTTATAAACCACGAGGGGTTATTTCCAGTGTTCAGGATGACAAAGGTCGGAAGGTAGTCACTGATTTTCTTCTAAATATAGAACAAAGAATTTATCCAATTGGGCGTTTAGATTTTGATACATCAGGGCTTCTCTTATTAACAAATGATGGTGAATTTGCGAATCTTCTCATGCATCCAAAAAGTGAAATTGAAAAGATTTACGTCGCGAAGGTGAAGGGGATACCATCACGTGAAAAAACGAAAAGTCTTGAGAAGGGTGTTAAATTAGAGGATGGAATGACTGCACCGGCAAAAGCAAAGATGCTTTCTATGGATAAGAAGAAGCAAACGGCCATTATTGAACTTTCGATACATGAGGGTCGAAATCGACAGGTAAGAAGAATGTTTGAGGCAATTGGCCATCCTGTCATGAAACTTAAACGGGAAAGATACGGTTTTTTAACTCTTCATGGTCTGAAACCAGGGGATGCTAGGGAATTAACAGCTCATGAAGTAAAGCAATTACGGACACTTGCCCAAGCAAAGTAATTTGTGGCGAAATTTCATAGAAAAGTCACATTTCCTTCATATCGTTAACATTATCATAGTGATAATAAATGATATAATTAAAATCAGACTGTATGGAAAATTAGGTATTCTAGAATGGAAAACAATAATACACGTGTGATATTTTATTGTTGAACTGACTTATACAAAGGAGATAGTTTAATGAAAAAAAAGCGA
Source organism: Cytobacillus dafuensis (assembly GCF_007995155.1). Classification (NCBI taxonomy): domain Bacteria; kingdom Bacillati; phylum Bacillota; class Bacilli; order Caryophanales; family Bacillaceae; genus Cytobacillus; species Cytobacillus dafuensis. The sequence continues at coordinate 3,192,134 of NZ_CP042593.1, read as the reverse complement.
CTAATGATAAGGGCAGTCATCTTACTCTTATTAGGAGCTGCAGTTGCTTACACTTTATACGCTAATTTTACAAAAGATGATGTTCAAAAAGCAGTGGTTGGTGAAAAAGCACCAGACTTTGTATTAGAAGATATGAATGGAGAGAAACATCGTCTTTCAGATTATGAGGGACAAGGAGTCTTTTTAAATTTTTGGGGCACATGGTGTAAACCGTGTGAAAGAGAAATGCCATACATGAATAACCAATATAAACAATTTAAAGACAAAGGTGTTACAATCCTAGCTGTAAATGTAGGGGAATCTGAATTGGCAATACAAAAATTTGCGGATCGGCACGGCTTAGAATTTCCTATTTTAAAGGATCCGGATGGACAGGTAATGACAGCTTATAAGATTGGCCCTCTCCCTGCAACGTATATGATTGACAAGGAAGGGAAAATAGTGAAATACCATACAGGTCAATTGACAGAAGATATGATTAAAGACTTAATGGAACAGGTTAAACCATAAGGTATAGGGAGTTTTTATAATGAAGGATGTAAAATGTGAGTGCGGACATGTGAATCCTCATGGCACAATTCTTTGTGAAGCTTGCGGAAGAATTCTCGAGGAGCATGAGAAGGAAAAGAAGCTTGTCGATATGCGCTATGAAGGAAGTGCACGCCGCTCGCAAACTTACAATAAAACAATAGTGGATAAAATTTGGAATTTTTTCTCATCTGTAAAGGTTGGTGTATGGCTAATCGTCATTACACTAATCGCATCAGCTTTGGGAACTATTTTTCCACAGGAAATGTATATTCCTCCTACGATGCCTGCTGAAGTGTTTTATGAAGATCAGTACGGCTGGCTAGGAAAACTATATTATGAACTTGGCTTCCACAATCTTTATAGTTCTTGGTGGTATTTAGTGTTAGTAGCGTCAATTGGCATTTCGCTTGTCATTTGTAGTTTGGATAGGGTAATTCCTCTTTATCGAGCTTTGAAGGCTCAGCGTGTGACAAGACATGAAGGTTTCCTAAAACGCCAGCGGCTATTTGGAATTTCAGAAGCTGAAAACTTGGAAGAATCATATGAAAAGGTAAAAGAAAAATTAAGAGAAAAAAGGTACCATATTCGTGAAGAGGATGGCAATATTCTTGCTGAAAAAGGCAGATTTTCAAGATGGGGTCCTTATGTAAATCATATTGGATTAATTATTTTCTTGATTGGTGGAATGCTCCGCTTTGTCCCTGGTATGTATGTAGACGAGGTTATGTGGATCCGTGAAGGGGAAACTAAGGTGATTCCAGAAACAGACGGAGAATATTATTTGAACAGTGACCAGTTTATACTGGAAGTTTATGATAAAAATAAAGACAAGGAAGTTTTTAGTGAAGCAATTGAAAATGCTGGGATGGTAGCAAAAAATTATCAGTCCAATGTAACCCTATATAAAAAGAAAGGGGATTCGATTGCTGGAGAAAAACCTGAGCTTGAAAAAGTGAAGGATTATGAGATTCGTGTTAATGATCCTTTGAGATTTGAACGCTTTGCATTGTATCAATCCACATATAAATTAAATGAATTGAACAAAATGACCTTTGCTCTTACTAATAAACAAACAAATAAAGAGTTCGGCACGCTGACTGTGGATTTAAATGACCCTAAGGAAAAATATGATTTAGGGAACGGATATTCAGTTGAAGTAGTAAGCTATTTTCCAGATTTCGAATTTGATGAAAATGGAGAACCGGTTACAAAATCACGAATTCCAAACAATCCAGCTTTCGTCTTTAAAATGCTGACTCCTGATAAGCCTGAAGGGGAAGTAAGTTTTGTAGCTATTCGTCAAACGATTGAGCCTTTCGGAGATAATACATATAAAATGGCATTCAAAGGGATCGACACGAAAAATGTATCCGGTCTCACCGTTCGAAAAGATTTGACGCTTTGGATTATATCTTTAGGTGGATTAATCTTTATGATTGGTGTTGCTCAAGGTTCATATTGGAATCACCGCCGTATTTGGATTCGTCGTGTAAACAATGAAGTTTGGGTTGCAGGCCATACGAATAAAAACTGGCACGGCTTGAAAAGAGAAATTGGTATTATTCTAGAAAATACTGGAATTAACGAGCCGGAAGATCAAGTTCAAAACGAAAATAAGGATTCGGGGAGGGAGCTAAGTGGTAAGTCTTAGTGGAAATTTATTATATGCATCCTTCTTCCTATATTTAGTAGCCACTGTTTTATTTGCTGGCTCTATAAAGGATAAAAAAGGGAAAAGTGCAGAAAAGGGCCCAAATAAGTGGGCGAAATTAGCGATTATTGTTACTATTGTTGGTTTTGCTGCACAATTGGGGTATTTTATTACTCGTTGGATTGCTGCTGGTCATGCTCCAGTAAGTAATTTGTTTGAGTTTACAACTTTCTTTGGAATGTCTCTTGTAGGAGCATTCATTGTCATCTATTTTATATACAAAACTCCAATGCTCGGAGTATTTACACTTCCTGTAGCTATTTTGATGATTGCCTATGCAAGCATGTTCCCGCGTGAGATTTCTCCGCTTATTCCTGCTTTGCAGAGTGATTGGCTACATATCCATGTAACGACAGCTGCTGTTGGGCAAGCAATTTTGGCAATTAGTTTTGCAGCTGGGATTATTTATTTAATAAAAGCAATTGATCAATCCAAGGCAAGTAAAAGGACCTTTTGGTTAGAGGCAATTATGTTTGGTTTAGTTTGTACCCTTGGATTTATTATTGTATCCTCCACTTTTTCAGCAATGGATTATAAAGCTGAATTTAATTGGATCGACAAAACTGACACGGAAGCTAAATTGGAATATCATATGCCAGCATTGGTAGGACCTCATAAAGGTGAATTGCTCACGGCTGAGAAATTCGAACCAATTGTTGATGTACCTGCCATCATTAATGCAAAAAAATTGAATACAGTTATTTGGTCAATAGTATCAGGAATTATACTATATTTACTGATTCGATTAATATTACGTAAACGTATAGGTGCAGCTTTACAACCAATAGTTAAAAATATTAATCTGGATTTAGTAGATGAGATAGGCTATCGCTCTGTTTTAATAGGGTTTCCTATCTTTACACTTGGCGCGTTGATATTTGCTATGATTTGGGCACAAATTGCTTGGACACGTTTTTGGGGATGGGATCCAAAGGAAGTATGGGCGCTCATTACATTCCTTTTCTACGCAGCATTTCTCCATCTCCGACTATCTAAAGGATGGCATGGTGAAAAGTCTGCATGGCTTGCAGTTATAGGATTTGTTATCATTATGTTTAATCTAGTAGCTGTTAACCTTGTTCTAGCTGGTCTTCATTCTTACGCAGGATCTTAAGAGTTAATGAAATAATTAATAATTTTAAAAGCCTTCACCTTTGTGGGGGCTTATTTCAAAATATAAATCATTTTTGGGAACTAAATTGGGGGATAATGGATATGGAAAAGGATGTTAGAATTTTAGTTGTGGATGATGAGGAAAGAATTCGACGTTTATTAAGAATGTACTTAGAGCGTGAAAATTTCATCATTGAAGAAGCGGAGGACGGCAATGAGGCGTTAACAAAGGCTTTTGCTAATGATTTTGACATCATTCTTCTTGATTTAATGATGCCTGGTAAAGATGGAATTGAAGTATGCAGGGAGCTTAGGGAGAAAAAAGCAACTCCGGTTATCATGCTGACAGCTAAAGGCGAAGAAGTAAACAGAGTTCAAGGATTTGAGGCAGGAACGGACGATTATATTGTAAAGCCTTTTAGCCCGAGAGAAGTGGTTCTTCGTGTGAAAGCATTGTTGCGCCGTTCATCTAAAACATCTTTTATTCAAGCAGAAACAACAACAAAAGATGTGATTGTGTTTCCTCACTTAACAATTGATCATGATGCCCATCGTGTATTAGCAGATGGAAGGGAAGTTAGCTTGACTCCGAAAGAGTATGAATTGCTTTATTTTCTTGCGAAATCTCCAGATAAAGTATTTGATCGTGAACAATTACTTAAAGAAGTATGGCATTACGAATTTTTTGGGGATTTACGAACTGTAGACACACATGTAAAGCGCTTACGCGAGAAATTAAATAAAGTCTCTGAGCAAGCAGCAAAAATGATTGTTACAGTATGGGGTGTCGGTTATAAGTTCGAGGTTATAAATGAATGATGCTTTGGCGTAGCGTTGTAGGCAAACTTTGGTTTACAATTCTTTTACTTGTTTCTTTTGTATTATTTATTTTAACGATTATGTTATTAGAGTTTTTTGAAAGCTATCATATTAATGAATTGGAAAGAGGACTAACTAATACAGCGCAGAAAATTGCACGAATATTAGATGAGCATGATCGAGATATCGGGTTGGAGATTTCTTGGGAATTAGTCGATGATGTCACTGGGGTTGTCATAGTGGCAAACCCTGAGGAATATTATTACTCACCAAAAGGAAACAGATCATTCAATTTGCCAATTAATTATTTTACTGAGGATGCTGATCTACAAAAGGTTATCACTGAAGGTAAAACAGTAAAAAAAATGTCTTCATTTAATGAGAATAAAGATAATAGCAAAGATGAATCCAGAATATTAATCATCGGTGTACCTCTAAAAGATACTACAAGTAAAAATGGTGCGGTTTATATTTATCAATCACTAGAAGTTATGCAAGAAACAACTAGTTCGACTACAAAGTTTATTTTTCTTGCTGCAGGTGTTGCAATAATCTTAACTACCATATTTGCTTTTTTCTTATCAACAAGAATTACTGCTCCGTTAAGAAAAATGCGTGAGGCAGCATTTGAGGTTGCTAGAGGAAAATTTGATACGAAGGTACCTTTTCCATCTCAAGATGAAATTGGTGAATTAGCAATTGCGTTTAACCAAATGGGAAAACAGTTGAAGTTTAATATGAATGCACTAAGCCAAGAAAAAGAGCAGCTTGCCAGTATTTTAAGTGGAATGGCAGATGGTGTTATTACTTTTAATAATGATGGGACGATTTTGATTACGAATCCGCCAGCAGAACGTTTTTTGCATAACTGGTACTATGAGCAGGATGTAGGCAACAAGGATACTGCCGCTGTCCCATCTAAAGTTATGGAGCTTTTTCAGCAAGCTGTAAATACTGAAAAGGAGCAAGTGGGCGAGATATCTATACAAGGAAGATTTTGGGTTATGATAGTAAGTCCACTGTATAATAATAAGTACATTCGCGGAGCAGTTGCAGTTATTAGGGATATGACCGAAGAAAGACAGCTTGATAAGCTAAGACAGGATTTTATCGCTAATGTTTCACATGAGCTTAGAACACCTATCGCTATGATGCAAGGTTATAGTGAAGCAATTGTAGATGATATCGCTGGAACAGATGAAGAAAAGAAAGAAATGGCAAGAGTCATATATGATGAATCTTTAAGAATGGGCAGGCTAGTGAATGAACTTCTAGATCTTGCAAGAATGGAAGCAGGACATATACAATTAATAAAAGAAGAAGTTGAGGTTCATCCTTTTCTTCAAAAAATTAACCGGAAGTTTCAAGGACTAGCAAAAGAAAAAGACATTCAGCTTAGTCTTGAGCTTGGTAATAAAGAGGTTTGGTTTTGTTTCGATCCTGATGGAATGGAACAAGTGCTGACAAACTTAATTGATAATGCAATACGTCACACCCCAAATACGGGAGTAGTGACAGTATCTGAGCATACGGACGATCGAGGTTTATATATTGAGGTCATAGATTCGGGATCAGGTATTCCGGAAGAAGACCTTCCTTTTGTTTTCGAACGATTCTATAAAGCCGATAAAGCGAGAACTCGAGGTCGTTCAGGGACAGGACTTGGTCTTGCTATTGTGAAAAATATTGTTCATGCCCATAAGGGACAAATTTCGGTCCAAAGTAAGGTTGGCCATGGTACGACATTTTCTCTATTTATTCCTCGAAATATAGAATAATATAGAAAAAAGTGCCGATTGTTCTTGATTCACAAGAAACATTATAATTGAAAAGCTATCGTAAAAGGGAAGGATTTACAGAAAAATCCTTCCTTTTTTATTAGGAGAAAAAGTATAATAGTTCAAAGAGGAATCTATATTCAAATGTAACTTTTATTTAGTTATATACGACTATTTTATTGAACGGGGAGGGGAACTGATGGACTCCGTTTTTGATGAATTATATAGAAAATATCATCATGATGTTTTTCAATTTCTTTTTTATATGGTCAAAAACAAGGAACTTGCTGAGGATCTAGTTCAGGAGGTATATATTAGAGTTCTTAAATCCTATGAACGTTTTGAAGGAAAAAGCAGTGAGAAAACTTGGCTTTTTTCTATTGCTAGAAATGTTGCGATCGATTCTTTCAGAAAACAAAAAGGATGGAAACAAAGAATATTAGAGAAGTTTGACTGGACGACACAGCAGGTAATGGATGAATATCCAATACCTGAAGAAATTGCTATTCAAAAGGAAGAGATTCAGCTCATTTATCAATGTCTTGACCATTGTACGGTTGATCAAAGATTAGTTATTGTTATGAGATATATGCATGAGCTTACGATTACAGAAACAGCTGAAGCATTAAACTGGACTGAAAGCAAGGTAAAAACGACTCAGCATAGGGCCTTAAAGGTTCTTAAAGGACATATGGAAGATAAAAGAAGAAAGGAGGGGATGGATATTGAGGAAGTCAGAGTGGAGCGATGAGCAGATAGAGGAATTATTAGGCCAACTTCCTAAAATTATAGATGAACGGGATCCGCAGGAAATTTATCAAAACATTTCAATAAAATTAAGCAGGCGAAAGCATAAAGTTTGGATAATGCCAACTGCAGCGACTGCAGCAGCTTTACTCTTATTATTCATACTTGTTCCCAGCCTATTTAATTTTCAGAATACAGAAGAAAAATCAATGGAATCAGCAGATAAATCTTCATCAGGTGCCGAGATAGCAATGGAAAAAAAGAATATAACCCAAGACAAAGAGCAAAATTCTACCAATGATGAAAGTGCAGTACCTTTTGCAGCAAAAGAAAGCAATGATATGAATGAAAATATTGGTTTACGCTCAATAGAGGCCGAGGATCAAAGTACGGCTGTTTATGAAGAGGATATTGCTGGTCGCGAAGTTTTGACTTATGCTATACCCGATGATAATGTCGAATTTATTGTGCCTGTAAGTATTATTGTTTCAAATGAAGAGAATAAAACAAAATTTAAACTTTTTGAAGATAATATGAAAAGGCTTACTGAGAATGACTGGGGTTTGTACGATTATTACCCTTTAATGGCTGAATTAAAATATGAAGAAGATAAAAAAATATTAAATTTTGATGTTCCAGCAAATCAGTCATATAGTTTTTCAGGTTCTACTGAGAATATTTTATCTCAGGTTTTAACCAGTACGATGAAGTCTTTAAATATTAAAGAAACTAATTTTTCAACAGATGGAAATCCTGGAATTGATTTTGGGTATAATGGGACGATTGAGAAATTTGTGCCTGGTGATGATCAGTTTGGAAACCATGCTTATTATTTTTATTATCCTAGCAAGGCAGAATCAAAACCATTTATTGTTCCAAATAGTGAGGAAGTAAGTACAATTGAAGATGCGTTTTCATCAATGAGAAAGGGAACGGGAAATGAGAAATTAATTCCTTCTATTCCTGAAGATATTCAGTTTGAAACAGTAAAGGGTCCTGCAGAAAACAAATTGACGATTCGCTTTAAGAAAGGCTCTACTATTAATGACGACGCCAAAACATTGCATACAATTGAAGCCATTCTGCTAACAGCAAAAGAATTCAATTATGATGCAGTGAAATTGGAAAATGCACAAATAGATAAAATAGGAAAATTTAATTTAGATCATGAAATTAAGGTTCCAGTCGCAGCTAATAAACGAACGATAACCCATTAATTGTTAAGACGATCCATTTGGTTCGTCTTTTTCTATATAGTCAAAATGCATATTTTACTTTATGTGGTTCTAAATAGGATCAAGTCAGCATAGTGTGAATATTGTAATAGAGGTCTAGGATTATGTAATGATGTAGGAGGAAAAAATGCGGGATTATTTAAAACGATTTATTATTGCATGTTTAATGGGGCTTTGTATCAGCTTATTATTTATAGGAGGAAGTATGTACAAGCTCTAGGAATAATGATAATGAAATATCAATTTTAGAAAAATGTTAAATAAACCTAAAAAAGACATTAATAGACATCTGTAAAAATGTAGGATGTCGGTTAATGTCTTCTATTTTTTTATTAAAGGATAATCCGATTTATTGAGACGATAATTTTACAAAACAATAGTTATATGTCAATTCAATTGATTGTGCATATTTAACGTGTAATCGCTTTAATTTAATAAAGTCGTTAGATTGTCATATTTATCACTGATTAAAGTTGACGAGTAAACCTTTTCATTTTTTATGCTTTCAAGTATAATATTATTTGTAAAATACAATACGGTCTATCTTCGGGGCAGGGTGAAATTCCCGACCGGCGGTGATGAGAGGTTTCTCTAAGCCCGCGAGCCTTTTTAAGAGGAGACATTTATCCGATATCAATTTTGGATAATATCTTTGCTTGGGCAGGATTTGGTGTGATTCCAAAGCCGACAGTATAGTCTGGATGGGAGAAGATGGAGGTTCTGCAGACGTTCAAAAATTGCAGGTTATTTGAACGTTTATTTAGTGAGCCTTGGAAAATCTCCCTCAAGTGTCATACTTGGGGTTTTTATTTTGTCTGGGCTTAACTTTGACTGCTGAACCTTTCTTCTTTAGGAGAGATAGTCCTAATTAGGAGAGAGGAACATGAATAGATTTTCAGTTAAAGCTTTAGTTTCAATTGGGATGTTAAGCAGTATAGCTTATGTATTAATGCTGTTGAATTTTCCGATGCCGCCATTTCCGCAATTTCTTATGATTGACTTCAGCGATATCCCTGCATTAATCGCAGCGTTAATCTTTGGACCAGTGGCTGGAATTTTAGTTGAATTGTTTAAAAATATTTTAGATTATTTCATGACAGGTAGTGCTACTGGTGTACCTGTTGGCCATATTTCCAATTTTATTGCGGGTATTTTGTTTGTTCTACCAACTTACTATGTGTATAACAAGCTAAAAACAAAAAAAGGCATGACTTTTGGTTTAGTAGCTGGAACGTTTATAATGGCAATTATGATGAGTGTGTTAAATTATTTTCTCATTTTACCTGCCTATACATTCTTCTTAAATATGCCTGCCATGTCAGCGCCTGAAATGCGTACAATGATTATAAAAGGCATTTTGCCGTTTAATATTATAAAAGGTCTAATCATTACGACCGTATTTATGCTTATTTTTGCAAGGATGAACACTTGGATTAGCAAGCAAAAATCATTAAAAAGTGCAGCTTAATATTGAAATTAAAAAAGCAACGGCCTGCACCGTTGCTTTTTATTATTGATTCTATAAAAAACTCCCTTACATCTTAGAGTAAGGGAGCAATAAATAATTTATATCAAGAAATGACTATTCAAATTTAAGTGGGTTGCCATCAAATGATTCATCAGCAACTTTAATTGAATCTGTTGGGCAGCCTTCGAAAGCATCCATCATGTCATCAATTAATACATCAGGAATTTCAACAATTCCTTGGTTATCATCTAGAGTAACGAATGCAATGCCTTCATCATCGTAATCGTAAATATCAGGTGCAGCTGCTCCGCATGCTCCACATGCAATACATGTTTCTTTGTCAACAATAGTGTACTTTGCCATGAAAAATTACCTCCCAAAATAATAAGCGAATTATTCTTAATTTTGATCTTTTATAAAGATGGAAACGAATTCCTCATCCCTATTGTAAAACTGAATGCTTAACTTTTCAATAGGAAAAGTATTGAGAATGCTTATCACACAAGGTTCTTAGAAAAGTAAGAATTAAAGAGGTTCTCTATTTTCATTCGTGATAGAATAAAAATAGAAGTATTTTTAAACTATACTAAATTGTATTATTAATTCCTTAATAGTATACATATATGGTGATCGAATGAATGACTCTTTAATAAAGATGCTAATATTATTTTGTTTACATCGTATTGATGCTCAGCGAACCATCTATTCAATTTTTCACTTATTGAAGGGGAAAAAGTCTGCTCAAACTATACAAGATGCTCATTTCTTTCAATTAACAAACCTTTTCCATACTTTTACTGACTTAACACGTATTGAATTTGAGGAATTGGTTTTGGAAATGGAAAAACAAGGATTTCTAGAAGGCTTTCCTCAGCAACGCTTTCGATTAACTTCAGATGGATTAAACCAGATGAAATTGTTTTTTGAGAAACAGCCAATTCCTAAGTCGTTAAATGGTTGGAAATTCCATCAAGTAACAGAGCTATTTTGGGAAAGGCTGTCACTAGCGGTACAAGTCGTTTCGCATTTGAAAAGCTGGGATTCAAAGTTTATCCCGATTCAACGAAAAAAAGAAGTTCATTTTTGGCTTAAAGGTTTTATACAAGGTACTGGGTTGAACAGAGAAGAACTCGGCGTTAAACTTTACAAAGAATTAGTAGAGTGCCTTGAAGGATATAGAGAAATTGACCCTTCGTTACTTGTATTAAGATTAACAGGGTATCAGATTATTGGACTTACCTCGAGCCAAGCTGCTGAAAAAATGAACTTGGATAATGATACTTATCAATTCCGGTTTAAAGGACTAATTCATTATATGCTTGAAACTATCCAGGCGAATCCGACTGATTTTCCAATATTGAGATTGTTTGTAACGGAAGATAAAGAAAATGTATCACTAACTCACTCTGCAAAGAAGACTTATGATTTGATCAAAAAAGGCTTCTTTATAGAGGAGATTGCCCGAATTCGAAGACTTAAAAGAAATACAATAGAGGATCATATCGTTGAAATATCATTAAACTGCAGCGGTTTTGATATTTCCTCGTTTGTTTCCACAGAAAAACAAGAATTAATCTTAAATGCAATAATGGCGAGTAATTCAAAACAGTTAAAGCAAATACGACAATTCATACCAGATGCAGATTATTTTGAAATTCGCTTAGTATTGACTCGAGTTGGTGAAAAAGTATGAAGCTTGAAGATGTGCTCCAAAAGCATTTCAATTATTCTTCTTTTAGAATTGGTCAAAAAGAAATAATTTCCTCCATTCTAGATGGGAAACATACAATAGCCATGCTTCCAACTGGTACTGGTAAATCGTTGTGCTACCAATTGCCAGGATATTTATTAAAAGGGAAAATAGTTATTGTTTCTCCTCTTTTGTCCTTGATGCAGGATCAAGTGGAGCAGATGATGATGAATGGTGAAAAGAGAGTGATAGCTTTAAATTCCTTTTTATCACATGAGGAAAAATATCAAGCTCTGCATCAATTGAGTAAATATAAATTTATTTTTTTATCGCCAGAGATGCTTAGATCCGATCAAGTAATGAATAAGCTTAAAGAAATTGGTATTGACTTATTTGTAATTGATGAAGCCCATTGTATTTCACAATGGGGATATGATTTCAGACCAGATTATAATAAGCTTGGAGAGATTAGAGAGAGATTAGGGTCGCCATTAACACTTGCATTGACGGCAACAGCCACCCCTGAAGTTAAAGATGATATTATCACTTCTCTAAAAATAGGGGAATGGGAGGAATTTATTTATTCTGTTGACCGTCCGAATATATCGTTAATAGTGGAAAGCATTAGAACTTATAAAGAGAAAACGGAAAGATTGGTTGAGCTTATTACGAGTTTGGAAGGGCCAGGAATTATATATTTTTCAAGTAAGAAATTGTCTGAACAGATGGTGTCGTTATTTAAAGAAAGAGGATTCAGTAAGGTAGCTGCATACCATGGAGGATTGGAGCAAGAAACTAGAATATTAATTCAGCAACAATTTATCCAAGGTCAACTAGATGTGATTTGTGCGACAAGTGCTTTTGGAATGGGAATAAATAAAGATAATATTCGCTATGTCATTCATTTTCACATGCCACTTCAGCTTGAATCATATTTACAAGAAATTGGGCGTGCTGGAAGAGATGGAAAACAAAGTCTAGCTCTATTACTATATTCCCCTGGGGATGAGCAACTTCCTAATCAGCTCGTTGAAGGAGAGCTGCCAAGTGATGCACAATTAGATTGGTTATATAAATGGCTGATGGAACATCGTGAAGCACTGAATAATTTAAGCCTTTTTGAAAGTGAAATAAAAAGAGTTTCAGGGTTCACAGACAACCAATGGAGAATGGTCGAAGCCTTTTTACAGTGTAATAATGGAGCCCACATAGAAAAAACAATTGATCAATTAAAGAAGTTCATAAACGAGCGCATGCTGATAAAGTTGAACAAGATTCAAGAAATGTATAGATGGACACAATTAACGGAGTGCCGTAGAAAAAAGATCTTGAACTATTTTAATGAAGAAAAGACAATAGAGATGAAGAACTGTTGTGATTGCTGTGGAGTTGATTATAGTGAATTCTATTCCTTTATAACAAAAGAGCCTTCTATTAAAATTGAGTCTTCTTTTCATTGGAAAAATCATTTGGCAGAAATACTTTTAAGTGAGAGAAAAAATGAAGAATAAGTATTCAGAGTTAATTAAAGAGCTTTCAGACAGGGAGCTGCTATTTCATTTATATTTAACGCAAGTAATCCTATTAGCAATATCAGCCATATTAGGCTTAATATTATTTGATCATATCTCAGATTTTCTTAATCTCTTTTTACTACATGATCGGAATATGTGGCTTATAGGTGGAATAGCTGGATTGCTGGTAGTTATGCTTGATATTACTTTAATGAAGTTTTTACCTCATGCTTATTACGATGATGGCGGATTAAATGAAAGGATATTTCGAAATAGAAGTGTCATTCATATCGCATTCATTGCTGCAATTGTTGCTTTTTGTGAGGAGCTATTATTTCGTGGTGTTATTCAAACACATTTTGGACTAGTGGTATCAAGTATTGTATTTGCTGTTGTTCATTATCGTTATATTTTTAATTGGTTTTTGTTTTTAAATGTAATTGTATTAAGCTTTTTAATAGGATATATATTCTTGATAACAGACAATTTATTTGTGACTATATTTATGCATTTTATTATTGATTTTTTACTAGGAATAGTTATAAAATACCGTAAACATATAGGAAGGGATATACCATGAACAAAGAAGGCCCTTATAGAGATCAAGCAGAACGGCTTCGGAAGAAAGTGTATAGGAACATGGAGCCAGAAGACATGACAGCAGAAAAAGCTTCTTTACCACCAAGAAGCAGGCTTCATCGAGAAAAAAGGCAAAAAAGTAAATGGAAGGTTAAATATCCTATTATACGTCTTCTAGCTTTAATGTTTATTCTTCTGCCAATTGCGATATTCAGCATACATTATTCTTTAAATAAGGATAAGCCTGGTAATGCAGAAAAGGTTAGCACAGATCAGCAAGGGTATGAAGCAGTTGGATATGAAAGTGAAAATGAGGATAAAGAGACAAAGATAGAGGAAAGAGAAGAAGTTCCGGATAAAGATGATTCGTCAGTAGATGATTCAGAAAAGAAAGTAGAAGGATCCGTCCCTGTTCCTAAAACGCAAGAAGAGGAGAATTCGGATAATAAAGGGTCAGCAGTTCCTTCAGAAAGTGAACTAAATCAACAGGATAAGGAAGTTCAAGAGGCAGATGATAAAGGTGTAATTTATCATACTGTGAAGCCGAATGAAAACATTTTTCGGATTGCACTTAAATATCAATCAGGAGTCGATATAATAAAAAAAGAAAATAACCTGAAAAGTGATGAAATTCAAGTAGGGCAAGTTTTAGTCATTCCAAAAAAATAGATTCTTATTCTCCCTATCATATAGTGAGGTACAAGCTCATAAACTAGAAAAAAAGGGTATGTGAACAATTATTGTTCGTTTTCTTAATGGGCTATGTAGATGGAGGGGGAACAATGGAGTCATCAATAAAACTGTTAGATGATCGAACTGATCAGGCTACAAGACAAATGCTTCAAAAAGTTGTTGAAAGGAAAAGAAAGTTTGATAAATATAAATTGAGGCATTTAATTATTATGTGGGCAACTGTATTTTTGTCATTTTTCTACTTTTTCTATATTTATCAAACCATAATGAAGCCTTATTCCTATTCATTTGCTTCTATGTTCTCGACATATGTCAACCAGTCTGTTAATTTTTATTATCTAATATTTATTGTTGGTTTGTACGGGCTTATGAATTTATTGCGAGAGAAAAGGGAAAAAGCAGAGAAAGAATATCATGCTTTACGATGTGAAATCATTGACAAAAGTAAAGATCTTTGGAAAAAGGAAGATGAATGGAAAAACAGGCATACCGTTTTTGAAATGATGAAAGCAAATTATGATATTAATTTGTATCATGAAAATAAATAATTTAAGCAGAATCAAAAAAAAATTGCCTGCTTCTTTTCCGAAGGGTATGTCTACTAAAATACCCTCTTTTTCCCTTGTTCATCCTTTAGAATCTCAACAGCTTCTCTGAACCTTTGTGAATGTATGATTTCCCTTTCCCTTAAGAAACGTAAGCTATCATTTAAGTCGGTATCATCACTCATATTGATGATCCATTGATAAGTTGCGCGTGCTTTTTCTTCTGCAGCAATATCCTCGTATAAATCAGCAATTGGATCACCTTTAGCTTGTATATAGGTGGCAGTCCAAGGTGATCCAGCAGCATTCTCATAATAAAGTGCATTATCATGATTAGCATAATGAGCGCCTAGACCAGCTGCTTTCATTTGTTCTGGTGTTGCATCCTTCGTTAGCTTATACACCATTGTGGCAATCATTTCTAAATGAGCAAACTCTTCTGTTCCAATATCTGTGAGAAGTCCGATGACCTTATCTGGAATGGTGTAGCGCTGATTTAGATATCGTAAAGCAGCAGCAAGTTCTCCATCTGCTCCACCGTATTGTTCTATTAAGAATTTTGCGAGCTTTGGGTTACAAGTACCTACACGAACTGGGTATTGCAATTTTTTTTCATAGACCCACATATCTATTCAGCCCCTCCTTCATAAACAACTTCTAAAATTCGTTTTACACTTGCCATGGCCATGGAGTATCAACCCAATTCCATGGTTTTCCTGAATAGCTATGCCCAAATTGCATAAGTGGACCGAATTTGCTTTCAAATGCCCTGCTAATTTTTTTTCTTTCACTTACATAATGGTTAAATTGATTGATAGTATCCTCATCATCATTATGGGTATCTAAATATAAGGTGAGTTCCACTAATACAAAATCAACAGCTTGGAGTTGTTCTAATAATTGATAGTAATCGGCAGGCATTTGTTTCATTGAGACTGCCCCCTTTTGGCTTTTTCATATGGACTATACCAAGGATCATAAAAGGCCTTCCATAGTGTACCAGCTCTTAATGCCTCTGTTGGTGAAAATTGAGGGAGATTTGGAGGCTGAAAACCCATATAGAGATTGGGTGGGGTCGAATACGTTTTTACTGTAATAGGCTTACAAGGATCAAAGGGGCTAATATATGGATGCCAAGCTTTTTGAAGTGTAAACATGTTGTCCCTCCTCTTATGTGACTCATTCAATCTTATGACAAAAATTTATAATTCATGTTAGATATAAAAAGGGATTTTAAATATTATTGTAGAATTATTAAATACGCAACTGTAAATAATACTTTGAGGTGATTGAAATGTTTGTCAAAAGCGTTATGATTCCTAGACATTCTAGTTATACGATTGATCACGAATCATCAATTAAGGAAGCACTCGAAAAATTAGAAGAGCATCATATTGATGGATTACCAGTTTTAGATGGTGATACCTATCTTGGTGTCGTAACAAGGTACAGAATCTATGAAAACTATTTTAATGCTGGACAAACGAAGGAAGATTATTTGCAGAATACAAAAGTGAAGGATATTGCAACCCATAAGGATCAATATCTTAAGGGGAATGAAATTTTCGAGAAAACTTTCCTTAGTTTGAAGGATTTCCCACTTCTTGCAGTTCTTGATGAAAAACAGAAATTTGCAGGGATTGTTACACGATTTGATGTCCTAAATCAATTCCAATCTGCATTTGGAATGAATAAACCAGGTGTACGTATTGCCTTTACTGCATCTGAAACAGAAGGAAGATTGGCGAGGTTGTCAGAAATAGCCCATCAATTCCATGAGCATATTATTTCCATTGTAACCTTTGATGAGACTGATAAGCTAGTTCGCAGAATCGTGATGAAGATTGAAAAGAAGGACAATATACAAAAATTTATAGAAAAACTAGAAGCTTCAGGATTTAGAATTCTTGATGTTCACGAAGATTAAGAAAGGAAGAAGAATCCCTCTCATACAATTTGTATGGGGAGGGATTCTTTTTGAATCGTCATGCATTTTATTGTATCATTAGTTTTTTCTGTGGATTATTGTTTATAGAATGGTTTCCAATTCCAATAATTAATATTACGGAACTTGTGTTTTCATATATATTAAATCCCTTAAATTTTTTTGCAGCTAGCCTTGTTATTATCGTTGGTGTTCTAATCACTGCAGAAATGATCAGAGAAGAAATGATTTTAAAGGCAATTGATTCAATAAAAAATAGGGAATGTAATTTTAATGTTCTAATATGCATTATATTTGTTATTAATTTTATTACCTTAATAAATATTGGGTTTTGGCAAACAGTAGTATTTTTCTGTTTTTCAATTATATATGGTATTATTTCTATAGATTTTTAAGAAGCTATAATTTGTTGAAAACTAGTCGATTGAATACGTGGCAGGAGGCATTATGATTTTTATTATCACATTTGTATTAATTCTCGGAGTAGGACTTCTTATTTATATGTCCAAGGAAGCTTTTGCTGACCGAGTTATTCAAAATGTAGTTACTTTTTCAGACTTTCCAGAAAGCTTTGGGGAAGTCAAGATTTTTTTCATTTCTGATATACATAAGAGAGTTATCTCTGACAAAATTATAGAGGAAGTACTATCAAAAAAGGCCGATTTGGTTATTATAGGGGGAGATTTATTGGAAAAGGGGGTACCCTTTGAAAGAGTAAAACAAAATCTCCAAAATTTAAGAAAGCTGGGCCCAGTATATTTTGTTTGGGGAAATAATGACTACGAAGTGGATTTTCGTGCGTTAGATGCCCTTCTATTAGATTGTGGGATAAAGGTTCTCGCCAATACGGCTGTTTCCTTCGAATCGGTAAAAGGAGATAAGTTAATCCTTTTAGGAATTGATGATATAGGCAGAAAACGCGACAGATTAGATTTAGCATTAGAAGATGCAGATGACACTGGATTTAAAATTTTAGTTAGCCATAATCCACAAATTATCAGCAAAATAAAAAAGGAGCACCAAATACGTTTAGTGTTAAGTGGGCATACCCATGGTGGCCAAATTCATATTTTGGGCTATAGTCCGTATCAAAAAGGTGGTTTAAAGAAGCGAAAAGAAACAGTTTTATTAACTAGTAATGGCTACGGAACAACTGCTTTGCCGTTAAGATTGGGTGCAAAATCAGAAACACATCTTGTGACAATAAAAAAGGGTAACAAATATTAAGAGTGAAGCGGAAAAAAGCGCAAATTGGGTAAAATAACTTACATGACTCACCAATTTTTTTTACTTTCATACACTAAACAAAAGAGTTGGTTCACATCAGGGGGCATATACATGCGCTTAGAACGATTAAATTACAATAAAATTAAAATATTTCTTACCCTAGATGATTTATCGGAAAGAGGGCTTACAAAAGAAGATATTTGGAAGGATTCCATGAAATGGCATCAACTTTTTCATGATATGCTTGACGAAGCGAGTGCAGAATTCGGGGTTGAAATTCAAGGCTCAGTTGCTGTAGAGATTTTCTCTATGCAAGCACAAGGGATGATAATGATCGTTACAATGGAAGAACAGGACGATGAGGAGCTTCTTCAGGATGGCTTTATCGAAATGCAGTTAATAATGGGTGGGGACGAGGAAATCCTTTTTGAATTTAGGGAATTTGAAAATGTGATTCAGCTTGCAAAGCGTCTTAATAATATGAACATTACAAACGGCACCCTTTATGCTTTTAAAGACTCCTATTATTTTTATCTTTCCAATCAAAATGCGAATGATATAAATAGACTTGTCGCGGTTCTAACAGAATACGGAAATCCTTCAATGGTAAGCATTCATATGCTGGAAGAATACGGATCTGTAGTTATGAAGGACAGTGCTATAGAAAAGCTTGTATATTTTTTTAAGTAATGATAGCTAAATATATTTTTGAGGAGGATTTATTCCTCCTCTTTTCATACTTCTTCATTTTTTGTTCTTAACACTTTCTCTAAACGTAATGATTGAGTGGGGTATAGAAACTTCGTACATACTTTATATAAATGAATTGAGAGCGTTTACATAAAATTATCAAAAAATGCGGAAAAAAACTTTTTTCATCTTGCATAAAAAAATCAAAGGTGTATACTAATGTCTGGAAGCGGACAACAAATGAAAGTGATTCTAGGAGGTTTACACAAAATGGTAGCCAATAATGGTACTGAGACAAATAGAGAAGACAAGCTTGACGTGTTAAAGTCAACCCAAACTGTTATTCATAAGGCATTGGAAAAGCTAGGTTATTCTGATGAGGTATTCGAGCTTCTGAAAGAGCCTCTACGAATGATGACAGTTAAAATCCCTATCCGGATGGATGATGGAACAGTGAAAGTCTTCACTGGCTACCGTGCGCAGCATAATGATGCAGTTGGACCAACAAAAGGTGGAATCCGTTTTCATCCAGGAGTAACTGAAAAGGAAGTTAAAGCCCTTTCAATTTGGATGAGCTTAAAGTGTGGAATAGTTGATCTTCCATATGGTGGAGGAAAAGGTGGAATAATTTGTGATCCACGTAATATGTCTTTCCGAGAATTGGAAGCACTAAGCCGTGGATACGTACGTGCAATTAGTCAAATTGTTGGACCGACAAAAGATATTCCAGCACCAGACGTATTTACAAACTCACAAATTATGGCATGGATGATGGATGAGTACAGTAGAATAGATGAGTACAACTCACCAGGATTTATTACTGGAAAGCCATTAGTATTAGGCGGTTCACACGGTCGTGAAACAGCGACTGCTAAAGGTGTAACAATCTGCATTAGAGAAGCTGCTAAGAAGAAAGGCATTGAATTAGAAGGTGCACGAGTTGTAGTGCAGGGTTTTGGAAACGCTGGAAGCTTCTTGTCTAAGTTCCTTCATGATGCTGGGGCAAAAGTTATTGGTATATCCGATGCTTACGGTGCATTACATGATCCAAATGGATTAGATATAGATTATTTACTAGACCGTCGCGACAGCTTTGGAACAGTAACAAATCTATTTAACGATACAATTACAAATAAAGAACTTTTAGAGTTAGATTGCGATATTTTAGTTCCAGCTGCAATCGAAAATCAAATTACAGATGAAAACGCACACAATATTAAAGCGAAAATTGTTGTTGAAGCTGCAAATGGTCCAACAACATTGGAAGCTACTCAAATATTAACTGAACGTGGAATTTTACTTGTACCTGATGTTTTAGCATCAGCTGGTGGAGTAACAGTTTCCTACTTTGAATGGGTACAAAATAACCAAGGTTATTACTGGTCTGAGGATGAGATTGAAGAAAAACTTCAGAAAATCTTAGTGCAATCTTTCAATAATATTTATGAAACAGCGCAATCTCGCCGTGTGGACATGCGTCTTGCTGCTTATATGGTTGGAGTTCGCAAAATGGCTGAAGCTTCAAGATTCCGTGGTTGGGTATAAGAGGAACGACTTTTTTTACGAGCTTATAGTTATTAGTTATGATAAGTTGTTCATTTGATTCTTTATTGGAAATCTCCTATCATATTTGATGGGAGATTTTTATTTTAGCTAATAAGAAAGTTTAAGTTTATTAACGTACTAAAGTGAAGTGTTTTCAAATAATATCTGCTAATAAGATCGCATAAGAAAAACTAAGGCCTTAGTCAAAAAGGACTTGGCAAAGGTCAAGTTTTTCTAATACTGACTAGCGCATGCAGCATCACAGGAACAATCTTTTCTTTCCTTGTTCCGCAGGCGCTTGTGCTTTTCTAAGTTTCGCTTTTCTGAAAGGAGTACACTGAAAAATGAGAAGAGAAGATGCAATAATTATAGGTGGTGGCCCTTGTGGGTTAGCGTCGGCGATTTCGCTTCAAGAAATCGGGTTAAAACCACTTGTTATCGAAAAGGGGAACATAGTTAATGCCATTTATCATTATCCGACACACCAAACTTTTTTTAGTACAAGTGAAAAACTAGAAATTGGCAATATACCTTTTATTACTGTTGAATATAAGCCAAGACGAAATGAAGCGTTATCCTATTACCGTGAAGTGGTAAAAAGAAAAAACATAAATATTAATGCTTATGAAAAGGTCTTAAAGGTTACCAAGCAAGAAAATAAGGAATTTTTAGTTGTAACAAATAAGGGTCAGTATATTTCAAACTATGTCATCATTGCAACAGGTTATTACGATCATCCTAATTACATGAATATTCCTGGGGAAGATTCCCATAAGGTTTACCATTATTTTAAGGAAGCGCATCCATATTTTGATAAGGATGTAGTTGTTGTTGGCGGTAAAAATTCAAGTGTTGATGCGGCGTTAGAATTGGTTAAGGCTGGTGCAAGAGTTACAGTTATTTATCGGGGAAACGAATATTCACCAAGTATAAAGCCTTGGATATTACCTGAATTTGATGCCTTAATTCGTAATGGTGTAATTAAAATGGAATTTAATGCACATTTAAAAGAAATTTTTGATGATAAAGTCATCTATATGAAAAATAATGAGGTTTTTGAGTTGAAAAATGATTTTGTCTTTGCCATGACAGGCTATCATCCAGATCATACATTTTTGAAATCGATAGGTGTCAAGATTGATTCTGAGACAGGAAGACCATTTTTTAATAATGAAACAATGGAAACAAATATTGAAGGCATATTCATTGCTGGTGTTATTGCTGCAGGGAATAATGCAAATGAGATATTCATAGAAAATGGCCGCTTTCATGGTGGGTTAATAGCTGAATTAATAAAAAACAAGAATTAACACGGGGGAGTCTCATAAGTCGAATTTTCGGCTTTGAGACTGCCCCTTAAGCTCAATTTAAGTCATTAAACGTTAAACATATCTTCAATCTCTTTATTATTAGTTGTACTCGCTAAGCCAATAAGTAACTTAATTCGTGCTTTTTGCCCATTTAAGCCATTTGAAAAAATGACTCCTAAATCCTTTAATTGTTTTCCTCCGCCTTCATAACTGTATACGTCTTGAGCAATTCCGTTGAAGCAGCGTGAAACGAGGACAACAGGAATATTTTTTTCGATTAATGCTTTGATTCCTTCAACTGTTGCAGGCGGTAAATTGCCCTGTCCTAACGCTTCTATAACAACTCCATGATAATCTAAATCACGTATAGCATAAAGTAGTGTTGAATCCATTCCGGCATGCGCTTTCATTAAAGCAACTCGCTTTGCAACATTATCAATTTTGTAATATTCGTCATTTGTTGGAAGGTGGTGGAAGAATACACCCCTTTTTGTTACAATACCAATCGGTCCATATTGAGGACTTTGAAAAGTTGATACATTGCTAGTGTGTGTTTTTGTTACATTTTCTGCTGTATGAATCTCATCATTTAATACGACAAGAACTCCTTTGCTCTTGGCTTCTTCGCACGAAGCAACTCTAATTGAAGAAATTAAATTATAAAGACCATCGGCACCAATTTCGTTGCTAGATCGCATTGCTCCTGTTACGACAATTGGTAATGCTGCTTGGATAGTCAAATGAAGGAAATAAGCTGTTTCTTCCAAAGTATCTGTCCCGTGTGTTATGACAACACCCTCAATTTCTTCTTTTCCACAGTGATAATCAATTATTTCCTTAAGTTTAAACATTTCAATAGGTGTAATATGAGGTGAAGGAAGATGAAATGGTTCTTCAATAATAATTTCAGCAAGTGACAGCAATTCTTTAGTTTTTTCGGTTAATGGGTTGATTTCAGTTGGCTTCACAGCACCTGTAGATGCATCCTCACTCATCGAAATTGTTCCACCAGTGTGAATGACGAGAATTTTTTTCTTTTGCATTATGATTCCCTCTACTTTCTAAAAATTCCAAAGTGTAAAAAGTGTGTTTTTGAATAAAACAGCACCAATGGAGTGATGGTACTCTTTTTTATACTATTTATAGAAATTTGATTTTCTTTCTACTCGTATCATGTTACGATTAAGAAGGTAATAATTATTATTGTTTCCTTATATGAAATATTGCTGCAAAATAGAAAAGAGGCTAGTACATGCTTGGTATATTATCTGCGGGTATTGCCCCTGGATTAGCGTTGTTAAGCTATTTTTATTTAAAAGATCAATATGATTCAGAGCCGGTCTATACAGTGTTTAAGACTTTTTTATTTGGTGCGCTCCTTGTATTCCCAATAGCGTTTATTCAGCATGTCCTCGAAACTGAAAATATGATCGAGTCCAGTTTTATTAATGCGTTTCTCTCATCAGCAACGCTAGAGGAATTTTTTAAATGGTTTATTTTATTCTATACGATCTATCAGCATGTTGATTTTGATGAACCATATGATGGAATTGTTTATGGAGCAGCTGTATCATTAGGCTTTGCTACCTTAGAAAATATTTTTTATCTTATTACGTATGGTTTAGAACATGCTATTGGTCGAGCTCTTCTCCCTGTATCAAGTCATGCATTATTTGGAGTTATCATGGGCTATTATATAGGAAAAGGGAAATTTTCAGCAACCTCTAAATATAAATGGATTATTCTTTCATTACTTTTTCCTATCATTCTTCACGGTACTTACGATTTCATTTTAATTACTCAAAAAAATTGGCAATTTGTCATGTTTCCATTTATGACTTTCCTATGGTGGTTAGGATTAAGAAAAGTAAAGAAAGGTAGAGAATTAAGTGCCCAGCATTTCAGAAATCAGCTAGACTTCTAAAAACTCTTCATTCGAATTTGGAATGAAGAGTTTTTTTATTTCCATAGGTTTGCATAAAAAACCAGCTACTACAAAATATAGAGATAATGTTATAAAGATTTACTTTGGAGGTTACTATCCATGAAAATGAACTTGTTGTTTACTAAGGTAATTCTTATTATCTCTGTTTGTATAATCGTACTTCCCATGAGTGGCAATGAGGGAAGAGGTTTAGCTTTTTCAAATCAAGTGATCCAACAAGGAGCTGTTGGAGATGATGTGATTGAACTGCAATCAAGGCTCCAATATCTTGGTTTTTACAATGGTAAGATTGATGGGGTTTTTGGATGGGGAACTTACTGGGCTTTAAGAAATTTTCAATATGAATTTGGTTTAAATATTGATGGGATGGCTGGAGCTAGTACGAAAAATAAACTTGTCAAGGCATCAAAATATAATGAGCAATTTGTCAAAAATCAAATTGCAAAAGGAAATAAGTTTTCTCATTACGGAGGAACGAGTCTTGAATCTCAAAAGAAATCTGCTAATGGTGCACCTGCAAAAAAGACTAAACCAGCGAAGCAAAAACCAACAGCTGCCAATGTGCCTAACGGATTTTCACAAAATGATATCCAATTAATGGCGAATGCTGTATATGGTGAGGCGAGGGGTGAACCGTACACAGGTCAAGTTGCTGTCGCAGCAGTTATTTTGAACCGTGTAAATAGTGCCACTTTCCCAAATACAGTTTCAGGAGTTATTTTTGAACCAGGTGCGTTTACTGCGGTCGCTGATGGGCAAATTTGGCTAACCCCGAACGAAAAGGCAAAAGAGGCGGTCATTGATGCAATTAATGGCTGGGACCCTACAGGACATGCATTATATTACTTTAATCCAGATACAGCGACAAGTGCTTGGATTTGGTCGAGGCCACAGATTAAAAGAATAGGTAAACATATTTTTTGTAAATAGAGAGGTGAGGAATATTGCTTAGAGGAATATTAATAGGTGTACTTACTTTAGGAGTAGCAGGTACTGCATTTTGGGGTTACCAAGAGCATCGTGAGAAAAATGCGATCCTCATTAATGCGGAAAATAATTATCAGAGGGCATTTCATGGCCTTACCAATAAAATAGATTTATTACATGACAAAATCGGAACGACATTGGCAATGAATTCTAGAAAATCATTATCACCTGCACTGGCTGATGTTTGGAGGCTTACTTCGGAGGCACATTCAGATGTTGGACAGCTCCCGCTCACCTTGCTGCCTTTTAATAAAACAGAGGAGTTCCTTTCTAATATCGGAGATTTTAGTTATCGAACAGCAGTAAGAGATCTAGATAAAGAACCATTAACGGATAAGGAATATCAAAACTTAAAGAAATTATACTCAAATTCAGCAGAAATACAAAATGAATTACGTAAGGTTCAGCATTTAGTATTAAAAAATAATCTCCGTTGGATGGATGTAGAAATGGCGCTTGCAACGGGGAAAGAAACTGCTGACAATACGATCATTGATGGTTTTAAAACAGTTGAAAAAACGGTTGAAGGATATGGGGAGACAGATCTTGGCCCTACTACGGTAAGTCTCGAAAAAAAAGATCAAAACTTCCAAAACTTAAAGGGTAAAGAAATAACAGAAAATGAAGCAGTACAAGAAGCAAAAAAATATGCTGGATTCGGGAATAATGTAAACATTAACGTAACAGAAAATGGAAAAGGATCAGCTTACGGATTTTATAGTGTCACAGTCCAAGATAAAAAAACAAAACAGGAAGCTAGTATGGATATTACAAAAATAGGCGGCTATCCAATTTGGTTTATTTTAGACAGGGATATTAAAAAACAAACAATTAGTTTAAATGAGGCTAGTATTAAAGCAGTATCCTTCTTAAAAGAAAATGGATTTAAAGATTTAGACCTTTTCGAAAGTGCACAATATAATCATACAGGTGTGTTTACGTTTGTTTCAAAACAAAATGATATAAGGATATACCCTGATTCAATTAATGTTAAGATTGCGCTGGATAATGGGAATATTGTTGGGTTTTCTGCAGGGGAATATTTAAAATCTAACCATAAAAGAAATATTCCAAAACCGGTTATTTCAATTGAAGATGCAAGAACTAAAATTAATCCTCAAGTGAAAATTATGGAAGAAGGGTTAGCGATAATTCAGAATGATATTAATCAAGAGGTCCTTTGCTATGAGTTTCTTGGTACTCTTGGAGAGGATACGTATCGAATTTTTATTAATTCAGATAATGGACATGAAGAAAAAGTGGAAAAGCTTGAAAATGCAGAACCAATTTTTGAGAATGTTGTTTAGGGAAAAGTTTTATAGCTTTTCCCTTTTATTATTCTCCCATTTGAAAATAAAAATGATCATGTACAAACACCATGATAAATGTCATAATTAAATGACAAGATTATCCTTTGAAGGTAATGGATTTTGATATTTTTCTATTGTTATGAAAAAGGAAAGTGTGGTCCAAATGGTTAAAATTGGTGATGTGCTTGTTTTAGAGCCTAGATTTTCTGATAAAATTGAAAAATATAAATGTAAAATTGTTGAAAAAAAAGATAATAACCTGTATATTGACTATCCAATTAATATGGAGACGGGCAGAACCGTATTTCTAATGGATGGAGCTCAATTTAAGGCAAGTTTTGTTTCGGAAGACGGATCTGTTTTCCTATTTGAATGTGAAGTGTTAAGAAGAATAAAATTAAATATTCCGATGATCATCATATCATATCCTGGCCCAGATGAGCTTGTGAGGATTCAACGTCGGGAATTTGTTCGTGTTGAAACAGCTGTAGATGTTGCAGTTCATGCACTTGAAAAAGGAGAATTTACTCCATTTGTAACTGTTACTGAAGATATAAGTGCTGGAGGGGCAGCTATTATTAGTGATAATAAAAGAAATTTTTCGCCCAATATGATGACTGATAATTGGTTTGTTTTGCCGATGCAAAATGGAGAGGTCCATTATTTGAAATTGAAAAGCAAAATCATAAGAATATTGGAAATCAATGAATCAAAGTCTATTATTTCTATACAATTTATTGATATTTCATCGATAGATAGACAAATTTTACTCCGTTTCTGTTTTGACCGACAGCTCGCTTATAGGAAAAAAGGATTAGAAATATAAAGTGAGGTATAATAATTCAAGTTCGCACCCAAAATAGGAATAAAAAATGCGGAGCGATTTATTATGAAGGCAATAGAAAGAATTATTATTAAAATAATTATGATTCAATTTTTATTTTTGATCATTACGCAATTATTTTTTCATAAATTGAATATTTTCCCTGAACTGAAACAGCTTACCCAATACGAAGGGGTAACTGATAATAATTTCACAGAATTTCTGGAAACATTTAGGGGTAAATAATTTTTAAGCGGGCTGAGCCCGCTTTTTTTTGATTATACAAGCATAGTTTAATACGGTTATTTATGTAATCATATGTTAAAATAAAGTAGACAAGAAACATTTTCAGGAGGCACTATGAACAAGAAGATTTCAATAGCAATCGATGGTCCTGCAGCTGCAGGAAAAAGCACCGTAGCAAAATTTGTAGCCGAAAAACTTTCGTATATTTATATAGATACTGGCGCAATGTATCGGGCACTAACGTATAAAGCGTTAAAAAAACAAATAAGCTTAGAAAATGAAGATGAATTGATAAATATATTAAATGAAACAACAATCACGTTACTTCCTGGTGATCAAGGTCAGTTAATTTTCCTTGATGGAGAAAATGTATCGGAAGAAATTAGGACTCGTGAAGTAACGAATACCGTATCCATTGTGGCAAAACATAAATTAGTAAGAGAAGAGATGGTTGAAAGGCAAAAAAGCTTTGCTGTGAATGGCGGAGTAGTAATGGATGGAAGAGATATAGGAACACATGTCCTTCCGGATGCAGAAGTGAAGGTTTTTCTATTGGCTTCCGTGGATGAACGAGCAATTCGCAGACATAATGAAAATATTCAAAAGGGATTTCCTTCCGATTTGGCGAAATTAAAAGAAGAAATCTCACTGAGGGATAAATTAGATTCAGAACGGGAAGTCGCACCATTAAAAAAAGCAGCGGATGCTGTTGAAATTGATACGACAGCTTTATCGATCGAACAAGTTGTTGAGAGAATTATGGTGCTTGCCCATGAAAGGATCGGATAATATTGACGTTTTATTCATTTGTCAAATCAGTTGTTCTAGGAATATTAAAACCAGTATATCGTTTTGAAGTTATTGGAAGAGAACATTTTCCAAAAGAAGGCGGAGTACTGCTGTGCTCCAACCATATTCATAATTTTGATCCTCCGGTTGTTGGGATTAACGCACCACGCCCTGTTCACTTCATGGCAAAGGAAGAGCTTTTTAACGTTCCTTTATTAGGAAAAATAGTTAGTAATCTAAATGCTTTTCCTGTTAAAAGGGGCATGAGTGATCGTGAAGCATTGAGAAAAGGGCTGGCAATTTTAAAAGAAGGCCATGTTTTAGGGATTTTTCCTGAAGGGACAAGGAGTAAAACAGGGGAATTGACGAAAGGGCTGGCAGGTGTGGGCTTTTTTGCCCTACGTTCAGATGCAGCGGTTGTACCTTGTGCGATAATAGGCCCTTATAAGGCTTTTAAAAGATTAAAAGTCATATATGGAAAACCAATAGACATACAAGAACTTCGCGAAAAGAAAGCTTCTGCTGAGGAGATAACTGAATTAATCATGGAAGAAATCCGTAAACTCATAAATGAAAATCGTTAAACCTTCTTGCTTGACAAAAGAAGTGGTTTGTAAGAAGTTAATAAAAAGGAATTTTATAATAATTAGATAGCTGTCTTGCCTCAAAGGAAAGCTACAATGAGTGGTCATCGGGAAGAGCAATCTAATTGTTCCGAAGACGCTTTTGCATTTCAAATAAGGAGGAATACATATGACTGAAGAGATGAATCTAGTAGAAGTGAAAAATTTCGAAGTTGGGGATAAGGTATCTGGGCAAGTTACAAAGGTTGAGGAAAAGCAAGTCATTATCAATATTAATGATTGTAAGCTTGATGGTATTATTCCTATTAGTGAATTATCTAGCCTTCATGTTGAAAAAGCAAGTGATGTAGTTTCAGAAGGAGATCAGCTTGAGCTTGAAGTTCTTAAAGTTGAAGAGGAAGCCTTAATATTATCAAAACGAAAAGTAGACGCTGAGAAATCGTGGGCAAATCTTGAAGAAAAATTTAAAAATGGTGAATCGTTTAATGCAGAAATTAAGGATGTAGTTAAAGGTGGATTAGTTGTTGATCTAGGTGTACGCGGATTTGTACCTGCATCACTTGTAGAAGCATTCTTTGTAGAGGATTTTTCTGATTATAAAGGCAAAACAATGGCCTTCAAAATTGTTGAGCTAGAAAAAGAGAAAAACCGCTTAATTCTTTCTCATCGTGCAGTTGTTGAAGAAGAAAAAGGAAAGCAAAAGAATCAATTATTAGAATCGCTAGAAGCAGGTCAGGTAGTTGAAGGAACTGTACAGAGAATATCTGATTTTGGTGCTTTTGTAGATATCGGTGGAATCGATGGGCTTGTTCATATATCACAACTGTCCCATGAACATATTGACAAACCTTCAGATGTTGTACAAGAAGGTCAAAAAGTTCAAGTAAAGATTTTAAGTGTAGATCGTACGAATGAAAGAATCTCATTATCCATTAAAGAAACACTTCCTGGACCATGGACTAATATTTCCGAAAAAGCTCCTAAGGGCAGTACGCTTAGTGGTGTAGTAAAAAGGCTTGTATCCTATGGTGCTTTCATTGAGTTATTCCCGGGAGTAGAAGGACTTGTTCATATTTCCCAAATTTCTCATAAGCATATAGCTACACCTCATGAAGTATTAAATGAAGGTCAAGAAGTTGAAGTAAAGGTACTAGATGTAAATGAGCAAGACCAGCGTCTATCTCTTAGTATAAAAGAGCTCCAAGAAAGAGAGAATGAGTTTGTAACTGATTATGAGCTGCCAGAGGAATCAAAAGGATTTCAGCTTGGTGAAGTGATTGGTGATCAGTTAAAGAATTTAAAAAAATAATGGTGATTATTGTGTCTAGATCAAAACGAAAATGGGATCATATACAATTAGCACTCACAACAGGCCAAAAACGGCTTGCAGGTTTTGAGGATATTACATTTATCCACCAAAGTTTACCTAATACGGCATTAAAAAAGGCAAATTTATGTACAAAAATTGGCGAACTTCACTTAAGTTCGCCAATTTTTATCAATGGTATGACAGGTGGTGGGGGGGAAAAGACATTACAATTAAATCGCGATCTTGCGTTAGCTGCGAAAGAGCTAGATTTAGCTATTTCAGTAGGTTCCCAAATGTCTGCACTAAAAGACCCATCAGAAAAAGAAACATACCAGGTAGTGCGTAAAGAAAACCCAAATGGCATCATAATCGGAAATTTAGGTAGTGAGGCGACAGTCGATCAAGCAAAGGGTGCAATTGATATGATTGAAGCAAATGCACTGCAAATACACTTAAATGTCGTACAAGAACTGACAATGCCAGAGGGTGATCGAGATTTCCGTTCAGCCCTTTACCGTATTGAGGATATCGTTAGAAAAACCGATGTCCCCATAATTGTGAAGGAAGTTGGCTTCGGAATGAATAAAGAAACGGTTTCTCAACTTGAATCAGTCGGCGTTTCCGCAGTCGATGTTGGTGGATTTGGGGGAACAAATTTTGCTCAAATTGAAAATGAAAGACGAGAAAGGGATTTACCGTTTTTTAATGAGTGGGGCATTCCAACGTCTATTTCAATTGTAGAAGCAAAAAATGGCTGTAAAGGTTTATCTATATTAGGGTCTGGCGGCATTCAAACTAGTCTTGATATTGCGAAGTCGATTGCATTAGGTGCAGATGCTGTAGGAATAGCAGGGTATTTTCTGAAAATCTTAATGAATCATGGAATTGAATCATTAATTGAGACTATCCAAGCTATGCATACAGAATTGGCGATTATGATGACAGCCCTTGGTGCAGAATCGATTGAAGACCTTCAGAAAACTCCTATTATTATTTCCGGTCATACACATCATTGGCTAAATGAAAGAAGTATTGATACAAAAGGATTTAGTCAGAGAAAAATTCATAAATAAGCCATAAAAAGGGGCTGTCCCATAAGACAGCCCCTTTTACATTTATTTTTATTTATTATTATTCAATTCTCTAGCTTCTTCAGGACTTTGCAACTTTGTAGCGCCGGGATAATGAAGAGCATGATCTCTGTCCGATTCTACTCTTTTACTTTTTTTAAGTTTCATTTCTTGTCGATCTCTTCCCATTTTGTACACCTACCTTTCTTAAGATGTAGTTTGCAACAAGAAAATAAAATGATTCCATCAAATCTCGTTTCCTTATGACTAAAGTACATTGATAAGTGTCATAATGGGAATGTTAGGAGGTGGATGATAAATGGAAGGTTTAACATTTTACTGGATTGCATGGTTTTTTTGGGTTATTGCCACCTTTATGTTGAAAAAAAAACATATAAATAGGTTAAGACAATCAATTTGGATTTTATTACTAATTATTTTTTCACCGTATTCCTTTTTTCTGTTTGATATGGAAATATCGTTAGCAAGTTTAATACTCGTCATTCCTTTATTCATAGTCATAGTTCGAATGAAAAAACTAATAGCAGCTCATTTATTATTTTGCTCATTTATCATTATGCTTTCCTATGTCTGCTTTCATTTATTTGAGTTATATGATCCTGTTTGGATTATTGTTCCAAGAATTTGGATGCTTACTGTATTATTAATATCTTTATCCATTGTCTTACAGACAAATAAGTTATATCGTATCTTTATTATCTTATTTGGCTCAATTCAAGGGGAATTTCTATATGCACTTATCCTAAAAAAATATACATTTCCTCATGTCATTGGCTCATTTGCTTTTTTAGATGTTATTGCTCTCTCAACAATAATAATTGCTGCATGGAATGGATTGGAATACTTGTCAACTTTCTATGAGAAACACTTGAATCAAATTGAAAAAGAGAAACAAAAATTATCATAACTGAAAAAATGGTCAAAATTGTGAAACGCTGATCGATATTCCAAGTTTTTCATTGCGAGCCTTGTATTGCTTTGATAAGATAATGAAGTTAGACCCTTCTACAAAAATAAAAGAAGGGTTTATTTGATAGGTACTAGTTAGTTGTCCTCGGATTATTTCGAAGGCGCTTTTAGCATTTCAAATGAAAGGGTGATGTTCATGGCAAAACCGGTAGTGGCAATTGTCGGACGTCCAAACGTAGGAAAATCAACAATTTTTAACAGAATTGTCGGAGAACGAATTTCTATTGTTGAGGATATTCCTGGTGTTACTAGGGATCGTATATACAGTTCAGGAGAATGGTTAAATCATGATTTTAATATTATTGATACCGGTGGGATTGATATTGGAGACGAGCCGTTTCTAGAGCAAATTCGGCAACAGGCAGAAATTGCTATTGATGAAGCGGATGTCATTGTTTTCCTAACAAATGGAAGAGAAGGGGTGACGGCTGCCGACGAGGAAGTGGCCAAGATCCTTTATAGGGCAAAAAAGCCTGTCGTACTTGGGGTTAATAAAATTGATAATCCAGAAATGAGAGATCAAATTTATGATTTCTATGCTTTAGGATTTGGAGAGCCATTTCCTATTTCAGGTTCACATGGGTTAGGATTAGGTGATTTACTAGATGAAGCAGCTAAGCATTTTCC
The DNA here is from genome assembly GCF_007995155.1 of Cytobacillus dafuensis. Classification (NCBI taxonomy): domain Bacteria; kingdom Bacillati; phylum Bacillota; class Bacilli; order Caryophanales; family Bacillaceae; genus Cytobacillus; species Cytobacillus dafuensis. Next base: position 3,160,314 of record NZ_CP042593.1, on the reverse strand, counting down.
TAAACATGGACAAAAAGATTATGAAGATGATGTTATTAAATTCTCCTTAATTGGAAGACCAAATGTAGGTAAATCATCTCTTGTTAATGCAATTTTAGGTGAAGATCGTGTAATTGTTAGTAATGTTGCCGGTACTACGAGAGATGCAATCGATTCACAGCTAACTTATAATGGAGAAAAGTATGTCATCATAGATACAGCAGGAATGCGTAAAAAAGGTAAGGTATATGAAACAACCGAGAAATATAGTGTTCTTCGCGCTTTAAGGGCAATTGAACGTTCGGATGTAGTTCTTGTAGTGATTGATGGTGAGGAAGGTATCATTGAGCAGGACAAGCGGATTGCAGGATATGCACATGAAGCAGGAAGAGCGGTAGTCATTGTTGTAAATAAGTGGGATGCTGTTGAAAAAGATGAAAAGACCATGAAGGAGTTTGAGCAAAAAATACGAGAACATTTTCTTTTCCTTGATTACGCACCAATTGTATTCCTTTCTGCTAAAACCAAAAAACGAATTCATACACTTATACCGATGATTAATACAGCTAGTGAAAACCATTCATTACGTGTTGACACAAGTGTCCTTAATGATGTAATTATGGATGCGGTTGCAATGAATCCAACACCTACGGATAAGGGTAGACGCTTAAAAATATACTATACGACACAAGTCGCTGTTAAGCCGCCGACTTTTGTTGTGTTTGTGAATGAGCCTGAATTAATGCATTTTTCTTATGAGCGTTTTATAGAAAATCGAATTAGAGATGCTTTCGGCTTTGAAGGAACACCTATTAAGATATTTGCAAGAGAACGAAAATAATCGGACCATCTCTGAATCTTGAAAGAGCAAAGCGAAAGCTGAACAAATATCAATAAAAGGTAGTGATCTAATGGAGCGAATGACAGAAAGTGTTGCTGTCATTGGAGCAGGTAGCTGGGGAACTGCATTAGCCATGGTATTAGCGGATAATGGACATGAAGTTCGCCTTTGGGGGCATAATCCAAACCAAATAAATGAAATCAATGAATATCAAACAAATAAAAAGTATTTACCTGAAGTACTTCTTCCAGAAGGAATTATTGGTTTTTCACATCTAGAGGAAGCATTAGAAGGTGTTAATACAATGGTACTAGCTGTCCCAACAAAAGCGATTCGTGAAGTAATTAGGAAGATCAACTCTATTAGAAAAGAACCGCTTACAGTTGTCCATGTTAGCAAAGGAATTGAGCCTGATACTTTACTCCGTATATCTGAGATGATTGAACAAGAATTTTCCGTCAATATTTTGGATAGTGTAGTTGTTCTTTCAGGACCGAGCCATGCTGAGGAAGTTAGTTTACGTCATCCTACAACTGTTACTGTTTCATCGAAAAATATGAATGCTGCTGAAAAAATTCAAGACTTATTTATTAATCAGAATTTCAGGGTATACACAAATCCAGACCTTGTCGGTGTTGAAATCGGTGGAGCATTGAAGAATATTATTGCACTTGCAGCTGGTATTACAGATGGATTAGGATATGGTGATAATGCGAAAGCTGCCTTAATCACAAGAGGATTAGCTGAAATTGCTCGTTTAGGAATAAAAATGGGAGCAAGTCCGCTTACCTTTTCAGGATTAACGGGTATCGGAGACTTAATTGCGACATGTACAAGCGTACACTCACGAAATTGGAGAGCAGGTAATTTACTCGGTAAAGGTCATAAGCTTCAAGAGGTTTTAGATAATATAGGAATGGTAGTCGAAGGTGTAAGAACTACAAAGGCCGCTAAACAATTAGCCGAAAAATATGATGTAAATATGCCGATTACCGATGTTCTTTATGATGTGCTTTTTAATGATGTGAATGCAAAGGATGCAGTAGATCTTTTGATGGCACGTGGTAAAAAGAATGAGATGGAGGATCTTACAAACGTACTTGAAGGCGATTTGAATTTTGTGAATGGAGATAATCGCTAATATTTTTGAAATATAGGCATTCGAGGATGCGCGAAAGCCTCTTGATGCATACAATGCAACGAAGCAAACTGGTGAAATGAACAGAGTGTGTGGGTTATTTAGTCACCCGGCTAAGTTAAAGAACGGCCCCTTCTTTAGCTTAGCCTTTTTTTGTTTATCGCAGATTAACGGGCAGTATGACCCCCACTTCAAGTTTGCGAGAGAATCAAAGAAACCTAAGTGGGGGGATCAACTGCTCGTAAAGGCCTATAAAATGAACACAGACTAAAAGCGCCACATCGTGTGGCAACGTCTGCGTGACCCACTTCCTGTGGGCCGCAACTAACTATCAGTGGGGGATGAAGCCGACTAAGAACTCCACGTCCTGTGGCAACGTCGGCACTAGCACGTACTGTGCGTCGGAAAATCCCCACTGATGGAAGTTTCACTTTATACATATTCTACTCGCTTAGAGTAGTTTCTTTTTCAATCTGATAAGGGGTATGTTATAATACTATTCGGAAAAAGGAGTGGAATCAATGTCACCGTCATTAATGAAAATGTGGATATCACTTGCTTCAATGGCCTTCATGTTTATTTCTATTTTAATGATTTATTTAAGCCGTTATAAGTTAAGTGGAATATTAAAGTTCATATCAGCACTTATCGCCTATATTTTAATGATTGTATCAGGAATAATAATCTTTCTTGTTGTCTTTAGCGGCCCTACCAGTGATTAAATTGTACGGGAAGTTACTTGCTAAAAGGAGCTTAGTATTAGGCGAGCCATTACTAAATAAATTGATACATAGTCTAAAAGGGTTGATTGAAATGAAAAAAGGTTTACGGCTTTTAAGTATGTTAGTTTTATTAATTCCTATTCTTGCTGGATGCATGTATCCAAAAGAAAATTTATCACAAAATAAAATTCCATATAAAGATCAGGTTCAAGCTGTACAAACAGCTGTAAATCAGTATAAAGAAGAAAATAATGGTCTACTGCCAATAAAAACAAAAGATCAGTCGACCCCAATATACCAAAAATACCCGATTGATTTTAAGAAATTAGTGCCGCAGTATATGGCTGAGGCTCCTGGAAATGCATATGAATCAGGCGGTGTATTTCAATATGTTCTTGTTGATGCTGAAACCGATCCTAAAGTAAAACTGTTAGATTTAAGAATGGCTGAAACTATTCGTGAAATAAAATTGAGAATGAAGTCATTTGAGTACCCACCATATAAGGAACACATCGAAGGTAATGTTTTTACATTAGATTATAAAAAAATGGGATATAAAGAAGATCCAGTTGCCCTCAGTCCTTTTAGTGGCAGAAATCTTCCTTTTGTAATCACAGGTGATGCTGAGGTTTATGTTGATTATACAAGCGATCTTTATGAAGCATTGCAAAATCAAGATCATTCATATAAACCAGGAGATGATATCAGGAACATACTAGTTGAAGATTCAGTCTTTGTTCCCGCATATTCATTACCATATACAATTGATGAAAAAACAAATAAACCAATCTTTTTGGTGAAATAGGCATAACCCTTCTTCTGCAAAATATATTGTAGGAGAAGGGTTTTTTATTTATAATTTTAACATTAAATGTAAATGAACAGCAAAATAAGGAAGAAAAAGATTACAAAGAGGGGTAATTAATTATAAAAACTGTCATATCGAGATAGGACAACGTCATAAACATATACTGTCCAAACATAATAGATAGGATAATATTATCCCACAGATTCGGGAGGGGATCACTTGGAAAAGGTAGATATTTTTAAAGATATTGCCGAAAGAACAGGCGGCGATATATATTTCGGAGTAGTTGGAGCTGTGCGTACAGGTAAATCAACTTTTATTAAAAAATTTATGGAATTAGTTGTTTTGCCTAATATGAGTAATGAAGCTGACCGTGCTCGCACCCAGGATGAACTCCCTCAAAGTGCAGCCGGAAAGACAATTATGACAACTGAGCCTAAATTTGTACCTAACCAAGCCGCTTCAGTCCATGTCGATGAAGGCTTGGATGTAAACATTCGATTAGTTGATTGTGTAGGTTATACGGTTCCAGGTGCGAAAGGATATGAGGATGAAAATGGTCCTCGAATGATTAATACTCCATGGTATGAAGAGCCTATTCCATTTCATGAAGCTGCGGAAATAGGAACTAGAAAAGTAATACAAGAGCATTCCACAATTGGTGTTGTAATTACAACAGATGGAACGATTGGGGAGATCCCTCGGAAGAATTATTTAGAAGCCGAGGAAAGAGTAATAAATGAACTAAAAGAGGTTGGTAAACCTTTCATAATGATTATAAATAGTGTTCAACCTCATCACCCAAACACCGATGCACTAAAAAAAGAATTGGCAGAAAAGTACGATATTCCAGTTATTGCGATGAGTGTCGAAAGTATGCGAGAATCAGATGTTTTTAATGTTATGAGAGAAGCTCTTTATGAGTTTCCAGTGCTTGAGGTGAATGTAAACCTTCCAAGCTGGGTAATGGTTTTACGTGAAGATCATTGGCTGAGAGAGAGCTATAAAGAAGCAGTTAAAGAAACTGTTAAAGATATTAGGCGATTAAGGGACGTTGATAGGGTCGTTCATCAATTCAGTGATTTTGAATTTATTGACCGTGCAGGCTTAGCTGGTATAGAAATGGGGCAGGGAGTTGCAGAAATTGATCTATTCGCTCCAGATGATCTCTACGATGAAGTTTTAAAAGAAATAGTTGGCGTTGAAATTCGAGGGAAAGATCATTTATTAGAGTTAATGCAGGATTTTGCTCATGCAAAAACAGAGTATGATCAAATCTCAGATGCATTGAAAATGGTCAAACAAACTGGCTATGGAATTGCTGCTCCATCGCTTGCAGATATGAGTCTTGATGAGCCAGAAATCACACGACATGGCTCAAGATTTGGTGTAAGATTAAAAGCTGTTGCACCATCCATTCATATGATTAAAGTGGATGTGGAATCGGAGTTTTCGCCAATTATTGGAACTGAGAAACAAAGTGAAGAACTTGTTCGATATTTGATGCAGGATTTTGAAGATGATCCTTTATCCATATGGAATTCTGATATATTTGGACGGAGCCTAAGCTCAATTGTTAGGGAAGGAATTCAGGCGAAACTTTCCATGATGCCTGAAAATGCAAGATATAAATTAAAAGAGACGTTAGAAAGAATTATTAACGAAGGCTCAGGTGGATTAATCGCAATTATTTTATAAAGACTCCTATTTGGGGTCTTTTTCTTTTAGCCCAAAAAGGACTTGGCGAACACCAAGGTTTACTAATGCTATTTAAGACTAAAGTTTTAAGGTAAACTTGTTACAATATCGTTAAAATAAGATATATTTCCCATTAAAACGTGAATTATTCTTGATAACAGCAAATGATTGTGATAATCTTTTAACAGAATTACTGTTGTAATACTTTAAACCCTTATTATTAAAGGCTTTTTAATAAAAATAGATTGAAAACTTTCCGTTTTTGATTTATTATTGGGCTTGTTAAACAAAAATACATTGCAATGTTTAGATTTCAGTAATTTTGTTTACAAATGTAAGTAGAATGCTTAATATTATTGGGTTTATATTATTTTGGGAGGAGGTGAAAGACATGAACAAGACAGAACTAATTAACGTAGTTGCAGAAAGCAGTGAGCTTTCTAAGAAAGATGCTACTAAAGCAGTTGATGCAGTATTTGATGCAATCTTAGATGCATTAAAAACTGGTGATAAAGTACAATTGATTGGTTTTGGTAACTTTGAGGTTCGTGAGCGTGCTGCACGTAAAGGGCGCAACCCACAAACTGGTGAAGAAATCGAAATCGCTGCAAGCAAAGTTCCTGCTTTCAAACCAGGTAAAGCATTGAAAGATGCTGTTAAATAAGTACATATGAGTGCTTAAAGTAAGCATTGAATTAAAACCGCGAATTTTCGCGGTTTTTTTTTTACTTTGATTTGCATTGAAAAAGCAGACACCGATGTTCGAATCAGGATCAAGTATCCTACGGAAGCAATATGAATCCAGAAAGGAAAAGTGTTTGCTTTTTCTAGGAATTGGAGTGTATAGTTGAGTTTCCATTTGGCATCCGCATTTCATTTTTGCTTGTTTAGAAAATAATATGCTAATATGGAAATATTGGAGTTTGAGAAAGTTGTGATTTTGAGGAGGAAGTATGATGGCAAATGTAAATCGTGCGCAGATTGAAAATGCAGTACGTTTAATATTAGAAGCGGTGGGAGAAGATCCTGATAGAGAAGGATTACTTGATACACCAAAAAGAGTTGCAAAAATGTACGAAGAAGTATTTATGGGGTTGAACCAAGATCCTAAGGAATATTTTGAAACTATTTTTAGTGAGGATCATGAAGAATTGGTTTTAGTGAAAGATATCCCATTTTATTCAATGTGCGAGCATCATCTTGTACCTTTTTTTGGAAAAGCGCATGTGGCCTATATTCCACGTAATGGAAAGGTGACAGGTTTAAGTAAATTGGCTAGAGCAGTCGAAGCCGTTGCTAAACGTCCCCAGTTGCAGGAACGTATTACATCTACTGTGGTAGATGCAATAATGGAGAAGCTTAGTCCACATGGGGCCATGGTGGTAGTTGAAGCTGAGCATATGTGTATGACAATGCGTGGAGTAAAAAAGCCTGGATCTTTAACAGTTACCACTGCGGTTAGAGGGAAATTTGCAGAAGATGAAAAAGCTCGAGCTGAAGTACTATCTTTAATAAAATTTTAATCAAATAAAAGCAAAAATATAGGAATACTCCTTTATCACGCTAAAAAAACCTTGAAGGGTGTTATTATGGAGAAAAGAAATTCTACAAGTAATGATTATATAGTAATTAAAGCTCAGGAAGATGGAGTTAATGTAATTGGGTTAACAAGAGGATCAGATACAAGATTTCATCATTCAGAAAAGCTTGATCAGGGAGAAGTGATGATTGCCCAGTTTACAGAACATACTTCTGCAGTCAAAATAAGAGGAAATGCGAAGATTTTTACCTCATTTGGTGAAGTTGAAAGTGAAGCAAAGAAATAAATTTGGTTTATGTACAAAAGAGGATAAATGACTCTTTTGCTCTACCGAATTTCGCCTATCATGAAAAAGTAAGTTATGATATAATTGTCACTGTCTTGTTGTAAATTATTATATTCATGTAACAAAGCTTACAACAAAAAATAATTCCATTCAAAAATTATTGATTTCATTCATAGAAGAGATATAAAGAAAACATAGGAAAAACAAGGGTGATTGCATGCTAGACATAAAGGTTAAAATGGCAGATGTTAAGGAGCAAATCGAAGAAAAGATTCGGCACCCTTATTTACTTAAATATATTAAGTCTCCTATTATTGACGAAGATAAGCTTTTACTCCTAATTTCAATTCTTGAACAGGTCAATCTTCCAGAAAAAAAAACAAAGAACTATGCTATAACAACCATGCTTATTCAAATTGCACTTGATACTCATGAGCTTGTTTCTAATCAGAAATTAGATCCTAATCAGTTTAAGAATAGACAGTTAACTGTCTTAGCAGGTGTATATTATAGTGGTTTATATTATAAAATGCTTGCAGAACTAGATGATGTAAACATGATTCGTTCATTAGCAACAGGGATAAAAGAAGTAAATGAACAAAAAATCTCGGTTTACCAGAAAGAATCTGAGAATATTGATGCGTTAATGAATAGTATAAAAATAATTGAATACTCCCTGTTTGATAAGATTTCTACTTATTTAGATGATCCAAATTATTGTGAATTTGTTTCAAATCTATTATTAATGAAACGGTTGATAGCAGAAAAGACGCTGTTTTTACAAGGTGGTTCACCTGTTATTTTTGAGTCGTTAAAAAAGTTGTTATTATCAGATCATATGCAAACAGAATTAAGCAGTGAGCAAAAGCATCTTTTGGTACTTACATGTGACCGATACATTGATTCTTCATATGAAAATATTCAAACATGTATAAGCAATCTCCCTAATATGAATGATCTGTTGATACAAAGAGTTCAAACTATAATAAAACAGCATCAGCCCGCAGAAAATATTTTTGTGGAGGAAGGTTTTTAATCATGCAACAGTCAAAAGAAGAGCGCGTCCATCATGTATTTGAGAAAATCTATAATAATTATGACAAAATGAATTCTGTTATTAGCTTTCAACAACACTTGAGATGGCGCAAAGATATAATGAAGCTCATGAATGTCCAAAAGGGTGAAAAAGCGCTAGATGTATGCTGTGGGACAGCTGATTGGACGATAGCATTAGCAGAAGCAGTAGGTACTGAGGGAGAGGTCAATGGTCTTGATTTTAGCAAAAACATGCTGAAAATTGGAGAGCAAAAAGTAAAAGATTTAGGACTTAAACAAGTATCACTTGTGCATGGGAATGCTATGGAACTGCCTTTCCCGGATAATTCCTTTGATTATGTCACGATCGGTTTCGGTCTGCGAAACGTTCCGGATTATTTACAAGTTTTAAAAGAAATGCAACGGGTGGTCAAACCGGGAGGAATTGTTGTTTGTCTAGAAACATCCCAACCAACGATGTTTGGTTACAAGCAGGCTTATCACTTATACTTCCGCTTCATTATGCCTTTGTTCGGAAAAATATTTGCAAAAAGCTATAAAGAATATTCTTGGCTACAGGAATCAGCACGGGACTTTCCAGGAATGAAGGAACTTGCCCTAATGTTTGAAGATGCTGGTTTTGTAAATGTTAAATACAAGCCGTACAGCGGTGGAGTAGCAGCTGTTCATATTGGCTACAAAGAAAAATAAAACTTTTTCTGAATGCTTTTTTCATTATGGAAGCTGCAGACAGGATGTTAAGCTGGGTGAGTATGGGAAATGAAGTTTAAAATGATGTATTCATTTCTAAATTCTGATATTAAAAATATTGAGCAAACACTTGAGGAGACAGTACACGCAGAGTCTCCTTTATTACACCAAGCGTCCTTGCATTTATTAAAAGCCGGGGGAAAAAGAATTCGCCCTGTTTTTGTTTTGCTTGCTGGCAAGTTTGGAACATATGACATTAATATCATAAAAAATGTGGCTGTTTCATTAGAACTCATACATATGGCTTCCTTAGTTCATGATGATGTTATTGATGATGCGGAATTGCGTCGTGGCAAGCCAACGATTAAGGCAAAATGGGACAACAGGATTGCTATGTATACTGGGGATTATTTATTTGCACGTTCGCTTGAGCTCATTACAAAAATCGAAAAACCATTTGCACATCAAATATTGGCAGACACATTAGTTGAGTTATGTATTGGGGAAATCGAGCAAATTAAGGATAAATATAATTTTGAACAAAATATACGAAATTATTTTCGTAGAATTAAAAGGAAAACAGCCATATTAATAGCTGTAAGCTGTCAGCTCGGTGCTATAGCAGCTGATGTCGATGATGAGATTCATCAAAAACTTTATAGGTTTGGTTATTATGTTGGGATGTCCTATCAAATTATTGATGATGTACTTGATTTTACTGGTACAGAGAAGGAATTAGGAAAACCAGCAGGAGATGATCTTCATCAAGGAAATATTACTTTGCCAGTCTTGTTTGCTATGGAAGATGCAGAGATTCGCAAGGAAATAGTCAAGGTTCGGGAAAATACTGAAAGAGCTGAAATTGAGAAGATTATCTCGTTAATCAAAGGGTCAGGGGCTATTGAAAAGTCACTGACTGTAAGTGATAATTATCTAAATAAAGCACTTAAAATATTAAATGACCTTCCTCAAAATCGTGCAAAGAAAACATTGAATGACATTGCAAAAGTAATTGGAAAGAGAAGTTTTTAATTATTCTATGAGAGACATTTACCTTTCCTAGTTGTAAAATATTCAAAACAATGTTAATATTTTCGTGGATTATCACATAAAGGTAATTCACTATACATAAGCTTTAGGAGTTGAATTTAATGGAAAAAACATTTTTAATGGTTAAGCCTGATGGTGTTCAACGTAATTTAATTGGAGAAATAGTTGCTCGTTTTGAAAAGAAAGGCTTCCAGTTAGTAGGGGCAAAATTAATGCAAATTTCAAATGAGCTTGCTGAAAATCATTACGGAGAACATAAAGAACGTCCTTTCTTCGGTGAGTTAGTGGACTTTATTACTTCTGGTCCTGTATTTGCTATGGTGTGGGAAGGCGAAAATGTGATTTCTACAGCACGTCAAATGATGGGAGCGACTAATCCTAAAGACGCTGCTCCTGGAACAATTCGTGGCGACTTTGGAATTACAGTTGGAAAAAATGTTATCCATGGATCTGATTCGCCTGCAAGTGCAGAACGTGAAATTGGTCTATTCTTCAAGCAAGAAGAAGTTGTAGAATATTCAAAGCTTATGAATGAGTGGATTAACTAAAATAGTCCAAGCACTGAAGCTAGATTGTTTTTACTCTTGCAAAAAATAATATATTTGATCTTTATAAAATGGCACCTGCAAAATGCGGGTGCTTTTTTAACACGTTAAGAAAGTATAAATTGCCAGCGAAGAAGATGATTCGACGTAGTTGCCAATTTTAGGAATTAAGTGTAAGTGCAACTTCGTCTCTGTCTTCGCCTTTCCAAGGCTCGCCAATCGGCGAGTTTTCTTTATTTCTAACTTTTGTAGGAAAAAACTAGTCCTTTTTTCCTTATTTTCAGCTATACTTACAATAGGATAGAGATAGAAAATAGGATTTAGAGGAGAAGAAAAGATGTCTCGGGATTATGAGGAATTTATAGTCAATATTAAGAAAAAAACAGGGATTGATCTTTCCCTTTATAAAGAAGCGCAAATGAAAAGAAGGCTGCTATCATTATATGAGAAAAAAGGATTTCAATCCTTCCATGAATTCTTTGAAGCATTAAGAAAAGATAATGAGATATTAAACGAATTTCTAGATCGAATGACTATTAATGTATCGGAATTTTACCGAAATTCAAAACGATGGGAAGTTCTTGAAAATAAAATTCTTCCCAAATTGCTTTCTGAAAATAAACGTTTGAAAATATGGAGTGCTGCCTGTTCAACAGGTGAAGAACCATATACGGTAGCAATGGTAATGTCGAAATTTATGCCATTATCACAAATTCAAATATTAGCAACGGATATTGATGAAAATATCATTTCTAGAGCGAAATTAGGTGTTTATCCCGAAAGATCCTTGAATGAAGTACCTGAAGCTATGAAAAAGAAATATTTTCAGAAAGATGGAAGCTTTTATAGGATTTCAGAGGATGTAAAAAAAACAGTGACATTTCGTAAGCATAATCTACTTGCAGATAGCTTTGGTGGGCCATTTGATTTAGTTATTTGCCGAAATGTTCTTATTTATTTTACAGAAGAAGCCAAGGATGAACTTTATATTAAATTTAGTAACGCATTAAAATCTGATGGTATTTTTTTCGTTGGGAGTACTGAGCAAATTTTTAATCCCAGTAAATATGATTTTGATACAGAGGATACTTTTTTCTATAAGAAAAAATAAGATCTAGGGCCTGGATATCCAGGTCTATTTATTTTTCGCGGTAAAAATTTTTAAAAAATGATTGGAACATGTTTTATATTTTTACTTCTTTTAGAGATTAAATAATTTTATTGTTTTTGTGGAAATACAATTTTTCATGTTAAAATGAGTGCATTCGAAAATGTTATAGGAATTTTCAATATTTTACTATGTTTATTTTTGTTCCTATGTTATATTGGTACATAATCCTTTAATGAGTTGAAGGGGGAAAGAGTTTTGAGATATTTAACTTCAGGTGAATCACATGGGCCACAGCTGACAGCTATTATTGAAGGGCTGCCTGCAGGAATGCCTTTAGTTGATTCAGACATCAATATTGAATTATCACGGCGTCAAAAAGGTCATGGACGTGGCAGACGCATGCAAATTGAAAAGGATACTGTACAAATTACTGGTGGAGTAAGGCATGGTTATACTCTTGGCTCTCCAGTGGCATTAGTTGTTGAAAACAATGATTGGAAGCATTGGACAAAGATCATGGGACAGGATCCGATTGCTCCAGATGAAGAAGATGAAATGAAAAGAAAGATTTCTCGTCCCCGTCCAGGTCATGCGGACTTAAATGGAGCGATTAAATATGGACATCGAGATATGCGAAATGTTCTTGAGCGCTCCTCAGCAAGAGAAACAACGGCAAGAGTTGCTGCTGGTGCTGTTGCAAAAAAACTACTTTCGGAGCTGGGAATCAATATTGGCTCTCATGTAGTCGAAATTGGCGGAGTGAAATCTACTGTAAAAGAATATGATTCGCTTGATAAACTAAAAGAGATAACAGAAAACTCACCTGTTCGCTGTCTTGATCCAGAGGCTGAAAAGAAAATGATGGAAGCGATTGATTTAGCAAAAGAACAAGGAGATTCCATCGGTGGTATTGTTGAGATTATTGTTGAGGGAATGCCTTCTGGAGTAGGAAGCTATGTTCATTATGACCGCAAGCTAGACGCTAAATTGGCTAGTGGGATTATGAGTATTAATGCTTTTAAAGGCGTTGAAATCGGTATTGGTTTTGATGCTGCAAGCAGGCCTGGCAGTGAGGTGCATGATGAAATTACGTGGAGTAAGGAAACTGGCTATTACAGAAAAACAAATCGATTAGGTGGTCTTGAAGGCGGTATGACTACAGGGATGCCAATCATTGTTAGAGGTGTAATGAAGCCAATTCCAACACTATATAAACCACTGCAAAGTATTGATATAGAAACAAAAGAACCATTTACAGCGAGTATAGAACGCTCTGATAGCTGTGCTGTTCCTGCGGCGGCAGTAGTTGCGGAGAATGTAGTTGCATGGGAATTAGCTGCAGCGATTGTTGAGCAATTTTACTCAGACAGGTTTACAACATTAAAGGAAGTTATTGATCAACAAAGAGCGTATGCGAGGGATTTTTAACATGGAAACTATCACCATCGGGACTGAATCGAAAACATATCCTGTCTATGTTGGTTTAGGAGCAGTGCAACAACTAAACTCCTATATATACAAAAACTTTCCATCATTAACGAATATAATGATTATCACCGACGAAACTGTTGCAAGTCTTTATTTAACAAAACTTCAAGATAATCTATCAGATTTTGAAACATTTTCTTATGTTGCTCCAATCGGTGAAAGGGCGAAAACCTTTGAAGTTTATTATCAAGTATTAAGCTTTGCTCTTGAAAGGAAGCTTGACCGTAAATCACTGATAATAGCCTTTGGGGGTGGAGCAGTAGGAGATCTAGGCGGGTTTATCGCTGCAACATATATGAGGGGAATTCCGTTTATTCAAGTGCCAACAACTATTCTTGCTCATGATAGTGCAGTTGGAGGTAAAACAGCGATCAATCATCCATTAGGCAAAAATATGATTGGCGCATTTTATCAGCCTGAAGCGGTTTTTTATGATTTGAATTTTTTAAGCTCTCTCCCTTTAAATGAAAGAAGATCAGGTTTTGCAGAAGTGATAAAACACGGACTTATACATGATCCGATTTTTTTTACTTGGCTTATGGAAAAAATAACTACGCTTAGGGATTATTCTCATAGTGATTTAGCTTTTTCGTTAATTAAAGGAATTGAAATAAAAAACTATTTTGTTTCAAAAGATGAAAAGGAATCAGGTATACGTGCCTATCTTAATTTTGGGCATACTTTAGGCCATGCAATTGAGGCAGAATTGGGTTATGGCGAATGGACACATGGGGAAGCGGTATTAGTAGGGATGTTATTTGCCTTGAAATTAAGCAAGAAAATTACAGACCTTGACTTTAATACTGACAATTTTAAGGCTTGGCTTGAACACCTAGGCTATAAAACTGAAATACCTAAAGAATTATCAAGAGAAAAATTGCTAGAGAGAATGAAGCAAGATAAAAAATCAGTTGGACAAAAGGTGAATTTTGTTTTATTAAAGGAAGTTGGCAGTCCTGTCCTTTATGAAGTGTCCGATGAAGAAATATTAATACAGCTTGAGATTTTTTAGGGGAAGGAGGAGTGAGTGTGTTTCGTGGCGTGAGAGGAGCAACAACGGTTAATGATGATAATGAAATTGAAATTGTCCAGGCAACTGAAATCTTGCTTCGAAAAATGATCGAGGAAAATGAAATTGAAGCAGAAAAGGTTGCTTCTGTCTTCATTTCAGTGACAGAGGACATCACAGCGGTCTTTCCGGCAAAAGCCATGCGTTTAATAGAGGGGTGGAAGTATGTTCCTGTCATGTGTATGAAAGAAATCCCCGTCGCATCCTCATTGCCAAAATGTATTCGTGTGATGATTCACGTGAATACAAATATTCCGCAGAAAGAAATCAGCCATATATATTTAGGGGAAGCAATTAGTTTAAGACCCGATTTAAATACAGTTGATCAATCTTAATTTAGAAAAGGACGATAATGAAGGAAAAAAGGTGATTAACATGAAATGGAAACAGCAACTGCTTGAATTAACCCCTTATCAGCCTGGGAAATCAATTGATGATGTTAAAAGACAATACGGCCTTGAGAAGATTGTTAAGCTAGCTTCGAATGAAAATCCATTTGGCTGCTCAGAAAAAGTGATTGCTGCCATCAAATATTCTGCAGCATCTTTTCCAATATATCCAGATGGATATGCAACAAATTTACGAGAAGCCTTAGTCAATCATTTTCATTTAAGTCCTGCACAGTTTATTTTTGGAAATGGTGCAGATAACATTATTCAAATTATTTCTAGAGCTTTCCTAAGCTCAGATTCTAATACGGTTATGGCGAAACAAACTTTTTCTCAATATAAACATAATGCTGTGATCGATGGGGCAGAAATAAAGGAAATTCCACTAATAGACGGAGAGCATGATCTTAATGGCATGCTAGAAGCTATCGATGAAAAAACCTCTGTTGTATGGGTGTGTAACCCAAATAATCCGACAGGGACTTATATTTCCGAAAATCGATTAAAGGCATTTATAGAAAAAGTTCCGAGTGATACATTGGTTGTTGTTGATGAAGCATATGTTGACTATGTCGTTGCCGACGACTATTGCGAATCAATTAAATTATTAGATCAGTTTCCTAATTTAATTATTTTACGCACATTCTCAAAAATTTATGGTTTAGCAAGCCTAAGAGTAGGTTTTGGCATTAGTCATCCAGACATCATTAAAATATTAGAACCTGCTAGAGAACCATTTAATGTGAATACAATTGGTCAGGCTGCAGCAAAAGCAGCAATTGAAGATCAGCAATATGCAGAAATTTGTAAGCAAAAAAACCGTGAAGGACTCGAACTGTTTTACCGTTTTTGTGAGGAGAACGGTTTAGATTATTATCCTTCACAAGCAAATTTTATTCTGATTGATTTTAAAATGGACGGAAATGCAGTCTTTCAATTTTTGCTGGAACAAGGGTTCATTGTTCGTTCGGGAAAAGCTCTAGGGTTCCCGACAGCTGTGAGGGTGACGGTTGGTTCAAAAGAGCAAAATGAAGGCGTAATACAAGCAATGACCAATTTATTAGCTGAGAAAACAGTCATTTAATATCGTAAAAGTAAAACGAACGTATCTGCCAAGAAGGACTTGGCGAATCCCTGGTTTTCTAATAGAGAATAATGGTAGGAATAAAGAAATCGGCTAATCGGCCGATTTCTTCCAGTTCTAACCTCCAATCTCTAACCTCATTATAGGTGGTGAGCTTCTTGGATGGCCGTGTATTTATTATTGGATTAGGTTTAATTGGTGGTTCATTAGCTTTATGTATCAAAAAAGAACATAAAGATTCCTTCATAATCGGCTATGATGTTAATAAAGATCAAACAAGACTTGCTAGGATGTTAAATGTTGTTGATGAAACAACAGAATCGATTGAACAGGGAGCAAAAAATGCAGATTTAATTTTAATTGCTACTCCTGTGAAGGAAACAGAAAAGGTCTTGCAAATATTAGAGTGTATACAGCTAAAAAGAAACGTCATTATTTCTGATGCAGGCAGCACGAAAAAGGAAATTGTTCAATTGGCGGGAAATCTCAAAAATAAGGGAATCACATTTATTGGCGGACATCCAATGGCTGGTTCTCATAAGAGCGGGGTTACCGCTGCAAAAGCGATATTATTTGAAAATGCCTTTTATTTATTAACTCCTGAAGAGCATATACTTGAGGAACAGCTGCATCAGCTGCAAAATTGGTTATCAGGCACAAAAGCTAGGTTTATCAAAATAACACCGGAAGAACATGATTATTTGACAGGGGTTATTAGTCATTTTCCTCATATTATTGCTGCATCCCTTGTACATCAAGCTGAGAAAACGAGTACGAAGCAAAAGTTAATACCAAGTTTGGCAGCAGGTGGTTTTCGTGATGTAACAAGAATTGCATCAAGCAGTCCAGAAATGTGGAGAGATATTCTACTACATAACAAAGATGTGCTTTTAAGCTTATTGGATGATTGGCAAGAGGAAATGCATAAAGTGGCTAAAATGATAGCAGCTGCAAATAGTGCGGAGATTTTTAATTATTTTTTTTATGCAAAGCAATTTCGAGATGAATTGCCTCAAAAGGAAAGAGGAGCAATTCCGTCTTTTTACGATCTTTTTGTCGATGTACCAGACTACCCTGGTGTCATTTCAGAAATTACTGGTTATTTAGCAAAAGAAGAGATTAGTATAACGAATATTAGGATTCTAGAAACGCGTGAAGATATTAATGGAATTCTAGTAATTAGTTTTCAAACAGAAGAGGATCGAACTCGGGCAGATCTTTGTATTCATAAGCATACAAATTATGAAACGTCGGAAGGTCTTTAGAATAACTTCTAGTTTTTGTAAATGTTAGGAAGGAGGATTTTCATGAAGCCAATTAAACTACAAACGAACATTCCTTCGTTGAAGGGTACTTTAGCCATACCAGGTGATAAATCAATATCTCATCGATCCATCATGTTTGGGGCAATCGCAGAGGGCGAGACTACGGTCACGAATTTTTTATTGGGCGAAGATTGTTTAAGTACAATCTCATGCTTTAAAAAATTAGGTGTATCCATTCAACAGCAAGAAGATAAAGTGATTATTAATGGCAAAGGGTTTAATGGGCTAGAAGAGCCATCAGAAATATTAGATGTTGGAAATTCAGGAACAACGATTCGTTTACTTATAGGGATACTAGCTGGGCGCCCCTTCCATTCTGTATTGGTGGGAGATGAATCGATTGGCAAACGACCAATGACAAGAGTAACCAAGCCATTGAAGTTAATGGGTGCTGTTATTCAAGGCAGAAAAAATGGCGAATTTACTCCTTTGTCGATAAAAGGCGGGAATGTGAAAGAGATAAATTATGAACTGCCGGTAGCAAGTGCTCAAGTGAAATCATCTTTGCTATTTGCAGGATTACAAACAAAAGGAGTAACAACAGTCATTGAACCTGTAAAAACAAGAGATCATACTGAAAGAATGATCAAAAAGTTTGGCGGTGAAATTGAAATTGATGGGCGAACAATCCACCTAAAAGGAGGTCAGCGGCTTTCTGGGACACGCATCCATGTACCAGGAGATATATCATCTGCTGCTTTCTTCCTTGTTGCAGGTTCAATTGTACCTAATAGTGAAATCACGCTAAAAAATGTTGGTTTAAATCCAACAAGAACGGGTATTATTGATGTAATGAAGGAAATGGGTGCCGATATTACAATCATTCCATCTGAAGACGATACTTTTGAACCTTGCGGTGATATTGTCATAAAATCCTCTATTCTAAATGGAATCACTATTGAAGGGGACATGATCCCTAGATTAATTGATGAGATCCCTGTGATAGCTCTTTTAGCAACACAAGCAGAGGGTGATACAGTAATAAAAGACGCTCAAGAACTAAAGGTAAAGGAAACAAATCGAATTGATACAGTAGTGAATGAGTTAGTTATGCTTGGAGCAAAAATCATTGCAACAGATGACGGTATGATCATAAAAGGAAAGTCTAACTTAAAAGGCGGAACAGTTTCAAGCCATGGAGATCATCGAATTGGAATGATGCTTTCTATTGCCGCTGCCATCTGTAAGGATGAAGTTTTCCTTGAAAATGAAGAATCAATATACATATCCTATCCTTCATTTTTCGAACATTTAAAATCTCTACAATAATCATTGATTTTTTGGGGCTGCACTGCAGCCCTTATTCAATTTATGTGTGAAATAAATGATCATAAATTCAAAAAATTATACATAGCTTGTCATAAGACCGTTAAAAGGGTGGTTTTATGACTTATATTATTGAAAATGCCAATATTTTGAAAGATCAAAGATTAACAAAGTCCTCTCTGTTAATTGAGAATGGGAAAATATCATCTATTAAACCTAGTTATAAAAAGTATAGGCATATGAGAATGGATGCTGACCCCTATATTATGACGCCCTCACCAATCCTATTCAATAATGAGATTCCGAGTGACCTCTCATTTCAAGAAATAAAAAAATATTATATTCAAGAATATATTCTTAAAGGCTGCACCGCTTTTTTAACAATGGCTACCGTGAATCATGAGTATGAAGTACAAGTAGAAATTAAGAAATTGAAGATCCGTTTATTAAATTGTCCAGTCGATTATATTATAGGTGTTAGATGTCCGATACGATTAATAACACAATCTTTCATAAGAAGGTGTAAACGAGAAAAAATACCTGCTGTGTTCGTAGATATTCAATGTGTGGACGAGCTATATGGAATTCCCTGGGGTTGGATAAGAGAGGCCATGTTTCCTTACAATAGTCCACTTATTCCAATGTTTATTAATGATAAGGATAAAGAGAATAAACAAGCAAAAATGGAATGGAAAAGAATAATGGAGGAAGAAAAAATTCCATATGTTCATGATGAGTTAGTTGAAAATCAGCCCATTTCATATCCTATACGATCTCAAATTGGAATATTTCCATTTAAATCAAGTATTCATCAAGGCTGTGAATTGTCATATAATCTATACTTGAAAAGTAATGAAATCAGAAAAATTGATGAAGAGGAATTGTTCCATTATCATAGAAATAAGCTGGTTATTACTGTTCATAAGGGTGAAGTCATAAGAGTGAAGGATGAAGTGATTTTTCGCCCAGGTTTCGGAGAACATGTTAAAATAAATACACCATCTTTCTTTAAAATGGATGTTTAACCTTGAAAGGATAATGAGTATGGATAAAATAAATCAAATCATAACTCTTTTAGAGAACGGTAATCATGAAGAAGCTTTAAGAAGCTACCGAAAAATACTTACAAATGGTTCCCATGAAGAGAGATTTGTTCTTGGTGAGGAATTATTTCAGCTTGGTTTTATTGAAGAAGCAAAGGCATTATTCGAAAGATTGCTTGAATCCTATCCTGATGAGGGAGAGTTACTTGTCCTACTAGCAGAAGCCCATATTGATCTTGGTCAAGAGGATGAAGCAATACTTGTGTTAGAACGATTAAATGAGGAAGATCCAAGCTACCCTCAATCCTTATTATTGCTAGCTGATCTTTATCAAATGGAAGGCTTATATGAAGTAAGCGAGCAAAAGCTAATGAAAGCAAAATCCATTTTACAAAATGAAGTTATAATTGATTTTGCTTTAGGGGAGTTATATGCTGAGCAAGGAAAATTTTTAGAGGCAACAAAGGCTTATGAAAAAGTTCTTTTAACAGAAGATGTGATAGCTGGAGTAAATGTTAATCAAAGGATGGCGGAAGTTCTTAGTGTTGGTGGAGCATTTGAGGAAGCTTTACCCTATTATGAAAAAGCCTTAAATGAAAAAATTGAAATTAATACCCTTTTTAGTTATGGATTCACGGCCTTACAAGCTGGATTTAATCGGACTGCTATCGAAAAATTTAATGAACTTAAAGAGCTTGATCCGGAATACCATTCCTTATATTTATATCTTTCAAAGGCATATGAGCGTGAGGAAGAGCTGCAAAATAGTTTCAATGCCATAAATACAGGAATTGAGTACGATGAGTTTAATAAAGAACTCTTTTTTCATGGCGGGAAGCTTGCATTGAAGCTTAATAAGGAAGAGGATGCAGAGAATCTATTTAGAGAGGCTTTGGCACTTGATCCAGAGTATACAGAAGCTGCTTCCACTTTGACTAAATTATTCCTTCATCAAGAAAGATATGAAGATGTTTTAGAAATAACAGATTTATTTAATGACTTTGAAGAAGAAGAGCCTCAGCTTCTATGGGATGCTGCCATTTCCTATCATCAACTTGAAGAATATTCATTAGCATTAAACAAATACACAACCGCATATACTTACTTAAAAGAGCAGTCAGATTTTCTTTCAGATTACGGGAATTTTTTAATTGAAGAAGGAAAAATGAGTGAGGCTGCCGAAATTTTTAGTAAGCTAGTTAAAATGGAGCCAGACAGCATAGAATATCAAGATATACTGCAAAGGCTTTCGGAGTAATAAAAAGTTAAACAATTATTTACTAATTTAAAAATTGGGTAGAGAATTTAGGAGTAAATGAAAGGAATCAGCTCATTCACTGGATTCCTCAATTCTTGCTTCAAATCTCTATCCTATAAAAAGCAGAGGAGGGAATCGAACATGTCAGCCCCTGTATCTGTCAACGAGAAAAAGGATTTTATTCGCTGGTTTCTCAATCATTATCAATTAAAAAGGCGCGAATGCGTATGGATTTTAAATTATTTGATGAGCCATGACCAGCTAATGGAAAAAGTTCATTTTGTAGAACAAGCTCAGTATTGCCCAAAGGGATTAATTATGTCCACCCACTGCGTAGAAGAAGTGCCATTTCGCTTCTATAAGGAAAATGTTATGACGACTGATGCTGAGAAATCCTTTCATGATATTCGTCTGAACCGTGATGAGGATATTTTTATTCAACTAAACTTTCATGCATCAAATAAAGCTCATCAGTATGCTGCAGTTTTGGAAGAAAATCCATTTATGCCGAATCGTATTGAAATTAGTGAAAAGGATAAAATTGTTGCCGAAAGATTCCTAAATGACAGTTTAAAGAAATTCCAAAAGGAAAGTCTTTTAAAGAAAATTGATGAAGCGCTAGATAAACAGGATGAAATTGGCTTCCTGCGTTTATCAGAAGAACTAAAAAGACTAAAGTATTAATTTTTCGCTTGCTATTTAGCAGGCTTTTTATTTTTTTGTAGCAGTTAATTAATAGTGATATGATAAAAAGGATAAATTAAGTAATGGAGTGAATTAAATGAAATGGAACCCCCAAGACATTGATATGTTCCTGCAATCAAAGGAATATGTTGATACTGTTGTTTTGCCATTGCTGCCAGTTGCTATCAGTAATGATACAAAACAAGCAGCATCAATGACTGAGTTTATCTCATTACTAAGTATGCAGCTCGAAAGACAATTTAGAGGCAGACTTCTTTTGCTACCTGGCTATTCTTACTTGAAAACGGAGTCTATGGACAAGCTTTCAGGGGATTTAAAAGTTTGGGAGAGAGAGTTACTTGAAAATGACTTTAAACATGTTCTTTTCTTAACATCTGATAGTAATTGGAAGACTGTTGAAAATCAGTTAGAGGGCGAGCTAATTTGGCTGCCATCACTGCCATTAGAACATATGGATGAGAAGAATCGAAATTCTCTTTTAGAGGATCAAGTGAAGCAATTAATGAATTTGTTTCTTCAAAAATGGCAATCTGCCGACTAAAACACTTTATACGTCACATAGTTGACATGTTTTACCTTAGGATTATATTGACCTTCATTACAGATTGATATATCATGGTTATGTCCTAGTTTTATATTGTGTTGAATTATGTCCGTTGGACTTTACTTCATAATAGAGGGGGGAAAAGTATGAGCAAAAATCAAGTTTCTAGACGTCAATTCCTTAGCTACACTCTAACTGGTGTAGGCGGTTTCATGGCTGCAGGGATGTTAATGCCTATGGTTCGTTTTGCTGTTGATCCAGTTTTGCAAGCTAAAGCTGAAAGTGATTTCATTCCAACACCACAAAAAGTTTCTGAAATTACTGATGTTCCAACTAGGGTTGACTTTAAATTTGAACAGCAGGATGCTTGGTATACATCAGAAGTAACTGGTACTGCATGGGTATACCTAGATGACAAAGGGGAAATTGTCGCATTATCGCCTGTATGTAAGCATTTAGGCTGCGTAGTAGACTGGAACACAGATAAGGCAAATCCAGATAAGTTCTATTGTCCTTGTCATGGTGGACTTTATACGAAAGATGGTACGAATGTTCCAGGAACTCCACCGAGTGGAGCGCTAGATGTATATCCTTACAAAGAAAAAGACGGTTTTCTTTATTTAGGAAAAGCCAAGCCACGAAAGGAGGCGTAATCATTGTTAAACAAGATTTATGATTGGGTAGATGAGCGTTTAGATATTACGCCTTTATGGCGCGACATTGCAGATCATGAAGTGCCTGAGCATGTTAACCCAGCACATCACTTTTCTGCTTTTGTTTACTGTTTCGGTGGATTAACGTTCTTCGTTACTGTAATTCAAATTCTATCTGGAATGTTTTTAACTATGTATTATGTTCCAGATATTAAAAATGCATGGGAATCTGTGTATTACTTGCAAAACCATGTTGCATTTGGACAAATTGTCCGCGGTATGCATCACTGGGGTGCAAGCTTAGTCATCGTAATGATGTTCTTACATACGTTACGCGTTTTCTTCCAGGGAGCGTATAAAAAGCCTCGTGAATTAAACTGGGTAGTTGGAGTACTTATTTTCTTCATTATGCTTGCACTTGGTTTAACAGGCTACTTATTACCTTGGGATATGAAAGCACTGTTCGCAACAAAAGTTACAATGCAAATTATTGAATCTACTCCTTTAATAGGAACATACTTAAAAACATTAATTGCTGGAGATCCAGATATTGTAGGAGCACAAACGATTACCCGCTTCTTTGCAATTCACGTATTCTTCTTGCCAGCAGCTTTATTTGGATTAATGGCCGCTCACTTTGTTATGATTCGTAAACAAGGTATTTCCGGACCATTGTAAAAAAAAAAATACGATTATTTTGAAAAAGGAGGGGAATCGCCCAATGCATCGTGGAAAAGGTATGAAATTCGTAGGTGACTCTCGTGTACCTGCGCTTTCTGAACGAAAACCGAATATTCCAAAAGATTATTCGGAATACCCTGGGAAAACGGAAGCGTTCTGGCCTAACTTCCTGTTGAAGGAATGGATGGTTGGTGCTGTTTTCTTAGTCGGATTTTTATGTCTAACCATTGCCCATGAACCACCGCTTGAAAAAATAGCTGATCCTAGTGATACAGCTTATATTCCACTTCCAGACTGGTATTTCTTATTCTTATATCAATTACTTAAGTATACTTATGCTTCTGGTCCATTTAATGCTGTAGGTGCTTTTATTATACCAGGCCTTGCGTTTGGAGCATTATTATTAGCGCCGTTCATTGACCGTGGTCCTGAGCGCAGACCTTCAAAGCGTCCATTAGCTACAGGGTTTATGCTACTTGCTTTAGCTGGGATTACATTTTTAACTTGGCAGTCAGTTGCTACCCATGACTGGGAAGCTGCTGCAAATCAAGGGAAAATTGTAGCTGAAGTTGACATTGATACTGAAGCTGAAGGTTATAAGCTACTCGAAGCAAATAACTGTTTATCATGTCACGGAGCGGAGCTTACTGGTGGCGGAGGTTCACCTGCTCTTGTCGATACAGGACTAAAACCTGAAGAGATTTCTGAGATTGCTAAAAATGGTAGAGGTTCAATGCCTCCTGGTATGTTCAAAGGCACTGATGAAGAGCTTAAAAAACTTGCTGAATATATTTCTGGTTTAACAAGTAAATAAAAAAAGCCTAAGCGCCTTGTGGCTGCTTTCGCTAGACATTTCTCAAAATTGAGAAATGTTATACTTCTTATTCATGATAAAAAGCTGACGCATTTGTGTCAGCTTTTTTCTATGAAATCAGATATTCTAGATTGCTCTATGGTAAAATAATGGTTGAATAATATTTAAAGAGAAGAGGGCAATAATGAAGTGGATATATCCTATATTAGCTAATCGAGTAGTATTATGGCTTTTATTAATTGTGAATATTGCAGGTACGATTTATGGCTATATTTGGTATAAATGGCAGATGGTTGATACCCCGCCTATTTTCTTGCCATTTGTTCCTGACAGTCCAACAGCTAGTTTGTTTTTTGTTTTTGTATTAATTGCTTTTCTGCTAGGTAAAAATTGGCCATTATTCGAAGCATTAGCTATTGTTACTCTGATCAAATATGGTATTTGGGCAGTTGTTATGAATATTTTGGTTTTTCAAGTTACAGGAGAATTAGATATAATAGCACTAATGCTTATTGTTTCGCATGGAGCAATGGCCATCCAAGGGATGCTTTATGCACCATTTTACCGTATTAAGACTTGGCACTTTGTTGTAACAGCAATATGGACATTACATAATGATGTCATCGACTATGTATTTTTCATGCTGCCTCGCTATCCCATTTTGGATTTATATACACCTCAAATTGGGTATTTTACATTTTGGCTATCTATATTTTCACTGGGAATAACTGCCTATTTATGTTTACGAAATAATAGATTTACACTAAAAATGAATATCTAGATGAATAGATAATTCAAGGTCTGATTTTCTGGTCTATCCTTGTCCAATCCCTCATACATATTTAATAGTAATTCGAGGGGGGACAAGTATGAAAGCAAGAGTATTTATGACAATTATAATGTTTTTACTATTATTGCCCATATCAGTAAATGCAGACGAAACCTCACCTGTAGATAAATTGGATCAATTATCTAATGAAGCATTACAAATGGTCAAGCTACATCGATATGAAGATGCTAAAAAGCTGTTGGATTATTTTTCGGAACAATTCGTAACAGTTTCAGATAAAGGTAGATCCTTCACTGTTGATGAATTAAGGATCGTTTCGATCTCGTATGATGAAGCTGTTCAAGCAACAGCAAATGCAACAATGAATCATGAAGAGAAAATAAATCGTGTTACAAAGTTTAGACTTGTAATGGATGCTATTACGTCCCCATATCAGCCGTTGTGGACAGAGATGGAATCTCCGATTATGAATGCATTTAGCCAAGTGAAGGAAGCTGCTTATGCTGGTGAAAAGGAACAATTCCATGCAAATTTAAACAGTTTTTTATCTTTGTATGATGTAATCTACCCTAGTATGAAAATAAATGTTGATATTGAGCGAATCCAAAAAATAGATGCGCGAATTGAGGTTATTGATAAGTATCGCAATCAAGTTTTAGAAGAAACAACGACACAAATGGAACTTGAGGCCTTAGAAGCAGATTTGCAGCTATTATTCGATGAAATGACTGATGACGAAGCTGATCCTTCCTTATGGTGGGTAATAATTTCTACTGGGAGTATCATAATTCTTACATTATCCTATGTTGGCTGGAGAAAATACAAAGGGACTCAGCAAGCTGAAAAAAATCTTTCTAAAAGGCAAAAAGATTGACGATATTCATCATTGAAAATACAATTAAGTTTAAATAAAGATTTACACCAATTATGGTGTCCTTCTAGAAAACGCAGAAAAGGAGGTACAAAAATGGGAGGATATCTTATTTATTTTATTATCATTATGATAGTGCCAATTTGGGCGCAAATGAGAGTGAAAGGCTCTTATGTTAAATATTCAAAAGTACCATCTTCTTCACATATGAGAGGAGCAGAGGTTGCAAGAAGAATTCTTGATGCCAATGGTTTATATCATGTAGGAATTGAAGAAATACGTGGACATTTAACAGATCATTACGATCCCCGTTCAAAGACAGTAAGGCTATCATCAAGCAACTATCATGGCCATTCGGTAGCTGCAGCTGCAATAGCAGCTCATGAAGTAGGACATGCTATTCAAGATCAGCAAGATTATGCATTTTTACGATTCCGACATGCACTTGTTCCAGTAGCCAATTTAGGATCAAATTTTTCTTGGATATTAATATTAATTGGTATGTTTGCTGGATTGAGTGGATTTGTTCTTCTAGGAATTATTTTTATGGCTTCTGCCGTTATTTTTCAACTTGTTACTTTACCTGTTGAATTCAATGCATCCAATAGGGCGATGGATCAAGTAATTGCTCTTGGGGTGATCAGGAATGATGAAGAAAAGGAAACAAGAAAGGTTCTAAACTCAGCGGCATTGACATATGTAGCCGCAGCTGCTGTAGCAGTATTGGAATTACTTCGACTTATTCTTGTCTACACTGGAATGCAAAGACAAGATTAATCCATTTCTTTTAAAAAAGGTGCCTGTCTCTTGACAGGCACCTTTAATTGTTTTTATTACAGATTAACAAGTAGTAAGGCTCCTAACTAATCGAAGATTCATTTACAGTTCAAGCGGCTTTTTATTTTCGTCTAATGTGAAGCCCTCTCCAAGAACATCATGAACGATGGTGACTGAAACAAATGCGTGAGGGTCAACGGACGTAATGACATTTTTTAAACGAACTATTTCATTTTTTCCGACAACGCAATATAGAACTTCTCTTTCCTTTTTTGTAAATGATCCATAGCCCTTTAATACAGTTACTCCTCTTTCCATTTCAGTCATGATCTTTGAGGCAATTTCATCATTCAAATCTGAAATAATCATCGCACCTCTCGCAGAATAGGCGCCTTCCTGCATGAAATCAATTACCCGTGCTCCAACAAATACAGCAACAAGTGTATACATAGCTTCCTTATATGATAAATAAAAAATTAAAGATAGGATAATGACAACTGCATCAAATACGAACATGGTTCTTCCCATACTAATTCCTGCATATTTGTTCACTAATCTTGCGATTATATCGACGCCTCCTGTTGTCCCTCCATAACGAAAAATTATTCCTAATCCCGTTCCAATAAAAACGCCTGCAAATAAAGCAGCTAATGTTAAATCTTCATTTAACGGCATATGTATTTGAATGCGCTGAAAAATCCAAAGGAAAATCGATACGCTTACCGTACCAAGAATTGTATATAAAAAGGAAATTCTCCCAAGTAATTTCCAACCAATTAAGAAAAGTGGTATGTTTAAAATTAAGTTTGTATAAGATGGATCCCATTTAAAAAGAAAATAAAGAAGAAGTGTAATCCCTGTAAAACCACCTTCAGCTAAATTATTTTGCATATTAAAATGGACAATTCCAAAGGAAAAAATAGCTGACCCTAACAGGATATATAATATATTCTTTAATCTCATAAAAATCCTCCGCTTCCTAAATTTCACTTAAATAATTGTGCCTGTTTATAGTGGATAAAGTCAAGAGAGTTTCAAGTGATAAATCAAGACGCTTCTTCTGATAAAAAATGTTTGTCAATAGGCAGTTGTTTAGCTAACATGTAAGAAGGATCATGATGGTGTTTTGATTGCTTTATTTTTGGAAAGGGTGTAATTGATTATGTCACATAAAACAATGATAGAGCTTCAAGCGGAAGTAGATGCTTATATTAGCCAATTTAAAGAAGGTTATTTTAGCCCATTGGCAATGATTGCGAGATTGACAGAAGAATTAGGAGAGCTTGCTCGAGAGGTTAACCATCAATTTGGGGAGAAGCCGAAGAAAGAAACAGAAACGGAGAAGGCGATTGAAGAGGAAATGGGTGATATGCTATTTGTCCTTATTTGCCTAGCCAATTCATTAAATATTAACTTAGAAGAGGCTCATGACATTGTCATGAAAAAATTCAACACTCGTGATAAAGATCGGTGGACAAGAATCGAGGATTAAAAAGGAGAAGTTAATATGGAAAAAATTAATGTCGTTATCGCTGGTCCAAGAGGACGAATGGGTAGAGAGGCTGTTAAGCTTGTACAACAGACGGAAAACTACCATTTAATTGCTGTTGTTGATCATAAATACGATGGTAGATTTTTAAGTGAAGTAGAGGGCTTCTTTGGTTTAGAAATACCGATTTATTCGGATATAGCAAAATGTTTTTGTGAAACAAAGGCTGATGTGCTCATAGACTTAACGACACCAGAACATGGTATGTTTCATACGAAAACGGCATTGGAGTATGGCGTCAGGCCAGTAGTTGGAACAACTGGTTTTTCTAAAGAGAATCTATCAGAACTTGACTCTATTTGCCGTGAAAAAGAAATTGGCTGTATCATCGCACCTAACTTTGCTATCGGAGCCGTTCTTATGATGAAATTTGCTCAAATGGCAGGTAAATATTTTAATGATGTTGAAATTATTGAGCTGCATCATGATCAGAAGCTTGATGCTCCTTCAGGTACAGCTGTAAAAACAGCGGAAATGATCGCAGATGTACGAAAAGCAAAAAAACAAGGACATCCAGAAGAAAAAGAAGCCATTACAGGGGCAAGAGGGGCAGAGTATGAAGGAATGCATATTCATTCTGTCAGATTACCTGGTTTAATTGCTCATCAGCAGGTTATGTTTGGTTCAGAAGGACAAACATTATCGATTCGCCATGATTCGTATAATCGTCAATCTTTTATGTCTGGTGTAAAGCTAGCTGTAGATACTGTATTAAAAATTGATACTCTTGTTTATGGGCTTGAAAATATTTTGGAATAGAGGCGATAAGATGAATATTGCATTGATTGCACATGATAAGAAAAAAGATGCTCTTGTCGGCTTTGTGACTGCCTATAAAGCCATCTTGGCTGAACATAACCTATACGCCACTGGTACAACGGGCACTAGATTAATGAATGAAACGGGTCTTTCAATTCACCGGTTTCAATCCGGTCCATATGGTGGGGATCAGGAGATTGGTGCATATGTGGCTAATAACAAAATGGACATTGTAATTTTTTTTCGAGACCCTTTAACGGCTCAGCCGCATGAGCCGGATGTCACAGCATTAATTCGTCTATGTGATGTTTACTCAGTGCCTCTAGCTACAAATATGGGTACAGCTGAAATAATCATAAAAGGGCTTGAACGAGGGGATCTATCTTGGAGAACAATTGTGTATGGAAAAAGCGGTGATCAAGATGCATGAATTGAAGCTAGATATACTTGCCTTCGGGGCACATGCTGATGATGTTGAAATTGGAATGGGTGGATCCATTGCCAAGTTTGCTAAAATCGGTAAAAGAATTGGTATTTGCGATCTTACCGATGCCGAGCTATCATCAAATGGAACGGTGGACATTCGTAAAAACGAAGCAATGAAGGCTGCAGAAATTTTAGGAGTGGAAATAAGGGACTCTCTAAGTCTTCCAGATAGAGGGCTTTACATGAATCAAGAATACATAAAAAAAATTGTTAATGTAATTCGTAAATATCGCCCGAATCTAGTCTTTGCTCCATATTATGAAGATCGTCATCCCGATCATGGGAATTGTGCACGATTAGTAGAAGAAGCTATTTTTTCAGCAGGCATAAAAAAATTTGAGACAGAAGATGTTTTCGAACCTCATCGTGTGAAAAATTGTTATTTTTATATGATTAATGGCTTTCATAAACCTGATTTCGTTATTGATGTATCTAAATATATGGATAAAAAAATAGCAAGTCTGCAGGCCTATAAAAGTCAATTTATTAAGGCTGATGAGGCAGTGGATACTCCTTTAGTAAATGGATATATTGAATCAATTGAGGCTAGAGAAAGATTATTTGGTAAAGAAGTAGAAGTAACATACGCAGAAGGCTTTATGAGAAATAAACCATTGTTAATGAATCTTGATTTGTTTGGAGAAAAAGAATGAAGTCAAAATTAAAAATTGGAATTACTTGTTACCCGACTGTTGGAGGGTCTGGAGCTATTGCAACTGAATTAGGAAAAAAGCTAGCGGAAATAGGCCATGAGATTCATTTCATTTCCTCTAGCCTTCCATTTCGTTTGAATAAAATGCACCCAAATATTTTCTATCATCAAGTGGAGGTAAATCAATATTCAGTTTTTCAGTATCCACCTTACGATATTGCCCTTGCAAGCAAAATGGCAGAAGTCATCAATCGTGAAAACCTTGATTTACTTCATGTTCATTACGCTATACCACATGCTGTTTGCGCTATTTTGGCTAAACAAATGAGCGAAAAGGATATAAAAATTGTAACGACATTGCATGGAACCGATATTACGGTTCTAGGGCATGACCCTTCCTTGACCGATGCGATTCGCTTTGGAATTGAGAAGTCAGATGCCGTAACAGCTGTTTCTTGTTCATTGACGGCTCAAACATATGATGTTATTAAACCTGAGAAATCCATTGAGGTTGTTTACAATTTTATTGATGAACGGATTTATCGACAAACAAATTCTTACTATTTGCGAGAAGAATACGGGATTAAAGACGAGGAAAAGGTTGTAATACATGTATCTAATTTTCGCGGGGTAAAAAGAGTTCAAGATGTTGTCAAGGCGTTTGCAAAAATTGCAAAAAAGATACCAGCAAAGCTTCTGCTTGTTGGGGATGGACCAGAAATATCTGTAGTGTGCAAACTTGTGACTGAATTAGGAATAAATGAACAAGTGCTTTTTTTAGGGAAACAAGATAATCTTGAAGAATTATATTCAATCAGTGATTTGATGCTCCTACTATCAGAAAAAGAAAGCTTTGGTTTGGTTGCGCTTGAAGCGATGGCATGCGGAGTACCTTGTATAGGGACAAATATTGGTGGAATTCCTGAAGTCATTACTCATGAAAAAAATGGGTACCTTTGCGAACTGGGTGATATTGAAACCATTGCAGAAAAGGGGATTTCACTACTTTCTGATAAAGCACTACATCAAAAATTTTCTGCAGAAGCAATTAATTCTGCCTACAAAAACTTTCGGTCTGAGCTTATTGTCAATCAATATGAAAATATTTATTACAACCTTTTAAAGAAGGTGAGATAAATTGAATGAATCTTTTCAAAAAGCTATTCCACTATTATCAAAAATAGAAGAAGCTGGCTATGAAGCATATTTTGTCGGAGGATCTGTTAGAGATTGTCTTCTCCATAAAGAAATAGCTGATGTTGATATTGCAACCTCTGCCACGCCAGAGGAATTAAAAGAAATCTTTTCTAGAACTGTTGATGTCGGAATAGAGCATGGCACAATTGTCGTATTATTTAAGGGAATTCCCTACGAGGTCACGACTTTTCGAACAGAATCAGAATATATAGATTTCAGACGCCCAACAGAGGTGCAATTTATTCGATCATTGAATGAAGACTTAAAGCGAAGGGATTTTACAATGAATGCCATCGCGATGGATAAGCATGGGCAGTTTTTTGACCCTTTTCATGGAAGAGAAGCGATAAAGGAAAGAGTTATCAAAACAGTTGGAAATGCTGAAGATCGTTTTCAAGAAGATGCATTAAGAATGATGCGCGCTATTCGATTTTATAGTCAACTTGATTTTAAAATTGATGATACAACAAGAAAAGCTATTATTTCTTCAAGTCATCTACTCGAAAAGATATCTGTAGAAAGAAAGCTAGTGGAATTTGAAAAATTATTAGCTGGAAAAAATCGAATTAATGCACTTAAAGCACTAGGTGAAACTGAGCTTTATAAATATTTGCCAGACATGAAGCACAGGGTGGAAGGCTTACGAGAAATCGGTCAATATGATTGCATCCAGCTTACTGTTGACGAAATGTGGGCGTTGCTCCTAATAAAATTTGAAATTGAAGACTTTGAGGCAGAAGAATTTTTGAAGCAATGGAAGCTGTCTGTGAAAAAAACAAAAAAAATACGCCAATTATTAAAATGGCTAAAGTATAGAGTGGACAATGATTGGATAAAAGAATACTTGTTTGAAGCTGGAGAAGAGTACATTTGCAGTACTGAAAGAATTAATAATGTTTTGCATAATCAAAGCGTAGATCTAAA
The DNA here is from genome assembly GCF_007995155.1 of Cytobacillus dafuensis. Classification (NCBI taxonomy): domain Bacteria; kingdom Bacillati; phylum Bacillota; class Bacilli; order Caryophanales; family Bacillaceae; genus Cytobacillus; species Cytobacillus dafuensis. Next base: position 3,128,526 of record NZ_CP042593.1, on the reverse strand, counting down.
TGTTAATCGCTTAAAGGCTCAGTATGATTTACTGCCTATTAAACAGCGCAGTGAGCTTCAGGTTTCGGGAACTGATTTACAAGAATGGTATCATAGGACTCCTGGACCATGGATTAAAGAAAAATTGGAAGCTGCCGAAAAAGCCGTATTATACAAGCAGGTTAGCAATCGAAAAGATTCAATAAAGGAGTGGCTGTTAGAGTGCAATCTGAATTAAGAAAGAAGCTCCTAGATGCATTTACAAATAATGAGGCTGAATATTTATCTGGACAGCATTTAGCTGATATTATTGGCTGCTCAAGAACAGCTGTCTGGAAGCATATAGAAGAATTGCGTAAGGATGGCTTTGAGCTAGAAGCTGTTAGGAGAAAAGGGTATAAAATTATAAAGGTTCCTGAACGTGTTACAGCAGATGAAGTAAGACTTGGGCTATCGACAAGGGTTTTAGGCAGGGATATTCATTATGAGGAAACTGTGGATTCAACACAAAAAATTGCTCATCGCCTAGCAAATGAAGATGCTCCTGAGGGAACGATCATCATTGCAGAGGAGCAGCTTTTAGGAAGAGGACGAATGGATCGCAGATGGCACTCACCAAAATATACAGGGATTTGGATGAGCGTCATTTTACGTCCAAATATTCCTCCACCGAAAGCCCCGCAGCTTACCTTAATTACTGCCGTCGCAGTTGTTCAGGCTATAGAGGATTTTACAGGACTATCGCCTCAAATAAAATGGCCAAATGATATTTTGATAAACGGAAAAAAGGTAACCGGGATTTTAACAGAGCTTCAGGCTGATGCAGATCGGATTACCTCAATTATTATCGGAATTGGGATTAACGTCAATCAGAAGGTAGAAGATTACCCTGAGGACTTACAAGCAATTGCAACTTCACTTTCAATTGAGTGTGATAAAAAACTCCAAAGAGCAGATCTTATCAAATTGATTCTTCAAAAACTAGAGCAATTATATTTTCTATATCTTGAGAAAGGATTTTATCCGATCAAGCTGCTTTGGGAGAGCTACGCAATCAGCATTGGGAAATACATTACAGCGCGGACGATTACAGGTAGTATCCATGGGAAGGCACTCGGGATAACTGAAGATGGCGTCCTAAAAGTTGAGGATGATTCAGGAAAAGTACATCATATCTATTCTGCAGATATTGAACTATAAAGTGAAACTTCAATCAGTGGGGGGTTTCCTCATCCCCCACTGATTGTTAGTTGAACTTATCGGGCCTTTACGGGCAGTTGATCCTCCACTTACTCTTCATTGTTTTACTCGATTCATTGAAGTGGGGGTCTTACTGCCCGTTAATCTGCGATAATTGAAATTTTTTGTAGCCAGTTTAATCACCGATTTGTTATACTTAATTTGTCTAGCGCATGCGCTTTTCAAATGGGCAGTATCATCAGCTGAACTGCACCGATTTTTTAAAAAGGTGATTTTTTATAATATTGCTGTGTAAATAAGATTTTTTGATGCAATATTCATGAAGAAATACGCCAAAAAAATAAAGATTTCTGCCTAGATCCACAAATGGACCGGGACAGAGGGATGAGACATAATAATGACTAAATTCGGAATCCTTCTGCTTTCAGAAGGATTTTTATTTTTGTTATCACCCTCTTCCTTAATAAAGGAGGATTATGGATGAAGCAAACGACCGATTTTTTGAAAATGAAAGAGAATGGGGAAAAGATCGTCATGCTGACCGCATATGACTACCCTGGAGCGAAGCTCGCTGAAAAGTCTGGTGTAGACATGATTCTGGTCGGTGATTCATTAGGAATGGTCGTATTAGGATATGAGTCGACGATCCCTGTTACAATGGACGACATGGTTCACCACGGAAAGGCTGTTAAAAGAGGTGCTGCAGATACTTTTATAGTTGTCGACATGCCATTTATGAGCTATCACTTATCTGTTCGTGATACGCTTTTGAATGGAGCGAGGCTTATTCAAGAAACAGGTGCACATGCTGTGAAGGTTGAAGGAGCAGATGATATTATTATTGCCAACATTAGTGCGTTGACAAATGCAGGTATCCCAGTGGTTTCTCATCTCGGTCTTACACCACAATCTGTCACTGTTCTCGGGGGATATAAAGTTCAAGGGAAAGATGCAGAGGCTGCTCAAAAATTAATGGAAGATGCAAAAAAATGTGAACAAGCAGGCGCTTTTGCACTCGTTTTAGAATGTGTACCAAAGCAATTAGCAAGAGCTGTAACAGATTCTATTTCAATCCCGACAATTGGAATTGGTGCTGGTGTTTATACAGATGGACAAGTTCTTGTCTATCATGATCTACTCTCATATGGCGTCGAAAGAGTTCCAAAGTTTGTTAAACAGTATGAAAATATGAATGAAATGGCTCTACGGGGATTTAATAACTATTTGACAGATGTAAAGCTAGGGAAATTTCCTGAAGATCAGCATAGCTTTACTATGAAAGAATCAGAGCTAATAAGCCTATATGGAGGAAAAAAATGAAAGTAATTACTACAATAGATGAAATGCAAGAAACCATATTAAAAGATAAAAAGATTGGAAAATCGGTTGGATTTGTACCAACGATGGGTTTTTTGCATGAAGGTCATTTATCCCTAATTAAAAAGGCTAGAGGGGAAACGGACATTGTTGTTTTAAGTATTTTTGTAAATCCCCTCCAATTTGGACCGAATGAGGACTTAAGCTCTTATCCTAGAGATTTTGAACGTGATCATAAGCTTGCTGAAAACAATGGTGTAGACTATATTTTTTACCCATCAGTTGAGGAAATATATCCCGAGCCTTTGACAGTAACAGTGAAAGTAAATGCCAGAACAGATGTATTATGTGGGAGATCCCGCCCTGGACATTTTGATGGCGTTGCAACGGTACTTACAAAACTTTTTAACATTGTTCAGCCAACAAAAGCTTTCTTTGGTATGAAGGATGCTCAACAAATTGCTATTGTTGAAGGCCTTGTAAATGATTTTCACATTCCAATTGAAATTATTCCAATTGAAATCGTAAGGGAATCAGATGGACTTGCCAAAAGTTCAAGAAATGTAAATTTGCTTACCATTGAAAGGGATCAAGCACCAGTACTTTTTGAAAGTCTGCAAGGTGCAAAAGCCCTCATTGAAAATGGAGAAAAAAATCCTAATATTGTTATCTCTTATATAAGGGAAATGATTTTAGATAAAACAAACGGCAATATTGACTATATTGAAATATATTCCTATCCAAAACTTTTAGAATTAACCCAATTAGAAGGCAAAATAATAATTGCCTTAGCAGTTAAATTTTCAAAAGTTCGTTTAATAGATAATTTAGTATTGAATATTCAATGAAAATAAATTTATTTTAGGGGGAAGCATCATGTATCGCACCATGATGAACGGCAAAATTCACAGAGCTGTTGTAACAGAAGCAAATTTAAATTATGTTGGCAGCATTACAATTGATACCGATATTCTCGATGCAGTCGGGATGGTAGCAAATGAAAAGGTGCAAATTGTAAATAATAACAATGGAGCTAGATTTGAAACATATATTATTCCTGGGAAAAGAGGAAGCGGTGTTATCTGTGTTAATGGAGCTGCAGCAAGACTTGTTCAGGAAGGGGATATCGTTATTATCATATCCTATGCCTTAGTTTCAGAAGAAAAAGTATTAACACATGAACCCAAAGTCGCCATTATGGACAATCATAATAAAATTAAGGAAATGATTAATAAAGAGCCTGAAAGAACAATTATTTAGAATTATATTATCATTTTGCAATAAAATGAATTAACTAAAAAAGGCTGACCGATGTACCGCGTCGGCCTTTTTAGTAAAAAAGAATAGCTGATATACATACTCTTTTAGAGAAGCTATATATTTCCAAAAAATTGCTAAAAATATAAGAAGGAGGTTTTTACTTTTTCTTTTTCCGTTTTTATGATACCGTTTGAATGACTGAATGTTAGAGGTGTGAAGTATGGGTAATAAATTTGTTGTGATTGATTTGGAAACAACAGGAAATTCACCGAAAAAGGGTGATAAAATAATACAATTTGCTGCTGTTGTGATCAAAAACGGAAAAATAATTGAAGAATACTCCTCTTTTATAAACCCTGGAAAACCGATTCCTCCATTTATTGAAGAATTAACGGGGTTAGATGATGAAATAGTGCATGATGCTCCCGTTTTTTCTGAAATTGCTCCTAAAGTGCATACCCTATTAGAAGATGCTTATTTTGTCGCCCATAATGTTCTTTTTGACCTTTCTTTTTTACAGGAAGAGCTAATTGAGGCTGGATATAATGGCTTTTATGGTCCTGTATTAGATACAGTAGAGCTTTCAAGAATTTTAATGCCAACCGCAGATAGCTTTCAATTGTCAGAATTAGCTCAAAGAGAAGGGCTAAATCATGAGCGTCCGCACCAGGCAGACAGTGACGCTTATGTGACTGCGGAATTATTATTGCGTCTTTTAGTCCGACTTGAAAAATTACCATTAAATACAACTAAACAAATTCATAAGCTCTCTGGTTCATTAAAAAGTGATTTAGATTTACTTCTCGATAATATCATTATTCAAAAGGAATCTTCGATTGAATATTTACAGGATGATCTCGATATTCATCATGGAATTGCTTTAAAAAGGACTCTAGATCAAATTGATTACAAAAATCATGAAGAGATCGAATTCCCTACTCAGCAATCGCAGAAGATAGAGCTTTTCAAAAAAGCATTTCCTGCCTATGAAATTCGATCAGGTCAATTTTCAATGATGGATTCTGTTTATGGAGCCTTAACACAAAAAAAGCATGCCATCATTGAAGCTGGTACTGGAGTAGGTAAATCATTAGCTTACTTGATCCCTGCAGTTATTTTTGGAAAAGAAATTGGACAACCAGTTATTGTTAGTACATATACGACCAATCTGCAAGCTCAGCTCCTTTCAAATGATATTCCTAAATTGCAAAAAATGCTTCCTTTCCCGCTAAAAGCTGTACTGCTAAAAGGAAGAAATCATTATTTGAGTTTGGCTAAATTTGAACAAACATTAAAAGATAAGGATGACAATTACGATACGGTTTTAACGAAGATGCAAATTCTTGTATGGTTGACTGAAACGAATACTGGCGACATCGATGAGTTAAATCTATCAAGTGGAGGTATGATTTATTGGAATAAAATTAAAAATGATGAAGCCATTTTCCTTCAAAATAAATCATGGTTATCTCGAGATTTCTATTACCGAGCGAGAAAAGCAGCTTTAAAATCTGATATCATTATCACGAATCACGCCTTGCTATTATCGGATTTAGTAGCAGATAATAAAATACTGCCTGAATATAGCCATGTTGTAATTGATGAAGGTCATCATTTTGTCAAGGCTTCAGGCAAGCATTTTGGATCTACATTAGATTATTTACATACACGTTTCTTGCTTGGTCGCATTGGTCATTTGGAACAAAAACAATTGTTATATAAGCTTGAGCAAATTATAGAAAAAGAAGAAATAAGCGATTATAAGTTAATACATTCCTTTGAATTAAATCAAATGATGAATGAACTACTTTTCGAAATGGATGAGCTGTTTAAAATAATTGGGGTGTTTACGAAAAAGAAAACTAGGTCTAGAAAGGGATATAATCGGATAAATTGCCGTATTTCAGCTGATGAAGCAAGTAAGGAATGGAAGGCAGTAGAAGCTAGTGCAGAGCGTTTTCTATTTCTATTAAAGGATTTTTATACTGAACTAAATAATAGATTAGATTTTATTAGCTCGATCAAGGATCATTTATCTGCACGTGAAAAATCGTTTATGGAAGAGCTTGTTACATTATGTATAGAACTAGAAGAAATCATGCTAGTAATAAAAAAAGCCATATTACATCCTTCCAAAGATTATGTAATATGGATCGAATTAGATATAAGATCTATGCAAAATGCAACGACTATTTATGCACAGCCTATTGAGGTTGGTGATATTCTAAAGCAGGATTTCTTTGAAAAGAAGGAATCAGTCATTATTACATCGGCTACTTTGTCGGTGAAAAATTCCTTTCATTATATTTTAAACGAGCTAGGATTAAAGCCGATTGATTGTTCTGTAGAACAAATTCCATCACCTTTTGATTATGAAGAACAAATAAAGCTGTTTATTCCAGAGGACTTACCAGAGGTTAATGCGGTTCCAATAGAGGAGTATGTTACGGCCATTAGCGAACATATTATTTCAATTGCAGAAGCGACTAAAGGTAGGATGCTCATTTTATTTACTTCCCACGAAATGTTAAGAAAAACATACGAACTCATTAAAGAGTCAGGTTTTCTTGATGATTATGCTATTATTGCACAAGGTGTTTCCAGTGGGAGCCGCTCAAGATTAACAAGGAATTTTCAAAAATTTGATAAGGCCATCTTATTAGGTACAAACAGTTTTTGGGAGGGGGTAGACATCCCTGGTGAAGATTTGTCATGCTTAATAATAATAAGATTACCTTTTTCACCTCCCGATGATCCTTACACAGAAGCAAAATGTGATCAAATTAAACAAAGTGGCGGAAATGCATTTTCAGATTATTCCTTGCCAGATGCGATTATTCGCTTTAAACAGGGATTTGGCAGATTGATTAGAACCAGAAGTGATAAAGGATTTATTTTTATTTTTGATCGAAGAATTATTACGACTCATTATGGGAAAGCATTTTTAGAGTCTATTCCTAAAATCCCAATAATTAAAAGTAAAATTGACGGTATGATTGATACCATAAAAAAATCGATGAACTAATTGAAAAAAGTAAAAGGGCTGCGCTTAATTAAGCGCAGCTAAATAACGAAAGTGGATTAGAAAAAATATTAGTTTTTTTATTCAAGGCTTTACTTAGAGCTGTTATACTAAAGATTAAGGTTTAAAATGTTACGTACATATAGTTTGTACGATGTGTTAATTGTGTATGAGTTACAAATATTGTTGTACTTGAGGAGGAATTCCAGTATGGAAAGCAAAATTGAGGTTATATCAACAGTGAAAATTCAACTTAGCCCAGACCTCTATAAGGTTGTTGATGTATTAAACAGAACATTAAAAGAAAAAGATTTAATGTTTGGTTTAGCACTTGATAAGGAAGATCAAAATAAAGCGGTTTTTTCAATTTATCGTACATAAGAAGAGTGACAAATGTGAAAAAAATAATTATTATATTCTTAATTATACTTGCAGTTGGTTTAGGATCTGGGATTTTCGTGTATTTAAAAGCTGTTGAACCAGTTAAAGCGGCCGAAAAGAAAGCAATTGAGATTGCATTGAAAGAAACCAGGCTGAAAGAAGTAGATGACTTTCAATTATATAACGGCCAAGAAACTTATTATGTATTAAAAGGCAAGGACAAAAATGGGACAGCCCTCTATGTTTGGATACCTGAAAACGAAGGAAGAATTATTGTCCGAAATGTGAAAGATGGAGTTACGAAACAAGAAGCATTAAACAAACTAAAAGAAGAAAAAAATCCGAAAGAAATCATATCCATTCGACTTGGGATAGAAAACAATATCCCTCTATGGGAAATATACTACCGTACTGAGGGAGATTTAATAAATTATTATTATGTTGATTTTGAAACAGGGAAATGGCGCAAGAATATTGAGAACTTATAAGAAAAGTGGAGGAATTTCAGTATGAAGATTCATCTTGCACAAAGAGTAAAAGCATTAACACCATCTTCAACACTTGCAATTACCGCGAAAGCAAAAGAATTAAAGGAGCAGGGCTATGATGTAATAGGTTTAGGAGCAGGTGAACCCGATTTTAATACCCCTCAGCATATAATCGATGCAGCTGTTCAATCAATGAATGAAGGTCATACGAAATATACACCTTCTGCAGGTCTTCCAGCTTTAAAAAAAGAAATTGTTAAAAAGTTTAAAGATGATCAAGGAATTGATTATGATCCAAGTCAAATTATTGTAGCAAGTGGTGCGAAGCATGCACTGTATACATTATTTCAGGCACTTCTTGATGAAGGGGATGAAGTAATTATCCCAACACCATATTGGGTAAGCTATCCTGAACAAGTAAAATTAGCTGATGGCATTCCCGTTTATATAGAGGGTAAAGAGGAGAATGAGTATAAAATTACCCCTGAACAGTTAATGTCTGCGATAACGGATAAAACAAAGGCTGTAATAATCAATTCACCTAGTAATCCAACAGGAATGCTTTATTCAGAAGAAGAATTAAGGGCATTAGGTGAGGTTTGTTTAAATCATAATATATTAATTGTGTCTGATGAAATTTATGAAAAGCTAGTTTATGGTGAGTTTAAGCATGTATCTATTGCTGAGATTTCCCCGGAATTAAAAGAGCAAACAATTATCATAAATGGTGTTTCTAAATCTCATTCCATGACTGGTTGGAGAATTGGATACGCAGCAGGAAATAAAGATCTTATTCAAGCAATGACAAACCTTGCTAGTCATAGCACATCAAATCCAACTACAACTGCTCAATATGGAGCAATTGCTGCTTATTCAGGTTCACAAAAAATGCTTAAAGACATGCAAGAAGCGTTTGAAAATCGATTAAACATTATCTACGAAAAGTTAATTGCGATTCCTGGTTTTTCATGTATAAAGCCTCAAGGAGCTTTTTATTTATTCCCGAATGTAAAAGTTGCCGCCGAATTGACAGGATTCCAAAATGTTGATGATTTTTCAAAAGCTTTGCTTGAAGACGCAATGGTTGCGGTTATCCCTGGCTCTGGCTTTGGTGCACCGAATAACATTCGTTTGTCGTATGCAACATCTTTAGAATTATTAGAAAAAGCAGTAGATCGAATTCATCAATTTGTCGAAAAAAATATGAAATAAAAAGTGGCAGCCGAAGAAATCGGCTGCTGCTTTAATTATGTTCTTTCAATGCGTTTCTTCTTTTCTTTGTTGCTTGTCCCTTAGCTGAAAGGTATAATATATTGGATACATTACATGAGATTTGCTAGTTTTTGGAGGGAACATTAGTGATTAAAACGACAATATCTGAAGTATACAAATATGTTGAACAAGAAGTAAAAATTGGAGCATGGGTTGCGAATAAGCGCTCTAGCGGAAAAATTGCTTTCCTTCAACTTCGTGATGGAACAGGATTTATTCAAGGTGTTATTGTCAAAAGTGAAGTACCAGAGGAAGTATTTCAAGCGGCAAAGTCAGTGACGCAAGAATCATCCCTTTATGTTACAGGAAAAATCCAAAAGGATGAACGTTCTCCATTCGGTTTCGAATTGCTTGTAACAGGTATTGAAGTGATTCATGCTGCTGTTGATTATCCAATTACACCAAAGGAGCATGGAACTGAATTTTTAATGGATAACCGTCATTTATGGCTTCGCTCTCGTCGCCAACATGCCGTTATGAAAATTCGAAACGAAATCATTAGAGCTACATATGAATTTTATAATAAACAAGGCTTTGCAAAGATCGATCCTCCGATATTGACTGGAAGTGCACCAGAGGGAACATCTGAATTATTTCATACGAAATATTTCGATGAAGATGCATATCTATCTCAAAGCGGTCAATTATATATGGAAGCAGCTGCCATGGCTCTTGGAAAGGTTTTCTCATTTGGTCCTACATTTAGAGCGGAAAAATCAAAAACTCGTCGCCATTTAATTGAGTTCTGGATGATTGAACCTGAAATGGCTTTTTATGAACACGAGGATAGCTTAAAGGTGCAGGAGGAATATGTTTCTCATGTAGTTCAATCTGTATTAGAAAATTGTAGCTTAGAGTTAAAAACATTAGGTCGTGACACATCTAAGCTAGAACAGGTGAAGGCACCTTTTCCACGCATTACGTATGATGAAGCGATTAAATTTTTACATGAAAAAGGGTTTAATGATATTAAATGGGGAGATGATTTTGGTGCTCCGCATGAAACAGCAATTGCTGAGAGCTATGATAAGCCAGTATTCATCACTCATTATCCAACGTCATTAAAACCATTTTACATGCAGCCAGATCCAAACCGAGAAGATGTAGTCCTATGTGCTGACTTAATTGCTCCAGAGGGCTATGGAGAGATTATTGGTGGTTCAGAGCGTATTCATGATTATGATCTTCTTAAGCAGCGTTTGGAAGAGCATAACCTTGATTTAGATGCGTATGGATGGTATTTAGAGTTGCGTAAATATGGTTCTGTTCCTCATTCAGGATTTGGTCTTGGCCTTGAAAGAACTGTAGCATGGATTAGTGGAGTGGAACATGTTCGTGAATCCATCCCATTCCCACGATTATTAAATCGATTATACCCATAATTTTAATATTTGAATTGTAAAATTATGAAGCTTAAATGAGAAGTAATGTGAAAGAAAATCGGTAAATCTGCCGGTTTTCTTTTTTTAGCTAATAGGAAAGTTTAAGTTTTTTAACGTACTAAAGTAAAGTGTGTGTTCAATTAATTTAACTGCTAATAAGATCGCATTAGAAAAACTAAGGCATTCGCCAAAAAGGACTTGGTGAACGCTAAGTTTTTCTAATAGTAAGTATTTATAGGTGAGCTCTTTTTGTTATACTTTCTGTCGAGTTTTTTAGTATGGAAAAGTTACCTTTTATTCTTCTTACTAGATAGGAGCAGTTCATGCTATACTGATAAAGAGGTGTCAGGGATGTCTAAAACAAGTATATTAAAGTGGCTCCAGGAAGGAAATGTAACGATACCTGGAGCTTTATTAAATCACTATAAAGAAATGAATCTCTATGAGCATGAACTAGTTTTAATATTGCACGTCATTTCTTTTATCGAAAAAGGAAATGAATTTCCTACCCCAATTGAATTATCTTCACGTATGACTATTTCTGTATCAGAGTGTACTGAAATACTTAGAAAATTAATTCAAAAAGGTTATATAGAAATTAAAGACAGTTATTCAGCCGAAGGAATCCGATATGAAAAGTACAATATCGAACCTCTATTTGAAAAACTATTTGATCATTTTCTTTTAAAGAGTAAACAAGAAGCTGCAGTCATAAATCAGCAAAACGAAACAGATTTATATACATGCTTTGAACAGGAATTTGGTCGGCCATTGTCTCCATTTGAATGTGAGACACTTGCATTGTGGATGGATGATGATCATCATGATCCTCACATAATAAAAGCTGCACTTAGAGAAGCTGTGATTTCAGGTAAGCTAAATTTTCGTTATATTGATAGAATTTTGTTTGAGTGGAAGAAGAATGGAATCAAAACAATCGAACAAGCTAAAAGTTATGGTAAAAAGTTTAGACAAAATCAATCACAGAATCGATATAAAGCCAATGAAGGCTCGGCACAAACAACAAAATCAATACCCTTTTATAATTGGTTGGAACAATAAATAAAAGTTATTGCATATACTTTCTGTTATTAAAGCGACTATATTTTTGTTAAAACAAAATTAAGTGGTGAGATCATTGTTAAATAAGAATCAAATAAGGTTTTGTCTTGATAAAATGGGAGAAATGTTTCCAGATGCCCATTGCGAATTAAATCATTCCAATCCTTTTGAACTTGTCATTGCAGTTGCTTTATCGGCTCAATGCACAGATGTATTAGTTAATAAAGTAACAAAAGATTTATTTCAAAAATACAAAACACCATCAGACTACCTAAAGGTTTCTCTTGAAGAATTACAGGATGATATTCGTTCAATAGGATTATATCGTAATAAAGCCAAAAATATTCAAAAATTATGCAGTCTATTATTAGAGGAATACAATGGTATTATCCCTCAGGATCGGGACGAATTAACAAAGTTGCCGGGTGTCGGAAGAAAAACTGCAAATGTAGTTGTCTCAGTTGCCTTCGGTGTCCCAGCAATTGCTGTTGATACCCATGTTGAACGAGTTAGCAAGAGATTAGCATTTTGCAAGTGGAAGGATTCCGTATTGGAAGTGGAGAAATCCTTAATGAAAAAGATTCCAATAGAAGAATGGCATATTACTCACCATCGAATGATTTTTTTTGGTCGATACCATTGTAAAGCACAGAATCCTCAATGTGATGTTTGTCCTCTATTAGAAGTATGCAGAGAAGGGAAAAAGCGGATGAAAGGGAAGAGTAAGAAATGAGTACTAAAATAACTCTTTCAATCCCCGAAGAGCTTATGGATCCACACCTCTTTACTAAGAATGATTCATTCACAATTGATGAGCATGCATTGACTCATATACTTCCCTCTATGCCATTTCTATATGAGGCTGCCTATTATTTAGGAATTAATGCAAAAAGGCCGTGGGAATTGCGGGAAGAGTGCATTCCTATTCTTTTAAATGAATGGAATTCAGAAAAAGAGTTTTTAAAAAAGGTATTTGCAAAAAGGGAGCGTACTCAAGTAACTGCTCCGATGAAAAAAGGTATTTGTCTTTTTCTAGAGTTTGTTTATTGGGGAAACGGTTTGCCCGTTTCTCTTACAAATTATAAAAATGCAAAGTCTTTAATTATTAAGCCTGTAAATATGGTAGAAAGATTAGAATTTATTTTGCATAGACCGACCCTTTATCATTCATTTATTCAATTATCTGAACTAATGATTGAAATGGAAAAGCTTTACGTTAAGCAAATAGCATTAAAAAAAGCGTCTCAGCACTAAGCTAAGAGACGCTTTTTTCTATTAATAATGAAAAACATTTAAGCATGTCCAGTTGATTGATCCAAAGGCGATTGCGCTATTAATTTCATTGAAAGCCTGAGCCAGGAGAGGTAGGTCCTGAAGGAGGATTCGTCTGTCCAGGGTCTGACGGATTACCACTTTCACCTAGACCGCCGCCACCACCTTGGTCAGTGCCGTTACCCTGTCCATTATCGCTTCCATTTCCATTTCCATTTCCTTGACCTGATCCATCATCTTCAGGATTTCCGTTTTCGTTGCCTTGGCCATTATCTATTCCACCTTCACCCGTATCATCTTGATCATCACTGATCTCAGGAGCTGGAATTTCGACTTTTACAACTGCAGAATCACTTCTTTGATCATCTCGAATTGCTACGACCTTGAATTGATAAATACCTCCTGGAACAGGGTTAGCCACTCTTATTCCTTTTTCAGAAACCACTTGTAATGGCTGGTCTGCGCCCTCATCTAGAGATACTGATACCTCAAATTGTACATCATCTACTTCATCTGGATACTTCCAATTCAATACAATTTCATTTGCTTCTTTGTCATATGCTGCACTTAAGTCTGAAGGAGAATCAAGCTTATCGTATTTATCAGAAATTTCGGTTGGTGCATGACCTTTAACAGCATATTCATAAACGATCTGATCTTTAGGTGTAAATTCACTTGCTAGCTTTGATGTTCCCTTTTCAATAGCTACTTTTTCCACACTATTTGGAACAGGGAAGTCAGGTGTATCAATTCCTTGTGATACATGCTCCATTAAATTTTTAAATAACAATTGTGCAATTCTTTGGTCATGGCCTGCTGCTATAGAGTTTTCCATATCTTTATATCCAGTCCAAACTGCTGCTGTGTAGTTTGTTGTATAGCCAGCAAACCATGCATCAGGTAACGCACCATTTGGAATATTCCATTTTTGAATTTGATCAGCACTATAGTTGGTCGTTCCTGTTTTTCCAACGACATGTAGGTTTGGAACATTTGCCGCTTTTCCTGTACCGTAAGAATCCTTTACACCACTTTTTAGCATATCTGTAATCATGAAAGCTGTAGAGTCCTTCATAACAGGTTTTGTTTCAGGAGTGACATCAATTTTTGTTCCGTCTCGCATTTCAATTTCTTTAATGGCATGAGGCTCATTGTATAGGCCGTTATTTCCAAAGGCACTGTAGGCACCTGCCATTTGAAGTGGTGATACTAAATTGGCACCAATTGCATAGGATTCGTTTACCTCGTCTAGCTCAAAGCCCAAATTATTCGCAAATTCCTTCGCTTTATCTGGGCCAACCTCTTGTAAAGTTTTTAGAGCAGGGATGTTTCGTGAACGTGCTAATGCCTCACGCATTGACATCGGCCCCATATGCTTGTGATCCCAGTTATTGATTTTCGTACCATCTGAATAAGTGTATGGTTCATCGTTAAGAACATGATACGTGCCCCAATTTAAATATTCAATGGCAGGACCATAATCGAGTATTGGTTTAAAGGTCGAACCAGCTTGTCTTCTTAAATCCGTTGCGTAGTTAAATCCTCTTTTTACTTCAAGGTTTCTACCTCCGCCTATTGCCCTAATTTCACCTGTTTTTGTATCCAATAGGGTAATACCTGCTTGAAATTTATCATCAGGAAATTGAACAATTTCATTTGAATTAAGCATTTTCTCAACATAATCCTGTGCATTCGTATCTAATGTAGTATGAATGGTTAAACCATCTGAAGAAACGTTCAAATCAGGATATTTTTGTTCCATCTCATCAATGACAACATCAACAAATGAATCATAAGGTGAGTCATTGTGCTTGCGATCTTCTTCCTTAACAAGACTTGATTCAACTGGAATTTTTTGAGCAGCTTCCATTTCTTCTTTTGTGATGAAACCATGCTGATTCATTAAAGAAAGAACAATATTACGTCTTTTTTCTGCTTTATCAGGATGCTTGAAAGGATTATAATTTTCGGGACTTTGCGGCATTCCTGCTAGTAAAGCAGCTTCATGCAACTCGAGTTCGTCGAGGTCTTTACCGAAATAAATATGAGAAGCTGTCAATACCCCATGACTACCTTCTGACATCCAAATTTTATTCACATACATCTCGAAAATTTCTTGCTTTGTATATTTACGTTCAAGCTGAAAGGAAAGCCAAGCTTCTTGAGCCTTCCTGCTTAATGTTTTTTCATTATTTAGGAAGGAATTTTTCACGACTTGCTGAGTAATCGTACTAGCTCCTTGTGAACCAAAACCATCAGTAATATTTGCTAATACAGCACCGGCAAGACGCCTCAAATCCATCCCGTTATGTTGATAAAAACGAACATCCTCAGTGGCTAGAAATGCGTCCTCCACCAATTTGGGGATATCTTCATATTCAACATATTCTCGGTTTTCTGATCCAACTTCTGTAATGACATTGCCATCTTTATCTAATATTTTGGATGGGATCGGATCCCGTAATTGTTTTTCATCAAGTTTTGGTGCATCCTTAACCATGTAGGCAAATGCGCCAGCACCAAGCAGCATACCCGCGATGCCAAGGGCTATTAATGTTAAAAAGATACGTTTAAATATCCCTTTTGCCTGCTTTTTTTTCTTTTTATTTGGATTTGGAGTTTGCTGTTTTCGGCGCTCCTCTCTTGATTGGTATTTTTCTGACATATATGTTCATCCTTTCTGATGATAAGAAGAGTTGTTTTTGCTATTAGGAAATATACTTCGAATAATCACCAAAGGAACAATCTGAAATTTGATTGTTTCGAAGGCGCCTCCGTAATTCATCTAAGGTTATAAAGATAATCGATTTTTTTAATATAGTCAATTCTTGGGTTGTATCCAAGCGAAATTGGATGACCATTAATCTCTATTTCTTCCTTGGTTATTGACTTTCTTCCTCCATCTTTCATTCTCTTCCAAAAAGTGAGTAAGTGAATGGCTTCAAGAAGGAAAATTTCTTCAGTAATAGAAAATCGTAAAAGGACGAAGCAGATTCCTTTTTGCTGAATAATATTTTCCATATGTTTCACTTGGTGTTCATGAAAGTTTTGTAAAGGAAATGATGTTGGGTTTTGTGTCTCTTTCGCTTCAAAATCAATGTATCTCCCTTTATAAACACCATTATAATCGGTTGTTGATGCCTGCTTAAAGTATGCTTCTTTAATGACAGCAGCACTTCTTTTTGGATAATCTACTTGAACGATTTGAACAGGTGTTGGCTTTTTATGAATAGAAGCAATTCCATTTTTTAAATAATACTCATTTGTTTCGTTAATATCTTCCTCCAAAGTCATACCGCGATTACCGTAAGACCATTTTTTTTCTTTTTTAATCCCTATCGATTCCTCTTTTTTCGGTACATATTTCTTGCCGTTAGGATAATGGAATTTCATTATTGATCACCTCACAAGCTATTACTTATCATAACAAATCTCGCTAATTTTTGGTTGAATAAAAAGCACCGATTTGCAAATGTTAAGCAATATGCTTTTTTCGGAGGAAAACTAATGAAACATTTCCATAAAAAAAAGTCATTAAACCAACTAAATATTGATGAAATCGAATTAATTCAGCAGATACATGATCAAACAATAAAAAATAATGCTGATAATATTTCAAGAACGGATGCCTATTTTCATTTTTATCATCTCCATCCAGAAGTGCTGTGGTCATTTCTAGCAAGTATGGTATCTCGAAATGCTGGCTGGAATATGTGCGATCTTGAAGGAAATTGGTTTCCCAAAATAATAAAGGAGCAGGTTAGGAAAAAGTTATTTTTAACTTATGAACGAGCAAATTGGCTTATTTTCCAGGATGCTTTTCCTCAATTGCTTCTCTATCAATATTCGACGAAAATAAATCGACCAATGTTTCATTTATTAAGATTTTTTCATGTTTCCAAATTTATGGAGAGCGAATGGGTGGTTTTTTGGGAAGAAAGAAATTATAAAAGGCTGTTAATATCGCAAATTATCAATGAACAAAACATCATTCAAAAACCTGTTATTAAAAATCCAGTTTATAAAAAACGTGTATTTCAATCTCCAATTTTTTTTCTTCAGGATTGGTTTCATTTTAGCTCGGTTATTTTTCCAACATGTGAAGGGAAGTTATATGGTACAAGTGTGAATGGTTTTAAATCTCTTTCAAAAAGAATCGAACTTGGGAAAAGGCTGGCAGATATTTTGTTTGATAAGAAGTTATATCCTGCTTTTTATGAATTTGCTCTCAAAACAGTACATACTGGCTCTAGATACGATTATGAATACTATTTTAAAAATAGGCCGAACAGATCAACTCCATTTTTACGGTGTACCTATCCGGTGATTAATCATAAAAGGGTTTTTTTTGAAGATTGGTCGAAATATAAACGATTGAGAAGAAAATGGTTGAAGGTAGATGTACAGCAAAAACATCCAATTGAAATGACGAAGTGGTATTTGAAAAAGCAAAGACAATTGAAAAAGGCAATATATATAAGCGAATTAATAAAATCTTAAATAATAAAGAGCAAACGTTTTGGAAGCGAAAAAAGAATATTTTTTTAGCTTAAGAATTGTCTAGCTGCGAACATCATCGGCTCTCGAACTTGATTATTGAGGCTATGAGCCGCAGCTAAAGGAGGGGCGGTTCAGTACATACAGTTGTTAGCAGTGACACCCGCTTTTCTATGTGGAAGGTCGGTTTGGACCTTCTAACTTTTTATCTCCATGCCCTGGTTTTGATTCTTCTAGTTTTTTTGGCTGAACTTTAGTTTGTTTATCAGTTCTTTTCATACGTCTTCACCTCCACTTATTATTGTGTGCATCGCAGTTGCTTTCATGCTATTTGAGTATGTCGAAATGAAGTACTGATTACTAAAAAATTCTACTTTCTTTGGCGAAATACTTCTAGTTTTGTCAGTGGTGAAGGAAAGTATTTAGTGAGGGCGAATAGAGTAGTCATCAGATAAAAAAACTTTTAAAAAATTGAGATTGCTTATTTTAAGGAGGGCGAGAAAATGAATGAAAAAATAATGCCTAAAGAGGAATTGATAAATATGCTGAATGAAATTTACGATCAGCTTGAGGAGTTAGAGGGTGCAATAGAATCAAACTTTTCGAATGCCCGTCAAAAATGGCAAGATGAATGTGCGATAAAAATGAGGAACTGCTCAGAGGAAATTCGTTCACTCGAAACGAAAACCGCTAACCTTTATGATTTCAATGGAAAATTAGATAAAAAAGGTACTCATCATCATCCAACAGGCATTAAGCTTGAACTTGGGTTTTAATTACAATAAAATAGGGTCATTATAGTAGCTTAATTTATTAAGCTGCTTTTTTAGCTAATAGGAATGTTTAAGTTTATTAACGTACTAAAGTAAAGTGTGTTATCAATTAAATATTTGCTAATAAGATCGCATAAGAAAAACTAAGGCATTCGCCAAAAAGGACTTGGCGAATGCCAAGTTTTTCTAATTATTCGGAGCTGATAAATAATGGATAAGCAGAATGAGCTTATAGCACTAACAAGCCAGCTATTAGAGCGTATTAATAAAATGACAGAAAAGTATTCAATGGTAAGGGAAACAGGAAAGAGTGGAGATTTTTATGAAGAAGTCAAACCTTTTGCCGACGAAGTAAAGTTACTTAATGACAAATGGAAGAATGAAGCAATTAAATGGATTACAGCAACAAGGCCGAAAAACCTGTATCCCCAGCAGATTGAATCTACAAATGAACATATTGAAACGATTTCAGTCCAAGCTTTTTTCCCGGAAACAAGTCGATCAAGATTTAAAAATTTAGTGGCTTCATCTAATTTTGTATTAAATCAAGTGCTTCAGTTATTATTGAATGAAGAAATGGGCTCTCCGCCATCTTAATAAAATAAGAGGTGAAGAGCCCTTCATAATAGGTTCTTTATTGAATTGTATTCTAGTTTTCTATGAGGAATAGTTTAAGAGAAATCTGGAAGCTCTGCACCCTGTGCCTCGAGTTCACGAACAAGCTTACGATAGACTGAAATACAAATATCATCATGAATATAAGCCTTTTTCGTAAAATCAAGCAATTCATTTACATTTTCTGGACTATAATTCCTAGTTTGAAGAAACTTCATTGTTAGTTCGTGAACATTCATTTTATTTCCCTCCTCATAATTGTCATTCCCGCCATTTGTGTTAAGCTTATTAGCCAACACTAGTTCTATAAACATTTTAATGACGAAAATAAAGAAATAAGAGCTAATTACTTTTTTTATATCCTATCATAAAATAAGTAGTGATCTTTATTTTTTTAATATTAAGACTTCCGACATGATTCTTCATTGTTAGACATCAATAGTAAGCGCTTTCAGGACATTCACATGATGGGCATTATTTTCATAAAATATAGAAATAATCATTTGATTTTTTGGCAAGCATTCGCTAAAAAGGACTAGGCGAACGCCAAGTTTTTCTAATGAGTTTTACTGTTAGTAAAGGAGGAAGTTAGCAAATGTTCGGTCGTAGAGTACCAAACTTTTATATTAATCACTCTTACCCGGATTATCCATTTACCAATGAAACAGGATTTATCTCCCAAAATTATTGGAGACAACAGCAATTCCCTTATTATCCTGCAAATATAGCACCATACAATCACCAACTCCAGCAGCAGCCATTTTTCGGAAATCAGACTTTTCACCCAGATACTTATCCATATGCTCCTTCACAAAATATGATGCATAATCAATACCAAAATGCAGGATTTAATATGCATCAAACAGAAATGCAAATGCCATCAAGCAACTACACTCAGAGTATTTTTCAAAATCCTTTGGAACCAGAACAGAACCAAATGGCTCAACCTCAAAATCCTTACATGTCCAACCCATACATGAATCCATATCCGAAACAATCATTTGTTCCAAAGCAGCCATCTGGCGTTCAATCAATAATGAATTCCTTTAAAGCACAGGATGGCTCAATTGATATTAATAAAATGATGAATACTGCTGGGCAAATGATGAATGCAGTTAATCAAGTCTCGTCACTTGTGAAGGGATTGGGTGGTATGATTAAAGTCTAGGAAAGAGAGTATACATGGATGAACAATCCCTAATAACATAATCATAATTTGACCTACTTTTAGTGATAGTTCTTGCAAGACATATGACTATCAAATAGAGTAGGTCAATTGAGTTTTATTTAGAGTGATAGAGGAAAAAAATATATATAGAATTATAGGAATTAACTAAATTTTATTGACAATTAATAAAAAAGAATGAAAAAATATAGAAATAATAGCAGAGGAGGAAAAACATGTGTTACGAACGATACAACAAATTGTAATTATTTTCCTGTTAATACTTTCTCTTGCTGCATTACCTATGATGATTGAAGTTAATTCTGTAGAGAAAAGTTTAGATTGGAATTTTGAAAAATTACCTGAGATTTTTGGTGATTTTATTTCTGAAATTAGTAAAGGGAGTCTAGGTACTTATCAATTAGGGACCCAGCGGCGTGCAATCGAAGAAGACATTGGTGATAACTTCTTTACTAGTTTAAAGATTATGCTCTTAGGTGTAAATGCAGCTGTTGGTATCAGCCTGTTTTTTGGAATTTTTATTAGTCGCTTTCATTTAACAAAAGTATTTAATTTCGTATTGAATATTTTATCAGCAATTCCAGATTTTATTATCATCATCATGTCTATGATACTTGCTGTTAAAATCTATAAGATGACAGGAATAAGAATAATGTCATTACGGCCAGATGCAGGAGCATTAAATCTTTGGTTTCCGACGATTCTCGTCAGTATAGCACCAACACTGTATTTATTTAAGCTTGTCACTGTTAAGTATTATCAAACAAGTGGAGAAGATTATATTAAAACTGCAGTTGCGAAAGGAATGAGCTTAAATTATATTAATTTTCAACATGTTTATAAAAATGTTGAGCCCTTTATTAAAGCAGAACTAGTTAAGGTCATATCATTAGCAATTGGAAATCTCTTTATTATTGAATACATAATGAATGTTTCAGGAATAACAAAATTTATTTTTCAGAGCAATGAGATACAGCCAATAGCCATTGGGCTATTTTCGATGCTTCTAATTTCAGCCATTGTGTATACATCTGTCAGACTCGTATTCTATCTTTTTAAACGAGGATTTATTTATGAATAAACTTTATAAACTTAATTACTCTTTATATTTAGGAATCTTTTTTGTATCTGTTTTAATCTTTCTAAGCATTTTTGGTCCGATTCTGGCTCCATATTCATTGACAGAATTGCTAGAGACTCAATATACGAATGGAAAAGTACTAGCACCACCATTGGAACCGTTCGAAAATGAAAGCTATCCATTAGGAACAGATAAATGGGGCTATGATTTACTGACGATGGTATTGTACGGAATCCGTTATACTGTGTTGATTGCATTAGCAGTAACGTGTATAAAAATGCTATTTGGCACGGTTTTTGGATTATATATTGGAACATGGAAAAAAACGCCTAGCTGGGTTATTGCCTTCGAGAATGCTTGGAGTTATGTTCCGTTGTTTCTAATATTATATTTTTTTATGAAACCGATTAGTTTTAATAGTATTTTAGAAACAAGTACTCTCGTCTTCTATTTTATTATTCTTGCTTCTGTAATTAGTATTCCAAGTATTGTTTCCTCCGTAAGATTGAAAACGAATGAATTGTATAAATCTGTATATATTGAGGCAGCAAATATTCTTGGAGCTAGCAGGAACAGGTTAATTTGGAAGCATATTTTTCCTCAATTAAAGGAAACGATTTTAGTTATGTTCATATTAGAAATTGTGTATGTCATAACGATTATGGGGCAGCTTGCATTAATGAATATTTTTGTCGGTGGAACGATTGTTAGATTTGATCCTCTTATATTTTTATCCACTACGAAGGAGCTATCAGGATTAGTCGGACAAGCAAGGGGAAACATTTACGGGAATACTCATATACTGGTTGTCCCATTAATTATTTTATTATTTACAACTATTTCATTTAGTTTACTGGCAAATGGTTTGAAAAATCGCTTTCAATCAAACTATTCAAGAACCCCATGGATAAGGACAGGACAAATTCAAATATTAAAACCAATTAGAAAACAGTACAATAATAAGCGGAATTTTTGGAAGCCAAGTGGAGAAAAGCTTGCTCTCATGGGATTGCTCCTTATTTTTATTAGTGCAAGTGTATATGTTGTAGTAACAAAAGATAATGATGTTGGCGTTAAAAATTACAGCAAAGCTAAATATGATATTCAATTTGAAATGGATAAAAATGGAGTTTTTAAAACTGAAGCGAATATACTTGTGAAAAATTTATCAGATCAAAAATGGGATGAACTCATTTTTTACTTTATTCCAAATGTATTTAAAAAAGGTCATCATTTTCAATCAGTTAAGGGCTATTCTGAAATTAATATGGGTGAAATCAAGATCAATGGTGAAAAAGCTAAATATAGTTTAGAAAGGGATACGCTGAGAATTAATCTTCCTACAGAAATGAAAGATAAAAAAAGATTTAAGGTAAAAATCGACTATGAATTTACAGTGCCAGAGGAAGGTGTTCGCTTTTCGAAGGAAAAGGATAATTACTATTTGGCTCAATGGTATCCAATGCTTGCAACTTATCAAAAGGGAAAGTGGAATAAGGAAGAATATTCCGACGGAATTGAAACCTATCATACAGACTTTTCCGACTTTGAGATTGCATACAAGCTACCCAAGGGGTATTCATTCATTTCATCTGCTGAGAAAGATCCACAGCTTAAAAATAATGAAGGCAAAGTAAAGATAAATAAAGTTAGAGATTTTTTTGTTGCGATCATAAGGGACATGGATGTTCATGAGGAGATAGCAAATGACGGAGTAAAAATTCGTTTATTCTCTAAAAATGATCATCATAAAGATTTGAAAGAAACAATGACCCTTGCTAAAGACGCATTGTCGTTTTATCAGGATAACATAGGAAAGTACCCTCATAAACAATTAGATATTATTCTAGATAATGGTCTGTTTATGGAATACTCTGGAGTTGTCACGATTAACCCATATATTGAGGATACTTATTTCTATCGAAACGCAATTGTACATGAAATAGCCCATCAATATTTTTATGGTGTTGTTGCAAATGATCAGTATAATCAAGCTTGGGTTGATGAAGGGATGACTGAATTTGCAACCTCGATGTATTTTTATGCTGGTAAAAATCAAACCGAAAGACATGCTTTTAGTATTCCGTATCGCCGTATAGAAAGAATCGCATCGTCAGAACCTCCACTAGGGAGACAATATTCTAATATTCCGTTAGATAAAATGAAGAACACTGGATTTATATATGGTCAGCCTGCCGTTGAATTATTGAAGATGATGAAGGACAAATATAGAATGAAAGGAGAAGATGTCAAAGAGGTTAGCATGCAATTTCTTTCAGACTATTATCATCATTTTCAATACAAAGAAGTAGATACGAATGAGTTCATAAGGTTTACAAAAGATTATTTCAGTGTTCCTTCAGGTTATTTTAATCGTTGGCTTGATACATCATTAGAGTAACTTCGGATTGCAAGGACATCTGTCGAATACTAATTTTTCTAATGCTATTTTTCAGCAGACTTTTAAATGTTAGCTAATAAAGAAACAAGCAGTTTATCGCTGCTTGTTTTTTATTTGATTTCATCGATTATGATTTTTTTTCCTACCTGTTTCGGAATACGTATTTGTAAAAGACCATTCTGATAAGTCGCTTTTACTTTTCTTTCATTAATGGGTTGCGGAAGAGGGATGGTTCTACTTGATCTATGCATAGATTGCCGCCGTTTAACGAATTTCTGATTTTCATCCTCTTCAGTAAATAATTCATTTGAATTAATAGTAATAGTTATATAATTATCCAGCACATCTAGTTGAATTTGTTCACGCTTTACCCCAGGAAGTTCTGCAGTAATAATATGCTCACCTGCGGTTTCATGTACATCAATATGAAATGATGAATGAAATGGGGAGGGGTTTTTAAAAAAATCATCCATCGTTTGTAAAAAACCCTTAACAGGCTTCTCGTGGAAAAATTGATTCATTGATTTCATTATTTCGCCAAACGGTTCATTTTTTTCCTTTCTTCCTTGATCACTCATATTTTCATCTCCATTCATGAAATAAATATGGCACAGCCACCATATTCTATGAAAATAATTAGGCATTTGTTCCACGTTAAGAAATTATAAATCGCCAGTGCAGAAGATAATCCGACACAATTCCAATTTTAGGAATTAAGAACGATGGAAAGGACAAGGAAGGCTTCGATAGCATTCACATCGCACGAAGGAAAAGCGATAGCTTTTGCGAGGATGTCCTAGTCGGGCGAATGCCACAGGACATGGAGAGCTTCGTCAGAGATACATCGCACGATCAAAAGAGAAGCTTTTGAGAGGACGTGGCATGTATGAGCGCGAAAGTGTAACTACTCCTCTGTCTTCGCCTTTCCAAGGCTCGCCAATCGGCGAGTTTTCATTAGCTAATAGGAAGTTTAAGTTTATTAACGTACTAAAGTAAAGTGTGTATTCAATTAAATATCTGCTAAGGCATTCACCAAAAAGGACTTGGTGAACGTCAAGTTTTTCTAAAAATTTATTTCATGTTTTTCCAATATTGAACACTTCTTGACAAAAGAAAAAATGTGATCTGCGTCACACTGTAAGTGCCTACTAAACTGTATGCTAAAGTCTGTTCAAGTAATTAATGAGGAGGAATTTTTCATGTTTTGTTACCAATGTGAGCAGACGCCAACTGGGGGATGTAAAGTAATCGGTGTTTGTGGAAAAGATGAAACAATCGCAAGCTTACAGGATACAATAATTTTTGGGTTGAAGGGTATTGCCGCTTATCGTACACATGCGAATCAGTTGGGATATACAGATCCATTTGTCGATGCTACAACACATGAGGCCCTTTATTTAACATTAACTAATTCTAACTTTAATGTTCAGGAACATATAGAAATGGCGATGAAGGTCGGACGTTCTGCTGTTAGAGTAATGGAAATTCTTGATGAAGCCCATACAAAAAGACTTGGTATTCCAGAACCGATCCGTGTTTCACAAAATAAAATTGAAGGTAAATGTATTATTGTTACAGGGCATAATTTATTTGCACTTCAAGAGCTATTAAAGCAAACAGAAGGAAAAGGTATCAATATTTATACCCACTCGGAAATGCTTCCAGCACATGGCTATCCAGAATTGAAAAAATATCCTCATTTGAAAGGGAATATCGGTAAAGCTTGGTATGACCAACGACGCTTATTTGAAAAATTCCCAGGAGCGATTTTGGCAACAACGAACTGTGTTATGCCAATTAAAGGTACATATGCTGACCGCATGTTCTCCTATGAAGTGGCAGGTCTTGAAAATGTTTTGAAAATCGAAAATGATGATTTTAGCCCATTAATTAGTCGAGCATTAGAATTGCCTGAAGCAAATATTGAATCCGATGAAACTTTATTGACAGGCTTCCATCATGAAACTGTATTAGGTCTTGCTCCTGAGGTCGTTTCAGCTGTTAAAGAAGGAAAGATTAAAAGGTTTTTCGTTATTGCAGGCTGTGATGCGCCAGGCAAGGGAGGAGAATACTATCGTGAATTAGCTACATCCTTACCGCCAGAAACAGTTATTTTAACAACATCTTGTGGGAAGTTCCGTTTTAATGATGTTGACTATGGGGTCGTACCTGGTACAAATATCCCAAGATATATTGATTTAGGCCAATGCAATAATTCCGGATCTACTGTAAAAATTGCAAAAGCATTGGCAGAGGCTTTTGAATGTGAAATTAATGAGCTGCCAGTAAGTATCGTGCTTTCATGGTTCGAACAGAAGGCAGTTGCCATCCTTTTAGGATTGTTTAGCTTAGGAATCCAAGATATTCGTATCGGACCAAAAGCGCCAGAATTTATTTCAGAGGGAGTATTAAATGTCCTTCAAGAAACATTTAATCTAAAACTAATTGGCACAGCTCAAGAAGATATGCAAGAAATGCTGCAATTAGTATAGATCCCAATCTCGAAAAATTTATAATTCTTATCTAAAAAGAGAAGACCCTTAGATTGTCAAAGGGGTTCTTCTCTTTTTTACTAAAAAATTTCTTCCAACAGCCGGTCAGGATCAATAATAATATTCCCTGCTGAGTCAGTTTCAATTAAATGGTCTTTTTTTAGCTTTGTTAATGTTCTACTCACGGTTTCTCTCGTCGTTCCAATCATATTGGCAAGGTCCTTATTCGTGAATTCAGTTTTTAAAAGATACAATCCTTCATCCATTTCTTCCCCATGAATTTTTGCCAAACGGACAAGTAGTTTAATAATTTGTTCATACGTATTATTAAGGATTTGCGACTCCAATCTTTCTTGTAAATCAACGATTTTTTCTCCAAGTACTTTAAATACTTTAATACAAAGCTCAGGATTTTCAATTAATACTTTTTCAAATAGATCAATAGGGACAACGACTAGTATTGAATTTTCTAGTACTTCAGAAAAAGCAGGATACCCGCCTTTACGAAAAAAGCCGACATGTGGAAACATCTCGCCACTTTTCAATATTGCTACGATTTGCTCTCTCCCATTAATATCACTTTTATAAATCTTTATCCGTCCACTTTGTATAAAATATACATTTTCAAGTGGATCATCCTGCATAAAGACATGACTGCCCTTCTTCCATTCCCTAGAGATAGAGATTTCAATAATTTTTTCCATTTCTGAATCACTTAAGTCTCGAAAAAGAGTGAATTGCGACAGTACTTTTTTTATTTCTAAATTAAACATCTTTTCACCTCTGATGGTAAAACCATTGTTGCTAACATTGTAACAAAAAAGACATTTAAAAGAAGTGTTTTTATACTGTAAGAATATGAATGTTCTATGAAGAAAAAGAATAGAGGCTCCCTCTTTTACAACGAACGTTTATTCGCTAGAATAGTAGTATGAGGTGAATAGTATGAAAGTACGGAAAAACTTAAATGAAATCATGAAGGAAATGAAAGAATCAGATCCTTTTAAACATAATATAGTTCATTGGCACACAATTGATGAAAAAGAGGCAAATACTACAGACCTTCCAATAAATTTACATCCCACTCTAAAAGATGCATTACAAAAAAGGGGGATTACGAGTCTATATACGCATCAAAAATTAGCATATGATACGGCTATGAAAGGGAAAAGTCTTGTTGCAGTTACTCCAACAGCTTCTGGGAAAACGTTATGCTACAATCTTCCAGTTTTGCAAACGGTCATAAATGATCCAAGTTCAAGAGCACTTTATATGTTTCCAACAAAAGCTTTAGCACAGGATCAAAAAAGTGAAATAAACGAAATCATTGAAGATTCAGGATTGGCGATAAACAGTTATACATATGATGGTGACACTCCATCAAATATACGCCAGAAGGTTCGGAAAGCAGGACATGTCGTGATAACAAATCCTGATATGCTGCATTCTGCCATCTTGCCTCATCATACAAAATGGGTTTCCTTATTCGAGAACTTGAAGTTTGTTATTATTGATGAACTTCATATTTATAGAGGTGTTTTTGGAAGCCATGTAGCAAATGTTATAAGACGTTTGCAGAGAATTTGTCGTTTTTACGGGAGCGATCCAATTTTTATTTGTACTTCAGCGACTATTGCAAATCCATTAGAGCTTGCTGAAAAGCTTACAGAAAAATCAGTTGAATTAATCAATAAAAATGGAGCACCAAGCGGAAAAAAGCATTTTGTTTTTTATAATCCTCCAATTGTCAATAAGCCATTAAATATTAGAAGAAGTGCTACTTTAGAAGCCAGGAAGCTAGCTGCTGCCCTTTTGGTAAACAAAGTCCAGACGATAATTTTTGCTAGGAGCAGAGTAAGAGTTGAAATTTTGCTGACATATTTGCAGGATTTAATTAAGCATAAATTAGGTCCGAAAGCAATTCGAGGTTATCGAGGAGGTTATTTGCCAACGGAGAGGAGAGAAATTGAGAAAGGCCTTCGTTCAGGTGAAATTTATGGTGTAGTTAGTACAAATGCACTTGAACTAGGAGTGGATATCGGACAGCTTCAGGTATGCATTATGACGGGCTTTCCCGGGACGATAGCAAGCTCTTGGCAGCAAGCTGGCCGAGCAGGGCGAAGGCATGGAGAATCCCTTGTTATTATGGTAGCAAGCAGCAGTCCGCTTGATCAGTACGTCATTCAGAACCCGGATTATTTTTTCAAAAGAAGCCCTGAAACAGCAAGAATAAACCCTGATAACTTAATTATTTTAATTGATCACATAAAATGTGCGGCATATGAGCTTCCATTTAAAGTTGGAGAGCCATTTGGTTCATTTGAAACAGATGAGGTTCTAGAATACTTAGCAGAAGAAAGAATCCTTTTTCAAAATGGAGAAAAATATTATTGGATGAATGACTCATTTCCTGCCCATAATATAAGCCTTCGTTCTGCCTCACAAGAAAATGTTGTCATAATTGATCAATCTGATATTACGAATGTGAAAGTGATTGGGGAAATGGACCAATTTTCTGCCATGACATTACTTCATGATGAAGCTATTTATCTTCACCAAGGTAAGCAATATCAAGTAGAGAAGCTTGATTGGGAGGAGAAAAAAGCATTTGTTAGTGAGGTTAATGTTAATTATTTCACAGATGCCAATCTTGCCGTTCAGCTAAAGGTTCTAGAACAAGATAAACATCGGTTTACAGCTTCGGGTGAAATAGGCTATGGGGATGTAAGTGTCACAGCAATGGCAACACTTTTTAAGAAAATTAAATTTGAAACTCACGAAAATATAGGTTCTGGTCCGATTACTCTGCCTGAGGCAGAGTTGCATACGAGTTCTACATGGTTTTCTTTAAATGAGGATTTTTTAAACAATGATCAAGGACGTTTGGAGCAGGGGCTAATAGGGGCAGCTCATGCGTTAAGACATATTGCACCACTATTTGTCATGTGTGATCCTCAAGATATTCATGTTGTTCCTCAAGTGAAAGCTGAACATAATGAAAAACCGACAATATTCTTCTATGATCGTTATCCGGGTGGGGTTGGATTATGCGAAAAGATATATGAAGGATTCGAACATGTACTGATGGAAGCAGGAGAAATGGTGAATAAGTGTCAATGTGATGATGGCTGTCCTTCCTGTATTGGGACAGACACGTCTTCTGACACAGCTAAAAGAGATGTGCAAAGTATTTTAGCGATTTTTACAAATATGACGATTCGCACTGGTGGAAATCATGTCAATTAAAAGCAAGCTAAATAGATTAAAACCACATTTGTCGACTGATCGTACAGAAAAGGAAAAATTTCAAAGCTCTCACCATGAAGAAATACCTTATAGAGAATTTTGGGTAAAAGAGGGGGTATCCCCATATTATTTCGATGGAGATTACTGCCTTGTGCGAGAGAAAGAATTTCCAATCGACCAGAAACATGGTATTTATTCTTTTTCTCAATTCTCAGATGCAGTTGAAGCGTGGAATTCTTCAAATGTAGATCATCCTCTTTCTGCAGCTGGCTATAAACCAGAAAGCTTTTTTTTCTTTGATACTGAGACAACTGGCCTTGGAGGAGGGGTAGGAAATACGATCTTTATCCTTGGACATGCAAGCTTAATTGATAACAAGGTAAAACTAAAACAACATATTTTGCCACATCCAGGTGCGGAAATCCCTTTGTATAAAAGCTTTCTTGATAGTGTCGATTATAGAACAATGGCAACATATAATGGAAAATCATTTGATTGGCCGCAAGTTAAGACTAGGCATACGCTAATTAAGGAACATGTGCCAAAGCTTCCTCCATTTGGTCATTTTGATCTATATCATGCTTCTAGAAGAATGTGGAAACATAAACTGGATAGAATGAAGCTTTCAATCGTAGAAAAGGAAGTGTTAGGGGTAGAGAGGAAGGATGATCTTCCAGGTTATCTTGCTCCGATGATTTATTTTGATTTTGTGGAAAGAAAAGATCCACAAGGGATGATTGGTATTTTAAAGCATAATGAAATTGATATTTTATCACTTATTAGTTTATATACTCATCTTTCTTTTCAAATACTTCGACTTGATAAGAAACAGACGTCCAGGGAAATATATGAAGTTGGAAGGTGGTTTTCCCATCTAGGGGACTCAGATTCTGCTAAAGAAGTATTTTCACATATTTCACAAGGCAATAATCTTGATTCACTTCATGCTAAACATGCTCTTGCTTATGAGTATAAAAAGCAAAAAAAATGGCCGGAAGCGGAAGAATTATGGATGGCAATTGCAGACGCAGGAAATAACAAAATAATGTTGGAGGCCTGCATTGAACTTGCAAAAATCTATGAACACCGTGAGAAAAACTATAGAAAAGCACTCATTTATACAGAAAAGGCTAAATCAATTTCCCATACTGTAGAGAATAAAAAATCACCATTTTCAGAAGAAGACCTTAATAAAAGACTTGCAAGACTTTTAAAAAAATAATGTTTTCTCATAACAACCACTAATTTCCTAGTTGTATGTCTATAAGGAAAATTGTAAAATGTTTAATTGTGTAGAGTATGGAAAATAGTGAGGCAGATAACATGTATAAAGCAATTTTATTCCTGTTTTTTTTCGTAATTTTATTTACAGCAATTCTTTTTTCAAACATGAAAGACAGTTTTTATAGCATGTTTTAGTAATCGGCAATCGTATATATTTTCATGAATGTTTATTTATACTTTCCAAGAGCTAATTATGCAGTAGTATAAAAAATAGGTATAAATTAGGTTTTTTCATTAGTACAAGAATCCCTTTTTCGACATAGGCTATTAATGTAAATAATTTAATTAAAGAAAGGGGATCTTAATATGTACTGTGGACCTAGACCATCTCATGTTTTGCCTGCGATTGTTCATCCAACAAAATGTTGTGTTAACAATTCTTTTCAAAACAATATCGTCCCACATATTCATCCTAGTCATACAACTAATGTAAACCACGTTCATTTTCAACATGTGCACTCATTTCCACACACTCAATCAGTTGTGAATGAAGTGACAAATCAGCAGTTTGTTGCAGCACCTGGACCATTTCCTGGTGGATATGGCGGAGGTTTCGGTGTTCCAAGACCAGGCATGTTCGGTGGGGGACCGTTTTATTGAAAGTAAAAACACTGACAAGGGCATTTTTGCCCTTGTTATTTTATTATGCATTGAATAAAACTCAGTTTTGATAATGGTGTTTTGTTGTTGATTGGAGTGGAAGGCGCGAGTTCCTCGAAAATGCATTCGCATTTCCTTCGTGCGTGTTTGGAGGAGATTATTCAACTTCCTGCGGGAGAAGCGAGTCAAAGGGAGACCCCGCAGGAGCGCTCTTCGACGAGGAGGCTTCATGACCGCCCGCGATCGCTAAGTGCCTGCAGCGGAAGTCAACAGGAATGTTTATATTAAATTAATAATTGAGGGTTAAAAATGGCTAGTATTGCGGTTGTATCTGGTTATAAACCATATGAAATTGGCATATTTAAAAACGATGATCCTGCTGTTTTGTATATAAAAACGGCCATAAAAGCCAATCTAATTTCCTTATTAGAAGATGGCCTGGAATGGGTAATGATTAGCGGACAGCTTGGAACAGAATTATGGGCAGCTGAAGTAGTTTTTGATTTACAGCTTGAAGGATATGAAGATTTAAAGCTGGCAGTAATTACTCCATTTATGAATCAGGAAGAATCTTGGAAAGAATCGAATAGAGAATGGTACGAATCGATAATCATCCAAGCTGATTTTGTCGATTCTGTTTCTCGAAAACCTTATGAGAATTCTTGGCAATTTCGCCTTAAAAACCAATTTTTTATTCAGAAAAGCGATGTGCTGCTTTTATTTTATGATACTGAAAAAGAAGGTAGTCCGAAGTACATATATGAAGAAGCAAAAAAAGAGCAGGAGAAGAATGAATACGAGATCCGATTGATAAATTTCGATGATTTACAAGTGATTGTTGAAGAAGAACAGATGAAACTTATGGATGATTAAAAATTAATTCAAAAGAAAAATTGACAAAAATGCATATCTTTGAAAAAATAGTGTTGATGATGGTATTACTAGAGGTGATTATCATGCTTTCTGATAAAGTGAAATTAACAGCAAAAGATATTTTGGAAAAAGAGTTTAAAACTGCAATGCGCGGCTACAAGCCAGAAGAAGTAGATAAATTTTTGGATTGGGTCATAAAAGATTATGAGACATTTCATCAGGAAATTGAAGATTTACAACAAGAAAATATGCGATTAAGAAAACAGCTTGAAGATACTTCAAGGCGCCCAGCTACGCAAACAGCGGGAACTACTAATTTCGATATACTAAAACGGCTATCCAATTTAGAAAAGCATGTTTTTGGCAGTAAATTGTACGATTGATGAAAGTTTCCTCAATTTCAAGCTGAAAACCATTGCTATTCACACGAAAGTTACATATAATAACTTTTGTCATCATTAATAGCGTTCGGGTAATCGCTGTAATGAGCGTAAGCGAATTGCAGAGGAAAGTCCATGCTCGCACGGGCTGAGATGTCCGTAGTGTTCGTGCCTAGTGAAATCATAAGCTAGGGCAGCCATTTGCTTGGCTGACGGCAGGGAAAATGCCTAAGTCCATTACTGGATATGGCATGAATACCTTGAAAGTGCCACAGTGACGTAGCCTTTTCAGAAATGAAAAGGGTGGAACGAGGTAAACCCCACGAGCGAGAAACCCAAATTATGGTAGGGGCACTTTCTCTAAGGAAATGAACGAGGAGAAGGACAGGTTCATAAACCTGTAGATAGATGATTACCACCTGAGTACGAGACTAAGGTCGTTTGCAGTACACAGGAACAAAACATGGCTTACAGAACGTTATTAGTGAGATTAATAATTGAGATGAGTGCTCTCCTTAAAGGAGAGCTTTTCTTATTTTTGTAAAGGTCGTTTTTTGTCGATTTTATGACAGCATTTTTTTTCATTGATTAGGCGAAGATGAGGCTGTTCTTGTATAATGGATAAAATACATATATGATTATAAACGAATGATTTGAAATAAATAAACATGATAATATATAGCAAATAGGGACGAGAAAAATGAATGTATCTGACATTGTATTTAACCATATGCAGGAAGGAATCATCCTCTTAAACAAGGATTTTAACATTATGTCATTAAATCCAGCTGCGAAAAAGATCACACTTTTTAAAGATGAGGATGCAGATGGGATTGATTTCGCTTCTTTGTTTAATAGGATGAATGATTTTCTCACAATTAAATATATCCTCCTAGAAATGGGGAATTGGGAGGGTGAAGTTCAAAAGAAAAGAAAAAATGGTGAATTATATACAGAATGGATGATGATCCGAACATTTACTGAAGAAGGAGCAGATGATTCCCAATATATAGTTATTTTCAACGATTATACTCAACAAAAGATTTCGCAAAATGAAAAAAAGCTAGCAGAAAAGGTTCTTGAAAATACAAGTGAAGGTGTCATGATTACAGATAAAAACAGCAGGATTATTTCTGTAAATCCTGCCTTTGAAATCGTTACGGGATATAGTAATGAAGAAGTAGTAGGAAAGAATCCAAATATTCTCCAATCAGGAATCCACGATGTATTATTTTATAAAAATATGTGGGAACAAATTGAAGATATTGGTTATTGGAAAGGTGAAATTTGGAATAAACGCAAAAGTGGAGAGGTTTTTCCGGAATGGATAACAATTAGCTCCATTAAAGATGACCATGGCAATATTAATAACTTTGTTGCGGTTTTTACAGATATTACAGATAGGAAACATGCGGAAGATCAGCTTAGGTACTTAGCACATCATGATTCACTTACAGGGGTAGCAAACCGTTATAGTTTAAATAAGCGTCTCGAAGGTTTATTACATACAGCACAAAAATATAAGCAGCTGCTTGCCATTCTTTTCCTTGATTTAGATAGATTTAAGCAAATAAATGATACACTTGGCCATAATTATGGGGATATGCTCTTAAAAAATGTATCATCAAGACTTAAGGGGATCATAAAAAATAAAGATATGATTGCCCGCCTTGGTGGGGATGAGTTTGTCATTGTCTTACCTAATATTAAGCATCCAAAGGAAGCTGTTCATATTGCAGAAGGAATAATAGAAGCATTATCAAAATCATTTCTGCTAAACAATCAGGAAGTTTTTGTTACAACGAGTATTGGAATTAGTTTATATCCATTGGATGGAAATAATATAGAGTCATTGTTACGAAATGCAGATAAGGCGATGTACGAGGCAAAATATAGCGGAAGAAATCAGTATGAGCTCTACCATACAGAAATGCATCGAAATGAATCTAAAAAAATGATCATGGAAAATAATTTACGGCGAGCATTAGAGCGTAATGAAATTTATCTTGTGTATCACCCTGTAATGGATGCAAACACGAATGAAATCGTAAGTGTAGAAGCACTAGTCAGATGGAAACAAAAGCAATTAGGTGTGATTTCACCTTCTGAATTTATTCCACTAGCTGAAGAATCAGGTTTAATTATCCCTATAAGTGAATGGATTATTCAAAAAGCATGTGAAGATTTAAAAATGATTCACTTACAAGGAAAACCTAAACTAAGAATGAGCATAAATATATCAGCCATTCATTTTAATCAGGAAAATTTTGTAAAATCTATTGATGACATTATTCAAAAGACTAATGTTAATCCTAATTATATCAATTTTGAGTTAACAGAAAGTATGATTATGCCAAAAGCAAATGAATCTGTGGATAAGCTCGTAAAATTAAAACAGCTTGGAATAAAATTATCTATAGATGATTTTGGAACTGGATATTCTTCATTAAGCTATTTGAATCGCTTTCCACTTGATATCTTAAAAATTGATAAAAGCTTTGTAAGCGGATTGTTGAATTATAAAGAAGACTGCTCAATTGTGGAGGCAATTATCACAATGGCACATCGCCTGCATCTCAAAGTGATTGCAGAAGGTGTAGAAAACAAAAAACAATATGAGTT
This sequence comes from Cytobacillus dafuensis, assembly GCF_007995155.1. Taxonomy (NCBI): domain Bacteria; kingdom Bacillati; phylum Bacillota; class Bacilli; order Caryophanales; family Bacillaceae; genus Cytobacillus; species Cytobacillus dafuensis. The sequence continues at coordinate 3,093,841 of NZ_CP042593.1, read as the reverse complement.
TCTTAAAAAAGAAAATTGTGATTATATTCAAGGATTTTATTTTTCAAAACCTCTCCCTTTTCATAAGCTAATAACCTTTTTTGAAAGTTGGGATCAGGAATTCATTAAATAGGGTGAAACATTCATGAAGTATGATTTAATTGCAACATCTGCAATGGGGCTTGAAGCTTTAGTTGCTAAAGAAGTGCGTGCTCTAGGGTATGATTGTGAAGTTGAAAATGGAAAAATAACATATAAAGGCGATGCTCTTGCGATTGCCCGTTCTAATATGTGGCTGAGAACAGCTGATAGAATAAAAATAAAAATCGGTGAATTCAAGGCAACCACTTTTGATGAGCTGTTTGAAAAAACGAAATCATTGCCATGGGAAAATTATTTGCCAGAAAATGCTGAGTTTCCGGTTACTGGGAAATCCGTCAAATCAAAGCTCTTTAGTGTTTCTGACTGTCAGGCAATCGTTAAAAAGGCAATTGTTGAAAGAATGAGATCTCATTATAAAAAAACGGGCTGGTTTGAAGAAAATGGACCTCTGTTCAAAATAGAAGTTGCTCTACATAAAGATATAGCTTTAATTTCATTAGATGCCAGTGGAAGCGGTCTTCATAAACGAGGGTACAGAGCTGGACAAGGGGAAGCACCTTTAAAAGAAACACTTGCTGCTGCCCTAGTTATGCTTACAAATTGGACACCAGAGAAGCCTTTTGTCGATCCATTTTGTGGATCAGGTACTATCCCTATTGAAGCCGCATTAATTGGACAAAATATTGCTCCAGGATTTAATCGAGAATTTGTTTCAGAGTCGTGGAATTGGATACCAGAAAAAGTATGGGAAGAAGCACGAAATGAAACGGAAGATTTAGCGAAATATGATCAGCCACTTGATATTACAGGAACTGATATTGATCACCGCATGGTCAAAATTGCTCAAGAAAATGCTTTTGAAGCGGGATTTGGAGATTTAATTAGCTTCAAGCAAATGCAGGTGAAGGATTTTACAACGCCAAAGGAATACGGAGTAATCGTTGGGAATCCACCATATGGTGAAAGACTTGGAGATAAAGAAGCTGTACAGAAAATGTATGAAGAAATGGGAAAAACATTTTCATTACTTGATACTTGGTCCATTTATATACTTACTTCAAATGAAGAATTTGAAAAATATTACGGAAAACCAGCAACAAAAAAACGAAAGTTATTCAATGGATTTATCCGTACAGATTATTATCAATATTGGGGAAAAAGACCGCCAAAAAGCTAAGTAATAGTTTATGGAAGGCATTCAATTGCTTCCGACTAATAAAAAATATAACTGCAATTTTCTTTGCATACGATTTCCTGACCTTGAATATGATATACATATCATCAAAAAAGGTCAGGAGGGCTATTCATTGAATCAACCCATTATTGATTTTAATAAAATATCACAGGCTTTAACCGATACGATCGAAGCAATTAAAGATGAAAAGGATTTGTCTTTTACGGCTCTCGAACAGCTGAAAAATGCACAGCATGATCTCCAGCAGGCAATATCTTTTTCATTTACATCCGTACATAAATAAGAAAAGCGAAAAACAACGTTTCTTTACTTGGAATCTGGCAGTCAGTCAGATTCTTTTTTCTTACTTGACACTTTTGATATTTACGATAAAATGATTGATGTTCTTTTGTTTAATAATAAGTTAATAATGAGAAAATGATAGTTATGAAATAAGCGCTTTTCTAGAAAGGGCTAGCTCCAGCGCCTACCCCCGAAGTACAGGAAGTACTAGTGTACATTGCGACAGGACGAGGGAAGCTTCGTCAGCGAAACATCGCACGACCAAAAGAGAAACTTTTGGGAGGACGTCGCGTTTTTGTCGACCAAGAGGTCATAAGCCTGTCCGCCAAGAAGATTAAAGAACCAACCTTCTAGTCGGCCTGTTTTATGTTTGTCGGGGGTGAGCACAAAGGAAAGCTCCTGCGAATTCTCCATCGCAGGAACAATTGTCCTTTGATTGTTCCGAAGGCGCTTATTCTTTTCTTATAAAGCGCTTAAATTTTTATTTGCCGGAGGGGTAATATGCAAAGCAAGATGCCGTTTGCATTGTCCAAAAACGATTCTTTTTTTGATAAATTAAGCGAGTGGATTGGGGATGTATTCTACGATATATTGCCAGAAGCAGGCTTTGAGTTAAGGGACGAACAAATTTTTATGGCCTTTCAACTTGAAAAGGCATTTAAAGAAAAGAAAGTTATTTTTGCGGAGGCAGGGGTAGGCACAGGAAAAACCATCGTCTATTTACTTTATTGCATTGCTTATGCAAGATACATAAATAAGCCTGCGATCATTGCGTGTGCAGATGAAACATTAATTGAACAGCTTGTTAAGAAGGAGGGCGATATTGCAAAGCTTGAGCAGGCTTTAAATTTAAACTTTGATGTGCGGCTGGCAAAGTCGAGAGATCAATATTTATGCCTAAACAAGCTTGATCAACACATTGCAAGTGAGGACAGGGAAGTCTATAACGCGCTTTATGATCAGCTTCCTGAATTTGTTCATTCTGGCTCGTCCATGCAAAGCTTCGAAAAATACGGTGATCGTAAGGAGTATCCAGAATTAACAGATGAGATGTGGGGAAAAATTGCGTGGGATCCTTTTCAAGATTGCTTTACATGTGAAAAGCGCCATCGTTGTGGACAAACACTAAACCGGGATTATTACCGCAATGCGAAGGATATTATTATTTGTTCCCATGATTTTTATATGGAGCATATTTGGACAAAGGAATCAAGGAAGCGTGAAGGCCAGCTCCCTCTATTACCTGAAAGTTCATGCGTTGTTTTTGACGAAGGTCATTTATTAGAGTTCGCTTCACAAAAAGCATTAACATATCGATTTACTGAGCAAATACTTGAATCTCTTTTAACAAGGCTAATGGCTAATGATGTTAGGGAAAAGACTTTATATATTATTGAAAATACGATCGTCCAGAATGAGCAATTTTTTTATGCACTTGAGCATGCATCTTCCTCAGATGAAGGTTCAGAAAAAAGAACAATTGAAAAAACGGGCATAGTTTTAAAAGAAGGGAAAAAACTCCTTGAGCATATTAGCACTCTTGAGGAAGAACTAGTATTTGAAAGTGAAATGTATGTAATTAACGAGTATGATTTAAAAATTGTTGAAGAATATTTAGAGCAAATTTATTATTCCTTATCGTTATTTTTAAAAGAATTAAAAGGCATTACATGGTTTGAAGAGAATAATGGAGAAAGAACTTTAGTTATTATGCCAAGGATGGTGGAAGATATTATGAGGGAAGAGGTTTTTTCCCAAAAGAAACCGTTTATCTTCTCCTCTGCGACATTATCTGAGAATAACTCATTTGATTATATGGCTAAAAGCCTAGGTATTGATCAATATTTATCTTTTTCTGTTTCTTCTCCATTTGATTATGAGGAAAATATGATCATTACTATGCCAGTATTTCCAAGTAAAGCGGATGAAGAGAAAATGCAATATGTTCAAGAACAGCTGGTGAAGACTAATGGCAGGGCATTAGTATTATTTACGAATCATGCTGATCTTGCTCGATTTAAGAAACAAATATACGGAAAAATGAACTTCCCAATTTATTTTGAGGGAGATGCTGAGATTAGTACACTAGTTTCTAATTTTCAAAACGATGAACAGTCTGTTCTTTGTTCGGTTCATCTTTGGGAAGGGCTCGATGTTCCTGGAAAATCCCTTGAGAATGTTTTTATTTACTCGCTTCCATTTCCTCCTCATGACCCAGTCTTTACCGCTAAACGTGAAGGAGCACAAGACCCATTTAATGAGGTTGATTTGCCTTATATGATTCTAAGGTTAAGACAAGGTATTGGAAGATTAATTAGAACACATGAAGATAAAGGGATTGTTCATATCATAATGGATCAAAATGAAAAACAAGAAGTAGTTGAATTAGTAAAAAGTGTCTTGCCAACGATTCCACAGAATGTGGTGTCTTAATCGGCTTATACGAAGTATTCATAGCCTGTAGAAGTTAAAATCCGCAGAAATTTTTATTCTGCGGATTTTTCATTTTCCTCTGCACATTCAAAGCATATTATTTTCATATCCTCCGTATGAATACCATTAAAAAAACCATCCATACAATAAAGACTTTTTCCACAGGAAGTGCAATGACCTACCAGCTCACGCATTTATTTATCACTCCATGCTCTCTTTGACTTGGCTTTTGCTTCGAAAATAAACAAACATCCAAAGCGTATTGATAAATAATATACATGCTGCGATTATATAGCCAGTTCCATAAGATACTTCCAATAAACCTGTAAGTGATGATCCGACAACGACTCCAAGTGAGAAAAAGGCATAGAACAGCCCGAATGCTTTTCCTCTTGTTTCATGGTCAGTATGATTAGCAAGCATTGCTGAAATGGATGGAAACAGTAAGGCGAACCCTGCGCCATATAATATCATACAGAAAAACAATAATAACAGAGAGGAGGACATACTTAATAATATTAGTGCGGCTCCAATTGTTGACATTCCAATCATCATAACAAAATGATTTTGGTATGTATCGAAAACTTTATTCGTAGGCAAAGCGAATATTAAAATCGCGGTAATTCCGAAAGTGCTAAGAAGCATCCCACTATACTGACTTCCAAATTCGAATATTTCAACCTGTAATGGAAGCATGTACGCTAGCACACCTTGGGCAAACATTAACGAGAAAGCGCCAATAAAACTAGTAGCAAGCATGGGTGTTTTTATTATAATTACAAGAGTTTTTAATGGTGGCTCAATTTTCCTTGAAATTGGAGTAGTGCCATTAGGAATAATAATTAATGATAGTACAGCAATAATTAGCATGATAACAGCAATGATTATGAATACCCAATTAACTCCATATTTTGCTGCAACAATTCCTCCAAATGCCGGTCCAATAATCGCAGAAATGCCAACTGCAACTCCCGAAATAGCCATAGATTTTCCTTGTTTTCCTTCTTCTCCTTTATTTGCTATGACGGTAAAAGCGGCAGGAACTAAAAATCCACTAAATAATCCATGTAGGAATCTTACAAACATCAATTGCTCTGGAGTAGAAACAATGGTATAAAGAAGCAGACTGCCTCCAGTCAAGAAAAAACCAAATAACAATACTTTTTTTGCTCCTTGTTTGTCTATCCAATAACCAGCCAATATATTTCCGAACATATTTGTAAAAGAATACATACCTACTGTTAAACCAATTAAAGCAGGTGTTGCTCCTAAGCTTTTGGCAAAAGGGCTCATGATTGGTAATTGTGAAAACATGTCAAAAAATGAAATCAAAACGATAAATAATATAAATTGTTTCATAATATCTCTTCCTATGTTTTAGAGTTTAACTGTCTTGTCTTACTTAAGAAGTTGATCAAGGCAATATCATTTCTAATTATAACTTCTTTTTTATTAGAAAACGAATATCGGAATTGAACTTACTGTGACTGGAATCATTTTTGGATAGATTGCTCCTTTTTTTTCAGAAAAATATGATAAAATAGGAAGCGTATTTCAATATTAGGGGGGATCATGATGAGTAATCAAATAGATAAAATTGAAAACGAGTTTTTGGAATATGTAAAAAAAATGGAGTCATATAATGAAGCTCTTTCGTTAATGTATTGGGATTTGCGTACAGGAGCACCTAAGCAAGGAATTGAGCAGCGTTCTGAAGTCATTGGTATGCTTTCTTCCGATGTATTTAAAATGTCTACGTCAAATGAGATGGCAGATTACATAGAACAATTATCTGGCAGTAAAGATGATTTATCAGAAAAGACATGGAAGACACTGGAAGAATGTAAAAAGGAATATGACCGTAATAAAAAAATTCCAGCAGAAGAATATAAAGAATTTGTTATTCTACAATCAAAGGCTGAAAGTATTTGGGAAGAGGCAAAGGAGAAAGCGGATTTTTCATTGTTCCGCCCATATTTAGAAAAACTTGTTGAAACGACAAAACGCTTTATTGGCTATTGGGGATATGATGGGAATAAATATAATACTTTGCTTGACATGTATGAGCCGGGAATTACTGTTGAGGTATTAGATCGGGTATTTGGCGAGCTACGTGAGAAAATTGTTCCGCTTGTACAACAAATCTCAGAATCTGCCAATAAACCGGAAACTACCTTTTTGTTTGAACATTTCCCTAAGAATAAGCAGCGAGATTTTAGTCTAGCCATTCTTGAACAGATGGGCTATAACTTTAATGCAGGAAGATTAGATGAGACTGTACATCCTTTTGCCATAGGACTTAACCCTGGTGATGTTCGTGTAACAACAAAATATGATGAATCTGACTTCCGTACAGCTGTATTTGGTACGATCCATGAAGGAGGTCACGCACTATATGAGCAGAATATTTCTCAAGATTTAATCGGTACACCTCTTTGCGACGGAACATCAATGGGAATCCATGAATCACAATCACTTTTCTATGAAAACTTTGTCGGGCGCAATCAATCTTTCTGGAAGAAGAATTATGATTTACTGAAGGAATATGCTTCAGGACAATTTGATGAAATCAGTCTCGAAGATTTTTATCGTGCAATCAATGAATCTAAGCCTTCTCTCATCCGAATTGAAGCTGATGAATTAACATATCCATTACATATTATCATCCGGTATGAAATTGAAAAAGGAATATTTAATGATGAAATAGAGGTTAAAGATCTTCCTCAAGTCTGGAAAGATAAATATGAAAAATATTTAGGAGTAAAGCCTGAAAATGATGCACAAGGAGTGCTTCAGGATGTACACTGGTCTGGAGGAAGCTTCGGCTATTTCCCTTCTTACGCATTAGGCTACATGTATGCAGCACAACTGAAAAATGCGATGCAGAAAGACTTGCCACATTATGATCAGCTTCTGGAGGAAGGAAATTTATTACCGATAAAAGAATGGTTTACAGAGAATGTACACAAATATGGTAAGCTGAAGAAGCCGCTAGATATCCTAAATGATGTGACAGGTGAGGGATTGAATGCCGAATTCTTAATTAAATATCTATATGATAAGTACATCAATGTATATAAATTGCAATAAGACATGATAAGTGGGGGATGACTAGCGTCATTCTCTTTCTTTAAGGAGAGAATTTTATGAAAAAGCTGCTGCCTTATTTAATGATTGCTGCAGGAGCCAGTCTTTGGGGAATAATTGCTTTCTTCGTTAAAGGGTTAGCCGATTATGGATTTACTTCGATGGAAATTGTAGCTATCAGAGTCATTTATGCGGCAATATTTTTATTATTCATTGGCATAATCCACTATCGTAAACAAATGATACTATATCGATTTACAGATATTCGTTTTTTTATTGGAACAGGCATATTCAGTGTCGTATTTTTTAATTTCTGCTATTTCACAACGATAAGTCAAATGAATATATCAATTGCAGTCATTCTACTTTATACTGCACCAGCATTTGTGACGATTTTGTCTTTCATTTTCTTAAAAGAAAGCCTTAATATGAACAAGCTTATTGCAGTTATAGGGACAATTATTGGATGTATATTAATCGCTGGTGTCTCTGCTGGTGATAGTAACCTTACGTTCATTGGGGTCATAACGGGTTTAGGCTCTGGACTCGGCTACGCATTATATACAATTTTCAGCAAATTCGCATTAAAGAAATATCAGCCATTTACCATTACATTGTATACCTTTATCGTAGCTGCAATTTTCTTGCTGCCTATTACACAGCTTTGGCAAAAGGTTGATCTGCTCTTAAATTCGAACGTGTTATTATATAGTATTGGTCTAGGATTCATCCCAACAGTATTAGCATATTTTATTTACACATGGGGTCTTCAAAAGACAGAGGGGAGTAAAGCAGCGGTAATTGCTACAGTGGAACCAGTTGTTGCAACCCTCTTAGGGGTAATGCTATATGGGGAAAAGCTGGGTCTAATACAAATTGCTGGTGCTATATTAATTCTCTGTTCAGTCATAATCGTTAATGTTTCTTTTCAGAAAAAGAATGTTACCTCTGTTAGTCAAAAATTATCATAAAAAAAAGTGGTTATTTCATAATAGCAAATCCTTCTGAAATTCTAGAAATGAAAAAAGGGTGTCTCTGAGTCGAATAATCGACTTTCGAGACATCCCTTTTAATTACCAGAATTTAAAGCCCTTCGCACCTGGTGGCGCATTTTGTATTAAATCAATTAACGGTAGTGTGTAAGCAAATAGGATTAGACATGCAGTAATACCAACCCATAATTTCCAGTTGTCGAATACCATTGGAGTCTTTTCAGCATTATCCGCAACTTCACCTACAGGGAATTCTTGATCTCCTTTAGGTGCAAAGAAGGCAAGATTTACGACAATATAAAGCATTATGATAATGGATAAGAATAGGATTGATCCACCAACTGCTTGTGCAATTTGATAAGGAACCCATTCTGCAGCTTGTGCAGCACCACCATAATCAGAGAAAGATGAGCGGCGTGGTGCGCCAAGTAAACCAGCAGCATGCATTGCGCCTGACATGAATGTCATTCCTATTGCCCAAGTTATTCCTTGGATCAGGGCTAATTTATTCATTTTCTTAGTAAAGATTCTTCCTGTTAAATGCGGAATTAGCCAGTAGGCAACTCCGAAATATGTTAATAAAACGGCAGTAGCGACAGTTAAATGGAAGTGTCCTGTAACCCAAATTGTATTGTGAACAACTTGGTTCATTTGGTGGGAAGCGTTAACGATACCACCTGCACCACCAGGAATGAATGCTAACATACCGATGAATGGAACAGTAAAGCGAGCATCTCCCCAAGGAAGCTTTTTAACCCAACCAAAAAGTCCTTTTGCCCCTTTTGAACGACCAAAGCTTTCAAATGTAGCAAATAATGAGAAAGCCGTCATTAGGGAAGGGATTACAACTAAGAAAGTTAAGACAACTTGTAAGAATTTCCATGCTGGGTCAATTCCTGGCTCCAACAATTGATGGTGGAAACCAACTGGGATTGAGAAGAGCAGTAGTAAAATAAATGACATACGCGCTAAAGAATCTGAGAACATTTTTCCGCCAATAACTTTTGGAATGACAACATACCATGCCATATATGCAGGCAGTAACCAGAAGTATACAAGTGGATGACCGAAATACCAGAATAATGCACGGCTGACACCGATGTTTACTGTATCAACTAGTCCAAGAGACCAAGGCAATAATTGGAATAAAACAGTTGTAGCTACACCAAGTGTTGCAACGTCCCACATGATTAATGTAATCACTGTCATAAAAGTAAGCAACGGGCTTGGTTGGCCAGGATTAGCTTTTTTCCATTGACCATATTTCATATAAATAGCAGCACTATCAAACCATGTTCCGACAATAACTAGTGTTAATCCTAGGTAGAATAGAAAATGAGCTTGAAGTGGTGCGTAGAATGTAAAAAGTACAGTAGCTTCGTTTAGCAGAATCATCACAGCAGCCATAGCAGTACCAATCGTTTTTAACCAAAAACCGATCCAACCGAGAGTACGCTGGCGAGCTGTAAATGTACCTGCTGTTTTACTAACAGAAGAAACCATAAAGCCAATAATAAAGAAAGTAGTTAGTACAAGTCCTAAAACAACACCGTGAACCGTTAAAATTTGATAATATCCGATTCCAGCAGGTAATTCCAATTTTCCAGAACGAACTAAAACTTGCAATAATCCTGCAAGGCCGCCAATTGCTAAAGCAATAAATGCGACATAAAGATGTGCCATTGCAAGTTTTCCATCGCGGCGGTCAACTTTTGTATTTGCTAGCTGGTTTAGCATTATTCAACCACCTCAATTTTCGAAGTCATCATATGGTGACCAACCCCACAATATTCATTACAAAGGATTAAAAATTCACCAGTTTTGTTAAAAGTATAGACAAGTTCACTTATGTAGCCAGGCTCTAGCATCATGTTAACGTTTGTGCCTGCTACTTCAAATCCATGGATAACATCCTTTGTTGTAGCAATAACTTTTACTTTTGCACCTTTTGGAATTTGAACTTCACCAGGTGTATAATTAAATGCAGAAGCAACGAATACTAATTCATAGTCCCATTCTTTACCTTCAACTTTTTTAAGCCCAGGTTCATTAAAAGGAGCAGTTGTATCTACCTTTTCAGGATCTATTGTTGCCAAACAGCTTGGAGGCTGATTTCCGAGATAGAAAGCGCTGACACCTAGTACGGTTAAAAATACAAGCAGCGATCCTATACCGAAGATAAGCCAAATTTTTTCAAACTTATGCAAATGCATGGCTTTTTCCCCTCTCTTCAATTAAGAACGATCTAAAAATAATGAGTAAACGCTAACCCACGTAACTATTAGGATAACCCCTAACAAGAAAACGGAAGCTAACGTCCCTTTTAAAGAAGAACTATCTTCTACTTCAATTTCAGTTTCTGTTTCTGTATTTCTATTGAGTTCCGTTTTCGCCATTTTCTCTCACTCCTTTCGGAAATTTGGAAAAAGTAAATGATTACAATTTCATAATACTAAACTATTTTGGAGAATCTAGATGGTTTTAGTGAGTTCACAAATTGTTCATTGATAACTTTAACACTATGCTAATAGTGTAAAGTTGGTATTTCAGTGATATATATCACGAATGAAGGGGTGTAATTGTGAAGATATTGTGAAGATGAAATCTATCATGTGAGTGTATAGAAATAGTGCTTAAGATGTATGTTTTTTTGCCTATTTTTCTCGGAAGCATACATTTTCTTAAAACATCGAAAACATAGGCATTCAAAGAAAAATGCATAAAATACCCCTCGGTCTAATTTGTTTAATTGATTTCCTAAAAAATGATGTTATAATACTTTTATCGCAAATTAATAAAATACTAATAAAGATTAACTCATATAATCGCAGGAATATGGCTTGCAAGTTTCTACCGGGTTACCGTAAATGACCTGACTATGAGTAAGTAATGATCGGGAATCTGAATTGTATTCCCTGATAATTTCCATCTTTTTCGATAAAGCTTGATGGTCATTGCTTCACTCATATTAATGAAGTGAAGACAATGATCATCAAGCTTTTTTTGCATTTATCAGCTTGAAATGAACATCAGAAGGAGGATAAATATGGAGTTACTTATAAATAAAATAAAAGAGGATGGAATTGTTCTATCTGACTCCGTTTTGAAAGTTGATTCTTTTTTAAATCATCAAATTGACCCTCAACTAATGTACGAGATTGGTAGAGAATTTGCTAGCCGTTTCCAAAGTGAAGGGATAACAAAAATATTGACTATAGAGTCTTCCGGAATTGCCCCATCGGTTATGGCAGGCTTACAACTTCAAGTTCCCGTTATTTTTGCAAGAAAACGCAAATCATTAACACTTTTAAATGAACTATATTCTTCAAAGGTCTATTCCTTTACGAAGCAAGAATCGAATGAAATCTCTATTGCGAAGAAGTATTTAAACGAGAATGATAGAGTTCTTATCATAGATGATTTCCTAGCAAATGGTCAGGCTGCAATCGGATTAGCTGATATTGCAAAGCATGCAAAGGCAGAAATTGCAGGGATTGGCATAGTAATTGAAAAAGGTTTTCAAGATGGGGGTAAAATTCTTCGAGAACAGGGCTATCGTGTTGAATCATTAGCTAGAATTGGTTCACTAGAAAACGGAATCGTTACCTTTATTACAGATAATGTAGGGGAGACAGTGAAATGAATCAACAACGACTAAAAGTAGCTTCATTAGGTATTCAGCACGTATTAGCCATGTATGCCGGGGCTGTCATCGTGCCATTAATAATTGGAGGAGCACTTGGATTAACAGGGGAACAGCTTACCTACTTAGTATCCATAGATATTTTGACAAGTGGTGTGGCTACAATCCTTCAAGTTTGGAGAAACAAGTATTTTGGAATAGGTCTTCCTATTGTATTAGGATGTACATTTACAGCTGTAGGTCCCATCATTGCTATAGGAAATCAATATGGGATATCAGCTATTTACGGAGCTATTCTAGTATCAGGTGTTTTTGTAGTAATAATAGGTAAATATTTTGGGAAACTCGTAAGATTTTTTCCGCCAGTTGTTACAGGATCGGTGGTAACAATTATCGGGATTACACTTGTCCCAGTGGCAATGAATAATATGGCTGGAGGTCAAGGAAGTCCTGATTTTGGAGCTTTATCCAATATTGCTCTTGCATTTGGTACTCTACTATTCATAATTCTCCTATTCAGGTTTTCAAAAGGATTCATTCGTTCTATTTCGATTCTAATCGGTTTAATTGCGGGAACTATTGCAGCTTCATTTATGGGAAAAGTTGATTTTACTGCTGTAGGAGAAGCTTCATGGTTTCATATGGCAAAGCCGTTTTATTTTGGGCTGCCAACCTTTGAAATAACACCTATCATCACAATGATTCTTGTTGCATTAGTAAGTTTAGTTGAATCTTCTGGTGTTTATTTTGCACTAGGTGACATTTGTGGTAAGAAAATTGAAGAAAAAGATTTGGTGAATGGGTACCGCGCTGAAGGGTTAGCAAGCATTATCGGCGGTATTTTCAATTCATTTCCTTATACCACCTATTCGCAAAATGTTGGCCTAATTCAAATTTCTGGAGTTAAATCGAACAATGTCATTTATACTGCAGCTTCCATGCTTATTTTGCTTGGTTTCGTTCCGAAAATTGGGGCAATAACAACCATCATTCCTGCTCCAGTTTTAGGAGGAGCAATGGTTGCCATGTTCGGTATGGTTGTTGCTTCCGGAATAAAAATGCTGAGCAAAGTTGAATTTGCATCACAGGAAAATTTATTGATTATTGCCTGTTCTGTAGGAATGGGACTTGGCGTTTCTGTTGTACCAGGGTTATTTGCTCAGCTGCCTGATAGCATTCGAATTTTGACTGAAAATGGAATAGTAGCAGGGAGCCTAACAGCGATTTTATTAAATATTCTATTTAATGAAATAAAGTTCAAACAGAAACATCCTGTAAAAATAAAAGAATCAAAGGTATTATAGATTGGAAACCATGAGTGAATTTTCACTTAGAATACCCGACATATTTTAGGTGAAAATATGTCGATACGTCATCACCAATTGCTTATCTAATAATAATTAGATAAGCAATTGGAGGTGACGTTTTTTGTTATGAAACGTAAACGAATAACATACAGCAAATAGTCCCTTCTCAATTGAGAGATTATAAAGTGAAATCACCTTACTAAACTACTCGTTTTTTAGATTTCATAAAATATAAACAGATGGAAGAAAGTAACACTAAAATACCGTTTATGATATAAAGACCAGTAAAAACGACAGTTAATATACCTGCACCCCAACCACTTTCATCAAAGAATAAGACAAAAAATAAAGTGCCAAAGAAAATAAGTGGTGTTAAGAGGAGAAAAATAACCCCTGACCATATTCTTCTTTTAATATCTTTCTGAGAAAACTTGAATACATAAAAGTTGATTATACTAAACGCAATAATTTCAAACAGAATTGTTAATGACAGTCCAACTGTATCAGACATTCCCAATCTCCTCTCATCTTTAAGATATTATATCCGTTTATCTACTATACCTATATAATTCTTAAAAAGCCCTTCTAAAATTTAAGGGGCTTTGACAATCTATTTAGGTAAAAAGAAAATTGGAGATTCTTCTCCACTATCGAAAGTTAGTTTAACATCATTAACAATTTCAACATGTCCTTCAATTTATCCTTCAGCAAAAGCACAGTTATATAATTCACTAGTAGACAGAAAAAGAAAACATTCAACTGTCTGCTATTAGGGGATTTTTTATGGGTGAAAATAGAGAAACCTATGATATAAAATTCAAAGGTAGCATATTTTTTAAGAAGGGTATAGTAACAAAAAAATATGCTGGCAAAGAATTAGGAATATTTACTCGTTGTTGTAAATGCGGTTAAACAATTTGAAGCTGAGGGAATTAAAATGTTTGAAGATGAATGCGGGGAGGGATAAGGTCATTTTAAAGGAAGACTCAGAATATTTTCGGGTGATTCTGAAATTTTAATAAAGGATTAAAAGCAGAGAAACGAATTAACATTATTTATTAAAGTAATATTTTTTAAATAACGATTTTCCATTTAATCACACATTTAAAACGAAAAAAATATAATACGGAAACAGTGTTACAGGAAGTGAGTATCATATGGAAAAATATTATTGCGATTATTGCAGACTATTATATAACCACGAAGTAGTATGCAAGGGGTGCGGTAAATTAGTAAAGAAAAAAATTATTATTGAAGTTCAAAAGCAAAAGAATGAAAATGATTTTTCATCAAAGGATTAATTTTTATGAAAATAAAAAACGGTACGATACGTACCGTTGATTAATTTAATTCCACCATTAAAACAATCATTAAACTACCAACATTTTGAATAGTGATTGGCAGTCTGAAGGCTTTTGTAAACCCATATACCTTTGTTTGGCCGACTAAAACCGTTGGAGGTGTTATATCCATCTCAAAGCCTCTTTGTGAGGCATATGTAGAAATACTGCCTGCAATCATATTGCCGAGCTCTCCCGCAAAGGATTCAAGCATTTCACCCTCAAGGACCATTCCAAACATGGCTTCCCCAATTTTCCCGAAAATCATTTCATCGCCGTCAATGATAATACGGCCCCTTGCATCTCCTGTCAATCCTATTAATACACCAATAGAATGCTGGGTGAAGGGTTGATTAAATAATGCAGGTTTTTCTACTGTAATCTCCAATGGTAAGACTGATTTCACCGCATCAATAGTCCCGTTTAATATATCTGTCACACTTTTGGTTAATGTCACCCGGCATTCCTCCAACTTATTAACTAGGACTATTTTAACATCATTTTTTAATTCAAACGTATAATTTTTTGAAAAAACACAAAAAAATTAATTGGAAAAGATTTGGTGATGTATCCTTTTTAAAAAAAATCTATAATTAAATTGCACAACGACTCCTTCAAGACTTTTGCTTCCTCATTTGGGGGAGCTTTTTTATTTCCTGATTCTAGCAACATAATGAATATTATGCAATTTGTGGGAAAAAATATCATTAAGTGTTAAGAAGGAGAGGACGCAATGCCATCAATCGTATCAATTGCAGAAGCTATCCCAAGACATATTCTTAAGCAGGATGAGGTCATGGATTTTGCAAGAGATTTATTTTCTGATTCCTTTCATAATATTGAAAGATTATTACAGGTTTTTCATAATGGTCAAATTGAAAAAAGGCATTTTGCTAAAGACATGAACTGGTTTAAAACTGATAAAACCTTCTCAGAAAAAAATGAAGCGTATATTGATTGTGCAACTGATTTAGGGGCTGAAGCAATTAAAAAATGCCTAATGAACGATGACTTTCTAAAAAGTGAAGTTCCATACAATGAAATTGAAGCGATTTTTTTTATTTCAAGCTCAGGACTTGCGACGCCAAGCATTGAAGCAAGGATTATGAATAAGCTTCCATTCTCACAAAATACAAAAAGAATTCCTATATGGGGATTAGGCTGCGCTGGTGGCGCCTCAGGCTTGTCACGTGCATTTGAATACTGTCTTGCATTTCCATTGGCTAAAGTATTGGTACTATCGGTTGAATTATGCAGCCTAACCTTTCAAAGAAATGATCGGTCAAAAAGTAACTTAATAGGAACTTCACTTTTTGCAGATGGGGTTGCATGTGCACTTGTTGTCGGGGAACAGGTTGATAGGGGAATATTTCAAAAGCTTGAATCTGTACCAAAAATTATTAGAACTCATTCAACCTTATTACCAAATTCTTTAGATGTTATGGGCTGGGAGATAAGGGATGACGGGCTTTATGTAATCTTCTCTAAGGACATTCCATCGATTATCGAGAGCTGGTTAAAGCCAAATGTAAATAATTTTTTACTTCAAAAGAAGTTGGATTTAGGTGATATTCAACATTTTATTGCACACCCCGGAGGAAAAAAAGTAATTGATGCATATGTTGATTCATTAAAGATTGATCCACAAATGACTAAAATCTCTCTAGAAGTATTGAAGCAATTCGGTAATATGTCTTCAGCTACTATTTTATATGTCCTAAAAAGATTTATGGAAATAGGTAAGACGAGTGAATACGGATTGGCCACAGCATTAGGTCCAGGCTTTAGCTCTGAAATGCTATTGCTAAGATGGGAGAATTAGAAAATGATTTTTTTTATGTTTATCACAATCATTATTTTCCAGCGTGTTTTCGAGTTGCTAATTGCCAAAAGAAATGAACGTCAAATGAAGAGGCGCGGAGCTTTGGAGTTTGGGCAGTCACATTATAAATTTATTGTCTTTGTACATAGTATGTTTTTTGTATCTCTTATAATAGAAGTCATTTGGTTTAATAAAGAGTTATCCTCAAGCTGGGCGATCCTTCTAATCTTATTCCTATTCACTCAAGCAGTGAGAATGTGGGCACTATTTTCTCTTGGATCATATTGGAATACAAAAATTATTGTTTTGCCTTACGCAGATATTGTAAAAAAAGGACCATATAGATTCATGAAGCATCCTAATTATACAATAGTTTCAATCGAATTTATTATCATCCCATTCATGTTTCAGGCATACATGACGGCTGTTCTTTTTACAATATTAAATGCAATCATATTATTCATTCGTATTCCTGCTGAGGAGAAGGCATTAAAAGAATTAACGAAATATGAAGAAGCATTTTCAAATATACATAGTTTTTCGAAAGATTATAAAAAGGTGTGACAATTAATGAACCCTATTGAAAATGACTATCAGTAATGCTAAAATGCTAATTGAATATGAAAATTATTATCAATTAATTATATGGAAAGGTGATGTTATGTATGGAAGCGATTTTTATTGCGGGTACAGTAACAGCCTATGTACTAATCATGAAACATGTTTTAAATAATGTTGCAAAGCCACATACTAAATAATTTGATACTTTCTACATAGCCAGGTGCAAACCTGGTTTTTATTTTTTGGCTGTGTTAAAACTCAGTGTTGATAATGCTATTTTGTTGTTGAACAGGGAAGTTAAACAGGGCCTATTTTTTATAGCTAGTCATAGTACGTCGAGTTTTGAATAAAGAAGTTCCAAATTCTAAAGATAGGAATTATAAGAAAAATCATTTAAAATAGTTAGTAAATGATGTTACAAGGGGATAAGTATTCATGGTTCAAACTGTATTACAACAAGATACTGTTGATTTACTAAGAAAAATCACAGCAATAAATGAATATTTCTTGTCGAATCAAGATCATCAATCGGCAGAACGGGCTAAGGATCTAGCTTTAAAGCTTGATAATCAAGAATATTCTATTGCGTTTTGTGGACATTTTTCAGCTGGAAAATCCAGTATGATTAATAAATTAATTGGTGAAAATTTGCTTCCTTCCAGCCCGATCCCAACAAGTGCCAATTTGGTGAAAATAAGATCAGGAGAAGATTATGCAAAGGTAATTTTTAAAGAAGGAAATTCAAGATTATACCCAGCACCATATGATTATGACGACGTGAAGTCATTCTGTAAGGATGGAGACCAAATACAGTCTATTGAAATTAGCTATTCTGAGACGAGTCTGCCTAAGAATGCGATCATTATGGATACCCCAGGTATTGATTCAACGGATGATGCTCACCGGATTGCAACAGAGTCTGCATTGCATCTTGCTGATATTGTGTTTTATGTCATGGATTATAATCATGTTCAATCAGAATTAAACTTTCTATTTACAAAGGAATTAGCTACTGCAGGAAAACAGGTTTATTTAATCATTAACATGATAGATAAGCATCGGGAAGAAGAATTAAGCTTTAGTCAGTTTAAGCAAAGTGTCGTAGATTCATTTTCATCATGGGGTGTTACGCCTGCAAGAATATTTTTCACTTCATTAAAAGAGGAATCTCATAAGGAAAATGAGTTCCAATCCTTGCAGCAATTTATTGCAGACAAGATGGCTAAAAGGAAGTTGCTTCTTCCAGAGTCTGTATTTCAATCTTTAAAAAAATTATCGAGTGAGCATTTGATTTATCTCGAGGAAAAAAGCTGGAACAATATTGAAAAATACGAGAGTCAGCTTTCAGAGCTTTCTAGTGAAGACAGAAATTTATTGCCTGCAAAAGTGGTTGAGCTAGAGAATGAACTAAATGATATTCAAGCTGCATTAAAAATGACAGAGATAGATCTAAATAATAAAGTTGATGAAATATTAAAAAATGCTTATTTAATGCCGTTTCAAACGAGAGAGCTAGCACAAAAATATATCGAGTCACGACAATCAGGTTTTAAAGTAGGCCTTTTCTTTTCAAAACAAAAGACGGACCAGGAAAAAGCCAATAGACTAGATAGCTTCTTTAGTGATTTTTCAGAAAAAGTAAAATCACAGCTTGACTGGCATTTAAAAGAGCTTTATTTAAATGAGCTTAAACAGAATGAAATACATGATCCTATTCTGCTTGCAAAAGCACAGAACTTTAAAGTTGTTTATCAAAAGGAAATGATTGCAGATACCTTCAAGGATGGAGCACTTCTTTCTGGCGATTATGTCCTACAGTATACAAATGATCTTGCTGATTCTATAAAGAAAATAGCAAAAAATAGTTTGTTAGAATTAAAAGATTTATATCTAAAAGCATTAAAATTAAAGAATCAAAATGAGTATAGTCTCTTTGAAAAAGAATTGGAAAAATTCCAATCGTATAACGAAGCGTGGAAATCACTAAACAACTTAAAAGAAGAGTTACGATTAGCTAAGCTAAAGATTACTGAATTATTAGCTGGTCATTTTCCTGAAGAGGAATACGAAGAGAAGGTGGAACAATTACTTGCAGTTCCACAGGATGTAGTGGAAGTTGTATATCAAACTGAAGGAATTTCTAAAGATAAGAATGGAATCGGGAAGAATCCTGAAGCTGTAGAAAAAGACCTTCAAGATGAAAAAGGAATTAATATTGAAGAAAAGACAATAAAAACTTTAGTCCAAAAATTGAATTTTACCGCAAATGCTGTTCGAAACGTACCTGGATTCAAAAAAATGACTGCTGAATTACTACAAAAAGCAGAGCGTATTGAGCATAAACAATTTACTGTTGCACTATTTGGAGCATTTAGTGCAGGTAAGTCGTCATTCGCTAACGCACTTATTGGAAATAAGCTACTCCCAGTGTCTCCAAACCCTACTACAGCTGCGATTAATAAAATTATGCCAGTGAATGAGCAATATGGACATGGGACTGTATTAGTGAAGGTAAAGTCTTCTCAAGTTTTATTTGATGATGTTAATCGTTCTTTAAAGGTTTTTGATTTGTCAGCTTCCGACTTTAATGAAGCGGTTGAACGCATCAAAAAAGTAATTGCTAACAAGGCAGATTTCGATGCAAATGAAAAAACTCATTTTGCTTTTTTGCAAGCATTCTTAAAAGGTTTTGAGAATTTCCGCCAAAGCTTAGGAACAACGATTAGAGTGGATTTGAAAGAATTCAAGGACTATGTAGCAGTTGAAGAAAAATCATGTTTTGTTGAAATGATTGAAGTTTATTATGATTGTGAACTTACCAAGAAGGGAATTACGCTAGTTGATACACCAGGTGCTGATTCAATAAATGCCCGTCATACTGGAGTAGCCTTTGATTATATAAAAAATTCTGATGCAATTCTGTTTGTGACCTATTATAACCATGCATTCTCTAAAGCTGACCGTGAGTTTCTTATTCAATTGGGCCGTGTAAAGGATTCATTTGAACTTGATAAAATGTTCTTTATTGTAAACGCCATTGATCTAGCGAATAATGATGATGAAATGAATTCTGTTTTAGAATATGTCGGGGATCAGCTTATACAATATGGCATTCGACATCCAAACCTATTCGGTTTATCAAGTCTAATAGCACTAAGTGAAAAGCTTGAGCAAAGACAAGAAGGAAATTCGAAAATTGATAAATTTGAGCATAGTTTTTATTCATTTATTCGAAATGAGCTGATGGAGATTTCCGTCACCTCTGCTGAGATGGAATGGCAAAGAGTATTAGATCAGCTTCGGAGCTTTATCCAATCTTCTAAGGAAAACAAAGAAGATAGAGCACAAAAACGAATGCTCCTCGAAAAAGAGAAAAAATCGATCCATGATGTTATTGGGGCGCTAGATGCTGCTATTTTCTCACAAAGATTGGATCAAGAAGCAGATGAACTAGTGTTCTATATTAAGCAAAGAGTATTTTTACGATTTGGGGATTTTGTTAAAGAATCCTTCAATCCTTCACTTTTAAAAGATGATGGACGGAATTTAAAAAAGGCGTTACAAATGGCACTTGAAGATTTTCTTCAAAGCTTTGGATTTGATTTTGCACAGGAAATGAGAGCAACTACACTTAGGTTAGAAGCTTATATTAGTAAATTATGTAAAGAAGCTCAAGCAATACTTGTCCAATCAGCAGCCAATATCAATCAAGAATTAAGCTTCAGTACATTTGATGCAAAAAACATGGAAGGAATTGATTTTGAAACTGCCTTCCAAAATGAGGACAGAACTCAATTTAGAAAACCTCTATCCTATTTTAAAAATCCTAAATCATTTTTTGAAAAGAATGAAAGGAAGCTTTTAAGTAATGAGCTTGAGCAAATCATGCAAGGGCCTGCAGAGAATTATTTATTAACAGAAAGTAAAAGATTAAAGGATCATTATCAATCTTTATTAACAAGAGAATTCATTCTGTTATTGAATATGCTTATTGAACAGGCAGATGAGTATTATGATGGAATTCTAGCAGTTTTAGGCGATGATTTTCCAATCGATCAGCTTGAAAAAACAGAAAAGGAAATTGCGAATTTTTCTTAAGATGTTGGAGTGATATATTAAGGATAGTAAAGGAGCTCCCATGAAAATTGAATCCTTTCATGCATGCGCAACCTGTATACATTTTCAGGCAGAAAAAAACAAGTCAGGGATGAACTATTTTTGTAAGCGCCTAGGCTATGAAACAAAACCTAACTATCAATTCCAATGCTGGACACCAAAGGAGCATGTTCAAAAGCTTATGGAAAAAAGAATGAAGGGGATGAAGGAATGAACTTAATCGTTGAAAAAGAATGGTTGAAAGAAAGACTGGAAAATGAAAATGTCAGAATAGTTGATTGCCGCTATAACCTAAGTTCTTCAGGTGAAGGTTATGAATTGTATTTAAAGGATCATATTCCAGGAGCTATCTACTTTCATCTCGGAAAAGATCTGTCTGGGCCTGTTTCTTTACATGGAGGAAGACATCCACTACCAGATGTGCAGAAATTTAAAGAAACAATTCAAAATGCGGGAATAAGCAATGACACAACTGTTATTGCATACGACGGTGGTGAGGGTTCATATTCTGCTCGGCTTTGGTGGCTGTTAAATTATGTAGGACACGAAAAAGTGTATGTATTAAATGGAGGCTATAGAGCATGGTATGATGCAGGGTTGACTCTTAACAAAGAAGTTCCTGAGTACCCAAAAACAGAATTTGATATCAAGCTTAATGAAGAAATTTTTGCCTCTTATAATGATGTGAAGAAAATTGTCGAAGCGAAGTGTCAAGAAACAGTTATTATTGATTCTAGAGAAAATAAGCGCTATTTAGGATTAGAAGAACCGATTGATAAAAAAGCTGGTCATATTCCAGGTGCAATTAATAAAGTTTGGACGAAAGGCTTTGAAAACGGATCGTTTAAAAGTGGAGAAGATCAAGCAAAAAGATTCTCTGACATTAATAAAGACACGCAGATAATTGTTTACTGTGGTTCAGGTGTAACCGCGACTCCAAATTTTATGGCACTAAAGTCAGCAGGCTACAAAAACGTTAAATTATATGCGGGCAGCTTTAGTGATTGGATATCTTATGAAGAGAACAAGGTAGAAACTGGAGAATAAAAATTGAAGGGGTTGTCCCATAAGGTGTCTGGCATCCACATAATAAACAAAATCTAGAATCTCACTCGCTTATTGATACTAGATATTGTTCGTGATGCCTGACATCTTTGCTTTGGGACAACCTCTTTTCATTTGAAAAATTAATACGGATAAAATTTAACAAAAATAAGATAGTCTATACCATGTTATAATGTTTCTATGAAAAAAGTTTAGGAGAGAGAATATTGGATAATAAAAATCAGCATTCACTTATGTTAGTAGATGGTATGGCATTATTGTTTAGAGCGTATTTTGCTACAGCCGTTACGGGGCAATTTATGATAAATTCAAAAGGGATTCCAACGAATGGAGTATATGGCTTTGTAAAGCATTTTTTAACAGCTATTTCAAAATTCAAACCAACGCATGTGGCAGTATGTTGGGATATGGGAAGTAAAACTTTTAGAACAGAGATGTACGATGGTTATAAAGCAAATCGCCCTGAAGCCCCAGTTGAATTAATTCCTCAATTTGATCTTGTCAAAGAGGTAGTTGAAGCTTTCAATGTACCGAATATTGGTTTAGAAGGTTATGAAGCAGATGATTGCATCGGAACAATAGCAAAGCAAGCTAGTGAGAAAGCACATGTAAAGATATTAACCGGTGACCAAGATATATTACAGCTGATAGATGATCAAATATCTGTTGTATTATTGCAAAAAGGATATGGAAATTATTTAGTTCATACAAAGGATACCTTTTATGAATCTAAAGGCATTCGTCCGAAGCAAATGATCGATTTAAAAGCATTTATGGGTGATACAAGTGATAATTACCCAGGTGTAAAAGGAATAGGGGAGAAGACGGCATTAAAGCTTTTACAGCAATTCGGTCATATTGAAGGTGTTCTAGCTAATTTAGATCAATTGACAAAAGCGCAGAGAACTAAAATCGAACAAGATCTTGAAATGCTGCATTTAAGCCGTCAGCTAGCAGAAATAAAATGTGATGTACCAGTTGAATGTACAATGGAAGAAGCAGCATGGCTAATAAACCGTGATAAGGTGATGGACAAGTTTACTGAAATTGAGTTTCGAGGGCTTCATTCTTTTCTAGACATAAAAGAATATGCTTAATTTGAAGGCAGACTTAAAAGAATCTTTATCAGACAACTCATAGCTGATCAATTTTTTATTTAATATAGAAAATGAAAAGTGATCAGCTTTAGTTCTCTTCTTTTAAGTCAGCCTTTATTTTTAAAATGCTCTGTTAAAGCTAAGTGTTGAAAATGCAATTTTGTTGTTGATTGGAGCGGAAGGCGCGAGCTCCTCAAAAATGCTAACGCATTTTCTTCGTGCGGTGATTATTCTTGGAAGCATATTCAACGTCCTGCGGAAGAAGCGAGTCAAAGGAAGACCCCGCAGGAGCGCTCTTCGACGAGGAGGCTTCCGGACCGCCCGCGATCGCTAAGTGCCTGCAGCGGAAATCAACAGGGAAGAATACTGTCTTATTTTGTATTCTTTTTTTTCGCTGCATTTTCTAGCTTACTTTTCGGCTCCACAGCAAATTCTACATCTTGACCATAGCCTTGTGGGTTTACTCCAGAAGCTACTTTTCCTCTATTTCTTTCTCTTTTGCCCATACAATCACCTCCTATTGTAAAAGCTTTAAGTAGTATTTCCGAAAAGAATAAATAAACTCATCTTTCTTCAAACTAAGCATGAGGTGAGTTCATTGAATAAAGGTGTCTATATTGCTTTATTTAGCATCGGTTTAGCACAGGCATTAAAAATTCCTATTCACTTAATAAAGAAAAAAGAATTTCGTCCTGAATTGTTTTTTCAAACAGGTGGGATGCCCAGCTCTCATTCTGCAGGGGTATCTTCCTTAACTACATTTATTGCTTTAAAACATGGAATACCGACAATTGACTTTGCTCTCTCGTTAATTTATGGGCTTATTGTCATGTATGATGCACAAGGGATTAGACGTCAAACAGGCGAACTAACATTAAAAGTGAACACTTTGGGGGAATTGATGGAAAAAATCCACAAAGAAGAATCGGTTGAATTTAAGGAAAAAAAGCCAAAGAAATTAAAGGAAATGCTTGGTCATCAACCAGCAGAAGTAATCGGGGGAGCATTACTTGGGATTTTAACGGGGACAGTAGGACATTGTTTAACGAAAAAAGATAGATAATTGTCGAAATATGAGATAAAATTTAGAGGGGATTGGAAGCAAAGGGAGAGATTAACATGTTTGTAAATAATGTTGACGAGTATATAAGCTTTTTACAAAGTAAAGGATTTCAGCTCCAGGAAGATGCAATTGGTTTTATTAATTTTGGTAAACAATATACAAATGCATCAGATGAACTGACTAACATAGCTATTGAATTAACACTGAAAGCACAAAAATCGTTTGATGGCAGTTTCTTTGTATCTCTACTAGAAATGCTGGTAGCAAATAAGATACAAAATAGGCCTGAGGCTATTCAATTTGTAAAAGAGAAAAATTTAATAAGTATATAATAGACGAAATGTATAGACATATAATTGGAAGAAATCAAGATGGACTTAATTCTTCCAATTAAAACTATACTGCTTCATTATGTTCCTCTTTCATCGAAAGTTTCTTCTTTTTTCGTGGCAATTCTGCAAATATCATTCCTGCAAAGATAAGTATACAACCTATGATAGCACTATAAGAAAGTCGTTCATGTGCCCAAATATATGCAGTACCAGCTGCAAACACCGGCTCCGTAGCAAAAATTAATGCCACTCTTGTTGGTGTTGTATATTTTTGAAAACTTGTTTGTGCGAAAAAAGCCAGTGCTGTTGCAAATACGGATGTAATAATTAAAGCAGATAATACTTTTCCTTGCAGTATTACTTCAGGGCGGACTGCCTGTTTCCAATCTTCAGTCAAGTATGCAAAGACAATAGATAGAACAGCGACAGTTAAAATTTGGACGACGGTAAGTAAAAGTGATGGAAATTTACTGCTATATTTTCCAGTCAAAATAATATGCATAGCAAATCCGATTGCACAAATAAAAACATATCCATCCCCTATATTGAGGGAAACAGAATCCGTCATCGTTAATAAATATAGTCCACAAGTAGCGATAGAAACACCAATGATTGCATTTCTCCCAGGTTTAATTTTTAACAAAAAAAATGAAAATAGAGGTACGAGCACAACACTTAATCCAGTGATAAAGCCTGCTTTTGAAGAAGACGTAAATAATAAGCCAAGAGTTTGAAAAGCATAGCCTATAAACAAAAAAATGCCAATAATAATTCCAGATATTATCAATTTTTTATTAAAATGTTTTAGCTGTTTTCTTTCAAAAACAAGTAGCCAGCTTCCAAGTAAAATGGCAGCGATGGAAAATCTAACTCCATTAAATGAAAAAGGTTCTAAAAAAGCGATAGCATTTTGAACTAAGACGAATGTAGCTCCCCAAATGAAAGCAATAAGCAATAGACTCGCATCAGCAAATAAAACAGATTTTTTCAATTCTATAATCATCCCCTTATTTATTTTTACGGATAGCTGATCTAGCCAATTCATCTGCTGATTTGTTTTCAGAGCTAGGTATCCATTTCATAAAGAATAAATCTAGTTCTTTACTTAAACTAAGTGCTTTTTCCAGAAGAGGTGCATATACTTTATTTTTGGCATATTCTTTTTCAATCGCCCGATTAACTGCTTGAGAGTCTGTTCGGAATGAGACAATTTTATAGCCTCGCTCAATACAGATTTCAAGTGCTTTAATCAATGCATAGTATTCAGCTTCATGATTCTCCATATTACCAAGTGGAATGGCGATTTTTTCAACAATCCCATTACCTTTTATGAAAATTCCCGCTCCACTAGGACCTGGATTGCCTGCACTTGCGCCATCAATATATACTTCAATCAAAAATCCATCCTCCAAAAACTAATAGAAATTTTTATTTAAACCCATACCAGGGTAAGATAAAATAAGTGTACCATAAAGTGATACTTGCGTCAGTGGGGTGAATTTCCCCATTAATTTGCGATAAAGTAAAACCTTAGAAAGGTTGAAAAAAATGAAATATAAATTGGAATGGACTTATAAAATAAAAGGAAAAGATGGAGTAACCTTTAATTCCGATTGGTTAGAAGGTGAAACGGCATTACTAATTGGGGAAGATATTGAGAAGAGCGGGAAAGGAACGAATTTAGTTTATCATGATGAATTGGGGACAACATGGAGTACAAAAGAAATGCGTAAACTGCTTGCAGAGATTGAAGAAGAACCTCACGACTTAACGATATTTTTTGACGGAGGATATAATAAAGTGACATCTCAAGCAGGGTTAGGTGCTATTATTTATTATAAGCAAGGTAAAAAGAAGTATCGTATTCGAGCGAATGCTTTGATTAATGAAATTGAAAATAATAATGAAGCTGAATATGCTGCTATGTATCATACGTTGAACTTACTTGAAGAGATGAGTGTTCATCATATGATTTGCGAGTTTAAAGGAGACTCCCAAGGTGTATTAATGCAGCTAAAAGGGGAATGGCCGTGTTATGAAGAGAACCTTAACCGATGGCTCGACCGCATTGAAGAAAAGATTAAATCCCTTAATATCGAGGCTAGGTATACACCAATTCCAAGATCCGGAAACAAAGAAGCTGATAAGCTTGCAACTCAAGCACTTGAAGGAAAAATAATTAATAGCAAAATGCAAGTGATTTAGTTGGTTAGAAGGATGGTGTTAAATGAATGAAGAGAAAGCAAATAATTGATGAAGTCGAATACTTAATGATCACATATTGTAAAGACTGTTTTTTGTTTAAATTTCACAAAGAGGAAAAGGGCCGTAGGTATGCACATAGGTTTTGTATTACAAAGTGTACGGTCGGTGAACAAATAAAAGCTTTTGGAAGCAAGCTTTCAGAAGAAAAGAAATGAAAAATAAATAAAGGCTGACAAATAGTTGCCAGCCTGATTATTTACAAGATTATAGTTTTACAACATTTGCAGCTTGTGGTCCACGGTTTCCTTCAACGATTTCGAAAGAAACTTCTTGGCCTTCTTCAAGAGATTTGAAGCCGTCTCCTGTAATAGCAGTGAAGTGTACGAATACATCGTCTCCGCCTTCAACTTCGATAAAACCGAAACCTTTTTCATTATTAAACCATTTTACTTTACCGTTTTGCATGATAACTTTCCTCCTAAGCCTTTCAAGACACAATTGGTGTCCAAGATAAATATTACCACTCAACAAAATAAAAAACAGATATTATTAGAAATAGCGGAAATATATTCTGTTAAATGATGATTTTAATATACACGAATGGAAGTAAGCAGTCAAGGAGTTTTGGGACTTTTTTTTAAAAAAAACTATAAAATTTGAAATATTTAAAAAATATTCTTTGTGTTATCTTTCTATCATTTTATGATTCACTCTCTATAAAATTTTTTTAGTAAATAAAGGAAATCATATTATGTGTTTTCCCTCATAACTATTATTAATTAAGATGTTTTTTACTTTAATGCCAGCCTCTTGTAGTAAGTGATGGAGGTGGGAATAAAACGAAAAGGGTGGTTTACAGATTAATCTTAATAAAATTTATTAGAAGGTGAGCAAATGTTCCGATTTTCTATTGGAGCTGATGATTGGATTTTACGATTTTCTCCTCACATTCAAATTGATTCAGAAATCAGGAAAATAATTGTCAGTTCCATTATACAATTAGGAAATAAACTGCCATATTTCTCCCATTGGGAGTCATTCATTATAATGGACAATCAAATCGGACTCATCGTATTTAATGTTGAAAAAATTCCCTCATTAATATTAACGGTTTCAAATATTGTCAGTAAAGATAAATGTTATATTCAAGAGAATCTTATGATTAGACCTTATATGTGAAAAAATGAAAACGGCGAATGCCGTTTTTTTTAATAAAGAAGAAAAAGTGATTGATGTTTTAAATTTGTATTAGAAAAAATTTTATAAACGTTTGAAAAAATAATTTGTTAATTAAAAAAGGTGTACGTCAATATTTTACATTGACATAGAGAAAAGAATGTAATAATATTATCTCGAATTAAAGATATTTTAATTTGAGATAAATCGATTGCATATAAATAGTAGATGTAATGACTATGGAAAAAATAATAAATATTAGATTTATAAAAAAAGGAGAGATTAAATATGCCTAAGAAAACAATGGGTATTCACCATATAACAGCAATTGTTGGACATCCACAAGAAAATATAGATTTTTATTCTGGTGTGTTAGGATTACGATTAGTCAAGCAAACCGTCAATTTTGATGATCCTGGAACATATCATCTATATTTCGGAAATGAAGGTGGTAAGCCAGGAACGATAATTACGTTTTTTCCTTGGCCAAATGCGTATAATGGGCGAATTGGTGACGGACAGGTAGGAGTTACATCCTATGTAGTTCCGACGGGTGCGCTTGCCTTCTGGGAAAAAAGGTTAGGAAAATTCAAAATCCCTTTTACTAAAGAAGAACGATTTGAGGAACAATATGTAAGTTTTTCTGATCCGCATGGGTTGAAATTAGAAATTGTGGAAAGAGAAGAAGGAGCGAAAAACACGTGGGAATTTGGTGGCGTTACTGCTGATGTAGCGATTAAAGGCTTTGGTGGAGCAACATTATTTTCATCACAACCTAATAAGACAGCTGAATTGCTAGAGAAGGCAATGGGGCTTGAAAAAGTCAGTGAAGATGGGGAGTTTATCCGCTTTAAATCCATTGGTGACATTGGAAATGTGATAGATTTGAAAAAGATTTCAAGTGGCAGAGGGCAAATGGGTGTAGGAACAGTCCATCATATCGCATGGCGTGCAAATGATGATAAGGATCAATTGGATTGGAAGAATTATATTGAAAGCAAAGGGTATGGTGTAACACCTGTTCAAGACAGAAATTACTTCAATGCCATTTATTTTAGGGAATACGGAGAAATACTTTTCGAAATTGCCACAGATCCACCAGGTTTTGCTCATGATGAATCTAAAGAGACGATGGGTTCTGAGTTAAAGCTTCCTAGCCAGTATGAACACTATAGGGAGAGGCTAATAAAGTCATTAATCCCAATTGAAGTGAGAGAACTATCTAGATAAAGATTAAGAAATGAAAGGAGACAAAAGATGAAACATTTATTTCAAAAAGGTAAAGATCCTTTAAAACCAATCTTGTTATTATTACATGGAACAGGAGGGAATGAATTAGACTTATTGCCTCTTGCGGGAAAAATTAATGAAGAAGCATCCATTCTTAGCGTGCGT
The DNA here is from genome assembly GCF_007995155.1 of Cytobacillus dafuensis. Lineage (NCBI taxonomy): Bacteria > Bacillati > Bacillota > Bacilli > Caryophanales > Bacillaceae > Cytobacillus > Cytobacillus dafuensis. The sequence continues at coordinate 3,064,649 of NZ_CP042593.1, read as the reverse complement.
GGGAATATTCTCGAAAATGGAATGCCACGTTTTTTTAGAAGATTAGCTGAAGGCATATTTGATGAAGAGGACCTAGTTTTTCGGACAAAAGAGTTATATCAGTTTCTAAATGAAGCAGCTGAGAAATATGAGTTTGAAAGGAAAAATATTGTAGCAGTCGGATACTCCAACGGTGCGAATATTGCTGCAAGCTTAATGTTTCATTATCAAGATGCATTAAAAGGAGCAATTTTGCATCATCCGATGGTTCCAAGAAGGGGAATCGATTTACCGGATCTTTCAGGGAAGTACGTCTTTATCGGTGCAGGAACAAATGATCCGATATGCTCGGCGCAAGAATCTGAAGAACTTGAGACAATATTAGTAAATGCCGGTGCGAAGGTAGAGCTGCATTGGGAAAATCGCGGTCATCAATTAACCTTTGAGGAAGTGAACGCAGCTGCCCAATGGTTTAAAAATATATTTTAGAATAGTACAAGCATGTGATTTTTTTGGATAAGTACTATTTCATTTAGGAATAAGTCTCAGTTGAAAATTAAATTTCCAATTTAAAGGGGTAGATTCTATTAATAATATGAACGTAAATACAAACAATATAAAAGGTGGTACAGAAAATGGGTTTTTTAGATAAATTATTTGGTAGATCAGTGAATAAGGAGGAAGAAACAATGACAAATGTAAAATTAGCCGTTATCTATTATAGTTCTGGTGGCACAAACTATCAATTGGCAAAATGGGCGGAAGAAGGAGCGAAAGAAGTAGGTGCTGAGGTTAAAGTATTAAAAGTACCTGAAACGGCTCCTCAAGCTGCCATTGAATCAAATCCAGCATGGAAAGCTCATTATGATGCAACTCAGAATGTTCCTGAGGTAACATTAAATGATTTAGAATGGGCGGATGCAATCATTTTCAGTGTTCCAACCCGTTTTGGAAGTAAACCTTCACAGGTACAGGCATTTTTAGATACAACAGGTGGGCTATGGTTTCATGGAAAACTTGCAAATAAGGTGGTTAGTGCAATGAGCTCTGCACAAAATCCTCATGGTGGACAAGAGGCAACCATTTTATCGCTCTATACATCGATGTATCATTGGGGTGCCATTGTTGCAGCTCCAGGCTTTACAGATCCAGTTACATTTGCTGCTGGAGGCAATCCGTACGGAACAAGTGTAACAGTTGGTCAAGACGGAAAAATGATTGAGGATGTACAAGCGGCTGTAAAACATCAGGCAAAACGTACAGTTACCGTTGCAGAATGGGTTAAAAAAGCAAACCAATAATGGTGGTTTTGAGCTAATCGGGGTGATTCCTAACGATTAGCTTTTTTCTTTTTAAGATATTCTAGTTCTTTTCAATACAATTCATTAGTATTAAGATAGATATTATATTGTTTAAAGAAAACTGGAAGTGATCTGGATTATGAAACTCATTATTGCGGAAAAGCCTGACCAAGGATTGACGTTGGCTTCTGTATTTAAAATGAAAAAGTATCAAGGATTTGTAGAAATATTTCCCAATGAAGTTTTTCCGAAGGGAGCTTATGTAACTTGGGCAGTTGGGCATCTTTGCCAGCTTTCTGCACCGGAGAAGTACGATTCTAAATGGAAAAAATGGTCACTTTCGACATTGCCAATCATACCTAATCAATTTAACTATGAAGTGACAAAGGATAAAGCAAAGCAGTTTAATATTATTAAGAACCTTATTTCTAACCCTGCTCTAACAGAAGTAATTCATGCAGGAGATGCTGGAAGAGAGGGTGAGTTAATAATAAGAAACATTCTCCGTCTTACCAATGCAAAACTGCCTATGAAACGGCTATGGATTTCATCACTTACACCAAAATCCATAAAGGAAGGTTTTATCTCATTATTAAGTGAATCAGATACTAGAAACCTATATTATGAGGCATATACAAGGGCTTGTGCCGATTGGGTTGTAGGTATGAACGCTTCACGTCTATATAGTTTACTCTTACAGCAGAAGGGGTTTTCCGATGTTTTTTCGGTAGGAAGAGTGCAAACTCCGACACTTGCTCTAATTGTAAAGAGAGAAAACGAGATTGAAAGCTTTGTGTCAGAGGCCTTTTGGGAGGTTCAAGCCAATTTCAATATTGGAGGGAAAAAATATACGGGGAAATGGGAAAAGGATAAAGAATCTAGGATAAAAACAAAGGAGTTAGCTGAGAAAATCGCTGCTTTTTGCCAGAATAAAGAGGTTGAAATAACTGAGGTTAAGGCTGAAAAGAAGGAATTTCTTCCTCCACTTCTCTATAATTTATCAGCACTTCAAGCTGATGCGAATCGTCGATTTAAGTTTCCACCCAAGAAAACTCTAGATGTTTTACAAAAACTCTATCAAAAGGGAATTGTCTCATATCCTCGTTCAGATTCCAGACATGTCACAAAAGGGGAAGCAGAAATATTTCCGGAAACGCTTAAGAAAATTGAAAGAATTGATGATTATAAGAGCTTCTTCCCGGTGCCTTCTATTTCATTAATGGAAAATAAAAGGTTTGTAAACGATAAAAAGGTAACAGACCACTATGCCATCATTCCAACTGAGCAGGTGCCTAATCTTGAGAAGCTTTCTCCTGATGAAAGAAAGTTATATGACCTAATTGTGAGAAGCTTAATTGCTGCTCATTATGGGAAGGCAGTCACTGAATACACGACAGTGAAAACAATCGTTGATGGGAGAGCAGAATTTCAATCGAAAGGAAAGGTTCAGCTTGAGGAGGGCTGGAGAATGGTCATTCCTCAATATGAAAAAGAAAATGAACCTGAATTGCCTCAATTGCAAGTGGGGGAAAAAGGAAAAGTTAATAAGGCTGAGGTAAAAGAAAGTAAAACACAGCCTCCTAAAAGATATACGGAAGGTCAGCTAATTACATTGATGAAATCAGCTGGCAAGCATATTGAAGATAAAGAGTTAGAAAAGGTTTTAATGAAAACAGAAGGATTAGGTACGGAAGCGACGAGAGCTGGCATAATAACGATGCTAAAGGATCGTAATTATATTGAAATTAAGAAAAACCTTGTCTATGCTACTTCAAAGGCAAAAATACTAATCTCTGCAATTGGGAATGAAATTCTTGCCTCTCCTGAAATGACCGCAAAATGGGAACAAAGACTAAAAAATATTTCAGAAGGACAAGCTTCTCCTAGCCAATTTATGGAACAAACAAATAAAATGGTCTCACATTTAATCGAAGCTGGGCTGAATAATTCAAGTAGCTGGACATTTAATGAGGAAGAGAGATCTGGCTTTACGCCAGGGAAGAGCAAGTATAAAAGAACAAGCTATTTAGGCAACTGCAAGCTTTGTGATGGTAAAGTTATTGATAAAGGAAGTTTTTACGGGTGCACGAACTATAGTAAAACAAAATGCAATTTTACAATTTCTAAAAATATATTAGGGAAAGCACTAACACAAAAATTAATAAAACAGCTATTAAAAGACGGTGTAACGGAAGAGATTGAAGGTTTTAGTAGCAAAGAGAGATCATTCTCTGCAAAAATAGTATGGGAAGAAAAAGAAAAAAAGATTAATTTTTCCTTTTCTAATGGGTAATTGTCTTAAATGTGATTGATATCCTTGTCTCCCCATTCTAAGTGTAGTAAACTTTTTAAAGGCAATCGAGATTTGAAATTATTATAGACTGGTTCACTTTTTATTGGGCTAGTCACTTGAATATGCATTATTCATATATTGTAATGATGATTAAATAAGAGAACAAAATGAAAGTGTAAAGTTTTTATGGGAGGGTATGGGATGCCAACACCTAGTATGGAGGACTATATTGAACAAATATATATTTTAATTGATGAGAAAGGATATGCACGTGTCTCGGATATTGCAGAAGCCCTTTCCGTTCATCCCTCCTCTGTAACAAAAATGGTTCAGAAGCTTGATAAAGATGAATATCTCATTTATGAAAAATACAGAGGACTGATTTTAACTCCTAAAGGAAATAAAATAGGGAAAAGGCTTGTTTATCGCCATGAACTCCTTGAACAGCTTCTTCGTTTATTAGGAGTGAAGGAAGAAAATATTTACAATGATGTAGAAGGTATTGAACATCACCTAAGCTGGGATGCAATCGATAGGATCGGCGATTTAGTGCAGTTTTTTGAGGAAGATGATAACCGGGTTGAAGCGTTACGTGATATTCAAAGGAAAAATGAGGAATGAGAAAGGGGAGCTGCAATATTTTTGCAGCTCCCTTTCTCATTGATTGTTAAGAGGGCGTTATGCACTTTTCTTAATACATATTTGGTAAGTCATCAAATGAGGAATTGGTCATAGGAATTAAAATAAGTGGTTGTTCATCCGTTCCTTCTACAATATTCACCCCAGTAATGATCCCATTTTCTGCCTCTTGTAAAGCTTTTTGATAAGAAATAATTCGTCCACTTGAAGTCTTAAAGCTGATAATATCTCCATGATAATTACGGTAAACGGCTATTAATTGTTCATTAAGCATTCAAATCCTCCTATTGTTCTTATTAGCTATTTCTATTGTTTCATGATTTTCTTCTTTCTAATCAAAGGAATCTTTTGCTTCATAGCGAAATATAAGAATGTTAGACTTTAAAGGTATTTTCGTAAAATGAGAAAGTGAGGAATTGGATGAGTCAATTTCGATGGAGTGAAGAATCAGAGAAACAGTGGGATGAAAAATCGAGCAGCTGGAATTCGAAGAGTCGAGATATGTGGGATAACGGCAGCAGAAAGGATATAGCCCCCTTTATTGCGAATCATGTTCCTGCAGGCAGCACCATTTGTGATTTAGGCTGTGGAGATGGTTTTGGTTCCTTAAAGCTAGTTGAACTCGGATATTCTGTGATAGGGATTGATGTTTCAGAGGAAATGATTTTGAAAGCCAAAGAAACGAATACAGATAATTCGGCTCAATTTATTAAAGGCGATATCTCTGTTCTTCCATTTTCTAATCATTCTTTAGATGGAGTTATGGCTATTAATTCATTAGAGTGGACTGAACATCCACTTTTTGTGTTAAAAGAAGTTCAAAGGGTTGTGAAGCCAGGTGGACTAGCCTGTATTGGGATTCTAGGCCCCACAGCTGCTCCAAGGTTAAATAGCTACCCTCGATTATATGGTGAAAGAGTCATCTGCAATACAATGATGCCATGGGAATTTGAAAAACTCGCTAAGGAAAATAGTTGGGAAAAAATAGCTGAGTTCGGTGTTTATAAAAAGGGTGCTGATCAGCTGCCAATTGGATCTATTTCTACAGAATTAAGGCAATCACTTTCATTTATGTGGGTGTTCATGTTAAGAAATGTAAAGCAATAAAAGGAGGAGCTGTAATATGAGTCGATATTCTCTTGAGGATTTTGTAAATCAAACACAGCAGCAAGACAAAGGGGAAGGATTATTCGAACTAGAAAATCCAAGAATGCTAGAAATAAATTTAACTAATCAAATTTGGGCCAAGACGGGAGCGATGGTTTCCTATCGAGGTAATATCAAATTTGAGAGGGAAGGCATCCTTGAGCATGGTTTAGGGAAGATGTTCAAAAAAGCACTAACAGGAGAAGGATCCTCCTTAATGAAAGCAACTGGAAATGGAAAATTATATTTAGCCGATCAAGGGAAAAAAATCTCAATTCTTCGTTTACAAGGAGAATCTATTTTTGTAAATGGAAATGATTTATTAGCTTTTGAGCCCACTATTAAATGGGATATAAAATTAATGAAACGAGTAGCAGGAATGCTTTCGGGCGGGCTCTTCAATGTACGATTAGAAGGTACCGGTATGGTAGCTATCACGTCCCATTATGAACCATTAACTTTGCATGTTACTCCAAATAATCCTGTATTTACAGACCCGAATGCAACTGTTGCTTGGTCAGGAAATCTTCAACCAGAATTCGTGACAGATGTTTCCTTTAAAACATTCATTGGCAGGGGCAGTGGAGAATCTATTCAAATGAAGTTTTCTGGAAATGGCTTCGTAGTGGTTCAGCCTTTTGAGGAAGTTTATTTATCTCAGCAATCATAAAATCATAATTTTTTGTTTAAACGAAGCCCGGTGTTTACCGGGCTTTTATAATGATATTCCAATTAATCCCATTCAAATGGTGTTTCTTGATACACATAATAATTCAGCCAATTAGAAAACAATAGATGGGCATGTGACCTCCAAGTATTTAATGGTTTTTTCGTAGGGTCATCATTCGGAAAATAATGTTCAGGGACTTGAATGTCCAACCCCTTCGTAACATCCCTTCTGTACTCCTCGGCTAGAGTACTAGCTTCATATTCTAAATGCCCCGTAATCATAATTTGCTTTCCATTGTTTGCACAAATAATGAACGGACCAGCCTCTTCAGAATAAGAGAGTAATTTTAGTGTCGGTTGATTTTGTAGTTCTTCTATGTATACATCTGTATTTCTTGAGTGTGGTGCTAGAAAAATATCGTCAAATCCTCTTAATAATGTTTCTGAATGATCAAGGACTTGGTGCATAAAGACTCCTGAGCATTTACTTGAAAGCTCGTATTTTCTTATTCCGAAATGGTGATATAATGCAGCTTGTGCTCCCCAGCAAATATGAAGGGTTGAAGTCACATTTTTTGTTGTCCAATCCATAATTTCAGTAAGCTCTTCCCAGTAATTCACCTGTTCAAAAGGAAGCAATTCAATAGGGGCTCCTGTTATAATCATTCCGTCATATTTACGGTGTTTAATTTCTGAAAAAGTCGTATAAAACTGTTCTAAATGCATTGGACTCGTGTTCTTTGATTCGTGTGTAGCAGTTTTCAGAAAAGAAATATTAACTTGAAGCGGGGTATTTCCAAGCAGCCTCAGTAGTTGTGCCTCAGTCTTCTCCTTTTCAGGCATTAAATTTAAGATTAGTATATTTAATGGTCTGATATCCTGCGTATTTGCCCGATAATCGTCCATAACAAAAATATTTTCTTCCTCTAATATTTCTCTAGCTGGCAAGAGCTTTGGAATCTTAATTGGCAACTCATCATCCCCTTTTTTTAGAAAATTTAATTAAATCTATTATAATGATGAATTATCGCAGGAGCAATTTTTATTTTTGATGTTAAAATAAAATTCCAAATTCTCTATCTACTAAAGATATAATAAATGGTACAATAATGAAGTAGTAATCGCTTACATTATTGGATGCCTAGGGGGATAAAAATGAATGTAAAACCAACCGTTAAATCAGACATTGAAATCGCTCAACAATCACCAATGAAACCAATTATTGAAATCGCAGAAAAACTTGGCATTAATGAGGATGATCTTGAACTATTTGGAAGGTATAAAGCGAAATTAACAACAGAATCATTAAAAAAGATTGAAACGAAAAAAAGTGGAAAAATTATTCTTGTTACTTCCATCAATCCAACTCCGGCTGGTGAAGGTAAATCAACGGTTACAGTTGGACTCGGTGATGCCTTTACTAAAATAGGCAAGAAAGCAATTATTGCTATGCGTGAGCCTTCACTTGGTCCGACAATGGGTGTTAAAGGAGGTGCGACTGGCGGAGGTTACTCTCAAGTATTGCCAATGGAAGATATTAATTTGCATTTTACTGGAGACCTACATGCCATTACGACAGCTAATAATGCACTTGCAGCATTCATCGATAATCACCTTCAACAAGGAAACCAGCTACAAATAGATCAACGTAGAATTGTATGGAAGCGTGCTTTAGACATAAATGACCGTGCTCTGAGAAAGATTGTAATCGGTTTAGGAGGGCCAGTCCAAGGAGTTCCTCGAGAAGATGGATTTGATATTACGGTTGCATCTGAAATTATGGCTGTTCTATGCTTAGCAACCGATTTACAAAATTTAAAAGAAAGACTTGGCCGTATGGTTGTAGCCTACAATTTTGATAAACAGCCAGTTACTGTAGCAGATTTAGGTGTCCAAGGCGCCTTAACAATGCTTTTAAAAGAAGCAGTGAAACCTAATCTTGTTCAAACGATTGAACATACACCGGCCTTTATTCACGGCGGTCCGTTTGCAAATATTGCCCACGGCTGCAATAGTGTAATTGCAACCAAAACAGCTTCAAAGCTCGCGGATTATGTCATTACAGAGGGCGGCTTCGGTGCGGACTTAGGTGCAGAGAAGTTTTTACATATTAAAGCAAGAAGCGCAGGAATTAAGCCAGAGGCCGTTGTAATTGTTGCTACAATTAGGGCACTAAAGATGCACGGAGGCGTGCCGAAAAATGACCTTGGTAGAGAAGATGTACATGCTCTAACAATTGGATACTCTAACCTAAAGAAGCATATCGAAACGATTCAAAGCTTTGGCCTGCCTTTTGTTGTTGCTATTAATCGATTTATAACCGATACAGAAAATGAAGTGAATATGTTAGTGGATCTTTGTAAGCAGGAAAACATTCCTGTGTCATTGACAGAGGTATGGGAAAAAGGTGGAGCTGGTGGAGTTGATCTTGCCCATAAATTACTTGATGTGATCGAAAAAGCAGAGTCTAATTTCCAGCCTTTATATGATCTTTCTGACCCTCTTGAGGATAAGATATTAACGATTGCTCAAAAGGTTTATGGCGCTGAAAAGGTTGAATTTTCACCAAAAGCGAAAAAACAGCTTCAGGATTTTGATGGCTTTGGCTGGGGGCATTTGCCAATTTGTATGGCCAAAACTCAATATTCGCTCTCAGATGATCCAACAAAGCTCGGCCGTCCTACTGATTTTACGATAACAATTAGAGAACTTAAGCCTTCTATTGGTGCAGGGTTTATTGTTGCACTTACGGGTGAGGTTATGACAATGCCAGGTTTGCCTAAATTACCAGCTGCTTTGAAAATGGACGTTGACGAAAATGGAAAGGCAATTGGACTATTCTAAAAGGTGAAAATATGTTTGATCCAACAGCATTTGAAAATATGAAGGTTGTCATTGAAGGGGCATTATATGACCGTGATTTAGATGGAGAACTAAGCATTTTTGATCGAAATGATTACATTAATGCTGCAAAGCTCTCAAGAAGATATGAGGTCTCCTTTACTGATCAACCGAACTGTCAGCATGACTTATATTGTACATTTATTATGGAAGCTGGGCTTGAAAACCTAGCAGCTGAACTCTTACAATCAGCACATTCAGACAAGCTAGCAGGTTGTCAGATATTCGTAAAGGTTTCATTCAAGCATCAATATGAAACATCTATTTTTCAAAAAATAGAAGAGACATTAAAGGCAATATGGGGAGAGGAGCGCTCTATCAAGCAATTGATATTGAGTGATCCGTTCTCTAATCAATCCTTAATAACAAATGAGGTTGTTGTTGCATTCAACCGGTTAGTATACGAGGAACAAATGAATGATATTGAAGCAATGATCGATTATATGACACTAAGCTTGAAAGAATTAAGAACGGTCATTCTTACTTCAAAGTAAAAAGTATATATTCAAAGCCTGTCGGGGAAGCGTTTTAAGTAGCGCTTAAACCACAGGCTTTTTTGCTTGTTAGAAAGTTTTGCTTCCAAAGTTCATATTGCTGAAAATTAAATTACTAAATGCTCTCCGTTCCCCGTTCGTTTGATTTGGATTAAATCTCTCTCCACCAGGCATAGCTGCCTCTATATGGCATACCTGTCCTACAAAGTTTCCAGTATCGTTTAAAATGGTTTTCTTACAACTAGGAAATGCGAAATAAATCTTTTGTTTTATGTTGGTGTAGAACAAATAGTATATAAATTTTACTCCTTATGTTTAATTTTCAGAAAAATTAGAACATGTGATAATAAGGATAGAATTGCAATTTATTAGTTTTATTTGTGATTCGTTAAAATTATCGATTAGGAGAAGGGGGGGAACTATCAAGTTAAGAAAAAAATTATAAGTGTTTCATGGGATGAAAAAAAGATCTAAGAAAACAATTGCTTTTCGCGCTTGGCTACTGCAGTAGTTTTGGCAACTAGTACTGGTCATTCATTTGCTCATGATGACATCAGGACAAACGATTTAGGAACAACACAAAAGGGAATAGAAGAAATACTTAAGACGCAGAGAAGCCTTTATGGAAATGCATCCACTAAGCATATGGGAATTATTGAGGAGAATTTTAAAAACACCATAAGTTTACATATGCTCCAGATGAAAAGAATACGTGAATGGTTGAAGCAGGCAAATGGATCTCCAAAACAGGGGCAGCCAAATGGAATTTATACCATAACACTTTATGGTGTTGATGAGTTCGGATTTAAAGTTGCGACAGCATGAACAACAATTAATGTAGTTAATAATCAATAAAAATTCGAGTTTAGAGTTCCAAATGTTAAGGCCAGTCTTAATGCCATCAAATTTCAGGGGGAATCAAATTGATAAAAAGGAAAAGACATGGCTATGGCCACGTCGCATTTAGTTTTATTTTATGTACATTATTGTTGCTCTCTACTTTTTCACCTCAATTCGCTTTGGCTAATTCCAACTCCAAAGCAAGTATTACTCTTTATGAAAGTTTAGAGGAAGAAAGTTCAGAGGAAGCATCTAAAAATGTGAATACAAAGGTAGATAAAAAACTGAACGATCAGTTTAATAAGGAAAAAACCGTTACATTTTTATTAAAATTAATAGATCAAGTGGATACAAACAAAGTTGCCATCGAAACAGCTAAAAAAGCTAAAGCTCAAAAGCAAACTGCTGCCAAAACCGAATTAATGAAACGTTCGGCTGTCGTCTCCACCCTCCGAGCTAAGGCTAATGAAACTCAACACTCGATCAAAACCTATCTGAATCAAGAAATGAAGAAAGGAAATGTCAAAGAGTTTCAATCCTTCTATATCGTAAACGGCATGGCGGTAACAGGAACTAAAGAAGTGATGGATAAACTTGCAACCTTCCCTGAAGTCGAAAAAATTCTGCCTAACGAAACGGTACAGATGATCCCGAATGAAAGCAGTAATACATCCACTCAACCAACAGCTGATCCTCAAGAAGAAACTCAAACGAACACTCAAGCATTCACTAGAGTGGAAACTCAAACCGACACTCGGGAAGACACTCAGACAGACACTCAGAGAGACACTCAAACAGACACCACTTCAGTCCCATGGAATCTTGCAAAAATTGACGTACCACAAGTCTGGAAGATGGGCTTTGATGGTACGGGAACTGTAGTCGCTATTATCGATACAGGAGTCCAGTGGGATCACCCTGCTTTAAAAGAAAAGTATCGGGGTTACAACCCAGCCAATCCAGATCAACCTGACCATACCTTCAGCTGGTTTGATGCTGTTAATGGGAAGCCGACTCCATATGATGACTCTAAACAAGGTACCCGCGGCACAGGAATCATGGTAGGTTCTGAACCTAATGGTTCAAATCAAATTGGGGTTGCTCCAGGTGCAAAATGGATCGCTGTGAAAGCCACTAAAGGCTATGGTGGTAGCGGAACCCAAGTCGATCTACTGGAAGCCGGAGAATGGATTCTAGCTCCAAAAGATGCTGAGGGCAACCCACATCCAGAAAAAGCACCTGATGTAGTGAACAACTCATGGGGTTCAGTTATAGAAGGAGTCGATGAATGGTTCCGTCCAATGGTGCAAAACTGGCGTGCAGCTGAGATTTTCCCTGTGTTCGCTGCTGGAAATTCAAGCTATAAAGAAGGGTTAATCTGGACCCCAGCCAACTATCCGGAATCGTTTGCTGTTGGGTATACAGATAGTAATAATCTGCGGGGGTTTAACTCAGGACGCGGTCCTTCGACATTTGGAGTAATGAAGCCAGACATTTCCGCTCCAGGTGAGAACATTCGCTCTTCCGACCTAGGTGGCAGCTATTCGACTTTATCTTTCACTATGTGGGGTGCACCACACATTTCTGGAGTCGTTTCCTTGATGAAGCAGGCGAATCCATCTCTTACTGTTGATGAAATTGAAAAAATTTTAAAAGATTCAGCAACACCATTAACTGATTCCACCTATCCAACTTCACCAAACAATGGGTATGGTCATGGACTAGTAAACGCCTATATGGCTGTATCATCCATAACCAGCGGACTTGGCCTCGTTCAAGGACAAGTGGGCTATGAAGGTCAGGATACTGAGAATCCAACTTATGAGCATACCGCTCCAACTGAAAACTTTGCAAATATGACATTACCTCTTACTGTTCAAGTACAAGACAATGTCAGTGTTAGAAGAGTAGAGCTAGAATACCGTGCAAGCGAAACTGCCGAATGGCAAACAGTAGCAGCAACTCGTACCGCAGGTAACTATAAGAGCGGAACGTACCAAGCCGTGATTCCGGCTGATGCCATACAGGTTCCAACCCTTACCTATCGTTGGCACATCACGGACTATGGACAAAACCCGGTTACTTCTGACGATTACAAAGTACCAGTCAAAGCGGGTATTAGCACTGGTTATTATCAAGATTTTGAATCTATACCGAACGGCTGGACTTCTTATGGTACGAAAAACTCTTGGGAATGGGGAGTACCTGCCTACGACAATGGACCAGCAACGGCCGCTTCCGGTGAAAAAGTGTACGGTACCAAGTTAAGTGGTCAATATGACGCTAAAGCCAATATGAGCTTGATGATGCCTCGAATCATCGTGCCTGAAGGAAATACTTATCTGCAGTTTAAAGACTGGTATCAAATTGAAAGCGGTTACGATAATGGTTATGTGCTTGTGTCAACAGACAAACAAAACTGGCAACAGTTGTCCAGCATCACTGGTAACTCTCTTGAATGGACTCAACGCCAAATCGATCTAACCGCATATGCTGGTCAAGAAATCTATATCGCCTTTAACCTCACCACAGACAATTTGGGCCAAAGAGCAGGCTGGTATATCGATGATGTCGCCTTAAGCAATACTGCACTTACTACAGCCAATGTAGAACTAGAAGATGCAGGACAACTGGAAAACTCGGATACCATCAAAACAATAAAAACACAAAACGTGATGGCACCTACCGCCGCGATCACACCGGCAGCAGTCCAACCCATGACCCTGCCACTTGAGGCTACAGTGAGCGTGCTCGAATCAGGACGTTCTGCTATCACCAACCCAGTTGATGGTGGCTTTACCATGAGACATCCTGCTGGTGAGTTCACCTTACGCGCAGAGTCATATGGATATGTCTCTTCCGATCAACGAGTGAAGATTCCTAAAGAGGGTACGTTAGATGCCAACTTTACCTTAAAACCGGCATCGAAAGGAACGGTTAATGGAACGGTCACAAATAAGCAAACAGGTCAGCCGCTAGCTAACGCAACACTCTCTCTGATCGAAGACGCGGTCATTCAACCTGTACAAACAGATGAAAACGGACATTTCACTATCACTGCCTATGAAGGAACCTATACATTACATGTGTCCGCGCCTTTCTTTTTCGCCCAAGATATCACCATCTCCATCCCAGCAAACGGGCAGAGTGAACAAAATGTTGGGTTACCACCATTTGTAGGCTATTCAAGTGAGATAGGCTATGATGATGGGACAGCGGAAAATGCTAAATCTTGGAATGCTCCTGGAAATGCTTGGGCTGTAAAAATTTCTCTACCTGATGGCAAAAAAAGCGCCTTAGTCACTGCAGGTCTCGTCCGCTTCTGGGATAAAGGATGGCCGTCTCCAGGTGGAACAGACTTTAAGCTTGCCATCTATGATAATAGTGGAAATTTAGGTGCTCCTGGCAAACTAATAGCGGGTCCATTTGATTCGACTGCACTAACGAATGGGCAATGGTCGGCTGTCGATTTGTCAAATGAAAGCATCTTCGTAAACGACGACTTCTATTTTGTCTATATTCAAGAAGGCCTCTACCCGTATAGTCCAGGACTTGCTATTGATACAAACAGTAAAAGCGCGGGTCGGAGCTGGGAAATGTTAAGTGGAGTTTGGATACCGTTCTCTCAAGCTCAGGGAAACATTATGATTCGGGCACAGGTACAATATGAAGCGATGACTCCAGTGATTACAACACCAAAAGATGCAGCCATCACCAATCAATCTACTTTCACAGTAGAAGGGCAAGCTTCACCTGCTACCCAAGTTCATCTTTTCAATAAAGGGAAAGAAGAGGCTACCACAACAGCTAGAGAGGATGGCACTTTCTCTGTAGATGTGCCCCTTCAAAAAGGTGAAAACGTGCTGACAGCTATCTCTTCATCTAATCAAGGTAGTACGGATCCGTCCGAGCCAGTGAAGATCACCCTTGACCAGGAAAAACCAGAACTAACCATCACCAAACCTGCTGATGGTTTCAAAACAAATCAGAAGGCAGTTACGATTGAAGGAAAAGTGACCGACCTACATCTATCCGAAGTCACTATAAATGGTCAAAAAGTGAATGTCACAGAAGATGGCTCTTACTCCCTACGCCTGCTACTCAAAAATGGAAAAAATGAATTTACGGTCACAGCAAAGGACCGTGCTGGAAACGAAACTAGCAAAAGAGTCACTATTTACGCCAAGTTTACTCCACCTGCAATCACAAATTTAAAACCAGCTCAAGATGTGGTGATAAATAAGGGTAATAAGTTGACTGTCGAACTAGACAGTGAGCCAGGAATTAGTGGCTCTTTCATTGTTCGCTTACCTTCAACCTATGCAGCCGCAGCCACAACAACAAAAACAACAACAGCAACCGCCACTTCTGTTGAAATACCATTAACAGAGCAAGGAAAAGGTCACTATGTTGGTACCTGGACGGCTCCAAAAGACAAGATTAACGGTGCTGTAATCGAAGTGGTTATGAGAGACGATTACGGAAATGAATCTCGTCAAACAGCTGCTGGTAAAGTGTATGTCAACGTAAAACCTAGGTAAATCATAGATTGATAGATTCAATTTATAAAAGATTTATAAAAATAAAGAAAGTTGGTGGCCATCTACAACAGTTGGTGGCCATCTACAACAATTAAAAATACTGCTCCCTTACGCAAGTCTTAATGCAAGCAGATTTAAGGAGGATTCAAATTGATAAAAAGGAATAAACAAGGCCACGTCACATTTAGTTTTATTTTATGTGCATTATTGTTGATCTCTACTTTTTCACCAAATTTCGCTTTTGCTGAACCCAACTCCAAAGAAAGTATTTCTCTTCAGGAAAGTTCTGATGGAGAATCTAAGAATGTGGAAACAAAGATAGCCAAAAAACTGAACGATCAGTTTAATAAGAATGAAACCGTTACATTTTTATTAGAATTTAAAGATCAAGTGGATACAGAGCAAGTTGCAATCGAAACAGCTAAAAAAGCTAAAGCTCAAAAACAAACAGCAGCCAAAACCGAATTGATGAAACGCTCAGCTATCGTCTCCACTCTCCGAGCGAAAGCCAATGAAACTCAATACTCGGTCAAAACTTATCTAGAACAAGAAAAAGAGAAAGGAAATGTTAAAGAGTTTGAATCTTTCTATATCGTAAACGGCATGGCGGTAACAGGAACAAAACAAGTGATGGAAAAACTTGCTACCTTCCCTGAAGTCGAAGAAATTCTACCTAACGAAAAGGTACAGTTAATCCCATTTGAAAGCAGTAACAAATCCACTCAATCAATAGTTAATTCTCTCGATTCAACCGAATGGAATATGGCAAAAATCGAGGCACCACCAGTTTGGAATATGGGCATTGATGGTACAGGAATTGTAGTTGCTAGTATTGATTCAGGAGTCCAGTGGAATCACCCAGCTTTAAAAACAAAGTATCGGGGTTACGACCCAGCCAATCCAGATCAACCTGATAACACTTACAACTGGTTTGACGCTATTAATGGGAAAGCTGCACCTTATGATGATCATGGTCACGGAACTCACACCGTAGGTACGATGGTTGGTTCTGAGCCAAATGGCACGAACCAAATCGGTGTCGCTCCAGGTGCAAAATGGATTGCTGTAAAAGCCTTTACAACGGCAGGTGCAACCACTGATGATCTACTGGCAGCTGGAGAATGGGTTCTAGCTCCAAAGGATGCCCAGGGCAATCCGCATCCAGAAAAAGCACCAGACGTAGTGAACAACTCTTGGGGTTCCGGCCCTTTTATCGATGATTTTTACCGACAAATGGTGAAAAACTGGCGTGCAGCTGAAATTTTCCCTGCATTCTCTGCTGGAAATTCCGGTCCTGCTGATGGAACCGTCGGCTTGCCAGGCAATTATCCGGAATCGTTTGCTACTGGCGCAACAGATACTAATAATCAGATTGCTGGTTTCTCTTCACGTGGTCCTTCGGCATATGGAGTAATGAAGCCAGATATCTCTGCTCCAGGTGCGGGCATTCGCTCTTCTATACCAGGCAGCAACTATGGATTAATGAGCGGAACTTCGATGGCTTCACCAGCCCTTGCTGGAGTCGTTGCTTTGATGAAGCAGGCGAATAAATCTCTTTCCGTTGATGCTATTGAACAAATATTAATTGAAACGGCAATTCCATTAACTGACTCTAGATATCCAACTTCGCCAAACAATGGTTATGGTCATGGTCTAGTTAACGCCTATAACGCTGTCTCCTCCATTTTAACCGGAGTAGGCGGAGTTCAAGGTCAAGTGGATCATGAAGGTCAAGATACTGAAAATCCAACTTATGAGCATACCGCTCCAAAAGAAACCTATACGAATATGGTATTACCTCTAACTGTTCAAGCACAAGACAATGTCAGCGTAAAAAGTGTAGAGCTACAATACCGAGCAAGCGAAACTGCCGATTGGCAAACAGTAATGGCAACTCGTACTACAGGTAACTATAAAGGCGGAACATACCAAGCTGTAATTCCGGCTGAAGCAGTACAGAACTCAACCCTCACCTATCGTTGGAGCATCACAGATTTTGGTGCACACGTGGTTACATCTGATAATTACAACGTACCTGTCAAAACTGGAATCAGCACCGGATATTTTCAAGATTTTGAATCTACACCGAATGGTTGGATTTCTTATGGTACTCAAAATTCTTGGGAATGGGGAGTACCTACCGCTGGGCCACTAAAGGCCGCTTCTGGTGAAAAAGTGTACGGAACCAAGTTAAATGGTATTGTTGATTTCAATGCCAATATGAACTTGATGATGCCTCCAATCATCTTGCCTGAAGGTAACAGCTATCTTCAGTTTAAAGACTGGTATCAACTTGAAGACAATGGAAGCAAAGACTTTGGTAATGTGTTTGTGTCGACAGACAAACAAAACTGGCAACAGCTGTCTAGCTTTACTGGTAACTCTTCGACATGGACCCAACACCAAATCGATCTATCCGCATATGCTGGTAAACTAATTTATATCACCTTTAACGTCACCACAGACGATAAATTCATGACAACAGGGTGGTATATCGATGATGTCGCATTAAGTAATACAGCACTTACCACAGCAAATATAGATCTAGAAGATGTGCAATTGGAAAACTCGGAAGCAATCAAACCAACAGAAATCCAAGACGTGATGGCACCAACCGCCACGGTAACAGTAACGCCAACAGCAGACAAACCTATGTCCCTGCCACTTGGAGCTACAGTGAGCGTGCTTGAATCAGGACGTTCTGTAGCCACCAACCCAGCGGATGGCAGCTATGTTATGTCGACTCATCCTGCTGGTGAGTTCACCTTACGTGCGGAGTCATATGGATACTCCTCTTCAGATCAACGAGTGAAGATTGCTCCCAATGGGGAAGCAGAAGCCAATTTTACCTTAAAACCGCTTCCGCAAGGAACGATTAACGGAACGATCACGAACAAGCAAACAGGTCAGCCGATAGCTAACGCAACACTCTCTCTGATCGAAGACGCGATTGTTCAACCTGTACAAACAGATGAAAATGGACGCTTCTCTATCACTACCTATGAAGGGGACTATACCTTGCATGTGTCCGCGCCTTTCTATCTGAACCAAGATATCAGGATTATTGTCCCTGCAAACGGAAATATCGAACAAAATGTCTCGTTACAACCATTTGTCGGCTATCCTAGTGAGATAGGCTATGATGATGGGACAGCAGAAGCCCATCGCACATGGGATGCCGTTAATAGTGGTTATGCTGTAAAAATGTTTCTACCTGAAGGCAAAACTAGCGCCTTAGTCACTGCTGGTCTCTTCCGTTTCCAGGATTCATCTACCTCAGGTATAAAACCAGGTGGAACAGAATTTCAGGTTGCCATTTATGATAATAGTGGACCTGGAGTGAATGGTTCTCCTGGTAAAATAGTGGCGGGTCCATTTGATGCAACTGCTGTGCAAAATGGGGAATGGACGGTTGTCGATCTGTCAGACAAAGGAATCGTGGTAAAAGACAGATTCTATATGGTCTATATCCAAAAAAACGTCCGGCCGAATACACCAGCACTTTCATCTGATACAAGTACTACACCTGCGAGACACAGTTGGATACTGTATAATGGAGAGTTTGGACCAGCCCCTTACGAGAACATTATGATTCGGGCACAGGTAAAATATGAAGCAACGGCTCCAGTGATTACAACACCTAAAGATGCAGCCATCACCAATCAATCTACTATCACAGTAGAAGGGCAAGCTTCACCTGCTACCCAAGTTCATCTTTTCAATAAAGGGAAAGAAGAGGCTACCACAACAGCTAGAGAAGATGGCACTTTCTCTGTAGATGTTAACCTACAAAATGGTGAAAACGTACTGACAGCTACCTCTTCAACTGATCGAGGTAGTACGAAACCGTCCGATCCAGTGAAGATCACTCTTGACCAAGAAAAACCAAAACTAACCAACACCAAACCTGCTGATGGTTTTAAGACGAATCAACAAGCAGTTACAATCGAAGGAAAAGCGACCGACCTGCATCTATCCGAAGTCACAATTAATGGTCAAAAAGCAACTGTCACAGAAGATGGCTCCTACTCCTTAGATGTCCTGCTCAATAATGGAGAAAATAAATTTACAGTTGCCGCAAAAGACCGTGCAGGAAACGAAACTAGCAAGGAAGTCACTGTTTACGCCAAGTTTAATCCACCTGCGATCGAAAACTTAAAACCAAGTCAAAATGTGGTGATAAAAACGGGTGGTAAGTTAACCGTCGAACTAGACAGTGAGCCAGGAATGAGTGGTTTCTTCTCGTTCAGCGTGCCTTCTGCCAATGGAACCGAAAAAATAGCCGCCACCTCTTTTGAAATACCATTAAAAGAGCAAGGAAAAGGTCACTATGTTGGTACCTGGACGGCTCCAAAAGACAAGATTAACGGTGCTGTAATCGAAGTGGTTATGAGAGACGATTACGGAAATGAATCTCGTAAAACAGCTGCTGGTAAACTGTATGTCAACGTAAAACCTAGGTAAATCATAGATTGAATGAAGACAATAAAATCATCTTTCAAATACCCTTTTGGTGAAATTAGTACTCTAAAATGAATAAAGCCGGTAATTGGTTGATGGTTTTTTCCATTTACCAATTCCGGTTTTTTTTAATTTGACTTTCCATTCCTTTAATAAAAAAAGTGGTTAATGCTTTTTTTATTCGGTTCAGATACTTAAATCAACAGGGAAGATTAACATAGCTAAAAAATAAAAATAGAATATAGATTCAGAATTATCTTTACATTGTTCTTTTCAGCTAATACGATATAGAAGAATGTGGAAACCATTCAAAAATAATATAAGGAGGAGATACAAATGATGACAAAAATGACGAAAGTTGAAGGATACGAAAGGAATAGACAGGACGTAACCTAGTTGGGGAGGAAAAATAATGAATCAAATGACAAATACAATTTTGATTGAAGAATATCATGAAGGTTTAGCTGTTGGAATTGCAAAAATGTGGAACCTAAGCCGTGATAGCTGGGGTGGAGATACACGTGTCTATACTGAAGAGCAGATTAAATTAAAGGAAGCGAATTCAGGAAACATAGCTTTATACCTTGCTTTAGATGGTACCGAGGTTGTTGGATATTGTGGCTTGTCTGAATATAAAGAGGATACTGGTTCATTATATATCCCGCTACTCAATGTACGGCCTGATTATCATGGGAAGAAAATAGGGAAAATGCTTCTCATGAAAGCATTAAATAAAACAATTGAATTAGGATGGCCTCGCCTAGACTTATATACTTGGCCAGGAAATGTTAAGGCAGTCCCACTATATAAGAAATGTGGATTTTTTTGGGAAGATCGTGATGATACGACTCATTTAATGAATTTCATCCCTGCTGTATTCAATACACCATTATTAAAGCCGTTATTTTCACAGCTTGATTGGTATAATTCAAGTATTAGAGAAATAGAGGTTAAGCCAGATGCGGAAAAAGAGAATGGCTTTACTTTTTATGAGTATGCTTGGGAGAATGATCAAACAAAGGCAAGAGTGAGATTCGAACGGACAGGAAGAGGAATTAGTTTAATAGAAACAGATGATTATTTGCTTGAGCTTCGAATGATGGATCATGAAGTGATTGAAGAAGAAGCACAATTGTATGAGTTTAAGTTTGTAAATAAGACGGATAAACCAGTTTCATTGAAGGTGAAGGGAAATCAACATGAACGAGCAATATTCTCACTGAACGAGGAATTAGTCGTTGATGGTGAAGCAGTTATTACGAATGAGGTTGTCTTTTTGCAAGGTGATGAGCCAAGTGCTTGGAAGACACATCCGTATTTATCATTACATGTAGAAGTGAATGGAATGGAATGTGAATTAAGGCTTGGCGTGTTTCCGAAGCAGCCTGCAAAAATAACTGCAAAAACGAATGGTAAAATAAGTTTTCTAAATAATAAAGAAATAATAGAGCTTGAAATTGAAAATAGTCTGAAGGTAGATGCAGAATTTGAATTGAACTTTCCTGAAAGTGAATATGTTCAATTAATCAATTCCATTCACTATATCTCTTTAAAGAAAAATGAACGGAAATTAATTAAACTGCCTTTTATTGTTATAAAATTTGGCTTTTATCAGCCTACTCTTACTTGTAAAGCGAAAAAGGCGGACGGAGCGGAGCTTTCATTTACCAATCAATTTGTTGGGATTGCCTTAAAAGGCTTCGGTGAAAAATTTGGAGGAGAATCGAAGGAATATTGGCATATCTATAATGGTTTATGCCAAGTAAATATTCGTAAAATGGATTACTTGATGACAGCTGGTAAAGATCAGCTTACAGATCAGCCACTTGCCTTTTTTGTTCCAAAACTTGGGAAGCCATATTCAACAGAATTTTCAAAGCAGAAAGCGGATAATATTGAATGGTATTGTGAAAAAGAGTCCATTACTTTCAAATTAGAATTTACTTCAAAGGATTTTAAAGGTATTTCTATTCGGTTGTATACTTCACTCTATGGAGATGGAATTGTAAAAAAATGGGCTGTGATTAAAAACAATGGTATAGAGTCTTTTAGGCAGTTATACTTAAATCAAGCATTATACCATGAAAAAAGTCATGCCTATTTTCCTATAGATCATCATGTTGTTGAATTTTCAAATACAAAATACTTAGAATTTGGAGATATTCATCAAAGAAGTTTAACAGGTAATTGGTATTTTTCAGAGGATCATAATGGACCGATTGGCTTCTGCTGGCCAAAAGCTTGTACGGCGAATATTGACAGCTGGCAATTTTATTTAGAATACGAACTTGGATTACTTAATCCTGGGGATGAGGTTGAAATAGAACCTTGTATCTTATCAATTGGAGCGTTTCGTAATTGGCAGGAATGGGAAGCGTTTGTCAATTCGCAAACAGACCAGCAATGTTCAAGTTTAATTTCTGAGTTAGATCTTACATTTGAGGGAAAAAGTCCAGTATTTTCAAGTGATAATCAAGCAGCTTTCCAGTTAAAGTCTTTCCGAACCAATTATTTACAAGGTAGTCTCGAACTATTCTTAAATGATAAACGAAATCTTTCTGCCGTAATCTCGGAAAATGAGGAAATAACAACTTATACAAACTCGATTTCTCTTAAAGATGCTTCTGCAATTTCTCTATTAAAAGGGGTATTAAATTCTGGCAGTCAAAACAAAGAGATGCAAAAGATGCTTCTTATTACAAATGGAGCAGTGAAGGCTTATACAGAAGAAACTGATCAAATTACATCATATGTGTTAGAAAATGGTGTAATAAAAATCAAAGCAGCTCCTTCGTTTTATCCAGGATTGTATTCACTTAAATTAGAAAACCGCGAATGGTTCGATCATTCCTTTCCAGAGCGTATTGCTAAGGGCTGGTGGAACCCCTGGGCGGGAGGAATGAAAACGATTCCTTCGAAACTAAATTCCTTCTCATTAATGAAAGGGGAATCCATTGCAGAGTTTATAGATTTAGAGGATAATAGAGGAAATGTGTGGAAGTCTCTTGCCATTCATACAAAAATAATTAATCATGATATATGGAAAGGACTGCAATATACCCAATATTTTGCGATTCTTCCAGGTGTTCCGGTTATGGCTTATTTTGTTCAAGTTAAAGATTCTGGAGGAAAATCTCTTATTGGTGAAACATGGAATACCGATATATTTATTAAAGGGGATTCGTTAAACGATCTTTCAGTAACAACTTCAGAAAATACTGATGCGAAAAAGTATTTTGTAGGAAAGGAAGAGCAATTGCTTTTTATGAAGAAAGGCAGTTATATATCTTCTGAAAACAGACAGGAAAAAATGTACTTGGTCGAAGGGACAGATAGTCAGCATCTTGAGTGCTATATGAATAAAGAAGTTTTTCAAGTGAACAATATTCAGAAATCAACAGAGAAAACAAAGCCAGGATTTATTATATTTGATGAAAGAATCATATCTGAGTCTATACTGCGAGATCTTAGTCAAATTGAATTTTAGTTTTTTTTGAGGAGATTAAATGAAAATTATAGATGCACATATTCATTTTTCAGACATCCAATCATTTCATCAAACGGCCAATGAGCTTTCATTTGTCGACTACTCATACAGTGGTTATGTAAAAGAGTACAATGAAGCGAACGTCGTACTGAGTATTGCAATGGGGGTTACGGAAACGGATGAAATGGGCTTTCCAGATCATCATGCAGCAACTCCAATGGGAATTGATCTAGGTAACCGGATTCCTGATTCTGTTGTCTATTGTCTTGGGATAAATCCATACAACATGGATAGAGAAGCGATAAAGAGGCTAGAAACAGAAATACAAAAACCAAATGTAGTAGGTATAAAAATTTATTTAGGCTATTATCCTTTTTATGCTTACGATGAAGTATATGAGCCAGTCTATCGTTTAGCGGAAGAATACAGCCTTCCCGTTGTCTTCCATACGGGTGATACTTATTCAGAGAGAGGGCTTTTAAAGTATTCACATCCTCTTACAATAGATGAAGTCGCAGTTAAGCATCGAAAGGTCAATTTTATGATGGCTCATTTTGGGGATCCTTGGACATTAACAGGAGCAGAGCTTATTTATAAAAATTCCAATGTGTATGCTGACTTATCAGGATTAATCGTTGGTACCGATAGGGAGCTTAAAAAGCATAGTGAAGGCAGGTTTTTAGATCATTTAAGACATGCGCTTGTCTATAGTAATTCCTATGACAAATTGCTTTTTGGGACCGATTGGCCGCTGGTTCCGGTAGAACCTTACATTCATTTTATTAAAAATTTAATACCAAAAGAGCATCATGAAGATGTATTTTATAATAATGCTGTAAAAGTTTTTCCGAAAATAAAATCTTTTTTACGATAGTTAATTTGAGGAGGCTGTAGTAAAACGACAGTCTCCTTTCAACTATATTCCAATTTTTTAAAATGTAAAATAATTAGGGGGAAATTTTTTTGACAAAAATAGCTTGGGTTATTGATAGTACTGCATATTTAGAGGAAGAAATGATTAGTCATCCCGATGTCTATACGATCCCAATCACAATATTGCTTGATGGTGAAGAATTTTCTGAAGGGGTTGATTTAACTCCGTCACAGTTATACGAACGGTTGAAAACACTGAGTAGTCCACCGAAAACATCACAGCCATCCATTGGCGCATTCAAAGAATTATATGAGAGATTGGGAGAAACATATGATGTGATATTCTCTGTACATATTTCTAGTAAACTAAGCGGAACTGCTTCTTCGAGTGAACAAGCAGCGCAGCTTGTAGAGACTAAGGTAATCACGATAGATTCGAAAATACTAACGTACCCATTAACTCGTATTGCAAAAAAGGGAATGGAATGGGCAGACTCGGGAATGGGTATTGAAGAAATCAGATCGGGATTAAAAGCATTAAGTGATTCAGGCGAAACGTATGTTTTGATTGGAAGCCTTGAACAGCTTCATAGGAGTGGCCGAATGTCAGGAGTTCAATTTTTTCTGGGAAGCATGCTGAATATAAAACCAATTATTTCAATTGAAGATGGTGAATTAAGCGTAAAGGAAAAGGTAAGAAGTGAACGAAAGGCAAAGGATAAGATTTTTCAGCTATTGAGAAATGCACATATGCTAAAGCCAATAAAGGAAGCCTATATATTATACGGTCTACATGATGCAGAAGCGATAAAGTGGAAGGAAGAACTAGTTCAGTTATTCCCAGAAATCGAGTTTCAATGGTATCCACTTGGATCAGCTATTGGCGTTCATGCAGGAGAAAACACAATTGGAATCAGTTGGTTTAATGGTTTAAATTGAATTGAAACATAGAGAATGAAGATCAGATGTGTAGACATTTGGTCTTTTTTTAATTGTTTCATAATAAGGTTACTAGCAAGAAAAGAATTTTTTCGAAATCATTTTTTGTTGATTATGCTAAATACAATGTTTAAAGGATACTATACTAAAAGTTTACAAATAAAACAAAAAATACTATAATAGAATATACGTTCTCTTTTCGGTGTGAAAATGAAACCGACGACATTTTACATAAAAGGTTTTGAATGGATAAACATGATTTGTTTTTGTGAAGAAAGGAAGCGGTGTACGCATATGTTAAAGAATAATGTTCAAGAAGATGTTATTTCCTTGGATTTTTATAAACCAAGCCAAAAATTTGAGTTGGAAAATTATTATTTGCCACAGGAGCAGCTAAAATTCACCTCATTACCGATCGATGCAATCAAGAAATGCGAATTAGAAGTTGATCGATACCCTATCGTGATTCTTCATAATAATAAACCTGCCGGATTTTTCGTTCTTCATGGCTGGGAGGGAGTGAAAGAATATTACGAGAATCAAGACGCCATTCTGTTAAGAGCATATTCTGTTCATTCTGATTTCCAAGGCCGAGGAATAGCTAAAGAGTCGCTGCATTTACTGCCAGTATTTGTGAGAAAACATTTTCCGAATAAGAATGAAATCATATTAGCAGTAAATTATCAGAATAAAGCAGCTCAACAAGTCTATTTAAAGTGCGGTTATGAGGATAAAGGAATTCGCGTAATGGGTAAAAAGGGAGAACTGTTTATTTTTCATATGGATTTATAACTGATAATTTCAGATGAGCTAAGAGATTATAGATACCAAAAAAAGGATACTTTCGGTCTTCATTAGTCGTTAAAAGGAGGCTCTATTATGGGTTCTAATTGGTCAAAAATTGCCTTGAAAATATTATGGGTCTTAGGATTAATTGGATGTACACTTATTAGTTACCATTTCGAACAAACTGTAAAACAAAAAGGTGAAGCTACTTTTGATTTTTTACCTTTATATTGGTTCAAATCCGTTGTACCTATATTATTCGGCGTGTATATTTCTCTACTCTTTGTTAAATGGCGGTCAATGACAATTAATACCCCATTACTACTGTGTGTGTCTATACCATGCCTAATAATTGCCTTATATAATCCTGTAATATATTCTATTGTCGCTAATACAACATCATCCTCATCTTCTTTTAGTGTACCAATCCCGTTTTGGATGATAAAAATAAATTCTCTTGGAATCCCTTCAATTGTTGCAGGAGCAACTTTTTTTCCAAGTTTTTTCGGAAACTCCCCTTCAAAAAATCCCAAATAACAACATGAATTCTAATAAGAGTACTTTAAAGCGAGTGAAAAAGGATTGGAGAGTAAAAGATGTTAAAATTCTTTACTTACAACTGGCAAATAAGAGACGAGTGGTTGGAATGGTGCAGGCAACTAACAGAAGAGGATTTGCTGAAGAATCGAATTGGTGGTGTAGGAAGCTTTTTATATACAATCTTCCATATTATTGATGTGGAATATAGTTGGATTCGTGCTATACAAGGAAAAGATGACGTGATGATAGAATTTAACGATAATAATTCTCTTGAACGGGTGAAATTCCTCTCAGAGACATTTCGGCGTGAAATATCAATATTTTTAGAAACATTACCAGTGGAATTTGGAGATGAGCTGATAACTGTTCCTTGGGATGAAGCTAAGTATACACGAAATGATATTTTACACCATATTATTGCTCATGAAATTCATCATATAGGTCAACTTTCTGTTTGGGCAAGGGAAATGAACTTAAAACCTGTTTCTGTAAATTATATTGGGAGGAAGTTATGAATATAAAAATGGATTTAGAAAATTTCGAGGAATATGATGATCCTAAATTATATGATAAGGAAAATAGCTTTATAGACGAGCTGCCATTTTTATTGAAATGGGCTGATACATCAAACGGAGTTATCATTGAACTAGCCTGTGGGACAGGACGGGTTACCATACCGATCGCGAGTAGAGGCTACAAACTAATTGGTGTTGATTTACATAAGGGTATGTTAGAAGAAGCAAAGAAGAAAGCATTTAATCAAAATGTTAATATTACATGGGTCCAACAGGATTGTACTAAACTTTCATTAAATATTACAAGTAAATTAATCTATATGGTGGGAAATTCATTTCAACATTTTCTTACGAATGGTGCACAGGACAAGCTCTTAACATCAGTGAATAGACATTTAGAAATAGAAGGAATATTCATCTTTGATACAAGATTTCCAAGTAAGGAAGAATTACTTCAGCCGAATACAGAGGAATATTGGAAAACCTATATCGATCATGAAAATGGAAATGCAGTAGATGTATATACAATTAGTAACTATGATTCGCTTAATCAAATTCAGCACTATACAACAATCAGAAGAATGAAAAATAATCAAGGTATCGTTCTTGGAGAAAAAAGTACAAATATTAGTTTGAGATATGTCTTTCCAAAAGAAATGGAACGAATTTTATCTAATAATGGATTTGAGATTATATCTATTTTTCAAGATTGGCAAGAAAATCCTATAACAGCTGATAGCTATGGGATGGTTTATGTATGTAAAAAACTAAAATAGATTATGAATGTGTACAAAAAAATGGAGTAGTTTTGAGTTGGGATTCTTCATATATTAATTAGCTGGAATTAATTTCATCCTTACCAAATGAGTATATTATTTAGCTTGGATCCAAAATAAGTGAGGGGAAATAGAGATTAATTAGGAGGATTCACTAAATGACAAAGAATAAGCAAACGCCTTCATCAGAAGTAGATCAAAAGAAATTACTTAATGACAAAGTTGAAGCTCTTCGAAAGAACAACTTTGAAGACGAGCATGTAAGGAAAGTTACGACAAGCGGTGGCCAAGGTCAGTAAAATATTGAAATTAAAAAACAAAACTTAGAAATGAATTAAGAAACCCTTAATGGGGCTTTACTTCGAAAATGGAGTAAAGCTTTTTTTATTTTCACTTTCATCTCGCTAAATTCCCGAATGAATTACCTCAGCCCATTCGTTGAACGAAATTTTTATCGTACTAAGCTTTTCATGTTAAAATGGATTTTAAGTGTTGAAAGTAGGTGCGTAAGATGTTTGAAAATATTATTCAAAAAACAGAAGCTTTTGTTAAAAATGAACTAGGGTCAGATAGTACTGGACATGATTGGTATCATATTGAACGAGTGAGAAAGAATGCATTATATATAGCACAAACTGAAAAAAAGGGAGACCGTTTTATCATAGAAATGGCGGCTCTGCTTCATGATATTCCAGATGAAAAATTAAATTCATCAAAAGAAGCTGGCGAGAAAAAACTATTAGAATTTTTATATTCTTTAGAGCTAGATCAGGAAGCTCAAAAAAAAATTATTGGAATTATTGAATCGATATCATTTAAGGGCGGAACAAAAACGGATTTAATGAGTATTGAAGCTGAAATCGTGCAGGATGCTGACAGAATTGATGCAATTGGAGCGATCGGAATTGCTAGGGCTTTTGCATATGGAGGCAAAAAAGGGCAGGCATTATATGATCCGGAAATAAAAGTAAGAGAAGAAATGACTGAAGAAGAATACAGAAAAGGAAAATCCTCTTCGATTCACCATTTTTACGAAAAGCTTTTAAAGCTGAAAGCGAGGCTAAATACAGAAACGGCTAAAAATATGGCTGAAAAACGGCATCAATATATGGAAGAATTTCTGGAACAATTTTATCATGAATGGAATGGTCAATCATGAAGATGATTTCAATTGAAAATGTGACGAAAACTTATGGGGAAAAGGAATTATTTAATGATCTTTCCTTTACAATTTCTGAAAGAGATAGGGTTGGACTAATTGGAGTTAATGGAACTGGCAAGTCGTCCTTACTTAAGATAGTGGCTGGAGTTGATTTACCCGATTCTGGAGATATTGTAACGCCAAAGGATTATTCTATTTCCTATTCCGAACAAGAGCCAGAATTAGATCCTACAATGACTGTCCTTGCTCAAGTGTTTGCAGGAGATGCTCCAATTCTTGTATTGCTAAGAGAGTATGAAAAGGTCCTTTTGGAATTGAATAATGATTCCAATAATACCGTTTTGCAAGAAAAGGTTTTTGAACTGCAAAAGAAAATGGATGCAATGAATGCTTGGGAAGCAAACACAAATGCAAAATCAATTTTAACGAAGCTTGGGATTGAGGATTTCGAAAAGAAAATTGGTGAGCTTTCTGGTGGTCAAAAGAAAAGGGTAGCACTTGCTCAAAGCTTAATACAATCACCAGATTTGCTAATTCTTGATGAGCCGACAAATCATCTTGATTTTGATTCTGTCAAATGGCTGGAAGAATATTTAGCTCGTTATCAAGGTGCGCTTTTCCTCGTTACCCATGACCGCTATTTCCTTGATCGTGTGACTAATAGAATATTCGAGCTGGATGGGGGAAATTTGTACAGTTATAAAGGAAATTATGCGGCATTTTTGGAAGCGAAAGCGATCCGCGAAGAAAATGAAGCCGCTACGGTTGAAAAACAGAAAAATCTTTTTAGAAGAGAACTAGAATGGATTCGAAGAGGGGCAAAAGCTCGAACAACGAAGCAAAAGGCAAGAATTCAAAGATTCGAAAATCTTGATAATCAGCTAGCATCTGTAAAAACCTCGGAAAAGCTAGATTTGTCATTAAACGGAAGCAGGCTAGGGAAACAAGTTTTTGAAATGAAATCTGCCTCTAAGAAATACGGAAATCAAGTGATCTTAAATTCTTTTGATTTACTTGTGAAGCCGGGTGATAGAATTGGCATTATCGGGAAAAATGGGACGGGAAAATCAACACTTTTGAATATCCTTGCTGGAAAAATCCCATTAGATTCTGGTGAAATCAATATTGGTCAGACTGTGAAAATCGCTTATTATACCCAAGAAAGCGAAGACATGGATGAGAATAAGCGAATGATTGAATATTTAAAGGAAACAGCACAGGTTGTAGAGACTTCTGACGGAAAGACAATTTCTGCTGCGCAAATGCTGGAGCGATTTCTTTTTCCTCCTTATACCCATGGGACACCTATTCGAAAACTTTCAGGTGGGGAAAAACGCAGACTTTATTTATTGAAAATTTTAATGTCTGAGCCAAATGTGCTGTTACTAGACGAGCCAACGAATAATCTTGATACACAAACATTAACGGTTCTTGAAGATTATCTTGAAGATTTTCCTGGCGTTGTCATTACCGTTTCCCATGATAGGTATTTCCTTGATAAAGTTGCCGATCAGCTTCTTGTTTTAAATGGGTACGGCCAAATCAATACTTTCTTTGGAAACTACTCGGAATACCTTGAAAAGGAAAGTGAAAAGGTCTCTGTCCAAGTAAAATCTGAAGCATCTGTAACGAAAGAACGCGAAAAGCCAAAAAAGAAAAAATTGAGCTATAACGAACAAAGAGAATGGGATGGAATCGAAGATCAAATTGCAGCTGTAGAATCCCGATTAGAGGAAATATCTGATGAGATTGCCAACACAGGCAGCGATTTTGAGAAAGCTCAGAAACTAATGGAAGAGGAAGCACAGTTAAATGAACAATTAGAGCATTTGATTGAGCGCTGGACTTATCTTTCCGAGCTAGTAGAATAAAAAGGAATAACAAAATTTTCAAATTAGCTGATTACCTTTATGGAATGTGTTATTCATCAAACGGGCAAGTTAAGCAGTCTTCATTAACAAAGCCTAGTAAAACATTTTTCGATAAAACGGAGGAGTTAAGTTGAAACAGAACAATCATGGCATGGAAAGTGATCTTCCTGCTGAGTTGGCCAAGCCTGCAAGAAGGGCGCTTGAAGGGGCAGGTTATTTTCGTCTTATGCAGTTAACCAATGTTACGGAAGCCGAGGTCTTGCAATTGCATGGAATGGGTCCGAAGGCAATTGCACAATTGCGTAATGCCCTTGCTTCTCAGAATTTAACCTTTGCAAACGACTCGAATATGCAATAAAATCTATTCCTTATTTTTGTGAGTTTTTTATTGGCCAAAGTAAAGAGTTTCATATTCCAAAAGGAACGTTAAAATGCTTCAAATTCCTTCTCTTTTACTACTATATGATAAAATAGGTTTAGGTTTCTAAGCTGATTATAGTGTAAAGGGTGAATATACCGTGAGAATAAAATCAATTGAACCAACTCCAAGTCCGAATACAATGAAGGTTATTTTGGATGAAGAGCTTCCAATGGGGAAGAGCAATAATTATAAAATGGATAAAAGTGAAGATGCGCCAAAGGTAATTCAAGATATCCTAAATATAGATGGGGTTAAAGGTGTTTATCATGTAGCCGACTTTTTAGCTGTAGAAAGGAATGCTAAATTTGACTGGAAAGACATTTTGCCTCAGGTAAGAATGGCTTTTGGTGAAGATACTGGTGAGGAAAATGAAACTCGCTCCGAGGTGAGTGACCATTTTGGTGAGATCAAAGTTTTTCTTCAAATATATAAAGCTATACCCATGCAAGTAAAGCTTACGGATGGTACAGAAGAAAGGCGTTTTGGGGTGCCTGTTCCTTTCTTGAAAGCATTATCAGAAGCGCAGGATAAAGCGGATAATGTTGTATTAGAACGTAAATGGGTTGAGGCTGGCGTACGTTATGGTGATTTTGAGCAAGTCGGTCAAGATGTTATTGAGGAACTCATAGCAGCATATCCTGAGGATCGTCTACAAATGCTTGTTGATCAGGCGAAGAACCCTGAAAAAGTTCAACAAAAGCAAGCGCTTAAGCGAATAAAGGTTGAACTTGATGATTTGAATAACCCAGATTGGCGTATTCGCTATCAAAAATTAGAACAAATGGATGATCCTGCGATTGAAGATCTACCAGTTTTAGAAAAAGCGCTGCATGATGAAAAGGCATCAATAAGAAGACTTACAACCGTTTATCTTGGCATGATTGAAGACCGTAAAGTTCTTCCACTTTTATATTTGGCCCTTAAGGATAAAACCGTAACCGTTAGGAGAACAGCTGGAGACTGTTTATCAGATTTAGGCTTCAAGGAAGCAATGCCTTACATGATAGAAGCCTTGATGGATGATAGCAAGCTTGTCCGTTGGCGTGCTGCAATGTTCCTTTATGAAGTGGGGGATGAGGCTGCGTTGTCTGCACTTAAAGATGCTGAAAATGATCCGGAATTTGAGGTTAGCCTGCAAATAAAACTCGCGATTGAAAGAATTGAGCAAGGTGAAGAAGCGAAAGGGTCTGTTTGGAAGCAAATGACTGAATCAAGAAAAAAATAATGAATACTAATAATTAAATCATTGATCTTTGCTAGGAAGGCATAGAATATAGTATGCTATCTTTGCAAATGATTTACAGGAGGCGAACTGATATGTCAATGGCATATGAAGAATATATGAAACAAATGGTTAAGCCGATGAGACAGGAACTCGTTCAAGCCGGTTTTAATGAATTGTTGACTGCTGAAGATGTAGAACAATTTATAGAAAACGTGGAAGGGACTACACTTGTCGTTGTTAACTCTGTTTGCGGCTGTGCGGCTGGTCTAGCACGTCCTGCGGCTACGCAAGCAGTGATGAGAACGGATAATAAGCCTGATCATTTAGTAACAGTGTTTGCAGGACAAGAAAAAGATGCAACAGCAAAAATGAGAGAATACTTTGAAGGCTATGAACCATCTTCCCCTTCTATGGCATTATTAAAAGGGAAGGAAGTAGTACACTTTATTCATCGTCATGATATTGAAGATCATTCGATGGAAGGGATCATGGAAAATCTGCTAGCAGCATTTGAAACTAATTGCTAACGATGAAAGAAGGAGAAGGATATCGGAGGATGTCCTTTTCTTTATGCCAGAATTTAAATACGGGTGAACGAAATGATAATTACAACAGCAGGTAGAACAAATGAAACAATGACTGCTCAAGCAATCAATATCTCGAAGGAATTAAATAGCCGTTTTATCGAAAGAAGAAAACGAGCAGTTGAAAGTATTCAAGAACTAGAGAAGGATGATTGTATAGTCGTTGGGAAAGAAAGGCTTGAACTATACCCATATCGTGAGAAGAATCCGTTCTTTTTTCATCCGAATTCCGCTATGTTCCGTATAAAACGAATTTCTAAAGGAGAACATGATCCTTTTATTGAAGCGGCAGGTCTTCAAACAGGAAAAACTCTACTTGATTGTACATTGGGACTAGCATCAGATAGTATTGTTGCAAGCTTCGTCGTAGGAGAAGAAGGGAAAGTAACAGGCGTTGAAGGAAATCCTTTTATTGCCTATATGGTAGAAAAGGGTTTAGCATCATGGGAATCGGGAATCCCAGCTATGAACGAGGCGATGGGAAGAATCAATGTAATAAATGGACTCTCTTTATCCTATTTAAAAGGACTTCCTGATAAAAGCTTTGATTGTGTTTATTTTGACCCGATGTTTGAAGAGAAAATTCTTGAATCTGATGGAATAAAGGCATTGAGCCGATTTGCTGTTTATGAGGACATAATTAATGAATTAATAGAAGAGGCATTAAGAGTTGCAAAGGAACGTGTAGTTTTAAAAGACCATTATCGGAGTTCGCGGTTTGAAATGTATAATTTTGAAGTGTTGATACGGAAAACATCAAAGTTTCATTTCGGTGTTATTAAGAAATAATATGACCCAAAGCAGAAAAAGAAAGGGGTATTTGTACTCGCAAACTTTTTTGCTTTGGGATATTTATTAATAAGATATGTTAAACTTTTCTGTTGATTTCCGCTGCAGGCACTCGCTTTCCGCGGGCGGTCCGAAAGCCTCCTCGTCTCTAATGCTCCTGCGGGGTCTCCCTTTGACTCGCTTCTCCCGCAGGAGTCTCGCGCCTTCCGCTTCAATCAACAACAAAATAGCATTATCAACACTGAGCTTTAACACGCCCATTAAAATAAAATTATAGTTTAGCAATTTTTTTCTTTTAATCCGCAATGGTAAGATAAACAAAATATCCGAGCATAATAAAGGAAATTACTACAATAACAATTGTCCAATCCACTGAGATTACCCCTTTCAAATGATCTTTATTAAGATATATGGATTTTATATCTTACTATTCCCCAAAATTCAAAAATCTATTCAACTAACTGGTAAACAGTGAAATGAAAATAGGTCTTTTTTATCATCTATTTATTTTTATTAAAAAAACGAAACCATTTTTCCATTTTTACGTAAAAGAAAGTATAATAGAATAATAGCATTGATACCGTATATAGTGAGGGAAGTATGATGAAGATCTCAATGGCAGACAGAATGAATTCTTTTCAGGAAAGTATATTCTCTGAGTTAGCCTATTATAAAAAACTAAAGCTAACTTCCGGTGAAGAGGTAGTTGATTTAAGTGTGGGAAGTCCTGATACTCCTCCACCTGCAATAGTGACTGAAACGATTTCTGAATTATCGCTAAACCCTAATTTATACGGCTATTCATTAAAAGGAACTGATGAATTTCATCAAGCAGTTAGTTCTTATTATGCTCGAAGCTTTGGGGTAAAGCTCAACTCAGCAGAAGAAATTTTACTTTTAATGGGGTCTCAGGATGGATTAGTTCATTTACCAATGGTGCTATGTAATCCTGGGGATTATGTGTTAGTTCCGGATCCAGGATATACAGCTTATGAAACCGGGGTACATATGGCTGGAGCTTGTTTATATCCAATGCCTTTAAAATCAGAGAATCAATTTCTCCCTGATTTTTCTGACATCCCAGAGGAAATTTCTAAAAAGGCAAAATTAATGATTTTAAATTTTCCAGGTAATCCTGTTCCTGTAATGGGATCGAAAGCATTTTTTGAAGAAGCAATTGAGTTTGCGAGAAAAAATAATATCATTATTTTGCATGATTTTGCCTATTCTGAGCTGTATTACGAAGAAAAACCAATCAGCTTCCTATCTGTTGAAGGGGCCATGGATGTTGGGATCGAAATGAATTCCTTATCAAAAAGCTTTAATATGGCTGGCTGTCGAATAGCTTATGCTGCAGGAAATCCTACAATTATTTCGATGCTTTCAAAATTCAAATCGAATATTGATTATGGCGTATTTTTTCCAATACAAGCAGCAGCCGCTAAGGCATTAACAAAAGAATCTGATTTTTTAAAGGACTTGCGTGCTATTTATAAGGGCAGAAGGGATGTTCTTGTAGAAGGGCTGCAAGAAATTGGCTGGCAGGTTAGCTTACCTAAGGCTTCAATGTTTATTTGGGCAGAAATTCCTCAAGGCTTTACATCAAAGGATTTTGCGATTGAATTAATAAAGAAGGCGAATGTGGTTGTTACTCCAGGAAATGCATTCGGGTCTTGGGGAGAAGGCTTTGTTCGAATTGCACTCGTTCAGTCTGAGGAAAAATTAAAAAAGGCGATTTACAACATAGAGAAGTCAGGGATATTAAAATCCGTAGTTAAGAAGTAGTAGAAGGAGGGATTTTACATGCCAAAATGGCTTCGAAAATCATTTGTCGTTATGATTTCCATTTTGACATTTGGTTTAGTTACACCTTCACAAGCTTTTCTATATGATCATTCAAATGCAGAGAAGTCACCAAAAAGGGATATTATAGAAACCCCTACAAATAATAAGGCAGAGATAAAAAATTTATCTTCAATCTCTGAAGATGATGGAAATATTAGTAAAGATGATTTTATTAGACAAATGTTGCATGAAGCAGAAATACAATCGTTTACAAAGTTTGGTTCTAAAATAAAACCCGTTATTGAAAATGAATTTTCTGAAGTGATATTACCAAATATTGAAAAGGCAATTCAAACGGTTGCTTCACAGTATCCTGAAGAACAATTAGCGTATTTAACTGTTTCTGAAAGTCCAAAAGGAGGAAATTCAGAAAAAATATTTCATATCAAAAATGAATTAACAAACGATGATATCATTCGTTTTCATGTAAGAAAAGATCATCCTCCTCAACAAGGTTACTGGTTTAATTTCCATTATCATACCCACCATGATCAATTTCAAGCACACCACGAGCTTGGTACGATTTATTGGGATAAAAATACTCCACCAAAGTGGATGAGTTAAAAAATTGAAGAAATTTTTTTGGGTTTTCATGAAACCTTTTTAAAACAACATCGTAAATAATACGTATTCTATTAAACGGAGGTAATAAAAATGGCAGTTAGTTTATCAAAAGGACAAAAAGTAGACTTAACTAAAACTAATCCTGGTTTATCAAAAGTTATCGTAGGTTTAGGTTGGGATGTTAATAAATATGATGGAGGAAATGACTTTGATCTCGACTCCTCTGTTTTTTTACTAGGGGATAACGGAAAAGTTATATCTGATAGTGACTTTGTATTTTATAACAACACAAATGGTGGTAATGGTTCAGTTGTACATACAGGTGACAACCGTACAGGTGATGGAGACGGAGATGATGAGCAAGTTAAAATTAACTTAGCAAATGTCCCTTCTAATATTCAACGTATTTCTTTCACTATTACTATTCACGAAGGTGAAGCACGTAATCAAAACTTTGGCCAAGTTTCAAATGCATATGCCCGTATAATAAGTGAAGATACTGGTGAGGAGCTTATTCGCTATGATTTAGGAGAAGACTTCTCAATTGAAACTGCACTTGTTGTTGGTGAGCTCTATAGACATAATGGAGAATGGAAATTTAGTGCCATTGGCAGTGGATATCAAGGCGGTTTAGCTGCATTAGCAAAAGATTTTGGTTTGCAGGTTGGTTAATAAGAATAAAGTCGTTTGACTTTTTAATTCTAGCACATAATAAAAGACACGTTTTTTCAGGAGGAACATTCACGAATGACGATTATTGAAGGTATTATAAATACCTATGCCCAATTTTTTGATTGGGACATGTGGGTACAAGTTTTAACAGATCCTGTAAGCTGGGGATTGATTGGAACACTTGTCATAATGGAAGGACTATTATCAGCGGATAATGCCCTAGTCCTTGCAGTTATGGTTAAACATTTGCCGGAAAAACAGCGCAAGAAAGCACTGTTCTACGGTTTGCTCGGAGCATATGTATTCCGTTTTATTGCGATTGGTGTCGGTGTATATTTAATTAAATTATGGTGGGTTAAGATTTTAGGAGCGGGCTACCTGGCATGGCTTTCAATTAAATATTTCATGGATAAGAAGAAGGAAGCTGATGCTGATGAAGAAGAAGCTGAAGGAATTAATAAAACTGGCTTATTAATTCGCCTCTTCGGTACTTTCTGGGGAACTGTAGCAGCTGTAGAGCTTATGGATATTGCATTTTCCGTTGATAGTGTATTAGCAGCCTTTGGTATCAGCGAGGAAGTTTGGGTCTTGTTATTAGGAGGAATGCTCGGCGTCTTGATGATGCGTGGAGTTGCCGGTGTTTTCTTAAAGCTAATCGATAGAGTTCCTGAGCTTGAAACTTCTGCGTATATTCTTATTCTAATCATCGCTGTAAAAATGTTGTTGGGTGTATTCGGAATCGAAATCGAACATATTTATTTCTTCATCATATTACTTGTTACTTTTGCAGCAACTTTCGTTGTTCACTTTATGAATAAGAAGAAAGAAGCTGCTGGTGAATAAAGAGAACGATCAAATTAAATGATTTTTTACCAAGGGAACAGACATTAGTCCGCTCCCTTTCTTTTTAGCTAAGTGGAAGTTTACGAATGCTAAGTTTTTCTAAACTTTTTCTATTTTAAATAATTATTGATTAAGGAACGGTGTAATTGTATGAGATTATTTGCAGATCTTCATGATGTAGATTGTGATGAGATTTTCTACAAAAAGCCAACTGAATTTTCGAAGAATTCCAGTAAAGAAATGCTATCGTATGCACTTGGAGCAACACTATATATGCCTGCTACTAGACCAAATATTCATCAGGATTTACTTTCAAAAAAACATTCCGGGTTGACATCAATGGTGATTTGCTTGGAAGATGCAATCGGAGATGAAGAAGTAGAAAGAGCTGAGGCACTACTTGCAGCTGAACTGTATAACTTAAAAGAAGATATGGAAAAAGGTCTTTTAAATGAGAACGATCTTCCTCTTATTTTTATTCGTATTAGGGACTATGACCAGTTAGTACGATTAAAAAAACGAATTGATAAAGGCTTGGAGCTGTTAACTGGCATCGTTATTCCTAAGTTTTGTCCAGAAAAGGGCAGGTTAGTATTGCAGGAAATACAAGCGCTTAATCATAAAGGGTATAAACTATATGCTTTACCAATATTAGAAACGAAAAAAGTCATAGAAAAAGAAACAAGACTTAATGAGCTTGTGGCGATAAAAAAACTTGTTGATCAATTTGAAGACTTTATCTTGAATATACGAATTGGTGCTACTGATTTTTGTGGGCTATATGGAATTCGAAGAAATTCTGATACCACCGTTTATGATATTGCGGTTATTCGTGATTGTATTTCAGATATCGTCAACATATTTCTACGTTCTGATCACCCATATGTTATCTCTGGTCCTGTTTGGGAATATTTCTTTTCAAAGGAAAGAATGTTAAAGCCACAATTAAGGCAAACACCTTTTCGTGAACGTTACGGTCAGGATGGCATTCAATATAGATCAAAATTAATCGATAAACATATGGACGGGTTAATTAGGGAAATTGTGATGGATAAAACGAACGGTTTAACTGGGAAAACGATTATTCATCCGACTCATATCAGACCTGTTCAGGCTTTATATACAGTGACATTTGAAGAATATTTAGATGCTAAAAGCATTGTTGATCAGGCGAATGGAACCATTGGTGTAATGAAAAGTAGTTTCTCCAATAAGATGAATGAAATCAAACCTCATTACTATTGGGCACAAAAGATTCTATTAAAATCAGAAATATACGGGGTGCTAAATGAAGACTATACATACATTGACTTGCTCACCAACGAAGTATATGCTTCCAGTCCTCAACCAGTTAAGAGTTGAAATAGATATATTAGAAAATCCATATAATTTGCCAATAGATCAATTATTTGAAATGGCAGCAAGAATTAATAAGAAAAGATCATTTTTATTTGTAAGCAAAATATTAGGTAAACATATCCCAATTGACCCGAAAACAGGGATTTTGATTGGCTCGCTGTTGGCAAACCGCTATTTAGAGATTGTTCAAGGTGAATATTCTAGTCAAAGGAATGAACTGATCTCCTCGTTTATGAATGAAGCAGTAGACTCCTACTTTGAAGAACCGTTCATAAATAAACAGATCAACCCTGTTATTATCGGATTTGCAGAAACAGCTACTGCTCTTGGACATGCTTTTTATCAAAATTTTCATAATGCGGATTACTTTCATACAACAAGAGAACAGATTGTAGGGCTTGAGTCTGTTATTACATTTGAGGAAGAGCACTCCCATGCTACTTCACACCGGTGCTATGTAGATGAATCTCTCCTAAATAATAATAGAGAGGTAATTCTAGTTGATGATGAAATGACGACAGGAAAAACGACTATCAATATTATTCGATCAATTCAGAGCAGATTTCCAAGAGATATGTATACGGTTGTTTCTATACTAGATTGGCGTTCCGAGGAAAATATTGAACAGTTTAAAGACCTTGAAAGGGAGCTTGGGGTAACAATCCAATCAGTTAATCTCCTAAAGGGAAGGATGAACGTATCGGGTTCTCCTAATATCAAATGCCCGTCTGTTCCAACCGATGTACCTCATGTATCACAAACTATTTCAACGATTATTATCGATGAATTGTTTCCAGAGGAATTAACTCCGATGAACTTTTCGTCAAAATCATCGGAGGGGAAAGTAAAACACGTTCCATATTTAAAAGAGACTGGTAGATTTGGTTTAAATTCGATATTAAACTCTAAGTTGAACCACTCAACAAAGAAAATTGCTGCTTATTTAGCAGAGTTGAGATCTGGAAGGAACACTCTCTGTCTCGGAACAGGAGAATTCATGTATATACCAATGAAGATCTCTTCCTATATGGGTAGTGGGATTTGTTATCAGTCGACTACTAGAAGTCCTATCTATGTCGACAATCATAATCATTACGGAGCAAAATATGGTCTTTCTTTTCCAAATCCAGATGATTGGGAAATCAATCAATTCGTTTATAATATTCCTCCGTATAAATATGATGACCTATTTATTTTCTTTGAAAGAGTGGTTACTGAACAAGAACTTAGTCCATTACTTAACGAATTGAAGAGATCATTCATTAAAGATATAAAAATAGTATTCTTTAATGGAGGTTTAGTAGATGAATGAAATTATAGATGAAATGAAAATTTTCGGTTCATATGCGGAGAAGGATGTCATTTTTCTTTTAAAGGATTTAAGTAATATTCAATTAGAGGGCTCAATTGATAATCGGGAAAAGCAAATCCAGTCTGGCCAGCATTATAGTGAATCATTGCCAATAGAATATTTTCCTCCAGATAATTATATGCAATTATTCCGAGAAACTCTTAATGGATATAAGCATAAAGTAGCATTATGCACCGGTATTGTTTCCGAACAAATTTTTCAAAATAAAGGTGAAGATGCTGTCCTTGTATCATTAGCTCGAGCGGGAACTCCGGTTGGGATTTTGATCAAACGCTATATAACAGCTCGCTACCAAGTGGATTTACCACATTATAGTGTATCCATTATTCGAGACAAAGGACTGGATGAAAATGCAATCCTTTATATATTGAAGCAGCATCCTGGTAAAAAGATTCAGTTTGTTGATGGTTGGACTGGTAAAGGGGCTATTTCGATTGAATTAACAAAAGCTTGTCATCGTTTTCATAAGAGGTATGGAATCATGCTCGATGATACACTTGCTGTGTTAGCAGATCCTGGGCATTGTTCGGGTTTATACGGCACGAGGGAGGACTTTTTAATTCCGAGTGCTTGTTTAAATTCAACCGTATCGGGCTTAGTAAGTAGGACGGTTTTAACGAATGAATTAATTGGACCAGATGATTTTCATGGTGCTAAATATTATGAAGAATTAAAAAGTGCAGATGTTTCTAATGAATTCTTAGAGATCGTCACCAAGGAATTTCCATTTATCATGAATGAAGCATCAAAAGAAGCAGGTTCGAAAATAAATCTTCATGAAGAGGCAACCTTCAAAGGAATGCAGGAAGTGCTTAATATTCAAGCAGAATTTAATATAGAAACGACTCATTATATTAAGCCGGGTGTAGGAGAAACGACACGAGTGTTACTAAGGAGAGTGCCTTGGAGAATTCTTATGAAAGATCCTGAAAGCCCATATGTCAGACATATATTAATGCTCGCAAAGGAAAGAAATGTTGAAATCATACATTATCCAAATATGAGCTATACTTGTTGTGGACTAATTAAAAAGGTTGGAAAAAATCAATGTTAATGTTTGCTTCAGATCTAGACCGCACACTCATTTATTCA
The DNA here is from genome assembly GCF_007995155.1 of Cytobacillus dafuensis. Taxonomy (NCBI): domain Bacteria; kingdom Bacillati; phylum Bacillota; class Bacilli; order Caryophanales; family Bacillaceae; genus Cytobacillus; species Cytobacillus dafuensis. The sequence continues at coordinate 3,023,670 of NZ_CP042593.1, read as the reverse complement.
GAAAGGGCATTAACAGAATTTAGACAAATAGAAAACGATGATTTAATCGGTGTTGAAAGGAAAGACGAACAGGATGTTGCTTTTATGTCAAAAAAATCCTTTGAATCCTTACTTGAAATCACTAAAAAAATGTTGTTTGTGCCAGTAACGACCAGAACTTCTGTTCAATATAATCGAATTCATATTTTAACAGAAACCATTCCATTAACATATGCAGTAACCTCTAATGGTGCAAATATTTTTCATAATGGTGCACCTCTGCTGGAATGGAACCGACATGTTCGAAAGCGTCTAGAAATAGAGTGTGCTAGTCTTGCAGAAATGACTGCCGTAATAAAGACCTACAATATAGAAGGACTTTTAAAAATAGCTGATAATCTATTCTTTTACTTTCTTCTTGAGAAAGGGATTGACTTGGATACAGTAAAAAGTATCAAGGAAATGGCATCCAAGTATGGCTGGAGGATATCGATACAAGGGAGAAAGCTGTATTTCATGCCAATGCCAATTAGTAAAGGTGAAGCTGTAAAGTTTATCAAAGCGAGAGAAAGCATAAATACTGCCTTTGGAGCGGGAGACTCATTGCTTGATGATGATTTTTTAAGGCAATGTGATTATTCATTTGTTCCTTCACATGGAGAATTGGCTAAAGAAGAGAACATTAACAAGCAATACATAATAACAAAAAAGTGGGGAGTAAAGGCTGGAGAGGAAATCCTTTTAGAAATAAATGAAATGGCAAAGAACAGGATTTATTCCGGCTGATCTCCCAGCCATTTTTTCAAACAGTAAAACAATCCTCCACCAAAGAAATAAGAGCTAAAAAAAATAAGAATTCCCCACAAAATTGAAAAATGGTGTGAAATGGTCATTAAAGTAATGAAAAGAGACCAAAAAAATAAATCAATGAATACAAAATTTCCTGACCCTAATACTTCCTCTACTGGCTCTAAGTCTGAATCACTTAATTGATATTTTGATTTTCTAAATAGCAATCTCATAGTATCTCACCTTTTTATATTGAGTACTTAAACTTATGCAAGGACAAAAAGAAAGGTGAATAGTGAAAATATAGATAAAATTTAAGCACCTTCCATTTAATTTCAATTATTCATGAATCTTTTTTCATAATTATTTCGTATTGTAGAAGGAATCGTTTTAGAAAACTTCTCCATGTATGGTATGATGGTAATACGTTTACATAAAAATTATTTTTTCTGAACAAGGAGTCTATTATTCGTTTCTTTCCTAGTAAAGGAAATGAATATGTTACTACTTGTCTTATTACCATCTTTCGCTCGCAGAGGGGAAGGGATTTTATGATGAATCACTCTTACAGTCAAATGAAAACACAAATTTTGCCCATTACATATGAAAATTGGTTTAGTACGTTACAAAAGCCAATGAAGGAAAGACCGCAATTTATTATTGAACAAGATTCAATTCATATCTCTCAGATTGTTGCTTGTTTTTTAGGTTTACCTCTTGATGAGGACGAGTATTATAACCGCTTATATGATTTAATTCATACTGAACAGTCAGGACTTATTTTGATAAGTGATGATTCACTGGACAAAAAAATTGATAACCATCATTTTCAAGCTATTCAAAAGGTCCTAAATATTAATCGAGAGCAGAAATTATCTATTAACCGTTTTGTTGCATTTCTAGATGGAGAACAGTTACTTTTAAAATCAAAGAACCCCTCCATGCATAGAAAGGTTAGGGAAGCGATGATCTCTATGCTGCAGCAATTTTCATCCAATGAGGTAGATGGGTTAAAAAGTAATGAGTTGCGAAGAGTTCTTGTGGATGTAGTGAAATGGTCATTTAACCATATCGGTGATAATTGGAATATGGTTAATCCAGAGCAGTCTATGCCAAAATTTTTATGGTATGGAGATTCAAACAAAAGCCAGAAATATTTCCTGTATTTTTTACTAGTACTTGGGTGCGACATTATTTATTTTTCACCATCAGGAGACGATATGCTCTCAAGTATTGGAATAGATCAGATTGGAGTATTTGTTTACAGCTATCCTGAGCGGAAACAGGCTGAATCCTTTCCAACAGAAAGGAGAAGAAGATCAGCAACCGTTGCATACAAAGCATCAAGAGAAATTGAGTCTATTTTAAACCATGAAGGTTCCGGTCTTTATAAGCCATGGCAGCTTCGGGATTATACACCAATCTCAGTCACACTTAAAACAACTTATGATGAGCTCTTTATTTTGATCAAAGAAAAGGCAATGATTCGCCCAAATTTTGAAGTTAAGAACGGACAGGTAAAAATCCCTTCGATTTTTGCAAAAATCCAAGGCGTGAGTAAAAATCGGAAGGAGTATTGGGATCGCATACAATTCATTAGTGACAATGAGTATAGTCTATTGATCAGGAGATTTCCTTTCACAAATATTGTAAATAATGATTTCCGTTTTCATTATCGGAATGCACTTGGAAAGGATGGGCTATTAGATCCTCAAAAAATGGTGACTGCACATTATTGGAAGTATCAGCATTTGCCGACTGGTCTTCAAAATGGAATAGCTACAGCTATTCGAAATATTTGTGCAAGGCCATATTTAAAGCCTGCTTATCATGAAAATATAGAAGAGATAAAATCATATCTTTTTGCCCAAGGCATGCAAATACCTGCTAGTGTCTTGCAGTTTATGCAAAAGTTTGACTATTCTCAAGATGTGCCAAAGCTAATTCTCTATAACAATGAACTGAATGGAACGATGACAAGAACAGATGCTGCTCTTCTGTTATTATTAAATCAATTTGGAATTGACATTGTTTTATACAATCCATCCGGCCATAACGATCTAGAAAACTTTATTGAAGAAGGATTGTATGATGCACATTGGCTTGAAGATGTTGTTTTTGAACAGGAATTTAAGGAACCTTCCTTATTTAAAAAGGTTAAAGGGATAATCAAAAATATAAGGAGAGATTAAGTCTATGAATCAAACGCAACAGTCCAATCTAGAACTGACCTTGAACAAAACGCAGGATGATAAGCTTACTGAAGCATCTGCATCCGAAATAAAATTAGCACTTCGTAATGATGCGGAGGTGCAGAATTTAGCACGTTCTATAGATGAAAGAGACCAAATTCAAATTTTAGAATTTGGGAAAGAACCAGCTACACAAATTTCTCGTTTCTCTGATCAAATTTTAGGCAATATGAGAGCTACTAAAGTAGAAGATTCGGGAGAACTATTAAAGCAGCTTGGTAAGATCATGGATAAGTTTGATAAAAAAGATTTTGAAAAGACATCTGGTGGATTATTTGGAAAGCTCTTCAAAAAAGGTGAAAAACTAATCGATAAACTGTTTGGGAAATACCAAACAATGGGAATGGAAATTGATAAAGTCTATGTCGAAATATCAAAGTATCAAAATGAGATGGTCGACTCGACTACAATGCTTGACCAAATGTACGAGCAAAACTATCAATATTATTTAACTCTTGAAAAATATGCTGTTGCAGGCCAAATGAAGGCTGATGAATTAAAGACAAATCAGCTTCCTCAGCTTGAAGCTCGCGTTGCATCAGGAGATCAAATGGCTTCTATGCAGCTCGATACTCTAAGAAATGCAATTGATTTATTAGAGCAAAGAGTTTACGATCTTGAAATGGCAAAGATGGTATCTTTACAAACTGCACCGCAAATTCGACTTTTGCAAAGAGGGAATACAAAGCTAATTGGGAAAATCAATTCAGCTTTTGTCACAACAATCCCAATCTTTAAAAACGGTTTAATTCAAGCAGTTGCTGCGAAAAGACAAAAGCTTGTAGCGGACTCTATGAATGAGCTTGATAGAAGGACGAATGAAATGCTACTGCGAAATGCTCAAAATATTTCATCTCAAAGTGCTGATATTGCTAGACTTGCAGGAGGACCTAGTATAAAGATCGAAACGATTGAAGAATCTTGGAATATTATTATTAAAGGAATGCAGGAAACAAAAGCAATTGAAGAAGATAATAAACGCTTAAGAGAAGAAGGAACAAGAAGATTAGAACAGCTGCAGGACAATTTTAAAAAAATAAAGAATCAAGGGTAATTTTGCCCGTTTAATTCTTATATAAAAATTGATGAGGTGAAAATAATGGCAATTAATTTACAAAAGGGTCAACGTGTTGATTTAACGAAAGGAAATCCAGGTCTATCGAAAATTATGGTTGGGCTTGGCTGGGATCCCGTTCAAAGCAAGGGCGGTGGAGGATTATTCGGATCTTTATTTGGGGGCGGTGGAAGCCCGAATGTTGATTGTGATGCTTCAGTATTATTGCTGGGAGAAAATGAAAAAATTAGAAATAACAGCGATGTCATCTATTTTGGAAATTTAAAGAGCAACGATGGCAGTGTACAGCATACTGGAGATAACTTAACTGGTGATGGAGACGGAGATGATGAGCAAGTCCTAATTGACTTAGATCGGGTACCATCGCAAATTCAAAAGCTTGTTTTCGTTGTAAATATTTATGATTGTTTGAAAAGAAAACAGCATTTCGGTATGATTCAAAATGCCTTCATCCGTATCGTTAATTCAGCCAATAACCAGGAATTAATACATTTTAATTTAACAGATGATTATAGTGGCAAAACTTGCTTAGTTGTAGGGGAAATTTACCGTAACGGTGGAGATTGGAAATTTGCCGCAATTGGAACTGGTACATCCGCTGCAGGATTAGCAGATGTTGTTCGTTCTTATAGTTAATTGAACAAGCTATTAAGAGGCTCTGAAATAATATTAGAGCCTCTTTTTTTATTTCCAAGTTTTCCTAGTTAACGATCATATTTTGAGTTTTTCACGTATGATATAATTTACGTAATCTATCATACTAAAAAATTCTTTTGAAAACATAGATTAGAAGCATCTAAGATTTGCAGAAGGGGCGTTAACAATGAAAAGAATGTTGTCATTATTATTCACCTTGTCAATTTCCCTTCCATTAATGGGGAGTTCGCAGGCTGAAACTGACGGTATCATCCTTAAGGATTATGCAAGTAAATCCCTTCTCAATCAATCACTTGTTCTAAACTCTCCGAATCTATTAGGAAATATTATCATTCTTCCAACTGAACCATTTGATGAGCTAAAAGCTGCTGAAATTATTTCACGGATTGATAATTTACCCTACTCACTTTTGAAGAAAATTGCAAATGAGCATATTAAGGTTAAATTATTTGTAGGTAAATTAACTGATAATCCTACTGCAAGTGATCTAGCAGGAATAATTCCGAGGGGATATAAAAACGGAACGACTTGGGATGATGTTCCTGGAATAGGGGGATCTAAAACAGTTCTTGTAAAGATCGGCAACAGTGAGAAGGGGAAAGGACACAGCTCTGTTAATTTAGAGCTGCATGAGCTTGCCCATTCTATTGATCGTCACGTTTATGATGGAATCCGTTATGATGATAAATTTCTTTCAGCATGGAATAAAGAAAAAACACTGTTATTTCCGAATAATGACTATTTCCTTTCATTTCCTGAAGAATACTTTGCTGAAACATTTGCTATGTATTACCTTGGTGGAAAAGATCGGAGACTACTAAAAGAAAAGGCACCTGAAACATACAAATTTATAAAAAAATTAAATTAGTCTAAAACTGTTTCCTTTGATAAAATAATAACCATGTTGAAAAGAAAAGGTTGTGTGAAAGATGAAACAATATTTAAAACTATGTGAGCATGTGTTAGAACATGGGGTAAAAAAAGAGGATAGAACGGGAACTGGTACGATTAGCACTTTTGGATATCAAATGCGATTTGATCTGCAAAAAGGCTTTCCTCTTTTAACAACTAAGAAATTGCATATACGATCAATCATTCATGAGTTGCTATGGTTCTTGCAAGGAGATACGAATATTAAATATCTTCAAGATAACGGAGTAAGAATTTGGAATGAGTGGGCCGATCAGGATGGTAATTTAGGACCTGTATATGGACATCAATGGAGATCATGGACAGGTGCTGACGGAAAGACAATTGATCAAATCAGTGACTTAATCAAGCAAATAAAAACGAACCCTGATTCAAGAAGAATGATTGTAAATGCATGGAATGTTGGTGATATTGAGAAGATGGCGCTACCACCTTGCCACTGCATGTTCCAATTTTATGTCGCAGAAGGGAAATTATCTTGTCAGCTTTACCAAAGGTCAGCGGATGTATTTCTGGGTGTTCCATTTAATATTGCTTCATATGCATTACTGACTCTAATGATAGCTCAAGTGTGCGATTTAGAGCCTGGGGAATTCATCCATACATTCGGGGATACACATATATATACAAATCATTTAGAACAAATAAAGCTGCAGCTTAGCCGTGACACACGCTCATTGCCGATATTGAAAATAAATCCTGAAGTAAAAGATATTTTCAGCTTTAAGTATGAGGACTTCTCCTTAGAAAACTACGAGCCCCACCCGCATATTAAGGGAGCTGTTAGCGTATGATTTCTCTTATTTGGGCAATGGATGAAAATCGTGTTATTGGCAGAAATAATGAGCTTCCTTGGCATATTCCAGAAGACTTAAAATTTTTTAAAAGAACAACAATGGGGCAACCGATTGCAATGGGAAGAAAAACATGGGATTCTCTCGGGCGCCCTTTACCTGGGAGAGACAATATTGTCGTAACTCGTAATCCATCATTCTCATACGAAGGATGTACCGTACTAAATTCTATTGAAGAATTGATGGAATTTAGTAACCAACGAGACGATGAAATATTTGTCATTGGCGGGGCTGAAATTTTTAAGCTAGTATTGCCATTTACAGATCGATTATATTTAACTCGAATTTATCACCGATTTGAAGGAGATACATATTTTCCTGAAATAAATTTTTCAGAATGGGAGCTTATTTCTAAGGAAAAAGGTCTTAAGGATGAGAAGAATCCATTTGATTATGAATTTGAAATTTATAAAAGAAAATAATTTTGGTGATTTGGATAAAAAATCCATTAATTCTCAATAAAAAAGACTCCAATTGTGGAGTCTTTTTTCGCTAATAATTCGGATTGCTTAAATAATCGCTTAATTTTTTGATCATCGATTGAAACTCAGATGGATCGCAGAATTCTTCAGCACTAAAATTATTATTGACCCATTGGATTAATTCATGGGGAGTATTAAAAAATTCTCCACTAGAATCGCTTTTACGGATCATATACCTTCCATTATCCTCATCCAAAATCACTTCAACAGGCAAAGCACAATCTAGGCTACATAAAGAAAACTCCATTTCCTCCACCTCCGATAAATGTTTAGAAAAACTTGGCGTTCACGGTGACCTTCGGCGAATGCCTTAGTTTTACTTATGCGATCTTTTTAGCAGAAACTTTACTTTTCTGATTAGCTCAAAAAATCAGTTGAAAAATATTTTTCATTAACTTTCGCTTATTATATGATGAATTCCTCCTATGCTATTCAATTAATATTGGAAAAATATAAATTTTGAAAAAATTAGGTTGAAATCATGAAAACAAATGGTATAATGGAAAAATTAAATCGAAAAGAAGTGAGGGTGACAATATGGAACAGAAATTATTGAAAAAAAGGTGGGTGCAGTTGGAGGAGATTTTAATTGCATACCAGCAGCTTAAAGATATCGTCTCCCATACACCTTTACAAAGAAATGAGCGACTTTCTGAAAAATATAATTGTAATGTATTTTTGAAAAGGGAAGATTTACAGCATATCCGTTCTTTTAAGCTTAGAGGTGCGTACTATTCTGTTAAGTCATTAAGTGTTGAGGAAACGAGAAATGGAGTTGTCTGTGCAAGTGCTGGCAATCATGCTCAGGGAGTTGCTTATGCGTGCAGACATTTAGGTGTTCGTGGGAAAATCTTTATGCCCACAACGACCCCAAGGCAAAAGATTAGTCAAGTTGAGATGTTTGGCAGAGAATTTGTTGATATTGTACTTGTTGGTGATACATTTGATGATTCGTATGCTGAAGCTAATAAATGTGCTAAATCAGAACAGAGTACATTTATTCATCCTTTTGATGATGAAAGAGTCATTGCGGGTCAAGGAACAGTTGCAGTTGAAATTTTAAATGACTGTGAGGAGTCTATAGATTATGTCTTCGCAAGTATTGGCGGAGGAGGGTTAATGGCTGGGCTAAGTACATATATTAAAAGTATTTCTCCGCAAACAAAAATGATCGGTGTTGAACCAGCAGGTGCAGCATCTATGAGTATATCTATTAAGAATAAGTGTGTTACCTCATTAGCGGAAATTGATAAATTTATTGATGGAGCAGCCGTCAAAAGTGTTGGAGAGAAGACTTTTGACATTTGCGAGGAGCTTATAGACGATATTTTGCTTGTACCAGAAGGAAAGGTTTGTACGACAATCCTTGAATTATATAATGAACATGCAATTGTCGCTGAACCAGCAGGTGCATTACCAATTGCTTCTCTTGACTTCTATAAAGAAAAAATTAAAGGGAAGAATATCGTATGTGTTATTAGTGGTGGGAATAATGATTTTGGCAGGATGCAAGAGATGAAGGAGAGATCTTTACAATATGAAGGTCTGTTATATTATTTCATTGTAAACTTTCCTCAACGTGCAGGTGCATTAAGGGAGTTCCTTGACGAAGTACTCGGTCCAACAGATGATATTACAAGATTTGAGTATACGAAAAAGAATAATAAAGATAATGGTCCAGCATTAGTAGGGATAGAATTAAAACATAGAGAAGACTACCCTGGTTTAATCCATAGAATGAACAAAAAGGGGTTTGATTATACGGAAATCAACAAAGACAGTAATCTTTTTCATTTGCTTGTTTAAACAACAATTAAATATTATACTTATTATGTAAAGATAATTTTTCATTTTTGTAAAATTGTATTGATCATATTCGTTTTTGTGAACTAAATGTGAATTTTATTCAACTTTTCCCACAAAATTCGATTAAAGGACTATAATGAAAATAGATTAATTAGTAAGTCATTCTGAAGGAGGATGTTTATGTTATCAAACATCGGAGTTCCTGGATTAATATTAATTCTTGTCTTAGCATTAATAATTTTTGGTCCAAAAAAATTACCGGAAATCGGTCGAGCTTTTGGGCAAACACTTAGAGAATTTAAGAAATCAACTCGTGAATTAACAAGTGATGTTATGGAAGAGTTGGAAGACGACGACAAGAAAAAAGCGATTAAATAAGGTGCAAGATTTTTGATCTTGCCCTTTTTTTATCCTAATTGTAAAAGAAAAAAAGGTATAACTTCGCTTTTCTTATTCCAAACATTGATATTGGCAGGAGAAACAAATGGAAGATAAAGAACTGAACTTAGTTGAGCATTTGGATGAATTAAGGAAGAGGCTTATTATTTCTGTAGCTGCTTTTTTAGTTTTTTTTGTAGTAGGTTTCATGTATGTTGAAGAGATTTATAAATGGTTAGTTCGCGATCTTGATGTGAAGTTAATTGTACTTGGACCAAGTGATATAATTTGGGTATACTTTATGATTGCTTCCGTCATTGCGATAGCAGCAACAATCCCTATACTTGCCTTACAAATTTGGTTGTTCGTTAAACCAGCTTTAAAGCCTTTTGAAAAGAAAATATCGCTTTCCTATATTCCAGCACTATTTGTTTTATTTATTGTTGGTCTTTGTTTTGGTTATTTTGTCATCTTACCAACTGTGTTGAACTTTTTAGTTGAACTGGGTGGCGACATGCTGGTAACGAATTTTACGGCTGATAAATATTTCAGATTTATTTTGCATATGACGATCCCATTTGGAGTGTTATTTGAATTACCAGTCGTTGTCATGTTTTTAACCTCCTTAGGGATATTAAATCCATACGCGCTCACAAAAATTAGGAAATTTGCATATTTTGCATTGATTTTGATCGCGATCGTCATTTCTCCACCTGATTTTATGTCAGATTTCCTTGTGGCAATTCCGTTGTTATTTTTGTATGAAATCAGCATTAATTTATCAAAAATTGTATACAAGCGGAAAATGAAAAAGGAAAAGGAATGGCAAAAAAACTCTGAGTTTGAAACGATTGATGAAAACTAGTAAACTTTATAAAATCGAAAAAAGTTTCTACTTAGGGCATAATTAGACATACTTTGCTAGATGTTTCATGTATAATATAGTCAAACGGGTAAAAAAGAGGATTGATAATTTGCTATTGAAAAGCCTAGAGTTCAAAAATGCTGTTGGACAGAAGGTAAAGATTACGGAGATTCCTGTATTAGATAGAAATAGCCCATTTCATTTCATGATTCAAGTCCGTTTGCAAACTTTAATCACTTCCAATTACGGAAGTAATAAAAGAGTTAACAACATTATTTCCTTTAGAGAATATTTAAAAAGAGTTTTAAAATGGTCTGTTTATAGGCAGTTGTATAAGACTCCAGAATTAAAGAATAACGCTTAATATTTTTTGGGTATCAGTGAGAACTGGTACCTTTTTTAATTTCTGTGAAGTTGAATAGAATTAAGCAAAATAAAAACGCCACAACGTGTTCCATGACCATTCTAAACAACCTCAACGTTTACCTTATTGTCATATAACTGTGGAAGCACATCATTGGAATAATGAAAGTGTTCATGTTTTGTTGTAATTTCAAGATTTTAAAGGAATTAAGACCTCCTATGTCGAAAATGATAATAGATTGTTGAGGAAAAGAGGAATTGTGACAAATTATGAAGGATTATATTGATAACTTGCCTATTTCCAGAAAGGTTTTATTTTTCTCTTTTTATATAAGCTTGATTCTAGTTGTTTCTACAGCGGGCATTATCCTAATCCTTCAAACAAAACTAATGGAGAAACAGCTACGATATCGGGTAGTGGAAATGTCATCTCTTTGGAGTACAACAATTGATGCGGGAGATATTTTGAAGTTGAAGGATAATAGGGATACAGATCATCCTTCCTATAAAAACATAACTGAAAAAATTTCTCTCGTGAATGAAAAAGCTCCATACATGGATTCCATCATTCTTACACCTAGTGTAACAACTGAAAATACAATTTACATTCTAGCTACCTCAAAGAGTTATGAAAAATTAGGAATTAAACCCTTTACTTTTTATAGAGCAGAAGAAGCATTTATAGAGGGATTTAACGAAGCACTATCAACTAATGATATTGCCTCTAGTCGCCTGTATTATAAGAATTCTGGTCTCTGGATATCCTCATTTGTTCCAATTAAAGATCATAATGAAAATATTGTAGGGGTTCTAGGCTTTGATATAAGTGCTGAAATTATTAGTGAATATCAAAAAGATATTTCTGTATACTTAATTGGTACTTTTCTAATAATAATGGTTCTCGGGTATTTTGTGCTAAGGAAAGGACTAAAAAATGTATTCGCCCCGATCAATGAGATCATTACAGGCTTTAATGAAGTAAGTAATGGAAATTTCAATGTCAAATTAAAATTTACGAATCAATCCGATCTAGGTGTTTTATCTGAACGATTTAATAATATGACGAACCAGCTTTCATTGCTTTTTGATCGATTATCTGCAACTTCTAAACAATTTGGAACAATGAATAGAAGTGGCGTTTCGTTGCATAGATTCGAGGTAGCCATTGATGAGATGGAACAAATACTACAAAGATCTAAAATTCAGCGTGAGCTGCAAAGAGCAGAAAAAATGAATGCAATTGGTCAATTGGCTGCATCAGTTGCTCATGAAATTAGAAATCCGATGACTGTCGTGAAAGGATTTTTACAAATCTTTTTAGCAAAAGATCAGATGAGTGATGAAGAACGGATGTACATACGACTTATGATTGAGGAAATGAATCGCGCTGAAACGATCATCAATGATTATTTATCTTTAGCAAAGCCAGACCTTGAACAGACCGAAAAGGTAGACGGAGGTGAATTGGCATCAAAGGTACTTGATTTAATAAACTCCTATGCAATGATGTCAAAAAATATATTGCTTGTTCATGATTTACAAGAAGGCGTAATCATTAACGGTAATATAAGCGAAATTAAGCAAGTCCTAATCAATATTTTAAAAAATGGAATAGAAGCAATGAAAGATGGCGGTACTTTAAGCATATTCGTATATAAAGAAGGTCCGTTTGGTGTGTTTAAAATAAGTGATACTGGAATTGGAATGAGCAGTGAAGAGCTTGAAAGATTGGGAACTGCTTTTTATTCTCTCAAAGAAAAGGGAACTGGTATTGGCATGATGGTTTGTTATCAGATTATTGATCGAATGAAGGGGAAAATAGAGGTCCAAAGTCAAAAAGGAAAGGGAACAACTTTCAAAATTTATATACCGTTAATTGACGAAGAAATGTAATGATAAAGTTGTCCTTCTATTTAAATTCTCGGATTTTTTATTGAAAAAATAGTTGAAAAATAATTAATAATTAATGATTGTCACAATTTCGCCATACTTTTTTCTTTCTTCTCTCGTTTACGTCTGCTAGAATAGTTTCGAATATGTAGAGGAGCGGATAGAGAGATGAAATTTCGAATTATTACTATCATTACCATTTTAACAGTATTTGTACTTTCAGCTTGTGGTAAAAGTGAAATAAAAGATGCAAAAAATTGGCCAATTACTGATTTTACATATACAGACAATAATAATGAAACATTCGGTTTAGATGATCTAAAAGGAAAAGTATGGGTTGCAGACTTTATTTATACGAATTGTCCTGATGTTTGTCTACCAATGACGTTTAATATGGCTAAATTGCAAGAGTTGACCAAAAAGGAAAAGATCGAAAACATTGAGTTTGTATCCTTTAGTGTAGATCCTGAACTGGATAGTCCAGAGGTATTAACGAATTACGCAAAGGAATTTAATGTAGATTTTAAGAACTGGCACTTTCTGACTGGCTATAAGCAGGAAGAGATAGAGAAATTCGCAATGGATAATTTTAAAACGATTGTCAAAAAACCTGAAAATGACCCAAATGTTATACATCAAACATATTTTTATTTAGTTAATCAAGATGGGGAAATTATGAAAATGTATTCTGGGGATAAAGAAACTCCATATGATGAAATCATAAAAGATATTAAGACTTTACAATAGACCTTTTTTGGTCTATTTTTTCTGCGAAAAATGGGAATATGTGCAAATGGTACCTTTGATTTAAAAAGAATATGGATGCTCGTGTTATAATATATTACAGAAAAAATATTACCCCCCCCACTACTTAAAGATTACGTTTTATAAGGAGGGTGAATACATGAGAAGTAAATTGCTTATTATCGTTTTAAGTACGGTCATTTTATCCTCATGCAGTACACATTCCACTTCCAATGCAGTAAGCTTTAACCAATCAAAGGAATCGGCGCTCTTGGCTAAGGCAGAACTGCCTAATGATTTTATTCCGCAAAACATTACGATTGTGTCAGCAGGAGATTCCTTAACTGAAGGGGTTGGGGACAGCACAAATCGTGGCGGATATACACATTATCTTAAAGATAAGCTAGAGGAAGATAAGGGGATAAATGAGGCTAATTTCTATAACTTTGGAGTTAAAGGTAATCGATCAGATCAGCTTCTTAAAAGGCTTAACTCGAATAAGGTAAAGACAGCGATTGGTGATGCAGATTTTGTTATCTTGACAATTGGCGGGAATGATATGATGAAGGTTGTTCGAGAGAACTTCTCAAATTTAAATATGCAGGCCTTTCAAAAGCAGAAGCTTATTTATCAAGATAATTTAGAACAAGTGGTCACAACAATTCGAGAGGAAAACCCACGAAGTATGGTTGTTTTAGTAGGATTGTATAATCCATTTTTGAAATGGTTTGCGAATATTACCGAAATTAATCAGATTGTTGACGACTGGAATGAAACAAGTAAAAATGTGCTCGCAAAATTTCCAGAGACTTATTTTGTAGAAATTGATGATCTTTTCGAAAATAATTCGGATGAATTGCTGTACGAGGATTATTTCCATCCAAATGATAAAGGATATGAACTGATTGCTGACCGAATTTACGAAACTTTAAAAGAGGAAGCTTTATTAAAGCTGCCAAATAAATACTAGCAGAGGGAAATGGGGAGAATGAAAGTTGAAAAAACAGAAATGGAAAAATCTTTTTTTCCTTTTACTGGGTATTAATTTATTCATAATTGTTTTATTGTTATTTTTAATCTACAGCCCAATTGAGGAAGATGAATATACATCACCTGACCTGAATACAACTGCTCATGTCCCGTTTAAGATTAAGACAGATAAACAGGATTTAAATCAAGTTATTAATCATTATCTAGAAAAAGAAAGTTTAAACGGGGCGATCGACTATCAAATTTTATTAAATGACGAAGTAGAGCTGAGAGGTGCACTACCTGTATTTAGTCAAGAAATTCAAATGAAGCTAACTTTTGAACCAATTGCATTAGAAAATGGCGATATTCTCCTCGAGCAAAAGTCGATTTCCGTTGGTCAGCTGCAATTGCCGGTTTCATATGTATTAAAATTTGTAAGAGATAAATATAAACTCCCGAATTGGGTTACAATTCAGCCGAATGAAGAAAAAATATATGTTTCATTGCAGAAAATGAAGTTAAAAAGTGATATTCATGTAAAAGTGGATGAGTTTGATTTAAGAAATGATGATATTCGATTCACACTATGGGTACCAGTTAAGTAAAAAGAAAATTGAATGAAGGCATGAAACAAAAGTCTTTTAGTACTTTTGTTTCATGCCTCTTTTTATCGCGAATTAACAGGCAGTTGGTCTCCCACAAATAACGATTCACTTTATCCTTTAATGATGATTGCTTCTAAATTAGGTTCGCCATCTGCTAATCCAATAAGCAGAATAGAATAAGCTCTTTTTGGCTTAAGCTGGATTTGGGATAATGGCAGGACGATATTAGAAGAGCCTGATATTCGCGCTTCCAGATCTACTATCATTGGAGAGAGGCTTAGGTAACTTGTAGATTTGCGGAATGATACATTTGAAAATAAGACATCCCTGTCTTTAACTGCAATATCCAATTCTGGAGAGTCAGGGGAAAGATGGACAAATCTTAATTTGGTTTCTTTGTTAGGTACTCGTGGTTCATCTTCTAATACAATCCACTTTATATTCTTTACATAACCAGTAGGAATAAAAGTATAATGCCTGTCATGTTCAATCTTTATTTTTCTGCTTAGTATAGTGGAGACCATATTTCCTGCAGGATAAATATCGACCTGATGCTTGCCTATGGGGATTGACAAGTAATTACTTATTTCTTTATATGGGAAATCCCTTAGTATTCGTATTCCATTAATATAAATATCTACATTTTTTGTATCCGTAGAAGCATGTACGAAGCGAATTTTTCCAGAATCAGTTATATTTTGATGATTAGACATCATGTTCGATCGTAAATAATGTGTGGCCATATTTATATAATGTAAATGTTTTTGGTAATATGCAATATGCTTATTGGGGTCAGAATATTTATAGTAATTTGCTAGCAAATCGTATTTGCCTGCTTTTTGAAAAAAATCTAAATTATTTCTATTTCTAGACATACCCCTCGCTCCAATCTAGATGGTATATGCCATTAACATATGCATGATTATATAGGGGGGTGTCATGAATGTAGTTCATGTTTTTTAAAAAATTTGTAAATGGTACTTTACTTTTGGATAGCTATTCCATATAATAAAAACAAAGATACGGAAGGTGGGTGAAGTGCAATGTCAATATTATTATTTGTAAATACGTTATTTGTTGATAATTATTGCACAGCCCAATCTATATCTGTTTAATTTAGTAGAAATTTAATTTTTTCTATGCTTATTAAACCATGGGCTGTGTTGCCTATGGTTTTTTTATACTTTTATAAGCATGGAGGAATTAAATTTGAATTTATCTACGATTGGTTTTAATGAATTTTTTGAGAACGAATTTGAGTCATATAAAGAAGAAGGCTATATTGTTGGCAGGGTAGCGCTTGAACATAAAAGAATGTATCGCGTGTGGACTGAGGAAGGAGAGCTTCTTTGTGAAGTGTCAGGGAAGTTTTCCTATTTGGCTGCCTCTAGAGAGGATTTTCCTGCTGTAGGGGATTGGGTTGTGTTAAAAGCACGAACTGGAGAAGATCGTGGAATGATACACGGAGTACTACCTAGGAAAAGTAAGTTCTCCAGAAAAGCTGCTGGTACAAATACCGAGGAGCAAATTGTGGCTACGAATGTAGATACCATATTCCTTGTCAATTCACTTAATGATGATCTTAATTTACGTCGAATTGAAAGATATTTGCTGTTATCCTGGGAAAGTGGTGCTAACCCAGTTATCGTTTTAACTAAGTCAGATTTATGTGATGATTTGGAAAAAAAATTATCCGCTATAGAAGGAATTGCAATGGGCGTACCTGTAGTAACTGTCAGTGTCATTGAAGAAAAGGGGATTTCTGAACTGCAAACATTTCTTTTGCCGGGGAATACAGTTGCACTACTTGGATCCTCTGGTGTAGGAAAATCAACATTGACGAATTATCTTTTAGGAGAGGAAAAGCAGAAGGTACAGGAAATTCGTGAAGTTGATGATAAAGGTCGACATACAACCACTCATCGTGAATTGATACTTCTTCCTGGAGGAACAGTTTTGATCGATACGCCAGGCATGAGGGAGCTTCAGCTTTGGGATAGCAATGATGGTTTAGTCGAAAGCTTTTCTGATATTGAAACGACTGCAGAAGAATGTAAGTTTAGGAACTGTACTCATGAACAGGAGCCGGGCTGTGCAGTTAAACAGGCAATTAAAGACGGCATATTTGACATAGATCGTCTTTTAAGCTATAAAAAACTCCAAAAAGAGCTTGCCTATTTAGAAAGAAAACAAGAAAAACGAGCCCAGGTTGAGGAGAAAAAACGCTGGAAAAGCATTACCATTAGTGTAAAGAATGCAAAAAAGGAAAATTACTAATGAAAGAAATTTTGGACCTCTTTGGAAAAAGGGGTCTATTTTATTTATAATCTGTGCTAAAAAGTTTAGACAGCACTTTTCGATAAAATAGGCAAACACCCGTACAGGTCAAGCACCAACATCATAAGTTAATATGGAAAATGCCCCAAAAAAAGCGAGGAGTGAAAATTATGCAATATGGATATGGATGTGATCCATGCTATCCAGGATATGGATTTCCAGTTGCTGGTGCTGGCATTGGACCTGTAGGTGAGTGTGGATTTCCAGTTGCTGGTGCTGGTATAGGACCTGTAGGTGGTTATGGATTTCCAGTTGCTGGTGTTGGTATAGGACCTGTAGGTGGTTGTGGGTTTGGCGGCTTTGCCTTAATTGTTGTATTGTTTATTCTATTGATTATTATTGGAGCAAGCTGTGTAGGCTTCTGATAAAAAGAAAAGAGGTCATTCTTTGACCAAGAGCAAGATTGTAAATGAATAAGTAAAAAGTTATTGGAATTAATTATCATATCAGGACTGTCTCTTTTATTCAAAGGGGCAGTCATTTTTGTCTAAAAGAAATGTTCAAGATTAATATCGGGCTAAAGTAAATTTTAACTTCCCATTAAGTATCGGCCAATATTGTATTATACATATATTAACTATTTTTATTAAAAAATAATTGTTCTTTTATACTTGCTATAAGTCTGGTAAAATATTGTTATTTTATTAGTAAATAGGGAGAGATCAATATGCTTGCGGGACGGTTAAAACCAGGAGATCAAATTAGGGTAATAGCCCCATCAAGAAGTATGGCGATTTTAAAAGGGAAGCAAATAGAAATTGCGTCAGAGCGGTTGAATCAACTCGGGTTCAATGTTACTTTTGGAAAAAATGTTGAACAGCATGATGATTTTTTTAGTACCTCAATAGAAGAGAGAATCGAGGATTTACACGACGCTTTTCGTGATCCTGATGTAAAAGGAATTCTTACGGTGCTTGGCGGCTATAATGCGAATCAGCTGCTAAAGTATATTGATTTTGACTTAATCCGCGACAACCCAAAGGTATTTTGCGGATATAGTGATATAACGGCGTTAAACGCAGCGATTTACAAAAAAACCGGCTTGATTAATTATTCAGGACCAAATTTCTCAAGCTTTGGAGTAAAATATGGATTTGAGTATACATTAGAATCTTTCATTCAAGCTGTCACAAACGATGCTCCATATGAGATTGAACCATCCTCTCATTGGAGTGATGATGCATGGTATCTTGATCAAGAGGATCGAACATTCATTGAACAGGATGGCTATTTTGTGCTGCAGGAAGGGAAAGCAGAAGGTACTTTAATTGGCGGAAATTTATGTACACTTAATTTATTGCAAGGTACAGAGTTTATGCCTTCACTGAAAAATGCGATCCTCTTTATTGAGGATGATGATGAATCACATGCTCTAACATTTGATCGTGATCTTCAATCACTTCTTCATCTTCCAGATGCTAAAGATATTCAAGCAGTTTTGATTGGTAGATTTCAAAAAGATTCACATATAACAGAAGAAGCTCTTAGAAAAATTATTGCATCAAAGAAGGAATTAGCACATATTCCAATTATAGGTAATGTTAATTTTGGCCATGTTCAGCCGTTCGCAACGATTCCGGTAGGGTCTCATGCAACAGTTTCAGCTACTGGCAATAAAACAGAAATCCTAATAGAGCAAAATTCCATTATAAACCACAAATAAAAGTATCTATTCTAAAGACAGCTAGTAAACGGCTGTCTTTTTTTAGCTCATAGGAAAGTTTAAGTTTATTAGCGTACTAAAGTAAAGTGTGTGTTCAATTAAATATCTGCTAATAAGATCGCATAAGTAAAACTAAGGCCTTCGCCAAAAAGGACTTGGCGAAGGCCAAGTTTTTCTAATTTTCACGATATATATGAAAGATTTAGACAATCATCTCATATAATCTAGTATTGTCTTAATGGTATGAAATCGTTGTAAATGGGATGGAGGAGGCTGGCTTATGCACCAAACAAACTTAATTAAGCCATTGCTGGGTGCTAATTATCCAGTAATCGATTATGGTAAAGGAATTTATTTATACGACAATGAAGGAAAGGAATATTTGGATGCCTCGTCAGGTGCAATTACCGCAAATATCGGTCATGGAGTAAAGGAAATAATAGATGCCATGCTTGAACAGGCAAAACGTGTGTCATTCGTATACCGATCACAGTTTACGAGTGATGCGGCAGAAAAGCTTGCCCAAAAAATTGCTGAACTCACGATAGGTGACTTAAACTGGTGTTTTTTTGTAAATAGCGGCTCTGAAGCAACTGAGACGGCAATGAAAATCGCTATTCAACACTGGCAAGAAAAAGGGATCCACACAAAACAAAAAGTCCTATCGAGATGGATGAGCTATCATGGGATAACATTAGGTGCCTTATCAATGTCTGGCCATACAGGTAGGAGGGCAAGATTCATCCCACTTCTAGAAGATTTTCCTGTCATTCATCCACCCTATTGCTACAGATGTCCATATAATCTGGAAGCTTCAAATTGTGGGCATGTATGCGCACAGGAGCTCGATACAGTCATTAAGAGAATCGGAGCAAATCAAATAGCTGCATTTATCGCGGAACCGATTATCGGTGCATCTGGAGGGGCCATAACACCACCGAAGGGCTACTATAAAGTAATTAAAGAAATATGTGAAAAAAATGACATCCTCTTTATTGCAGATGAAGTCATGACAGGCTTTGGCAGAACAGGAGCGATGCTAGCATGTGAACATTGGGATATAGAGCCGGATATTGTTGCACTTGGTAAAGGAATGGGGGCTGGCTATGCTCCGATTGCTGCTGCTTTAGTAAGTGAACGAGTGATGAAACCTATTTTGGCGGGATCAAAAATTGTAATGAGCGGACATACATTAAGCGCTAATCCACAATCATGTGCAGTTGCGCTTGCCGTTCTTGAATATTTAGAGAAGAACGAAATTATTAAAGAAGTAGATAAAAAAAGTGTGTATTTGATAGAAAAACTAGAAAAGCTCCAAGATAACTTTCCATTTATAGGAGATATCCGAGGGAAAGGGCTCATGATCGGCTTAGAATTTGTTAAGGATAGGGAAGAAAAAACCCCTTTTCCAAGAGAACTTCAATTAACACAAAAACTCATTCAGCTTGCACAGAATTGTGGTCTGCTCATTTATCCAGCTGGAGCAGGAATTGATGGAATCAATGGTGATTCAGTATTAATCGCTCCTCCATTAACTATTACGATTCCTGAAATAGATGAATTAATAAAGAGATTACAAGTGACATTCCAACTTTTTTCGAATAAATATTTGTCAGTCAGGGAGGGAATGGAGTAATGGAAAATTCCTTCAAAAAAATTATTTCTATTGAGGAGGCAATGGAGCATTTTCATGACGGAATGACCATATTGTTTGGCGGCTTTGGTGGAATTGGCTCTCCACCTACGATTATCGATGGTATTCTTGAAAAAGGGATTCGTCATTTAACACTAATTGGGAATGATACAGGATTCCCTCATATAGGGATAGGCAAAATCGTTAGTCAAGGAAGAGCTGGGAAAATCATTGCTTCCCATATTGGCTCAAATCCAGTTGCTGGGCAATTAATGACTGAAGGACAGCTGGAAGTGGAATTTTCTCCTCAAGGTATTCTTGCTGAAAGAATTAGGGCAGGTGGAGTAGGAGTAGCTGGAATCTTATCCGATATCGGTATGGATAATGAGTTGGTTTCAAGCAACAAACAGAAAGTCAA
Organism: Cytobacillus dafuensis; assembly: GCF_007995155.1. Classification (NCBI taxonomy): domain Bacteria; kingdom Bacillati; phylum Bacillota; class Bacilli; order Caryophanales; family Bacillaceae; genus Cytobacillus; species Cytobacillus dafuensis. Next base: position 3,002,978 of record NZ_CP042593.1, on the reverse strand, counting down.
TTCTAAGGGTAAAGAGTATTTAGTTGAAACGGCTCTCACAGGAGATGTTTCTATCGTATTTGCGAAAAAAGCTGATTCATATGGGAACCTTATATATGATAAAAGTGCGAGAAATACGAATCCGCTAGTTGCAATGGCAGGAAATATTACAATTGCAGAGGTAGAGGAAATCGTCCCATTAGGCAGCTTAAATCCAGACGAAATTATTACACCTGGAGTGTTTGTTGATTATATTGTTCCTTCTAAAGGGGTGAATTGGAAATGGGTATGGGAATAGAAAGTCGAAATAGAATTGCCAAGCGTGCTGCAGAGGAAATAAAGGAAGGGATGGTCGTGAATCTAGGTATCGGTATTCCTTCCCTCGTTCCAAACTATTTGCCTAAGCAGATTAATGTCCTGTTTCATGCAGAAAATGGGATAACGGGGATGGGGGCAAGTCCTGTTAAAGGAGAAGAAGACGAAAACCTATGCAATGCAGGAGGCTATCCAGTTACAGTTGTCAAAGGGGCTTCCTATTGTGACAGTGCAGTTTCCTTTGGCATGATTCGTCGTGGGAGAATCGATGTGACCATTCTTGGTTCCTTACAGGTGAGTGAAAAAGGAGATCTAGCTAATTGGATTGTACCGGGTAAGAAAGTTCCTGGTATGGGAGGAGCAATGGAATTAGCGCAAAAGGCTAAAAAAGTTATTGTATTAATGAATCATACAGACAAAAGAGGAAATGCAAAAATAGTGAAGGAATGTTCGCTGCCGTTAACTTCTGCTAAATGTGTAAATGTAATCATTACTGAAATGGCTGTTTTTCAAGTATCGGGACATGGATTAATTCTTACTGAATTATTTTCACCTTATACGATTGAAGAAGTAAGAATGAATACCGGTTGTGATTTTCAAATAATTGAAAATCTAGAAATCATAGACTAGTAAGGTTCGGAAATGTAACAGTTTGTTATTCTAAGGAGTGACGGTATGTTGGAAGAAAAAAAAATAAAAAAATGGCTTGCGGAAAACAAAAAAAAAGGAATGAACCTCCTGCAAAGACTTGTTCAGGAAGGAAGTATACGTGGAAATGAAAGCAGTGCACAGGCAATTATTATTGAAAAATGCAGGGAGCTTGGTCTTTCATTAGATATTTGGGAAATTGGAGAGGATGATCTATTCACCCATCCGGTCTTTTGCTCAGATCGAAAAGACTTTTCAGGAAATCCCAATATTGTTGGAGTGCTTAAAGGTGCTGGTGGAGGCAGGTCGATTATACTTAACGGCCACATTGATGTTGTCCCAGCAGGGGATCGAAATGAGTGGAAACATGACCCTTTCAGCGGACATATTGAGGAAGGAAATATCTATGGCCGAGGGTCTACTGATATGAAAGGTGGGACTGTTTCCCTTTTATTAGCAATTGAAGCGATCATAAATTCCGGTATTCAATTAAAAGGGGATGTTATTTTTCAGAGTGTTATTGAAGAAGAGAGTGGTGGGGCTGGCACACTCGCAGCAGTTTTAAGAGGATATAAAGCAGATGGGGCCATTATTCCAGAACCGACAAATATGAAATTGTTTCCAAAGCAGCAAGGTTCAATGTGGTTTCGGATCACTGTAAAAGGACGTTCTGCACATGGTGGAACAAGGTATGAAGGGATAAGTGCAATTGAAAAAGCGATGATAGTTATGACAGGATTGCAGAATTTAGAGAAAAAGAGAAATGAGAAAATTACTGATCCGCTGTATGAAAACATACCGATACCAATTCCTATTAATATAGGGAAAATCCATAGTGGAGAATGGCCATCATCAGTTCCTGATATTGCAGTTATTGAAGGAAGGATGGGGGTGTCACCTGATGAAAAGATGGAAGATGCAGAAAAAGAAATGGAGGCAATGTTAGTTCAAATCTCAGAAGCGGATAATTGGTTATGTTTAAATCCCCCAATAATAGAATGGTTCGGAGGAAGATGGCTTCCAGGAAATCTTGAAGCTAATCATCCATTAATAGAAACGATTTCAGAATGCTTTCAAAAAGTGAAACAGACGAGACCGGTAGTTGAAGCATCGCCATGGGGAACAGACGGTGGGATCCTTTCTACTGTGGCGGACATCCCTGTTGTTGTGTTTGGACCAGGAGTAACAGAGGTAGCGCACGATGTGAATGAGTATATTTCAATTAATGAAGTATTTGTAGCGGCTGAAATAATTGCTTTAACGCTTTTAAAATGGTGTGAAACTAATTAGATTTATTTGGATTAAAGTGCCTTTTCTAATAATTGTTTTGTCCCGTTTTTATCAACCTCGAGGGAAGGCGCTTAGTCTTTTCAATTATGGAGGAAAGAAAAGATGGAAAAAATTACTGATATACAATTAATTCAAACCGATCAATTTTCATTGGAAGTTTATAAAGATTTGTTTAACAAACGAATTCGAGTAGATGATTTATGTGGAAATATACCTGAAGCAATTAAAAAAGCAGAAACGCTCGTAAATAGTCAGCATGCAGAAAAACTAATTATTAAAGGAAGAAAAGAACATTATCTAAGCCTAATTGAACATGGCTATCATTGCGAGGCAATGATTGAGAATTATTTTCTTGGCTCAAATCTTTATTTTTTTTGTAAATATTATACTTCTGAAAGAAGGACAAGCACTCAGTGGCTGAACGAAGATCATATTGTAAAAAATGTTGTTGCATTAGAAAGAAACAGTTACCCAATTCTTCCTCCATCCGAGTATAAACTAAAAAAAATAACCATTGAGGATGCAAAAAGCTTAGCAAACCTTTATGGGAAAGTATTTCAAATCTATCCAACTCCACTCAATGATCCTCAGTATATTGAAAAAACAATACAAGATGGTACTATTTATTATTGCTTCCATCTTAATGGAGAAATTGTCAGCGCGGCATCGGCTGAAGTTAATTCCTTCTACAAAAACGCCGAATTAACCGATTGTGCAACTTTACCTGAACACCGTAAGCATGGCTTAATGAAAATTTTATTAGAGAAGCTTGAAGCTGATTTGAGGGGAAATGGTGTATATTGTGCTTATTCAATTGCAAGATCCTTATCATTTGGTATGAATGCTGCCTTGCACCAGCTAGGATATTACTATCGAGGTAGACTTATCAATAACTGTTATATTTTTGATAAGCTGGAGGATATGAATGTTTGGGTAAAGGATCTTTCAAAATAATTCTGAAGGTGCTTGATCCATTTCTACTGCCAAATTTTCGGCAGAAAGAAGACAATTTTTCGGCTGTTATAACATATATATTTATAAAAAGGGGGGATAGGGATCACTAAATTACATGTAAAATCAAAAGAGGTACTTTCAGCCATTTTAAATGGAATAGATGAAGGGATTCATGTTGTAGATTTAAATGGAAAAACCATCTATTATAATGAAATCGCGGCTAAGCATGATGGAATGAATGTAAACGAAGTATTAGATAGACCACTTTTATCCGCTTTTCCCTCGTTAAATGAACAGACTAGTACGCTCTTAAAAGTGATGAAAACAAATAAACCCATTTATAATCAATCTCAGTCATATGTAAATGCCCACGGACATCAAATTGAAACGATAAATACCACACTCCCAATTAGAGTGAGTGGTAAGACGGTAGGAGCAGTGGAGATTGCGAAGGATTATTCAAGGTTGAAGCTACTTTCTGAAAGATTGCTTGATTTACAGAAAAAGATGGAACTCCCAGTGAAGAAAAAAAAGAAATCCTCAACTAGTACGCAATATACTTTAGATAGTATTTTAACAGTTAGCTCTGACTTAATGGCAGTTAAAGATGAAGCAAAAAAGCTTGCAAAGTCAGATTCCCCTATAATGGTTTTTGGAGAAAGCGGTTGTGGGAAGGAGCTTTTTGTACAAGGTATTCACCATGCCTCTTTACGAGCAGAAGGTCCTTTTATTGCCCAGAACTGTGCAGCAATCCCAGAGACATTACTAGAAAGCATTTTATTTGGAACATCGAAAGGATCCTATACAGGTGCGGTGGACCGGCCAGGCTTATTCGAGCTTGCGGATGGAGGTACCCTTTTTCTTGACGAAATCCATACGATGCCAATTGAGCTGCAGGCGAAGCTTCTTAGAGTTCTGGAGGACGGTCTTGTAAGAAGAGTTGGCAGTACGGAAAGTTTTTTTGTAAATGTACGAATTATTGCGGCAATGAATGTTCATCCACAAATAGCACTTGAAAAGCAGCAGATAAGAGATGATCTTTTTTACCGATTAAATGTTTTGACCTTTAGACTTCTACCGTTAAGGGAAAGGCAGGAGGATATTCCCTTTCTTACAGAACACTTTATTTCTTCTTTTAATTTAGCTTTTAAAAAGAGTGTTATAGGTGTGAATGCTAAGGTAATGACTTACTTTAAAACGTATGGCTGGCCTGGGAATGTAAGAGAATTAAAACACACAATAGAGTATATGATGAATGTATGTGAAGGAGAGTTTTTAACAGAAATAGATTTGCCAGTCATGCTGAAGCAAAATTTTATGCATACAAAAATGGAGAAGAAAATAATAAGTCTATCCTTGAGAAATAATCTACAGCAGTTAGAAAAAGAGTTAATAAAGGATGCCCTTCAACAAACCGATGGAAATATAAATCAGGCAGCACAGCTCCTTGAGATTCCTAGGCAAACATTACAATATAAACTTCAAAAGCTGAAATGAACGAATGCCGAATAGTCGGCATTTTTTTCTTTTGTATAAAGATTTTTATGAAATAAAAATGATCTCTTTATTAAACTAATAAATATTAAATGAGTAATGGCGGACGGTGTAAAGCCTACAGGCATTCGATATATGGATAATTTTGATTTGGCACAATAATTGCATATGTATTATATATAGAAATTCTGAGGAGGATTAAAAATGAAACAATTTTTATACAAACCATCCCGTCATTGGAAGGATATTGAGCTATGGAAGGATGTATCAGAAGAACAATGGAATGATTGGCTTTGGCAGCTGACCAATACCATTCGTTCAGTGAATGACTTAAAGAAGGTTATAAACCTTACTCCTGAAGAGGAGGAAGGTGTAAGGATATCAACGAAAACAATTCCCTTAAATATTACTCCATATTATGCATCTTTGATGAATCAAGATGATCCGCGTTGTCCAGTTCGCATGCAATCAGTACCGATTTCAAAGGAAATTTATAAGACGAAATATGATCTTGAGGACCCGCTACATGAAGATGAGGATTCCCCAGTGCCTGGCCTCACACATCGATATCCAGATCGTGTTCTCTTTCTTGTCACGAATCAATGCTCAATGTATTGCCGCTATTGTACAAGAAGACGTTTTTCTGGGCAGATTGGAATGGGAGTACCGAAGAAACAGCTGGACGCTGCTATCGATTATATAAGAAGTGAACCTCAAATAAGAGACGTTCTTATTTCCGGTGGAGATGGGCTTTTAATAAACGACAATATTTTAGAATATATTTTAAAAAACCTCCGCGAAATTGACCATGTAGAAATTATTCGTATTGGTACAAGAGCACCCGTTGTTTTTCCTCAAAGAATTACCGAAAACCTTTGTAATATCTTAAAAAAGTATCATCCAGTTTGGTTAAATACCCACTTTAATACCTCCATAGAAATTACCGAAGAATCCAAAAAAGCATGTGAGATGCTTGCCAATGCAGGTGTACCAGTTGGGAATCAATCTGTCATTCTAGCAGGAATAAATGACAGTGTCCCGATTATGAAAAGACTAATGCATGATCTCGTAAAAATTAGAGTTAGACCTTATTATATTTATCAATGTGATTTATCAGAGGGAATTGGCCATTTCCGTGCACCTGTTTCAAAAGGGCTAGAAATTATTGAAGGACTCCGTGGGCATACATCAGGATATGCTGTACCAACCTTTGTTGTTGATGCTCCTGGAGGTGGAGGGAAAATCCCCCTGCAACCAAATTATATCCTATCTCAATCTCCTACAAAAACCGTGCTACGTAACTTTGAAGGCGTCATAACTACGTATCCAGAACCAGAGAACTATACCCCTGGTTTTGCGGAGGATTACTTTAAGAAAGTCTATCCTGATGCAGAAGAGAAACGTTCAGATATTGGTATCTCTGGTTTAATGAATGATGCGGAGTTTAACTTAGTGCCAGAAGGTCTAAAGCGTTTGGACCGTCGTACTGAATATGAAATCAATCCTGAACATGCTTCGTTGAAAGATCAACGCGAAAAACGTGATCAATTAAAAGAAAAGAAATTTCAGGCACAGCAAAAAAACACCCAAGCAACAAAGGGAGATGATTGAACATGGAAACTTGTCCATGGTGTGAAGTAGGAAAACTTTCAACGGTAATGGATACGGTCTATTGGGAATTACCAGATGGCTTAAGAGCGGTAGAAATTGATGAAACTCCATCTTTCTATTGTGATAATTGTCATGTGCAATTTCAAAGTGACGAAACGACGAAAGAAATTGAAGATCAATTGTTTTTAATTGATACGAAGCAGTTAGGAAAGCAGACGACGTATGAGGAGTTATTGAAGATGAAGCGGGTGTTGAAGCGGAATTATTTTGATTTTACGTAGGAGACAAGAGCATTATGGTAAAAAAGAAGATCAGCTATTATCATATGGTTGTACCCATGTTGTCATTGAGAGTACAGGAGTTTACTGGAAACCCGTTTATCAGCTTTTGGAGCTGGAACCTTCCATCCAAACATATGTCAATAATGCCCAACACATTAAACAAGTGCCTGGTCGAAAAACAAATGTGAAAGATGCTGAATGGATTGCGGACCTCCTTAAAACTGGTTTGTAAAAACCATGTTATATTCCTAACCGTGATCAACATGAACTTCGTGATTATGTTCGAAATCGCAAGAGCCTTATCGATGAACGTGCTCGAGAATCTAATCGTAAACAAAAAGTCATAGAAGGAGCTAATATTAAACTAGGTTCCGTTGCTAAAGATATTTTGGGTGTTTCAGGCAGGTTAATGATTCGTCAACTCATTGATGGTGAAGCAAATCCAGATTCGATTTGTAAGCAGTGATCAAGAAAAAGCGGTGTATGAAAGAGAAAATAAGATAAAAGGTATAAGAAAGTAATTCTGATAGTATAAAAAAGTTTGAACCCAATAATGAAGGGTTCAAACTTTTGTTTTGATTATTGTTTATTTGCTTCGTTTATGACACTAAGCGAATTGTTAAGTGCAGATTTGCACTTGCTCGCATCAGGGTTTGATGAACGAACTGCTGCTAATACACTGTCAATCGTTCCATCAATTTTAGTCCATGTTGTGCCATCCATGTTTCTAAGCTTAGGTTCTGCTGTGTCCCATTGATGTTCTAAATTGTCAGCACTTTTTTTAGCAGAAGTAAAGTTATTTGAGTTTACATCTTTTAGCATGTCATTTTCAATTTTAATAAAATCTGTTAATTGTCCAGATAATGTAGTTTGTGAAGAATCGGTTTGCGATGCTATATTATTACTGCACCAAACATAACCGCCTATACCAAGAACTAGGAAAATACACAGTACCGCAAAGGTTTGTGTCAAAACATTTTTCTTGCTTCCATTTGTTTGGTTTATTTCTTTTGTTTCACTTTTTGCCGTTGTATCAATTTTTGTAACAGCAAGAAAAATGATGATCGCTAATATAGCTATAAGAAAAATTACACTAGTAACTGTTGCCCCTAAATCTAACCCACCATTAACTTTTGGTTGAGATAGGTAATCTCCTAATGAGGCTCCTAGTGGCCGAGTAAGAATATACGCAACCCAAAACGCTAATACTCCATCAAGTTTCAAAAATTTCCAAGCTAAAAATACACAAGCGATTATAATAACGACTATTATTCCTGTGTTAAGATAACCAAGACCAAGTTGTTCGGAATATAAATCTCCGACTGCTGTTCCAAGTGCAAATGTGAAAAGAATGGTTAGCCAGTAGTAAGCTTCTCTTTTTTTTGTATAAATGGAATGGATTGAGAGTGTTTTTTCACTAAGATACCAAAGAAGAAAAGTTAATCCTAGGAGCACGGAGAAAACTACTGTACTTAACTCAAGTGGTACTCCCATACTGTCTGTCAAATTATCAGTTACCAAAGTTCCAAATACACTTATTAGAACAACAGTTAGCCAATAAATGCCTGGAACATATTTAGTTGCTCTGAATTGAAGATTCAATACAATGAAAAACGCTATTCCCATAATTATGGTAGTGAAAGTTAAACCAAATCCAAGGTTGAAATTTAGGAAATCAGCGAATGTTTCACCGACAGTTGTGCATAAAACTTTGATTATCCAGAAGAAAATAGTGACTTGTGGTACCTTGCTTAACATTATCCTATCTGGCGATTCGTTTCCAGTGGAAGTGTTTATTGTCATAACCTCATCTCCGATTTGTATATATAATCTGAAAGTCTGTGAAAGAATCTTTTAGATATAGTTGGATTGTAATATTTTGTTCTAAATTTTCTATGAAAATTTTCTTAAATATTTCTTAAATCGAAATGATACGTGTATTTAAGAAATATTTAAGATTTGATAAATAAAATATTTAGTTTATGAAGTTACGCTTATTCTCTAACATAAGTAGTTGGATTGGAAAAAGATAATACTTTTCCTGTTTGTTATTATGATGTTCTTTGTTCTTTGTACATATACTAGGATCTAATAGATTTAATAAAAAAGAATTATAAACTAGAAGGCTGTGAAACATGTGTCGATTCGTCTAAGATTATTACTTTCGTACATTGCCATGATTATTATTCCTATATTATTTACTCTGATTGTTGCTATTCTTGTTGCTTTACTATTTAGAGGGGATATAAAAGAAATGAGGGACCTATATTTACCCCCTGAAGAAAACGTAGCTATTTCCCAAAAAGAACAATTAACAATTGATTATTATCGTCAGACTAAAGTTGATCCTGAGCGATTTTTGGATCAGTCATTTTTACATGAGACAAATCAAAAGCTGAGTCAATTTGGTTTTAGACTGGTCGTTAGAAAGGATAATAAACTGATTTATGTACCATCCTCTCTTAAAAATCTGGATAAAGGGGACTTGCAGCCATTTGGCGCAAATAGAGAAGTTAATCAGGTAGAACGGATTGGTGTTAATCAATTTGTATCAATCAAGCAACTTGATTTTTTCTTTTCAGATTATTCGGAAGGTACTTTGTTTTTTATTCAAGATGCCAGCGGGTTTGCAGAAATTATGCGTTCACTTTTTCCAACTATCATTATCTTATTAATTGTCATTTTGGTCGTAACGAATGGTTTGCTTACTTACTATGTGTCCAGGACTATAATAAGGCCAATAAGTAAACTCCAAAAGGCTGTAAGTATGATGAAAGAAGGTAATCTTAATGTAGAGATTAAACCAGAATCACAGGATGAGTTGGGGCAGCTTGCAAAAGGGTTTGAAGAAATGAGAATAAGGTTAAAAGAGTCAATTGATTTACAGTTATCCTATGAAAACAATCGAAAAGTATTAATAGCAAATATTTCTCATGATTTAAAAACACCCATTACCAGTATTATTGGATATGTAGAAGGAATACGTGATGGAGTGGCTAATAGTCCCCAAAAAATGGAACGATATATCAAAACCATCTATACGAAGGCAAGAGATTTAGATCGAATGATTGACCAGCTATTTTTATTTTCTAAATTAGATTTACAAAGACTCCCTTTTCATTTTGAAAGAATAAAATTTGATCATTACCTATCTGACTTTGTAGAAGAACTTCGATTTGATGTAGAGGGAAAGAATGTGGAAGTGAATTTGGATATTGATAAAAATGAGACATATGAAGTGATGGGAGACCGTAAGCATCTTAAACGTGTCATCACAAATATTACAGATAACTCCTTAAAATATAATGATAAAGAAGAAAAGAAGCTAGATTTTCATCTTTCTGCAATGGATTCATATATTCTGTTCAAATTAGAAGATAACGGACCTGGGGTTAATGAAAAAAGTATTCCTTATATCTTTGATCAGTTTTATCGCGCAGATTTGTCTCGGGGAACAAAAAAGGGCGGAAGTGGGCTAGGTTTATCCATTGCCAAAAGGATCATTGAAGAACATCACGGATCCATTTGGGCAGAGAACAACATGAAAGCGGGTATATCGATTTTTATTAAGTTAAAGAGGGTAAATGAAAATGGTGAAAAAATTATTAATTATTGAAGATGATATAAGTATTGCTGAGTTACAACGTGATTATTTAGAAATAGATGGCTTTGAAGTTGACATTGCCTTGACAGGGGAGGATGGTCTACATAAAGCATTACATGATCAAGTGGACTTAATTTTATTGGATTTAATGCTTCCAGAAGTCGATGGATTTCAAATTTGTAAGGCGATCAGAATAGAAAAGAATATTCCTATCATCATGGTTTCGGCAAAAAAAGAAGATATCGATAAGATTCGAGGTCTCGGTTTGGGTGCGGATGACTATATCGTAAAACCATTTAGTCCTAGTGAGTTGGTGGCAAGGGTGAAAGCCCATATTTCACGGTATGAAAGGTTAGTTTCAAGAGAACCTCAAAAAGATACGATTTTTTTTCGAGGACTACGTATGGATAAGGAGTCGAGAAGGGTCTATGTCAATAATTGTGAAGTGATTTTTACTACGAAGGAATTTGATATTTTACTGTTTTTAGCTATGCATCCTGACCATGTTTTTAGTAAGGAACAATTATTTGAGCGGATATGGGGAATTGATTCCTTTGGAGATATTTCAACTGTTACGGTCCATATTAGAAAAATTAGGGAAAAGATTGAAGACGACTCTTCTCACCCACAATATATTGAGACGATATGGGGAGCTGGGTATCGATTTAAAGGGTAAATATCTCTATTCCTTAACCGATTTATATACTTTTGTATATTTCTAAACCTCTTACATGGATACGCATGGATCCATGTTTTTTTTATGTAGCATAAGAATTTACAAAGAGAACCAGGGTGAGAAGTCCTTTATTCCTATTATCTTCTATTAATTAATATTTTTTTAATAATTGGTTAAGGTGTTATTTATTATTTTGATTTATTCTTTTAGTAATCAAAATGGTTGATGAATTTAATACAAGAGACAGCTTCTTTTCAAAAATAATAGATGGGAGTTTCAGCATGAAATTAACAGGACATCTGTTCAGCGCTTTTCTTATAAGTTTGCTTTCGCTTATCGGTTTTAGTTATATCGCGATGTTAATTAATGGTCAGAAAATCGTTCGATTTGATCAATCGGTGATTTCCTTTATTCAAGGCTTTGAGTCGCCAATGCTAACCCAAATCATGAAATTTTTCACATACATCGGGTCATTCCCTTCCGTACTTGTTATTTTTCTTATAGTATCTTTTTTTTTATATTTTGTATTGAAGCATCGTGCAGAGCTCATATTGTTTGGGACTGTAGTTATCGGAACCCCCATTATCAATCAGATTTTAAAACAATTCTTTCATCGAGCTCGCCCAGATCTACATCGATTGATTGAAATAGGAGGATACAGCTTTCCTAGTGGACATGCAATGAATGCATTTGCAGTTTATGGAATCCTTGCTTTTCTGTTATGGCGACATTTGAATACCCGTTTAGGACGTATTACTCTAATTATGATTAGTAGTATATCCATTCTGATGATTGGTACGAGTCGGATTTATCTAGGGGTACACTATCCAAGTGATATTATTGGCGGGTATTTAGCCAGTGGCTTTTGGCTTGCAATTTCTATTTGGTTTTTCCAGAGATATAGAGAGAAGCGGTATGCAAGAAATAGTTTCTCCGAAAGTAAGGGATAAATTATTGGCACAACTTGAAAATATTGTATTAGGTTGTTAGATTCTATCAGGATAAGGAGAGTAATAATGGAAAATTGGATAACGGAAGTCATGAATATGTATGGATATATAGGGATTCTTCTTTTAATAGCTTTAGAGAATATTTTACCCCCTATTCCATCTGAAGTGATTTTAACATTTGGCGGCTTTATGACTACCACATCAAATATGAGTATTATAGGGGTGATTGCCGTTTCAACGGTTGGCTCAGTAATCGGGGCAATTGCTCTCTATGGGATAGGCTTACTTATTGATGTGAATCGATTAGGAAAAATTGTTGATAAGTGGGGATATATCTTGCGCTTAACCTCAAAAGATATTGATAAAGCGAATGCTTGGTTTCATAAGTTTGGTGTTTGGACAGTACTCTTAGGGAGACTTGTTCCCTTGGTTAGAAGCTTAATTTCAATTCCAGCTGGTATGGCCCATATGAACTTTGGCATATTTTTATTGTTTACGACCGTTGGTTCCTTAATTTGGAATAGTGTGCTAGTAACTTTGGGTGCAGCAGTAGGAGCTTCATGGAATACGATTGTCGGGTATATGGACACATATTCTAATACTACCTTACTCGTTTTGGTAGTGATCTTTGTATTATTTATTATTCTATTTTTGAAAAATAGAGTGAAATTGAACAATTAAATATAGATAAAAAAATTAATGGCACAGCCGAGGCTTCTAAAAAGGAATTATTTTGATTTTTAACTGCAAAAAATAGGTATAGTTCACAAATAATTCATGTTTTTTTCACAAACTCTTTTTCCACTATCATTATAATGAGTATTAGGGATACTATTCATTTATAATTGGGAGGAAAAGGGAATGCAGCTAACGCTAATGATTATGCTTGCTGTAGCTATGTTTGGTTTATTTTTTAGCGGGTATTATGCGGGTGTTATTAAAGAGAAGTATGGGAAGAATTGGCTTCAAGCTGTTCCGATTACAGTGGCGATTTTACTGTTTAATATTATTTGGATACTGACTGAATTAGCAAAGTCAGATCGCTATCAGTAATAAATATACGGTTGATACCATTGTTTCATAATGTGAAAAAGCAATCCAGCATTGGATTGCTTTTTCATTTGGACAAAATGCGAATAATTGCTTATAGTATACGATATATTCTTTCATTCTAATGAATTACAGAGCAAAAAATAATCTTAAAATAAAAATGGCTAGGAAGGCGTGTGTATATAATGGCAAAACCATTTTATCATTTTCTACTGAAATATCGGCATCCAACTCCAAAAGATTCAATTAGCCTTTTTGCAAATCATGTCTACCAAGACCACGGTTTTCCAAAAACATCATCAAATTATCATGAGCTTAGCACATATTTAGAATTAAATGGTTCCTATATGGAGAGCATGTCAGTATTTGATGATGTGTGGGAATTGTACAAGTTATATGAAGAACAAAGATAATCTGTGTTTCTATATACGGACCGCATTTAATTGTATTTGCATATACTATCGTAATCAATAATTCACGACTCACACCCGAGAGGATGGAGGAAATGAGCGATAGGAAAAAATCTAAATTTAATATCGGTGATACAGTCGTGATCACTATGTATGGAACGGTTGGTAAGATTACAAATATGAAGTGGCTCGACGGTATGTATGTTTATGAGGTTAATAGAAGTGAAGGCCTATATATGGAATCAAGCTTGGAAATGCTTTCTGATTATAAAGGGGAAATAATGGAAAAGGAACATATTGATATAGAGTATAAGTACTTTTTTGGAGATTTAGTACAAGTAAAGGGCTATGGATCAGACTTGTTCAAAGTCGTTGGGTTTAGAACAGAAATATGGCGTTATAAAGAGGATGCTTGGGAGGATATTATTTACGAACTAACAAGAATTAGTGATGCGGAATGGCTTGAAGCAAATGAAGAGGAATTAATACTTGTAGCAGATGCGGAAAGTGCGGATGCCTTCATTCAAAAGCTGGGACTTCTGTACTTACTGAATAAGAAGGAAAAATTGCCAGAACTAAAAGAGAAAAAGGGAAACTCCTTCCGCAAAGCAGAAAAGGAAATATTAGCAGAAATACGAGAGAAAAAGCTTTTAATTGATGGTTTATTAGATATATTTAATGATTATCGCATTCTCTACGAGATGTTTCATGACGAAGAATATAGACATATAATGCGTGTAATTTTAAGAAAACTGAAGCAGATTTCGAACAATGATGGAAAAAGTACAGTATAATTTCATTTGTTAAACTGAATTAATAAGAACACAATATATGGGATACCAAACCATAGTACGACCTTATACAGACCATTTAAAAACTGGCCGTAAAAATGGATGATCAAACTTTCTTCCTTATTTAAGTCCTCTGAAATTACTGCAGCTAATTTAGAGAATTTAGCCATGTCTTACTCCTCCATTTTATTAACGATTTTCCGTATAATTTTGCGCAAGGCACTTATTTTTCATTTATATGCTTGTCCTTAATAAAAATGTCAGAAAAAAAATGAAGAAAGATTTTTAGTAATGTATTAGAATCATTATCAAAATGCTTGTTATTTGCATGAAAATCAAAAGGACAACATACATTCTCTACAAAGGGGGCGGTGCTATGAAAGAAATGGAAGTGATTATTGATACGGAAGAAATAGCAGAATTTTTCTTTCATGAGCTGACAAGAAGAGGGTTTGTGCCTACTGAAGGTGAATTAGAAGAGCTTGCGGATATTACATTCGAATACCTATTACAAAAATGTATTATTGATGAAGAAATGGAAGAAGATTAGAATAGAAAAAATGACGAGAAAGCTCTCGTCATTTTTCACATTATTTCAATCGACTAACAAGATTTGGTGGAGTTTTTCCTTGTAACGCCAATGTTATATTTTTTGCAGCTAGCTCCCACATTTTTGTACGTGTTTGGATGCTTGCGCTGCCGATATGCGGTAGTGTGACAACATTTGGAAACTGTAAAAGAGGATGATCTAATGGCAGTGGTTCATGTTCATATACATCTAATCCAGCGCCCCAAATAACACCATCAGATAAGGCTTGGATTAAATCAAACTCGTTCACAATTCCTCCTCTTGCTGTATTGATTAAAACGGCTGTATTTTTCATTAATTTTAATTCATTCATTGTTATCAAGTTTTTAGTATCTTTAGTGAATGGTGTAAGAATACATACATAATCTGATGTTTGCAGCAAAGTATGTAAATCAGCATATTCAATATCTAGCTCAGCCTCAAACTCAGGCTTCCGACTACGGCTATAATACATTAACTTCATATTGAAGCCCTTTGCCCTTCTTGCGACAGCTGCACCAATTTCACCAAGACCAATAATGCCAAGTGTTGAGCCGTGAACATCCATACCTGTCATAAACATAGGAGACCATGTTTTCCATTTTCCTTCACGTAAAGCATGAGAAGCCTCAACTAATCTTCTAGAAGCAGCAAGCATTAGTGCGAAGGTAAGATCAGCTGTTGTCTCTGTAAGAACCCCTGGTGTATTGGTTACCATTATGCCTCTAGATATTGCATCTTCTATGTGAATATTATTATAACCAACTGCCAAATTACTGATTACCTTTAGATTCCTTCCTTTGTCCAGCAATTCTTCATCAATGCTTTCGGTGAGTAGGCATAGAAGTCCATCGAATTTATGAATGATATGCAGTAATTCATTTCGTGGAATTTCTATGTCTTCAGAATTCCATATTTCAACTTCAAATAATTTTTGGAGATTATTTAATACATGCTCAGGCGGTTTACGAGTAATAAAGATTTTCTTTTTAATAGAATTCATCCTCCTAACGGTTTATCATTTAAATATATAGAAAAAATACTTATATTTGAAATTGTATCATTCATAATCATGAGTTTTAAGCATCAAGAATACTTGAAAAAAAAGAAATATTTTTTAGATCATGAAACCTTTAAATTGGGCCATTCGTATAGTAATGTGACTTGTGTTTGATTATAAGGAGGAGTTCTTCATGTCATTATTTAACAAAATGCTAGCAAGTGTTGGAATTGGGGCGGCAACAGTTGATACGAAGCTTGAACACGATACGGTCGTTCCAGGGGGAGAAATACGAGGTGTGGTTGAAATTAATGGCGGTAATGTTGAACAAAGAATTGATGATATTTATTTGTCATTAAATACAACATATGTGAAGGAAGTAGATGATAAAAAATATACTGCTTCAGGATTAATTGATCGTTTTCGCCTCACTGATTCATTTACTTTGATGGCAAATGAGCGCAAGGTTATCCCTTTCTCTTATATTATTCCAGCTGATACCCCACTTTCAATTGGTAAAACAAAGGTGTGGATTGCTACAGGACTTGATATTAAAAATGCAGTAGATCCAACAGATAAAGATTTTATTAGAGTTCATCCGAACGAAATTATGGATTCCGTTTTACAGGCTGTAAGCGGCCTAGGATTCCGTTTACGTGAAGCTGAGTGTGAACAAGCTCCGTACAGACTTCAACGCAGGCTTCCATTTATTCAGGAATTTGAATTTGTACCAACATCAGGTCCGTTTCGCGGTCGACTTGATGAATTAGAAGTTACATTTTATCCGGTTTCGAGTTTTGAGACAGAAATATTAATGCAAGTGGATAGAAGAGCTAGAGGTCTTGGCGGTTTCCTTTCTGAAGCATTAAATACGGATGAGTCTCATATTCGCTTTACTGTAAACACTAGTGATATTCCCCATATGCAGCAAAAGATTCAATCTGTTATTCAAAGGTTTTCATGATTGATAGATTTGCAAGTAAATCAGCCTGTACATAGGCTGATTTATTTTTTTGGCTAATAGCTCCTAATCATTTTATAATCATTAATCGACAAAAGTAGTTTTTTTTTGATGAAGGAAACGACAAGAGCGATCCCGAAAAGAGAGGCTAAGTCATTGATGTTGTAATTGATATCGTTTGCGAGAAACTTTTAGGGGGATCGCGATGTTGAAAGAGTTAACAAGGAATAAAAAGAAAAATTATGATGTGACGATATTTCAAACGCCAGAATTTCGCCAAAGTAAAGGGTATCAGCAAGTATATCGACTCATGATTCAAGGATCAGATCATGTTAACTGTATGGATTCCGTTTTTGCTAAATTTAATGTTCCAGATTTAATTCCTGCTGATTTTAAGGGAAGATTTATCTCTACAGGAGATATTTTATCTATTGATGAGGGGCGAAAGGGGCATTATTATTATCAGTTAAGACCAGGTGGATGGAAAGAAATAAACCGTGTTCACATAAGATAGGAATAGGAGAGCACGTACTCTCCTGCTTCTATCTGAAACCTATCTATTTTTTTCGTTTGTTAGCAGCAAATTCTTTTCCATGTGCTTCCTGCTCGGCAATTATGGCTTCTGGTGGGGCATGATTATTTTTTTTTGGTGAATTGATTCGATTTCGATGTTTTTTACCCATTTTTTCCCTCCGAATTACTTATTACTTTTTGTTTTTACTGTTTTAGAAGTATTAGGCTCGGTATTCGATCTTGATGAAGGGTTCGTTTCATTTGCGTGCTGAACCGCTTGTCTTAATTTTTTACTCATTTCCTTAGGCATTGTGGCAACCTCCTTCTAGAAAGCTATAAATAGCGTTCCCGTTTATTTTGAAAACATGCTAAAAGTTGATTGTTTTTAAGCAGGATTGTTTTATGGTATAGTGTTTGAAGGCAGTTCTAATTAAGCTTTGATATTATAGGAGGGTTTTTCAATGAGTATACATATTGGTGCTAAAGAAAATGAAATTGCTGAAACGGTTCTTCTACCTGGGGATCCGCTACGAGCTAAATATATTGCAGAAACATTTTTAGAAAATGCAACATGCTATAACGAAGTCCGTAACATGTTTGGTTACACCGGGACATATAAAGGGCATAGAATTTCTGTTCAAGGGACTGGCATGGGAGTGCCGTCCATTTCGATTTATATAAATGAATTGATGAATAACTATAATGTACAAAATTTGGTGAGAGTTGGTACATGTGGTGCAATTCAGAAAGATGTTAAAGTAAGAGATGTAATTCTTGCTATGTCAGCATCTACTGATTCACAAATGAATCGACTTACTTTTGGAGGAGTAGATTTTGCTCCAACTGCTAATTTTGAGCTATTAAAGCGAGCATATGATGCTGGTCTTGAAAAGGGGCTCAATCTTAAAGTAGGAAATGTATTTACATCAGATATGTTCTATAATGACAATTCTGAATTGGAAAAATGGGCAAAATATCAGATTTTGGCCATTGAAATGGAAACATCAGCTCTATACACACTTGCTGCGAAATTTGACAGAAAGGCATTATCTGTATTAACAGTAAGTGATCATATTCTAACTGGTGAAGAAACAACAGCTGAGGAAAGACAAACAACTTTCAATGATATGATCGAAGTTGCTCTTGAAGCAGTTATTAAAGAATAATAAATTTATCGAGCTGGTTCAATCATTTGAGCCAGTTTTTTCCTTCCATAAATTGGAGCAAAACTTAATTCTGAAATATATTCCCCATTCATGTTAAAATAAATGGCGGTTAAAAGTAATTAGAAACAGGTGAAAAAATGAAAAAAAAACTAGCAATAACAGCTTGTACTTTAATGTTACTTACTGGCTGTAGTACCATTGAGACCTTTTCGGAAAAAGTTCCTTTTCTAAAAAAAGAACAAAACTCCCAAGAACCTTCCGATAGAGAAGATGTATCAAACGAAGGTACTAACAATGAAGAAAGTAAGAAAAGCTCTCAGGAAGTAAAGGAAACTCAGAATGGCGAAATAAAAGAAAAAGAAAATGATATCCCTGCTCTTGAAGCTGCTTTCTTTAACGACATTGAAACAGTAGACGGGAAAAAGATTATTCAAAATCCAACAAACCAATTGGTGCTTGTCAATAAACAATACAGCCTTCCAGATGGCTATGCACCTTCAGATTTAGTACGCCCTAAGGTTCCTTTCTCATTCGGAGATCAGGACATTGAAAAAAGTTATTTGCGTCAACAAGCAGCTACAGCTCTAGAATCAATGTTTTCTGATGCAGAAAAACAAGGCCTTAATTTATTTGCCGTTTCTGGCTATCGTTCTTTCGATAGGCAAACTGCCGTATTTAATGCAGAGGTTAAAAAATATGGGGAAGAGAAAGCCGTTCAAGCTGTTGCAATACCAGGCAGCAGTGAACACCAAACTGGTTTATCGATAGACATTTCAAGCCAAAGTGCGAATTTTGAGCTCTCTGAACAATTTGGTGAAACAATTGAAGGGAAATGGGTTGCCGAAAATGCTCATCGCTTCGGTTTTATTATTCGATATCCAAAAGGAAAAGAAGGGATTACTGGGTATAAATATGAACCTTGGCATTTACGCTATGTAGGTAAGGAAGCAGCAAAAACAATTTATCAAAAACAACTTACACTTGAAGAATATTTTGAAATTGTGAAGAAAATCTAGCAGTCAGACATTGTCTGACTTTTTTTGGGCAAAAGAAAAACTTTATCGCAGATTAACGGGCTGTAAGACCCCCACTTCAAGAAGTTGAGTTAAGAATAAATTTCTAAGTGGGGGATCAACAGCCCGTAAAAGCCCGATTGGTTCAACTAACAATCAGTGGGGGGATGAAGGAAAACCCCCACTGATTGAAGTTTCACTTTATTCTTGTGAAAAAATTTTTTATACTTGTCAGTTTTCTTTTTTCATTTCATGATAAAAATGGTATCCTATTCAATAAAGGTTTTTTGCGGAAAATTTTTCGGGCTTTATTGAAAAGTTTATAATTTTATCATACTTAAATAAATATGAAGTTTTGATATGTCTCTGCTAAAAGTATTGCATAAGAAAGACTAAGGTATTCGCCGGAAGAACGTGGCGATTGCCAAGTCTTTCTAAGCTAAAGGGAAAGGATAAATTTATTAACATTCTTAAGTTAAATTGAAATTTTGATTAAAGTTTCTGCTAAAAATATCGCATAAGAAAGACTAAGGCATTCGCCGGAGGACCGTGGCGATTGCCAAGTCTTTCTAAGCTAAAGGAAAAGGATAAATTTATTAACATTCTTATTAAATTGAAATTTTGATTAAAGTTTCTGCTAAAAATATCGCATAAGAAAGACTAAGGCATTCACAGGAGGAACGTAGCGAATGCCCAAGTCTTTCTAAGCTAAAGGGAAAGGATAAATTTATTAACATTCTTAAGTTAAATTGAAATTTTGACTAAAGTTTCTGCTAAAAATATCGCATAAGAAAGACTAAGGCATTCACAGGAGGAACGTAGTGAATGCCCAAGTCTTTCTAAGATGAAAGTGGTGAGGAGTATGGAAGAAAAAGAAATGAATCAGGAATCAACTCAAAAACAAACAGGATTTGTTCGCATGAAAAAGTTTCCTTTCATCATTCTAATGATCATGATTGTTATTTTATCTGTAAGTATTACTGCGTTAGCACTTACCCTTGGCAATGAAAAGGCCGTAAATTTAAGCAAAAATAGAAGTGATTTTAATAAGTTTTATGATGCTTATGATACACTAACAAGCTCCTATTATCAGGAGGTTGATAATGAAAAATTAATTAACGGTGCCATTAATGGGATGGTGGATGCATTAGAAGATCCGTATTCAGACTATATGACAGTTGATGAGGCTAATAGCTTCCATCAAAGCATTTCTTCATCATTTGAAGGAATTGGTGCAGAAGTCCAAGAACAAAACGGGAATATTGTGATTGTTACACCTATTAAAGGCTCTCCAGCAGAAAAAGCTGGTATAAAGCCTAATGATAAAGTTTTATCAGTAGATGGAAAGAGCTTACAGGGTAAGAGTGCTTCGGAAGCAGTTACATTAATAAGAGGGAAAAAAGGAACAAAAGTAGAGCTGTCTATTCAGAGAGCTGGGATGGACGAAGCGATAAATGTTCCAATCATCAGGGATACGATTCCAATTGAAACGGTTTATGGTGAAATGCTTGAAGATGGAATAGCGAAAGTTCAAATTACCTCTTTTTCAGAAAATACTTCACAGGAATTGATCGAAACCTTAAACGAATTACAAGGAAAAGGAATGAAGGGGTTAATTCTAGATATAAGGCAAAATCCTGGTGGCTTATTAAACCAAGCGGTTGAGATTTCTAGCCTATTTGTTCCAGAAGGGAAAAATATTTTCCAAATTGAGGATCGAAATGGAAATCGAAAGGAAGTCAAATCAGAAGGATCAAAATTTCCTGATATTCCTCTAGTTGTCGTCATTGATAAAGGAAGTGCAAGTGCTTCTGAAATACTTGCAGGTGCGGTTAAAGAATCAGCAGATATTCCATTAGTTGGGGAGAAGTCCTTTGGTAAGGGTACTGTTCAGCGTGCTGAGGATTTTTCAGATGGTTCAAATATGAAATTTACTACTGAAAAATGGTTAACCCCGAATGGGAATTGGATTCACAAAAAAGGAATTAAACCCGACTATGAAGTAGCTTTGCCGGATTATGCTTCCTTGCCGATTATTAATCCTGATCTGGAATTAAAACTTTCCACCTCATCTGCACAGGTTAAATCAGCTCAGCAGATGTTAAAAGCTATCGGATATGATCCAGGCAGGGAGGATGGCTTCTTTGATGAAAAGACAAAGGAAGCTGTAGAAGCATTCCAATCGGCTGAAAAACTTGAGGTAAATGGTATATTAAAAGGTGAATCAACCATTAAACTTATGGAGCGATTAAGAGAAAAACTCGAAAAAAATGATACGCAAATTCAAAAAGCAACTGAAGTTTTAAAGCAAGAAATGGGCTCATAAAGTGAAACTTCCATCAGTGGGGGTTTTCTTTCATCCCCCACTGATGGTTAGTTGAACCAATCGGGCCTTTACGGGCAGTTGATCCCCCACTTAGGTTTCTTTAATTCTCTCGCAACCTTGAAGTGGGGGTCTTACTGCCCGTTTTAATGAATAGTGAATAAAAGGCACTTTCCTCATCATGGAAAGTGCCTTCTATTTTAATCCAGTTGACATTTATTTATGACAAAACACACTGGAAATAGATTATACTACTCTATCCAACAGTAATAATCATGCGAGTTAGTTTTATCCGCTTTTTTCTGTTCATCCATATATTTGTCATCCCTTTTGTTTGAAAGGATTAATAAAATCAGATAAAATGTGTTTTTAGATGACGTGGAGCTCTTACTGCTTGTTAATCTGCAATATGTAGATAAGCAAATAGTCCTAAAACATAACGGAATTTAGCAATGAGGTGATTTTTTTGAAACTAATTGTTCACCTGAATGATCAGATACGAGAAGAGGTAGCTAATATTGAAGCTGAATGTGAACTTCTTGGAAATAAACTTAAACAAATTTTTAAAGAAGACTTTCATAGAATCAATGAAATCGTTGTCATTGAATTGATTCGTGAGAAAAAAGGTAAGCCTGCCTCAAAAGGTGATATATTTAACTCGAGCTATGAGTCGTATATTGAGTTAGGTGTTGAAAAAGAAAATGTGTATTTTCCTAATGCATATATCCCTATTTGGAAATGTAAACAGGAAATGTTCCATACAGTCGGATATTTAATTACATTAAATTTACAAGCTTTAGAGAAAAAAATCAAAAGGATAATTTTAGAGATGTGGGAAGATCACAAGGGAGAGTTAGAAATAAATGAAGAAAACTGAAATATATGTGTTAGCAGGTTTTTTAGGAAGTGGAAAAACAACTTTATTGAAGCAGCTTCTCATAGAGGAAAAGAAGCAAAATCGCAATGTTGCAGTCATGATGAATGAGCTTGGGAAAGTGTCTATAGACTCTGATGCAGTCGATGATGATGTGCCCTTAAAGGAACTTCTTGATGGTTGTATTTGCTGTTCGATTCAGGATAAATTAGAATCCCAGCTTCAGGGGCTGATCATGAACGAGAAGCCTGAAGTTATTTATATCGAAGCAACAGGTGCAGCACATCCAATAGAAGTATTAGACGCAGTTTTATCTCCTCTTTTTGCAGATAAGCTAAATGTAAAAGGGATAATTTCCGTTGTTGATGGAAATCGTTGGCTGAACCGCAAAACATTAAGTCCTCAAGTACAGCAGCTTTTAATTGAACAGGTTCGTCATGCGGATTTAATTTTGTTAAACAAAATAGACATATTAACTGAAGGAGAACAATCTAAACTTACGATTGAAATCCAGGCACTTAATTCTCATGCAACTGCAATCTTGACTTCATTTGCAAAAGTTCCAATGGATGTAGTTAAGAAAATCTCGGTAAATAAAAAGGAAGCATCTGGACAAAGTCACGTATTCAAGGATCTAAAACTTAGTACCTATGTTTATAAGTTCGAAAATCCAGTTAATCAAACAGAATTTGACGCTTTTTTAAGAAACCTGCCAGACACAATTTATCGGATAAAAGGGTATATAAAATTTACTTCTTCAAAATATCCTTTTCTCTTCCAATATTCATATGGAATGCCACTCTTTTTACAAGAAAATATGAATATGCCGTTAAATTTAGTTTTTATTGGTGAAAAAATGGATTGGCATTCTGTAGAAAATAAGCTTCAAAAATTAGAAGGGGATTCATATTAAATCGTTCTTAGTCAAAACACAAATATTTTGAGATGAATACAATAACTGCTTTTTAGGAAAACTTCTAGAAGTAAACTAATAATTTTAGAAATTGAGTGGAGAAAATGAAGGCAGTTATTGTATGTTTCGTATCAATATGTTTGTTTATAAATAGCACGATTGTTTTTGCAAATAATGATCAAATTGGCATTCAGGTTGAAATGATACCCTGGGAGAATGTAAACAATATTTTACCAAAATATAGTAAATTTACTGTTATGGATATTGAAACCGGCAAAAAATTTCAGGTACAGCGGCGAGCAGGAAGTCATCATGCTGACGTACAGCCTTTAAATGCGAAAGAAACAAAAATAATGAAAGAAATATATGGTGGAGAATGGAGCTGGAAGCGCCGAGCCATCATTGTGATACATAATGGCCAATGGATTGCTGCTTCTATGCACGGAATGCCGCATGGTGCTGGGGCTTTGGAAAATAATTTTCCCGGACATTTTTGTATTCATTTCTATGGAAGTACAACTCATCGCACTAACTACATGGATTTATCACATAAATTAATGATATTAAAAGCTGCGGGCATGCTTAAGGAATATGCAGGAAGTGCTGATCCATATGAAGTGATAAGTGCTTATATTGCTGGGATTAAACAGCAGGATGCAAAAATAATTTCGATCTTTTCATTACAAATCATTAATTGGAAAAAATACGTGAAAAGAATAGACAATATTCAATTGAATCGTATGCCGGTTCTTCCTGTAGAGGATTTTATCGGAGATTTAAGTCTAGAAATCCCTGTAGAAATCGAATTAATAATGAAAAATGCAGGGAAAAAATATTTTAAAGGGAAAATATATTTAGTCCGCTTTTCACATGCTGACGCATGGAAAATTGATAGTGTAAGATTTTTACAAGATAATCACTTCATTACTGAAAAAGAATAAAAGGGGTAGTCCCTAAGGTGTCTGGCATCCACTTATAAAACTATATCTAGAATCGCTTTCTCTTATTAAAACTAGATATTGTTCGTGGTGCCTGACACCTTTGCTTTCGGGACAGGCCCTTTATCGCAGATTAACGGGCAGTAAGCCCCCCACTATAAGGTTGCGAGAGAATCAAAGAAACCAAAGTGGGGGATCAACTGCCCGTAAAGGCCCATAAAATGAACACAGACTAAAAGCGCCACATCGTGTGGCAACGTCTGCGTGACCCACTTCCTGTGGGCCGCAACTAACCATCAGTGGGGGATGAAAGCCGACTAAGATCGATACGTCCTGTGGCAACGTCGGCACTAGCACGTCCTGTCCGTCGAAAACCCCCACTGATGGAAGTTTCACTTTATCTTTCTCCAAATTTGATAAATGTTCTTTCATCCTCAATTAATCCACATGCACCGCATTGAACCTTGATTTCTGGTCCTTTATATGCTAGATGAAAAGGGCTTAAGTTTTCACTTGAATATTCCTCAATAATATCTCCTGAAAGAGGATCTAGCTTAACAGACTGTGGAATCTGCCTGATAATATTGAACCTGCTTCTGTTTGTTTTACAATTGGGACAGCAATATGGTGTACTCATATGAAGCTCCTTTCTTGTTCTATTTAAATATTTTTTGCATATCTGAATTTATTTATGTAAAAATGGTTTTATAAGCAAAAAATATAAAAAAGAAAGGCAAGTTGATATGGAGAATATTATTAATTATGAGTATTTAATAAAAGAATATCGTTCACTTTGGAAAAATCGTCTTCTTTCTTCTGACCTTGATGCAAAAAATAGTTTAATCGATGCAATAAGAAGAGAATTAAAGGATGAAAATGCGCATCCTAGAGTGCGTAAAACTTCAATTGAGAAATATTATCTCGCGACAAAACGCATCATGGAATCAAATCTTTCGGAAGGATGCAAAATTTCTTTAATTCAATTACATATAGAGCAAATGAAGGATATATATATAAGTTCATAATCGACTTCATAGTTTAATCACATATAAGAGATATAATAACGGAAAAAAGATTGTTGAGGAGAAAAACGTGCACTATTTAAAGAGAATTCTTTTCATTATTATTGCAGGAGTTTTTCTGTCTTCTTGTTCCAATACTCGATACCCGTCCATTCCAGAGGATATTTCCATTGCGGCTACAGTCAATATTAAGGACATGTCCGTTTCATTCATTAATTTGGATAGTATGGAAAAAATTGCGGATTGGAAGCTTGAAAAGCCCTATACAGGTGCTTTAATATTGCCAGATAATGATACGATTATCCTATATGGTAAGCAGGTCGAAACTGTTGATCTTTATTCTTTAAAATCTGGACGAGCAGTTGGAAGCTGGAATACGGGTAAAGGGATAGTAAATGGAAAGTATCTTCAAACAACTTCACAAATTGCTTTCGTGGATCAGAATTTAAATAAAATTCGATTCTTTGATTTAAATGGAGAAGAAGCTAGTCAAATAAATACAGAGCTTAATCCTCTTACGATTTTGGAATCGGAAAAGAGCAAAATTCTTTATGTACTAAGCTTTAATAAAGAGAAGCTTACAGTCATTGATTTAATCAAAAAAGAAAAAAAGGCTAGTTTTCCTATCCATCCATCCGCTGCTGGTGCATGGCTAAATGAAGACAAAAATGAGCTTTGGATAGGTGGACATGGAGCTGGAGAAGAAGTCGAAAAAGACATACATGTATATGACTCCGTAACAGGCGATTTTAAATATAAAATCCCTGCACCGTCAATGCCTGTCAATTTTTTAGAATCAAATAATAATGTTTTTGTTTTGAGCCATGGTTCAAGCATGCTTTACAAGCTCAATGAAGATGGTGAAGTGTTAGACTCCATGATTGTTGGTGCAAACCCTTTTGAAATGGTATTCACAGATAGGAAGATAATGATAGCTGGTTATGACAGTAATGATGTTCATTTTGTTGATCCAGATAATCTGAAAATCATTAAAACAATTCCTGTTGGAAAAGGTCCTTTTCAAATAGTGTTAAGGGAGAGAGAATAATGGATCAGTTAAACATTTTAATAATAGATGATGAGGAAGATATGAGGCATCTTGTTGAAATGTATCTTGAAAACTCTGGTTTTCACTGCCTTACAGCAGCTAGTGGCAAGGAAGGGTATGAATTAATAAATCGTACTTCTATTAATTTAATTATTCTTGATATTATGATGCCAGAAGAAGATGGTTTTCAAGTATGTGCAAGTATTCGAACGAAATATAATATTCCTGTCATCTTTTTATCTGCCAAAGGAGAAGAGTGGGATAAGGTGAAGGGGCTACAGCTCGGTGGTGATGATTATATTGTAAAGCCCTTTAGTCCCGGCGAGCTAATCGCTAGAATTCAAGCTGTTTTAAGAAGGACTGGCATAATGAAAAATGAGTCCTATTTACATATTGGAAAAATGATGATAGATCGATTAGCGAGAAGTGTAACAGTAGATGGAAAAAGTATCTCTTTGACATTAAAAGAGTTTGAACTTTTAATATTTTTTGTAGACCATCAATCCCAAGCTTTAAGCAGGGAACAGCTGCTTGATCACGTATGGGGTGTCGATTATATCGGAAGCCTGCGGACAGTGGATACTCATATAAAGACGTTAAGAATGAAGCTTGGTGTTGGCGATTATATTCAAACAGTATGGGGAATAGGCTATAAGTTTGAGGTACCAGCAGAATGAGCTTCATTAAGGATAGTCTGGCTAAAAAGCTGTGGCTCACAATAACAGCTGCAATCGTCATTACGATTTTGTATTCATACTTTTTATCTTATCTTTTTTATGAAAAACTATATGTTAAAAATGTTGAAGCTGCATTAATTGAAGAAGGGGCTAGGCTTGCGAGCGAATATGAGGGAGGACCATTATCGCAAGAGTTAAAGGATAAAATTGAATGGTATAGCACAAAATCTGAATCGGAAATTTTTATTGTCAGCAATCCTCGAGAGTTAAGTGCTTGCCTGCCATTCGAAATAGACTATGAATCACTTATCAATGGAGCTGAAAGAGAAGAATTACTTAATGGAAACCCAGTTAAAAAGATAGGGTATGAAGAACGATTTGATCGAAATATTTTGGCTGTAGTATTCCCGCTATTGGATGAAAGCAGGCTAGAAGGAATCATTTATTTATATTTGCCTTTAGCAAAAATTTCAGAGGTGACAACTGATTTTGCTTATTTATGGATGATTGCAGCTTTTCTCTTTTTAATAATTGCTCTTTTCTTTGGAACATATCTTGTTCGCAGGCTGACAAAACCATTACTTGAAATGAAAGAAGCTGCTGAAAGTGTTTCAAGGGGAGACTATTCAATTAAATTAGATAATGCTTCAACAGATGAAATTGGGCAGTTAGCTAATGCCTTTAATCACATGGCAACCTCCATACAAGAGGAAGATGATCGTAAAAAAGACTTTCTTGCAAATGTATCACACGAATTAAGAACTCCTATAAGCTATGTAAAAGGGTATAGTGATGCATTAATTTCAGGTATTGTTAAAAAGGAAGAAAGCAATCGTTATTTAAGTTTAATTCATAGAGAGGCAGTAAGGATGGAAAGACTAGTAGGAGATTTGCTGGATCTTTCTAAATTAGATTCGGATGAATATAAACTCGAAAAAATGCCACTACCTCTTGCTCAGCTTATTGAGGATTCCTTGCAAAAGTATATGCCTATTATGAGAGAAAAGAACTTACAGCTTCAATTTGATTTAGATCCAGACATTATAATTAATGGTGATGAAGGTCGAATAGAGCAAATAATCCAAAATATAATGGATAATTCTATCCGTTATACGAATGAAGGAGGTATATCACTTAAGCTTTATAAAGTGAATGAAGGCTGCTGTATTGAAATAACAGATTCCGGAATAGGTATTCCAGAAGAAGATCTGGGCAAAATTAAACAAAGATTCTTTCGAGTTAATAAGGCAAGAACGAGAAATGATGGGGGTACAGGTTTAGGTCTAGCTATTGCAGAAAAGCTTGTAAATCTTCATAACGGTACTTTAACAATTAAAAGCAAATTAGGAGAAGGTACATCTGTGAAAATAGACCTTCCAGTTATTTTGGAATAAAGCGAACCGAAATGGAAATGAAGGATGATCAAAATCATTTCGTGCATAATGAAAAAGCAGCGAGTTGCTGCTTTTTTCTCAATGTAAACCCCATATTAATTCATTATCTTAAAACCTTCACATATGTAACATCTTCGTAATAAAAGTAAAACAAGTCTTTAGTTTTAAAACCTGTCAACATTGAATTCCTAGTTTAATAATGGAAATTAGCTAATCAGATTTCCAAACGAGGTTTATACAACCATGTCATTCTTATCCAGTACATTCCATTTAAAATCCATATTTGTAAAGGTTTCTAGTAGAAAAATACTTTTTTTCATTCTTCTACTTTTCTAATAGTGACTTTGAATCTATCATTTTGTTAAATCCTTCCGATTTTATTACGAAAACCTTGTGTTATGATGATTGTGCAAGTTAAACAACACAAAAATTATTCGACATCAGGGAGGATTTAATACATGAATAAAAAAATGTTATTTTCAGTCGCAGCAGCAGCTGCTTTATTAGCTTCTAATCCAGTGGTGAATAAGGCAGACGCAGCATCAAATTGTCCAACACCTCAACAAGCTAAGGTATTTTACTCTCAACCTACTAATATTAATATGGATCAAATCAATAGCATTCTTCAAAAATATATGAATAATTCAAACGTTCAATGGAACTTTAACCAAATGTATAATCAGCAACAAGCTCAAAAACCTGTACAACAACAGCCAGTACAACAGGAACCAGCTCAACAAAAGCCGGTTCAACAGCAGCCAGTACAACAAAAGCCAGTACAACAGCAACCAGCACAA
This sequence comes from Cytobacillus dafuensis, assembly GCF_007995155.1. Classification (NCBI taxonomy): domain Bacteria; kingdom Bacillati; phylum Bacillota; class Bacilli; order Caryophanales; family Bacillaceae; genus Cytobacillus; species Cytobacillus dafuensis. Next base: position 2,973,718 of record NZ_CP042593.1, on the reverse strand, counting down.
AAGCCAGTACAGCAAAAGCCATCAACACCTGCTTCATCATCAGTAAGTGCATATGAGCAAAAGGTAGTGGATTTAACAAACCAAGAACGTGCTAAAAATGGTTTACCAGCATTACAGCTTGATGTAAACTTAAGCAAAGTTGCACGTACAAAGTCAATGGATATGAAAACTAAAGGTTATTTTGACCATAATAGCCCAACTTACGGATCACCGTTCGATATGATGAAGCAATTTGGCATCACATACAGTTCAGCTGGTGAAAACATCGCAATGGGTCAACGTACACCAGAAGAAGTAGTTAATGCATGGATGAACAGTGAGGGACACCGCAAAAACATCTTAAATCCAAGCTTTACAAATATCGGTGTAGGTTATGTAGCTGATGGAAACTACTGGACACAACAATTTATTGGAAAGTAATAATTTAAATAATCATCTAAAAGAGCAGTCTCAAATAAATGGGCTGCTCTTTTTTTTGGCTTATAGAAATGTTTAAGTTTATTAACGTACTAAAGTGAAGTGTGTTTTTTAATTAAATATCTGCTAATAAGTTCGCATAAGAAAAACTAAGGCATTCGCCAAAAAGGACTTGGCGAATGCCAAGTTATTCTAATATTTATTTTTAAAGAATTTCTGAAACGTCTATTTGTGAGTATTGCATATCGATGTTTTTCTGAATTTTTATTTCAAGCATGCCGTCCTTATAATATGCGGAAGCACCTTTTTTTTTCACAATAGCAGGGAGGACAATCGAGTGTTTATCCTCTTTTTCAGGTATATGTTCAATTATCAACTGATTGGATGTATGATAAATTCTCATATCCTTCAACCATTGCTCTTCTTTGATTGGCAATCTTACAAAAACATTATTATGTGTTTCAAAAACGGAGGAAGAGAGAGAAGAATCATTGGGAGTTTCCGGTGTATCGTAATTAAAGTCAGACATAAAGCTTTGTGGATTCATCATTCCCTGCATCTTTTGCATTTGCTGAGGAAACACTTGATTCATTATATCTGTGACATATTTATCAACCTCTTCTGGATTCATCTGGGCCTTTATATTTTTCATATCTTTATGAAACGGAAAAAGATTCCAGGGGAACATAAGGATATCCTCCTTTCGAGCAGTTGTAAAGAGGCTCATCTAATTTTGTATCGAAAAAGACGAAAGTGACATACAATTCGTTTATATGGTTTAAGGTATGCAGGTACATACCCAATCGTTAATAAAATTATAAACACAAGAAATAATGAAGAATATTTTTAGGTTAATTTCTTTTCATTTGCATATCGTTGTAGTTCTAACTAGTATATTTATTATAAAGGATTAAAAAAATGAAAACTGCGAGGTATTTTTGTGAGAGAAAAAACAGCTTTAATTACGGGAGGAGCAACTGGTATAGGCAAAAGAACAGCCTATCAACTTGCTGAAAATGGTGTTCATCTTGTGATTAATTATCGTACAAGCAAGGAGAAAGCTGTTTTATTGGCCGATGAGTTAACTAGAAGATATGGAACTAAGAATATTGCCATAGGTGGCAATATTTCTAATCAGAATGATTGTCAAAGAATTGTAGAAGAATCATTTTCCTTTTTCTCATGTATTGATATATTCATTCATAATGCAGGACCCTATATGCATGAAAGAAAAGTGATGACTGAATACTCATTTGAAGATTGGAATTACATTATTAACGGCAATTTAAATGCATTATTTTATTTAACAAAGCTTTTAATACCAAAAATGAGAGAGAATAGCTGGGGCCGTATTATTACTGTAGGATTTGATCGAGTGGAGACGACTCCTGGCTGGATCTATAGGTCTGCATTTGCTGCAGCCAAAAGTGGTGCAGCATCGTTAACTAGAACGATAGCCATTGAAGAGGCAGAGCATGGAATAACGGCTAACATGGTATGTCCTGGAGATATTACTGGTGCTTGGAAGGAAAGAGACATTATTCAAGCCACAGGAAAGATTGATCAAAATACACCAATTGGCAGGCCGGGAACAGGTGAAGATATTGCAAGGGTCATTTCTTTTTTAATAGATAATAAATCTGACTTCATTACTGGAAGCATTATTCCTGTCACTGGTGGAAAAGATGTGTTAGGAAAGGTATTTAGGAATTAAAAGTGGGGAAAGCAAAATCCTTTCCCCACTTTCTTTATACAGCGTTTTTTTTCTCCATAAAAAGATTTTTCCTCTGTACATGAATAAGCCTGCTTATTAAACAAATTGCCCCTATAGCCAAACCGACAATTAAACCAATCCAGTATCCAAATGCTCCCCAGCTTGTATAATTAGCTAGATAATAACCGAATGGAAGACCAATGATCCAGTAGGAGATCAGAGCCATAATAAATGTGATATTAACATCCTTGTAGCCTCTTAATGCACCCTGAACTGGTGCTTGAATCGCATCTGATAATTGAAAAAAAATCGCATAAATCAAAAATTGAGCTGTAAGCTGAACAACTTCAAGGTCTTTCGTATAGATTGCGGCCACTTCTGTACGCAGCAAAAATAAAATAACTCCACATAGAAATGCCATGATCACAGCTATTGTGATGCCAATCCAGCTATATTGCTTAGCATCCTTATATCGGTTTGCACCAATTTCAAATCCAACAACAATCGTTAATGCCATTGAAATACTTAATGGAATCATATATAAGAATGAAGCGAAATTTAGCGCTGCTTGATGAGCAGCAATCGTTGTTGTGTTGAAATTACTCATAAACAATGTAACAGCAGCAAATATGCTAGTTTCGAAAAAGATTGCGAAGCCAATAGGAATTCCTATTAGAAGAATTTCCTTCCATTTTGATAGTGAAACAAAATAGAGCTTCTGAAATATACCAAAAGTTGAAAAAGAGCTATGTTTATGAATGATAAATATAGCAATCAATGTAATTAGCCAATAAGTAATAGCAGTTGCATATCCTGCACCTACTCCACCTAGCTCAGGAAATCCAAGTTTTCCAAAAATTAATAAATAATTAAAGATAATATTTATCGGTAATGCCAATAAAGTAATCAACATTGTTACTCGAGTTTTACCTAAAGCATCAATAAATGAACGAATAACATTATATATGAATAATGGAATGATACCGTAGCTTAATGCAACTAAGTAATCGTGCGCCTTTTCGTGAACGATCGTTTCCAGCTTCATTGTGCTTAAAATGGGATTAAGGGCTAATCCTCCTGCAATCAAGACAATTATCGCCATGATTATAGCAAGATAGACACCTTGAATGACTGAAAATGCTACTTCCTCACGTTTTCTGCCACCGTAGCTTTGAGCCACAATTGGCGTAACAGCTAACAATATTCCGCTTAATCCAGTGAAGACGGGCATCCATAATGAGGAACCGATAGCAACACCTGCTAAATCTTTTGAACTGTAGTGGCCAGACATCATTGTGTCAAAGAAATTCATCGAAAACATCGCAAGCTGAGTAATTAGTATTGGAATTAGAATAATGAGCAGTTGCTTAATTTTACCTTTTCTTGAAAAAGTTTGATTCATTGTATACTCCTCTTCCTTTTATATTCGAAAATTATATCACAATTTCTTGTAGGAAAGGTTTAAATCAAATTTTAAATAAAGTGAAACTCTCATCAGTGGGGTTTTTTCATCCCTCACTGATGGTTAGTTGAACCAATCACGCTCAAAACGCCACGTCCTGTGGCTTTCGCCTGACTAGGACATCGTGTCCGTCGTCGGGCTTTTACGGGCAGTTGTCCCCCACCTATCTTCCTAACTTCTCTCTCAATCTTAAGGTGGGGGGCTTACTGCTCGTTAAATGCGGGAAAAAAGTTTTATTAGATGGTTATGAGCAAGAATGAGATGCATATAGTTATATGGACAAGGATATGGGAGGGGGAATAGTTATGGCATTTAAGGGATCGAAGGGATGGTATATTCAAAAATTAAAGGAATCAGGCATTAGCAAACATCCTGTTGAATTAAGAAAACTTGAATTGTATAAAACATATATCGTGCGAAATTTATATCTTGAATTAATTAATAAAGAAAATAAATAAGTATAAGCGAAAAGTTCCTTAATTCAAAAGGAGCTTTTTTTATTTGTCATCATTTTGACAAATGGATTTTGCAATTGTGTGAACTTTTAAAAAGTAGGAATGGGAATAAAAAAATTTGTGAAATATATATAATAAAGAATTAACAATCTAAGAAAATTTCCCATAATGAATTTTATTAATCATTCTAAGAAGGAGTGAGAATCATGAACTTTCAATTAAACAGAATCAATCCGAATCAGACACAAGTAATCTTTCATGATGGCCGCTTTGAGACGCTAACGAATGAGGAATTAGAAGAATTGATGGCACAGATGGGAATTAGTGAAGGAACAAATGAATTGGATTCGAATATCACGAATTAGAAAAACTTGGCATTCGCGGGGTCTTTTCGGCGAATGCCTTAGTTTTTCTTATGCGATCTTTTTAACAGGAGCTTTATTGAAGCTTCACAGTTACATTATTGATTAAATTAACTTAAACACTCTAATTAGCTTAAAAAAGAAAAGAGCCAATTTTTTTGATAAAAATTGGCTCTTTTTCTTTTATGCCTCCATTAATTGGGAACTATCTTGCTCTGCTGAAGTTCCATTTCGTAAAACATGAAGGGTATATAAATCCTTTGGTATTTCATATAAATTATAGATTGGACCATTAGAATTTAATTGTTCAAGGATGGACTTTCTTGTTTCATTAGCAGGAACGATATACGGTAGCTTTGTTGCAGCCTTTTGTGATCGAATATTTTCTATTCGAATACGCATGAAAATCGTTTCAATTCCGGTTTCATAAAACAACTCTTCGAAAAAAGCATCCTTTGCTAATTTATTATAGCCTTTGCCATGGTATGGTTTCCCTAACCAAGTTCCTAAAAAACCAGCATTGTCTTGAATATCAAATAAATTAATCGTCCCAATTGGAGAACCCCATTCATCAAGAATAGTGCGTGATATGAGTTCTCCACGTTCTTCAGCTTCGATTGTTTGCTTTGTCATAAAGACAAACTCATCATAGGAATAGGCTTTTTGGCGCACAAAAGGAAAGACATCAGGATGCGTCATTAAATCAAATAAAAAATGGCATTCATGAAAATCACGTTTCTTGAGCATAGGTTATCCCTCCATTATGAGGACAGTCCTACTCCATGCCAAATAGAGTTTACGGTCCACCCTCGAAATTTTTTGTATGTTGCTAAAAAATTTCGGGGTGGGAATCGAACCCACTAGAACCAGTAAACCTGGTGGCGCACCATTTGCCTTCCCTATTTTACTTTTGAGATAATTAAATTTTGTAATGATTTTCAATACATTAAAAAAGTATTTTACTATCGTATAATACTAAAAAAAGTTGAAAAAGGAAATAGGTTTTTTGTTTATTTTTTTCAACAATTTTCAGCAGTAAATTTCAACATTTTCTATTATTCCTTGTAGACAAATTTTCCGTTAATCATCGTCCATTTAGTTTTTGCAAGATAATGAAATGGGTGATGGCTCCAAAGAACTAGATCGGCATCCTTCCCCTCCTCAATACTGCCTAGCTGATTGTCAAGCCTTAAATTTCTGGCTGGGAAAATAGTAATTCCCTCTAAGGCTTTTTGCTCTGGAAGACCTTCACGAACCGCAATTGCAGCGCATAGATTTAAGTATTGAATAGGTGTATAAGGATGGTCAGTCGTAATTGAGACCTCTACACCGTGATTTGTGAGCTCCTGATAAGTTTTCCAAGTCTTATTTTTTAATTCCACTTTTGACCTTCTCGTTAAAGTAGGTCCTACCGAAACTTTTAATCCTAGACCAGACAATTCATCCGCAATTAAATGACCCTCTGTACAATGTTCTATTCGCAAATCAAGATTAAATTCTTCAGCAAACCGAATGGCAGATATGATATCGTCTGCACGATGGGCATGAACCCGAACTGGAATTTCCCGATTTAAGGCTTGGATGATCGGAATTGTTCTTAAAGAATCAGGATCTTTAGTCTTACTTGCTTCATAGAAGGTTTCTCTAAGCTTTCCCATGATTCCCATTCTCGTAATCGAGTCTTTATTGCCTTGGCTATGGATTTGCTTTGGATTTTCACCTAGAGCAATTTTTAATCCAGCTGTTTCTTGGACTATCATCTTTTTAATATTTTTTCCTGAGGTTTTAATTACAGATGTTGTACCTCCGATAACATTAGCGCTGCCCGGCATAATATGAGCAGTCGTTATTCCATATTTTACTGCATCAGAAAACGCTGGATCGAGCGGATATACTCCATCCATCGCTCGAACGTGAGGACTCATTAATTCAGCCGTTTCATTTGCATCATTACCTGCCCAGCCGGTACCTTCATCATATAAACCAAGGTGAGTATGGACATCAATAAATCCTGGAAATAAATAATGATTTTCACACTCTATGATTTGAACGTCAGAATCGGATAAATCTATTTTTCCTGTTTTTTTTATTTTCCCATTTTCCACTAGAACATCGCCATAAAAAGCTGATGTTGTGACAGGGTAAACATTGGCGTTTTTTAACAATATTTTCGTCATAATATTCCTTTCATATTTCCATCAATTCTTATTTTCCTATTTTAACAAGTGCAATCATAATAGGAAATAAATTTTGTAATAAAAATATTTTACAATAAAAGTTTATAAAGCAAATTCGCCGATTGGCGAGCCTTGGAAAGGCGAAGACAGAGGCGTAGTTGAACGTATCGCGCTCACACATGCCACGTCCTCCCAAAAGCTTCTCTTTTGGTCGTGCGAAGTATCTCTGACGAAGCTTTCCTTATCCTGTGGCATTCGCCCGACTAGGACATCCTCGTAAAAGCTACCGCTTTTCCTTCGTGCGATGTGAATGCTATCGAAGCCCTCCTTGTCCTGTCAGTCGTACTTAATTCCTAAGATTGGCAACTATGTCGAATCATCTTCTGCGCTGGCAATTTATTCTTTCTTAACGTGCATAAAAACCCGCATAATTGCGGGCTTTAGGGATGCATTTTTATTTTTTACTATTATAGAATAAGTAAATTGTAACAGATATGGCTGCAAGAATGATAATGGGGAGGAGAAATGGTTGTGAGTATTCTTTGATATCTTTCCAGTGGTCTCCAAGCTCCATTCCTAATAATAAAAATAGAACTGTCCAAGGAATCATGGCGGCAATTGTATATAATGTAAATGTAGATAGCGGCATTTTAGCAATGCCTGCTGGAATCGAAATGGCATGACGGATGACCGGGACAAATCTAGCAGAAAAAATGACACCTGTACCATATTTATCAAACCATTGTTCTGATGCGTCTAAATGAGATTTCTTAATGAATAAAAATTTCCCATATTTATCAAGAACCGGCCTGCCACCGTATACACCTAGCCAATATAAAAAAATTTGGGCTAATGTACCCCCAATTACTCCAGCTATAAGTGCGCCCAAGAAATTAATTTTTCCTGTGCTAATTAAATACCCTCCATAGCTTAGAACAATCTCACTCGGGATTACTTCAATCATTAGTCCGAGTGCAATTCCTAAATAGCCTAGTTGAGATAATAATTCCAAAATTGAATGGATGAATTCTTTCATCATGAATGCTCCCTTATTTACTCAAAGAAGAAAAAATTAAAAGATTCCTGTCATCTGAAGAATTAGTATAAAAATGCCAAGGATCCAAACATAAACAGCGAATATTTTAAGCGATTTTCTTTTGAGGAAATTGATCATCCAGACAACTGCTAAATAGCCAAATAAAGCAGAAGAAAGTGTAGCAATGAAGAGACTATCGAAAGGGATGGATTCCGTTTTACCTGAAAGCATCTCTCCAAATTGTAGAACAATTCCACCTGCAATAGCTGGAATCGATAATAAAAAAGAAAAATAAGCTGCAGTTTCTCTATCTAGCTTTCTAAAAAGCCCTGCTGCAATCGTCAGTCCAGATCTTGATACAGCAGGAAATATAGCAGCTGCTTGAAAGGTTCCTATAAAAAATGCATCTCCATAGCTTATTTTATCCATTTTTTTTGCACCGTTTTTGATGCTATCTGACATCCATAGTATAATGCCTGTAATTAAAAACTCCCATCCAATAGTAATTCCCGTTTTAGAAATGGAGTCGAACATATCACTAAATAGAAATCCAACGATAACAGCAGGGATGGTTCCAATGACAAGCAGCATGGAGAGCTTGCCTAAAGGATTCTTTAAAATTTGTAATAATTCATTTTTGTAGACAACTAGCACAGCTAGTAATGTCCCAACATGGAGCATCGTATCTAGATAAAGTCCAGCCTCGTCTAGCCCGAATAAATGTCGCCCTAAATATAAATGACCTGTACTAGATATTGGAAGAAACTCAGTAAGACCTTGAATTATTCCAAGGACTAACGCTTCCAGCTTAGACATCAAATGGCATCATCCTTTACATAGGTGTTCTATACAAAGTTTATTCATCTTGTCCTAAACAAGAACTGAAAAGTAGCAGAGTTGTCAAATAATAAAAAATCTGTTAAAAAATACGAAACATTTCTTTCAATAAAGCGTAAATAGTATTATAAGGAGACTAATGGTTTGCAATTATTAATCAGAATATTATTATTTGGGGTCTTCCTTTAACAAAAGAAAATGGAGGAATGTTTAATGCCATCTCAGGATGAACGATTACTAGCTACAATGATTTACGTGACAAGCTTTTTTACAAATTTTATTGGTCCGCTCATAATATGGCTCATCAAGAAAGATGAATCATCTTTTATTGATCATCACGGGAAAGAGTATTTCAACTTTATCATTTCATATGCAATTTATTCCATTATAAGTGTACTTTTGATGTTAATCCTGATCGGTTTCATTATGATTTGGATCGTTGGTGTACTCGCATTTGTCTTTACGATTATTGCAGCTGTAAAAGCTTATGAAGGGAAGGAATACCATTTCCCGTTAATATTTAGAATTATTCGCTAATCATTAAGTTAATAAGAATTTTTAAAAAGAAGCCTTTTTTCAAAGAGGCTTCTTTTTTTATTTTTCAATTGTGATGAACGAAAATCCAACCTGTGCGTCTTATTGATGTTAACAATATTTACTCAAAAAGGAGAGATAATCCTATGGAGCTTTTTAACAATATTGATTGGGCAGCTATTATTCCCATTATTGTTCCTATTATCGTAATACAGCTTATTCTTTTGATAATCGCCATTATTGACTTATGTCGGATAGAAAAAACGAATGGGCCAAAGTGGTTATGGGCAATAATCATTCTATTTGTAAACTTAGTTGGCCCTATTCTTTATTTTGTTATTGGAAGGAGAAATCAATAATGTCTGTCGTTGTAACCGTTAGTGGTCTAAGAAAAAGCTTTCAGGATCATGATGTGATCAAAGGATTGGAATTTGCTTTAACGAAAGGAAAATGTATTGCCTTGCTTGGTGCTAATGGGGCTGGAAAAACCACAACTTTACAAATGTTATCTGGACTTATGAGGCAATCAGCTGGAAGTATTGCTTTTGATGGTGTTCAGAAGGGCGAGGATTTTCGGAAATTAATTGGATACCTTCCACAGCACCCTGTATTTTATGAATGGATGAGTGGACGTGAGTTTTTAGAATATACAGGTATGCTTGCAGGTTTGTCGAAAAAGGAATCGAAAGAGAGAGCAGAAGAGTTACTAGAAATGGTTGGTATTTCTGATGCGAAGAATCGCAGAATAGGGAAATATTCAGGAGGAATGAAGCAAAGATTGGGTATTGCTCAGGCTATTATTCATCGTCCCAAATTAGTGATGCTTGATGAACCTGTTTCTGCACTTGATCCTTTTGGTAGAAGAGAGGTTCTTGAGCTTATGGAACGAATGAAAAAGGAAACGACCATTCTTTTTTCAACGCATATTCTTAACGACGCTGAGGAGGTATGCGATGATATTCTTTTTCTTCATAAGGGTGAGATTGTAGAATCAGGCTCAATGAAGGACCTTCGTGACAAATATCAACAATCAAAGATTGACCTTGTTTTCCGAGGGGAAAGTGAACAATATGTTGAAAAGCTATCATCTCTAGCAGTAATTCAATCGATTTCGGTACATGAGAACAAAATTAGTTTATTTGTCCAAAATGTCGATGACGCCAAGCAAGTCTTTCTTCGTGAAATTACGGATAGGAATTGGCCACTCCTTAAATTTGAAATTAGCAAAACGAGTCTAGAAGATGTATTTATGAAGGTGGTAGAAAAATGAATCAGTGGATGGTCCTATTTAATAAAGAATTGGTTGAAATGTCGAGAAATTTCAAATGGATTTGGGTTCCGATCGTTTTTATATTGCTTGCAGTTAAAGAACCGCTTACCTTACATTATATGCCGCAAATTATAGATGCACTAGGAGGTTTACCGGAAGGGGCGGTAATTGAGATTCCAGTTCCTTCAGCTTCAGAAGTATTAATCGCCATTCTTGGCCAATTTAATACTTTAGGTGTATTAATTATCGTGTTAACTTCGATGGGGATCATCGCTGCTGAAAGGAAAAGTGGAGTTGCTGCGATCATATTGGTTAAGCCTGTTTCATATGCATCATTCGTAACCTCTAAGTGGACAGCTGCAATGCTCTTAATGTGGGTATCCTATTTTATTGGCTATGTAGCCTCATGGTATTATGTTGTCATTCTATTTGAAGCTGTTCCTTTTATTGATTTCTTTCAATCCTTTTTATTGAATGGAATTTGGCTTTCTTTTGTTTTAACGATGACGATATTTATTAACTCATTTAATAAATCACCAGGTGTTGTTGGATTTATATCTATTGCAATAATCATCCTATTGAGCTTATTGAGCAGTTTATTCTCACGTTGGATAGAATGGAGTCCTTCCTTGCTGCCAACTTATACGAGTACTTTCCTTTTAAATAATGAAATTCCTGACAATGTATTATCTGCCGTAATTGTTGCGATCATTGGTATGATAATACTCCTCATTTGCAGTATTTCAATTTTTAGAAGAAAAGAACTTGCTTAAATGAAATGCACCACCAGCTGTTAGATTAATGTCTAACAATTGGGGTGCATTTTATATGATTATGTTCCAAATATTTTCATCTTTAGAATGGCTGCATATTCTCGTATATATAGACTAGTTTTTACGACTTTTGGTGTTTCGGCAGCTAAAGGATGTCCTTTTATTCCGACCTTCTCTGCAAGATTAATTGATCGATATAAATGAAAATCATTTGTGACAATAACTGCCTGATCAATATTGTAAAGGTCCTTTGAATATTTCAGATTTTCATATGTAGATGTTGAGAGATCTTCTACTAGTATTTTTTCTTCATCAATTCCATTTTCAAGAAAAAATCTTTTTAGAGCTTCTGCCTCAGTAATATTTTCTCCTTTGCCTTGACCACCAGTTACAACGATAACTGTATTGGGGTTTTCTTCTATATATTCTAGTGCTTTATTTGCTCTGTTAAGCAAGCTGAGAGACATTTCTTCTCCATTCACTTTAGCTCCAAGAACGATTAAATAAGGAATATTAGGTGGAGGAGTTAAGCATGCGGTTTTTTTCATTTGAATATGTAAAAGTGCGATAATGATTATTGAGAAAATTAAAATCAAACCGAATATGATTATGATTTTTTTCATATTTTTCCTCCAAGTATTCATGTTTATGCTTCTCAATTAATAGAATAAAAGTGACTCTATTAATTTAGCATATAAAACTATTATTAGGAAGTATTTTCCTTTTAAGGATGTTAGGGGATTATTATGAAGAATATTCAGCAATTTTATCAAAAAACAGCATCTATTTCCTTAAATTCCAGTCTTGTTGCACTTATTCCTCCATTTTTCCTAATTATATACGGTATTATTGTTGTACCTAATGGCAAAATGGTTGTATTGGTTGTACCATTTTTACTTTATAGTTTTATAAGCTATCAAGCTTATTTAATAAATGATAACAGATCAAAAGAGATTAAGAAAATAGATGAGGGCATTGCAAATCAAGTATCATTTTTATATGAAGAAAATGTCCTTTTGACGTTTCTTCCAGCTCCAACATTAAGATTGCTTGTCTTTAGCACAAATGGTCAGCAAGTTGGAGAAATAAGAGATATCAATTTTATGCCGTTTCGATGGTTCTTACCTTTTCTGTTTGATAAGTTTATTGAAAGAAAATATGGTTTATATGATGCAAATAATAAGCAAATTGGAAGTTTTACTTTTAAGAAGAATCGTATTGAAATAGCGAGTTCAGGAATCGAGATTCATTCAATAAAGATACAGAATACATTAGGAAATGGTATAGCCGTTATTTTTGGGCATGAAAATCGGAGTTTTTTACTAAAGCAATCAAGATTATTTATGGATTTTCAGTTTTTAAAGGGCTGCAAAAATATTGCGAGATTGCGTAAAGGTTGGATGCCGATAGAGTGGGGTAAAAGATTTAAAGATCCGAATACGCCCATACTAATATTTGAACAACAATTGCCCGTGGAGGAAAAGCTACTTGTATATGCACTTTTAGTAAAACTGTTTCAGTCTACAAATCACTAATTTTTCACTTCTATCATTTTAAAGATCAAAAGATGTCTTCAACAATCATGTGCCTCTAGTGCAGAACAATAGCTTCAATTGGTTTGATATAGTATGATTAAATCAATTAAACTTCCTTCTGGATTACATTAATGAGGTGTTTGAATGAAAAAATTCTTGCTGGTAGCGGGAATTATCATCCTTTGCTTATTTATAATTGACAAGACAATCCTTAAAGAAAAAGGTATTGTAAATAATCTTGAACAACCGAAGAAATACGAGAAGATAGAAAATGCTGATCAGCTTCCAGTCGGTTTAGAAGAGGGGAATAGAGCCCCGGATTTTGAATTATTAGACTTGGAAGGTAATACTGTGAAGCTAAGTGATTATAAAGGGAAAACAATCTTATTGAATTTTTGGGCTACTTGGTGTCCGCCATGCAAGGCTGAAATGCCTTATATGGAAAAATTATATAATAAATATAAAAACGAAGGTTTTGAAATTTTAGCGGTTAATGTTACGACTTCTGAGAAAAGCCGTACCAATGTTGATGAGTTCGTAAAAAATAATGAACTAACCTTCACAATCCCGCTTGATGAAATAGGTAGTGCATCTAATGATTATAATATTAGGGTGTATCCAACAAGCTTTTTTATCGACTCAGATGGTGTTATTCGTAAAAAAGTGTTAGGAGCTGTAAATGAAGAAGTAATGGAGCATGAAATCAAACGATTACCATAAAAGTACAGCTAGATATTTCTCTGATTCAAAAAAGTTATACTTTATTCCATAAGGTGTGTTAATGCTCATTGTGGACAATCCTATTTTGTTGTTGATTGGAGCGGAAGGCGCGAGATCCTCGAAAATGCATTCGCATTTCCTTCGTGCGTTGATTATTCTAGGAAGCTTATTCAATGTCCTGCGGGAGAAGCGAGTCAAAGGGAGACCCCGCAGGAGCGCTCTTCGACGAGGAGGCTTCCGGACCGCCCGCGATCGCTAAGTGCCTGCAGCGGAAATCAACAAGTAATTTTAACTTTGTCATTCCATAATTAATGAAAGAAGCTGCAAGGCTATTCATCAGCATTGCAGCTTCTTTCTTTTTCATTTTCTAGTGATAATCGTTCATTAATTTTTCTCTTTCGATAGAGCATCTTTCCTGCTTCAGAAATATCGGTAACCGCAGATCGATTAATGACTGCTCCGAATAAGAGTCCTGCAATAGGAATCATTTGAAACAGCTTTTTCCAACCGATTTGATCCCGATATGTAAAGACTACTTCCCGCCATCCTTGAATTTCCGAGATGACCTCTCTATTTGGACCTTCACTTGGAGAATCAATTATGGATAGCTGCTGTAAGATCGCTTTTTTTCCAACAATATCGGAAGAGACAAATTGCAGAATTTTTACGATGTATAATCTTTCCTTCGTATCATCTGGGTTATATCCGTAGCAAATGGCAATATCCTGTAGAGTTTTCAACTGAATTCCCAGCAACATGGGAATATCGATTGATATAGTAAGAAATCCTCCAAACCCAGTACCAGCCCCTTGAATGGTAGCAAGTTTCTTTCGATTGCCTGTAAGCTTTGCTACCGCATCGTCCATTGTAGATATCGGAAGTGATTTTACATCCTCCAAAGTTGTAACATCCATTTTTGGGTAATATGCTTTTAAGGAGGATACCGAGCTTAAATATCTTCCTCCTGATTGTACATACTGACCTAGTTCATCAATAATCACGCCGATTTTTTTTTGCAAAAAGGCAGGTGTAAACTTGTCTAAAAGCTTGAATGGAAGCCGCCCTAGCTTTTCCCAAAACCAAAGGTCGCTCTGCTCTTTTTCCCACTTTTCACATATTTTAAGCTCATGAAATAATTGTTCTTTTGTTTCAATCACAACACATAAATCCTTCCATTATCAGATGAGTAATATACGATCTTAAAGGCTAATGGTTTCAATTTTTTTTATGCTTTGAGACATACACATTGTTTATTCGGAAACCTCGTGATACTATTTAATTATTCGAATATGATTTCTTCGGGGCTGGGTGAAATTCCCAACCGGCGGTGATGAGGTACTGTCCTCTTAGTCCGTGACCCGGTTTCAATACGTTGAAAACGGTGGATTTGGTGAAACTCCAAAGCCGACAGTTAAAGTCTGGATGGGAGAAGAAATGAATGATTATTTGCGTAAAAAAATCATTTTTTTAACGCTTATTTCGTTATGCGATTATGCCCCGTACATGAGTTGTGTGCGGGGTTTTTTGTTGGAGAATTTTAGTGAAAGGGGGAACTACAAATAAATGCATGATATTGAATATATGGATTTAGCCTTAAAAATGGCTCAAGCTACAAGAGGGCAAACTAGCCCTAATCCAAAGGTTGGAGCAGTAGTTATCAAGAATGGTGAAGTACTTGGACTTGGTGCACACTTAAGAGCAGGAACACCACATGCAGAAGTCCATGCCATCAATGTAGCTGGTGAACAAGCAAGAGGAGCAGATCTATATGTGACTCTTGAACCTTGCAGCCATCATGGTAAAACTCCTCCCTGTGCTGATTTGATAATAAATTCAGGAATCAAAAGGGTAATCGTAGCAGGACTCGATCCAAATCCTCTCGTTGCTGGACAAGGAATCGCCAAACTAAAAGAGGCTGGGATTGAAGTTGAAATTGGCATAGGAAATGAGGAAGCCCATGCCATGAATGAACCATTCTTTCATTTTATTAAAACGAAAACTCCTTTTGTAACAATAAAAGCAGCTGTTTCTTTGGATGGAAAGACAGCGGCAAAAACAGGTGACAGCAAATGGATTACCTCTCCAGAATCCAGATTAGATGTTCACCAATTAAGACATGAACATGATGCAATCTTAACAGGCGTGAATACCATTATTCATGATAATCCACATTTAACCACCAGACTGCCCCGAGGTGGAAGAAATCCCATTCGAGTTGTATTAGACACGTATTTACGGACTCCTCTTGAATCAAATGTGATACAAGATCGAGCGGTAAATACGATTATTTTTACTGGAAATGAGATAGATTTAGAAAAAGTAGCAAACTTTAGAGAATTTGATGTAGAAGTTGTACCATTATCACAGCCAACTATTCTTATTCCGGAAGTGCTAAAAGAGTTAGGAAAAAGAAACATAATGTCGTTATTAGTAGAAGGAGGTTCCGAGATTCATTCCTCCTTTATCGATAATAATGCTTATCAGCAAATCATTTTATATGTTGCACCAAAAATAATTGGCGGAGTAACCGCAATCCCTTTTATTGGTGGACAAGGTATTGAGATTGTCGAGCATGCAAAAAAACTCAAGTTCAAGTCAGTACAAACAATTGGATGTGATCTTAAAATTATAGCTAGGCCTCTAGAGGAGGAAGAATTGTCATGTTTACGGGAATCATAGAAGAGCTTGGAACTGTAAAAAGAGCCATTCAAAATGGAAACACAATTAAATTAACGATTCAAGCTACAAAAATAATAAGAGATATCCAGCTTGGTGATAGCATTTCAGTCAATGGAGTATGTCTAACTGTTACTGAATTCCAACGTGAAGAATTTTCCGCAGATGTGATGCCTGAAACGTTTAAAAGTACCTCCTTATCTTCAGTTAAGGAAGGAACGATGGTTAATTTAGAAAGGGCTATGGCTGCAAATGGGCGTTTTGGGGGGCATTTTGTAACGGGACATGTAGATGGAACTGGAAAAATTCTAAACAAGAGGAAAAAAGAAAATGCCATTTACATTGACATATCTATTCCAGGTTCATTAAATCATCTAGTAATAAACAAGGGATCCATTGCAATTGATGGAACATCTTTAACTATTTTTGGAATAACAGATCAGTCCGTAACAGTATCCATTATTCCACACACAGCAAAGGATACTATCCTGGGAATAAAAAGTGTTGGAGATGTAGTTAATATTGAGTTTGATATGCTTGCCAAATATATGTATTCCTTTATGAAAAAAGAGCAAACAGAATCAAGTCAGGGCAAAGGTATTACTGAAAATTTTTTAAGAAGCAATGGCTTTTTATAAGCTAATAGGAAAGTTTAAGTTTATTAACGTACTAAAGTAAAGTGTTTTTTTAGTTAAATACCTGCTAATAAGATCGCATAAGAAAAACTAAGGCATTCACCAAAAAGGACTTGGCGAAC
The DNA here is from genome assembly GCF_007995155.1 of Cytobacillus dafuensis. Classification (NCBI taxonomy): domain Bacteria; kingdom Bacillati; phylum Bacillota; class Bacilli; order Caryophanales; family Bacillaceae; genus Cytobacillus; species Cytobacillus dafuensis. The sequence goes on along the minus strand of NZ_CP042593.1, from coordinate 2,956,993 downwards.
GCCAAGTTTTTCTAATAAATCAAGCGACATAAGGAGGAAGGCACCATGTTTAGTGAGATTACAGCAGCCATTGAGGATTTAAAAGCAGGGAAAGTCATTATTGTTTGTGATGATGAAGATCGGGAAAATGAAGGTGATTTTCTTTCCATTGCTGAGTTCGTAACACCAGAAACAGTAAATTTTATGGCTAAAGAAGGAAGAGGCTTAATTTGTACACCGATTTCTGAAGAATTAGCTGAAAAACTAAAATTGCTTCCTATGGTTGAGAGAAATACAGATAGTCGTGGAACAGCGTTTACTGTTTCGATTGACCATGTAGAAACAACAACGGGAATTAGCGCATTCGAGAGGGCTTTGACTATTGAAAAAATGCTGGATGATGATGCCCGTCCAGAAGAATTTAACCGTCCTGGCCATATTTTTCCTTTAATTGCTAAGAAAGGTGGAGTTTTAAGAAGAGCTGGCCATACGGAAGCTGCAGTTGATCTGGCGCGTATTGCGGGAGCAAAACCAGCTGGAATTATTTGCGAAATTATGAAGGATGACGGAACAATGGCGCGAGTAAAGGATCTTGAGCTCATAGCCAAAAAATTTGATATAAAAATGATTTCGATTCAACAGTTAATCGAATATCGATTAAAACATGACTCATATATAAAGAGAGAAACTGAAATCAAGCTTCCTACAGAATTCGGTTTGTTTAAAGCAGTGGGTTATACGAATACGATGGATGGAAAAGAGCATATTGCTTTAGTAAAAGGAGAGATTACAGAGGACGAGCCTGTGCTGTTAAGAGTCCATTCTGAATGTCTTACCGGAGATGTTTTCGGCTCCAATAGATGTGATTGTGGACCACAATTAGAAGCGGCACTTTCCCAAATAGAAAGTGAGGGAAAGGGAATTCTTCTTTATATGAGGCAAGAGGGAAGAGGTATTGGACTCATTAACAAAATGAAAGCTTATAAGCTTCAAGAAGAAGGATATGACACGGTTGAAGCAAATCATAAACTTGGATTTGGCGATGATTTGCGTGATTATGGGGTAGGCGCTCAAATATTAAGGGATTTAGGTGTAAAGAAAATGCGGCTTTTGACGAACAATCCAAGGAAAATTGCCGGATTAGCGGGTTACGGTTTAGAGGTTGTTGAGCGTGTCCCATTACAAATGCCTATTAAAAATGAGAATGAAGCATACTTAAAAACGAAAAAAGCAAAGCTTGGCCATTTATTAAAATTATAAAAGGGAGAGAAGAAAAATGAAGAAAGTGGTTGAAGGACATTTAGTAGGGACAGGATTAAAAATTGGGATTGTAGTGTCACGTTTTAATGAATTTATTACCGGGAAATTACTAAGTGGGGCTGAAGATGCTTTAAAGCGTCATGGTGTAAAGGATGAAGATGTGACTGTTGTTTGGGTTCCAGGTGCATTCGAAATCCCATTAACTGCCATGAAACTTGCTCAAGCCAGCGACTTTGATGCAATTGTTACGCTTGGAACAGTCATTCGAGGCGCAACACCACATTTTGATTTCGTTAGCAATGAAGTGGCAAAAGGGGTTGCTGCTATAGGAATGCAAAGCGGCATACCGATTATTTTCGGTGTTCTGACAACAGATACTATCGAGCAGGCGATTGAACGTGCTGGAACGAAAGCAGGCAATAAGGGATGGGAAGCTGCAGTTGGGGCAATAGAGATGGGAAATTTGTACAAACAGATGTCCAAATAAATCTTCTAATATACGAAATGAAGGAGCGCTATTTAAGTGCTCCTCTTTTCATGCGCATGATATATTTTTTCAAAAATATAAATTTTTTTCATTTACTACATAATTCGACAACTTTAATTAGTTATGTCGTATAAAATAATTACGATCATACATGCAGAATTTGTCGGAGGGTAATTTATGGAGGTTTTTGTAGCTAGACAGCCCATCTTTAATGCAAATGAAGATGTATACGGATACGAGCTTTTGTATCGAAGAAATCAAAATGAAAATGCATATCCTGATATGGATGGGGATCAAGCGACAACTGAGCTCATCATCAACAGCTTCTTAAATATTGGAATTGACAAGCTTTCAAATGGAAAGCCTTGCTTCATTAATTTTACGGAAAACCTACTTAAACTTAGACTACCAACTTATTTCCGGCCGCGTGATATTGTTGTTGAAATTCTTGAATCTATAGAACCAAGTAAAGAATTAGTACAGATATGTAAAGATTTAAAGGAGCTAGGGTATCAAATTGCACTTGATGATTATGTTTTTAATGAAGAGAATTCATATTCATACGAACTTTTGAAACATATAGATATCGTAAAAGTTGATTTCCTGTTTACACCGAAAGAAATGAGAGACAAAGTAGAAGCCATTGTCAAAAATATGAACTTAAAAATGGTTGCAGAAAAGGTTGAAACGAGAGAGGTATTTGAAGAGGCAAAGAGAAGGGGTTATCATTATTTTCAAGGCTATTTCTTTGCTAAACCAACGGTATTATCAACTCGTGATGTTCCGACATATTTTCAGTCCTATTATGAAATGATACAAAGCTTGTCGACGAACGATCCATGTATAGACCGAATTACCGAATTAATCGAGAGGGATATTTCCTTATCGTATAAATTATTAAAATTAATCAATTCACCTGCATACAGACCAAAACAAAAAATCAATTCGATCAGACAGGCCGTTGTTTTGCTAGGTCTAATAGAGTTAGAAAAATGGATTTATGTGCTCGCAGTACGCGAGTCCACAATTGAGAAAAGAGAGATTTCACAGGAAACCATTCAATTGAGTCTTACGAGAGCAAAAATGTGTGAGGAAATTGAAAAAATAAAAATGAAAAGAAATCCTTCTCCAAGTTATTTTATGACAGGAATGTTTTCAATTATGGATTCGATCTTAAGTATTCCGATGAGTGTGATATTAAAGGATCTTCCCCTTGAAGAAGATATTTGTGATGCTTTAAATGGGAAAGGAAATCCGTTAAAGGAAGTTCTTGATCTTGTTCTCGCTGTCGAAACTGCTCAATGGAATGTAATAAGTGAAAAATGTAAGGATATGAATATTGATGAAAAAGACTTATTTAAACTATATGCAGAATCATTAAATTGGTCGAATGAACTAGTATCCGAGGAAAGATTAATTCATTAATGTAGGACCTGCCTTCATAAAGAGGGCAGGTTTTTATTTCTTAAAATCTCCAATATTGGTCCGAATTTTTGTTTTTCTTTCGCTTCGAAATAAGTATGGAAGGGATTTCCCTTATTGTGAATTCGTTTTATCATTTGTGGTATTTGAAAATTTTCCACCTTTAGATGTTCATTTACTTCTTCCCAATAAAGAGGAGCAGCTACGGTCGCCTCCTTTGTACCCCTTGGTGAATAGGGTGCAATAATGGTTTTTCCTTCTGCATGCTGAATGTAATCGACATAAAGTCGGTTGCCTCTATTCTTTTTCATCCTTTCAATGGTAAAAGAAGCAGGATCCTTTGTTACAAGATATTGTGCGATAAAAGCTGTAAATAATCTTGTTTCATCATAAGTATATGTATTTTCCGGTAATGGTAAATAAATTTGCAGTCCTTTGTTTCCTGACGTTTTAATAAAACTAATCAATTCAAGCTGCTCGAAAATTTCCTTTATTAACAAGGCAGCTTTAATGGCTAGACCAAATGCATCTCTGGATGGCGGATCTAGATCAAATACAATTTCACTCGGTCCTTTACTAAGAGTCGTTTGAAAAGGGATGTGAAATTCGAATGCTAGCTGATTTCCAAGCCAGAGAAGTGTCTTTAATTGATTGCAAATAATATAATTTATCTCGTCTGACATTTCAGTTTCAACAAACTCTGGAGCGTACTCTGGACAATTTTTCTGATAAAAAGGATCTCCAAAAATACCGTGTGGATACCGTATAACAGTTAATAATCGGTTTTTAAGAAAAGGCAACATATAGGGTGAGATTTCTTGTAAATAATGAATATAATCGATTTTTTGAATCGATGGTTCAGCCCACAAAGGTTTATCAGGATGTGTCACATCAATATCAGATGGGAAATTCTTTTGCTTTTGAATGAATTGATGGTAGGTACAATCATTTGGGCTTAAATCAAATCTAAATTGGTGAAAGTGAGGCTCTCGCATCTGCCCTTCATACAGCTCCAAATATTTGACCTCTACGCAGATTGCCGGCTCAACATAAATATATTTATTATCCTCATCTGTTTTATTTGCTTTAATAATTTCAAATAATGCTTTTTTTTCGTCTGGCTTTAAGCCAAAAATGAATTGCCCGATGGATATTACCATATTGTCTTGATAAACACTGACATAAAAGTATCCATTTGTTTTTTCGTATGCAGTGATAAAACACGAAACATATTTCCAATTTTTATATTTTAACCATAATGTTGTTCTTTTTCCTTCTTCCCATTTGTTCGTTTTTTGCTTTGCTACAATTCCTTCTCCGTTGAAAAGAACAACCTTTTCCCAAATTTCATTAAAGTCATTAAAGAAGGGAATATATTGTACAAGCTTTGTATTCATTTCATCAGGCATTAATGGAAGGTTACATTTCTTAAAAAAATCATACAGTGTCTTTTTTCTCGATAGATAATCCTCGTTTTTCAAGGGTTTTCCTTTTATTTTAAGGACATCAAAAATGAGGAGATGACATGGAGATGCCTTTGCCTTCTCAGCGATCCTACTCAAAGATCTCATTCTTCCTCTTACTTGGATTGTAGAAAATTGAGACTTATATGCATTCTCTAAAAAGACGAGCTCTCCATCAAATGTTAAGGGAAGATAAGGTTTGAGCTTTTCTTTATTAGCTTCAAGAAATGAGCATATTTCGGGGAAAATGTTTAATAATGGCTTGCCATTTCTGCTTATTAATGACATTTCATTATGATCCCAATGTAATATTGCACGAAATCCATCATATTTCACTTCGTAGAGCCAGTCATTCCCTTTTGGAACCTCAAATGTTAAACTTGGCAGCATTGGCTTCATATAAGAAAACAACAACCTTTCCAAATGCATTTTCCATATCTATCAAATAGGCAGTCATTATAGATTTTCCATTATCATTTACTGCTACTCAGTTTCCATAAGTTTTTATGTATGCATCCATAGGTTTCACGCAAATTAAAGGTAAAAACATGATTGGAGTAATAATATGCATACAATGTGGAAAGGAAGCATTAGCTTTGGCCTAGTTAATATCCCCATTAAGCTTCATGCTGCTACAGAGGACAAGGATATTAAGCTGAGAAATCTTCATAAAGAATGTCATTCCCCGATTAAATACGAAAAAATGTGCCCTGTATGCAATATGGAAATTAAAAATGAGGATATTGTAAAGGCGTACGAATATACCAAAGGAAAATTTGTTGTCCTAGAGAATGAGGATTTGGAAAAATTAAAAAAGGAAAATGAAGATAAGGCAGTTGAAATAATGGATTTTGTAAAAATGGATCAAATTGACCCGATCTATTATGATCGAACATACTATATGTCTCCTGGCGATGGCGGAGGGAAAGCTTATTCGTTATTACGTAAAGCATTAAAAGAATCAGAAAAAGTGGGATTAGCAAAAATTATTATTCGTTCTAAGGAACAGCTTGCTGTTCTTCGTGTTTATGAGAATACCTTGGTTATGGAGACCATTCATTACCCTGATGAGGTTCGAAAATCTGAAGATGTACCTAATGTTCCAACTGAAGATAAGGTAACGAAAAAAGAAATTGATACAGCCATTCTTTTAATTGACCAATTAACATCAGATTTTGAGCCTGAAAAGTATACAGATGATTATCGTACTGCCTTATTAGAGCTTATTGATTCGAAGCGTACTGGCAAGGAGATTGTTACCCCAGTAGAAAAAGAGCCTACAACGAATGTGACCGATTTAATGGCAGCCCTACAAGCATCCATTGATAAAACGAAACCAAAAAAGAAAGCAGCAAAAAAGAAAAGAACCACTGCAACAAAAGCCAAAAAGGAAGCATAGGTTTTATTCAGAATATTTATTTAAAGGATCTGCCGATTTTGTATAGACAAAATCGGTTTTTTTAACTTTTTTTACCTGAGTCACATCTTCTAGTGGGGGATTCCGATTATGTTATGGACGGTTTTAGCTGTTAAAATAGAAGTATTAATAACTGTATATCTTTTTGGAAGAAAAGAATTTGTAAAAGTGGAATCAACGAATATATCTGCATTATGGAGACTTTACGATTGAATGGGGGAAGGGAAATGGAGAAGTATATTTTATCTTTGGATCAAGGAACAACTAGTTCAAGAGCCATTCTTTTTAACAAAAAAGGTGGCATTACCCATGTAGCCCAAAAGGAGTTTAAGCAATATTTCCCTAAACCAGGCTGGGTTGAACATAATGCCAATGAAATCTGGGGTTCAATTTTATCTGTAATTGCCCAGGTGCTTTCTGAATCTGGTGTTAAACCCGAGCAAATTGCAGGTATAGGAATCACGAATCAGCGTGAAACAACTGTTGTTTGGGATAAAGAAACTGGTAAGCCAGTATACAATGCGATCGTCTGGCAATCGAGACAGACAAGTGAAATATGTGAAAATTTGAAGGGAATGGGAAATAATGACCTTTTTCGTAAAAAAACTGGATTACTAATCGATGCTTATTTTTCGGGTACAAAGGTGAAGTGGATCTTGGATCATGTGGAAGGCGCTCGTGAAAAAGCAGAGGATGGGAAATTATTATTTGGAACGATTGATACATGGTTGATTTGGAAGCTTTCCGGCGGAGAAGCACATGTAACTGATTATTCCAATGCTTCAAGAACGCTTATGTTTAATATTTTTGATTTAAAATGGGATGAAGAGCTGCTGGAAATTTTGGATGTGCCGGCATCTATGCTACCAGAGGTAAGGTCATCTTCAGAAATTTACGGTAATACAGCAGACTATCAATTCTTTGGAAAGGAAATTCCTATTGCTGGGGCTGCAGGAGATCAACAGGCGGCTTTATTCGGTCAAGCATGCTTTGGTGAAGGGATGGCAAAAAATACTTATGGAACAGGCTGCTTTATGCTTATGAACACTGGCAGAAAAGCTGTACGTTCTGAAAATGGACTATTAACAACCATTGCATGGGGTTTAAACGGGAAAGTGGAATATGCCCTTGAAGGAAGTATTTTTGTTGCTGGATCAGCCATTCAATGGCTGCGTGATGGGATGAGAATGCTGCAGAGTGCTCGAGATAGTGAAAGTTATGCTAAGAAAGTAGATTCAACGGATGGTGTATACGTTGTTCCTGCTTTTGTCGGACTAGGGACCCCTTATTGGGATAGTGAAGTAAGAGGTGCGGTATTCGGTCTGACAAGAGGTACATCTAAGGAGCATTTTATTCGCGCAACACTTGAATCACTCGCCTACCAAACGAAGGATGTTTTGTCAGCGATGGAAGCAGATTCAGGTATCGAATTAAAGACACTTCGTGTTGATGGAGGTGCAGTAAAAAATAATTTCCTCATGGATTTTCAAAGCAATATTTTAAACGTCCCTGTTGAGAGACCGACAATAAATGAAACAACAGCTCTTGGTGCTGCGTATTTAGCGGGTCTTGCAGTTGGATTCTGGGCAAACCAAGATGAAATTGCAAGTAAATGGGCAATCGACAAATCGTTTGCACCTACTATGGAATCTAAAATTCGTGATGATTTATATAATGGCTGGAAAAAAGCAGTCCATGCAGCTATGGCATTTAAATAATGTGAAACTTAAATAGTTTGATAAATATTTTCAAACAAAATGAAGTATGTAAAAAAATAAGTTGGGCGCTAAGGGAGGAGAATTGGAAAGACCACAAATTCATTATCATTAATTGATAATGTTATTTGGGTCTTTTTTTACCATTTTCTGTTACAAGGAATAACTTGTAATAGCTAACCTTTCTAAAAAAGGAGGTCACCGAAATGAAATTTTCAAACCATTTTCGAAAAGAAATGATTAATAAACTAAAAACAATAAAATTCGATGTATTAGTAATCGGTGGGGGAATTACTGGTGCCGGTATTGCCCTTGATGCCGCGACGAGAGGTATGAATATAGCTCTTGTTGAGATGCAGGATTTTGCTGCAGGAACTTCAAGCCGTTCAACAAAGCTAGTCCATGGAGGGCTTCGATATTTAAAACAATTTGAAGTACAGGTGGTTGCTGAGGTTGGAAAGGAACGGGCCATTGTTTATGAAAATGGTCCTCATGTAACGACTCCAGAGTGGATGCTCCTCCCTATGCATAAAGGAGGAACCTACGGAATATTTAGTACTTCTATTGGTTTGAGAGTGTATGATTTTTTGGCAGGGGTTAAAAAGTCTGAACGTAGAACCATGCTTGGTGTACAAGAAACCATTAACAAAGAGCCGCTTCTTAAAAAGGATGGATTAAAGGGCGGGGGCTACTATGTAGAATACCGTACGGATGATGCGCGCTTAACAATTGAAGTGATAAAAGCCGCAGCAGAAAATGGTGCAATTCCAATAAATTATACCAAGGTTGACCAACTCCTATATGAGAATGGAAAGGTTATCGGTGTTCGTGTTTCCGATCAGCTTACAGGGGAGAATTATGAAATAAAGGCCGAAAAAATTGTTAATGCAGCGGGTCCATGGGTCGATTCCATTCGTGAAATGGATGGTTCCAAAAAAGGAAAGACATTGCAGTTAACAAAAGGTGTCCATTTAGTAATTGACCAATCAAGATTCCCACTAAGACAGGCCGTTTATTTTGATACGCCTGATAATCGGATGGTATTTGCGATTCCAAGAGAAGGGAAGGCATATGTAGGAACAACAGATACTTTTTACGGAGAAGATCCTGTAAGTCCAAAAATGACGATTGAAGATCGAACTTATATTATTAATGCGATAAATTATATGTTCCCAGAAGTCCAAATCACGGAGAAAGATGTTGAATCCAGCTGGGCAGGAGTTCGTCCACTTATTTTGGAAGAAGGGAAGGATCCATCAGAAATATCTCGTAAGGATGAAATTTGGGATTCTGAGTCAGGTCTCATTACAATTGCTGGCGGAAAACTAACAGGATATCGAAAAATGGCGGAAACAATAGTAGATATTTTAACAAAGAAATTCAAAGAAGAACAAAATAAAAGCTTACCAAGCTGTCAAACGAAATTTTTGCCGATTTCTGGTGGTGATGTAGGTGGATCAAATAATTTTGATGAATTTATTTTAATCCAGTCCCAGAAAGGAATTGCAGCAGGATTAACAAAAGAGGATGCTGTTCAACTTACTTCTATGTATGGTTCAAATGTGCCAATTTTATTTAAAATGATTGAAGAGTATGGAACAAGTGAGGCAGAAAAATATAAATTGCCTATAAAACTTTGGCTTAAATTGAGATATGCTTTGGAACATGAAATGACTGCAACACCAGTAGACTTTTTTATTCGCAGGACAGGTGCCTTATTGTTTAACATTGAAACAGTTAAAAAGTATCAAAACGAAGTAATTGATTATATGGCTGATTACTTTGAATGGAATCGGGATTCCAAGGAGAAATTCGATCAACAATTACAAAAAGAACTACATGATGCGACAATTCCTTTAGATCAGAAATAAACTTATCTTTATTAGGTGTCTGGCATTCACTTAATTCAATAGATTTAGAATCCTGCTCGCTTATTGATTCTAGAAATTGTTCGGTGCCTGACACCTTAGCTTATGGGACAGCCCCTAATTTATTCACAAATTCGATTAATTCCAAACTTCATTTATAGTCTCCCTAAAGAGTTGGTTCAATCGCTCTGTCGGATCTGGAATATGAATATTTAAGCTCTTCGCATATGCCTCTAAATGTACAATTTCGTTGTTTAAGTATTGATTAATGAAATCAATTCTAGGCTCTAAATCTAGCTCCTCACCAGCCATTTTTCGTTTCAGTAAAGTATCGATTTCATCCCTTAGTTCACCTGAAGGTAATATTTCTTCGAGAAGGCTTTGAAATTGAATGGGTGGGATACTGTTGTATTTTTCAATCCATTTAGCTGCAAGTATCGGCCGAAGTACATAGAAATACTTTTTGATTTTTACATCCTCACCTTGAAGAAAATCACGATAATTTCCTTTTGCCATATTGAGGTAATGATAAAGACACGAAGGTGGAGCAAAGATTTCCTCAGCTAAGGTTCTCATTTTGTCTGTCATAGAGAATTCCTCATAATACACAATGTTAGACATTAACCATTCTAATAGTGGCGGATTCGATTTTCTAAAAAGTTTTAAAGCTTTGGTTATTTCCCAGCCACTCACATCTAAAAGGTCATTAATAGGTATAGAAATTGAATCATGCTTCGGAATTTCAATAACATCACGTTTCCGATCAATGGAAAGATACCAATTCTTCTTATGGATATAAATGAAACGCACATCATAGTCACTATCTTTAGAAGGGAAACCCCAAGCACGGCTTCCCGATTCACAAGCATAGAGGATTTTTACATCGTAATCAATTTCAATTTGCTTAATAACCTCTAGAATATGTTCTTTCATAATAAAATTCCCTTTCAAAATTAGTTTTGGAATGGATTTTTAAATTTTAAATAATATTGCAGATTGGGAATAAAACTTCAACTAATTAAATATTCGGTCTAGTATACTTTAAAATGGTTAACTTTTATTATCTCGATCAAATCCTAAAAAACGAGTCCCTTGAAATTTAAGTTTTCCAAAATCACCTTCTACAAGCTGACCATACTCACTTCCACTTACTTGTAACTCCATCCTGTCGCCACTTTCCACTTCAAAAGTAGCATAATAGGAAGTTGTAGAATGGTGGTGGACGTGGTTATCGTGATTGTGTGCGTGTCTGCTTACTTGAGTTCTTTTTGCTACGAGATTGGCAGACACATCTAATACCGGTTGCTTATTATTATAATTCCATTGCTTAATTCCCTGAACAACTTGAAATAGAATAAATCCGAAAACGACTATAAAAAATATAGGAAATATTAAAGTAAAAAAAGAAAACATATCAAATCCTGAACCAAAACTAGTACCATATTCCACTAAGTCTCCTCCTCTCACTGTACTTATTATACGAGGATAAGGTGGAAAATGTTTCAAATAGGAATTAAACAACACAGTCTTGACGATAAGTTTCTTCTATAGTATAATAATAAACGCTGTATTCGAAGTGCTGTGGAAAAGTCGTGAAAATCAGACAAATATTGGAGTTTTTCTCCCTTCAATATATATAGAATACGACTATCGTTTTATTCGATTACTGCTCTTTAGATTAATAGGTGAGCAATGGGTTTGAAATTAAGAGTAATTTGTGGACAACTATTTATGTTGAATTTCTTCTTAAGTCATCTTCTGGAAAACCAGGATTAACCTCGCTTTAAAACTTCAATTTTTTTACTAGCAACGTGAAAAATCTCAAGAGTATCATTTCCGAAATTAATTATTAAAAATTCCTGATTCCCACTGGCACGGCCTAGGAGCCGTAAGGATGGAAGAGAGGCAGGGCTTTCATTGTTTTAGGTGTAAAGCACTCGAATATCCGATTAAACGATCATAAGGTCTTGGCATGAAAAAGATTTGACAAATGGATATTCTCCCCTTATGATTAGGTTAACGCTGTAATGTTCGTTATATATTTTTTGGATAAGTGGTCGTAGCTGCAATCTATTGTGGACGATTTTATTTTTCCTCAATACTGCGGCACGACCTTTTTATGTTTAAGTTTATATAATCAAGACTTATAGTGAACACATTTTTGGAGGTAATAACATGAACACAGGTAAAGTTAAATGGTTTAATGCAGAAAAAGGATTTGGATTTATTGAGTCTTCAGAAGGTCAAGATGTATTCGTACACTTTTCTGCAATTCAAACTGAAGGTTTCAAAACTTTAGAAGAAGGTCAAGAAGTAACTTTCGAAATCGTTGAAGGTAACCGTGGACCTCAAGCTGCTAACGTAGCAAAAGCATAATATGTGAGAAATGAAGTGATGCATGTCATTCATGCATCACTTTTTTACGTTGTTTTTCTCCACTTTGTATTCTTCATTCATTCCTCAAAAGAGAATCCATCCTACATTAACTTTTTTGGAATAAAAGTTTTCCTCTCTTAATTTTTGGAGAAGGGCTAGATGAATTCAATTTTTAAAAATGAAATCTAAATTCTTAATCTAGAAATGTAAAAAAGAGATGCAAACTGGAAAACCTACTAACGTAACGATTGTTTAAAAACTATAAACGAATAAGAAAAATAATTAGAGGTTATTTAAGGAGGAACAAATTTGACAACTTTTTCAGATTTTGGTTTAAGTAATGAATTAATAAAAGCCCTTTCAAATATGGGATTTGAGGAACCTACACCAATTCAATCACAAGCGATCCCAATTGGACTTTCAGGAAAAGACATGATTGGGCAGGCACAAACAGGTACAGGGAAAACAACTGCATTCGGAGTGCCATTATTGGAAAAAATAAATATTAATGATGGAATCCAAGGACTTGTTTTAGCCCCTACGCGTGAACTTGCTGTCCAAGTGGCAGAGGAATTAAACCGTATCGGGCACGTGAAAGGTGTAAAAACATTGCCGATATACGGTGGGCAGGATATCAATCGCCAGATCCGCGCTTTAAAGAATAAACCGCATATCATTGCTGCAACTCCAGGAAGATTGATTGACCATATAGAGAGAAGAACAATACGTCTTGCAAACATAAAAATGGTTGTTTTAGATGAAGCAGATGAAATGCTCAATATGGGCTTTATTGAGGATATTGAACGAATTTTAAGTGAAATAAAAGAAGAGCGTCAGACCCTACTTTTCTCTGCAACAATGCCAAAAAGGATCCAATCACTTGCAGAAAAGTTTATGAGTGATCCGGAATTAGTCAAAATTAAAGCAAAAGAAATGACAGTAAAAAATATAGAGCAGCATTATATGGAAGTTCATGAAAAGCAAAAGTTTGATGTGCTTTGTAGTCTTTTAGATATCCAATCTCCTGAACTTGCCATCGTTTTTGGACGTACAAAAAAACGTGTGGATGAAGTGGTGGAGGGTTTAATCAAACGAGGTTATTCTGCAGAAGGCATACATGGGGACATTCCGCAAGCGAAAAGAGATCAAGTTATCCGCCGATTTAAAGAGCAAACGATTGATATCATGGTTGCTACGGATGTTGCGGCAAGAGGACTTGATATAAGCGGTGTATCACATGTTTATAACTTTGATATCCCGCAAGATCCTGAAAGCTATGTTCACAGAATTGGAAGAACAGGTCGTGCAGGTAATAAGGGATTGGCAGTTACATTCGTTTCACCAAGAGAAATTGATCATTTAAAAATTATTGAGAATGTGACTAAGAGCAAAATGATGAAGAAGCCTGTTCCGTCATTTAAAGATGTTTTAGCAGGTAATCAACAGGCAACAATTAATCGTCTTATGTCCGTTATTGAAAGAAACGATCATAATGATTATAAAAGAGCAGCAGAGTCTCTTCTTGAAGACACGGATTCTGTCACTCTGCTTGCAGCTGCTTTAAAATTATTAACGAAGGATCCAGATGTTACGCCAGTAAAATTAACAGCTGTCGAACCTATTCGTATTAGAAAGCCTCGTGGTGATCGTGGTGGGGACAGAAAACGTTATAATGATCGTGGAAGAAATGCCAGCAGAGAAGGTAGAGAAGGCAGAGAAGGCAGAGATAGAAGAAAAAGAAATAGAGCGCGTAATAAATAATTGAAACTAAATTTATTATGTATTTCTAGAGCCATATTTGGATAAAATCCTAAGTATTACCCATAATAATTGATGCAGGGTAATAATTCTGTCAGTGATTGATATTTAGGAGGATTAAAATGGCAACAGGTAAAGTAAAATGGTTTAACGCAGAAAAAGGTTTTGGATTTATTGAGGTAGAAGGCGGAGAGGATGTTTTCGTTCACTATTCTGCAATCCAAAGCGAAGGCTTCAAAACCCTTGAAGAAGGCCAAGAAGTTAATTTTGACATAGAAGAGGGACAAAGAGGACCTCAAGCTGTAAATGTAACGAAAGCATAAAGCCTTAAAAAAGAGCCCTCAATAGTGGCTCTTTTATTTTGTGTAATGTTTGAAGTATGTCATAATATCTATAATAAAATCATTTTAGAGTAGGGGGAAAGGTCTTTGAAGGAATATACAGTCCATTTTCATAAGGAAGATCAAGTCGAATCAATGAAGGTGCAGAAATTAAGTGAAGCGGATTTTGAAAGATTGACAGAAGGAGGGACAAGACACTTATTCGAATTGGATACAAACATAGGCTTTTTTATTTATTTCGATGCTATTGACGATAATGGGAAGGAATCGTATATGGTTCTTCAATATGAGGAGGATAATGAAGATCCAAGTGCATGCTATGCATTTGAATTGAAAGATTTTTATCAGTTTGCAGCGTTGCATTTGAATGATTTAGAGTTTCAAGAAGAGAATGATGAAAATGATTCTGATGAGGAAGAATATAGTCCTATTCATCATTTAGCACACTTAATGTACCATATTGTTGAAGATGGCAAGGATATTGAAGTGTAAAGAGCAGGGGGTTCCTGCTCTTTTCTTATTCTTCATCAATTTCTGAAAGATGCTCATTGCAAAATTGGGTAATTGTTTTTTCTTCTTCTTCATCTATCGCAAAATCTAAAATTTGCTCAGAGGAAAGGAAATAATAATTCAAAATCCTGCTATCATCTTCATATCTATAAAAAAGAACTCGGAGCTGGACACCGTTTTCTGAGAACAGCTCATCGTCCTCATCCACTTCGAGATCTAAAAAGAATTCAAAGCGATCTCCTATTAAGATTCCTGTAGGGTCTTTTAATTTTTCAACAGTATAGCCTGTGATTTTCATTGCTTTCACCCTTTCATTTTTAAACCATAATCTTGGTCAACGAAAACATTATACACCTTACTCGCAAGAATGTAATAGTATTACTCTTATTGAAATAATTTTCTATATGTATACTACAAATAATTTGCCTAGTGTGAAAATAAGCAATATGTTTTTTGACGGAGTAAGGGATATGTGTTATACTAATAATATTGAATGAATCCCATAATTCACTTGTTATTTAGAGTTGGTATTTTATGTCGCTTTATTTAACGGGTGTTTTTATTTTTTTGGGAAAATAGGGTTCAACTCTTTAGGAGGTGCCTTTAGATGGCAATGGGATTTGGAAGAAAGAATACGGAAGAAATTAAGCTGGAAGAAGTTAAGATTTGGGAATGTACTTCTGAAACGTGTAATTGCTGGATTCGAGACAATTTTAAAAGTAGTCAAAAACCAACTTGCCCAATCTGCAGCAGTGAGATGAAAGAAACGACAAAAGAGCTGCAGGTAGTCAGCAATAATAGTATTTATTCGAATAATTAATATATAATTTTTAACAGGGCGATGTCAATCGCCCTTTTTATTTTTTAAAAGAAATTTAATATCGCTCTTAGCCATGATTTAAGAGATGCAAATGGGCTTGATCGTTTCCAAAGAGCGCTCTATTATGGCCGATGCAGGAGATCCTGAGTATGGAAATTTCCGAAGTACATTACTTTATGGCAATACACCAACAGCAAGTACAGGTGAACTAAGAGTTTTTACAAGAAGCGTTAAGGATGGGAGTATTCAAGATCTCGTAAGGATAAAAGTAGTTTTTTAAATACAACTCCATGCTTTTCCATCTAAAATAAATTTTTATTAACATACAAACGCTGTAATTCACTCCAAAAAAAAGAATAAATTTCACTTTCAAACAAAAAATAAAATGACAATAAAAAGGGAGTGAATGATATGGATGTAAATCGAGTAAAACAAATCCTTTCCTCTTCTGCAGACATCGAGGTTTTGTACAATGGTATGTCAGTATGGATTGATCAAATAAATGAAGATAGCACTACTGCAACAGTACATTTAAGAGGTCCATTAGAAGAAAGGTCTGTTGTTGAAATTTCTGAACTTCAGGAGCATTAACATTTTAACATTTTAGCCACTCTAAAATTAGGGTGGCTGTTATTATTAAAAAATATTGGTTTTACTTCAAATGTTTAATACAATAGCAGTAAAGTTCCATTAGATTGAAGGTGTCATAATGAAAACAATACTTATAGCGGATGATGACCAGCATGTAAGGTATTTAGTTAAAGAATTATTAATGAAAGAAGGCTTCCAAATCGTTGAGGCAGAAAATGGAGAAAAGGCATTGGAAATGCTCGAAAGTAAAATATGTGAATTAGCAATCGTAGATATTATGATGCCTGTTATGGATGGTTATAAATTAACAGAAGAAATTCGAAAGAGTTACGATATTCCAGTTGTTTTATTAACCGCTAAGAGCCAAATAGAAGATAAAGAGAAAGGCTATTTATCAGGGACAGATGATTATTTAGTCAAGCCTTTCGAGCCAAAGGAACTTTTGTTTAGAGTGAATGCTTTGCTTAGAAGATATGGAAAGGTTACCGAAACGAATATTAGAATAGGCTCCATGTTCATTAATAAAAAAAGCTACGAAGTTGAATGGAATGGGAAAACATACATATTGCCTTTAAAGGAATTTGAACTTCTCTATTATTTGGCATCCAGGCCGAATCAAGTATTTAGCAGAGGACAGTTGATTGAAAATGTATGGGGTATGGATTATGAAGGAGATGAGAGAACGGTTGATGTTCATATTAAACGTCTAAGGGAGAGGTTTGCACAAGCTGAGAATGATTTTTCCATTAAGACAATAAGAGGGATTGGCTATTCCCTGGAGGTTTCATAATGAAGTCTCTTTATTCCAAATTTGCAATAACAACGATTTTCATTATGCTTTTAAGTGGAATTATTTCTTTTTTGCTATCAAACATCCATTACCAAAGTACTTTAAAAAAGCAAAATGACGAGAAGATGACTCATATTGCTTTAGAGGTTTCAAAGTTTATTCAATCACATGATGAGGTCAGTTTAAATGAATACTTTGGTCATCTAGGTTTGATAGGGTATCAAATTTTTATCATTGATAATAAGGGGAACCGGCAATTCTTTGGTGCTCCATATAGAGAGCATAATCTACCTAATAAAGCTTTAGAGAAAGTATTGAATGGCGAGGTTTATCATGGGATTGAGAATTTTCCTCATAAAACTTTTGTTACTGGTTTTTTTGCTAATGAATTAATGAATACTGTTGGTGTTCCTTTTGAATACCAGAACGATAAATACGCCTTATTTCTCCGTCCAGATATTAAGCTATTATTTAATGAAATGCATAAAATGTTTGGCTGGCTTCTCATAGGTACGATTTCATTTAGCATAATATTGGTTTTAATTAGTACGAAATTCCTTGTTAACCCTATAACAAAATTGAACAAAGCAACAGCGCTGATAGCTGAAGGGGACTTTGGCATAAAATTAAATATAAAACGAAATGATGAAATAGGGGATCTAGCAGCCAGCTTTCATTCCATGGCAAGTAAGCTTGAAAAAGTAAATGAGATGCGGAAAGAGTTCATCTCAAATATTTCTCATGACATTCAATCACCGCTTTCTAATATTAAGGGATATATGAAGCTATTAAAGAGTAGTCAGCTAACGGAGCAGGATAAGCAGTATATTGAAATCGTTGATTCAGAGGTAAGTCGATTGTCATATATGACGAAGCAGCTTTTGCTATTATCTTCAATAGATAGCAAGAAAGAAATGTTAGAACCGAAAAGATTTAATGTAAGTGAACAGATTAAAAATGTTATTCGTCAATATCAGTGGAATTTAAGTGAAAAAGGAATAATGATAAGTTATTCTCTTCCAGAAACTTATATATATGGCGATTCTTTTTTGTTATATTCCGTATGGGAAAATTTGCTAACGAATGCAATTAAATATAGCGAAGAAGAAGGAGAGATAGATATCAATCTGAATGATGGGGGCGCTGCAATAGAAGTTAGCTTTAAAGACCAAGGAATTGGGATGGAATCTGAGGAGCTTGATAGAATATACGATCGCTTTTATCGAGTGGATTCCTCCAGAACCCGATCAATTGAAGGGACTGGCTTGGGACTATCTATTGTTCAATCCATTATTGAAATGCATAATGGAGAGATTAAGGTAGAGAGTAAAAAAGGGGAAGGGTCCATTTTTACAGTAATTGTACCTAAGGAAAATGATTTCTAAAAAGAGCAGAAGCATGGCTGAGACCATGCTTCTGCTCTTTTTATTATTAATTAAGTATTAAATTTCCAAGCTATTCTAATATCAATGATGACAATATTTTTTAATTCATTATGGAATTCGCAGAAACGAAATCAATCTCAAAGCCGAGGTCAATGAGCATTTGATGATCAGCTGTACTCTCTTGTCCAGCAGTTGTTAAATAATCACCAACAAAAATTGAATTTGCAGGGTAAAGGCCGAGCGGCTGTAGACTTCTTAAATTAACTTCACGACCGCCAGAAATGCGAATTTCCTTAGTAGGATTGATGAAACGCATTATGCATAACACCTTTAAACAGTATCTTGGATTCAATTCATTAGTACCTTCAAGCGGTGTTCCATCTATCGCATGGAGAAAATTGACTGGTATTGAATCTGCATCTAAAGCTTTTAAGCTTCTTGCCATGGAAACGACATCACTCTTTGTTTCCTTCATGCCAATAATTACTCCAGAACAAGGTGAGATTCCTTGCTCTTTAATTAATTCTACCGTGTTTACTCTGTCATTAAAAGTATGGGAAGTCGTAATCGATTCATGATGGTTTTCTGATGTGTTAATATTATGATTATAGCGATCTACTCCAGCATCTTTTAGCGATTTTGCCTGCTTAGGCTTTAATAGACCAAGGCAAGCACAAATCTTTAGATTGTATTTCTCTTTAATTTCTTTTACGGCAGATACAACGTGATCAACATCTTTATTACTTGGCCCTCTGCCGCTGGCAACGATACAATAAGTACCTACATTCATCTGGTAGGCCTGCTCTGCTCCCTTTACAATAGCATCCTTATCCATCATCCGATACTTTTCGATTGGTGCAGTAGAAATACTAGATTGTGAGCAGTATCCACAATTTTCAGGACATAGCCCTGATTTTGTATTGATGATCATATTCAGCTTAACTTTTTTTCCATAGTAGTGATAACGAATCTGATAGGCGCTTTGTAATAGCTCTAGAAGCTCTTCATCAGGGCTTTCCAAAATACTCAAGGCTTCGTCATCAGTTAGTTCATATCCTTTTAATACTTGTTGAGCTAATGTTTCCCATTTTGCCATCATCTTTCCTCCACTTTCATTATGATGCCCGTTGAATATTCCTAAATTGGCTTCGTGCAAGTACTTTGTGCTCTAATCGATAAGCCATCATCCCTGCACAAACAGAAAGTATGATATCCTTTGGAAGAGGTGGAATCATCCACATCCAAGCTAATTTATAAGTAAAACCATCTGGTGCTGCTGCCCAAAATTTATAAGCAAAATACATCCAGTTTGTACCGAAAACATAATTAATAACTAAGCCAACCAATGCAGCCGAAATATAAACGGGAAGGGTCCTTTTTCTTTCAATGATTTTTCCGGTTACATAGGCTGTAAGAATAAAAGAAAGAATAAAACCAAAGGTTGGACTTAATAAATGAGACAATCCTCCGCCAAATTTAGCGAACACAGGTGCTCCAACAAGGCCAACAAATGCATAAACAGCCATAGTGATTGCTCCTAATCTGCTTCCAAGAATGGCTCCTGAAAGAATAGCAAAAAACGTTTGTAAGGTGATTGGTACTCCGCCAATAACCATGAATGGAACAATTGAAGTGATATTAGCACCTACACACATCAAGGCAACAAACATTCCTGCAAGTGTTAATTCAATCGGTCTTAATCTTTTTTTCATATAATTTTTCCTCCAAAAACAGTTGTAATATAAATAAAGGATAAACCTTCATATCATAATATGTCAACTTGATAATAATAAAGTTAACATATTGCGATTGATTAATGACAGATTGTAAAGTACAGTTCATCTTCTGTTCATATTCAAAAGTTAAATTAAAGAAGTAATATTGTGTGGAATTAAACTTAATGAAATAAACCAAAAGCTTAATTTTGATTAGGCATAAATAATCTATTAAAATAAGAAGAAAAAACGAATGGAGGATAAAAAGATGAATAGTAAATATAGTAAATTATTATTAAGATTGTCAGCTTTATTTGGTCTAATCGGAGCTTTTTTAGGCTCACATATGGCTGGTTCAGGTGATTATGCTTTCAGACCAATACATGCACATATACTTGTTGTTGGATGGTTAACACTATTTGCATGGGCGATATATTATAAGGTGTTCTCACCAAAAATTGGGCTATTAGCTAAGCTTCATGTGTATTCAGCTTGTATAGGCTCAATTGGATTAACAGGTGGAATGGCACTTTATATCTTTAAGCCCGAATTTCTTCCTAGTGCATTAAACACTGTATTATATATTGTCGGAGGATCCATTTTATTGTTGAGCTTTCTGTTATTTTTCCTATTAACGTTTACAAAAGAAGATAGATAATTGAGGCACTTGCTACAAGTGCTTTTTTTTTGTCGAAAAATGTATAAGATAGTACAAAAATATCTCTTGCACCTAGTTTTTTGATTATTTATAATTATCTAAAGAAATAGTTTTATAACATAGGAACCGTCACAGTTTACAACTGGAATTAAATACTAGTTTAGAATTGTTTTTATTATGACCTAGTACTTTAGTTTAGGTTGTGTTTAAACAGGATGGCGCTATGGAACAGAGTTTGTGGAAAATTATAAAGGGGGAAAATAAGTGAATAAGAAATTTTTAGTCTTTTTTAGCATGTTATTAGTTTTTAGTATGTTCCTTACAGCTTGCAACGGCGAGAAGAAAACTGGTGGTGAAACAGCAACTGGGCCTGAAAAAACAGAAGAAAAGCCTAAAGTACCACAGGACTTACGAATAAACATTAATACTGAACCACCATCTTTACATCCTGGTTTAGCGAAGGATTCAACATCTGGAACAGTACTGCGCCAAACCTTCGAAGGGTTAACTCGTATTAATCCAGAAGGAAAAGCTGAAGCTGCAGCTGCGGAAAAAATTGATGTTTCTGATGACCAGAAGGTTTATACTTTCACTCTTCGTGATGCGGTATGGTCAAATGATGATCCTGTAACTGCTAAAGACTTTGAATATGCATGGAAATGGACATTAGATCCAAAAAATCAATCAGAATATGCCTATCAGCTTTATTATATTAAAGGAGCTCGCGCGGCAAATACTGAAGGTGGATCACTTGATGAAGTTGGAGTGAAAGCGTTAGATGAGAAGACGCTTGAAGTAACACTTGAAAATCCAACACCGTATTTCTTAGAACTGACAGCGTTCTATACCTATCTTCCAATTAATAGCAAAGTTGCTGAGGCAAATCCAAATTGGGCAAATGATGCAGGGGATAATTATACTTCCAATGGTCCTTTTGTGATGACTGAATGGTCTCACAGCGACAAAATTCTACTTGAAAAGAACGAAAAATATTGGGATGCTAACAATGTAAAACTTGATTCAATCCAAATGGTCATGATCAATGATCCAAACACCGAACTATCTATGTTTGAAAATGGTGAACTTGATTGGGCAGGATCTCCTAATGGGAATCTTCCGACAGATGCTATGCAGACTCTTAAAGATGAAGGCCGTTTAACAACACACTCAATTGCAGGTGTATATAATTACAAGTTCAATACAACAGCGGAGCCATTTAACAATGTTAACATCCGTAAAGCTTTTGCGCACGCAATCAACCGTCAGGAAATTATCGATAACATTACACAAGGTGAGCAATTGCCTGCTATGGCAATCGTTCCACCATCAATGTTCCCTGAGAATGAAAAAGGCTATTTCGCTGATAATGATGTAGAGAAAGCAAAAGAATATTTGCAAAAAGGATTAGAGGAATTAGGATATAAGGATGTATCTGAGTTACCAGCAGTTACTTTGTCTTTTAACACTTCAGAAGCTCATCAAAAGATTGCGCAGGCAGTCCAAGATATGTGGAAGAAAAATTTAGGTGTTGAAGTAACATTAGATAACGAAGAGTGGGCAGTTTACATTGATAAGCTTCACTCACTTGATTATCAAATCGGACGTTTAGGCTGGTTAGGAGACTTTAATGATGCCATCAACTTCCTTGAATTGTACCGAGATGCTGATGGTGGTAATAATGATACTGGATGGGAAAGTAAAGAATTCCAAGATCTGCTTGCAAAATCCTCACTTGAGGGTGATCATGAAAAGCGTCTGCAATTATTAAAAGATGCAGAAGCAGTCTTTATGGAAGATATGCCAGTATCACCAATTTACTTCTATACAAACAACTGGATCCAGAATGAAAGCTTAAAAGGAGTTGCTGTATCAGGACTTGGAGATGTTCAATACAAATGGGCATACTTTGAATAATTAAATATAAACAAAAAGGAATATGGGATATCCTCATATTCCTTTTTGTTTTCATATTAAATAGAATTTATTAACTTATGAAGCAATAGTTCCAGATGTGTTATTCTTTCCTTTAAATTGTTTACGAATAAAAGGTATAACAAAACGATCTAGTCCGAATTTTCCAGCGTTATAACCTGCCACTAGTATGAATATAGTTAATAAAACTAACTGTGGATTTGTACTAACTGTTCCAGAAAATAAGAATGCGAAGTTCATAACAATACCAAAAAATGCAGCCGCTGACGTTAAGCAACCTAAAATTAAGCCGATTCCCACCAATAGTTCTCCCCATGCAACCAGAAAACTAAATAATCCCGCATTAGGGATTGCAATCCCTTCTAAAAAGCTTGCCCACCAACCCTGTACTGCCGGATGTTCACCAGTTGCTTTAGCTAATGCACCTTGTAAGAAACCAGAAGCATCAAACCCCTCTACAACTTTATGATATCCAGCTGTAATCCATGAATAGCCAAGATATAATCGAATAATTGTTAATAATCCTGCAGCAATTTGACTTTCTCTTAACCATTTAACAAACATACAAATCTCTTCCTTTCAAAATAATTAATAATTATATGTTTATAATAGCATAAATATTTCCTATATTTAACAATATTGTGATACAAATCACATTTTTGCTAATAAAATGTGAATTATTTTAGAACGAACTATTAAATTGAAGGGATTCTAAATGTCAAGAAAAAAATAAGTGATATTTTGTCTTTTCTACGAATGAATTATTTGTAATTATCTTATAATTCTTATAAAATAGTGAAAATAAGGGGGGGATAAATATGGTTCGCTTAGGTATATCAGGAATAGGTGGATTTATTTTAATATTCCTTGAAGTTTATATAGTTATGTTTTTAAAAGGTTATCAATCAATTGAATTTGGAGGAATTAGCCCATTTATTTCGGTTTGGGCTATGAATTTCTTTCTATTATTCTCAATTCTTACTCAAATAATGAATTGGTATGATCAGCGTTCTACTGCTAAAGTGGAATCTTCAATTAAAGAATAGATGAATTTCCTAAAACCGTTCAGTTTACTGGACGGTGTTTTAGTATAGAAGAAAAATTAAATGGGGGCATTATTCTCCCCATTCTTATTGCGCAAGTAAATAAATTATGCAATATCTATCCAGTAAACATTTGAGAAAGTGAAGATTCCTGAAAAATTCCTTTACACAAGTAAAGAAGTGGTGTTAAATAAATAGTATTATTGAAATATTTTAATAATATAAAAAGTTTAAATTTTTTAATGGAATATGGAGGGGAATTACCGTGGCTGATCTACGCAGTAATATGATAAAAACAGGGTTTGATCGTGCACCACATAGAAGTTTGCTTCGTGCAGCTGGTGTAAGAGAAGAAGACTTTGATAAACCGTTTATCGCAGTAGTAAATTCATATATTGATATTGTCCCAGGCCATATTCATTTACAAGAATTCGGTCAAATCGTCAAAGAAGCGATCCGTGAAGCCGGAGGAGTACCATTTGAAATGAATACAATCGGAGTTGATGATGGTATTGCAATGGGGCATATTGGAATGAGGTATTCGCTGCCAAGCCGAGAAATTATAGCTGACTCTGTCGAAACGGTCGTTGCTGCCCATTGGTTTGATGGGATGGTTTGTATTCCTAACTGTGATAAAATTACTCCTGGAATGATGATGGCGGCCCTTCGTGTTAATATTCCAACGATATTTGTAAGTGGCGGGCCTATGAAAGCCGGAAAAGATAAAGCTGGTAATCCACTGGACTTAACATCTGTTTTTGAAGGAGTCGGTGCTTACCAATCTGGAAAAATTAATGAAGAAAGATTGCAAGAGATCGAGCAGTTGGCGTGTCCTACCTGTGGGTCCTGTTCAGGAATGTTTACTGCAAATTCAATGAACTGTCTAGCAGAAGGGCTGGGACTGGCTCTTCCGGGAAATGGAACGATCTTAGCTGTTGCTGAGGAACGAAAAGATTTTGTTAAACAGTCTGCTAAGCAATTAATGGAGCTAATTAAGAAGGATATTAAGCCTCGTGATATCGTAACGATAGATGCAATTGATAACGCATTTGCATTGGATATGGCTATGGGCGGTTCTACTAATACAGTTCTACACACATTAGCATTGGCAAATGAAGCTGAAATTGACTATTCACTTGAACGAATTAATGAAATAGCGAGCAGAGTCCCACATCTTGCAAAAATCGCTCCTGCGTCAGACTATCATATTGAAGATGTACATAATGCAGGAGGGGTAAGTGCCATCATCAATGAGCTGCTTAAGAAGCCAGGTGCTTTTAATGGTAATTGTTTGACTGTGTCAGGAAAGACAATTCGTGAAAATGTAGCTGGCAGTGATATTTTGGATAAGGATGTCATTCGTCCATTGGACCAGCCGCATTCTGAGCAAGGCGGGCTTGCTGTATTATTTGGCAACTTAGCACCAGATGGCTCTATTATAAAAGTTGGAGCAGTTGATGAATCTGTTGGCGGCTATCATAGAGGCCCTGCAATTTGTTTTGATTCTCAAGAAGATGCTCTATCCGGCATTATTACTGGCAAGGTAAAAGAAGGTGACGTTGTAGTTATACGTTATGAAGGTCCTAAAGGTGGGCCGGGTATGCCAGAAATGCTTGCACCAACTTCACAAATTGTCGGAAGAGGCCTTGGAGCAAAGGTTGGTTTAATAACAGACGGAAGATTCTCAGGTGCTTCAAGAGGGATTTCAATCGGTCATATTTCTCCAGAAGCAGCAGAGGGTGGCCCGATTGCTTTTGTACAAGATGGTGACGTCATCGAGCTTGATTTAAATAAACGTACTATTCAGTTGGAAATTTCAGATGAAGAATTTGAGAATCGTAAATCAGCCTGGAAAGGCTTTGAACCGAAAGTCAAAAAAGGATACTTAGCTCGTTACTCTAAACTAGTTACATCAGCTAGCACGGGTGGAGTAATGAAAATATAATGAAAAAAAACCTGTAGGAGTCTCAATGTATCCTACAGGTTTTTTGATTTAAATGAATCTGTAAATTCATTATGAATAAACATTTAGTTGATGCTTCATTTGTACACGTTCACTAATAATATTAACAAACTTCATGCAGCGATTTAAATCAAGTTCTTGTGGTAATAATTCGACCTTTAGTGTAACCGCTAGATCTGTACAGTTTTTTAATACATCCTTGAATCTGTCTACAGCTCCACAAAAAAGAGGATAAAAGCGATCACCAGTCCCAAAAATTCCTGTAATTAGGTTTTTTCGTTCTCTTTTTGCAATTTCTTGATAAAGCAGTTCCATTTCAAAAGGAATATCCCCATTTCCCCATGTATAGGTACCTATTACAATGGCGTCAAAGTTTTCTAATGTATGAAGTGGAAACTGGTCAATCCTATATAGAAATGTGTCGAATTGCTTCTTCTTGAATTGTTCAAAAAGCAATAAGGCTAACTCTTCAGTATTCCCAGTAATTGATGTATAAATAATAGCTGTTCTCATAGCTCATCAAAACCATTGTCTTGAGATACTTTCGTATAAGTTCGTGATTTTTGCTCGAAAAAGTCAGACTTAGTTTCATTCATCATTTCATCACTAAATACATGAATCCAAGGCATAGGGTTTTCACGTCCTTCGTAAAGGTTATCAAGACCTAATTGTCGAAGACGTTTGTTAGCAAGATACTCCACATAACTTTCATATTCAGTTAAATCAATCCCTTGAATATTTTTTAAAATAAACTGAGCCCACTCTTTTTCAAGCTGAACTGCTTTGTGAATTGTATCATAAACGAATTGTGTATTAAGATCTGTTTGTAACTCAGGATTTTCCGTTTGCAGGATCCGAATAAATTGTGCAATAAAGTAGGCATGCTGCATTTCATCCCTTTGAATATAGCTGATCATAGTACTAGTTTTGAGCATTTTTTGCTGACGGGCTAAGTTGTAAAAATAGGCAAAGCCAGCATAAAAATAAATTCCCTCTAATATGATTGAATGGATTCCAAGCTCAAATAAATTTTGCAATGAAGGACTATTTCTGAATTTTTCATAGCTCTCTAATATGAGTTGATTTCGTTTCTGGACAATCGGATCATCTTTTGCTTGATCAAACCTGTCAATTTGTTCACTTAATGGAATGAGCGAGCTTAGAATATAGGAATATGATTCATTATGAACAGCTTCCTGCTGTGAGATAACGGCGAAAATTGCTTTAAAGCTAGGATCTGTCACATAGTCCATTACTTGAGTCATTGTAGGTGTCTGCAGGCTATCAAGGGAAGCTAATTGTGTATTTATTCGTAAAAATACATCCTGTTCAATTGAACTAAGTATATCCCATTGTTTAATATCATCTTGCATATTAATTTCTTGAGCCTTCCAAAAATTAGATAATAATGTTTGATACATCCGATACATTTGCGGGTATTTTATGTCATTCCAATTTAGAATGCCGGAAGCTTGACCGTTAATTAAACCTGTAGATTTATTTGGAAACTCAGGGTTTAATAATTTTATTTTCCTGAGTGGTTGCTGGATATTCATGGAATCCCTCCGAAAATTTTTATAGATTATGATAATCAGAGGGTTAGGAAGTCTAACCCTCCATTTTCTTCGACTTAACATACTAAAGATTATGGCTAACTTTAACTATGACATGCTTCACATTCTTCAATTTCAGTTTGTGAAGTACTTCGTATATAATAAGTAGTTTTTAATCCTTGCTTCCAAGCTTCCATATGAAGCTGGAGTAGCTCTTTTGCTTTTATATCATGACGGACATATAAATTGAAGCTAATGGATTGATCAATATGACGCTGACGTGCTGCATTTTGTCTAATGCTCCATAATTGGTCAAGTTCATGTCTTACGCGTCGATAATAATTGTAATTATGGTGATCCAGATCAGGTGCAACTATTTTTAACTTGAAGTTTTTCTTTTCCTCGGCATATTCAATCGCATAAAGGGGATCAATTCCGTCTGTTGAACCGCCAATTTTTGCTGTTGAAGAATTTGGTGCTACAGCAAGCATCCACCCATTACGAACACCATATGATTGAATTTCTTCCTGAAGCTTTTTCCATCGTTCAGAATTGTATTTTTTTCTATTAAAATATTCGCCTGTTTGCCACTCTGAGCCATGAAACATTGAATAGTGGCCTTTTTCCATTGCAAGCTCCATTGAAGATTGAATGGAAAAATAGGCGATATCCTCATAAAGTTCATCTGCATAGTCAACTGCTTTCTCTGATTCCCAATAGATTCCTTCTGTGGCAAGCAGATGATGCCAGCCAAATGTTCCAAGTCCAACTGCTCTATATTTAGAGTTGGTTTGTTTTGCTTGTCCGACTGATATATTGTTTATATCAATTGTGTTATCTAACATTCTCATTTGGATACGAATGAGACGCTCTAATACATTTGCTCTGACCGCATTTGGGAGATGGATGGAGGATAAATTACAAACAACAAAATCTCCAGGCTTGCGGATAATGACGATATTTCCTTCATCGTCTTCGTATTCATTTTGTATTACAGTAGGTGACATATTCTGGGTAATTTCAGTACATAAATTACTGCAGTATATAGAAGTACGGCCTCTTCCTTTCACATGTTTGTTCGGGTTTTGCCGGTTGACTTCATCTCGATAAAACATATAAGGCGTACCTGCTTCAAGCTGAGATACCATAATTCGGGCCATAATATCCATTGCACGGTATGACTTTCTTGGAAGTAGAGGATGTGCAACAGCTTCTTCGTATTTTTCAGTAAAAAGCTTTTCATCTGACTCATCATAAAAATCTTCAAGCCCTAAAGGCGTTCCATTTTCATCCTTCCAGCCCATTATCAGTTTTATTTGATGCGGACAAAAAGTATGCCATTGCCCAACGCTTCGCCCAGTATCATCAATCTCTTCAAGCTTTTTCATAAATAGGTCTGGTATAGAAACGCCTGTGAAAATATCGTGAGCTTTACGACGCTCATCTCCATTATTTGTTTTTAAATCTAAAAATCCATTCATAATATCCTTATGGAAAACATCTAGGTAAACGGCAATTGCTCCTTGTCTTTGCCCTAGTTGATCAACGCTGACAGCAGTATCATTTAACAGCCTTATCCATGGAATGACACCTGATGAATTTCCTTTAAATCTTTTAATATCAGACCCTAAAGCCCGAACCTTTCCATAATAGATGCCAATGCCGCCACCATCTTTACTCAATCTAGCAATATCCCAATTATTCAAATAAATACTGTCTAAGGAATCATCAACTGTATCAATAAAGCAAGAAGAGAGTTGACCGTAACTTTTTCCTGCATTTGAAAGGGTAGGAGTGGCGACAGTCATATATAGATTGCTTAAAGCCCAGTAAGCCTCTCTTACTAATGCTACACGGTTTGATTTATTTTCATTCTTCATTAATGTCATTGCGATGATCATGAAACGTTCCTGAGGCAACTCATATACATTTTTTTCATAATCTTTCGCAAGATACCGATCTGCAAGTAAAAATAAACCTACATAATTAAACAAATGATCTCTTTCTGGAACAATTTCTTTAGCTAATTCAAATATTTCTTCTTTTGTGAATATTGAAAGTAAATCCTCAGAATAAATTCCAATCCTTGTTAACTTTTGAATTAACTCGTAAAAATCACCATATTTTTTTCCTCTTTCGTATCCTCTATTTTCAGCTGCTTTTGAATATAGTTCATTTAAATATAAATTTGCAGCTAGAAAGGTCCAGTTTGGCTTATCCATTGAAATTTGGTTTAAAGAATAGAGGAGTGAATGTTGATTTGCTGATTCACTGGTCAAATTTTGTTCAAATAATTGCTTTTTAAGCTCAGCTATATCTAGTTTGTATAAATAGGAAGCTTTGTCTATTGTTTCTATTACTGAATCCAAATTAATTTGAGTAATTGATGTCATTAAAAACGTTCCCCTTTAAATGAGTTTTTTATAAAGATAATTAAGTTCGACTAAAGTTGTGCCCTCTATGGATTGATATCAGGCGAAAGGACAATTTTTCTATGAATTGTGCTAGATCCATTCGATGATAATTAGTGGATCATTTCATACCTCTTTTCTAAAGTTGTATTTTCTGATTCCTAGGTATGAGGGGATAAAAGGGTAGATTTAGAGGAATAATATGCATCTAAATAAAAAACCCATCACTCAAAAAAGAGGATGGGTTTTAAAAACGTTGATATATTCATAGATAATAAAATATCTATCAAAATACCCTCGTTCTACCTTCCCAACTCCCGAAGAAGATAACACGCTATAAATACGGCAGGTCTCCTGACTTGTGCCTTTTCCTACTCTAAGCCCTTCCATCTTGATAGACAGTGGATTTACTTATTTCGATGGCACTTACAGTTGCGGGTACAGTTCTGGATTCTCACCAGATTCCCTATTAAGTCTTAATCGACACCATATTCATTGGTTTGTTACTGTATATTGTGTTAACGTTGTAAAAATAGCACTATATATGTACTTTTATGATTATAAGTCATACTCTAAATTTTGACAACCTTTTTAATGTACGATGAAATTCTATATCATTCGCAAAAGACACATTGAAATCAATTAACCTTTTCTCCCGTATAGCCATTATTCGCTAGACTAAAACGAGCCTAACAATACATATTTAATTGCCTAAAGCTAATAATAATTTGGATTTGAATGGGAGGGATTCTCAATGGAGATACCTGCTCGGGCGGCTTGTCAAGGCGATGAGAAGGGTAATAAAAAATTAGTGTGGTGGCAGCTGTCACTTATTGGTGTAGGATGTATTATCGGTACAGGTTATTTTGTTGGTTCTGGAATTGGGGTAAGAATGACAGGTCCAGGTATTCTAATCGCATTTGTACTTGCTGCCTTAGGTACATATATTGTTTTTGATGCCTTGGGAAAAATGGCTGCCAAAGACCCGCAAAAGGGTGCGTTTCGATCTTATGCCAAGAAAGCGTATGGCCATTGGGCTGGTTTTAGCAGCGGCTGGGTGTATTGGTTTTCGGAAATGCTGATTTCAGGGAGTCAACTGACTGCACTTTCTCTGCTAACTCGTTTTTGGTTTCCAAATGTTCCTCTGTGGATTTTTTCGATGATTTACGCAGTACTTGGGGTGCTTGTCGTAGTTATTGGGACGAAGGGATTTGAAAAGGCGCAGAATGTTTTTGCAGTAATAAAAATCGCAGCTATAATGATGTTTATTTTTTTAGCAATTGCAGTTTTATTCGGATTATTTGGTGGAAGCATAAAAGATTTCAATGTTCCGACTGATAAAAAAGAATTTTTGCCCAATGGGATGCATGGATTATGGTCAGCACTTATCTTTGGGTTTTATGCTTTTGGCGGGATTGAAATTATGGGAATATTAGCTACACGGCTAAAAAATAAAGAGGATGTACGGAAATCAGGAACTGTTATGCTAATGATGTTAACAAGCATCTACATAATTTCATTAGCCTTAGCAACAGGGTTGGCAGCAATAAACAAGTTTCATACAAATGAAAGTCCCTTTGTCATTGCTCTCGAAAAATATGATATTAATTTTTTCCCACATGTTTTTAATGGAGGAATAATTATAGCTGGTTTTTCAACAATGGCCGCATCCTTGTTTGCTGTAACAAGCATGATTGTCACCTTATCTGAGGATGGAGATGCGCCAAAAATTTTTTCTAAAAAAGGGAAACTAAAGATTCCTCCTTTTGCGCTTAGTTTAACAATTTGCGGGCTAATTACTTCAGTAGTGCTAGCTCTTGTCATGCCAGATGTTGTTTATGAGTATATCACTACTGCAGCAGGGCTAATGTTATTATACAATTGGCTTTTCATCCTCGTTTATTTTCCAAAGCTCATAAAAGCAACAGGATTTGATCATGTAAAACGGTTTGTTGGAATGATTTTGATCTTATTGGCCATAAGCGGAACACTTTTTCAAAAATCGAGTCGCCCAGGATTTTTTGTCAGTCTATTGTTTGTCGGGATAATAGTGATTGTGTTAACGATCATGAATATTAATAAAAAAAGGAAAAGAAATAGAGGATATAACCCTCAGTAAGCATAACTCCACATGTTATCAAAGTGGAGTTTTTTTAGCTAAAAGGAAAGTTTAAGTTTATTAACGTACTAAAGTAAAGTGTGTTATCAATTAAATATTTGCTAATAAGATCGCATAAGAAAAACTAAGGCATTCGCCAAAAAGGACTTAGCGAACGTCAAGTTTTTCTAATGTAAAAAACAGTAATAAAATAGCTTGGTAACCAAAATAAATACCGAAGCCGATTAAGGATAAACCTGAAATGATTGAGATAACAGCCAGGATTTTTCCTGTTAAAAATCTTTTAAAACTGCTAGCGACTACTGCCATAGTGATATCCCAAAGCAGAAGTCCGATAATGATCCCTGAACTATAAATCATAACCAGCGATTGATCATATTCTGCAACAGTTTTGGCAAGAACAGAACCATATATGCCTAACCAGAAAAGAATCGTCAAAGGATTTGATATGGAAAGCAGAAAGCCTGAAAAAAATGATTTAACTGCAGCTTCTTCACTTTTTCTTGTAAATGAAATCAATTTATTGGCACTTATTATACTTTCGACACCTGTATATACAAGTACGAAAAATCCAAACGACCAAAGAAAGATCTTAATGAAAGAAATCTCAAGAAAATTTACGAATCCGAGAAAGACCGCAATCATATAGATGACATCCGCAGCCATAGCCCCTAAACCTAAAAGCCAAGCATGAAAGAAACCGCTTTTAATACCTTTATCCAATTGGGCAGCATTGACAGGTCCAATCGGTGCAGCTAGAGACAAGCCGAGAAAAATGTAACTGAAGAATATAGCCATAAAAACAACTCCCTAATTTACATTTAAATATTTGTACAATTCTATTCTTTAGGGAAAGCTTGTACGACAACTATTTGGAGACAGATCTAAGCAAGCAGAATTTAATACTCCTTTAATTGAGTAAATGAATTACCGTGAATAATTAGGCTTTTCGAGCAAATAATAAAACAAAAATGTGTATCGTTTTAAGGGGGGCAGAAGATGTCTGTAATTGTTTATCAGACCTTTGAGATAAAACAGGAAAAATTTAAAGAAGGTATAGGAAATTTACAGGAAATTAAAAAGTACCGTAATGAAAATTATCATCATAGGGTTGACATATTAACACCCATTACGGGAAAGGATCATACATATGCCCTTATGTCAACTTATGAAGGCCTTGCAGAAATGGAGCTGCAAAACAAAAAAATGTTTGATGATGAGGAATATTTGAAATTAATTGGTGAATTTTTTCTTGAAAATATTGTACAAGGAAGCATGAATACGCAATTATATCGATCAATGAATGATAAGCAAGATAATAGAAAAACATAATAAAATAAAAGGAGATGATAATATGAAGCATGTTAAAGCATTGGCCATAAAGTTTATTTCATGTTTTGTCCTTTTATATATTATTCTCGGTGTATTTTATGGAATGTCCTTTTGGGGAGTGTTCATTGTTTCGTTCGGTTTAGTCTTTGTTTCCTATACTTTAGGAGACTTGCTCATTTTGCCGCGAACAAATAATATTGTTGCAACCTTAGCAGATTTTGTAATGTCCATATTTATCATTTGGCTCATGATCTATAGTCTAACCTTTGCTAATAACTTATTTATGAGGTCACTTATCGCATCAGCAGGCATTGCAATTTTCGAATTCTTCTTTCACAAATATATGACGATTCAAGTTATTAATAATACACAAATTAGCACGATTAACCCTTTAAAAGTGCAATTTCAGACCGAAGCTTCAGAAGAACTGACACCTAATAGAACAGAATTGAAAAAAATGGATGATGAAAATAATAAGTGATAAGCTTTTTGACATAGAATAAGGAGAGTCAAGCATCTCAAATGGGCTTGGCTTTTTTCTTTTGATGAATTGAAAATTTGCTGATTACGGTCTCTTGAGAAAAGTGTTTAGCAAAGCTAGTGAATACTTGACATTATCTCTGCATATAGAAAATTGAGTTACAAGATATTATGCGGGGTGATAATGTGGCGATTTTAGTAACGGGCGGTGCAGGTTATATTGGTTCACATACTGTCTATTTTCTGCTGAAGCAAGGTTTAGAGGTAATCGTAATAGATAATTTGCAAACAGGACACTTAAAAGCAGTTCATCCAAATGCAAAATTTTATGAAGGTGATATTCGCTCACCGAAATTCCTTGAAGATGTTTTTTCAAAAGAAAGAATTGAGGCTGTCTTTCATTTTGCAGCATCTTCCCTTGTTGGAGAATCTATTAAGGAGCCGCTAAAGTATTATGATACAAATGTATGTGGGACTTTGAACTTATTAGAATCGATGGGCAGGTTCGGTATAAATTTCCTCGTTTTCTCATCTTCTGCGGCAGTATATGGGAAGGCTAAAGTTTTACCTATTATTGAGAGTTCTCCACTTCACCCAACTAATCCATATGGAGAGACAAAACTGGCTATGGAAAGAATGATTAAATGGTGGGGGAATGCTTATGGAACTCATTACGTTTCCCTTCGTTATTTCAATGCAGCTGGGGCGATGGGAACAGGAGATATAGGGGAGGATCACACGCCTGAAACACATTTAATTCCGATTGTCCTACAAACTGCATTAGGAAAAAGAGATTCTGTTACAATATTTGGGGACAATTTTTCGACTAAGGATGGAACATGTATACGTGATTACATCCATGTAGAAGATTTGGCAGAAGCTCACCTGCTTGCACTCAACTATTTACAACATGGAGGTGAAAATAATGTATTTAATCTAGGCAGTAAAATTGGATATTCAGTTAGAGAAGTAATAAAAACAGCAGTTGAGGTAACTGGGGAAAATATTCATGTGATAATAGGGGAAAGAAGGAAGGGGGATCCTGCAGAATTGGTAGCTTCTTCGGAAAAAGCTGAAAAAATATTAGGTTGGAAGCCTAAGAAAATGATGAACCAAATCATTAAAGATGCGTGGGAATGGCATCAAAGATATCCTGAAGGCTATAATGACAAACGATATTCAATAGTACGCCCAACCAAAACTCATACTAATTAGGAAAGGCTTAGTGAGGAAAGCATAAGACAATGTGGCAGGAATGAAAATAATTGAATTTGTTTTAAGTATTGCAAAAGCCTTTCTTTAAATTCAGGCCTTTTAAATGCAAAGTCGATAGAGGCTTGTAAAAAAACGAACTTATTACCGATACCATACCTTTTTACTGTTAAAATATAGGAATGAATGTCCTCGTGTTTAAGCAGTAAATGCAATGCATCGGTAAGCTGTACTTCATTATTTTTGTCCGGATGCACTTGTTCGAGATGTCAAAAATAACGGTGTTAAAATATACCTGCCTATTATTTCTTGTGTGGATGGTGCCTCTTCGAAAGTGGGCTTTTCGATGAGGCTACTTACTTTATACAATTCTTCCTTTTGCTCTGAATAGTCTATAATTCCATATTTATTTCTGAGTGAGGCACCTCTTTACGCCTATTAATACTTGTTCTCGTTTTATTAAATTGTTGTATAAATGATATCGTCGCCTAAAAGAATAGCAAAAGGTTGATTGCCAGAGATTTTTTGCACATAATATGGCATGACCAAGCCCTAAAGGCACTTTTTGCCTAACAAAGTGAATATCGGTCATTTCTGAAATATAACGTACTTCCTCGAGCATCTCTAGTCTTCCTGTTTTCTGTAATAGTAGCTCCCATCTCAATTGAATTATCAAAGTGATTTTCAATTGCTCTTTTGTTTCTTCTTGTAACAATAATGATTTCTTCAATTCCTGAATTGATTGCTTCTTTTAATAATAAATTGAATGGCGGGCTAATCCACGATTGGCAGCATTTCTTTAGGCTGGGCCTTTGTTGCTGGGAGAAATCTTGTTCCTAAAACAGCAGCAGGGATAACCGCGTTTTTAATCATTCTAATCCCCCTTTATTTTTTTCTTTCCGTTCTCATTCAAATGAAATAAAAAGGTTGTATTATCCCTATACTTTACAGGAATTAAGTAAAAAGGAATAATTTCGTTTCCTAGGTACATCTTAAGATAGAGAAAATTTTTATTGAATCAACTTCATGGGGTGTAATGATTGCTGAAACAAAAACAATATGTCGAGCAAAGATTCATTATATTTGCCTTGCTCGCAATAGCTATATTTGTATCCCCGCTCTTTATTTTAGGGGAGGACGCACATATACGTGTTCATGATAATTTAGATTCCAATCTTGCGTGGTATAAGGTTCTTTCGGAAAGTGGTCAATTAACCGGTTCTGTTCATGCAAGAATTCCGCAAGTAATTAATGGATATTTATCTCGAAATGCATTTGGGACAGAATACAGTTTAATCGTTTGGCTGTATGAATTGTTTCCAACTATGGTTGCATATGCATTAAGCCAGACGGTAACAAGATTCGTTGCTTTTTTAGGGATGTATTTACTATTGAAAGCTCATTTTCTTAAAGGAAGAGGATGGGAGACATTAGCTATTAATATTGGCACCTCGCTAGCGTTTGCATTTACTCCTTTTTGGCCATCAGGTATGTTAAGCACACTTGGAATGCCTTTAGCATTATGGGCTTTCTTGAATATCCGAAAGGGAGAAAAAATGTGGAAAAGCTATGTTGTGCTAACTCTTCTTCCACTTTATTCAAGTATCGTATTAGGTTTTTTCTTTTTTTTAAGTGCAATGGGGCTTTTTTGGTTATCTGATGTAATAAGAAGGAAAGGGTTTAATTGGCGCTTCCTTCTATCAATAGCCTATATGACCATTATTTATATAATCGTAGAATATCGACTTGTTTATTCTTTCTTATTTGATGATGAGCCAAACAGCAGAGATGAATATTTTCACGCAAGATTGTCTTTTTGGCAGTGTATCCGTCTAACATTCAAAAATTATATTTTTGGCCACACTCATGTTGCGACAATACATACTATTATAATCCTGCCAGTTATGCTGATTGCATTTTTTATCGTTATTAGAAAAGGGTTGTGGAAGGAAGAAAAGGAGTTTGTATTTCTTTTTTTTCTAAATTTCGTTTTATCTGCATGGTATGCATTTTGGTTTTATAAAGGCTGGCTTCCATTAACAGAACGTTTTCATTTTATGGATACATTCAATTTTGCCCGCTACCATTTTTTAAGACCTCTAGTCATTTATGTTTTGTTTGCCATTTCTTTAAAAATACTGCTGAAAATAAATTGGACGTGGGCTGTTCCAGTCTTTATTGCTGCACAGATTTTCGTTGTTTCATTAACAAATGAAGAGATAATATTTCAAAATAAACCAACAGTTAGACAATTTTTTGCTGAGGAGCAATTTAATGATATTAAAGAATTTATAGGGATCCCTCAAGAGGAATATCGAGTTGCGAGCATTGGTATCCATCCTGCTATTGCGCAATATAACGGATTCTACACCCTCGACACCTATAATAATTTTTACCCATTAAGCTATAAATATCAGTTTAGAAGAGTTATCGAGAAAGAACTTGCAAAAAACAAAACGATTCGAACTTATTTTGATGAATGGGGCGGGAGATGCTATATATTTACAAAAGAGCTAGGTAAACACTATATGTTTAAGAAACATTCAAAAAGGCGGCTGAAGAACCTTGAACTTAATATGGCTCCATTTAAGGAAATGGGAGGCACTTATATTTTCTCAGCCATCCCTATTGATAATGCATCTGACAACGATTTGAATTTAGAAAAAATTTTTGAATCAAAAAGCTCTGCGTGGAAAATCTACCTATATAAAGCCATTTAACTGCCAGGAGGAAACAAAATGAAAAGTCCAGTGCTTACTATCGTCGTTCCATGTTACAACGAACAAGAGGTTCTTCCAGAAACCATTTTACAGCTAAGCAGCTTTCTAGGCGAAATGGTGAAGGAGGAACTTGTTTCGGAAAAAAGTAAAATCTTGTTCGTAGATGACGGAAGCAAGGATCATACTTGGCAGATCATTTACAAAAGCAGCTTAAAAAATGAGATGATCCGGGGACTGAAGCTATCAAGAAATGTAGGACATCAGAATGCACTTATTGCCGGACTCATGACCGCTAGAAAAGCATCGGACTGTGTGATTTCTATTGATGCTGATCTTCAAGATGATATACATACCATTCGAGAGTTTCTTATTAAATTTCAAGAAGGATATGACATTGTCTACGGCGTCAGACGCCGAAGGGATACCGATACTTTTTTCAAAAGGAATTCTGCCCAAGGCTTTTACAATTTAATGAAAAAAATGGGTGTGGATCTCATTTATAATCACGCCGACTTCCGTTTAATGAGTAAGAGGGCACTTGATGAACTCAGTCGCTATGAAGAGGTAAATCTGTTTCTGAGAGGTATTATTCCTCTTTTAGGACTAAGATCAACAACGATTTACTATGATAGAAAGCAGAGGCTGGCAGGGGAAACAAAATATCCATTAAAAAAGATGCTTGCATTCTCTTTTGAAGGTATTACTTCTTTTTCTATCACTCCTATTCGATTAGTATTGGTCATTGGGTTTATGTCTTTTTGTATTAGTTTCTTGTTCGGAGCATATTTTTTAGGATTAAAATTTTTTGGACATACAGAAATGGGCTGGACCTCCTTAATTACATCTATCTGGCTAATAGGAGGGCTTCAGTTGATCGCGATAGGATTAATAGGGGAATATATAGGGAAAATATATAGTGAGACGAAGCGCAGACCGAAATTTATGATTGATATAGATACATTTAATATGCCGATACCCCGACATATCATAAATGACGGAGGTAATGAAAATGAACTCTTTAACCCTGATTTTGGAAAAATATCTGAAACGAACTAATTCTTTTATTCGTTTTTTGCTCGTTGGAATCATGAATACATTGACAGGTCTTTCAATTATGCTTTTGCTATTAAATGTAATTGGGTTATCTTATTGGCTATCGACATTTATTGGAAATAGTGCAGGCGCATTTGTAAGTTATTTCTTAAACCGAAGCTTTACATTCCAAAGTGAATCGAAAATAACAAAAAGCCTACCCCGTTTTATTGCAGTCATTCTTGTTTGTTACTTCATTTCATTCACAGTTAGTCACACTGCAGCAGAAATCATATCCGATATCTCTTTCTTTGGTTACATTTTCCTTTCTAAAGAAAATCTAGCTGTTATTATTGGAACAGGATTTTATACAGTAATGAACTATTTCGGGCAGAAGCATCTCGTGTTTAATTAAAGTGACCAAAAAAATGGAGGTATAAAAATGAAAGAAAATCATTTAGGGCAAAATGGTGAAGAAATAAAGCAAAGCTTAAAAGGGACAACTAATAAAGAAGAGTTTGAAATTAGTTCTACTGGTTATGGATTAGAATCTGTAACTGCCGAAAAAAATCAGGAAAATAATAATTCTTCTTGCGGAGGATTGTAATTATTTCAAACTTTTGTACAAAAAAGTACAGGTATGGAAAGCTTTATTATTTTCCATTAAAAATCCTTCCATAATCGGAAGGATTTTTTAATTATTGTTCCTTTTTATAAATGGACATTGTATTAATTCAGTATGATCATCATGTAAATAATATTGTTTCCATTCAAAATTGTCTTTTTTTCCATAGCTATTTAAGGAAGAGTGGATTGGTAATGTATCATAATCTTTTAATCTGCTTCGAATCTGATTTTTTACTTTAAGTGCATATTGTTCATTTGTATTAAATTCCATTAGCGCAGATCGAGGGGTTATAGCTAATAACATATAAGGGGAATATCTGCTTTTTCTATTTTTATGAGCGGGAGTAGCACAGTACATAAAATATTGCTCACCGTGAAAACAAAACTCCCAAAAAGGATTATCTGGGTTTTTAGGAATCTTTACTGGCCATTGTACTTCATCAAGGTTATTTAAATTTATTAGATGTTGCCAAAAAAATACTTCGAAGTCTTCTACACTGGATTTTAATTTCAATTCTTGGGGAGTATTAAAAAAGACAATGAGTGATGTATATTTTCCGAAGTCTTTATAGTTAATCGAATAATCTTTTAGTAATTCTGCCAGTTCCTTGGAAGTTTCGGGTCTTATAGGACTACCAACAAACCCGTATCTTAAATGGTTTAATGAAAATGCCTGAGTGGCTGGTATACAGGGGAAAAGCTTCTCTTTATCGATTATTTTATTTTTAAAATGATTATAGGCATGATATTGCCAAGACTTTTTTGAAAGCTCTTCAAGTTGTGAATTTTGTAGTAAAGTCATCCATTTCACACTCCTTATCCTTAAAATATGTTTTATCTGCTAGTTAGGTGAAAAAGGATAAGGTTGAATTCATGTAGGAAGTAAGGGGACAATTCCACTAAAAGGAAATAACTAGAGGCATATAATAAAAAAATGGAACATCTCACTTATGTAGATGTTCCATTTTGTCAATTATATTACATTTCTTCACTTTCGAAGTTGAATTGCCAATTAATACCGAATTTATCAGTTAATTGTCCATAACATTTGCTCCAAAATGTTTCTTGAAGTTCCATGGCAACAGTACCACCAACTTTAAGTTTCTCGAAAGTAGATTTTAAACCATCTAGATCTTTATTGACAATGGCAAGGCTGATATTGTTGCCTTCAACAAACGGCATTCCTGGAAAAGTATCAGAAAACATTACGTTGCTGCCATCAATATTAAGTCGAGTATGCATGATTAAATCTTTTGCCTCATCTGGAAGGGGATAATTAGGATCTTGAGGTGATTCACCAAAAGTCATAAATTGTGGTTTCTCTGTTCCAAAAACCTCTGCGTAAAACTCTGCTGCTTCTCGGCAATTACCATTAAAATTAAGATAGACATTAATAGCCAATTCAGTCACCCCTAAAGCTCAATTTTAAAAACAATTTACATCAATTATTGTATCATTTCACGTTATATAATAAAAATATTTCAAGAAAAATTTACAAAATAATAGAATTACCTTAAGGACTCGTCAACCTTTATCTATTTTTTGGTATGATATCAATACAGATAAATATTAATTTGAGGTGTACTAATTATTGAATATTCTATTGGTGATGATTGGCGGATTTTTTGGTGCTATAACTAGATACGGCATCGGAGAATGGATACATATTAATAATGGATTTCCATTCGGAACATTTTGCATAAATCTTACAGGCTCTCTAGTTCTTGGGTGGCTCTTAACATTTATAAGTCAAAGAAGAAAAGGTATGAAAAGATTGTCATTATTTGTTGGTACAGGATTTCTAGGATCTTATACAACTTTCTCTACCTTTTCAGTGGAAACCATTAATTTAATTGCAAATAAAGAATATTTTTTTGCAATCCTGTATGTTTTTTTAAGTGTCGCCTTAGGATTAGTCTTTGCTTTTCTTGGATATAAATTAGCTATATTAAATAATAAAGAAAAAGTTGATGTCTTATGATTTGGCTTATTGGAGTAGGCGGCTCATTTGGGGCATTGTTAAGGTATTTAATAGGTGACCTTATTAATAATAGATCAAAAGGTACTTTTCCATTAGGAACATGGATCATAAACCTAACTGGGTCACTATTATTGGGATTGCTTGCAAAATTACATATAACAAACCAAATCCAAGATTGGGTATGGTTTTTGTTTGGAATAGGGTTCTGCGGGGCTTTTACAACCTTTTCAACATTTAGTTATGAAACCGTTAAACTTCTTCTAGAAAAACAATATAAAATAGCATTCATTTATGTTATAACATCAGTATTTTTTAGTGTGACAGGAGCTGCAATTGTATTTTTTATATAAATAAAATAGGGAGTGCAGATAGCACTCCTATTTTTGGCTAATAGGAAAGTTTAAGTTTATTAACGTACTAAAGTAAAGTGTGTTATCAATTAAATATCTGCTAATAAGGTCGCATAAGAAAAAATAAGGCATTCGCCAAAAAGGCTTGGCGAATGCCAAGTTTTTCTAAAAGTATGGAGAATTTCACAGACTGTCGTTTAATAAATAAGTATGGTTAATACTACTCTTAACCTCAATAGAATAATCAAGCTTGGGATAAAGATTTTTCCAGTCTTTGTTTATTTTCTTCCATCTTTCAGGGTATTTCCTATGGATTGATTCTCCAATACCAATTAGGTCTAAGTTTTCAGTTTTTGTATAATCCAAAAACTCTTCTACTTCTTTCTTTATTTTCTGATTCAACTTTTTTTCCCAACTAGCAATTTTTGCAGGTGTAATCTCATTAAAATCTCCATGTACATCCGCAATATTAAAATTAGCGAATATTTCTATGGATATCGCGGGTTTTCCTTGTGATAGGGAAGGTTCAATATTGGTGTGACTATTTAAGTTCTCAAATGTTATAAATTTACCTTTACCTTCATTCAAAGTTTCTACAGCTGATTTTGCTTCATTTATTAAGCGAAGATATTGTTTGGTAAAAGAAGCATCGATAAAAGATACTAAGCGATCATTTCTAAATCCATATAATCCAGTTGTTTTTAAAAGCCCTTTTTCTGTTTTACTATTTATAAAAATCGCAGGGATTGTTAATTCTCTATATTCATTTACTAAATCAGAATAGACCGTTTGTAACGTTGTTTTTTTTATTGTACTAGTAAGATTTTGTGATTTCATCAATCCTTTCAAACTGGTAGAGACCAAGTTTTCTTGGACAACTTTAGATTTAATAATTTCTTCAGCACTTCCAGAAGCAACAAAAATAAGTGCTGATTGGCGAAAGTGTCTTTGGCGATATAGGATATCCACTTGTTTTTTAAGTCCTTCTTCAGCTACATCTTTTCCAAAAATGATGACACTAGAATGCCCCCAAAAGACCGAACGAGATGATTTTTCTCTTAATTTCCTTGCTGCTTCAAACAAGGTATCTCCATCCTGACTAAGATACAACTTTTTTCCCATCAATCCGGATGGACCTTGAGAAGAACCGGTTATTTTCAAAAATTCAATCGTAAGCTTTACTTTGTTATTCTTTCCCTTATCAATTCCTGTAGTTTGTACCAATATTACTTCGTTTATTTCCTGATGTCCCCAGCAGCCTGTTAGTACAATGGTACATAATAGAATATATACCCAATTATACTTGCGCGAATTCATTTTGGTACCCCCTAACAAAGTTCTCTATGAAGTAACTACTTTATTTCGTTTCCACTTTTGTTTTATAAGGGCAAAAAGCAGGATGAGCAGCGGAACCAATGCCTGAAATGTTAAGAAATACATCCCATGCTCAGAATAAAATGTAGTCAGATCTGTATATCCATCAACCTTATATCGTGCAGAAACAATATAGACTAACACAATGGGGAAAATTATATATCGACGATCTCTAATAGAAAAAATTTGACACGCAGCTTCTGTGCTTGCCCACAAATACGATGTTATTTTTACATACAGACCTATCATCCAAAAAGAAACGACTATTACATCAAACCGATCAATGACACCGCCTATACTTATATTTGAAATTAACGAAAATATAGGATATGTTTCTTTTGAGGTGGCTTCAGCTCCCATTACTAAAATGGAACTTAACACGGTTAATAAGAATAAAAAAACAGTAACCCCCATCCCAGCTATTGCAAATAAAGATGTACGCTTCGTTGTTTTTACATAATTTATCAACATGGAAATACACACTATATCTCCAAAGAATGTAATGGTGGGAACAGAATGAATCAGGGGCTTAATCAAACCATTTTCTAAAACTGGAAGGAGGTATTCAAAGTGAACTAAATTTAAAGTCAGAAGGGCAATACTAATATATGTTAAGAGCTCAACTGGAAAAATAACTTCTGAGACACGTACAAAGGTTCCTAGTCCACAAAATATAGTATAGGCAGACATGACCATCCCGATTATTAGATAAACGAATAACGGCGTTGAAGGTTCAATGTTGGCCAATAAAAATTCTACGAACTCACGTAAAACCCATGAACCTAAATCTACGAAATAAAAAAGCATCACTACATTAATAATTCCCCCTAAGAACCTCCCGAAAACTTCTTGATTTATTTGAACTAGACTTTTTTTAGGGAATATCCGTACAAGCGATACAAATATCATGACAATGAACATCCCTATTAAGCCTGAAAAAATAACCATATACCATCCGTCTCTTCCCGCTCCCTTCGTTACCTCTGCGGGTAAGAAAAAAATAGGTGAAGAGACTGTAATTAGAGTAATCAAAATCATGAGTTGTCTGTTTGAAATCTGGGATCCTTCCATATGTCAAACTCCTTATTCGATGTGCATTCATTTTGTGAAATATGAATTCTTTTTCCTGTTCATGTGGCGACGCATCAGCAAGTCCTTTAATTGAGAAAAACGAAATGGATGAAGATACGGCACACCAAAGGAATTTAGAGAAGCCAAATGTATAAGAATTAACATGCCCACAAATACCAAACCAATAAAACCTAGAAATCCTGAAGAGAATATAACTAAAAATCTAAGCATACGAAGGGCATATCCAGCATTTTGTGCAGTAAGGGTAAAAGAACAAATACCTGATAAAGAAACGATAATAACTGTTATGGGACTAATAATTCCAGCCTGAACCGCTGCTTGTCCCAATACAAGAGCACCTACGATACTAACCGCTTGTCCAGTTTGACGAGGCAAGCGAACTCCTGCTTCTCGTAAAATTTCAAATGTTACTTCCATCATCAAAACCTCAACAATAACTGGATAGGCAATAGGTTCCCGCCCTTGTGCGACGCTCAATAAAAAAGCAGTTGGAAGAAACTCATGATGAAAGCTAACGGCTGAAATAAAAAATCCTGACAAAAATAGCGTAATGAGTCCACAAATCAACCGGGTAACGCGTAATATAGAAGAAACAAAATAATGCCAATAGTTATCCTCGCTAGATTGGAAAGTCTGAAGGAAAACATAAGGAATAAGAACGACTGAAGGAGAACCGTTAACAAGAATGGCTATCCTTCCATATATTAATGACTCAACGACCCGATCTGGTCTTTCTGTTGATTCGGTTAATGGAAAAATGGTTTGTCTATAGTCAGTTAAGCTTTCCGATAGATAATGGCTATCTAAAACCGCATCAAGCTGGATATTTTTAATTTTCTGATGCACTTGAGCTAGAATTTGTGGATCTACACAGTCAGTTACCGAAACAATAGCGATTTTTTGTTTGCTTACCTTGCCTAAGTGTAAATAATCAATTTTTAGTTTGGGGGTAGGTAAATGAAATCGAATTAATCCGATATTATTTTGTAATGACTCGGTAAAGCCGTCATGTGGACCTTTTACAGTTACCTCATTATCGGGTTCCTTTATGGAACGTGTCTCTATGTCTAAGGAGTCAATCGATATTCCTATTTGGTTTGAAAATAAAAATACTGTAGCTCCATAAATTAATTGATCAACTACGTCTCCTACTGTTTTTACTTGAGTTGTATTTTT
Source organism: Cytobacillus dafuensis (assembly GCF_007995155.1). NCBI lineage: Bacteria > Bacillati > Bacillota > Bacilli > Caryophanales > Bacillaceae > Cytobacillus > Cytobacillus dafuensis. Next base: position 2,912,041 of record NZ_CP042593.1, on the reverse strand, counting down.
TATTTTTAACATTTCTTCTATAACATTTTCTTCAATAGCATAATGCGTGTTATTCTCCAATTTTAGTTGTAATAGTTTATCAAAAATTGGAGTTGGATCTGCTAAATTTGATAGATACAAAACAGTGATAAAATGAGGTTTTTTTGAATTTTTCTCACTCAATGGAATGTTTTTGATAATTAAATCAACCGTATTTTGCATTACTTCTTTGATTGAACGTATATCTCCTTCTTTATTACTAATCATACGTCCAGGAAGATAGGCTTTCATTTCCATTCACCTCTAATGCATAACATAACCGACTTCATTCAATTATATGCCTTAATGAATAAAAACAGGGGTTTGGGAAATCATTCGTATAATAATGAATTTACGGAGGGTTACATGAAAGCTGTCATATTCCTGCATATTTTCTCTTTTGTTTGGCTGATGGTTATGATTTGGTACATTCCTAACAGTTTTATCGATTCAACTTATAAGCACTTCACTTGGCGATTTCTAATGGTCAATGGATTAACACTAGTTCCAATTACCATATTTATATTTATTGCAAGTCGTTTTCCATCATTTTCAGTACGAAAAAAATGAGGAAAGAGGAGGGAGCTAGTGAAAATATATGAAGGGGGACCACCAACAATACGCGATTTTTGTAGGCTAAGCGATTGCAGTCTTGTAGCATCTATATTGAGTGTAATTTTTTTGAAAATTATTAATGAATTAAGTTAATACCATTGACAATATAAAAATATATTCATATTATTATACTAAAAGTTGCGTTAGGGAAAAATAAAGGCAGGGGTGAAAAAAACATGCGTTCGACCAAGAGGTTGACCTTATATCAAGGGAAAAAAGGTGATTTCATCCGTATTACTGATATATTTTTAGAAGGTGTAATGAGAAGAAGGTTATTAGACTTAGGGTTTGTACCAGGAGCTATAATTGAAGTTTTGAAGAAAAGTCCGCTTGGAGATCCAATTGCTTTTCGAGTGAGTCAAACAACAATTGCATTAAGGAAAGAAGAAAGTTCTAAAATTGAAGGCGAGTTGATCAGCAATGACGAACCCAATTAGAATTGCCTTAGCTGGAAACCCGAATACTGGAAAAACCACCTTATTCAATGCCCTAACTGGTTTAAGACAACATACAGGAAATTGGGCAGGTAAGACCGTTTCGCTTGCAGAAGGTAATGTTCAATTTAAGGGAAAAACTTATCATTTTATTGATCTTCCAGGCACATACTCTCTATTTTCAAATTCAACGGACGAAGAAGTAGCTAGGAATTATATTGTGTTCGAAAGACCAGATGTAACGCTTGTCGTGTTAGATGCAACATCATTAGAAAGGAATTTCAATCTTGCATTGCAAATTTTAGAAATGACAAGGAATGTGATCGTTTGTATTAACTTAATCGATGAAGCAGAAAAAAAAGGGATTAAGATTAATGAGCGTTTATTGACTAACAGACTCGGTGTTCCAGTTATTAAGTTGTCAGCTCGTAACAAGGTAGGTTTTGATCTATTACTTGATACGATTGAACGGATTGTAAATGGAGCCATTGAATGTAATCCAACTCAAATGACATATTCCGATGAAATCGAAGAACAAATAAAAAAAATCGAACCCTATATAAGAGAAATGGTAGGAGATCGTTTATCGTCACGATGGGTTTCTCTTAGATTACTAGATGGGGATGAGAGGCTACTAGATGAAATAAAAAATCGTCTGCAATTGGAGGAGGTAAAGAAAACTAATGAATATCGAACAGCTATACTCTGAGGCACAACAACTGTCTTCACCAAAGCTAAGGGACGAGATTGTTCATCATTTATATAAGAGAAGTAGCCAATTGTGTCAAGAAGGGGTCACTTATTCAAAATCAAAAAGTGATACAAAGACAGAAAAGTTAGATGCGATATTTACTTCTCCGCTTTTTGGTTTCCCAATAATGATTGTTATGCTAGGGCTTGTTTTTTATCTAACCATTGCAGGTGCTAATATCCCATCTTCAATGCTCGCAGAGTTTTTTGGATGGTTGGAAAATTATATAACTGCATTCTTTACCTTTATTCATGCTCCTGAATGGCTTCATGGTGTATTGGTATTAGGTTTATATAGGGGAACAACTTGGGTCATAAGTGTTATGCTTCCTCCTATGGCTATCTTTTTTCCAACATTCGCCCTATTAGAAAACTATGGCTATCTGCCACGTGTCGCATTCAATATGGATCGGATATTTAAAAAAGTAGGGGCCCATGGAAAGCAATCATTAACAATGGCGATGGGGTTTGGTTGTAACGCAGCAGCAGTTATTTCAACTCGAATTATTGAATCGCCAAGAGAGCGTATGCTAGCAATATTAACGAATAATTTTGTTCCATGTAATGGACGTTGGGGCACATTAATTGTATTAGCATCTCTTTTTATGGCGGCAAATTTTACTGGAGGACTTAAATCGCTTGTAACAACTGGGGTAATAGTCGGACTGGTCTTATTTGGAATTATAGTCACCTTCTTTGTTTCATGGGTTCTTTCAAAAACAGCGCTTAAAGGTGTTCCTACTCATTATACGTTGGAATTACCTCCATACCGCCGTCCGAAGTTCTTTGATACGGTAATCCGATCATCTCTTACAAAATCATGGACAGTATTAGTGAGAGCTGTTAAGGTAGCAGCTCCAGCAGCGATATTAACTTGGGTTATTGCAAATATATACATTGGTGACACAAGTATCTTGATGTATATGGTTCAGTTTTTGGACCCGTTCGGACAATTGCTAGGATTAGATGGTTACATCATGTTGGCATTTATTTTAGGTATGCCTGCTAACGAAATTGTATTTCCAATCCTTTTGATGGGATATTTATCAACTGGCGCTCTCACAGAGGTTGATAACTTAGTAGACTTGAAGAATATTTTTCTTGAACAAGGATGGACGTGGGTAACAGCGCTTAACATGATGTTATTTTCTCTCCTGCATTATCCATGTGGAACAACATTAATTAATATTTACAAAGAAACCAAAAGTAAGAAATGGACTTTTCTTGCGTTCCTCATTCCAACAGTAATCGCTATTCTTGTACCATTTATTATTGCACAAACTGCAAGGTTGTTAGGGTGGATATAAAATAAACAAGAATAAAAAAAGAGTGAGTATAATTAGTTTAACTTCACCCCAATTGTTAGACACAACTAACAATTGGAGGTGTTTTTTTATGACTGACTATGTTAAAACTTAGTGTTGAAAATGCTATTTTGTTGTTGATTGGAGCTGAAGGCGCGAGACCCCTGCGGGAGAAGCGAGTCAAAGGGAGACCCCGCAGGAGCGCTCTTCGACGAGGAGGCTTCCAGACCGCCCGCGATCGCTAAGTGCCTGCAGCGAAAATCAACAGGGAAGTTTAACTGAAGGCAGTTATTACTATCTCCACATCTAATTCTTATTCCTCTCCTTCCATCTGCCATATCCAAATTGAAAGCTGTAATGTCATTGCATCATGGAAGGATTGAGGATCATATCCTGTTATTTCCTTGATTTTTTTTAATCTATAAATAAGCGAATTTCGATGAATATACATATTTTTTGCACATTCCCCAATGTTAAGGTTATGTGCAACGAATTGTTCTATTGTGTCAATGAGTTTTTCTGATAAATCTCCTAAAACTCTATTAGAAAATTGTTGTTTTGCTCGTGCATCAAGTTGATCTAAAAGTGCTTTCGTTTCTATTTCACTATACGCAATTAAGGGCTGCTCTTTCCTTCCCAGTTTTAAAGCGCATAATGCTTCATCATAGGAGTATCTTATATGTGCTTGATCTATAACCGGAGTCCCTATTCCAATTCTTACAGCAATTCCTTTTGACTTAAGGATACTTAATATCTGTAGCAATTTTTGTCTTAAATAGTCTTCAGGCAGGTTCAAGGCTAAAATGAATATACGATTAACGCTTAAAAAACCAATGAGCGTCTGTTTTAAAGGGAAAAAATCCTCAAATTGCTGAAGCAAATCACTTTTTGTTGATTCATTTAAATCTAATTCAACGACAGCTACTTGATTAGGCGACTCAATTTTACTCTCAATTAAATGTAGTCTTTGATTAATAGTTTCACTTTTTAATGGAATATTAATTAAATCTTCAAATATTAATTCCTTTAAGTGCTGTTTCCATTCAAGCTGTTCTGTTAGAAAGGAATGCTGAATGATCATTTCAGTAATCATTTTGACTAACTCTCCAAATTCCATAATTTCGTCTGGATTTCCCGTTATTCCAATTACTCCAATTATTTGATTTTGAAATTGGATTGGGAGATTAATTCCAGGGTAAGCACCCTCCCAGTGATGCCTATCCATTTCTCGAATAATAAGCGGTCTACCTGTTCGAAGTACTTCTATGGCACCAAAATGAGCCTGATTCATTCGCTTTAAATTACCGGAAGCAATAATGGTTCCGGTTTTATCCATAATATTAATATTTCGATTTAATCGTATCATTGTTTGCTTCACGATTTCTTTTGCTATATTTACCGTTAACATAAAGGACATCCTTTATAATTGTGATTTTTATCTATTATATACAATAAAACATATAAAAAAATACTATTTTTTGTTTATATTAAACGATGATTAATCTAGTTCAAGTAATTATAATATTAATTAAGAATTGTTGTGTTATATAACAAATTATTTTTCTGTAATTAGTTATATAAAAGAATGTTAGCTTTTTGAAATTCTGATCAATTCGTTGGATCAATTTGCAAAGTCCAAAGCAAATTATTTATTTAGTAAGGTGGCATGCGATATGAGAATAGTCATTGCACCCGATTCATTCAAGGGAAGTTTGACGGCACTTGAAGCCGCACAAGCAATTGAAAGAGGGGTGAAAAAGGCAGTACAGGGAGTAAAAACAGTTATCGTTCCTGTAGCAGATGGTGGAGAGGGGACGATGGAAAGCTTAGTTGCGGCAACTCAAGGCCGAATGGTTGAATTAACAGTTAAAGGCCCATTACAAGATCCTGTTCAAGCAGCTTATGGCATATTGGGTGACGAGGAAACTTGTGTAATCGAAATGGCAAGGGCCTCAGGCATATGTCTTATTGATTCTACAAAACTCAATCCGATGGATGCTACGACATACGGTACAGGGCAATTAATTAAAAAAGCGCTGGATGATGGGTTGCGAAAATTTATTTTAGCGATTGGTGGAAGCGCTACCAATGATGGTGGAATCGGCATGCTTCAAGCTTTAGGTATGAAGTTGTTAGATTCAGATAATCAACAAGTTGGCTATGGAGGCGGAGAACTTTCTGGAGTTATCCAAATTAATGACCAACATTTTGATTCTCGTATTGCCAAATGTGAATTTTTGATTGCAACAGATGTACAAAACCCATTGGTTGGAAAAGACGGAGCATCTCATGTGTTTGGACCTCAAAAAGGGGCTACACCTGAAATGGTAGAGGTTCTAGACAACAACTTACTTCATTGGGCGGATTTGGTTGAACAGAAGACAGGAATTCGATTACATGAGAAGCCTGGTGCAGGCGCAGCAGGTGGAATTGGTGGAGCTTTCCAAGCTTTTTTTCCATCCAAAACAAAAAGAGGGATTGACATTGTTATAGAATATTCAAAGTTAGTAGAACATTTAGCTGGTGCCGATTGTGTTTTTACTGGAGAAGGACAAATTGATTTCCAAACAGCATCTGGAAAAACACCGATGGGAGTGGCAGAGGCCGCTAAAAAGAAGGGAATCCCGGTATTTGCTCTTACTGGATCAATTGGTCAAGGAATTGAAGTTTTGTACCAGCATGGGATTACCAGTGTTTATAGCATTGTAAATGCCCCTATGACTCTTCAAGAAGCCATGACAAGAGGAGCTGAACTGCTTGAGCAGACAGCTGAGCAAGTCATCCGTACTTATATGATAGGTTTGCAAAAATAGAAAAAGCAGGAGGAAAAAAATGTTATTTCTTGTTATAGCCATTGGAGTATTGTTAATTATCGTTGCCACAACTAAGTTTAAATTGCATCCTTTCCTTTCACTTATGTTAGGTGCATTGTTTGTAGGATTTGCTTCTGGTATGCCGCTTATGAAAATTGTAGAAAATATCAATACAGGTTTCGGTGGAATAATGGGTGGTATTGGTCTCGTCATAGTATTCGGAACAATTATCGGGACAATCTTGGAAAAGTCTGGTGCTGCCTTACGGATGGCAGAAGTTGTGCTCCGTATTGTTGGGCCGAAAAGACCACAGTTAGCGATGAGTTTAATCGGTTACATTGTTTCAATCCCAGTCTTTTGTGACTCTGGCTTTGTTATTTTAAACAGTTTAAGAAAGGCGTTAGCGAAACGAGCAAAAGTTGCCCTAGCCTCTATGTCTGTTGCACTTGCAACTGGTTTATACGCAACACATACACTTGTTCCGCCAACACCTGGTCCGATTGCAGCTGCAGGGAATATTGGAGCAGATGGCTTCTTAGGGACAATCATATTAATTGGTTTAATTGTAGCTATACCTGCAACCGTTGTCGGTTATTTTTGGGCGACAAAGGTTGCTAGTAAAATAGAAGTGGAAGATGATGGCGAGGAATTAGACTACGATGAAATTGTTCGTTCATTTGGTAAAATGCCATCGACATTCAAAGCCTTTTTACCAATTGTATTACCAATCATATTAATAGGAATTGGTTCTGTTGTTTCATTTCTCAAAATAGAAGGAAATATAGGATCTTTCCTAAGTTTCTTAGGTCAACCGGTCATTGCATTAATGGCTGGTGTTATAGCGGCTCTTACTTTATTGCCAAAATTTAATGAAGAAACATTAACAAAATGGGTGGCAGAAGCCTTATTAGATGCAGCTCCTATTCTTCTCATTACTGGAGCTGGTGGTGCTTTTGGTACGGTGATCAAAAACTCAGGCATTTCTGAAATGATTCAAGGATGGAATCTTGCCGATTCATTTAGCGGTGCTTTATTCTTACTGATTCCTTTCATTATTGCAGCAGCTTTAAAATCAGCACAAGGTTCATCTACTGCTGCTCTTGTTATTACATCTTCTCTCATTGCTCCATTACTGCCAACAATGGGAATAGAAGGTGCTGTCCCTCTAGCCTTAGTTGTCATGGCAGTTGGTGCAGGTGCAATGACAGTCAGTCATGTGAATGATAGTTTCTTCTGGGTTGTTACCGAATTTAGTGGTTTGAAAGTGAAAGATGCATATAAAGCACAAACAATGGCTACATTGTTACAAGGTCTTGTAACGATAGTTGTAACGATGATTCTGTGGGTATTCTTAGTTTAATAGAATAATATAGACAGAGAGCTTAAGGTGGCTCTCTGTTTTTTTGATATTTATTTTGAGATATTAATCGTTCCATTGCGTGTTTTTTCTTTCTATGATGGAAATGATATATGTGTCAAATTTAGATAAAAGTGTTTGCTGTTGGGAATGGTTGTCGTTCTCCCAATTCTAATTTTTAGGAGTGTGGCTAATGCAGTCTTTCTTATCTGAGGATCGGTATTCACCTACATATAATTGGTTAGTGCAATCCAAAAGCCCATATTTAAAGCAATATGAAAAGAATCCTGTAAATTGGCTTGAATGGTCACTAGAGGCGTTTGAAAAAGCTAAGAGAGAAGGGAAGGCCGTTTTTGTTAGTATTGGCTATAGTGAATGTCATTTGTGCAACGCCATGAAACAAGAATCCTTCGAAGACGATGAAACAGCTAGGCTTTTAAATGAACGTTTTATTACAATTAAAGTAGACCGAGAAGAACTGCCAGATATCGATTCAATTTATATGAATGTTTGCGAGATGATGACTGGCCATGGTGGCTGGCCATTAAGTGTGTTTTTGACACCAGATCAGAAGCCTTTTTATGCCGGAACGTATTTTCCCAAAGAAAGCCTCAATGGTACACCTGGATTTAAGGAATTGATCATACAACTGTATGATCAATTTACAAATAGTCGTGATCGATGAGACTGTCCTTCTTTTCATGCAATTTAAGTTAAAAAAAATCAGATGAAAAATATCCGCTCATGTAAGCACATAAGATTATAAGGTTTTGGATTGATTGGAAATAAAACACAAAAACAACATATAGTGTTAAGTTAATTGAAAAACACTATATGTTGTTGTTTTTGAATCTATCATATTTGAACTTTAAGAGTAAATAGTTTTATTAGAATAATAGAAAAAATAATAACGAAAAAATTATATAGAAAGTTAAAAAAATCCATTAAAAAGCCTGGAAAGATTTGAAAATGATTTTGAGATTAGTTACTCTTAAAAGGAAGGGTAGTTTTATAGCGAAATATAAAAAGATTTGTAGATTTATAAAGAAATATGACAACTTTTTTTACATCTAATTCGTCTAATTAATGAAAGCATGAAAATCAAATAAATGCCTGATTCACTCCACAATCCTCTGAATGAAAAAGGCAGAGATAACCTCAGAAATAATCTGCGATGCTTTCCTTTAATAATCAATGCTTTTATAAAAATTCCTAAATTAATGTTTGTTTTTTTTTACAACAAAGTATGGTCAAGAAATGGTAAGGTGAACCCTCGTGAGAAGAAAACGAAAAAGAAAATCTATCAAAACAAGAACAAAACTGATGCTTTCTATGATGGTGTGTACTTCTTTAGTTTTAGTAAATTTTGATTCTAGCAAAAAGAATGAAACATTAGCAGTTTCTAGTTTGACTCAGCCAATTAACATTATGTATTCATTAATGACAAACAAGAATTTTCAACAATATGATGAAATGAATGGTCCTATACATAACTATTTTCGCAGAATCAATAATAATAATAATAAGCAAATAAAAGTTGAAAAGGATAAAAAAATTAACGAGGGTAAAGAAACGAATATAGAATCTCAAAAGCAAATAGTTAAAAAGGAAACAGTAGATAAAACAGCTGGAGTTAGTAATTCTAATACGACTGAGTCTTCAAATAAGGGAAATAAACAAACGCAAACAATTAAGCAGCAAAATGAATTGAAAAAAGTATATCTCACCTTTGATGATGGGCCATCGGCATATACAAATGATATTCTAGAAACGCTTAGTTCTTATGGAATGAAAGCAACCTTTTTCATGCTTGAACCTAATATGAGAACATATCCAGAAGAAGTAAAGAGTATTATTAACAATGGGCATATTCCGGCATTACACGGTGTAACACATAATACTTCGAAAATTTATAGTTCGGAAAAAACAGTAGTTGATGAGATGACAAAGGCACAAGCAACATTGAAGAATCTCACTGGCGAAGTTACACATCTAATTAGAACACCATATGGTTCTGCACCTTATATGAAGCCTTCCTATAAACAGGCAGTTGAAACGGCAGGGTTTCAATTATGGGATTGGACAGTTGATAGCGAGGACTGGAAATATAAAAATGGGGAATATGTTTCCCACGTTATTTATCAAATAGAGAATTACCCATACCGTGATAAACCAATAATTATTTTATTGCATGATAGAAAAACAACAGCTGAACATCTGCCAGCATTATTGGAATATTTAAAGTCAAAAGGATATGAAGCTGAGATATTAAATGAACAGATGACTGCCATTAATTTTTAAACCATGGGACTCTAGGCTTCCGTTTAGTAACGGAAGCGGAGTTCCTTTTTTATGTCATAAAAGTTAGATGTTACTGATAAGCTTTTATGAGAAAAGGATATAGGGAGGAGATTGTTTGGCTGCTAGCTTTGAAAAAGCTGCTAAATTAGAACATGGATTTTGGCTGCAAGTGTTAGGAGATCATGCCCGATTTATTTATGATTCACTCGCCCCAAAAGAAAAAGAATTAATAGATGAAGCGACTTATTTTATTCAGGTGTTTGACTCTCTTCTTACCAGGGTTGAAGTAGAAAACCTAGTAGAGCTTAGTATGAAGGCAGATGAAGAAGCAAAGAAAATTAGGGATTTTAAGCTAAAGATACTTGAACGCCATCTTGTTGGACAAATTAAGATTCATCTTGGTCCAACATTTATGAATCATATGGTTAATGAAGTGGAAGAATATTTACTTATTTTAAAATATTTAAAGAAAGGTGAGACACCTCCTGTATTTCATGAGCTCCATCATCATTTGATTTGGTTATTGGATGCCGCTGGTCATGCAAGTGCAATTTCACATAATATGGATCAAATTGAAATGAAAATTAAAAATAGGAGCGATAAATTTATAAAGGATTTTGAATCATTTTATATAAAAGCAGTTGAAATGGCGGGATTTCTTCGTTCAAATATTAAATCATTCCCTGCTTTGGAAAGATTTAATAAAGATATTTCAATTGAAATGAAGCTTTTCATGAATTTTTTAAATGAAATTGAGGAATTAGAACTTAGTAAAGAGGCTTTAGGAACATTTGCAGCATTAATGGCTGATCATATGTTTAGAGAGGAATGCTATTATTTAATGAAGCTCGCCGAATCAACTAACTTAGAAAAACCCGACTGTGATCCAACAAAACAGAGGATAAAGGAATAATTATATTTCCACCTGATTAGGTGGTTTTTTATTTCGTTTCAAACATGAAATAAAGAATTTTCAAATATTTATAATGCAAAAGCAGTAGTCTAACATCACGATATATAGGCTGGAAGGATCATTTTGCCTGAAATGGAACGCATGTTCTTTCTTGTGGACAACGATATGGTATAATGAAGAAGCAATAGGGAGTTTTCGGTAAGGGTGGTCGGCTAACCCCGTTGAAAGGGGGTGATGCCTATGACAGTATTCGAAACGATCATGATCATGATTTCATTTTCGAGTTTAATTATTGCTGTCTTGTCTTTTAACCACAAAAAATAGACCTCCCTTGACCTGATAATTGAGGAGAGGTCTAGTCTTTGTACTGGCCGATCCCCTAAAGGAACGACTATTGCAAGTGGCCGTGGGTGCGCCAACACCTGCGGTCATTTTTTTTACTATTTAGGTTTTTCTAATAAATGATTCTTCACCATTAGGATACCATATATGTGTCGGAAAGTCATCTAGAATTATATTATCTCAATCAGGCTTTATAGCCATAAATGTTGCAATGATCGCTATGGCAGTTAGGCCGCTTAGTACATAAAAAAGGGAATTTTCAGCGTTCTTCATCAATATTGCTACAGTCGGAGGTCCTGCAGCAACACCGATAAATCTCATCGAACTATATATAGACGTTATGGTTCCTCTTTCTTCCTTCTCAATTCCACAAGTAATTAATGCATCTAAACACGGTAAAGCAACACCAATACCGATTCCCCCAAAAATGAATAATATGATCATGAACCACACACCGTCCGAAAAACTTAGAATAGCAACGGCAATAGATGTTAGAGTTGAACCTCCAAAAATGATCCATTTCATTAAGACCTTATTTTCTTTAATCACTTTTCCTGTAATAAAGGAAGCAAGGCACAATGCTCCAAGCGGAACAGCAAGAAGGAACCCTTTTTTAATAATTTTTATATCATACGTTTTTTCGAGTACATCAGATAAATAAAAAAGAACTCCAAAGAGGACAAACATCATAATTGCCCCAATAATAAAGATGGCATATAGCCATTTTCCATTGTGGATAAAGGTGTCTTTTATATTTTGCAAAAACTTCTTAAATGGAATGGGCACCTGTCGTTCTTTAGGTGCTTTGATTAAAAGGGATACAAGCAAAATGGAGATTCCACAAAACACTGGAAACGCAAAAAATGGTAAATACCAAATGAATCCAGCTAGAAAGGCTCCAAGTATTGGACTTAATACTTTACCAAATGTATTAGAAGTTTCTATCATCCCAAGTGAACTGCTAATTTCATCATCATTATTAAACATATCCCCAATTAAAGGCATAACGATAGGTGCAGCTCCAGCTGCGCCTACACCTTGCAATGCTCTTCCACAAAGAATAATCCAATAGGCGTCATCTATTTTCCAAGCAGCCCATCCAGATACAATGCCACCGATACCAGCAATAATGAGGCTAGGAATAATAATCTTTTTCCTTCCGAAATGATCGGATAAGCACCCAGCAACAGGAATTAATATAATTGCAACTACTGAATAAACTGTTAATATCATACTTGTTTGAAATGGAGTGATATTTAAATTTTTCTCCATTTCTGGCAAAACTGGAATAAGCATAGAGTTACCAAGTGTCATGACGAGTGGTATGGAAGCGAGTGAAAGAATCGCCCATTTTTGCTTTTGAACATTATCTCTAGACCTTTTTTTATCTGCATTTTTGCTTCCAAATTTTAATTTCTCAACATGCTCCATTTAATGCTCCCATCCCTTAAATATAATCAAACTTAATAATAATATTTGTTTTATTATGTGAAAATAGAACGAACTATTTATGGAAATTTTAAAAAAAGAAATGATTGACTACCTATTTCTATAAAGGATAATATAGGGAATAATATTTTTTCGAGGTGAAAGAGATGGAGAGGAAGATTATTACATTAAATATTGGAAGGCCGAATTTACATAGATGGAATGGGATGACGGTTAACTCTGCTATTAGAAAAAAACTGGTAGAAGAAGTGATGCTGACAAAGGAAGGATTTATTGGCGATGCAGTTGCAAATAGAGAGTTTCATGGCGGACCGGATAGAGCCGTTTGCTTATATCCTTATGAACATTACGAGTTTTGGGAAAAAGAATTTAACAAACCATTGGAATCACCGGCATTTGGCGAGAATATTTGTGTACAGAATATGTTAGAAAAAGATGTTTATATAGGAGATATTTTTTCATTAGGTAAGGCAATTGTTCAAGTTACACAAGGTCGTATACCTTGCGCAGCAATCTCAAAACATAATGATGTGGATCAATTACTGAGAAGAGTTGTTGAGACTGGATTTACTGGTTATTTATTTAGAGTTATTGAAGAAGGCATTGTTGATATAGACTCAAATTTTGAGTTAATCGATCGAAAACAGGAAAAATTTTCAGTCCTCACAGGGAATCATTTAATGTTCCATGATCGAAAAAATCGAAAAGCGATTGAAGAATTCATTCAGCTAGAGGAGCTAGCAGAAGACTGGAAAACTAAATTCACTAAAGCGTTAAATCACTAAAAAAGAATATTTATCCATATTGACTTATTATAAAATTTAGAATACTATAAATATCAATATTAAGTAAGGCGTTGATGAAGAGGAGTAGCCTATACGAACTCTTAAGAGAGCTGATGGTTGGTGTGAATCAGTGTGTGCGCATAAGTGAATGGACTTCGGAGCCCCAAACCGAAATTTATTGAGGTTTATTGAAATGAGTTATTTAGAGTTTTTCACTCGTCTAACCACTAACCTCTATAATAAGTAGGCTTTGGCGAACAGTCTCATCGTTACAAGAGACAGGTATTCAAATGATTTTCATTTCGATACCTGTTAAGTGAGCTAATTTATTTAGCTAATGAAGGTGGCACCACGGGTTTCTCGTCCTTTTTAGACGGGAAACCCTTTTTGTTATTCAATAATTTTAATAGTAAATCGTTGAGTAAGAGTAGTACATTGCTTCTAATCGTTTCAGAGAGCCGGGTTAGGTGAGAGCCGGTACGACGAGGGCAAATGGAATGGACTTACGAGAGGCTTCTTGAAGGAGAGTAGGGAAGCACGGAATTCCACCGTTATAAGGATAGGATATCGATTGCTACAATCCGTATCCGAAAAAGGGAGCAGACTTTATTGCTCTAAATTTGAGGTGGCACCACGATCAGCGGATTCGTCCTCTATACACACTATTTATGTGTGTATAGAGGACTTTTTTTATTTTAAGGAGGGAAGAATCATGAAAACGAAAGATCAAATGTTAATAAAGGAACTTGAAGGAGATACATTGACTCCAATCCTTATCTTTCAACGATTAAGTGGCAAGAAAAAGTTCCTCCTCGAAAGCTCTTTAAAACATGAAAGGTCTGGCAGATTTTCTATTATTGGTGCAGACCCAACTTTTGAGTTGATTGGGGAGGGGAATTCATCCTTCGTTATTTCGGGAAATGAAAAAGAAATGATTCATGAAAAACCATTGGAAGTATTAAAAAAATTATTGCCCGAAGATCATTTACATGCATTAGAGCAATTTCCGTTTTGTGGAGGGGCGGTTGGTTTTATTGGCTACGATGTCATTAGACAATATGAAAATATAGGTGAGCCGCCAAAAGATGAATTAAAAATACCCGATGTGCACCTAATGTTTTTCGAGGAGGCCGTTGTATATGACCATCTTGAACAAAAGGTTTATTTAGTGGCTATCCCATTGAAGAGAAAAAGAATGGAACTCGAAAAGAGATTGGAAAAACGCAGTGCAGAAATTTTTAATGATTTCACAAATAGTAATTCTGGAAAAGCTGCTTTGTCTGCCTTTCAAGCTTCAATGAGTAAAGAGAATTTTATTAAAAAGGTTAAAAAGGCAAAAGAGCACATCTTGGAGGGCGATATTTTTCAAGTAGTACTGTCTCAGAGGCTTCAAGCCACTTTAGAAGGAGACCCATTTGAATTTTACAGAAAGCTAAGAGTCAAAAATCCATCACCATATATGTATTATTTAGATTTTGAAGACTATAAAATTGCAGGTGCATCCCCTGAGAGCCTAATAAAAGTGAATAGCAATAAAGTGGCCATTAACCCGATTGCTGGTACGAGGCATAGAGGAAAAACCGAAACGGAAGACAGCGACTTAGAGAAGGATTTACTACAAGATGAAAAGGAGCTTGCTGAGCACCGCATGCTTTTAGATCTTGGCAGAAATGATATAGGGCGCGTATGTGAGTTTGGTTCCATCCAAATTGAGAAGAAAATGCAAATTGAAAAATATAAACATGTGATGCACTTAGTTTCAGAAGTAAGCGGAAAATTAAAAAAACCTTATAGTGCCATTGATGCTTTGATCGCATGTTTACCAGCGGGTACTGTGTCAGGTGCTCCGAAAATTAGAGCAATGGAAATAATTAATGAATTGGAGGATGTGAAAAGAGGGGTTTACTCTGGGGCTATTGGATATTTTTCAGCAAATGGAAATATGGACTTTGCACTAGCGATTCGAACAATGCTAGTGAAGGATCAGAAAGCCTATATTCAAGCAGGGGCGGGAATCGTGCATGATTCCATCCCAGAGAAAGAGTATGAAGAGACGATTCATAAACTAAAATCTTTTTTGGAGGAACAAGATGATATTACTTATTGATAACTATGATTCCTTTACTTTTAATCTCTATCAATATTTTGGCGAGCTAGGTGAGGAAGTGAAGGTTGTTCGCAATGACATGATCTCTCTGGCAGAAATTACGAGCCTAAAGCCTGATGCGATCGTTTTATCACCTGGACCAGGTAGACCAGAGCATGCTGGTCAATGTCTAGCAATTATTGAATCTTTCCATCAATCAATACCGATATTAGGAATTTGCCTAGGACATCAAGCAATTGGATATGCATTTGGTGCGAAAATAGATAAGGCAAGAAGGATTATGCATGGCAAAATCTCAAACATAAAGCATACCGGTTCGGAATTATTTGAATACATGCCTCAGCCTATCACTGTAATGCGCTATCATTCGCTCGTTATTGCAAAAGGGACCATGCCAGCGAGTTTTAAAGTTCTTGCTAAATCGATGGATGACAATGAAATTATGGCAATTCGACACGAGACTTATCCTGTTTTCGGTCTGCAATTCCATCCTGAATCAATTGGAACAGATCTAGGTAAGCGTATGTTAGCAAACTTTTTACTTATTGTTAGGAGGGAAAGAAATCATGAAAAACATACTAAAGCGTTTAGCAGATCGTAAATCTTTATCAGAGTTAGAAATGAAGGAAGCAATGGATCATATTTTAGAAAATGATGTAACAGATAGTGAAATTGCTGCGATTATGATGAGTCTCGTTATTAAGGGAGAAACAGTAGAGGAAATTGCAGGGATCGCGAAGGCAATACAGGAGAAGTCCCATAAATTTAACAAAAAGATTCCGAATGTTTTGGATAATTGTGGAACAGGGGGAGATGGTTCTAAAAGCTTTAATATCAGTACAACATCTACGTTTGTTATAGCAGGAGCCGGAATCCCAGTGGCCAAACATGGAAACAGGAGCATAACAAGCAGGACGGGGAGTGCAGATGTTTTAGAGCATATCGGAATGAACTTGAATTTGTCACCAGAAAGAATAGAAGAAATCCTCGAGGATATTGGAATCGCCTTTTTATTCGCTCCAAATGTTCATCCACGTATCAAAAAAATTATGAAGGTAAGGAATGATTTAAGGATTCCGACAACCTTCAATTTAATCGGTCCGCTTACAAATCCAGTCAGGTTGGAATCACAGGTGCTGGGTATTTATCGCAGAGATATGACAGCGATATTTGCTGAAGTATTAAAAACACTGGGCAGAAAACGAGCAATCGTTTTGAATGGTGCTGGATATATGGATGAAGCATCTCTTCAAGGCGATAATCATCTTGCTATTCTTGAAAATGGAACAATCACAGAGAAAATTCTGCATCCGAATGATGTTGGATTGCCTACTTACACAAATGATGCCATTAGAGGTGGAGATTCAAAAGATAACGCTGAAATTTTGCTGAAGGTTTTAAAGGGGGAAAAGGGTGCGTTCAGAGACACAGTCCTTCTTAATGCTGGGATTGGCATTTTTACAGGCGGGAAGGCACGAACGATCCAACAAGGTGTAAAAATTGCGGAAGAGGTTATCGACTCTGGTGTGGCATTGGAAAAACTTGAACTGCTAATAAAATTAAGTCAATCCTCCCAGCAGGGGGTGATCTAAATGGCGACAATTCTTGATAAAATTTTAGAGCAAAAAAAACATGAAATTTTAACACTGAAAAAGGAAGCGTTGGTCGTGCCTAATTCCCCTTCAAGAAAGAAATGCTCCTTCTTGGAGCGGCTACAAACAGGCAAAGAAATAGCGATTATTGCAGAATTCAAGAGGGCGTCTCCATCAAAAGGAGATATTAACACCGAATTAGATCCTGTTTCCCAAGCCCTTTCCTATATTAAATATGGCGCAGATGCAATTTCTGTATTAACCGATACACCATTTTTTAAAGGAAGCTTCGCAGATCTAAATTCTATTCGAGAAGCGGTTAATGCCCCAGTTTTGTGTAAAGATTTTATCATTGATGAGGTTCAGATTGTAAAGGCGAAATCTGCAGGAGCTAATATAATCCTATTAATCGCAGCTGCACTAAATGAAGGAAGATTAAAGGAGCTTTACACTTTTGCAGTTAACAATGGGATGGAAGTGCTAATGGAGGTTCATAACGAGGATGAGCTTTATAAAGCTCTACAGGCTGGTGCAAGAATAATTGGAGTAAATAATCGAGATTTAAAAACATTTACAGTTGATTTGGCGGTGACAGAGAGACTTGGCCCTAAAATCAAAAGAGCTGGTGCCTTTCTTATTAGTGAGAGTGGCATTAGAACTAAAAAGGATGTCCAAAGAGTGATAAATGCTGGTGTGAATGGGATTCTCGTTGGTGAGGCTTTTATGCAAGCGAGTAACTTAGAATCATTAATAAGTGAAATGAAAAATTATTGAATAGCATTTCAAAAGAGGTGTAGGACAAATGAAAGTAAAAATTTGTGGCATTACAGATCTCGAAACGGCATTATTTGCCGTCCAATCTGGAGCGGATGCAATAGGTTTTGTATTTGCTGATAGCAAAAGAAGAATATCTCCCGAAATGGCAAAAAAAATCATCTTACAGCTACCCAAAAAAGTATTAAAGGTTGGAGTGTTTGTAAATGAGGTAGTGGAAGTTATTCAAAATATAGTGAATGAAACTGGCATTAATGTCATTCAGCTTCATGGAGATGAAACACCTGAATTTTGCACACAGTTTACTAACCCAGTGATAAAAGCGTTAAGCATCAAAACAACCGCTGATTTACAGCAAATGAAACATTTCTCATGTGAATATTTTCTATTGGACAGTCCGAGAGGCAAATACCATGGAGGAAACGGAGTCGCCTTTGATTGGAGCATTCTTAACAATGTTCAATTAGAGGGGAAGAAAATCATACTTGCTGGCGGTTTAACGAGTGAAAATATTTTGAGAGCCATTGAAATAACCGACCCACACATGGTCGATGTCAGCAGTGGGGTTGAAACAAATGGAAAAAAGGATATAGCAAAAATAAATGGCTTTATAGAAAGGGCTAAAAAACTTAAGGAGGAAGTATTATGACGTCATTAACTTACACATTGCCTGATGAACGAGGGCATTTTGGTGCATACGGAGGCAGGTATGTTCCAGAGACATTAATGCAGGCTGTTCTTGAATTAGAAATCGAATATAAAAAAGCGATGGCAGATCCATCCTTTCAAAGGAGTCTTCATGGACTCTTGAAAGACTATGTTGGTCGCGAAACCCCATTATATTTTGCCCATAACTTAACGGAGCATTTGAAGGGGGCAAAAATTTATTTAAAGCGGGAGGATCTCAATCATACTGGTGCACATAAAATTAATAATTCATTAGGGCAAGCTCTATTAGCAGAAAGAATGGGGAAAAGGAAGGTCGTAGCGGAAACTGGAGCCGGACAGCATGGAGTTGCAACTGCCACTGCTTGTGCACTGCTAGGCTTAGAATGCATGATTTATATGGGAGCTGAGGATATTCATAGACAGCAGATGAATGTTTTTCGAATGGAGCTCCTAGGTGCAAAGGTAATAAGTGTAAATTCAGGGAGTGCTACATTAAAAGATGCAGTTAATGAAGCTCTTCGTTACTGGGTAACAAATGTAGAAGATACTCATTATATTCTAGGGTCAGTTATGGGCCCACATCCTTTTCCAATGATTGTTCGTGATTTTCAAAGTGTAATCGGATATGAAACAAGAAAGCAATTTATTGAGAAAGAAGGTAAGCTTCCTGAAGCGGTTGTTGCCTGTATCGGAGGTGGGAGTAATGCTATGGGAATGTTTTATCCATTTATTAAGGATGAAACAGTTCGATTATTTGGTGTAGAAGCAGCTGGATTAGGGATTGATACGTATAAGCATGCAGCTTCCATGACAAAGGGGAAACCAGGTATTCTGCACGGAGCAATGATGTATTTACTTCAGGATGGGAACGGACAAATTCAAGAAGCACATTCTATTTCAGCTGGACTTGATTATCCTGGCGTAGGACCTGAACATAGTCATTTAAAGGATATTGGCAGAGTACATTATGAATCCATTAAAGATGAAGAAGCATTAGAAGCTTTAAAGCTGCTTTGTCAATTAGAAGGAATTATTCCTGCTTTGGAAAGCTCCCATGCGATTGCCTACGCACTAAAGCTAGCACCTACAATGAATCGTGATGATGGAGTTGTGATTTGTTTATCTGGCAGAGGAGATAAGGATGTAGAAACAGTGAGAGCAAGATTAGGGGGTAATGAGTAATGACCCGAATTCATAAGGTTATGCAAGAATTGAAAAATAATAATGGGAAGGCGTTTGTTCCATATGTTATGGCAGGTGATGGAGGATTACAATCTTTACCTGAGCGCATAACATTTTTAGAAAAAGCAGGTGCAACTGCGATTGAAATCGGCATACCCTTCTCAGATCCCGTTGCAGATGGACCCGTTATTCAGCAAGCTGGATTAAGAGCATTAGAAAATGGCACAACATTAAAAGCAGTCATACAGACCATAGGAGAAATTCGCCCCATTGTTCATATTCCTTTAATCATCATGACCTATATGAATCCTATATTGGCTTATGGAATACCAAAATTCATTGAAGATAGCTTTCGAGCTGGAGTAGATGGATTGATTCTGCCCGATTTGCCAGTTGAAGAGGAGGATATTATTGCTGGCCATGCGGATAAAGCGGGTATTGAGATAATAAGACTTGTTTCTTTAACAAGCCCGCTTGAGCGGATTCACAATATCGCTAACAGGGGAAAGGGATTTCTATATGCAGTTACAGTGAATGGGATTACTGGCGTAAGACAAGGATTTAATGAACAACTTCTTCAGCACTTGAAAAAAGTAAAAAACATAAGCAATTTGCCTGTTTTAGCGGGATTTGGTATTTCCACTTCAACTCATGTACAGGAAATAATTCAATACTGTGACGGAGTTATTGTTGGCAGCAAAATTATAGAGCTTTTTAACCAAGGAGATTTAGATGGGATTGTAGAATTAATTAATGCTGTGAAAACAGTAAAAAACAGTTTAAAAGATTTATAGAAGTTTGATAGAAGAATAACGGACTTGCTTTATTAAACTGTAATCTCCAGTTTGATGTGGGGCAGTTCCAATTAGGCAAGTCCGTTCCGATAATTTTTATTTTACATTCATATATAGTGGAAGCTCAATGTGCCCCATTTCCCGTACATATACAAACAAGTTGCCTTTATGATGTATTTCGTGTTCAATTGCCATTTGCACCATTTGGTGGCCTGTTACATTCATTCCAAATATTTTTGTCATATCGATATCACGATTCAACTCATCTTCTGTCAAGGATTCGAGAAGCTCTTTTGATAATTCTGTGTAATGTTCACCTAATTGTGAAAGATTAAATTCTGGATGCTCTAATTTCTCCATAAAAGGGGATCCATCTCCCACCTTCACCGTTTTAATAAATTTATAATAGGAAGTGTACATATGTGTAACAAGTTTTTCAGTGCTCATTGAAGTTTCAGTTGGTTTATAGGAGTAATTAGACTCCTCGATTTTTTTGACTAATTCATTTGTAACGTTACGGTGCGATAAAAAATGCTTTAAAAGCTGACTCATTTAAACGCCTCCTCGAAAATTAAGTTTCATTAATAAATTCCATCACAGATTATATTAATCCTGCAAGGAGAAATATTCAATATTCCAAAATGACTAAATGTTTTAATTCCCAAAGATCAATAATTTTTGTATAATAATGGATATGAAAATGGATTTAGAAGAATGTCAATACGCCTCTAGTCTTATAAAAATTTAAATCTCTAGTGTCTTTATGAATGGAAAATAGTTTGATTAAATGGAAGCAGATGGATAGAATACAGGCAAAAAAATCCTATCCGAGAAGTATTTTGCAGGAGGGTTATTTATGGGCGATAGAAGGGTATATCTTCTGCTTACCGATACCGGAACATTGTTTACTAGAATGATAAAATTATATACGAAGGAATGCCTCAATCATGCTTCAATTAGCTTTGATAGTGAGTTGACAGAGGTATACAGTTTTGGAAGAAAACGTCCAAGAAACCCCTTTATTGGCGGCTTTGTAAAGGAAGATATTCGTTCAGAGCTTTTTAGAAATGCATCTTGCGCGCTATACGTTTTTACAGTTAAGGATAATCAATATCATCGAATGGTGGAATTGATAAAAGAAATAGACGATAATCAGCAAAAATATAGATATAACTTAATCGGCTTGTTTGCTATCGCATTAAATAAACAAATTCATAGAAAGTATGCATTTTTTTGCTCTCATTTTGTTGCGATGATTTTAAAGGAAGGAAGGCTCCTCGAAACGAATAAGCATCTATGCATGATAACTCCGCAAGACCTTAAAGAAGCATCCTCTCACAGGCTAATTTACCAAGGAGATTTACACAACTATTTATCATATCGTGAAAAATACCTTGAAGCTCAATAAGGGTAAAAAATAAGAACCATCACTGCTTTGATTGAGTGATTGGTTCTTATATTTTTTACAATATAGATAATCTTTTTTAGTCTTCGTTTTTCTTGTCCTCATATCCGCGAAAATAAAAGGGCTTCGATTTGCTTCAGGATTTCTTTTCCCCTCACGAACAGATTTTTCACGAATTTTTTTTGCATTGGATTTAGCCAAATGTATCACTCCTTATTATAGATATCCTTATCATCATATATCTGGTGAATATGTTCGTCAATCTCTATTCATTAAGCGGGAGGGATGA
Organism: Cytobacillus dafuensis; assembly: GCF_007995155.1. Classification (NCBI taxonomy): domain Bacteria; kingdom Bacillati; phylum Bacillota; class Bacilli; order Caryophanales; family Bacillaceae; genus Cytobacillus; species Cytobacillus dafuensis. Next base: position 2,890,148 of record NZ_CP042593.1, on the reverse strand, counting down.
CTTTCGTTAACAATAAAATGAAAAAGATCAAACCGATAATTAGGAATAGGATGGATGCGAAGACTGCATAATTAGGTTGTAATTTAAAGTCTTCTCTTTCAGTAATTAATCCAGTTCTTGCGCTTGTCTGACTATCAATAAATTTTGTCATTGCTCCACCGCTGCTGGAAAACCAAATCGTAAATGCAGAAAATGCAGCCCCTGCGAAAAACATGATCTCAATAAAGCGGATAGAAAGCAGTGAGGCGATTAGAAATGTTAACCCGCTTTCGATGATTAATGTAATAAGGAAAATGATAATATTCTTTTTCATAATGAAATCCTCCTTTTACTTGTATACGAATCTCTTAAGGATAAGTTTCAGAAAATTTGGTATTCTATTTAATAAGCACTGTTTTGGACGTCTAATCGGAGGAACCCTTTCCATTCAATCCACAAAAGGGCGAGGAACAAAAATCATCCTCGAAGTGCCCTTATAAATACAAATAATTAAAAAAAGCTGCAAAAACTATGCAGCTTTTTGAATTATTATAGCATTCCAATAAAAACTCCACCTACTCCTCCTGTTAAAACAATGATCCAAGGAGGCAGCTTCCAGTATACGAGCATGCTGAACAATAATGAAGCAAATGCAAAATCAACTGGTTCAAAAATAGAACTTGTCCAAATTGGGTGGTAAAAGGCAGCAATTAATATCCCGACTACAGCAGCGTTAACCCCCATCAAAGCGCCATTAATCTTTGGATTTTTTCGAAGAATATTCCAAAAAGGCAAAGTACCAATGATTAATAAAAAAGCAGGTAAAAAAATAGCAAAGGTTGCTAGTAATCCTCCTTGCCAGCCATTTATGACCGCCCCAATATAAGCTGCAAATGTAAAGAGAGGTCCAGGCACTGCCTGTGCAGCACCATAGCCAGCTAGGAAGGCTTCCTCACTAATAAAGCCGGATGGAACAAATTCACGTTCAAGCAATGGAAGAACAACATGACCTCCTCCAAATACTAGAGAGCCAGAGCGATAGAAACTGTCAAACATAGTGAGCCAATCTATGGACAAGCTTCTACTTAAGATTGGCAAAGCAAAAAGCAAGGCGAAGAATAGGATTAGGTTTCCTGCAGCTAAACGCTTTGAAATAGGAAAATGAAATTGATTTTCTTCTAGTTCTTTATCATTTTTATAGAGAATAAACCCAATGAATCCAGACAATAAAATGATGCCCACCTGTATAAAAGCCGTTTGCCATAATAAAGCTGCAATAATCGCAAAAAGAGCGATAGCTTTCCTTTTTAAATCCGGTGCGAGCTTTTGTGCCATTCCTAAAATAGCATGTGCCACAACAGCTACAGCAACGATCTTCAATCCATGGATCCATCCTGCATTTGTTATATCCATGCCATCTAAAAGCTGAGCAAATAAAATCAATGCGATGACAGAAGGCATTGTAAAGCCAAGAAAAGCCACTACTCCGCCTATAAAACCACCACGTATGACTCCAATGCCAATCCCGACTTGACTGCTAGCTGGACCAGGTAGAAATTGGCATAAAGCAACTAAATCAGCATAGCTTTTTTCATCTAGCCAATTTCGTTTTCGTACATACTCATTATGAAAATAGCCAAGATGTGCAACGGGTCCTCCAAAAGAAGTAAGTCCTAGCCTCATTGAAACAAACAATATTTCTAACAATGATGTAAATCCTTTTGTTCGATGCTTTTGAATCATTTATCTTCTCCTTTTTTATTCCTCATTGAATATACTAACAATATCAAAGATTCTTAGTAATGAACGTGAATAAATCTTAAAAATATCTTTACATTTTAAATTGTATAAAAGGTTGCAAATCTTTCCTTTTGGTCTTATAGTAATTAAGCATTTCATAAAATTCGATTTCAATTTTAACTATAAATTTTATCTAGTGGAGTTTGTGATCAATATAAGGATTAAATAGGGGGATAAATATGGAAAATAAACTTCCTCAAACAATTGAAGTGATCGATTTATGCCTGCTTGCAGGAAAAATCATGCTTCAATGTGGAGCAGAAACATATCGGGTTGAAGATACAATGACTAGGATTGCTGCATCATTAGGCATCCCTTCATCACATAGCTATGTAACACCAACTGGAATTATTTTTTCAATTGATGGAACAGAGCCTGCTAAGCTCATTAGAATTTATGATCGTACAACCGATTTATATAAGGTCACAGTAGTTAATGGCATATCGAGGAAAATTAGCAGTGGAGAAATAAGTGCGAATGAAGCTTTTAAGAAATTAATGGATATAGAAAAAGCTAACTACACCTTTCCGTTATACCAACAAATTCTCGCTGCAGCCATTTCTAGCGGCTGCTTCCTAATGATGTTTTTAGGACAGTGGAAAGACTTTATTCCTGCTATCATTACAGGTGGGCTGGGATTTATTTGCTTCGTATATATTCATAATTTGGTAAAGATCAAATTCTTCTCTGAATTTATGGCATCTGTCGTCATAGGCTTAAGTGCCTATATACTTGTGTCATTAGGGATAGGGGTTCAACTGGATAAAATTATTATCGGATCAGTCATGCCGCTTGTGCCTGGACTTTTAATCACAAACGCAGTAAGAGATTTGATGGCTGGACATTTAGTTGCTGGATTATCAAAAGGGGCGGAAGCATTTTTAACTGCCTGTGCGATTGGAACAGGAATAGCTATTGTTTTTGCTTTTTATTAAGAACTGCATGTTCGTAATTGAATAATGGAGGATATCGAAAAATGATTGTACATTTAATAACAAGCTTTGTCGCCACAGCCGCTTTTGCCATCCTTTTCAATGCACCTAAAAAGACACTATTTCAATGTGGATTTGTCGGCATGGCAGGGTGGTTTGTCTATATATGTCTTGTGGAATATGATTATGATGCTGTCTTGGCATCATTTATCGCCGCTTTTTTTATTGCTATTATCAGTCAAATCTTTGCTAAAATGTATAAAACACCTATAATCATTTTCAGTATATCGGGAATTATTCCACTAGTACCCGGTGGGACCGCGTATGATGCAATGCGTCATTTTGTTGAAAATGATTATAATATGGCTATACAACTTGCTGCCAAAGCGTTCATGATATCTGGTGCGATTGCAGTAGGACTTGTTATTTCTGAAGTGTTAAACCAACTCATACTAAAAATTAAATTTAAATAGATGAATGGGAAAACTTTTCCTAAAAAAGCTTAAAAACCAAGAAAGGCAATGCTTTCTTGGTTTTTTTTATTTAAAATTCAAATAATTTTTAATTGAGTATTGTTATTTAAGAAGAAATATTTAATAATCAATATTGATTGAGTTTACAACTCATCTCTGATGTTTATCGCAGATTAACGGGCAGTAAGACCCCCACTTCAATGATTCGAGTAAAACAATGAAGAGTAAGTGGGGGATCAACTGCCCGTAAAGGCCCGATAAGTTCAACTAACAATCAGTGGGGGATGAGGAAAACCCCCACTGATTGAAGTTTCACTTTATTAGAAAAGGGGGATGACATTGAAATTACGTGTTTCTGCAGTGCAGTATCATCTTCATACAATTCATTCTTTTGAGGATTTTGCCAAGCAGTGTGAACATTATATTAAAACTGCACAAGAATTTGGTTCAGAATTCGTTTTGTTTCCTGAATTTTTTACGACTCAGCTTTTATCTATAGGAAGTCATCAAGGAAAAAATCTTACCATTAATGAACTTCCTGGTTTTACTGAACAATATCGAAATTTATTTTCTCAATTAGCGAAAGAAACAAATATGCATATTATAGGCGGCACACATGTGATAAATAATAATGGCCGCTTGAATAATGTTGCTCATCTTTTTTATCCAGATGGAAGAATCGCTGAACAGGCGAAATTGCATATGACACCAACAGAGGTTGAAGAATGGAATATGTCACCTGGTGAAGGATTAGAGGTTTTTGATACTGACAAAGGTCGAATTGCCATTCTCACTTGTTATGATATAGAATTTCCGGAAATCGTTCGGATGGCCAAGGCAAAGGGAGCAGATGTCATTTTCTGTCCATCGTGTACAGATGACCGCCATGGATTTCATCGAGTTCGTTATACTAGCCATGCGCGTGCCATCGAAAATCAAGTGTATGTTGTTGTCACAGGTACAGTTGGTTCCTTGCCGACTGTGGACTTCATGCGAGGCAACTTTGGTCAAGCAGCTGTTATTACGCCAAATGATGTTCCATTCCCACCAAAAGGAATTATGGTGGAAGGGGAGATTAATGATGATATGATCATTACGGCTGACCTTGATTTAAGTCTTTTATACGAAGTTCGGGAAAAAGGATCCGTCACAACTTGGCGAGATCGCCGAGTAGACTTATATACAGATTGGGAAAAACTGAATACTGAAGAGGTATAACAATGCCATATAAGAGCGAGTTTTATGCCTTTAATCAGGAGAAGCCAATTCCTATTGTCATTCGCAATTATTTGCAATCTGATTTTGATGAGCTGATCCAAATTCAGACTGAATGCTTTCCTCCGCCTTTTCCAGCTGAATTATGGTGGAATAAGAATCAGCTGAAGAATCATGCTACATTATTTCCAGAAGGGGCACTTTGTGTTGAGGTAGAAGGTCAATTAGCAGGCTCCATTACAGGAGTCTGTGTTGATTTTGATCCAACACATCCTTCACATAATTGGGAAGAGATTACGGATAGCGGTTATATTAGAAATCATAATCCACAAGGTAACACTCTGTATATCGTTGATATTAGTGTAAGGCCGAAGTTTCGTAAGCTTGGTCTTGGTTATTATATGATGCAAGCGATGTATCAGGTTGTCGTCCAACTTGGATTAGAAAGATTACTTGGTGGAGGAAGAATGCCAGGGTATGCTCAAAAATCAGATAAGATGACACCAGTTCAATACGTTGAATCCGTTATCAAGGGAGAAAGTAAGGACCCTGTTATTACTTTTCTACTTAAATGTGGCAGAACGCCTGTATCCATAATTGAAGACTATATAGATGATGAGGAATCTCATAATCATGCAGTATTGATGGAATGGAAAAATCCATTTAAATAGGGGAAGAGGAGAGAAAAAGCATATGGATTATAGAAGAATAACTAATATAGAAGATCCTTTATTTGTGAAAATGCATGATTTGATGAAAGAAGTTTTTCCTCCCGAAGAAGTTCTAGAATTTGAACTATGGAAGGAGCCATTAGAAGATCCAGGAATTCGCGTTTTTGTTGCTGTCCATGATGATGAGGTTGTTGGAGCCACTGAATACAGATATTATCCTGATTGGAATATTGCTATGACAGATTTTACAATCATTGGACATGCAGGATTAAGCATTGGCCGTTTTTTAGCACAAAATCGTCAAAAGGATTTAGAGGAATTGGCTAATGCTAATGGAAATCAGCTTTTTGGCATGTTCGCCGAAATTTATGATCCATATCAGTTAGACGATCACGAGTTTGGCGGAGTTAAGCCAATGAACCCTTTTGTTCGCCGTGAAGTTCTATCACATTTTGGCTATAAGCGCATTGAATTATCGTATTTACACCCATCTTGGAAAAATGATGGAGAGGGTGTAAAAGGCCTTGATTTATGCTTTATGCCAACTGAGGAGAATGTATTTGAAATTCCAGCTTCTTTAGTAGCGAAGTTTTTAACCACCTATTATTCAGTGCTATCTAACAAGCCCCAGGAATGGGTTCAAATGATTGAAGAAATTAATAGTAAAGAAAAAATACGCTTGTTACCATTATAAAATAGTACACCCCCGTTAAAACACGGGGGTGAACTTAAACGACTCATTATTTATTTTGCAAGTATCATTTAATATGGTACATTCTCCCTCGCGAAAAATAATCCTTTTTGTAATCTTTCCTCGATTTATTTTATTGCCCTTCTTAAATTACCAATAATAATAATCATAATCCTAAGTAAAAAAGAAATAATAGCTATTGTAAGTTATTTTTCATTAGGAATGAGGGAAAAGTAATGACAGTAAGTACAGAAGTCCAACAGACGATTGCCGGGTTAAAAAGTGCTCAGGCCAGCTTTGAAACATTTGCATTGGCTACAGATAATCAACAGGCAAAGCAATTATATAAAAATGCTGCACAGCAAACACAATCGATTATTGACAGTGTAGAACCACGTTTGCAGCAAATTCAACAAGAAGAACCACAATACAAACAATAGCATTAAATTGGTTGGCTCTTAGCCAGCCTTTTCAACATTTTTAGATTGGAGTAAAATTCATGACTGTTATTTCTAATGTTAAACAAAGCTTATCTACAATTAAAGGAATTGAATCTCAACTTTCAATTTTGGCATTAAATTCACAAGATCCTGAGGCACAAAGAACCTTTCATGAAATAATGATTATGATGAATGAAATTAAGAAAGATCTTCAAGTTCGCGTGAATGAAATGTTGTTAGAAGAACCGCAATATAAAGGATCTTAAGAATTAGAGGTGATAAAATGTCAGATTGGAGTCAGATTATTGTCCGTTCATTTATATTCCTTTTTGTTTTATTTATCATGACCAAAATATTAGGAAAGAAGCAAATTTCCCAAATTTCCTTTTTCGAATATGTTTCTGGAATCACCATTGGCAGTATTGCAGGCGAAGTAATTATGGGACTGGATGGAAATATTGGGCATGGTATACTGGCTATTGGTATTTTTGGTTTAGTCACTCTTTCCGTTGGTTTCATTTCATTAAAAAGCAATTCATTCCGTGATTTTGTTGAAGGCAAAGGGACTATTTTTATAAAAGATGGAAAAATAATGGAAGATAATTTAAAGAAGGAAAAATACTCTACAGATGAGCTTACGACATTGCTTCGGCAGAAAGATGTTTTTAGTCTAGCTGATGTTGAATTTGCCGTTTTAGAACCAACGGGTGATTTAAGTATTTTGTTAAAAAAGGAGAATAGGCCAATTACGCCTAAAGATCTTAACGTTAAGGTCGCGAATGATAAAGTTCCGCAAACCGTCATACGAGACGGACATATTGTATACGATTCCCTTGCATCAGCTGGGAAATCGCTAAAATGGCTAACAAATGAATTAGAAAAGCTAGAGGTTACACTTGATAATGTATTTTATGGGCAAGTGGATTCATATGGAGATTTAACGGTGGATCTTTACGATGATAAAATGAAACAGCCAAATCCTCAAACAAGGCCACTTTTAATGGCAATGCTCAAAAAATGCCAAGCAGATATGGAGATTTTTGAATTAGAAACTGAATCTGAAAATGCAAAAAAAATGTATCGAAAAAATGCAAAAAAGCTTAATGAAGCAATCAGTATTTTGAGTCCATATTTAACTAATTAATACTTACATAAATCAAAAATTTAAAAAGGGCTGTCCCGTAGGGTGTCTTGCATCCACTTAATATTCTATCTAGAATCCCATTCACTTATTGATTCTGAATATTATTCGTGGTGCCTGACACCTTTGCTTTCGGGACAGCGCTTTACAGTAGGATATAATAAAAAACGAATTTTGGTCATCAACCTTTAGAATTGGAAAGACTTTCCTTGTGATTTCAATATCTTGCTTAACATTCATTAAAGTTCTAGCTTGTTTTTGCATTTCATTGCCTTTTTCCACTTTAAAAAAAGCTACACGTTCCATTTCTAATTCCAATTCATGGATTCTTCTTGATAATACACTCTTCAACTTAACTGCTTCCTCATAAACCCCTTATTTTTGGTTTTATTATTGCTACTATATTTCATAAAGTAAAAGATCAATTATGTATTTTTATTGTGGAATTGGAAGTAGATGGCACTGATTGAAATACTTTTGTAATATAACTAAAATAGTCCTGTTAAATTAGGATGCTATAATTCTCTTTGAAGGAAACGAAAAACGATAAATAGTGTTTCTATATATACATAATCATATCATAAGACAGGTAAGTTAATTCGAGATACATATGCCAAAGATCAGCTAGATCTATACACATTTGGAAGGCAGGAATTGGAATGAAAAAGAAACTTGTAATCTTAAACACGACATTAATAATGGGTCTAAGTAGTGCATTTGTAATTCCGTCAGTTGATGCAGCATCTTTACATAGTCAAAATGTAGAATTACAGAAACAAAGATCAAGTGTTCAAACTAATCTTTCAAAAGCGGATCAAGAATTGTCAGCTGTGCTTGAAGAATTAGTTACATTACAAGCACAAATAAATCGAGTAAATCAAGCAATTGCTGATAATAACAATATGATAGCAAAAACAGAAAAAGATATCGTTAGTACAAAAGCAGAAGTCGAAAAGTTAAAAGTAGAATTGGCAGAAATACAAGAGAGAATTGATAAACGTAATGAAATTTTGAAAGAACGTGCTGTTGCTTACCAGCAGAATGGAAATAGCCCGATTGGGTACGTAGAAGTACTACTTGGGTCAACTAGCTTTGGTGATTTCATTGAAAGAGTTGGAGCCGTATCAAAAATTGCTGAAGCTGACCAAGATATTTTAGCTCAGCATGATGCTGATAAAAAAGCATTAGAAGAAAAAAAGGCAACTATTGAAACGAAGCTATCAGATTTAGAAAATATGAAAACTGAGTTAGTTGGCATGCGTTCATTAATGGATGAGCAAAAGCAAAAAAATAGTGATCTAGAAAATGAGCTTAAACAAAAAGAAAAAGAGATTACAGATTTAAAGACAAATCTAAAAATCCAAGACAGTGAACTAGCATCTAAACAAAATGAAATCCAAGAAAGAATGGAAGCTAGTAAGAAAATTCCAGCAAGACAAAGTTCATCAGTTCCTTCTGACTCTAATTCATCAGCTGGAAACAATGAATCAAATAAAAATAATAGTAATAGTAATAATAATAATTTTGAAAAACCAAAGCATGAAAACAATAAACCTGCAAAAGGAAACGTTAATACAGTTATTTCAGCAGGTTACAAATACATTGGTAATTCAGTATATGTTTTTGGCGGAGGAAGAACTCAAAGTGACATTGATAATGGCAGATTTGACTGTTCAGGCTTCGTATCATGGGCTTATTCCCAAGCTGGAGTTAGCTTACCAGCCTATACAGAGTCATTAAAAAATGCTGGACGACAAGTTTCATCAAGTGATATGCAACCAGGCGATCTTGTATTCTTTGACACGTATAAAAAGGATGGGCATGTTGGAATATACATTGGCGGTGGAAAATTCATCGGCTCTCAAAGCTCAACAGGTGTAGCGATCGCTAATATGAGCAGTGGATATTGGAAAGATAAATTTAATGGACGTGTAGTAAGAATCTTTTAATCATAGTTTTTCTAATAAACAGCTGGCCACAAAATTCTGTGGTCAGTTTATTTATTTATAAATGGTTCAAACCACCCGTTAGGATGTAGCGGAATTGTGAATAAATAACATAAAACATATGAAGGCATCGCATAAGGGTTAAGATATGCAGAAATTAAGTCATAATGAATTATTAATTTTTTGGCTGTGTTAAATCTCAGTGTTGATAATGCTATTTTGTTTTTGATTCTCGCTGCAGGCGCGAGTTCCCCGAAAATGCTAACGCATTTCCTGAGTGCGGTGATTTTTCAAGGAAGCTTATTCAATGTCCTGCGGGAGAGCGCGTCAAAGGGAGACCCCGCAGGAGCGATAGTGACGAGGAGGCTCCCGGACCGCCCGCGATCGCTAAGTGCCTGAAGCGGAAATCAACAGTGAAGTTTAATATAGATAATTTTTTGAATATTATTGAAATTATATAATGATTTATGTTACTCTTTTTTTAACGATAGAATGAAACGGTGTTTCGTAATACCAAACAATCAGATAAATAAGGTGTAAAAAAATTTTGAAGGAGGCCATAAAATGTCGGCTTATAAACAAATAGGAAATCTGCAAGTAGCCAGTGAGCTTTATGAGTTTATTAATCAAGAGGTTCTTCCAGGAAGTGATGTAAACGAAGTGAAGTTTTGGAATGGTTTTGAGGAAATCATTCATGATTTATCACCGAAAAATAAAGAATTACTTGCTGTAAGGGATGAGCTGCAAAGAAAAATTAACACATGGCATCTAGAAAATAAAAATTTTGATCTTACAAGATATAAAGCATTTTTGAAGGAAATCGGCTATCTTGAAAATGAGGTCGAGGATTTTTGCATATTAACTGAAAATGTAGATGATGAAATTGCGATTCAAGCTGGTCCACAGCTTGTTGTGCCTGTTAATAATGCCCGTTATGCTCTAAATGCTGCTAATGCTCGCTGGGGGAGCCTCTATGACGCATTATATGGGACGGATGTAATCACAGAAGAAGCTGGTGCACATAAGAGCGGAGCCTACAATCCTGTTCGTGGTGACAAGGTTATAGCCTTTGCAAGGACTTTTTTAGATGAAGCAATTCCATTAAAGACTGGGTCGCATAAAGATGCAAAAATGTACCTAATTAAAGATGGAAAATTATCTGTTACGCTCGACAATGGCAATGAGATAGGATTAGCAGATGAAGATAAATTGGCTGGTTATCAAGGAGAACATGATCATCCAAATGCCATTTTGTTAAAAAACAATGGACTTCATTTTGAAATTCAAATTGATCGTACACATCCAATTGGGCAAACAGATGAAGCGGGAGTGAAGGATATTCTTCTTGAGGCAGCACTGACAACAATCATGGATTGTGAAGATTCTGTAGCTGCCGTTGATGCAGAAGATAAAGTTTTTGTTTATCGTAATTGGTTAGGCTTAATGAAAGGGACTTTATCAGCCTCATTCAATAAAGGAAATATAACGATTACTCGAACACTTAATGCCGACCGAAGCTATTTATCGCCTAAAGGAGAACCTTTTACTCTATCTGGCAGATCATTAATGTTTGTCAGAAATGTTGGTCATTTAATGTCAATCAATGCGATTCTAGATAAGAATGGAGAAGAAATTCAAGAAGGAATTTTGGATACTGTTGTTACTAGTTTAATTGCAAAGCATTCTTTACTTGGAAACAGAGCTTATCGGAATTCAACAAAAGGGTCCATCTATATCGTCAAACCAAAAATGCATGGATCAAAGGAAGTTGCTTTTGCAAACGAATTATTTGATCGTGTTGAAGATCTAATAGGAGTAAAGAGAAACACACTAAAAATTGGCGTAATGGATGAAGAGCGCCGTACTTCATTGAATTTAAAGGGATGCATACGTGAGGTTAAGGAGCGAATTGCTTTTATTAATACAGGTTTCCTTGATCGCACTGGAGATGAAATTCATACTTCAATGGAAGCAGGATCTATGATTCGTAAAAACGATATGAAGGCAACTGAGTGGCTTGGTGCCTATGAAAAATCAAATGTCAATAATGGTTTAGCGACTGGATTTCAAGGTCGAGCACAAATTGGAAAAGGAATGTGGGCAATGCCTGACATGATGGCAGAAATGGTGAAGCAAAAAATTGGCCACCTTCAGGCTGGTGCAAATACAGCATGGGTTCCATCACCTACTGCAGCAACACTTCATTCACTTCATTATCACAAGGTTGAAGTGAGAAAAGTCCAATTTCAACTGCTTGAAGGAATAAAAGATTTAAGAGATGAAATTTTACAAGTACCAGTAGCTGATAAGCCAGAATGGAAGCATGAGGAAATCCAACAGGAGCTTGATAATAATGCACAAGGCATTCTTGGCTATGTTGTTCGTTGGGTAGACCAAGGAATAGGCTGTTCGAAAGTGCCGGATATCAATAATATAGGTCTAATGGAGGACCGTGCTACATTAAGAATTTCAAGTCAGCATGTAGCAAACTGGCTGCATCATGGAATATGTACGAAGGAACAAGTGGAAGAGACTCTGATGAGAATGGCAAAAGTAGTTGATGAACAAAATGCAGACGATCCTGCTTACCATCCAATGGCTTTAGACTACGAAAACTCTATTGCTTATCAAGCTGCATATGACCTCATTTATAAAGGCTATGAACAGCCAAATGGCTATACTGAGCCGATATTGCACTGCAGACGATTAGAGGCAAAAGCGAAGTTTGCTGTTAAACAATAAAAAAGATTGCTTCATTATTGAAAATAATAGACAGATTTCACCTTGGGAGAGAAAAATGTGGATAGAGAGAATATGGTTAAATCAGTAAGTAGGGCTCTCGATATTATCATGCTAGTGAGCATGAAAAAGGGAGGACTTGGAGTTACAGAGATTGCTAATCAAATTGATATTAATAAAAGCTCAGTTTATCGAATTCTTTCAACACTTGTCCAATATGGATTTGTTGAGCAGGACAATGAAACGGGGCGCTACAAGCTCGGATATAAATTTTTAGAAGTAAGCTCAAGACTGCTGGAATCTATTGATTTAAGAGAAGAGGCAAAGCCTTTTTTGAAGGAGCTTGAATATGAAACAAATGAGGTCATTCATCTCGTTGTATATGATCAAGGAGAAGTCGTCTATATAGAAAAATTAGATGGCAGTGAAACGCTGAGAATGCATTCGAAGGTAGGAAGGAGAGCCCCAATGCATTGCACTTCCGTTGGTAAAGCAATCCTTGCACATCTGCCTACAAATGTTGTGACAGATATTCTTGAACGGAAGGGATTACCTGTTCATACCGACAAAACCATGACAGATAAAGAGATGTTTCTTCAGGAGCTAAATCAAATACGTAAAAATGGCTATGCGTTAGATTTAGAAGAAAATGAGTATGGTATAACATGCATTGCAGTTCCATTATTTGATCATTTAGGAAAGGTGATCGCAGCTGTCAGTATTTCGGGACCGACGCTGAGAATGACGGCCGATCGATTAGAAAAGCTGCATCCAAGAATGATTCACATTGGCCGCGAAATTTCGGCAAGGCTTGGGCATATAATAAAATAACTTTAATAAAATATGCTTGATTTACCTCATATATTTATAGGTGAATTGAGCATATTTTTTTAGAGACATTTGGGCAGTTATTTCTCATAATATTCTTACTCTGCGTATTAACCGCCAAAATAATATATAGTATAATAAGGATATATTTAGAAAATTCAAATGTGTAACCGTTTCCTTTTCATCTTTTTGGAAACCAAGTTTTGTAAGAAGCTCTCTAATTATTGTTTAGAAATGATTGAACGATGCTAGAGACTCTTCTTGAAATAAAAAGGAGGCTAGAAAATGGAAGAGACTGCCAAGATCAAAACGGTTTGTGGGTATTGCGGAACAGGCTGTGGACTAATCCTTGATGTCGACCAAAATAAAATTGTAAAGATTCGCGGAGACAAAGATGCTCCAGTTAATAAAGGTCAGACATGTGTAAAAGGATCTTTTGCGTATGAATATGTCCATGCGAATAGCCGATTAACATCACCACTAATCCGAAAAGCTGGTAAGCTTGTGGAAACAACATGGGATGAGGCTTATCAATTTATTGTTGAGAAACTTAAAGAGATTAAAACTCAATTTGGACCTGACGCCATTACGATGTTTGCCACAGCTAGAAGTACGAATGAAGTTAATTATGTGACTCAAAAATTTATGAGAACGATCATTGGAAGTAATAATATCGATGGCTGTAATCGAACCTGACATGCCCCTAGTGTTGCCGGTCTGGCAACTGTATTTGGAAGTGGATTTCCAACAAACACTTTAGAAGATTTTGATAAGGCAGAAGTGCTTTTATTAATGGGCTCTAATACAACCGAAGCTCATCCCATTATAGCAAACCGTATGAAAAAAGCAGTAAAATCTGGATTGAAGATTATTGTAGTAGATCCTAGAAAGATAGATATGGTAAAGAGCTCTCATCGACATTTACAAATAAATGTTGGCTCGGATATTGCTTTAATGAATGCCATGATTCATGTCATTATTGAAGAAGAATTATATAAACCTAGTTTTATAAATAAATTCACTGTGGATTTTGATACATTAAAAGAGCAAGTGAAAATGTATACTCCAGAATTTGCTGCGAAAATTACAGGGGTAGCTGCTCAAGATATAATTGATACAGCAAGGGAATATGCAAAAGCAGATAAAGCAATGATTGCTTACACTTTAGGTATTACAGAACACCATTGTGGTGTAAACAATGTATTCGATATTGCTAATCTGGCCCTTTTAACCGGACATATTGGAAAAGAAGGAAGCGGAATCATGCCATTACGCGGTCAAAATAATGTACAAGGTGCCGGCGATATGGGATGCTTGCCAAATCAGCTTCCTGGTGCAGTTAGCCTGACGAATGACGAATACCGTGGCCGTTTTGAAAAGGCATGGAATGTAAAAATAAATCCTGAATCTGGTGATACGCAAACGAGAGCATTTGAAAATATGGAAAACGGTTCTGTGAAAGCGCTTTATTGTATTGGTGAGAATCCGCTTGTGGCTGATGTCCATATGCATCATACAAGGAAATTGCTCGAGAAATTAGACTTATTAATTGTTCAGGATATTTTTCTAACAGAAACTGCTAAATTAGCAGATGTTGTGTTGCCTGCAAGGTCCTGGGGTGAGGTTGAAGGGACTTATACGAATACGGACCGGCGAATTCAACGAGTTCGTAAGGCGGTAGATGCACATCCGAATACAAAGGATGATTGGGAAATTCTTTGCGACATTTCAACTAGGCTTGGTTATGATATGCACTATAACAGCAGTGAAGAAATATGGGAAGAACTGCGTTCGTTAGCTTGGGAAATGTATGGAGGGATGCCTTATTCAAGACTAGAGAAAGAATATAGTCTACATTATCCTTGCCCAGACGAATCCCATCCAGGAACCTTTATTCTTCATCAGCGTTATCATGATGAAGGTGAAACAAGCTCTAGACAATCACCATTTGTACCTGTTATGTATACCGAGCCAATCGAACTCCCAGATGAAGAGTATCCATTCACACTTACAACTGGAAGACGCTATGAATCTTATAATACACATACACAAACAAAGTTCTATGCAAGCGGTGTGAAGATAAAACAAACAGAGGAAACAGCTGATATCCATCCAGAAGATGCGACTCGATTAGGTATTGAATCTGGTGATCTAGTTGAGGTCAGCTCTAGAAGGGGAAGTGTAACAGTTAAAGCAAAAGTGACTGATCAGGTTGCTCCTGGCCTTGTTTTTATGAGCTTCCATTTTAGCGAAGTTCCAACAAATGTGTTAACCATTAATGAATTCGATCCAATTTCCGGTACTGCAGAATTTAAAGCATGTGCGGTTAAAATTAGAGCACTTCAATAGCTATATAGAAAAAGGAAAAGCGGCTGCCGCTTTTCCTTTTTTCAATATATCCGCCACTTTTTCAATATATCCGCCACTTTTTCAATATATCCGCCACTTTTTCAATATATCCGCCACTTTTTCAATATATCCGCCACTTTTTCAATATATCCGCCACTTTTTCAATATATCCGCCACTTTTTCAATATATCCGCCACTTTTTCAATATATCCGCCACTTAAAATAATTTTACATAATCTATTCCCATTTCTAAATTTATGTAATATAATCAAACTGTATTAACTGTACTACGAGTCGTAGTACACTACATACAGATTGGAGGGTTGGTATGTTTGAACTGGATGTCAGAAGTCGAAAACCGATATATGAGCAATTGGTTGAACGGCTTAAAGAGCTGATAATAACAGAGGTATTAAAGTCAGATGAACAGCTACCTTCAGTAAGAACGCTGGCCCAACAGCTGACAATTAATCCGAATACAATTCAAAAGGCTTATCGGGAGCTGGAGATACAAGGATATATTTATTCCATTAAAGGAAAAGGAAGTTTTGTAAGCCCTGCTAGTCCTAAGCCAAATGGTGAAAAACTATTAAAGGTGAAAAATGAACTAATTAAGCTGCTTTCTGAAGCAATGTACTTAGGAATGACAGCAGAAGAATTATATAAAATCATCAAAGATCTCGAAGCTTCAGTTGGAGGTGGGATGGAAAATGATCAAAATTAGTAATGTTCGGAAGTCATTTGAGGAGCAAGAAGCGGTTGAAAATGTAAGCATTAACGTAAATAAAGGCTCGATTTATGGGTTACTTGGTTCAAATGGTGCAGGAAAAACAACACTTTTAAAGCTATTAACTGGAATATACATTCAAGACGAAGGATTAATTACTATTGAGGACCAACAAGTGTATGAGAACTCAGAAATAAAGAATAGGATATTTTTTATTCAAGATGTCCCTTTTTTCCTTCCTCAATATAATGTTAAGCAAATGGCACAGTTCTATGAAAATATTTATCCGAACTGGGATCAACAGCGGTTTGAAGAATTGGTGAAGGTGTTTGAAATGAATGTTCATAAGAAAATACATAAATTTTCGAAGGGTATACAAAGACAGGCTGCATTTATTCTAGGGTTATCAACTCGACCCGATGTGTTAATCCTGGACGAACCAATGGATGGACTTGATCCTGTCATGCGAAAAAATGTAAAAAGCCTGCTAATTGAAGATGTAGCTGAGCGTGAAATGACAATTTTAATATCTTCCCATAATTTAAGAGAAGTTGAGGACATATGTGATTTCGTCTGTATAATGCATAAAGGCCGAACGATCATTGAAAAAGAGCTGGACGATCTAAAATCAGATACACATAAAATTCAACTTGCATTTAAGGGCCCAATCCCTCCAGGAATCTTTGAAAATATCAAAGTCCTGCATAAGGAAAAAAGAGGTAGTATACTTCTATACATTTTGAATGGAAAACAAGATGAAATTGTTGCCAATATTGAAAAGTATAATCCTGTCATATTCGATATCCTGCCACTTACATTAGAAGAAATTTTTATTTATGAAATGGGGGATGTTGGCTATGCAGTCCAAAATATCCTTGGTTAATAGAGAAATTTGGAAGACACTTACAAGAAGTGTCGGCTGGGTTTCTATCATATATTTTCTTGGTCAATTTATTGCAGTTCCATTAGAAATATTAATGACATCTTCCTCAGAAGAACATAGGAAATATGTGTATGAAGAAAGTTTGTTCCAATTTAATTCTGGAATACAGGTAGTTTTAAATATTGCCATTCCTGTTCTGTTAGCAGTATTTTTATTTCGATTTTTACAAGTAAGATCATATAGCGATTTTATGCACAGTCTCCCTATTAGGAGAGAAAGAATCTATCATCAATACACACTAGCTGGCTGTGTCTTTCTAATCCTGCCTAATGTTATCAATGCGATCATCATATTTGCCCTATATATACCATTGAATTTAGCAGATTTTTTTACGATAGCTGAAATTTTTAAATGGTTGGGCATTACGATAATGTTCAATTTGCTGATATATATGACAGGGGTATTTGTTGCGATGATCACGGGGCTTTCTGCTGTTCAAGGAGCTTTAACCTATATTATTCTATTGCTTCCGATTGGTCTCTTAATATTATTAGGATATAATTTGCCATTTTATCTTTACGGATTTCCTGATCAATATTTTATGGCCAACAAGATTGAATCGATTTCACCACTTGTTGCACTTACTTATTTAGGTCATAGCCCATTAGGGACAGTTGAAATCATCATTTATATTCTGCTAATTTTTATACTCTATGGATTTTCCTTATGGGTGTATAAAAGAAGGAAGCTAGAAGCTGTTTCACAAGCACTGATGTTTCCATTTCTAAAGCCTGTTTTTAAATATGGAGCAACCTTTTGTACGATGCTGCTAGGTGGCATGTACTTTGGAAAAATGGAAGGAGGCACCTTTTGGCTAATTGCCGGCTATTTATTTGGAGCCATTCTTGGTTATTTCGTCGCGGAAATGGTGCTGCAAAAATCTTGGAGAATCGTTATTCATATTAAAGGGCTTATTAAATACGCTGGTGTAATGGCGATATTAGTGGTTTTATTTCAGTTTGACTTTACACAATATGAAAAAAATGTCCCTTATACGAGTGAAATTGAACGTGTTCACTTTAGTGATAGTTACTATTTATTTAGCGACACGAAATCTCCCTATTATCTTAAAGAACCTGAAAATATTGATTTAGTTAGAAGACTCCATAAGGAGATTGTTTCGAATAAAAACGATAATAAAATGAATGGAGATCCTGCCTTTTTTGCCTATGAATTGAAAAATGGTAAGACGCTTGTAAGGAGTTATCAGATTGATAAGAAGGAATATGCTCACTATTATAAGCTTATTCATGAATCAGATGAATATAAGAGAACCACAAATGAGATTTTCAAAATAAATGTCGATCAAATTGAAAAAATAACCATTCGCCCAGTGGAACCAATAAGCAAAAAAGCCGTCATTGTTGATCCAGTAGAATTGAAGGAAATGATCTCTGTTTTAAAAAAAGAAATAGATCGTTCCACATATGAAGAAACTCAAAATGATAATGGGCCTTATTCCGTTATTGAAATTATGCAAAAAGATGACAAAAACATATCAATGGTATGGCGTATTTCATATAAGCAGTTCGAACAATGGCTAAGCCAAAAAGGATTGTTAGAGAATGCTAGAGTAAATGCTTCAGATATCTCAAAAATCTATATCGCTCGGGAAGAAGATCTTGACATCAATTTTGCCAGAGGGTTCTCGTATGAAGAGGTATTCGATAAAATGGAAGGTCATCCAAACACTTTGAAAATAACGGATAAAAATAAGATTGAAACGATCTTGCAAAATGCTAGCAGCAATATCGATGGATCATATTTGGTCGGGTTTTACTATAAAGAGGAAGGTACGATTGATATAAAAAGCTTTACCGATAAGAATATACCAGATTTCGTAAAACAGTATTTTCAATAAGTACAAGTGAGGGAGGAGGATGGGAGTGGAGAATTCTTCAGTTGATATGAAGGAGATTTGTGATCTTTATCATAAGCGTCTATTCCATGTAGCTTACGGTATTACACGAGATTATTATCTAGCTCAAGATGTTGTGCAGGAGACACTCATTAAGGCTTACCTAAAAATCAACACGATTCAAGAAAAAGAGAAAATAGGTGCCTGGCTTTCTGCAATTGCAACAAGAACTGCGATTGACTTTATCCGAAAGGAAAGGAAAACGAATGAAAATATTGAAGCATATGCGGATTTAGACAATGCCCAAATAAAAATGAATCATAATGTAGAAGAGGAAGTGGAGATCAATCTCCTCAATGAAAAAATCAACGATTGCATAAACTCCCTCTCTATTGATCAAAAAAGGGTTTTTATGCTAAAAATTAGACATGGTTTGAAGGAAAGAGAGATAGCAGAGCTGCTAGAATTAAATCAAAATACCGTCAAGACTAAATTATATCGGGTACGCAAGTATTTGAAGCAAATGCTAGTGGAAAAGGACTTGGCATAGAAGGATTAAAAGGGTTCAATCGGAATGATGATATTCCAATTGAGCCCTTTATTTATATAATTCTATTATCTTTCACAAGCGATTAAGTCACCATCACGGTCTTTTGATTGATTTGCGTCATACAGTTCTTTTGAAATATGTGGTTTATACTTTGTTTTTCCACCTTTATTTTTAGCAGAAGCTGTTTTAGCGACTCCTCCTGCATAATCTTTATTCAGCTCTTTACAATTCTGATATTTTTTTGCCATTATTGGAGATTTTGCATCAACAGTACTAGTATTGGCGCTGTAGGAAAAACCAATAGCTAATAAAGCTGAAAGGAAAATAGTACCTATTTTTTTCATAAATATTCTCCTTTTATATTATATTTTTACCAATACATCATACTATATATAGTCAGAATATTCAAAGACTAATAGATTATTTGTTTTTCATTATCACTTTAAGCAGCTGGAAGATATGGGCTTCAAACGATGTTTGAGGGTCACGCTATGGAAAATGCAACCGTTAATGAGCGATAAAAAAAGTCCTTTTAGAATTTCCATTATCAAAAGATTGAAGGAGGAAAACTAGATGACAATAACAATCGGAAAAATATTTGACTTAACAGTAGAAAAATATCCGAACAAGGAAGCTTTATATGATGTGAAAAAGAATTTAAGATTCACTTTTAAAGAGTGGAGTCTTGAAGTGAATAAGCTAGCCAATGCATTTTTGCTAGAAGGTGTTAAAAAAGGGGATATCGTTTCAACCTATTTATTCAACACTGAGGAATTAGCAACTGTATTTTTTGCCTGTGCAAAAATAGGTGCCATATTTAATCCGATTAATTTCCGTTTGATGTCTGAAGAAGTCGCATATATTCTTACAGATGCACAACCAAAGATTGTCATTTATGAAAAAATGCTTGAAGCAGGTATTTGTCCGATTACTACACGTTTTCCTCAAACATCCTTCTTGGCGATAGATGGTGATGTTCCTTCATATGCTGCAAGCTATAAAGAGAAAGTATCTGCAGCTCCAATATCTGAACTAAAGACAGAAATACATGAAGATGATGTCTATGCAATTATGTATACGAGCGGTACAACCGGCAGGCCAAAAGGAGTTGTTCACCGTCACCGCGAAATGGTTGAGCAGAGCTTAATTTGTATTAGTGCGACAAAACTAGATAAAAATGATAATGGGCTCGTTATAGCACCGATGTTTCATTGTGCTGAATTACACGTTGCGTTTTTACCACGTGTACATGTCGGTGCAAAAAGTACGATACTCCATCATTTTGACCCTAAAATAGTGCTTCAATTAATTAATGATGAGAAAATTACAAAGTTCTTTGCAGCACCAACAATGTGGAATATGCTGCTACAAGAAAATCTTGAGGTATATCAGCTAGAAAGCTTAAAGCTAGGACTTTATGGAGCGGCTCCAATGGCGCCAACACTCGTCAAGGCATGTAGAGAAAAATTAGGAATTCAACTCGTTCAGGCTTATGGTATGACGGAAATGGGTCCAGCAATTTCATTTCTGACAGAAGATGATCAGATTAGGAAAGCCGGCTCGGCCGGTCAAGCTTGCCTAAATCATGAAATTAGAATTGTTCGGCCAAGAGAGGATGGTCCTTCAGAGCCAAATGATATTGTTCCGATTGGAGAGTCAGGAGAAATAATTGTAAAAGGTCCTTGCATGATGAGCGGATATTATAATAGAACAGAAGCTACCAAGAATGCGTTATATCGTGGCTGGTATTATTCTGGAGACATTGGCTACCTTGATGATGAAGGATATCTATGGGTGAAAGACCGAGTAGATGACATGATTATTAGCGGGGGAGAGAATATTTACCCTCGAGAAGTAGAAGATGTTCTTTATACACATAGTGGTGTCTTGGATGTAGCAGTCATTGGTCAGCCAGACGATCAATGGGGAGAGACAGTAACGGCATTCGTGGTGAAAAAAGATCAAAGTCTTTCGGAAAAGGATCTCGACGATTGCTGTAAAAATAGTATGGAGCTGGCTAATTACAAGAGACCACGAAAATATATTTTTTGCGATGTTCTACCTAGAAATGCGAGTGGAAAAATTCAAAAATTCATGCTCAGAAAGCAGCTTGAAGAATTATTTTAAAATGAACAACAATAGTATAGATACCGATTTATGATTGAAAAGTATCGGTTATTCCGGTGCTTTTTTTAGCTAATAAGAAAGTTTATGTTTATTAACGTACTAAAGTAAAGTGTGTGTTCAATTAAATATCTGCTAATAAGATCGCATAAGTAAAACTAAGGCATTCGCCAAAAAGGACTAGGCGAACGCCAAGTTTTTCTAATTAATTTATGTATTGCTTAATCAAGTAAGGAAAAAAGTGTTATAATCTTTATTGGCTAGTAAAAAAGTTACGTTTTTTTAACGTACTAAAGTGAATGAGTAGTTATTATAATATTATTGCTAGATAGCGCATATGTAAAACTATAGCCTTCGCCAGAATAGATTTAACGAAGGCGAAGTTTTTTAATAATTATTGGGTGAAAATAACATAATTACATATGATTAAGAAAATGAATTAGGAGAGAAAAATGCCAGTGCGAATAAAAAAAGCAATCCCAAACATGCTTACACTTGGAAACTTATATTGTGGTTTTTTGTCTATTGGATTTGCGGCAAACGGCCAGTTTAACAATGCAGCTATATTAATTTTAATCGGTATGATGCTGGACAGTATGGACGGTAGACTTGCTAGAATGTTAAATGCTGACAGTCAATTAGGGAAAGAACTGGACTCATTGGCCGATATCGTTACTTTTGGAGTGGCTCCATCATTTTTAATTTTTTATACATATTTTTTTCAATTTGGGATGATAGGATTTTTCGTCGCAGGATTATTCCCATTATTCGGGGCATATCGCTTGGCAAGGTTTAACATTAGTTCAACTAAATCCTCGATGAACTATTTTGTTGGTGTACCTATAACCGCGGCTGGTGGAATTTTAGCTATTCTTACTTTATTTGGAGATAAAATACCTCAAATAATCACAACAGTTGTTTTTACAGGAATGTGTTTTTTAATGGTAAGCAAAATTAGAATCCCGAGCCTAAAAGAAATTCCTTTACCAAAGTACGGTACAATCGTTACAATCTTTCTCGGCTGTCTGCTTTATATTATTTACGAAACAGGTACACATGGTCAGTTTCCATATTTAATTTATATTGCTGCTCCGCTGTATATTGCTTATTTAGCCTATCGATTTGTAAAAGGCAAGAATAAAAAACATGAATGACCATTAATTTTTAACAGTAATTAATAATGAACTGATCGTAGAGAGTGAGACATTTTTGTCTCACTCTTATTTATTTTGATAATAATTTCTATTATCTATTTCCACATATTATTTTTAAAAAATAATTTGCAGAAAATTAAATTATTGACTAATAAAATTATTCATATTATTCTAATAAATATGTTATGCATACAGTATACCGTCGACGAAGAGGGGAGTATATGACAAAGAAAATTATTAGAAGAGATACTTTGTTAGATCAGGTTTATGAATATTTACGAGATCAAATTGTTACAGGTGGAATTGAACCAGGTCAGAGATTGATAGAAGAGAAAATTGCTGAAGAACTAGGGGTCAGCCGCAGTCCGGTTCGTGAGGCCATTCGGAGGTTAGAAAAGGATGGACTAGTTGTTGAACAGCTCCAAGGTGGAGTCACAGTATATAATCCAACAATAAAAGATTATCAATTCTTATATGAATGTAGAATCGAGCTTGAGCCACTAGCTGCCATGTATGCTGCCGAAAGAAGGACTGAAAAACATATAGAAGAGATGGAATACATATTAAATATTTCAGCAGTTGAGGTAAAAGAAAACAATATGAAAAAAATTCACGAATTAAATCAAAGATTTCACCAAATTATTGTGGAATCGAGCGAAAACCCTTTCTTAATTAAAATGATTACTGAGTTGAGGGGAGTTATAAGTTTTTATAGAAGCACCATTTTAGAAATTAATCCTATGAGAAAAGAAACGGCCCTTAGGGATCATTACAATATTTTTCTTGCGATTAAAGAGAAAAACAAGGAAAAAGCCAAACAAAATATGAGGAAGCATCTTGAAGCAGATTATCAGCTTTACTTAGGATAAACGGCGGTAAATGCAAGCATTCCTCAGATTTAAGCTTCAATTATGTAAAGCGGAAAAATAGCAGCTAGGAGGGAGAAGATTAAATTGGCAAAAAAAATGCCTCTTGAAGGTATAAGAGTATTAGAGTTAGGTAATTTAGTTGCAGCGCCTTTTGCAGGTAAAATATTCGCAGAATTTGGGGCGGAAGTTATAAAAGTGGAAGAGCCAAAAAAAGGAGACCCACTCAGAAATTGGAGAATCATGCATGGAGATAATTCAGTTTGGTGGTATGTCCAAGCAAGAAATAAAAAATCAATTACCATTAATTTACGAGATCAACAAGGGCAGGAAATAGTAAAAAAGCTTGCTGGTGAAGTAGATGTTGTTCTAGAAAATTTTCGCCCAGGTACGTTGGAGAAATGGGGAATTGGCTACGAGCACTTAAGTGAAATTAACCCAAGTCTGATAATGACAAGAATATCTGGTTATGGCCAAACGGGACCTAATAGCCACAAGCCTGGTTTCGGAAGTGTCGCTGAAGCGTTTGGAGGTTTAAGATTTTTAACTGGTTATCCTGATAGACCACCTGTAAGAGTTGGAATTGCAATAGGAGATTTAGTTGCAGGACTTTATGCTGTTATCGGAACAATTATGGCGGTAAGAGCACGTGACAATGATCCTGAGAAGAAAGGCCAGCTAATTGATGTTGCGCTATATGAGGCTGTCTTTAGTTTATTAGAAGGAATCCTTCCGGAATACGATTTAACAGGATTAATCCGTGAAAGAACTGGTAGTACTTTACCTGGCATAGCACCATCGAATACCTATGAATGTGCTGACGGTAAGTATTTAGTCATTGGGGCTAATGGTGATAGTATTTTTCAGCGATTAATGAAAACGATGGGGAGAGAAGATTTAGCAAATGATCCAAAGTTAGCAAACAATCAAGGGCGTGCTGACAATGTTGAGTTCATTGACAAAACAATTGAAGAATGGACTAAACAACGTCCCCTTAAAGAAGTTCAAAAATTACTAGATGATGCTTCAGTACCGGTAGGCCCGATTTATAGTATTAAGGATATTGTTAAAGATGAACAATTTAAGTCTAGAAAAATGCTGGAACCAATCGAACTTCCGACTGGCGAAACAGTACTAGCACCTGGCGTAGTGCCTAAATTATCAGAAACTCCTGGTAATCTGAAATGGATTGGCCCTACTCTAGGTGAGCATAACGATGAAATTTTTAAAGATTTAATTAATATGGATGCTAATGAAATTGCGAAATTAAAGCAGTCGGGGGTTATATAAATGGAGAAGGTTTCCATTATTGAGGTTAGTCCTCGCGATGGTTTGCAAAATGATCCGGTATTTATACCAACCGTTAAGAAAAGTAAATTGATCTATTTATTAGCTGAAGCTGGTATTAATCATATCGAAGCAAGCTCATTTGTTCATCCTATGAAAGTTCCTCAAATGGCAGATGCTGAAGAAGTGATTAAATCATGTGCTGTACTAAATGATATTGAAATCACTGCCCTTATTCCGAATGTAAAAGGCTTTGAGCGTGCAACGAAATTCCCAATTAACGAAGTGAACTGGGTAACTGCTGCTACCGAAACATTCAATCAGCGCAATATTGGGATAAGCATTGAAGATAATTTTAAAGAGTTTACTAAATTAAAAGATAAAATCGATCAGACCAAAATGAAAATGTGCTTTTCAATAGCAGTTAGCTTTGGCTGTCCTTATGAAGGTAACGTGAATCCAGATGTAGTTCTAAAATTAGTAGAGCGAGCAGTAGAAGCAGGTGCTGATCGGATTGGTATTGCAGATACGATTGGTATCGCCGATCCAGAGCAAACTTTTCGATTGCTTTCTCGTGTATTAGAAGTAACTGGGAAGACACCTGTTGCTATTCACCTTCACGATACGAGAGGTCTTGGTCTTACAAACGCATACGCGGCATTTAATGCAGGCGTTAGAATTTTCGAAACGTCAGCTAGTGGGATTGGCGGCTGCCCTTTTGCACCTGGAGCAGCAGGGAATCTCGCTACAGAAGATTTAGTTTATATGTTTAATAGAATGTCGATAGATACCGGAATAAATTTTGAACGTTTATTGGAAGCAGCTGACTATGCAGCAAGTTTATCAAGTAAAACCCCACTTGGAAGAATACGCCAAGTAGTAAGGAAAAAAATAATATAAGGGTTGGGATTAGGATGAAAAAATTAACAGCAAGCATTTTAGCTTTGTTTCTTGTAATGGGAATCTTAGCAGCTTGTGGAGGACAAGTGTCAAAAGAACCTGCATCATCTTCAGGGGAAAGCGGAGCAGAAAATGGTGGAGATGGATATGAAAAAGCAACAATCAGATTAGCATATAACCTGCCACAGGATCACCATATTGCAGTTGGTATTGAAGAATTTGCAAAGAAAGTGACTGAAAAATCTGGCGGTAAAGTAAATGTCCAAGTTTATCCAGCTGGACAGCTTTTAAGTGACAAAGAAATGAACCAATCTATTTTAACAGGCGGAGTTGAAATGGGTGTGAACTCTTCAACTTTATGGGCTTCTACAGTTCCTGCAATGGGAATTTTTGATGTTCCTTACATTTTTCCTAACTATGAAGCAGCCGGTAATGCACTTTCTGGAGAAATGGGAAACAAGCTTAAAGAAGCAATGGAAGAAAAAGGTGCAAAAGTTTTATTTTTTGCAGACTATGGTTATGCGCAGTTTGTTAATAATGTTAGACCGCTAAAAAAGCCTGAGGATTTCAAAGGACTAAAAATTAGAAGTATTGGTGATATCCCTTCAGAATTAATTAAAGCTTACGGTGGTTCTCCAGTATTTATGGGTGGTGGAGAAGTATACATGGCATTACAGCGTAACACAGTTGATGGTGCAACATCTGGAACAACTGCCATGGTGCAAAGAAAATACGATGAAGTTGTAAAATATTTAACTATTAATAATTATTCATACTTAGAATTTATATTAGCTGTCAATAAAAAATACTGGGATAACCTTCCGGAAAAAACACAAAAGCTAATCGAGGAAACTGCCTCAGAAACAGAACAATGGATTCGTGAACAGGCAAAAGCAGAAGATGCAAAAACAGCAAAAGAATTAGAAGAAAAAGGCATGGAAGTTTATGTTGTCCCTGAATCCGAGCTTCAAGTATGGAAGGATGCTGCAAAACCTGTTTATGATATTTTCCTAGACCAATCAGGTGATCTCGGGAAAGAACTACTTGATCTTGTGGAAACAGGTAATTAAAAGAAAATTAAGGATGAAGATTTAAAAACGAACATCAACTGTACGGGGATTCTCTCCCCGAAGGTTGAAGTTTTAAATCAATATGGTGTGACGTCTTAAGTTGGAGGCAATAATGAATTTTTTAAAATTACTTTATAAAAACATAGACAGGATGATTCGTTTAGGAGGATTCATTTCTGGAATTTTTATTGTACTGATCACAGGAATGATCTTTTATGAGGTGCTTTCACGTGCATTCTTTAATTCTCCAACTGTATTTGCTACAGAATTATCAATTTATTCACTCATTGGGAGCTGTTTTATCGGGAGTGGCTATGCGTTAAGAACATTTTCCCATATTACAGTAGACTTAGTTATAAATATAGTATCAGACAAAGTGAAAACTATTTTGGCAATATTATCAAATTTTCTAGGATTGCTTTTTAGTGTCATTTTCACATGGTATGGAATTCATCATGTCCAGAGTACTTACACATTAGGTGTTACGTCTTCATCTTTGTTAAGGGTTCCCATGTATTTGCCTGAATTGCTGCTTCCAATCGGTGGAATTTTACTTTGTTTCGCTTTTGTATTACAGATAGTAGATTGTTTTAACAAGAAAGGAGAGCCTCAGGCATGAATCTATTTTTTCTTGGTGGAATGGGAACTCTCCTATTAATCGGTTTACCAGTTGCTTTTACTCTTGGACTTTTGGCAATCGGAGGAATGTACTTTTTTAATGGAGGTACATTTGCCTTCATGCAGATTCCTATTATCTCTTATAAAGCATTAGATTCCTTTGAACTGACTGCCTTACCATTATACGTATTGATGAGTCAGATATTATTAGTCTGCGGTGTTGGAAAAGACTTATACGAAATGGCTAGCAGATGGTTTAGGCATTTACCAGGGGGACTTGCAGTTGCTACCATTTTCTGCTGTACAATATTTTCAGCCATCTCTGGCTCTAGTGTCGCAACAGCAGTAACGGTAGGTTCAGTTGCTCTTCCAGAAATGGTGAAGCGAGGTTATACGAAGAAATATGTTCTAGGCCTTCTTGCAGCGGGTGGAACTTTAGGAATATTAATTCCTCCAAGTGTTCCGATGATTCTTTATGGAAATATAACAGGGGAATCTGTAGGAAAGCTTTTTATTGCGGGGATTGTTCCTGGTATATTACTAACATTATTGTTTACAATATTTGCTTCATGGCAAACACGACACATCAAAGATAAACCAGCAACTTGGCCTGAAAGATTTGAAGCTTCAAAGAAGGCAATATGGGGTCTGATTTTACCAATTATTATTATCGGCGGTATTTATACTGGAATATTTACTCCAACAGAGGCTGCTGCAGTTGGTGTAGTTATCAGTTTGTTAATAGGTGGACTTGCCTACCGTAATTTAACGATTAAAAATATGAAGGAAATATTATTTTCGACTGTACAAACGAATGCAATGATCCTTTTCATAATCGTTGGTGCGATGCTGCTTGGTTTTATTCTAACTGTTCTTAGAATTCCACAATCGATAACAGAATTTACTACATCTTGGGATGTCTCACCATGGATTATCTTTATTTTAATTAACATCGTTCTACTCATATTAGGATGTTTCTTAGAAACGGTATCAATTATTGTAATAACAGTACCAATTCTGTATCCAATTATCACAGCGCTTGGCTTTGATCCAATATGGTTTGCTATTATTTTGGTAATCAATATGGAATTAGCACTCATTACACCTCCTGTCGGATTGAATTTATTTGTGCTAAAAGGAGTCGATCGGACAACCTCGATTTCGGAAATTGTAAAGGGTGTTTATCCATATGCGATTATCATGATATTATTTATCGTTGTTCTAGCATTTTTCCCGGAAATCGCAACGTATTTAACAGATACAGGTAAAGTGAAATAATGGTAAGTTAATTGACCAAAGGCCGTTTTTATTTGCAAAAGGGATAAAAAAAGAAAGAATGAGGGGATTATGCTTCTCATTCTTTCTTTATCCGCAATCACGTAACATCTTAGTCATCTCCTTACATAAATAATACAAACATTAGTTCTTAAGTCAACTTGAAACAGAACGTTAGTTCGTGTAAAATATTTATTAATAAAGGAGGACTGCAGCATGAATCGATTACTGGTGAGTGCATTTGAAGAGGGATTTCCTGTTGAAATTATTTATTGTAATAGGGATAATAAATTTTCAAAAAGAACTATCTTGGTAAAAGGTATCAATGAGAATTATATAAAAGCCTTTTGTATGACTAAGAAACAAGCTAGGATATTTAAACTAGAATCGATTCTTGCTGTGGCTAGAATAAGAAAAACCGCCTCCTAAGAGACGGTTATTTTTATTCTTTTAATGCATCGTGCATCCAAAATTGATCTGCAACTTCTTTAAAATTATTATAGTCAAAGTTTTTCCACTCAATCTTATTAAAAGTATCTTTTGTTAAAGTAATTTTAATCACATTTTCGTCAGTTGTGTTCGCATAAGAATTAACTAAAGGTAATTGCCAAAACAAAGCGACTTCCTCAACTTCTTCATTTTTAAACACTTTTTGAAACACTACTCCACTATTCATTAACAGGCCCTTAACAGTCATTTCTGAAGTAAGGTTTTCATCCCCATTAAGAGTAATAAGAATAATTTTATCTCCCTCAGCTTCGGTTCCAGCATGGTCATTTACCTCCACTTCCACTA
This sequence comes from Cytobacillus dafuensis, assembly GCF_007995155.1. Classification (NCBI taxonomy): domain Bacteria; kingdom Bacillati; phylum Bacillota; class Bacilli; order Caryophanales; family Bacillaceae; genus Cytobacillus; species Cytobacillus dafuensis. The sequence continues at coordinate 2,860,777 of NZ_CP042593.1, read as the reverse complement.
TCCTGTCTTTTTTTATGTTGGTCCTTGCACCGAGATTATTTGTGATTATATTTCTTACCTTCATTAAAGTATTAATCTGCTCTTCTTGTTCTGCTAATATCTTATCCTCTTCTTCAAGGCTTTTTATCTTAGCCTCGGCCACTTCCTCAGATTTCCCTTTCTCATCCTCATTTACTTCTTCCTTTTGTTGATCAACTGGTTCTCCTCCAGAGTAATGAGTGCAAGCTGTTAAAAGGGCAGCTATTGCAAATATAAGTAATAACTTCTTCAAGGTTCATCCTCCCACTTCACTAGATTATCAATCAATATACCTAACATACGTGATAGCTTTACAGATTGAATAAAATCGGGATGAGCATGGTTGTTCACCCATCTTGAGAATTCAGTCAAGTGATCACCCTCAAACCTTTAATAACATTCAACAAAAGAAGGGAAAATCCTACAAAATAAAACAATTTTTTAATTAATCAACTCTTGAATTATTAAGTTTACTAGATGTAAGAAAGGGGTGAGTGTAATCAAGATTTTTCATGTTGCTGTTAATAGTTCCACGGCTGAAACGGAAGCCCTTAGAAAAGTAAGGCCACAAAGATTATTATTGTCGTATTTCTATTTTCGTAATAAGCCATTGAAACAGTTTGTTGAAAAGCTTGGTTACAGTCCCGAAATTATGTTGGATAGTGGGGCTTACTCAGCTTGGACTAAAGGAAAAGGAATTGCTCTCACTGATTATATGAAATACATCGAAGAAAACAGGGAATATATCACAAACTTTATCAATCTTGATGTATTCGGTGATAACGAAATGAGCTTTGATTACTTCATGATTCTAAAGAAAAAGGGCTTTTCTCCAATACCTGTTGTCCAGTATGGTGACGATCATGAAGAATGGCTCCATAAATATTATAACCTCGGAGAAAGGTTTATAGCTTTGGGTGGAACGGTACCAATAAAAAACAAATGGGAAGTATCTGAATGGGTACGACTGCTTGCATGGCAATATCCAGAGATAAAGTTTCATTTGCTCGGTAGTAGCAGCCGTCAGAATATTAACCACTGTGACATGTACAGCTGTGATTCAAGCACCTGGTTTATGCAAGCAATAATGGGGAAACCAAATCATATTAAAGGTACTTCGAGAATAGCAAAGATAGAACGAGCTGCATATAAATTGAAAAAAGAATTGGAACTTGTTGTTTAAAGAAACAAAAGAGTAAAAATGTTTTAAAAAAAATAAGTGATAGCTTATCAAAGCTACCACTTATCAATACTGATATTTAACTAGCTACTAGTACTGACTTTGCTTATTAGTATTCCAGCCCATTATATAAGATAGCAGTGAGACAACAATCTTTAAAATTATGAGAATTACAAAAGGGCCTAAAATAATTGCTAAGTTTGTAAATAAAGATAATTTATCACCCATGTCAACTGCATAATTTAAAACGTAAAAATACAATATTATTGATGCTGGAATTAATACTACTTTTGCTAATCTTGTTTTTATTGTGTTTCCGAAGAAGTTAACTATAAATGAAACAAGAACAAAAAGTGAAAAACTATTTAATATAGCCATAATCAAGAACATGAAAAATCCTCCAAATGTATAGTGCTTAATTCCTATTAAATCATATTAAATAAATATTTTCACTATGAGTTTTAATAAAAAGTATTTGTCTAGAAACATTTTAAGCATTATGTAGTGCGCCCATAAGGGCAGATAAGAATTCGCTGTGTGGCAACAGCGTAGGTTAAAATTCACAATCTATACCTATCATCAATCATCTTATCCGAAAGGGAAACCAGACGGGGAGTGTAGCATGATGAATAATGCTATAAGTTGGCGAGATTCTACGTCACGACTGAATGGCTAGATGAAATATGTAAATAAGGAAGAAAGCTATACTGCTTGAATGATAGTCTAAGGACGATGATGCTTGCGCATGAAGAATGGAATCTGAAACTTCATGAGAATATGGGGGAGGTGTTGGAACACTGCACCAAACCAAGTGAATCATATTCTTCCATCTACCATCAGTAGAAACAGACGAAAGTCATTTCCGACATTACAATAAGCTATGTTTTTTATCTGTCTAAATGGGGATTACCTAAGTTGGAAAGCCTTCTGAGGCTATGATAGTTGTATCTGAATATCCAATAGGGTAACGGAGTTTCCGTAGTAGTCTGAGATAGGGAAAGCCTATTACATGGCGAAGGGAAACAGTTTGTCGAGTTTGATACGAAAATGGGTCAATGCGGGAGGCATTATGAGAAATCCAATATTAGTGTTAAACACTCTATCTTCCAAAGCGAAAATAAAAGGATATCAATTTGAACGCTTGTATAGGAATCTATACAATCCTGAATTTTTTCTCAAAGCTTATGGGAAAATATATGCCAAAACAGGGAATATGACTGCTGGTTCTGATGGAAAGACAATTGATGGTATGAGCATGGAAAGAATTGAACGTATTATCGAGAGTCTAAGAAATCAAACCTATAGTCCAGTGCCTGCCAAACGTGTGTATATTCCCAAGAGTAACGGAGGAAAAAGACCCCTAGGAATTCCGTCTTTTGAAGATAAGCTCGTTCAAGAGGTAGTTAGAAACTTATTGGAAGAGATATATGAATCTGCTTTTTCACCCAATTCACATGGATTTAGACCAAGAAGAAGCTGTCACACAGCACTTCTACAATGTAAAAATACTTTAACACATACAAAGTGGTTTGTAGAAGGTGACATCAAAGGATTCTTTGATAATATTGACCACCATATTTTAATAAACATTCTTCGCAAAAGAATAAAGGACGAAAAGTTTATCAATCTAATATGGAAGTTCTTAAAAGCTGGCTATCTTGAGGATTGGAAATTTCACCAAACATACAGTGGAACCCCACAAGGTGGGATAATCAGCCCAATATTATCTAATATCTATTTAAACGAATTGGACACTTATATCGAGGAATATAAAGCTTCCTTCGATAAAGGAACCAAAAGAGCAGCTAATAAGGAGTACATGAAAATAAGCAAAAAAATACATGAACTCAAGAAAACACTTCACAACGAATGGCAAAATCTCACAGAAGAAAATAGGTTTGATTACAAAAAGGAAATCAAAAACCTGTACAACTTACGAGGTACTATGCGGAGAACGGTTCAGAATGACCCTAATTTCCGAAGAATGCAGTACGTAAGATATGCCGATGATTTCCTTATAGGAATTATAGGAAGTAAACAGGACGCCGAAAAGGTTAAGGAAGACCTAACAAGATATCTAAAGGAAAAGCTTAACTTAGAGCTATCACAAGAGAAAACCCTAATTACCCATAACAAGAAGAAAGCACGTTTCTTAGGATATGACATCATGATTTCGCAGGATGAATCCCTCAAAGGAGGTACTTTCAAGGGTAAGAAAATTACTCGCAAATCTGCAAAAGGTAAATGCTATCTCAGTCTACCTAGAGAGAAATGGATTAACAAATTATTATCTCTAGGTGCGCTTAGAGTGTCCTTCGGACATATCTGGAAGCCAATACACCGTACCTACTTAAGTAATCTTGAAGATATTGAAATAATTAGTAAGTACAACAGCGAAATTGAAGGACTATATAATTATTACAGAATGGCTTTCAATGTTAGCAATCTTCATAGCTTTTATTATGTAATGAAACTTAGCTTTCTTAGAACAATGGCCCAGAAATATAAGTCATCGGTTGGTAAAATGGCTAGTAAATACAGAGTTCACAAGGACTTGGGCGTAAAATTTGAAACCAAACAGGGTGTTAAAATCCGACTATTTTATAGTAAAGGTTTTAAATACAACCTATCCGTTTTAAGAGTAGAAGGAATGGATTTTAGAGAGCAAACAGCTATGTACGGTGGAAGGACTAGCTTAGTAGAGCGCCTACTTGCGAATAAATGTGAATGGTGCGGAGCTGAGAACGTTCCCATCGAAGTTCACCATGTGAGGAAAATAAAAGACCTTAAAGGCAAAAAGTTATGGGAGCAAAACATGATAGCGAGAAGAAGAAAAACCATGTCACTGTGTAAAGAGTGCCATGTAGACTTACACGCTGGAAGATTAGATTGACAAATGGAGAGCCGTATACATCGAGAGGTGTACGTACGGTTCGGAGGAGAGCGTTTGGAAACCTATCATAGCAATATGACAAGGCGCTGGGCGCTTATCCTACTCGTAGTTGACATAAAAAGCGATGCATTATTAAATCTAGACGGCTGCCTAAGGCAGCCGGATAACAAGCTAGTTCTAATTTAGTGGGTAATCATAACGTATGAAACCTTTATGATGTGCTATCTTGTCATAGAGAGCACGAGCAGTAGTATTATCCTCGCGAGTTTGCCAATAGAGCTTAGAAGCTTGATGTTCGCAAGCATATTCAGCTACCTGCTTAATTAGTCCACGAGCTACACCATGACCGCGAGCAGTTTCATCTACGAAGAGGTCTTGTAAGTAACATGCTTTTTCCATCCAGATTGTGCGATGAAATAGGAAGTGGGTAAAACCGATCAAATTTCCTTGAAGGTATGCTCCTAAACCGAAAATTTCATCTTCATTTAACAAGCACTCCCAAACCTCATCGTAACTCTTGTCTGGGAGCTCTGTTTCGTAAAATGCTTTATAGCTCCTTGCCAAGACATTCCATCGACTACGATCATTAGCTTTGAGTGGTGCTATTTCAATTACAATTTGTTCGTTCGTTATTTTTGCCATCTGGTATCTTCCTCCAATTTGTAGGGTTTAGCGATATTCAAAATTATCCTAAGCCTTATGTACTAATCCAAATTAAATAAATATGGATATAATTTATTGAAGTTAATTGCGTATTTCGAAGATTTGGCGAAACAAAATGATAGCTTAGTTTCTTTTTAAACTATAAGGGAAGTTTAATGAAAAAACAAAAGGTAGAGGGGAACCTCTACCTTTACCTTATATTAACTTTAGATGCAGTATAGGATATGGACGTCCAGAAGAATCTGTTTCTGTTTCATTTACTATTAAAAAGCCATTATTTATATAGAATTTAGTTGCATTTTTATTGTCTTTATTTACATCAACTGTCTTAATATCAAAGTCTTTAATTAATGAATAAATAATAGCTTTACCGTATCCTTTACCTGTTTTATTTGGTTTTAAGAATAACATTTCTAAATGTTGTTTATTTACAGCAGAAAAACCGATTAAATCATCTTTTTCATACCATAACTGGATATTAAGATGTTGGAAATATGAGGGTATTTCTTTTTTTATCTCTACTCTATCCGTATCTGTTAAAAAGTGATGAGTAGCTAAAACCGACTCTTCCCATATGTTCAAAATAGTAACATAATCTTTCTGATTTGCTTTTCTATATATCATGAATATCTCTCCTTTAGTCTTAAATTAACAACTCCTTCCCCATAAGGAATTTATAATTTTCATGTTATATAGCCATGAACTTATTTGGTTCATTAATAAAACCTCCATTAAACATTTAATTAATTATTTTATAAGATCTTTATTATTTATTCAACAAACGAGGGCTATAGGTTAAGTAGTGAACAAAAGGTAGGAGGTGTTAATTTGGTTAGACTGCAAACGCAGTAACAACTAAGCAGAATGAATAAATAACCTAAATGCCGTATGAAGATTTTGAATGGTTAATCAGATATACCGAAGAAGGTCTAAAGATTAAAAGTGGTTTAAGGATAACAATGCATGTCACTACGTTTTCCGGCAACTCAGTAAGACGTGCTATGCTACCGCATACCACAATGGCAAAGCTACAATATATTATAGAAACACCTTAATAGCATCCTTCGGGTCCTTTTTTATTTTACGAGGTAAATAGTAATGAGTATATCTACTGAAAGATTAACTTAGTTATTTATCAAACATCTCCTTTAATCTTTCATAAGTTTCTGGATACATTACAGTACCAGCTTCCTTTTTTGTAACGCTAAGAACAGCCGCCTCAGTAATCGCCCCTTATCACAAGTTTTTATGAACACCTTCCATTCTATTTATAAATCGTAAGATCTCTTGCATGAATATTCATTGTTAATGTGTAAATAGTGTAAAAATGACATGATATTGTAATAAGCGACAAAATATGATAAAAATGATATTAAATTACTAAAAAACACCTTTCTTTTAGAAAGATATTACATTTTTTTAATAGAATTTCCCTAGTTTTTCTGCATAGACATTCGTTATTAATTATTTTCTTAAGTTACTTAAATTGTATTTTCATTCGATGGTATTAATAAAAATAATAGCGAGGTAAAGGAGTGAAATGATGGCTGATATGTTTGAAGATAAGCAAGTGCAGCCATGGATTGATTCTTTAAAAGAGTTGTTTAGGAATGGTCATCAGAACTACAAAAATCTTTTACAAATGGAACAGGATATTCTTCAAATAGGACATTTCCTAGAAGATTTCTCCAATTTAAAATATGCACTTGATGTTTCTGCGATCGTTGCTTGTACAGACACAAATGGGAAAATTATTTATGCGAATGATAAATTTTGTGAACTATCAAAGTTTAGCCGTAAGGAACTGATAGGAAATGATCATCGTATTTTAAATTCAGGTCATCATGATAAACAATTTTTTGTGGAAATGTGGAATCAAATTAGACAAGGTGAAGTATGGGAAGGTGAGGTGAAGAATAAAGCAAAGGATGGTTCGTATTACTGGGTAAAAACAACCATTGTCCCATTAAAGGATCTTACTGGAAATACTGTTATGTATATAGCTATTCGTACAGACATCTCTGAGGGAAAGAATGCACAGGAAAAATTAATAACCGCCTTACAAAATGATTATCGCCATGTTGTCACTTCTATGCAAAATCTAATCTTTAAAGTCATCAAAGATAAGAATGGGCAATTCGTGTATACCCTGAATGAGGGGAAATTAGCGTATGAATTAGGCTTGGAGAAGGAAAAAATGCTGAATAAAAGTCTGAAAGACATTTTTTCAGAGGAACTCCAGTTAATGTTGGAAAAATATTATTGCGAAGCCTTCTTAGGACGACAGCTCTCCTATAATTATTCCTTTAGAGGTCGACAGCTATTAACCTATCTTTCTCCCATTGTCAGTGATGGAAAGGTTGTAGAGGTCATTGGCTGTATGAGTGATATTACTGAACTTCATCAAGCTAAGCAGGAAGTAGAATTTTTAGCTTATCACGATTCATTAACTAGCTTACCAAATCGTCGTAAGCTGAACGAGGATTTAAATCACATTATTGAGAAATCACAAAATAATAATGATAGATTTGCTTTATTTTACATTGATTTAGATCGCTTTAAGCATATTAATGATTCATTTGGTCATAGTGTTGGGGATTGTTTAATTACAAAGGTTTCTTCGATGCTAAAAAAAGCTATAGGTAATAATTCTCGATTATATCGTTTTGCTGGTGATGAATTTATTATCATTTTTCCGCAAATGAAAAATCATGAAGAAGCAATGATAAAAGCAAAGCAAATACTTTTACTTTTTGAGCAATCAATCAATTTATCGAATCAACTCGAGATAAATGCTACATGCAGCATTGGCATAAGTCTTTTTCCTGAGCATGGTGAGACAAGTGAAGAGTTAATTAGAAATGCAGATGCAGCTATGTATGCCGCTAAAACATATGGTCGAAGTACATATAAAATGTATGAAGAAGAAATTTGTCAATCACAGGAAAAGGCATTACTCATCGAATACCATTTACGTAAAGCAATCGATCAGAACGAGTTTGAACTATATTTTCAACCTAAGATCGATTTAAATACGAAAGAAATGAATGGTATGGAGGCATTATTACGTTGGAATAACGAGGAGCTCGGAAGTATACCGCCTGATACGTTTATCCCGATTGCAGAGGAAACAGGGTTAATTCTTAAAATTGATCGATGGGTATTAGAAAAAGCATGTGAACAAAATAAGAAATGGAATGATTCGCAATTTTTCAAGCCTATGAAGGTGTCTGTTAATATTTCACCTCTCCATTTTCGTACTCCTAAATTTCAACAAGTGGTTCAGCAGGTTTTAGAGCAGACTGAGCTAGACCCGAATCTTCTAGAAATTGAAATTACAGAAAATAGCTTCATGAATCAAACTGAAGAATGTATTGAATGTTTAAATGACCTGAGGAAAATGGGTATTACAGTAGCCATTGATGATTTTGGGAAAGGCTATTCGTCGTTAAATTATCTGCGGAAGTTTCCTATCCATGCCTTAAAAATTGATCGAACATTTATTCATGAGGTTTCGCGAAATATGGATGACATCGCCATTGTGAAAGCGATTACACTGCTTGCCCATGAATTAAATTTAAAAGTTGTGGCAGAAGGCATCGAAACGAAAGAGGTGATTGACGTATTAGAGGAGATAGGGTGTGATGAAATTCAAGGATTTTATGTAAGCAAACCTCTATCAAAAAATGAATTCGAGAATTTGATTAAACAAAATACAAATCAAAATTTCATATTATAGATATTATTAAGCTCGTGGCTAAAAAATAGACTGTGCCAGAATCCAAAATGCCTTCAATATTGTTTTGGATTCTGGCATTTTTTTGATTTAACTTCAAGCATACCATTAGTAATTTTAATAATATTTCACTATAATTATTATGTTAAGTCCCTAATTTCATTTACGTTGTACCGTATCAGTATAATAAATTCATTGATATGGAATCATAAGAAAGAAGTGTGATATTCGTTTCGATAATAGAAAAATGAATGAGGAAAAACATTAATTATGAAACCTTAAATTAAAGGAGTCTTTTTTGTGGAAGTTCTTAATCATTTACTAGACACGTATGCTTCATTTTTTGATTGGGATATGTGGGTAAAAGTTTTATCAGACCCTGTTTCTTGGGGATATATTGGCACATTGGTCATTTTGGAAGGATTATTATCAGCGGATAATGCTCTTGTTCTTGCCGTAATGGTGAAGCATCTTCCAAAAAAACAGCAGAAAAAAGCTTTAACATATGGCTTGTTTGGAGCATATTTCTTTAGATTCATATTCATAGGATTAGGGATGCTACTTATAAAATTTTGGTGGATAAAGGTACTTGGAGCTGCTTACTTAGCTTGGATTGTCATTAAGCACTTCTGGGTTGGGGATAGTGATGAAGAAACGAACGGCTTGAAAAAGGACAGCTGGCTTGTTCGTACATTTGGTTTATTTTGGGCAACCGTTATTTCTGTAGAAATAATGGACCTAGCATTCTCTGTTGACAGTATTTTAGCAGCATTTGCAGTATCAGAGGAAGTTTGGATTTTATTAATTGGTGGGATGCTTGGTATTTTGATGATGCGGACGGTTGCAAAGGTTTTTCTCGTTCTCATTGAAAAGGTGCCTGAATTAGAGAATACCGCATTTATTTTAATTGCTATCATCGCTGGAAAAATGTTTGCAAGTGTTTTCGGATATGAACTTGATCATTTAGTGTTTTTTGGAATCTTAATCATGGCATTCCTATTGACATTTGTTATCCACTATATAAATAAAAGAAAAAATGCAGAGGACGATATCGCAGTAATAAATAAAAAATAAATAAATATGAAAAGGGGGCAATTCTATGAATTGGCCCCTAAAATCATAAATTGGTTAATTAATATTATTTTTATTTAACCTTCATTTTTTCAACATGAACCTTACCTGAAAAAAAGGTTGCTCCTCCGCCCATATCGGATAAGCGATCTGGTGTAAGTGCGTTAACATGCTGCTTTTTTCCTTTCGCATCTGCCCATAATCCTTGTGAAACGACGACTCCTTCCAGAACGAGTTCACCCACTTTTGCTTTTAGTTCACATTCTCCTCGATCATTCCAAACACGAATTATTTCTCCATCCTCAATCCCTAATGACATGGCATCAATTTGGTTCAGATGAAGCCGTGGCTCTTTTTCTAATGAAATATGTTTCTCATTGTTCGAAAATGTTGAATTTAAGAAATTATGAGTAGGAGCTGGAATAAATAAAAACGGAAAATCACCATCTTCAACGATTGGAATATAGGTAGGAAGGGGAGAATAGCCATCCTCTTTCATTCTTTCCGAATATAATTCAATTTTTCCGCTTGGTGTCGGAAGAGTGCCTGGGAACAATGGCTTTATCTTCGCTTTTACATAATGTTTCTCAACTAACTGATCATAATGGATTCCTTCTAAATACGGGTTGCTCGGATTATCTAGCGCTTTTGCAATCATTTCTGTCTCTGTTTCTTGAAAGGCAGGTTCATGGAAGCCCATTTCATCAGCGAGCAATCGGAAAACTTCTACATTCGATTTAGACTCACCAACAGCCTCAATGACTGGCTGTTGCAGCTGCATATAATGATGCCAGTAAGAGGTATAGAAGTCAGTCATTTCAAAGGAAGATTTCGCTGGTAAAATAATATCGGCATACTTTGCCGTTTCAGTCAAAAATAAATCATGTACAACAAGAAATAAGTCTTCTCTCATTAATCCTTTTCTAACCAAAGTTCCCTCTGGTGCAATAACTGCAGGGTTGCTGCTATACACATACATCGATTTTACAGGTGGGTCTATCTCAAGCAATGCTTTCCCAAGCAAGTTCATATTGATGACACGTGTGTTTTTATTCTCAAGTAAATCTGGCCTCTGCAATCGTTCTGTATTGTGAGCTAAATATCCGGAGTTAGCTTTGATTGCGCCGCCACCTTTTTCAAGCCATTGGCCAGTTAATGCAGGAAGACAGGAGATGGAACGAGTCGTCATTCCTCCATTATCATGATGCTGAAGTCCATTTCCAATTCGAATGAAGGATGGAGTGATGTTACCATACATTCTTGCAAGCTTATAAATATCTTCAACTGCAACACCTGTAATCTCTGAAACTGTTAGAGGGTCATATTGAATTACATGTTCACGCAGCTCATCAGCACCAATTGTATATTTTTGTAAAAAAGATTCATCAACTAGATTTTCTGCAAATAATATGTGCATGATCCCAAGTGCTAGAGCACCATCTGTACCAGGTAAAATAGGGATGAACCAATCCGCAAGTTTTCCAGTTTGATTTTTATGAACATCAATCACAACAATTGTTGCGCCATTTTTTCGTGCTTTTTGAGCTAATGCTACTTGATGCATATTCGTGCTGACCGCATTGATACCCCAAAAAATGATCAATTTTGAATGGATTGTATCTTCTGGATCCATTCCAAAGCTGCCTCCCATTGTATAGGAATAGCCAGTTGTACCAGCCGACTGACATATTGTTCTTTCGAGTTGAGAAGCACCTAATCGATGAAAAAAACGGCGATCCATACCCTCAGCGCTAAGATTCCCCATGTTTCCATAAAAACTATAAGGAAGAATGCTTTCAGGGCCGTCTGTCTCAATCAAATCTTTCCAGTGAGTGGTAATCGTCCTTATTGCTTCCTCCCAACTGATTCGTTCAAATTTCCCTTCTCCTTTGGCACCGATACGCTTCATTGGGTATTTTAAACGATTATCATCATATATTCTGGCTGTCATATTCCTGACTTTATTACAAATATTTCCCATTGTGACCGGATGATTCGGATCCCCGTTAACTTTAACAATTTTTCCATCTACTTTATGTAGAAGCAGTCCACACTGATCAGGGCAATCAAGGGGGCAAACAGAGGGAAAAACTCCATTACGATCAGTTACAAAAGTGTGCATAATAGAAACTCCTTTTTGGTAAGATTAATCATTTGCAAATTGTTGATTAAGTTTGTTAGGAATTCTTATGATTATGAATTTTTTTATAGTATAAATAAAAAGCGATTAAAAATCATCATGAAATTTTAATAGACCATGAAATTTATGCTTCTATTCTACTATAAAAACATAATATTCTTTTTTATTCGACAAATAAACTAAGAAAATCCTCCTTTTTTTAGCGTAGATTTTCAGTGACAGAATAATTAATGTAAATAAAATAGATCTTTATTCAGACCATTTGGAATAATACTGATTGAATTTTCATGCTATTTCATGACTTACTAACTAAATACTTATTAAAATTTTCCTAAAACATACGCTAATTGACTTTTTTCGAGAGGCGAAATTTGTCTAATGATTAGGTATGTGATTCTATTAACACAATTTATTTCAAAAAGTACAATTATAAATGAATACATACAAAAATGGAGGAATGAATAAATGGGGTTAAAAAAGAAGGTTTTATCTGTTTCTTTATCTAGTTTAATGGCGTTGGGAGCTGTTACAACTGTTTCGATTCCTGCAAGTGCAGTTGGAAACGGTCCGAGTGCTGGAAATGGAGCTATCCAAACTTCAATCCTGCATACATATGAGAGTCTTGTAGACTATCTCAAAACACAAGATGCTAAACAAGCAGCTATGGAGCTAGAAGTTATCGGTCAAACAGTAAAAGGCCGCGATATTTATATGGCCAAGTATATGTCTAATCCTAGCAATCCGACTATTCTTTTTTTAACACAGCAGCATGGAAATGAGCAGCTTACGACTGAAGGTGCACTTGAATTTATCAAACATTTAGGAACAGGAAAAATGAAAGGTGTTCTTGATAATGTAAACGTTCTCATTATACCAATGCTAAATGCAGACGGAGCAATGGGGGATGTTGATTTCTCACTTGATGATTACTTAGCTGACGGGGATCGCCATCTTACTCGCTATAATGCTAATTATGTAGATTTAAACCGCGAACATGATAAGCCAACGAGTAAAATGCAGCCTGAAGCAAAGGCATTGCATGAAAATGTTTTACAAAAATATGATATTGATTACTTGATTGATCTTCACCATCAAGGAACTTTAAGCGAGACAGAAGGAGAGCTTGTCTCTGGTTCAATTCTGTACCCAACAAGCTCTAATGTTAAGCCGGAAGTATTAGAAGGCTCTAAAAAACTTGGTTCTGTTGTTTATAATTCGATAGAACCAACTGGTTGGGGACATCTTGGGAAATATGATGGAGGATCAGGAAATAATATTGGCCGAAATGGAATCGCTGTAAGTTATGATATTTCAACACTCCTATTTGAAATGCGCGGCATGTCTGATCACTATATCAAATCATATGCTATTGGACAAAAGAGTAACGGTTATTTAATTAAGCAAACGATCACCACTCTAGATGCAACTGTAAGAGCGATTTCTGATGGTTCTATCGATACAGCAGATACAAGCTTCTGGGATACTCTTCCTACACAGAATAATAGACAAAGCGAAGAATCCGACGAATAATAGATTAAAAAAAGTATCCCCGTTTTAATGAGACGGGGATATTTTTATTTTCAAAATGGGCCTTAGAACAATAAAAATAGGCATTCACTTCAGTAACAATACCCAATCAGTGTTCATATTTTGTTGGGGAGAGGTACATGTGGCTTCGCCTATAAAATATAGCTATTCTGTGATTCTCTCATGTTGCTAGACATCTTGAAAAAAAATAATGATGGAGGCTATGCAAATGTATGATTTTCAAAGAGAACTTCAAGGCCTGAATCTTGGAGATTTCCAAGCGTATGATGCAGTTCCTTGGGATCAAAGTCAGTACTATGATGATTCTGAGAGAAGGTGCTTTGGAGGATTTGGAAGGTGCGGAGGATTTGGAAGGTGCGGAGGATTTGGAAGGTGCTTTGGCTTAGGCTTAGGTTTAGGCTTAGGTTTTGCAAGTTGCTTTGGTTTTGGTAGTTGCTTTGGCTTTGGAAGTTGCTTTGGCTTTGGAAGTTGTGTTGGTTTTGGAAGTTGTGTTGGTTTTGGAAGTTGTTTTGGATTTGGTTTTGGAAGTTGCTTTGGCTTTGGAAGTTGCTTTGGAAGGTGCGGTTTCCGCTGCGGTGGTCGTTGTGGTCGTTGTTTCCGATCCGAAGGTTGATTGTTCTAGTTTTCTAAGAAAAAGCTGTACCCCTGCAAGAACGATTGCAGGGGGCTTTTTAAGATAATAAGAAAGTTTAAGTTTATTAACGTACTAAAGAAATGTGAGTTATCAATAAAATATTTACCAATAAGAATAGACATATGAGACAAATTTCCCTACATAGGATAAGAGTGAAAATAATGATGCAGAATTGAGTACAGCTCACGGGTAAGGAGGAGCGGAATGACAAAGATAACCCCTTCTATGCGTCTTAAAGTGAAAAGGGACACGTTTTTTTTCCCAGATTCAAATAATGGCGTATATTTTCGGAACAACTTATGTTCGTTTCGTATGGAAGGCAGTACGATCGATCAGTGGGTTGAAAAGCTGATGCCTATGTTCAATGGGGAATACACGATAGGAGATTTAACCGGTGGACTGCCGAATCAATACCAGAATAGGGTCAATGAAATTGCAGAAGTTCTTTATAAAAACGGTTTTGTCCAAGATATTAGTAACGATCGTTCACATCAATTGTCGGATCAAATACTTAAGAAGTATGCCTCTCAAATTGAATTTTTAAACAATTTTGGTGATTCGGGTGCGTACCGTTTTCAAACTTATCGACAGACAAAAGTATTGGCAGTTGGTTCTGGGCCTTTTCTTGTTTCGTTGGTTTCTGCATTAATCGAATCAGGGTTGCCTAAGTTTCATTTCCTAATCAAGGATTCTAATCAAACCAATAGACGACGTATGATGGAAATCGTTTCACATGCACGACTTACAGATTCCGAGGTTGCTATAGAGGAGGTCTTCCTACAGAAAGAAGGGAAGGATTCATGGCGTGAAATTGTGCAGGGATATGATTCAATTATGTACGTGTCCCAGGATGATGATATCGAAGAACTAAGGTCTCTTCATGCGATTTGTAGGGAAGAGGGTAAGATGTTTATACCAGCAATAAGCTTACAGCAGGTGGGACTTGCAGGTCCTTTAGTGAATCCAGAATCAAAGGGATGTTGGGAGTCTGCGTGGCGCCGAATACACCAATCAGCGCTTTCCAAAGACGAGGAGTTCACTGCTTACTCATCTACAGCAGGAGCAATGTTGGCCAATGTGATTGTGTTTGAATTATTTAAAGAGATTACAAGAGAAGAGAAATCGGAACAGGAATATCAATTTTTCCTGCTTGATCTGGATACTTTGGAAGGAAACTGGCATTCGTTCATTCCTCATCCTATGGTGGATGGAAATGTGTCTGCGGAGTGGGTTCAAGATTTGGATTTGCAAATTGAAAATAGCAAACGTAAAAGTGAAGAAAGTGTATTATTCCTTATCCTTAGCCATTTGACATCTGCTGAATCAGGAATCTTTCATATTTGGGAAGAAGGGGATCTAAGTCAGTTACCGTTGGCACAGTGTCGTGTTCAAGCAGTCGATTTGTTATCTGAAGGGCCGGCTGAGCTCTTACCAGAGATTATTAGTGCAGGATTGACTCATGAAGAGGCACGGAGGGAATCAGGGCTAGCCGGATTAGAAGCGTATGTATCGCGAATCGCCAATCTGCTCGATACGACTCAATCTCCACAACAGGAAGTAAATGGTAGTTTTAGTGATGAAAAGGAATATGTCGGTGTTGGAGCGGGTGAAACGATTGCGGAATGTGTAGCACGCGGATTACAAAGATGTTTAGAAGAGGAATTGAACAAACAATTATTTGATCAAAAATATTTAATCTCTCGGGTGCTTTTGAGTGAGATAGGAGATGAGCGATGTCGTTATTATTTACAAGCATTGACGACATTGCAAGGAGAACCAGTAATTGGCCTTGGAGAGGAAGTGGATGGCTTCCCTGTTGTATGGATTGGCACGAATGATGACTGGCATAGAAATACGGGTTTGAATATCACTTTGGCATTAAGAAATGCACTGCAGCAAGCATTAATGGATGCCCAAAATAAAGTGAATTCGAACACGATGCAACAAGTGGAAGCTTCGTCCATTCTTCTTGAAGAAAAGGCACCACAAAACATCATTATTCCTGCATGTGAAGATATTGCACAACCAGAGGTCTTGAAATACGCTTTGCAGACCTTGGAACAGAATCACAAGCGTCTCTCAGTCATTGAACTAGCGGTAGAACCATTTTTGCAAGAGGGTCTGGCAAGAGTGTATGGTGTATTGTTGCGAAAGGAGGAATCTTCTTGAGCGATGTCGTGGCAGTTATCGGAGAAGGAGTGTTGGCGGACCACGTATCACAAGCATTGTCCACTCAATACAAGGTAGTTTGTCATACCGATTTCGAGGCAGGTATACCGGATGAGGCTAATTTAGTTCTCGTATTGCACGATGCTTGGCATCCCTCTATTCATCAAAAGGCAGAAGAGGTGCTGCGACAAACCGATATCCCTTGGCTTAGAGGTTTCGTTTCATTTGGCGAAGGAGTCGTCGGACCATTGGTTCACTCAAGGAAGCCAGGGTGTTCTTCGTGTGCTAACATGCGCAGACTCATGGCAGGAAGAGACCGTAAAGAGATGTGGGAGATAGAGCAGATTCTTGCGGAAAGTGAAGATCGTTCACCTGATCCTTGGGCTTCGCGAATAGGACTTTTGCAGATCGCCCATTTGCTTGAATCTGAGGTACAGAGGATATTAAAAGGTGAACAGGCTCGATCGCAAGGTCAAGTATTTTTAATCAATTTGAAAACATTGAATAGTTCATGGCATTTCTTTCTGCCCGACCAGCTATGCCCTGTTTGTGGCCAGTTACCTGACGATTCAGCGGCCTCGGCCCGAATTTCGTTGCAGCCTAGTCCAAAAATCAATGCTGATAGCTTCCGCTGCCGTTCAATCGATGATCTGAAAAAGGTTCTAATCAAAGACTATCTGGATCATCGAACCGGCTTTTTAAATGGTAAAATGCTTGACCTTGCGACTACGTTTGCAGACGTAGGTGTCAATCTTCCTCTTTTATCTGGGGACGAGGGCGTAGGAGGCAGAACGCATTCCTATGCTGTAAGTGAGTTAACGGGCATCATGGAGGGGTTGGAAAGATATTGTGGTTTGTTACCACGTGGAAAGCGAACTATGATCCATGACAGTTACAGCAATCTGGAGGATCATGCCCTTAATCCGTTAGATGTAGGTGTACACGCAAATGAACAATATGCTCGTCTTGATTTTCCTTTCGAGAAGTTTAATCCAGAAAAAAAGATTGATTGGGTGTGGGGCTATTCATTTTTACAAGAGCGACCGATTTTAGTACCAGAGTTGCTTGCATATTACAGCTTGGGCTGCGGTCAAGGCTTTGTCTATGAAACTTCTAACGGATGTGCTTTAGGAGGAAGCTTGGAGGAGGCCATTTTCTATGGGATTTTAGAAGTAGTGGAACGTGATTCATTCCTTCTGACTTGGTATGCTCAGCTGCCACTCCCGCGCCTAGATCCTTATTCGTCAAAAGACGCCGAATTGCAGCTGATGATAGATCGTGTACGTGTTGTGGCTGGCTATGATATTTATTTTTATAACGCAACGATGGAGAATGGAATTCCAAGCATTATGGCGATAGCAAAAAATAGGAAAAATAAAGGAGTAAATATCATCTGTGCTGCTGGAGCTCATTTGGACCCAATACGAGCTGCGAAAAGCGCGATCCACGAGTTGGCTGCTATGATGTTGAACCTTGATAATCATTTTGAAGCGAATCAAGAGGAATATTTACGAATGTTGAAAGATCCTTTCCAAGTCCAAAAGATGGATGATCATGGTATGCTGTATGGATTGCCGCAAGCTGAGGAGCGCCTACAGTTTTTGCTGGATGATAGTCGGCCATTGCGACAGTTTGATGAGGAATTCAATTGGAATTCAAAACATACAGATTTGACGGATGATCTAAAGGACATTTTACAAGCATTTCGCCGATTAAACCTCGATGTGATTGTGGTGGAGCAGACGACATCAGAAACTATACGAAACGGACTACATTGCGTGAAAGTGTTAATTCCGGGGATGCTGCCGATGACTTTTGGGCATCATTTAACCCGAGTAACAGGTTTGGAGAGGGTGTTGCGGGTACCAATGGAACTTGGGTATACCAAACAACCTTTAACTCCTGAACAACTCAATCCACATCCGCATCCGTTTCCATAAGCATGAATAGGAGGAAACGAGGATGAGTCTAGATGCATTTTTGTACAATCTGCATTTTGATGTTGAAAAACTAAGCCCGCCGGACTGGGAAGTGAATTGGGATGATGCACCGTTACCTTATAAGATATATCGTGATTTGCCGGTAATTCCGTTATCTCTAGAAGTACCTCTTACACTTGAAGGATTGGAATCACCATCGACACCTGACCTTTACAGGTTCGGTCATTTTCTATGGTATGTATTCGGCCTTACCCAGTTTAACCAGTCAGTTTATACGATAGAGAATATGCCTGAGCTCATGCAGTCTTTTAGAAGGTTTGTTCCATCTGGAGGGGCGTTGTATCCAAATGAATTATACGTGTATTTGAAGCTGGAGGATTTGCCTGAAGGGGTATATCATTACGATGTGGTGCATCATGGTTTAGTGCTGCTGCGAGAAGGAAATTTCGATTCATTTATCGCCAGAGCTCTTGGAAATGGTTGTGATGTATCGTCTTGTTTTGGTACGGTGTTTGTATCAACGATGTTTTGGAAAAATTACTATAAATACAATAATTTTTCCTACCGACTGCAAGGACTGGATGCTGGTGTAGAGATTGGACAGTTACTGGAGGTATCGAAGCGATTTGGCTTCGAATCGGGAGTGTACTTCCAATTTCTTGATCGGGCTATCAACCATCTTCTTGGTCTTTCCGAAGAAAAGGAAAGTGTGTACGCTGTTATACCGCTATCTGCTGACCCTACAAACTGGTCACCTAACATAAGTGACAGGGAGGGAATGATCACTGACGCAGAATTGGGCCGAGAGTTAACAGTCATTCAGTATGATCACAAAGAACGGTCACAGAAGGTCGATAAGTGTTTGATGTTAACCAAGATGAATGAAGCGTCTATGCTGGAATCAACGCAATCGTTTCGAAATATTCCTTTCAAAGAGAATATAAGTTATGAGGGGCATGTTATAGCACTGCCTCGTGTGAAGAGGTTTCCGTATGATTTGGCATCCTTTTGTAGAGAAAGATTTTCACCAGACATGGACTTCGTGTTGGGAAATGTAAGTGTATCTCAATTAGCCACTCTTTTACAGGAGGCGACTGCCTCTTTTGCGTATCGAAATGATTTAGATGCAGCATATTCTAGAAAAGAGCTCCGTGTCTCTCTGTACTGCTGTTTGTATAATATAGAAGGCGTAGCAAACGGTGCTTATTATTATGATCCCTTAGACCATTCCTTGCGACAGATAAATCTTGGAGACCATCGACTTCAGTTGCTTGACGGGATGACTGGCCATAATGTAAATATTACTCAAGTACCAATCTGCATTCATGTGGTAGGAGATAAAGATTACTATAAATCGACATTTGGATATAGAGGATATCGCATTCAGCAAATGGAAGCGGGTATGCTTGTACAGCGATTACTAATAGCGGCGTCATCCAATGGAATGGGGGGACACCCACTCCTCGGATTTGATGCGAAAATATGTGATGAGATTTACAAGCTCGATTCACAAGAAAAAACCTGTCTCATCCAAATCCCGATTGGCCCTTATCGAGATCGGCCATGGTTACGGGGAACCCTGCTTAGTTAATATAGTTAACAGCGAAAAAAAATATTCTAAGATAGACCAATTGATAAGAGAGGAAATTATTTTGTCTCTTTTAATTGGTCTTTTTATTTGTTTAACTTAAAGCAGAGAGAAACTGTGTTTAAGAAAAGTATATAACTATTTGAGATAACAAAAATCATTTATAATTATTATTGTTAAAATAAAAAAAATTAGACATTTTCAATACTTTTCGTTTATATAACGAATATTTAATATCATATCTCTATTTGTTAACTCAATATATTTTAAAAAATGGCTGTGTTATAGCTCAGTGTTGTTAATGCTAATTTGTTGTTGATTGGAGCGGAAGGCGCGTGACTCCTGCGGGAGAAGCGAGTCAAAGGAAGACCCCGCAGGAGCGCTCTTCGACGAGGAGGCTTCCGGACCACCCGCGATCGCTAAGTGCCTGCAGCGGAAATCAACAGGGAAGCTTAACATAGCCAATAAAATGAAAGTATTTAGATTAACGCTAAAATGAGGACAAGATGGAGGAATTTATGCAAAGAAATAAAAAAATTAGAAATAGGGGTATCTCAATCGGGGCACTTAAAACAGGAAGGAATAACTGTATTACTGATGTAGAAGGGGTAAAAGTTGGTCATGTTACACTTGATCATCCATTAGAGGGAGATGAGTATGCCTGTACTGGAGTAACAGCTATCCTTCCCCACGGAGGGAACTTGTTTAGAGAAAAAGTGGTTGCAGCTAGCTATGTATTGAACGGATTTGGAAAAACAACGGGATTAGTACAGGTAAATGAATTAGGTGTGATCGAGTCTCCTATCATGCTTACGAATACTTTTGGTGTTCCAGCCGTTACTCAAGGGACATTAGAGTATATGCTTGATATCACTCCGGAGATCGGAGAAACGACTGGAACAATTAATATTGTAGTTGGAGAATGCAATGATAGCCATTTGAATTCGATTCGGCATTTTCCTGTAAAGCCAAATCATGCGAAGGAAGCAATTTCTAAAGCATCTATAAACGTATCTTCAGAAGGGGCTGTTGGAGCAGGTAAAGGAATGGTCTGCTTTGGATATAAAGGTGGAATTGGGAGTTCCTCTCGAATTATTATTGATGGAATTGAAGGGAAGGAATACACAGTAGGATGTATGGTTTTAAGCAATTTTGGATCAAAAGAAGAGTTTCCGTCCCATCGGTTTTCAGGACTTGGAACTCAAGAAACTGCGGTATCCAAAACGACTGATGGCTCTATCATCATAGTTCTTGCCACAGATGTTCCTCTCAGTGATAGGCAGATGCTAAGAGTCGCCAAGCGCTGTGGCATTGGATTAGGCCGATCCGGCAGCCATTTTAGCCATGGCAGTGGAGATATCGTAATCGCATTTTCTACAGCTCAAAAAGTTTTTCATCAAAATGAACAAGTTTTTGAAGCCTCTCAGCATATAAGAGATGATCACCCAATGATGAATCAACTATTTGCCGCTGCAGCTGAATCAACAGAAGAGGCTATTTTTAATTCGCTATCCCAAGCAGAAACAACAAGTGGGAGAAAAGGGAACATTGTCGAAGCATTGTTTCCTGAATGAAAGTTTCCATCTTTTCATTAATCTGTAAGACGAGCCGGATGTCCTATTTTCTCGTATTACATAATATGTTATAATTTTTTCTGCTTTGCATAGAAGAAAATGAATAATTGTACATATGTTATGAATGAAAGTAGGAACGCAACATGAGACTAATAAACATAGACGATTACAATCCAATTTTTATGCAGCTTGCCCGTCCTGTTTTTGATAGGCAAAGGAGAGTGCTGCTTGCTGCTGGGAGAACGATTCACCCTGTATATTTAGAACGGCTTGAATCAATAGGTGTACGCTATTTGTTAGTTGAGGATGCTCTATCTGAAGGAATATCCATGGATGAAATTGTTGATGCAACGACCTGGATTGCGGCTATTGAAATTATTCAAAAAGCTTTTCAGGATGTTGCGCAAAAAGGCAATCTACCCATAATTACATTGCAAAAGCTTGTTTCGAATCTAGTGGAAGAGGTTTCAAAGCGAAAAGCAATCATTTTATTCCCGACAACCTCACTTGCCGAGGATTTAAGAGAATATGCTCATGCGGTAAATGTTGCGCTTTTATCTTTACACCTTGCGAACAAAAAGCAGATTCCCCCTAATCAATTAAAAGATGTAGGGATGGGAGCATTGCTTCATGATATAGGGAATGCTATTAAGGTTAGTGATGCTGGGCATCCATTAGTTGGATTTAACTTCTTACGAAATATAAGAGAAATAAGCTTACTTTCTGCTCATATGGCCTATCAGCATCATGAAAAGGTAGATGGAACGGGCTTCCCACGCGGTATAGCAGAAGATCAAATTCATGAATTTGCCCAAATTTGTTCAATTGCTAATATGTATGATAATCTCTTATCAAGTCAAGAGATGCCGCCTCATGAAGTGATGGAATATATTATGACGAAAGCAGGTACTGATTTTAGTATGGAGCTTGTTCAACTATTTGTGGAAGTGGTTCCTTCCTATATCCCGGGCACAAGGGTGATAATGAATAATGGAAGAGAAGCGATCATCACAAAGATAAAAGGGAGTATGCAAAGACCATACATTCGTTTTATCGAATCTGGGGAAGAAGTTTCATTAGTATCCAACCCCACTTTATTAATAAAGGAAGTTCTTCAAAAAGGATAGGAAAAGATTCAGGGATTTGAGAATTATATCTCAAGTTGCTTACACATAATTAACATAATCGAACCTTGATTAAATGGCTGCCTATCTGCTTAGGCAGCCATTTTAATTACATGATTTATCATAGATTTTCTTATATCACGGTTTAATTTCCTATAAAATCCTTTTTTTTGAAAATGAATTGACTATGGTAAAAAAGAACTATATGATTAAAGTATAAGTTATGGGATAATTCAGAAAAACTTAATAATATCTATTAGAAAAGGCAAATTCATTGAAAAATGAAGACGCAAAGCTAAAGGGGCTAAAGTCGATTGACTATGCCAGCCAGTTACCGAAATCATTAACCATGTCATTGATTAATCGGTACAGATTAATCTTTTTTTTGTGTAAGAATGAATTTATTCCATTTCCGTCGAACAGGATAATTAATAGCCTATTTAAAATCTATTTTTGGAAGTGTTTAAAATGGCAAATATGGAAGGTATTCGCTATATATTAAGAATCTTTGACCAATTATTAAAAAAAATCGGTACAGAGAAAGATATCATTTCTAATGAAAATTATTTGGAGATCGAAAAGAATATTGAATATCCAGAGGATAGAGAGGTCATAGATTCAGTACTCTTAGAACTTCAAGTTATTAATGACCAAATAGAAAACATGAGATGGCTAAATCAGCATTATAAAATTCTTCATGAATTTGCCCAGGTTTGCAGCAAGACGCTGAATGAGGAGATCCTACTTAAAAAGGCATACGAAATGGTTTCTCAAGTAATGTCTACAGATGCCTTTTACATGGCTTTATATAATGAAGAAAAGCAGCAAATTCAATTTCTGATTATGCTGGAAAATGGAAAGATCTATCCAAATAGAACAGTAGACATGGGTGATACTTATACTTCAAAGGTTATTGAAACAAGAGAAATCATTCATTTGAAAAAAGAAGCGCAAGCCTATGAATCGAAAGCAAAATTTGGAGAGAAGGAATCAAGGTCATGTATTTTTGTACCAGTAATCATAGATGATCGTGTAAGAGGAGTTATATCATCTCAAAGCTTATCAGATTTTGCCTATCGTAAAGAACATGAGGAGCTTTTGCAAATAATTGGATCTCAAGTAATCAATTCAATTGGAACAGCTAGGCTATATAAAAAGATTTTTTTAATGTCAAGGACAGACGAATTAACAGGATTGAAAAATCACCGTGCTTTTCATGAAGATTTAACAAAGCTTATGAATGAAAAAGGTCATGAAAAAATGACTCTTATGATGATTGATTCTGATCATTTGAAGAGGATTAATGACAACTTCGGGCATGATACAGGTGATTTGTATTTAAAAAAATTAGCAAATGGGATAAAAAGTGTTTGTCATGATCATATTGTTGGCTATCGATATGCAGGAGACGAATTTATGCTGATCATCCAATCTCCATCGGATGTTGAGGCAATTTATAATAAACTCTTAGAATTTTATAGAGAACACCCCATCAAAATATCTAATAATGAAATTCTTATTTCAGTCAGTGTTGGCGTTGCAATGTATCCAGAACATGGCAGGACTGTTGATGAATTGAAGAAGTCCGTTGATCAAGTGTTATACAAAGCAAAGCAACAAGGTGGTAATCAAATTGTGATTGTGAATAAATAGTGTCAGCCAAGCGAGAAGACGCATGTTTTTTCGCTTGACTTATTGGAAAGTTAAGGACTTAGTTAAGATCCTCCCAATCAGAAAAATGGCCGCTTCCATTGCACCCTGGACAATCAAAAGAATTTCCATAAAAGGCGAATTCATTTACAGGATATGACATGAAGCCTCTTCCATAGCATTCCGGACACTTATCTACTTCTTTCATTTGAGAGACATGGTTTTCATATCTAGCTGCTCTCCATTCGTTAAAAGCTTTTACTAGCCCCATATGATTCACCTCCAAATTTTTTTTCTTATTTTCTGTAAAATGAAAGAATTTTATTCATGGGATAGAAAAAAAACTCGAGTTTGCTAGTCAAAACTTGATTGCTTTTGCCCCACTTCTATATGAACACGATTAACTTCTACGCTATTAATAATTAGTTGTGAGACAGGAAAACAGAAATCTCTTATGAGTAGTTGTATAATGTAGGAAGAATCAGGATAATTTTAGATTAAGATAGGTTAATTATTCCTAACGGAGTGATAGAAGGGAGATTTCGAATAATGAAAATATTAGGTATTTCAGGGACAATTTTGGGAGCAAAGACAGCGATTTTAGTGGAGGCTGTGATGAAAGAAATCAAAGAGAAACACCCTGAAATTGAAACTGAGCTGCTTGACTTAAGAAATATACAAATGGAATTCTGTGATGGCAGGAAACCAGAATTATATAATGATGATACAAAGAATATGATAAAAGCCGTATCTGAGGCTGATTTTTATCTTGTTGGATTTCCGATTTTCAATGGATCATTCCCAGCACCTTTGAAAAATTTATTTGATATCGTTCCACCTTCCGTTTTTCGTCATAAAGTAATGGGGTTTGTTGCAAATGGAGGGACTTATCAACATTATTTAGTCGTCGAAAATCAAATGAAGCCGATCGCAGGTTATTTCAGGTCCTTTGTAGCGCCAAGCTATGTGTATGTCAACGGAAGCCACTTTAATGAGGCGAATGAAATCGTTGATGAAGATGTATTAAAGCGCATTGAGGATTTAGCGGAGGAACTAGTTTTTATGGCAAGTGGTTTAGGCCATTTATAGAAAAGGTGAATATTTATGAGGTTAAAAGAGGTCACACTCCGTCATTTAAAAATGAGAATGAAATCCCCATTTGCAACAAGCTTTGGAACTTTTCAAGATAAAGAGTTTATTTTACTAGAGGCAAAGGATGAAAGCGGAAATTTCGGATGGGGTGAATCTGTTGCTTTTGATTCACCTTGGTATACGGAAGAAACTGTAAAAACCAATTGGCATATGCTTGAGGATTTCCTCATTCCGGCTATATTAAATAAAGAAATTCAACATCCTGATGAGGTTTCTGATATTTTTTCGTATATTCGCAAAAATAATATGGCGAAGTCAACGATTGAGGGGGCCATTTGGGATTTATATGCTCAAGAAAAAGGAATTTCCCTTGCAAAAGCACTTGGGGGGGAGAAAAACAAAATTGAAGTAGGCATCAGCATTGGCATTCAGAATACAGTTGATGATTTATTGAAATTAATTGATGAGTATGTCACTGAAGGCTATAAGCGGATGAAGGTGAAGATTAAGCCAGGCTGGGATGTAGATGTTTTGAGAGAAGTAAGAAAACACTTCCCGGATGTGCCGCTAATGGCAGATGCCAACTCAGCTTACCGACTTAAAGATATTGATCATTTAAGAAAACTGGATGAGTTTGAATTAATGATGATTGAGCAGCCATTAGCCTCTGATGATTTCATTGATCACGCAAAGCTTCAAAAAGAAATTAGTACTCCTGTTTGTTTAGATGAAAGTATACATTCATATGAGGATACTCGTTTGGCGATTGAAATAGGGAGCTGCAAAATCATCAATATTAAAATCGGACGTGTCGGCGGTTTAACGGAATCAAAAAGAATCCATAACCTCTGTCAAAAGCACAATATTCCTGTCTGGTGCGGGGGAATGCTTGAAGCTGGCATTGGAAGGGCACATAATATAGCACTCACATCATTAAGTAATTTTGTTTTACCCGGAGATACGGCAGGCTCATCACGTTATTGGGAACAGGATATTATTGACCCAGAAGTGGTTGTAAAGGATGGGTATATTAGCGTTCCAGATGTACCTGGCATTGGGTATGAACCGAATAGAGAAACGATTAAAACATTTACTGTGAATGAAAAAACCTTTTCTTAAAGGAGTATACAAGGAGAACTGAAAAATCATATAAAACAGCCCTTCTCAAGTGAGAAGGGCTGTTTTGTTGTAAGAACAATTAATGCTCTAAACGAGGTTTTATTATTTCTACCAGATATGTTTGCAGCGATCAGAGTTTGTAGTGGATTGTGTTAATCCTCTAAACGAGTTCTTCACCATTTTAACACTTATGGATCAAGGTTTTCACCCCATATTTTGTAAACCTTTTAATGAGAAGTTTTTCGATTTAGATATTTAGAAGTAATATCAGAATACTAACAACTTGTAATTTTCTTGCGTATATAACTTTTCTTCATTTTATTCATTGTATCATTTTAAACATCTATTACGCAGTATAAGGCTTTTAGGACTATTTTAGAAGATGAACGAAGGGTGATTTAAGTCTCAATATTTGTATGCTAAGGTCTATTTTTTAACAGTAAACTAAGGTTACTAATAGGCTGATACTTGCTTTGGTTTATCTTTGAAGACCTGTAAATCCATTAAAGATAACAAATGAAATATTTATAATCATATTAAAAATAAGAAAGTATAAATTTGGTAAAATGAAACTATTTGCATTTTTAGAAAAATATGTTGTTATTGAATTGCCGTTAATCTTTTTCAGTACAAGGATTTCTCTTTAAATTGAATGATATTTCAAAATAATTGTTGATGTCGGAAAAGGCTGTGCGATATGCATGCACGGTTATGTCCAGTATGAATAACATCACTGAACAGATTTCTCGCAGAAGATGAATTTTTCTGTTTTGAAAGAAGGGATCATAAATGAGCTTTGATAAGGATGTTTTTATCAAAAGGGCAGAATACACTGTTCTTTATGCCCTTTATGCCAGGTTGAAGATCTACGCTCCTATACAGGCAATGGCATGTAAAAACAAAATAGCCGAAATCCCATGGGGGGAAGAGTGGATTTGCAGCTGGGATCATCCAGATTCACAGATCAGCTTCTATCAACAAATTGAAGACATAATTGATGAACATCCAACGGCTCTTGAATCAATTTTTAGTCATCTTCATTTATTTCAGGAAGAAGCGGGCCGCCGTATGACCTATTATGAACCTGAGCAATGGGATAAACCTGTCTATTATCCTTCTGTATCCAGACCAAATCATAAGGATTTATATAAATATTGGGAGAAGATTGGTGATTCTTTTCACCGATTTTTGTCCGATGCATTACAGGCAGACAGCGAAGTAAGAATATCCCAATTTTTTGCCTGGGCTGAGCTCTGGCTGACATCTATTGCCGCGGGTGCTAAATATCCTTTTATTTCTCTTGCAGAATACTTAAAAACACTAAGTGCGATCATCATTGCATTAAGAGATCATCATACATTAAAAATTGTACTCGGCGATGTATCGGGAATCCAATCCTATTTATTTGATATTGCCCGTATCGGTACTGGAAATGTAGCAAAAAGGCTCAGGGCTAGAAGCTTTGCGCTGGGATTGCTTGCAGAATCATCGGCCCACCGTCTTTTATTGGATACGAAGATGCCGATTCACAATCTAGTACTGTCAGCAGGTGGTATATTCTATGCACTCATCCCTGGGAATGAGTCACTAGAGTGTTGGAAAAATAGCACCAATAACTATTTTTACCAACGTTTTCATGGATCCATTAGCTTAAATACAGCAGAGATGGAAGTATCTCCTTTTGAATTGTGGAGTAATTTTCCAGATGTTTTATCGAATTTGCATGAGATGTTGCAAATTGTTAAGGGACAGCCGTTCAATGTGCAAATAATGGATGAGGAAGGATGGATAGAATCATGTTTTATTCATAACAGTTTTAAGAAACATGTTCCTTGTGAAAGCTGCTATAAGTTTCCGAAACAAAGCGGTGAAGACATTTGTGAATACTGCAGCTTAGATGAAAAAATCGGTCAAATCCTGCCAAAGACTAATTATTTACTGTTTAAAAAAGGGCCTTATTCCAAGCTGAGAAATAAACGGTCCGTCGATTTGGGAAATGATATTTGTGTAGAATTAGCAGAAAGTGGATCCGATGCTGATGAGAATACTTATTTGATCCAATCGTGGAATCAATCTCCTTTATTGAAAATCGATACGCCAATCCAGGGGAAATGGATGGCAAACTTTATTCCACTGGCTTCGAAAGAAGATTGTGAAAATCTTAATTTAAAAGATTTAAATGAGGAATGTAAACTCAACAGTCCACTAACCTTCAGTCAGCTGTCAGCATTCAGTAAAGGAAAGCATTTAATTGGATATTTCAAGGCAGATGTAGATCGTTTAGGGATGCTGTTTTCAGTTGGTTTAATCAATGAAAGAAAGCAGCAATCCTTTTCCCTCATGCATATCGTTATGTTAAGCAAGCAGCTTGAACGATTCTTTTCAGGCGGAATTAACGATCTATTATGCACAAAATATAAAAGAATTTATACTGTCTTTTCCGGGGGAGATGATTTATTTTTTATCGGTCCATGGAGTGAAATTATGGAAGCCGCGAAAGAAGTTAGACAAAAGTTTTATAGTTTTGCAGGGCTGAATAAAGAAGTTTCTATTTCTGCCGGTATATCGATTGTTAAGCCTAATATGCCGCTTCCCCATGTAGCTAAAGAAGTTGAGAAGGAGTTGGAAAAAGCAAAAGAAGTTCCAAATCGGTTCCGCCGTATGAATGAGGAGCAAAGCGGACGTGATCAAATCGCTCTTTTTGATACAGTGATGACCTGGGAGGATTTCAATCTGCTTAATGGAGAAGCGATAATGATTGCCAACTGGTGGAATGAAGGGAAGATCAGTTCAGCTTTTCTCTATCAACTCGTTCATTTTAGCAGGATGTACCAGCTTTATAAAGAAAAAGGGGATACAGAAAGCTTGAAATTTATTCCAATGCTGGCTTATTCGATTCGCCGCAATATGGAAGAAGCCGGCGATATCAAAACGGATCAGCGTGTTCTGAATTGGGCAAATGCTCTTCTGCAAATAGATGATGACAAAACCGATTGGCTTTGGGGGTATATTAAGCCAATTATTCAATTAAGTGCTTTGTATCGGAGAAGGGAGGAAATGCATTGAATAAACGACCGTATTTACAAGGCGGCTATTATCAGGATGGAAAAAAGAGAAGGGAAATTTATATTGAATGGGCAAAAGATATGGCTGTTAAATTATCGCAAGGTGGGATGACAATGGCCGCACTCCGCCGATTCTATGGTCAAATTAAAGCAATTCAACCTTTAATGGTAGATGATGAGGCTTTTGAAGTACATAAAGAGAAAATATACCCGATTATTCCGCTGGCAAACTATGCAGCCAATAAAGAAGAAGGAAAGGTACCTGAAGCTTTTCGAGATTTTATCGAGAAAAACATGGAGCTTTCCCTGCAAAACAGGGCCAATTTTTTAGCATTTATTGATCATTTTCAAAGCATCGTCGCTTACTTCAAAGAACCGTCCAACACGCAAAGAGGACGCTCAACCCCTCCATCTAAAACATTTCAACACAATAAGCAAAAAAGATAGGAGTGAATCAAATGCAATTGGTTAAAATCATTCGCAAAAAGGGGATTATTCACTGTGAGACAGGACTCCGCATCGGCGGTTCCAAAGACTCCATTGAAATCGGCGGCCTGGACAATCCAATCATTCGTCATCCCATTACAGATTTGCCATATATTCCTGGTTCCTCGTTTAAAGGGAAGCTGAGGTCTCTTTTGGAAAGTGTTTACGGAAGAAAAAATGCTTTCGATGAGGCGCCAAAAAAAGGTGAACCGTGCGGATGCGGAAAATGTTATGTTTGCCGTGTATTTGGTCCTCATAAAAATACAAAACATGAACTTGGCCCAACCCGACTTATAGTCCGGGATGCGCGCTTAACAGCTGAATCAGAAGCTGAATTAAAGGAAGCACAATTGACCAAGGGGATCTTTTTTTCTGAAATAAAGACGGAAAATACAATTAATCGCGATAAGGGGATGGCCATCAATCCCCGACCTTATGAACGTGTTCCGGAGGGAACAGCGTTTGAATTAGAAATGATGATTAAAATCTATGATGTTGATAATGAGTCAGAGATTCTTCATTTCATCAAAGAAGGACTGGAATTAATGGAGCATGATTACCTCGGAAGCTCGGGTAGCCGTGGATATGGAAAAGTAAGAATTGAAACAGTTGAACAACAGGAAGTATTCTTGAAAAATTCGATTAAGGAGTGAGGAATATGGATCTTTGGGAATTTCAATTTCAATTGAAAAGCCCTTTTGTTACTCCTTGGCAAAATGATACGTTGTTTGGCCATTTGGCTTGGGCATACCGGGATATGTATGGGGCAGATGAGTTGGAAAAATGGCTGCAGGACTTTCAGTACGATCCACCATTTGTCATTTCAAACGGTTTTATCACTGGAACTTTTCCTAGGCCTTTAATCCCTCCACCGAAGAAAACAGCCGTCAAAAAGACGGAAATTATCGAACATATTCATCAAGGAAAAAGACTTAAAAGCTTGAAATATTTACATCAAGATGATTTTTTGCGTTTGATACGTGGTGAGCGTCTGCTGTTTGATCAGGAAATAGAAGGCGGTCTGAAGCAAACCGTTCAAACTTATAATACCATTGATCGCCAAACTGGAAGAAGTTTGGAGCAAAATGGACTTTATGAAATGGAATCAACGGTTTTAACGAATCGGGAGCAAACAATATCGGTTTTTTTCAGAGTCAAAGATCAGACTGCCTTTTCCCTGCTTGAAAAATTATTACACATTACATCTTTATTAGGATTCGGCAATAAAAAGTCTGTTGGATTCGGCCAATTTGAAATCGTAAATAAATTGAAACGCGATGATATCGATTGCCAAAAAGATACTGGCAATGCTGTTGTATGGCTGAGTCATGGTGTTCCTGCCCATCAGGATCCAACAGATGGATGGTATAAGCTGGAAACTAAATATGGTAAATTAGGCAGAATTTTTGAAAAAGAAGGTACCATGTTTAAAAGACCTTTAACCCGTATTATTCCTGGCGCACTTTTTCGCACGGATGAGCCTAAGCCGTATTATGGAAGAATGGTTACTCACATTTCGCCATTTTATGACCAGGTCGTTCAATATGGATTTGCATTAGGACTAACGATAAAGTTACCAGATTATTTAGCGTGTTAAAAAAGTGAATATTTCTATAATTTAGGTTTTTTATTTGGAATGTGAAGCGAGTGATGTTGTGAAAAAGAATATATTAATCTGTAATGTGGGCAACAGGGATGTACAGTTTGCTCAAGGTGAAAATGAATTTCCTAAAAACAACTTTCGTGAGGTAAGTAAGAAAATATATGGACAATATGAAGAAAAAAAAGAAAATCTGCATTTTCCTATTATTACAACAATATTATTGGATCTGACCAAAAGAATAAAGAAATTAAATATCCATGAGATTCTGCTAATTGCGACCGATCAGAACCCTCCTCACTTTTCGGATACGCTTTATTCTGCACAGCTGATCCGTAAATATTTGCTTGATACAAAAGACGATCGGAAGATATGGGGAGGCTATTTGAATCAGTTAAAAAAGCCAAAAATTATCGCAATGCAAAATAATCCTTCTAATATGGATGATATGTATAAGTTTTATAGCGAGCAGCTCCCACAGATATTAGGAGATTTGGACCAGTATCAAAACATCTTTTTTTCGATAACAGGCGGCACACCCGCCATGAATACGATGCTGATGATTCACGGGATAAATGTCGGGAAGGATAAGGCCCAAATTGTCTATGTTCCCAATAAAAGCGGCAGATCACGTAACTTGAATATTACAGGGCGTATGCTGCTGGAAAACCATTTATTAACCATAAGACAAAATATACAGCATTTTGAATATCATTCCGCTATACAATACTTAGAAAATAACCAGGAATTTTTTGCTTCCAGATTTCCGATCAAAATGCTGCAGAACTTAATATGTATTTTTAAGTATGCTTTTCTGCGGATTTCTTTTCAATTCGGTGAAGCATTGGAGTTCATCGGCCATTTTTCGGAGAGTAGGGATGATGCTTCGCTAGAGAATTTATATGATTATATTCGCGATTTGACAGAACATAATGTCGATGATCATGTGGATAAATATATGGCGGAATTATATTGGAATATCAATATGCTGTACAGCAAAGGTCAATTTATTGATGTTTGTTTACGATTATTCCGCTTTCAGGAACAATCTTTAAGAGAGTTTGTTAAACGAAAGCTTGGTGTCGTTCTCGATGAGAAAGTAATTAACCAGGAGTGGCTCAAAAATAATACTGGACTTCGAGCATATTTGGAAAAAAGCAAAATCCGCTATCAGGGTACGATCACTCGGGCAACCCTACAGGAGACGGCCAATTATTATATCCAAAATCAAGAAAGTGCCTTGAACCCTATCTTATCCAAGATTAATTTGTTTGATGAGCTATCCACCTTAAGAAACAACTGTATAGGTGCACATGGTTTTTCAGGCATTACCGAAGAGAAAATGTATGAGTTGATGCAAAATAAATTTAAGCTCGATGCCATTGAAGATTTTAAAGAAGCATTGTTCTCTACTATGAAAGAAATATATACGGCTATTTTTGAAAATGATGAATTACTTACGGAGAATCAGTATGAACAAATGAATCAGGTGATATTTAAGCAGTTAGATAAAATGAGTAAAGTTGAAGTTGAATAGGGGATAAACATGGTCAATAAAGAGAATATACCAAAAGTTGAAAAGCAGGTTACTTTTTTAATCGTACCATTTGCTTTCAGAGCGGAATATGAAAATACTGA
Organism: Cytobacillus dafuensis; assembly: GCF_007995155.1. NCBI lineage: Bacteria > Bacillati > Bacillota > Bacilli > Caryophanales > Bacillaceae > Cytobacillus > Cytobacillus dafuensis. Next base: position 2,827,849 of record NZ_CP042593.1, on the reverse strand, counting down.
TCGTCTCATCGATCACAGCAACTTTGAAGAAAAAACGCCAGTTTCTGAGAGACTGTATGATCATGTGCAAAATTTAATCAGTCCGCAGGGAAGGAAATATGAGGCTATTGGCAGACGGTTTGTTCTAAAGGATGAAGTGCGTACGAAATGGAATTTGCCCAATAGGAAGGATACTTTTCTAACTTATCAGTATTCAAAACAGTCCTTTTCTTTTTCGATAGAATCGATCGAACTGTATGTATTTGAAACACAGGTAGGATTTGTCTTATTTAAAATAGGTCACCCAAAATTTAGCAGTATTGAGCAGATGATTGAAACAAATTACCATATTAAAAGATTAGGAAAGCTAAGAAATACAAAAGTTTTTTATGATAAAAAAACGGGGAAAGATACTTTGTTAGAACAGGAAATTCACCTGAACGATCTGATCGATTCCTTTCTGTCTAATCTCGAGGTTGATACATATTTTGAAGGGGATGATACACATGTGAAGCAAAGTCTGGTTTTTTCGGCTGCATTTCTCAATCAGCCAGGTCTAGAGGAATCCAGTGTGACTGCTTGGTTATTTAGAATGCAAAGAGCATTTAAAGATTCCTATAAGCCGGTAAAAGAGATGGAAAACAGAAGGGATTTATTTATCCCGTTCGATAACAGCTACTGGGGTGTTTCCCTTGAAGGAATGGCCAATATTGTTACGAAAACGAATGATACTACAGCCGATCAATTTTTTGGTACGGATTATTTTTATCGCCTAGAGAATACGTACTTATTTATGTATATATTGGCTCTTCATCAAAGGTATGCACTGCTTTATTTTTCTAAACAAATATCCCTGCTGCCATATCAATTAAATCAAATTGAAGATCAGCTTGAAAAGCAGAATGAGCTTATTACTAAGTTTCGTAAAAATATAGTCAATTTCATGCTGAAGTGCTCCTATAATCAAGTTTCGAATGTGACGCATCAAAGTGAGTTGTATGAAATGATTCGGACCAATTTAAAGATTGAGTATTTATTTACTGAAATTAACGATGAACTCTATTCACTGTCTTCTTTAATGGAGATTATTGAGCAGAAGAAGCTTCAGCTATTGGAAGAGAAAAAACGGGAAAAATCCGACAAAATGACGAAGGGAATTGGTTTGTTATCATTTGTTTATCTTCCATTAACCATTATTCCAGGCTTATATACAATGATACTTCCCTTTATAACAGAAAACACCTTAAATTGGATTTTGGCTGTTTTAATTACACTACTATCTTTCGTCCCTACATTCTATCTGTTGAAGAAATATATTTGGGTAAGGTTAAAAAATGATGGATAAAGGATGTTTGGAAATGAATGGGGCTGATTTGGTAAGTGAGTCGCCAGGCATTCAGATTGACGAAATTAGAATTCGGGCAACGAAAATTACGTTTACTCTAGTTGCTTCATCAACAGGGAAAATGCCTTATTATTCATCCTCTATTTGGCGCGGGATGTGGGGCAGGGAAATAAAGAGAAAAACATGTTTGTATACCGAACTCGATTGTAAATATTGTTCACATATGCCTAATTGCGCATACGGCTCTGTTTTTGAGCCAACAAGTGAGGTTTTCGCAGGGTCTTTAAAAGAAACTAGGCAATTTATTTCTCCACCAGTCGTCATTGAGGCCCCTCACTTCGTTAACGAGATCTGGAATGAGGGGGAAACAGCAGAATTAACAATTACTTTTTTTGGAGATGTGATTCATTTTTTATATTATTTTGTAGATTCTTTATTCGAAATCGGAGTCAAGTATGGAGCGGGTCCGAACCGCATCAGGTTCCATATTAAAAAGATTGAGCAGATTTTAAAAAACGGAACAAAATATTTGTTAAACCATCGACAAATCCGAGATTTAGGCGTCTTTTTCGAAGACTATGTCTGGAGAGAGGAGGAACATTCTGTCTCCTCTTTGTTCATATCCTTCGACACTCCGATCAGGATGCAAAAAAAAGGAACCATTTTAGACAGTCTTGATATTCAGGAATTTCTATTAAACTGTCAAAGACGAATGGAATACTTGACTAGTTTATACGGAAACAACGTCACGATTTCAAAGGATTGCTTATTACAATTATCATCCGCATGCACAGTTTTAAAGGATTTTGTCGTTTGGCGAGACTGGGAACGATTTTCTTCCAAGCAAAAGAAAGCCATGAATTTAGGGGGGCTTACAGGGGCCTTTCATTTACAAGGTAATCTGACTCCTATCCTGCCAATGCTGAAGCTTGCCTCTTTTGCCCACGTTGGTAAGCAAACCGTCTTCGGACTTGGGAAGTTTTCACTCTACCAGTCAATTGGGGAATAGATTCGGAAGCCTTATTTATGGTAAGTGGGATCCATTTTTTAGGATGTCGTTTATGCAAATAGTAAAGCATGTTTTTAAAGAATGCTGATTTTTGCAAGATTAAAAGATTGCCGAAAATATAGGATATTTACAATTTATGAGAGGAAAAGTGAAATGAGTGAATTGATTCATTCCGAAACAAGTGAAAAACTGAATTATACCCTTTTCTTAGGATGCGGCCGAATGATGGGACAATTAACAGAGGAAGAATCTGAAGAAGATAATATGTTCCTTGTAGGGAGTTATTCAAATTTAGCGACACTCTCTTCAAAGGATTTTGCTGTTTATATGCAAACCATCCATGCCAGTACAATGGGAGAATGGGGAGATATCTGTATTAATAGGGGATTAATTGAAGATTTAGAGGAACTGGAGTATTACGAGGATAAGTTTAGAAATGAGCATATTCTTATTCATTACCAATTTGATCATATTAATGATCCCATTTTAAGTGAATATTCCATCACAAAGAACGGGCAATCTTATGGCTTGATAGAAGAAAAACAGAAGTGGATAATTAATAGTATTTTTCCTAATGAAAATGGTTTTGAAATGGAAAAAGAAGAATATGATATTTGGCGGTCTGCTTCCGGTCTGTATACGATCCGTGAATTCATCCATCAAATCTCAGCAATGAAAGAATGTTCAATGGAAGAGGCGTTTTCTGTTTTCACGGCCTATTTGCCATTCTTTCATAAAGCGGGATTGTGGACGATTGAATATTGCGGAGATCTCCATCGAAACCGAACAGAACAAACTGGGAATGACAAGTTCTTTAATGTATCAGAACTCAACGTTAACTCGCTAATACTATCGGTAGGAGAAGTATTTGGCGAATCAGGTGACGAAATCATGATCATCATAGGTGATAAAAAAGTTCCGCTTCACGCTTATGAATATTTTATTTGGACTTTATGTAGGATTCGTAATGCATCCATTTCAAACATTCATAAAGCATTCAAAATGGATATTAATGTCTTGAAATCAGTCATTACGAGTCTAATGAAAAAACGATTAATCCTTTTGTGGTCAGGCAATTGGAGCCTGTCGAGTGAATGTCCTATTTCAATTGTTCCCCATGGAAACTCAGTCGGTTTCATAACCAACGATACTTATACAGCAAAAGATATAATCACTGGGGAAGCACAGCCTATTTCGAAAGCATTATATTTTATCTGGGTATTTGCACAAAAATATGTCTCACTTTCTATGACTCTGCAAGCACTCAGTGAAGTTATGGAAATTTCACAGGAAGAAGCAGAATTACTAATAAGAGATGGTATACCACAGCTTTTGGAAAAAGGTTTGATCAGCCTGCAAATATTCGAAAAGGATAATATCGAGGAGTAAAAATATGGCAGATGATAAAGAAAAAAAAGATGTAAATAAGCATATTGAAGTTACTGGAATCTTAGAGAATACTCTAAAAGATGCAAATGAAGAAGTTAGGAGTCGATTCTTTGCAGTAATTGATACGATATTAACGCTTAACCCTTATGATTCAAACTATACCTTTGGGGGCAGCACTTTTGAAGGTATTGCAAATATTGCGAGTGGAAATGTTTGGGGTTTTAGGTCAATTCAACTTTTTAAAGTCCTGATCCAAGATATAGTTAGATATTATGTGATGAATAGCAATTCCCAAGATCCTGAAATGTTAAAGCTGAAACTAAAAGCAAACGGTCGTAATTACGTAACATCAGGAGAAGCCCTTGCGATTTACGAGGAGTCTCAGCTTATGGATAAGATATTGGAAGGCATAGCAACTGCGACAGTAGCTTCCATGGGAACTACTGGGCTTTCAGCAATGGTACTCGGAGAATTATTTAAATTCCTGGCGGCTGTATGGGAATATGAAAAAGTTGAGGTGCCGCGTAAAGCAATTACTAAGGCAGAAGAGTACGAAATGAAAGTAACGGAAAGCACAGCTAAGGCTAACATCGAAAAGCTTAAAGCAGAAGATGCAATTGCTGCTGCAAAATTTTCTATACGAGAAGGACGATTTACAGGGGATCCGGAAAAAGCTAAAGAGGCATTCCGGAAAACAAAAGAAAAAATCAAAGAAGCTATTGTATATGCAAAAAATGTAGATAAAGAGGCAGAAAATGCAAATAAATATATTGAGAGTGTAGAAAAAAATGCTGAATTAGCACGTAAAAACGGAGTACCGGAGTTATTAGAGAAGAAACGGAGTCTTGAACGGGAAGCAAAAGAATTTGAGAAGAAGGCAGAAGCAGCTGAAAGTGAAGTAAAGAAGGCTAAAGAAAAAGTTGAGAAAGGTGACATCTCTTATATTTATGATGAAGATCAGGCCCAAAAGTCGGCACACAATCTTAGAGTTAAAGCAAAATATGCTAAATTAGAAGCAGAAGAAATAGCAGTAGACGAAAAGTGGGTTTCGAAATTCGGTATCAGCGAGAAAAAATCACAGAAAGCACTAGTAGACGCTGTACAACAGTCAAAACATATAAGAGATTTAAAGAATAAAGCAAAGGAAATTACCTCTGTTGCGATTCAATTAAGTAGAGAAGTAGAGGTATTACGTTCAAGAGGAGAAAATTTAGGAGAAGAAATATTAGAGGCAAATTTAACTCGAGATTTAATGGATGAGGCAGGAATGGATAAATTTGCATATGGAGACGATGAAGAAACGCTTTTGTCGGAATATGAGGACTATGTAGAGATAGATGAAGCGGAATATGGGGACTATGAAGATATAAATGATCCAGAATTTAACGGTGATGAAGGAACGAATGATCCGGAATATGGAGGCAATAAAGGAATAGGCCTTCCAGAAGGGAGCAATCATGGGGGGAATAACACCCAGAAAGTTGGGAATAGCAGTGGAGGCGGAGCAGGTAAAAATCCACAAAAACCAAAATCTGCACAATCGCCTGCAGGGAACAGCCAGAAAGGTAGGAATTATAGTGGAGCCGGAGCGGATACAATTCCACAAAATCCTATATCTGCAAAATCGCTAGCAGAGAACATAGAGCAAGGTGGGAATCCTAGTGAATCCGGAGGAGTAAATCCGCAAAACCCCAAATCTTCACTATCACCTGATGGGAGCAGCCTGAAAAGGGGACAGTCGAACCCAGCAGAAAAAACCGAAGTACTGCGGCCAAAAAAACAAGAAATTGCGCAGACACCATCACAGTTATCTAGCAGGAGAAGTGAACCAGTCATTGAGGAGCAGACAGGTCAGATAGATGAACCAACTGTTAAACAGTCTTCAGGCCGGATAAGTGAATCAACTGATACAGAGTCAACAGACTCGATGAACAAATCAACTACTGCACGTCCGGAAGAGCAAAAAAAGGAATCCAAAGCTAAACATTCAACAGACTGGGGGCACACACCGGATAAATCGAAGCCTACAGATTCTGGAAAACCATCTGGGATTAAGGGGTTCTGGAAAAAAGCTATAACATCACTGAAACAGGTAGTGAATCCCGATAGTCATGATGACAAAATAACTGGAATTTTGGAGGAAATTGAAAGAGAGTCAAATAGATCAGATAAGTCTATGCATAAAAAGAACAAACAACAGGAAGTTGCTTTGCAGGAAAAAATAGCACAGATTAATAAAGTAAAAAACCCATTAAACAAACCCCGTTCAGATTCTGATTCTAAAGTCCATGATCATACCTCAGACTCAACAAAAAAAGACAGTGTTATAGCCAAAAAACAGCGTGTTAATGTGAAAAGGGGTGAACATGCTGGTACAGCAAAAATAAGAGGAATCTTAAACAAAAACCATTCAGGTTCTGGAGTTCATGAACATAACTCCATTTCAAAAGAAGACATGAAAGGAGAAATTACAAATCCACAAATATTGAGGAAATCGACATCACAGGCTGAACATGCAGTAGGCAAAGACAGTGTCACAGCAACAAATAAGCATGCTATACCGGGTGAGAGAAGAATTGAAAATGCCACCGCAGCAAAAATTAAAGGATTTTTAAACAAAGACTTTACAGATTCTAAAGTCCATAAACATACCCCCAACTCAAAGAATAATAAGCTAAATACTGACTCTACCAGAGCAAACCATTCAGAATTAAAATCGTCAACCAACATTACGAATAAAACTAACAGGGTACAAGAATCAACACATGTCTTAAATAAAAATTCTGAACCTAATTCAAAGAAAACAAATCAGCAACACAAATCTGACAGTTCATTCTTTGGAAAATTAAATAAAATTGTAGAAGGATTAAATAAACACGAAACACATCAAAAGAAACATGAAACACCTAAGAAAGAAAACCATCAAGGATCAGGACGCTCAATTATTTCTAATCAAAAGCCTAATAATAGTCAAACTCCTCGGAAAAATCATCAAGGACACTCGACTGGCACTGGTGGAAGTAGCTCTAAGGGCTCCTATACACTCAAACCAGGAAACAGAACTACTGTCTCCTACAAAGGTAAATCAGGGAGAAGTGGAGGCAGCAGTTCCGGAAGAAAACGCCGATAGACACACATCAATTAGTGAGAGAGTTTGACAGTCTATGTTTTCCAGCTTTAGTGTATCTGTTCAAGGAGTTACAGTACAGCTTATTCATTAGCAACGGTCAAAAGAAAATCAAAGCGCTCACCATTTCTGTGGATATGCAGTATGTGATAAGATGACAAATGCTGCCGAACGTGATGACTCTGGCAGCTTTTTTTGACCTATATCATTCAATAGCGAAGTTTGGCAGTGAGCTACAGACTATCAGTTAAACATTCTATACACTATTTATTCATTTTACTGAGGGCACTGAAAAAGGTTATTTCACAATAAAAAGAAGCTGATTACCTACTATATGTAGATGATCAGCTTCTTTTTATTTTCTATTTATTGACATGTTCTACTAATATTTTAATCCTCTAAACGAGGTATTTTTATTTCTACGAGAAATACGATCCTATCGGAGCAGTCCTATCACGGATGTGTTAATCCTCTTAACGAGGCTCTTATATTTTTACCGTCTGGGACGGCATTGGAACAGGAACATTGAAATTTTAATCCTCTAAACAAGGTTTTTCATTTTTACTTTCTAGGTAGAAATTTTATGAAGAGACCTTTGCTGATGTGTTAATCCTCTAAACGAGCTTCTATTATTTCTAATGTACCTCCATTTTACCTTACTCTCCCAAGGGTTTCAAGAGCCAATTTTTACACCCTACATTTTTTTGTATCAGGGCAAAAAATATTATACAAACTACGGCTGGTTTGAAAATCATTTCATTTTTTTGATATGCACAGGACCTGCGTACATAAAGCATAATCAATTAAAATATATTATGAAAATGACACGCTATTATAGATTTTTGACATCTTTTATGAGCGTGTCATTCCTTTAGCTCCACTCAAATATGTTTCTGGAGCATTATTGTTTTTTTGCAAGAAAACTCGTTTCAGCCATCTAAAAACATTAGGGAATTAGAGGATTATCTCAGTTCGCAGGAAAAATATACCTAAAGAGATTGGGTTATTATACCCTTTAAAAATAAGTAGAGTTCTATTTCGGCACCTCCATTAGACATTTATTTTTTCCATACAGATAAGACTAATGATGTGTTTTTTTGTTTTAAATAGAATTCTCGTATACTTGCTGTATAATAATAAAATGTATGTTAATAGATTTAGTAAAGGGAGGCAAAGAATGATGGGATGGGCGTTAGCCATTTTATTCATTGCAGCAGTTTCACTGCTCATTTTGTCGTTTTATAAAACGGGGCAATCATCAACGAGATTAGAGCAACAGATCGATCAGCTTACCTTTTCTTTTAAAGATGATATAGATCAGCTACAACAGCAGATTCGGAACTTCGAGCTAGATGCCGAAATTGCAGCACAAGAAGCAGGTGTTCAAGCTGATACCCAAGAGCAAAGGGTCTTATTGCGAGAGATGCTTGATATGCATAGACGCGGATACTCATTTGAAAGTATTTCTACTAAAAACCAGCTGACGAAGGAAGAAGTTGAGCAATTACTGGCTCCTTACATAAAAACGAAGGATGAAAGGAGCAAAGTTGCCAATGAAAGCTAATTCGATGCGCAGCTTTGCCGCAGGACTCATTGTTTCAGCAAGTGTATGTGGTGCAGTCTATTTCGCTGGCCCAAATAAAGCAGCAAGCACTCAAAAAACAGTTGAAAAACCTACAGTTGACGAGATGAAAACCATGCTAACGTCAGAGGGCTATGTCATCCAGACCAATGAAGAGTGGAATAAACAACTTGCAGCTGCAAAAAAAGAAAAAAATGATGTAAAAGAAAAATCAAATGAGAATAAAAATGAAAAACCAAACGAAAAACCAAACGAAAAAATAGTATACCGGACGATGCTGACAGTGACATCAGGTATGACTAGCATAGATGTCGGGAGAGCTCTTGAACAGGCACATATCATTAATAGTGCTAAAGACTTTTTTAATGAAGTTGAAAAGAGAGGATTGTCCAATGATCTGCGTCCAGGTACTTTTGAAGTAGAAAGCGGAAAGTCGATGGACGAAATAATCGCTACCATCTTCAAAAAATAACTATCTTTTTGTGCCTGATCTCCACTGAAAAATTAATGGAGATCAGGCACTATTTTTATCGTGTTATGGCGTTTTGATCTTATGATGTTTTCTTTTGATTATCATTCATTGGAATAAGCGATCCTTTTCTGATCCAATATTGAAAGGTGTCTGAAGGAAAAACTCCCCTGCAATCCGGGTTATTCATCTGGATGACAACACTAGAATCTGTAACATCTAAAACTTTTAGTGATTCTGAATTGCTTATGTTGGGCATAAAGCAGCTTTTCATTTCAAACTCCATGTTGATGTAGGACTTAATCATAAACACCCCCTATTATGTAAACTGTTTACTAGTAGTATCCCCGTATTTTTATTTGCCAACCAATTATTGGATGACGTGACAGAAATAATCCAACTTTTTTGACTCATAAAGATGAGCTTTCGTAATAAATATTACTTTGAACCAAAAATAAGTATATACATATTAATAGAAACAGGTGAAATTCATTGAACGGCACATCACATACAGTCATCGGAGCGGCATCAGGCTTATTTACAGCAAACCTGTTACAAACAAATCCAACCGAAACCATGATTCTTGTAGGTTTAGGTGCTATATCAGGTTTGATTCCGGATCTGGACATCAATGGAAAGCTAAGTAACAAAGTAACGGTATCTCACAAGTTAATTCGATCCATCGTTCAGTTTATTGCAGTTCTTATGATCTTGTATAGCTATTTTACAAGGGTTGGAATGGATAAATGGTTAGGAATCGGACTGGGTCTTGGTATTATCATTATTTCTACATTCTTAACACAAAGGAGAATGCTAACAATTACAGGGATTGGAGTGATTGTTGGAGGTCTGTCATTTCATGAAAATTGGATATGGCTGCTAGGTGTTTACATAATTATTGCTTCCTTTGTCTCCCATAGAAGTTATACTCATTCATTAATTGGAATTATTTTCTTTGGATACATAGCGTTTCAGTTCGAAAAATCAGTTCAGCTCGATGGGGTATTTATTACTTGTCTTCTAGGATATGCCAGTCACTTGATTGCAGACATGAAGCTCCTGCCATTTAACAAGAAGGGGGTAAAATTGTTTTTGCCTTTTTCGAAGAAGGAGTTATAAGAGATATTGAAATGCTGTAGAGACCTGTAATAAGTGCGAAAATGGCGTTAATAAAAAAAATACCTGTTCCACGAAGCTTCGGTGGGTAGGTATTTTTTTGATAAACCTTCACTGATTATGTTGACATATTAAGTTGATATCTATAACAAACCCAATTAACCTTGTTGGGAGAGGAGAAGTGGTTCAATTAACCGATTAGCGGTAACGAATTAGTGAAAATCGTGCCCGTCCCTTTTTGAAGCAATGCTGATGGGGTATTTAACCATCATTCCGCACTATTTTCCGATAAACCAATTTAATAACCATTTGGTAATTTTTCTAATATTTTTTCAATAGGAATCGCAAATCCGGATTGATCTGTCGTTGATTTTGCATAGACAACTCCAATGACATCCCCATTTACACTGATAACAGGACTTCCGCTGTTGCCTTTATAAATTGGAGCACTCAGCTTTAGCACACCGTTTTTCTCTGAATCATCTAATATTTTTCCTTCATTGGCAATTTGATTGTGAAAAAGTGGATTTCCTATCACATATATTTGATCGTTAACTTGCCATAAATCAGGTTTGCTTAAGGAAAGAAACGGCAAATTTTCTCCCTTAATCTGCAAGAAGGCAAGGTCTAATTCAGGTTCTGAATGAATAATACCCGCATTAAATAATTCACCGTTTGGAAATACAACATTAATTGGATGCATGTCCTCAACAACATGATGATTTGTTATGATTAATCCGCTTTCAGAGATGTTAAAGCCAGTTCCTTTTGAATATGTATCTTGTATCGTAACAACCGCTTCTTTATATTTTTGAATGTCTTCTTGTTTTGAAAGCTCAGCAGACTTTTGTAAAAAATGGATAGAGGAAATATTGAAGATTTGTGGCCATATTTGAATCATACTGATAACCAAAGAAAAGGCTAGACCGATAATAACCACTTTTTTCACAAAGGAATTTCGTTTTTTCTGCTGTTCTTTTAACAACTCATCTTCTTCATTTGGTAAAAAATCTTCCAAAGATGGTTCATCGAAATGACCTTCATTTTCCTTTTTTTCATGAGGATCCATATGAGATATCCCCCCAAATATGTATTTTCCTTAGTCATTCTAATAGCTAAGAAAGTAGGTGAGTGATATAACCAACTATACTATTGGAGTGTTAATATTACCATGGTAGGAGGAGAGTATTTCTTCACGGAAGGTGAATTCTTGAAAAATGTATCATTTAAAAAACGTGTAGAACAACTGCTTTTTTCATTGTGATAATTAAACAACAGTTGTTTTGTGACGATTAAGTTCTTTACTAGATAAAAATATTCTTCTTATCCTGCATTAACGTGCAGTAAGCCCCACTTCAGTAATATGAAATGACTTAGCATGTGGAGTGACACTTTACTTTCAAGAACTTATTCTGTAACGTGAAAATCACACAGTTGCTTTCTAGATAAAATAGCAAAGGAAATTTATCCTAAATAAATCCTTCATTAGAATATTTCTACAGGTGCTTTTCTAATAAATTCCTTTGCGAGCAATAGTGCATCATCATTTTTGGAAGTAGTAATAAAATGCTCAAATAGCTCCTTAATATAAGCCATTTCTAGTTTTACATAGGGATAAGTACTATAATATGGAAGTGCTTTAGTTCTTAAATAATGAAAATATTGTTCTGTTTTGTTATTAACTTTATAGATGAATAGTTTAAAAAGGATTTGATAGCTTTCGTCTTTGATAGTTTTTGCGATCTGAAGCCCACGATGGGCAGCTTCTAATAGTGAGAATCGGTCAATTAAGTTTCCTTTTAAACAGCTGTTAACATATCCATAAAGCGAAATAAGATATATTTGGGAATTGGCTTCTTTTAGTTCCATAGATTCATTATATAAATTGACTGCTTTCTCAAAAAGGTTCATTCGATAGCAAACGTAAGCAAGATTATTAAGTGCTTTGGATTTTTTTATCTTATTTTGAATCATGTTGCAATTTTTGATGATATGTTCATAGCGTTCATAAAATTCATAAAATTCATCGAAGTCCCCATTTAGTTCGCCTATTGGGATTTGACTTAACATGAGCAGTTCACAGTCGATGATTTTAATAATATTCTTTGTTTTTTGAAAATGCTGAATTGCTTTATCTGCATAGTAATAGGCCAAAACATTTGAATTTTTATAATGGTAGGCAATGCCGAGATGGTAGAAATACTCCGGATTATGATATATGTTCGGGTCTATGGTTTTTAAAGTCCTAATTGATTCATTAACTTCACCAATCAACAATAAATATAATCCCGAAATGTGTTTAAATAGGTTTTCCTCAAATTTGGGGAGTTTTTCCTTTTTCATAGACTTAATTATCTTATTGGCATCGTCCAAGGAACCTTTTGTTAGAAAATACCATGCTTTGATGAGCTGATAGCAGTTCTTATAATCAGATAATAAAACGAGCGGTTCTTTTTCTAATAGTTCCGCATATTCTTCGATCCTATCTTTTTCCTCACGAACCATGCTATCTAGCCATCTGTGCAATATATTATTAACACCATTGAATCGAATGATCTCTTCATCTAGATTTATGTTAAGCCGTTTTGATAAAAGCATGATAATTTCAGAAGAGTACTCTGTAATCCCTCTTTCAATTTTACTGATATGTGTTACGGAGCAAATACCGTTTCCAAGCTGCTCTTGGGTCATACCAAGCTTTTCTCTATATAGTTTGATAATTTTCCCTTCCCTCATAGTATCCTCCTTTTATTAATACCCTTCTATGAAATAATTATATTAGTATTATTGGTTTAGTAATATAGGGCGATTTAACTACTATGAGAAGTTGAAAAAGCGCTATATTCTGAAAATTGAGTGATTAATCAGAATACAGGGCCAAACGGCAGATATAGTCAGTAAAGAAAATATATAATTGGAACTGTGGGATGATGGAAAAATTTGTTGGAAAGTGTTAAATAACCCCAATAAAATGATAGAGATTTCATACTTAATGACTAAAAGTTGTGTGAAAAACACGCTTTTTTACTAAATTAATTAAGTTATATACACAAAAAGTCACGGCTAAAAACCCCAATAGCCACAAAGTAAAAAAGAGATTACTATATTAAATGAAATATTCAAAATATTTAGAAAGGATCTGTTATTTGCTAGTATTCTGAAAAGTTTATCAAAATTAGAAAGCAGGGGTCATATGGAAATTAATTCATTAATCAAGAAAGCAGCTGCTGTGGCATTTTCAGCAGGCTTAATAATCTCACCTATTCATTCGGTACTTTCTACTGAAGCAGTAGCACAAGAACTTAAGGCAGAGGACATTCTTTTATCCTTGACAAAGGAACAACGTGAAGCATTACATCAATTGCAATTGAACGATCATACAGGACTGCAAGGATTTAGTGAGGCAGACCTAGAAACGGCAGAAGAAGTATCCGTCATTGTCGAATTCAAATCAAAACCGGGCAAAGTGGCTGTCTTGGAAGCTGAATTTAAAGGCAAAACATTGAAAAATGAAGATGCCGAAGCACAGGTCGAAAAAGAGCATAAAATCTTTAAGGAAGACATCAAAAAGTACTTGCCTCAAGAAAACTCCAAAGCGAAGAGCAATTCAAATTCCATCACCCAGACATTCAAAAAAGCTTATAACGGCGTAGCCATGAAATTGCCGGGCGATAAAGTCAAGCTCCTTTTGGAATCAGATGTCGTCCAAGCCGTTTACAAAGACGAGACCTTTACGGTTGATCCTATTAAGCAGGATCTTCCCAAAGATGTTGATAGAGAAATCACCACTTCTGTTGAAAGTATTCCTTATTTAAAGATTGATAAGCTACATGAGGAAGGCATTACGGGGGACGGAGTAAAGGTAGCTGTTCTTGATACGGGAATTGACTATAATCACCCCGATTTAAAGGATGCTTACAAAGGCGGATATGATTTTGTGGATAATGATAATGACCCAATGGAAACAACCTATGCAGATTGGGAGAAATCGAATCAGCCTGAGTATGCTTATGGAACTGCCTATTACACGTCACATGGTACTCATGTTTCTGGAACGATTGCCGGACAGAACAAAAATGACAGTGAAGTGTCTGTTGTGGGTGTCGCGCCAGACGCCGACCTTTATGTATACCGCGTTTTAGGACCATATGGAAGCGGAACATCTGAAGCTGTTATTGCTGGGATTGAAAAAGCAGTGGAAGACGGAATGGATGTTATGAACCTTTCATTAGGTGCATCGATAAACAATCCGTATTTTCCAACGAGTACCGCGATTAATTATGCCGTATTAAATGGTGTAACAGCTGTCGTTTCTGCTGGTAATTCCGGTCCGAATTCCAACACAGTAGGCTCTCCAGGTACAGCGGCTCTGGCGCTTACAATCGGAGCAAGTGATGTCCCTGTTGCGATCACTTCGTTTACAGGGAGCATTTCAGGAAACTGGTCCACTGAGCTCATCAGCATGGGAAGAAGCTTTGCAGATGATTTCTCTGCATTAAATGGGCAATCACTTGAACTTGTCGATGTAGGTTTTGGTTCACAAGAAGAATATACTGAAAAAGATGTGAAAGGGAAAATTGCTTTCGTCCAGCGCGGGAATCTTGCCCTTAATGACAAAATCAAATTTGCCAAAGAACACGGTGCGAAAGCGGTTATTATGTATAACAATGTTGACGGACAGATCGGCGTTAATTTAGGGGAATCACATGTATATGTTCCAGCTTTCTCCATAACAAAAGAAGCAGGCGAGAAATTTAAGGCGAATATTGCGCAAGGAAACACTGCATTCACTTTCTCTAATATGAAAGATATCGTTTCCGAAGGAGATAAATTAGCTGACTTCAGTTCAAGAGGACCGGTTAATCTTAATTATGATATGAAACCAGAAGTTGTTGCTCCGGGGGTGAGCGTGCTATCTACATTCCCTTCCTATATGATTGATCATGAAAATCAGGAAGATTACAAATATGCCTATGCACGTCTTTCAGGAACATCTATGGCAGCACCGCACACAGCTGGAATTGCTGCATTATTATTAGAGGCGAATCCGAAGCTTGATCCAGATGATATTAAAACAGTTCTGATGAATACGGCAGATCCTTTAAATGGCAGTTATAGTTTGTATGAAGCAGGTGCTGGCCGAGTAGACCCTTATCAAGCCATCCATGGACAAATGAAAATGCAAGTGACTGATGAAACCGATATTCCAGATGGGGAATATTTAGAAAAATTTAAAAATCCATCCGGAGATATTAACTTCGGCATTCATTTTGGGGCGGAAGGAAGCAATGTCAGAGCGAATGAAAACATAAGTTTTACAAACAACAGTAATAGTACCAAAAATTTCTCCGTTTCTATCGAAGAAAATGCAGCGGAAGGTACGAACAGTCTAAGTAAAAATGGCATCGCCGTCAGCACCAGTAAAAACATTAAAGTGAAAGCAAATCAAGAAGTAAAACAAAATGTGTTCTTGACAGCACCAAAAACGGCTAAAGCGGGGCGATACGAAGGGTTTGTTGTATTGACGAACAAAGCAGATTCATCCGATCAATATCGGATTCCATTTAACTTCAGAATTACAAAGGATGGAATAAGCTCTTTAGACCTCCTTAGACCGATCATTTCACCGGAATATTTAAATCAGGCACCGTTGAGGCTTGATTTACTTCAAAATGTTGCGACCGTTATTAATTTAGGTTCACCAGGAAAAACCATGGATGTCACTCTGCAGGATGGAGAAACCGGGAAAGACTTAGGTCTGATCGGAACGCTGGATTTAACTGGCGCGCCACTGGATAAAAACCTTTTAATACTTGCGTTTAATGGAAGATACTATTCATTTACAGGAGACTCCAAGCAGCCTATAGCAGAAGAAGTAAGTTATGCAAAGCCAGGGCACTATAAGCTGAATTTTGTGACAACAAGCCAGACTGGAAAAGTGACAAAAGAAACACGTGATATTTACATCAAAATTGACGATCCAACATTTACAAGCTCTTTAGATGGACCATCTCCGTTTGTTGAATATAAGCAAGGTCAAGCAACCTATCCATTTGAAGTTCAATTATTGGATCCGCTCATGGAAGAGATGCAAAATAATGGAGTAAAACTTGATCAATCTGCGAATACAGTCATTTATACGTGGGGAAATATCCCATTCCCATCCAGTCCTATTCGAATGGATAAAGATGGCAAATGGGCAGAGGAAGTAGCAATGGAAGAATCCATCCCTGCCTTGAGATTTACATTGTCTGGTTATGATGCAGCCGCTAATACACCGCTAACAAAAGAATATTTCTTTGTTAAAGAAGGGACACCAGTTACCTACGCAAAAAGCGATATCAAAAAAGTAAAAACAGGCGAAACGATTAAAGCCCAATTATTTTTGGACAATGTAAGTGATGCAAAAGAAGTCATTTGGAACTTGAAAGAACAGTATAAAAATGACATGGACTTAATTGATGCCAAACTGGCTGAAGAATTTTCCGATAAAGGAACTATATTGGTAAATGGTGACGAAGTGAAGGTGGTCTTCAACGATGCGAATGTGACATTTGATCAAGCGGCAGTAGTAGATGTTACGTTAAAGATAAATGATGAAACCTTCACTACAAAGGCCAGCATAACTCCAACAGCAACAGTGAAAAATAGCCAAAGTCAATCAAGCAATCTGCTTAATGCCGGTTATGCTTTTGAGATTTCGCCGCAATTCAACGCTGCATTCGGCTACGTGCTGCCGGACGGATTCCGTAATCCTGCGAACGGTCTTTATGATAGAAAGGACTGGACAAAGGTTGGCGCATCGTTAAAGTTTAAAGAATCAAGCGGGTATGTTTTTGATGCTACTTCTCTGATAAAAGTAGGAGCAGACTACAGGGTAGAAAAGCTTCCGTTAAGCAAAGATCCATACATTTTAGAAATTAAGATTCCTGGTCATTTTGAAGTGCAAAGCAAGCAAAATCTTTCGTTTGAGTATAAGGGAGAACTATTTGGTAGAAGTCATTATGTCAGCCCAATCAAAATTAAGGCAGGTGATGTCAACCAGGACAACGTTATTGACGTCTTGGATGCTATAGACATCCAAAAAGCTTGGAAGACGGATAACCGTGCAGCTGATATTAATTTTGATGGCATGGTGGATGCAAAAGACATTGGCTTTGTCAAAGACAATTATCTACTGCAAAACAAATATGTTGATAATCCTCCAGCTCCAAAAGAAAATCATGAAGGCAAGACATTAGAAAGTATTTTGAAAGAGTTAGGGATTCAGTAAACAAAAGAAGAAAACTGAATAAAAATTAACAAATATAGAAAACGTACAGAAACCTATTGTTTCCCCTGCAGCTGTCATTAAAATTCTTTTCTTGATAGAAAGCGGCAGGGGAACAACAAGAGATAAATATTTCACATTGAATAAATTTACTGACATCAATATCAATTAGAAAAAAACACAAAAATAATGATGTTGGGAGCAAACCTATGAAAAAAAGATCGATAAAATGGCTTTCAAATATTATTTTTTCAATTTTCTTTCTACTAATCGTCTATATCGGTGTAACTGTATTCCAAACTAGTAAAAATCCCGGCAGTTTGCCAAGTTTCTTTGGATTTACACCATTAACTGTACTTTCGAATAGTATGCAGCCACACCTGCAATCGGGAGATCTTGTATTTATTAAAAAAGCAGAATTCGAAGATATAAAAGTGAATGATGTTATTACCTTTAAAGAATCGGATACAAAATTCATTACACATAGAGTAATAGATGTTAAAGAGCAAGCTGGACAAGCTGGTTTGGTGACAAAAGGTGACAACAACAATGTTGAGGATTCAATGATTGTAACGAAGGATCATTTCGTTGGAAAACAAGTAGCTGCAATACCTAAACTTGGATATGTATCAGATTTTGCAAGCGGTCCGATTGGGTTTTTGCTGTTAATCACCATTCCTCTCACGGGCTACATTTGTCTAACAGTTTTTGAACGTCTTTCCCGCAAAGAAAAACAGCATACAAATGAAGAAATTGTATCTAAATAAAAACTATTTTTAGTTGGGGGAATTATTTTATGAAGATCGCTAAAGCAAAAAAAGTATTATTAGGTACAACACTTGCGGGTGTAATTGCAGTTTCAGTAAGCTATGGAACATACTCTTGGTTTACTTCTGAAACAACTGCTAAAGGTGAAATAACAAATACACTTTTGCAGCTTAATAACGGTGAAGATATTAACGAGAGTATTGTAGCAGTTGAGAATTTTGCTCCATCACAACTAGTGTTTGGAGATTGGCTCACGATTGATAACACTGGGACTGTCGATACATTCTTACAAGCAAAATTGCACCAATCATTAGATAAACCTCTTTCATTAGATACGTACAAAGTTGGCTATGTTGCACTGAAGTACAAAGTAAAACCAACGGAAGAGGTGTTAAAAGCATCACAAATTAAACTTAAGGAATTATTCGAAGGAACAACAAATGAAGTTACTCGTTCGGTTTCGGACGAACCAGTTGAAATTGCAGAGGGGGTAGAAATTATTACAGGCTACCTAAATTCTTCTGAGCTGCGTTCTGCTGCTACTGGCGAAAAAGAATTTCTTTTGGGTGATGGTGCAGAATCAGGTAAGGGCAATAAGTTTTGGAATTTAAAGACAAATGAATACATTGATCTTTCATTTGGTGTAAAACTAGATGAGGCAGCAACGAATGACTATCAAGGTGTGACATACTCTGCGAATCTATCAGTTAAAGCAAAACAAAAAGATGATGGTGCTTTATACGAATAATGGTAATGGGTAAAACAGACGACTACTGGTCGTCTGTTTTTCAATATTATGTAAATGCCACTTCTCAATTATTGCCTATCATTCGTAATGTGAAAATCTATCATACGATGATAAAGTAAACCTAATTTCGAAGAAGGAATACTAGAAGATCCGTCAGACAAAAAATAAAATATGAATGTATTTTAGACAAGAGTAAAAGGGTTAGGGATATTAGTCATGTATAGTATCCCTAACCCTTTATTGGGGTATTTGGGGCGGTACGCTTAAAAGTAATGATTAGGTTGATTGAGAGCATGGGCAATTTCTTTTATCCCCGTTTCAATTTTTGGGTCATCAACATTTGAAACATTTAGTTTTAAAATTCGTTCACGGTAAAATCCATTCAAGAAGTTGTGATCAGCTGTAGCCAAATAAATATGTTGCTGTGCCAAATGCTGTATTAGCCTATTAACATTAACTTCCCTTGGCAATACGATATGACTATGCATACATATTTCTGTAGTTGCTTTATATTTTGACAAATATGTTTTGATCGATTGCTGAAGCGTATTGGCACGCATTGTATATATTTCACTAACTTTCTTTTTGTAACGCTCAAACATACCACTTTTCAAATATAGTTCCAGCGCAGCCTGTGAAATCATAGCGCTATCAATATCAGTAGTGTTTTTATATTGCTGAAAAGTATCAATAAATGCATTTGGTAAAATAGCTAGTCCAATACGTAAGCCAGGAAACATAATTTTAGAGAAGCTTTTCAAATAGATCACATGCTCCTCTGTATCATCTGTGAATAATGGATCAGTCTTTGTATTTTGATCAAAATCCGCCAAATAATCATCTTCAACGATATAAACATCATATTTATAGGCAAGCTTACGGATGTCATCCTTCTCTTTTTTACTAAAGGAAGTGCCCAAAGGATTCTGGAGGCGTGGCATTGTATAAAAAAACTTAATGTCATCTTTTTTAAAAATACTTTCTAATTCCGCCAGATCAATTCCCTCCGCAGTTCTTTTGATGCCCTTTACTGGTAGTTGGTATGTTTTTAAATAATCCATGTATAGATGGTAGCTAGGTTGTTCTACTAGAATGGTTGTCCGATTATTTGGAAAGGGCATAACACTTAGCAAAAACAATGACTGCTGAACGCCAGAAGTAATAAAAATATTACCTTCTTTAATAAATATTTGATACGTTTCTAACAATTTTTTTACCTCTGTAATTAACGAAGGTAAACCTCTTGCTGTACCGTATCGAAATAAGTCCGCTTGATATGTGTCAATAGCTTTATTGATACAATGCTGAAAATCTTTATATGGAAATGCGTGCCAACTAGGTGATGATGTCGCAAAATCTATACAATTGTTTACAAGTGGTTTATAGGAAAGCTGATGGTCAACCACGTAATAACCACTTTTGGGTAGGGCATATATAAGATGCTGATCTTCCAATTTTTTTAAAGCTGTCATAACGGTGCTTTTATTACATGAAAATGCTTGAGATAAATTACGGATAGAAGGGAGCTTTGCACCAGCCTGTAGAGCACCAGTTTGTATTTTGTTCATTAATTTTGAATAGATAAACTCGTATTTTAGCATATACATCCTCTCGCACATCTATACCGGTACAGATGTGCATTTTTTATATCGTACAAATCTATAATTTTTACTATGATAACTTTACCAGCTGGAATAAAGAGAAGGAGTTTAACCATATGACTGCAAAAAGAAAAGCATACTTGGCCGCGATTATTTATGCTTTCATTATTGGACTTTCATTTATGTTTGTCAAAGTTACATTGACTGTGACAAGTCCTATAGATACACTTGCGCATCGATTTACCGTTGCATTTATGGGGATCATCATTTTACTAGTTGTTACGAAAAAAAAGGTAATAATAAAAAAACATGATGTACGGAAAATTTTACCGTTAGCATTATTATACCCAGTAGCTTTTTTTACTTTTCAGGTGCTTGGGCTTGCTAAAATTTCCTCGTCAGAAGCAGGGATTATTCAAGCAACAATCCCTATTTTTACATTAATTCTTGCGATTATGTTTTTAAAGGAAAAAGTGTCACGTGGACAACTTGTTTTTATTAGTTTATCGGTAATTGGGGTCATATATATGCTATTTAGGAATGGGGAAAATGCCAATACAGGAAATCTAATTGGTTGTGGGTTTATTGTACTCTCAGCACTTGCTGCATCACTATATAATGTTTTTGCAAGAAAGCTTACCAAACAATATCCATTAATGACAATAACATGTGCTATGACAGTATGTGGATTTTTAATTTTTAATGGAATAGCTATTGGAAACCACGTAATAAATGGCACATTAAATCAATTTTTCAAGCCATTTATGAATGTTGATTTTGTCATATCAATTTTATATTTAGGTATATTATCATCACTCGGTACGTCTTACTTGTCAAATTATGCTTTATCTAAAATAGAAGCTTCCAAAATGAGTGTTTTTAGTAACTTTTCCACGCTCATCACAATACTTGCAGGCATAATTTTTTTACAGGAAGTCTTTCACTTTTACCACTTTATTGGAGGAATAATCATAATTATCGGTGTCATAGGGACAAACTATTTCGGATATCGGAGGGAATCATAATGAAAAAGTATAGCCTCTTGCTTTTAATCAGTTTTATTTGGGGCTCCCAATTTTTCTTCGTAGCCTTAGTAACGGATGATGTTGGAGCAATTACCTTATCATTGTTAAAAGCTCTTATCGGTGCCATTTGTTTATCCTTCATTAGCTTATTTTTAAAAAAGGAGACTGGCCAAACCCATATAAAATTGTATGTTACAATTGCTTTTTTTGAAGTAGTGTTACCCTTTATCCTTATTGCTCAAGGTCAAAAGTATGTATCAAGCAGTATTGCATCCATGCTCATCGCTACGGTACCAATCATCACTTTAGCTCTTTTCGTTATTTTCTTTAAAAAGAAAGTAAGTCAGTTTCAATTTGTTGGCATTTTATTGGGCTTTTTAGGTATGGTCATTCTATCATGGCCGACACAAGCAATGAATGGTTCAGGAACAGTATTAGGGAATGTGCTTATTCTATTGGCTGCCATTAGCTTTGCACTATCATTAATTTTAATGGAAAAATTAGGTGATGGTTCACCAGTAATTCATATGCGAAACGTTTTATGGATCGCTACCATTCTATTACTACCATTAGCCTTTATCTTTGAACGCCCTTTACAAGTAGATGTGAGCAGTCTACAAATAACTTCGATTATTATATTAGGTATTTTCCACGCAGGAATTGTTTATATGCTATATAATCTTTTAATTAAAGAAGAGGGTGCTATATTTGCATCATTTAGTAATTATATTGTTCCTGTAGTAGGTGTTTTGCTAGGTTATTTTATTTTAAACGAACCATTATCATTTCAACATTTAATAGGAATTTGTATAATTCTTTGTGCGCTTTTGTTGTCGAATAAACAGGCTTTCAAAAGTGAATAGACAGATGCTAGTCAAGCCTCGAATACAACTAATCTCTTAAATGTTAAGCATTTTAGAGATAAGTTGTTAATATTTGTAGAAGTTACTGAATTCTGTTCCTAAAAATACAAACGATATTCCTAACGTAACTCTCGTAATTTCTTATTGGGGTACCGTAGGAAAATGCGGTTATCTTGACTCGTAAATAGAAAACCTTTGCTATCGATGGTTTATTCGGTGAATTTGTAGGTCCATTTGCCAGTGGTGCACCAGCTATTTTGAACGAACAGATACTTAAGTTTAAGATTCGTCTGCTCATGAGGGGACATATCTTTTGGAAAAGGATTAATTTGGAAACATAGTAAATGACTTTTTTATTATGGCGTACAATTGCTCTATTACAATCGGTAAAGAACTTACATCTGATTGTTGAAATTTAGAAGGTCGATCGAGAGGGGGGGACAGGAGTCTTAGTAAGAACTTTTTTTCAAAAGACAACAGTTGAAATATTGAGAACTACATAAAAAACCTCAAATTAAGAGGTATAAACTATGTCTTATATTCTATTTTTTATTAAATTTCTTTACTTTTTAGTACGGACTATTGCTCCAATTAGTTTAAATAGGTAAGAATATAGTCATTAATTGTTAACAGCCATGCGTCCAAGAGGGCCGTTTTCGTCAATGATATTTTGTATATCATAAACTGAAATCGGAAACATCGGAAAACCATAAGCATATGGAGTGATTTCGTAAAGCTGAAAATAGATCACTAGGGTTTTATCTGCAATATAAAAGTCTTGGTTGGGCTTAATTTTTGTAAAGCTGTTAAGAAGCTGAATATTGCGTTGATTAATTTGTTCACTAATTAAGCTTGAAAGCCTGTTAACATAATCACTTCTAGGTTTAAATAAGTCTTTAAGTTCATAAAGCTTTTCCTTTTGCAGGTCAAATGTTAATGACTTGATATACGTCATCCCATGGGCAGCATGATAGTGGTAAGTATAATTGGAGAGGGATAGGCTAAGAACCTCGCGCTGGTTATTTTTAATTTCATAATACCCAATCATTTCCTCAACGGTTGTCGGCATATTTCCAACTTGCTGATTGATAAGCTGCTGAGTGACAGAGGAGATTGTCTGATTTATGATTCTTTCAAATGTTATATTTTTCATTCCTTTAACCTCAGGATAATAAATGATCTTTTTTGGACCGATCCTAAATGTTACTGTATCAATTTTCACAGGAAATGAAACAGGCATACTTCTCCATCCTTTTAGGTTTTTACCTATTGTATTCAGAGGATGGATGAAGGTGAGAACGAGAATAATGGCATGCACCCTTAATGTTCTGAATAGATAGAAATCTGTGAATATAGTATTATTAATGTAAAACATTTTTTCAAAAGCGGGGCAAAGATATGTACAAATTGTATTGTAGAACATATCAAGCCATGTTCAGAGTCACTTCTCACTTTCTGCCATGGCGTAAACCAGAGTTGATAGAAGGAGAAAATTGCTTGAGTCAGCTTCCGAAGCTTATAAAAAACAGAGGAGTTAATAGAGTATTAATTGTTTCGGACAAAGGGATTACATCACCTGGATTAATGGAAAATCTTCTAATCTATCTTGAGAGTGAAGGGATATCATTTGCCCTATACGATAACACAGCTCCAAATCCAACGATTACCCATATTGAAGAGGCATTGGAAATGTATAACGCCAATCATTGTGAAGGAATTATCGCTTTCGGAGGCGGTTCCCCAATGGATTGTGCAAAAGGAGTAGGGGCGCGTGTGGCAAAACCACATTTGAGTATACCTCAAATGAGGGGAGTATTAAAGATAAGAAAGCAAATCCCTTTCCTGTGTGCTGTGCCAACAACGGCAGGTACAGGCAGTGAAGCGATGGTTGCAGCAGTCATTACCAACAGCGAGACGCACGAAAAATATGCTATCAATGATATGGCACTCATCCCGCATTTTGCTGTACTTGACCCTATCCTAACGATTAATCTGCCTCCACATATTACTTCCACAACAGGGATTGATGCGCTGACTCATGCGATAGAGGCGTATATCGGCCGCAGTAATACGTAAGAAACAAAAGAATTTAGCAGAGAAGCGATACAGCTTATTTTTGAAAATATTTATGAAGCCTATTCAAACGGGTCAAATTTAATGGCGCGAACGAATATGCAAAAAGCTGCCTATTTAGCAGGATTGGCATTTACGCGTGCCTATGTTGGAAATGTTCATGCCATTGCACATACACTTGGAGGATTTTATAATGTCCCTCATGGGCTTGCCAATGCCATTATCTTGCCTTATGTCTTAGAGTATTATGGCAAGTCCGTTCATAAACCTTTAGCTGAATTAGCTGACTTGATCGGGATAGGCAAGCACGGTGAAAGTGAGCAACAAAAAGCAGCTTATTTTATAGTAGCAATAAAAAAATTAAATGAAAGCATGGAAATTCCAAAGAAAGTTCGCGGCATAAAAGATAAAGATATTCCCTTAATGATTGAGCGTGCATTGAAAGAAGCGAATCCGCTTTATCCTGTGCCTAAGATATTGGGGAGAGAGGATATGAACAAATTATATGAGGTTATTAAAGAGTAGCGGGATCAAAAAAAGCCGTAAAGTCTATGTGATATTAAGACTTTACGGCTTTTTAATACGTATATATATTCTAATGCAATCATAGATTTTCATAAAACACAAAAAACAGCCTTGCATTTCCAGCCATTGCATGCTAGAATGAAAAACGCTGTAGCCTTTTTTGTATATCAATTATGTTATTAAATAAATATCCTATATTAACATTAACACAAAAAAAATCTACTGTCAAGCAGCGGCTAAAAAAATCATTAGGAGTGATTTCATGAGTAGAGAACAACAGGATAACCAAATTGAGCAGAAGAGGGTCCATTTCATTGCCGAAGAAATTCAACAAAAAATAGACAGCTTAACTCAACATGTTAAAAAAGTAAGTTCTGATGCTCTTGAAATTCGAAGAACATTTTGGGATGACGTGACGGTTAATATGGATGGACCGGATGATATCGATGAAACTTTTTTTAGTATTAAGCAGCAGACAGAACTGCTTTTAGAACGGGAAAGAAGCGAAAAGCAATTGGACCGACAAATTAAAACATTGTCCAGATTAAAGAACTCTCCTTATTTCGGACGAGTGGATTTTGAGGAAGAAGGAGATCCTTCTGACGAATCCATTTACATTGGAATCACCTCTTTTATGGATAAGGAAAATGAAAATTTTCTAATCTATGACTGGAGGGCACCGATATCAAGTCTTTATTATGATTACGCGCCAGGAATTGCAAAATATGAGACACCTGAAGGAATGATTGAAGGGGAGATGAAGCTAAAACGCCAATTTATTATTCGTAATAGCGAAATTGTTGGCATGTTTGATACGGGTGTCACGATTGGCGACCAAATTCTTCAGGAAGCATTAGGAAACAATGCGAATACACAAATGAAAAGCATTGTTGCAACCATTCAAAAAGAACAAAATCAAATCATTCGAAATGAAAAAAGCAAGCTATTGATTGTCCAAGGGGTTGCCGGAAGTGGAAAAACATCAGCCGCCTTACAGCGGGTAGCCTATTTGTTATACCGATATCGAGGAATTTTATCTTCTCAAAATATCATGCTTTTTTCTCCAAATCCTTTATTTAATAGTTATGTTGCCACTGTTCTTCCTGAATTAGGTGAGGAGAACATGCAGCAAACGACTTATTTTGAGTATTTAAATCACCGTGTGGGAGGGGCTCTAAAGCTAGAAGACTCCTTTCAGCAATTAGAATATCTCCTTAATGAGGATAAATCAAAGGAATATGATAGAAGGGTTCATAATATCCGTCTAAAATCTAGTCTCCAATTTAAAGAAATAATCGATCGCTATATTCAGTACTTAAGTACAGAAGGAATGCAATTTAAGGATATAAAGTTAAGGAAGAAACTGCTTATTTCCAAAGATCAAATTCGAGAAAAATTTTATTCCTTTGCGCAGAATATATCCCTTCCTGACCGGATCCAGCTTTTACAGGAGTGGTTATTAAGAGAATTGAAAAAACGAAAAAAAGCAGAGAAAAAGCAGGATTGGGTGAGGGAAGAAATCCAATTTTTAGATAAAGAGGATTATGTGGATGTTTTTAAAAGGCTTCAAAGTGAAAAACGATCAGATAAATACACATTTGATGATTTTGAACAGGAAGAAAAGCTGCTTTCTGAAATTTTGGTTAGCAGATATTATAATCCGATCATCAAACAGGTAAAAAACAAAAAGTTTATCGATTTTATAGGGATCTATAAACAGCTATTTAATTGTGACATACTCGAAAAGGCGGAATTAGGAGCTGCAATAAGCTGGGAAGACATATGTGCAAACACATTAAGCAGGCTGAATTCTATGGAAATGAGCTACGAAGATGCGACTCCGTTTGTGTATTTAAAGGACCGAATTGAAGGGAAAAAAGCTCACACATCCATTCGCCACGTTTTTATAGACGAAGCCCAAGATTACACACCTTTTCAATTTGCCTATATCCAGCAATTATTTCCAAAAAGTAAAATGACGCTGCTTGGTGATATCAATCAAGGCATCTATACCCATTCACAGGAAGAGGATGTCATGGCCGCTGTTGACATAGATGAATGTGAAAAGGAAACAATCGTCTTAACAAGAAGCTATCGTTCCACTCGGCCAATTGTAGAGTTTACAAAATCATTATTAAAGAATGGTCAACAGATCGAACCATTTAACCGAGATGGAAATAGACCTACTTTAACCATAGTAAAAAAAGAAAGATTAATTCCTTCCGTCATAGAAAAGGTAAAAGACCTAAAGAGAAGCGGGCATCAAACAATAGCAATTATTTGCAAGACATCGAAGGAAAGTGCGGAAGTGTACTCCACTATTAAGGCGGATTTACCTGTCCGCTTGATGGAGAAAGGAACGGTTTCATTTGAAAAAGGTGTACTCGTGATCCCTTCTTATTTAGCTAAGGGCATCGAATTCGATGCAGTCATCATTTACGATGCATCTGAAAGAAGCTACGGCAAAGAGAGTGAGCGCAGGCTGTTTTATACAGCTTGTACACGGGCCATGCATGAGCTTCATATCTTTTCAGCTGGAAAAATCAGTCCATTATTAGAGAATAGCAGTGATTATTTGCAGGTAAAGTCCTCGTGAAGAGGGCTTTTTTTTTATGGCTCTATTAAAATTAAATGTTGATATTAAGCAAGGTTTATGGGAAACCCAATTT
The DNA here is from genome assembly GCF_007995155.1 of Cytobacillus dafuensis. Lineage (NCBI taxonomy): Bacteria > Bacillati > Bacillota > Bacilli > Caryophanales > Bacillaceae > Cytobacillus > Cytobacillus dafuensis. The sequence continues at coordinate 2,800,291 of NZ_CP042593.1, read as the reverse complement.
CTACAGGTTTCCCCAATTTTCTCAATTCGTTAGCCTTAGGTAGTGAAATTTTGCATCTTGTAGTGCACTATTTAAATCAAATGATGCATCAAAGGCAATAAATAATGCAATAATACCTGATAATACAGCTACAATTGCTCCACCATCTTTAAGTATTTTTCTGTTCCTCTTGTATAGGAAAAATGATATTACCGCAACAATTATAAAGTATGATAACGATAGGATTAGTTTAGTAAATACCGCTTCAATATTACTTACAGCCATCATAAAATTTTGTAATTCATCTTCATTGTCGATACTTTCTTCGATAATAGTTATATCTCCTTTGTAACCAACCTGCCAAGAAAATGTGTTTTGCTCTTTTGTTATGGTGTACTCATATCCCAAAACTTTACCATCACTAATAATCCCTGAATATTCCTGTGTATCTTCTTCGTTTTGGGTACAAGCTGATAATATTAAAGTGAAACAAATTAACACAAGCGGAATATATTTTTTCATCATAATCCCTTTACACCATCCCAATGTTTGTTCTTATATAATTATATCAAGTTTCTTAAGGTATCAAAAATCAACATTATTCTTTAACAGAGCCTTTTCGATAAAAAAAGTTTGACAATAAATTGTGCAAAAGTTATATTTTTTTACACGAAATATCATAATTCGATACAATTGTTTCGGAAACTTTAGTATCATTTAACTAAGAGTAGTTTGAAAGATATAGGTAGATAGTTTCTTTAACTTAAATAAGTATACATAAAACTGGAGAAGAACGAAAAATGCGTTTAATTAAATTGGATGGATGTACAACTGGAACTAGAATAGGAAAATCGATTTACCGTGACAATGGAAGAGTTCTTCTATCCAAGGGGACCTATCTAACAGATAGTTTGATAGAAAAATTAAAGAAATTTAATGTCTATACCATATATATTGAGGATGACATGTCTGAAGGCATCGAAATAGTAGATGCTATTCCTGAGGAATTACGTGTAGAAGCAGCTAGTATTATTACATCAGGATTGGATGATATTGCAGGGCTAAATTCACACAAATCAAAATTAGAAAAAATGGTGAAGTCTAGCAGAGCCGTTCGCAGTATGCAAAAGATTTTTAAAGATATATTAAGCTGTTTAAATGAAAATCGAACGGCACTCAATTTATTAGCAACGACAAAGGTGCATGAAAACCATGTGTATACTCATAGTTTGAACGTAACCATATATGCTTGTCAGCTGGCAATAGAAAACGGATTGCCTCTTAAGAATATTGAAGAGATCGGTTTAGGTGCTATGCTGCATGATATAGGGAAAATATATATCCCAAATGAAATATTAAATAAGCCAGGAAAATTGACAGATGAAGAATATGAGCAAATCAAATCACATTGTGAATTAGGATTCAACCATCTCAAAAAGATTCACGAGATTCCACTCACAGTATCACATTGTGCACTGCAGCATCATGAAAGAATTGATGGAACAGGATATCCAAGAGGGTTAAAGAGTAATGAAATACATAAATACGCAAAGATCATAAGTGTTGCAGATGTATTTGATGATGTTACAAGCCATCGTGAATACCGCAAACCGGTGTTACCGCATAAGGGGATTGAAATCCTATATAGCGGTAATGGAACACAATTTGATAGCAAGCAGATTCATATGTTTAAAAACAGTATTGCCATCTATCCTCCAGGGTTGACAGTTAAATTAAATGATGGAAGAACGGGCATCGTCTCGAAATATAATTTTAATGCCGTTGGCCGACCAGAAATTAGGATAATAAAGGGTGAAGAAAACCAGGAAGTAAGCCCTTATGAAATCGATTTAGCTGCAAATGAGCATTTGACTGTTGAGATTGTAGAGGCGGATGCATTGTTGTAATTCTTATAAATAGGATAGTTAAATTGATGAATCAAGCCCTTGCTTTTTGAGCAGGGGCTTTAAAATTTTTGGCTCTGTTATACTATTAGTGTAGATCTCTAACACTAGTAATTTTCGGGTGAATTAAACATAGCCTTCCAATAAAAAACGATTCCATATTGATTCCTCGACCATAAAGAAACCTTCATGTGAACACGTAGCAAATACGCACTTATCATTTTTGTAAAACATTAAGTCTTTCTGGTAATTCGGGACTTATCCAACCAAAAAGAGAATTACTACGGTCTTTTAAAAATTCTCTTGTAATGTTATTTAATCGAAAATAATAAAGTGAAACTTCAATCAGTGGGGGTTTTCCTTCATCCCCCACTGATTGTTAGTTGAACCAATCGGGCCTTTACGGGCTGTTGATCCCCCACTTAGAAATTTTTCTTAATTCAACTTCTTGAAGTGGGGGTCTTACAGCCCGTTAATCTGCGATAAACATAAGCTGTATCTTCACAAAGTTTTGTCGTTTCCCATTCCTTTTGAATCTTCCTTTCAATAAGATGTTCTACAATCTCAGCTATTTAACCTTCAACGTATGCAAGACGTTCTTCTTCACTAGCCATCAATTGTCTATTTTCTACAAAAGCAAAACGATTACATTCTCTCGAAAGTAAATCTATTAATTGTTTATATTGCTTTCCCCTTACGTCTTCACTAATATTTATCATTTTCAACATTTAACCACCTTTTTCATAATGATTCATCCTTAAAACTCTCTCGTTATATATTGTTGGAATGACTTTAGAAGCTTATTGAGAAAAATACTTTACTATATAATTGCTTTCAATCTTTTGCACATAAATTTCCCTGCGTTGGATCGGCTAACTTGTAAATCATTACCACTATGTTAGTACTGGTAAATTATATGTAACTTTCCCATTCGAAAATTGCTATAATAGTCATGATTGAAATCTATTTGCGACGATTTTGAAAGGAGCATCTTGTGTTAGAATCTTTACTTATTAATTTCTTTTTCCTTCTTGTTCCGGTGTTAATTTATCTCATATTTTTTGAATACCGTTCCTTTACATATAACAAATTCATCATTTTCGTTTTTGCAGCTATTACAATGGTCCTCTGCATGGTGTTTCCGATCAAATTAGAAATTGGCTATATTGTAGATATGCGCTATATTCCTTTCCTGATTTTCGCCCTTTATGTAGGTTACAGATATACATTTCTGCTTTATATAGTTTTAAATATAACGCGATTTATCATTGGAAACGAAGGGTTTTTGCAATCCCTTGCTTTTTCAACGATTATTTTGTTTGTCGTTCCATTATGTCATCAATGGTTTATTAAACAGCCACCAAAAAAACGAATCTTGTGCGCAATCATTGTCTCGATGTCAACGACAATCTTCTATGATTTGACACTTATTGCCTTTATTCATGCGTTGGATAGGGAATACTGGACATTGGTTGTCCATACTTTATTTACACACGCTTTGGTAATGGCCGTTATTATGATTTTAATTGAAAAAATAATTGCCAATCATATGGCCCGAGATCTTCTTTTTCAGTCGGAAAGAATAGATGTGGTCAGTCATTTGGCAGCTAGTGTCGCACATGAAATTAGAAATCCGCTTACGGTCACGAATGGGTTTCTGCAGCTACTAGGCAAATCGCAGACGATTACGGAAGAGGAAAAAATGTATATCGAATATTCATTAATTGAATTAAAACGGGCTGAGGGCATTGTAAGTGAATTTTTAGCTTTTTCCAGGCCCCAATCCGAAAACATGGTATATTCCAATCTCGAAGCTGAAACTGAATATATAAAGAATATTATGACACCTTTTGCCAATATGCATGATGTACAAATTCAATCAAGTGTTCGGAACACTTTAAAGCTGAGGTATGATAAAAATCAAATTCAGCAATGTCTCATAAATTTATTTAAGAACGCCATTGAAGCCATGAGAGACACAGGAGGAACTCTAACCATCGATGTGAGCGAGGAAAAGAGGGCCGTTGTCGTGAAAATTACCGACACAGGAATCGGCATGACAAAGGAAGAAATAACGCAATTAGGAAGACCGTATTACTCTACGAAAAAAGAAGGAACAGGTCTCGGCATGCTGATGGTTTATAGTACGATTAGAAAATTAAATGGAAAAATAAAAGTGGAAAGTGAGAAAGGGAAAGGAACCACTTTTAGTTTTACGATTCCGACATCCTGAATACAGACAAAAAGGACAGCATATTCTACATGAGCAGAATGGCTGTCCTTTTTTTAGTAGTAGCTGATTGCGTTATATAATTACAAATTTAACATAGAGCGGTTTCCGCATGTTTACTTAAATAAGAGTAGCGATTTGGAGAGAAATCGATGTTGCCATCTGTTCTAAAATCGGATACGAGCCTATTTTATGACTTCACATTATCTGGTAGTCTTGTACGTGCTAGTGATCCTTTATAAGAAATGGGAGGTTAGAGACTTAACTTTATCCATTAGAACCACCTTTTCATTTCATCAAACGAAAAAATTGAACATTTCTAGTATTGATAGTAACGAATTACTTCAGCCTAATCTTATATGTTATTAATAGCTATTACCTTCCACAATAACCTCTTCCCTGAACTTGTAATGCGATCTCCGATAATAGATTAATTTTTTAAAGAACTAAACGGACCGCATCCTGCCAATATCAAGTATTATAAGACCTTTATTGAATAAAACAACTAAAAACAAAATGCAATATGTGTTTATAACTATTTTATGTTATGTTTGTAGGGAATAAGTAATAATATTATTAGTATTTTTGTGGATTTCTGTGGGAGGAGACGTAATATGCATAGTTTAAGTGTTGGTAAAAAAATAATGTCTGGGTTTGGGGTTGTGCTTATTTTACTCGTCGTCTTTGCATTAATATCGATAAACCGGATGTATCACATGCAAAGTAAGACAACTTCTATTGTAGATGAATGGATGCCTTCTGTGGAACTGATAAACTCTATTGGTTACCAGACAGAGCATGTTATTACACTTTCATTAAGATATATTCAGTCTGATGATATCCAAGAAAAAGAAATGCTAAAAAAAGAAAGAGCTAGTTTCATAGATGAAGCAGAAAAAACAATGGCTTCTTATGAAAAGCTAATAAACTCAGACGAAACTAGAAAAAATTTCGAGGACTTAAAATACAAATGGGGATTTTTCCTCAATGTAAATGAGGAAACAATTGAGCTCAGTGATAAGGGAAAAGCTGAATTTGCCTACCTTTATTTTAAGAAAAGTGCAAAAGCCTTTGATTCAATGAAACAAAATTTGGATCATTTAGTTCAAATTAATAAAATGGGTGCACATCAAGCTGGAGAAGATTCTGAAAAAGTATATGACCTGACAGTTGTCATAATTATAGGTTCAATTTTAATAGCTTTAATATTAGGTATATTAGCTGCTTTATTTATTACTAGAATGATTGCACAGCCTCTAAGATTAGTTACTTCTAGAATAAATGAGATTTCAAAAGGGAACTTGTCTTTTCCTTCTATTGATATTAAGAACAAGGATGAGATTGGTGTTCTTGCAAAATCGGTAAATGAGATGAAAAGTAGTTTACATAAAATTGTAACTGAGGTTGTTAATGTTTCGGGTCAAGTAAATAAACAAAGTGATGAGCTATCAGTTTCATCACAGCAAGTAAAACTAGGCAGTCAACAAATTGCTACAACGATGCATGAATTGGCTGGCGGTGCTGAGGAACAAGCAAACTCCGCTTCTGAATCTGCTAAAGCTGTTGAGGATGTTAATGTTCAGATTAAAGAAGCTGATTCGGCTGGTAAGAATTTGAAGGATGCTTCAAACGAAGTGTTAGAAAAAGCGCAAGAAGGTAAAAGATTAATGGATCAATCCGTTCATCAAATTGAAAAAATTAGTCAGATTGTAACGGAATCAATGGAAAAAGTAGTGAATTTGGATACGAAAAATGAAGATATTTACCAGTTGGTCCATGTTATCCAGGATGTTGCAGCTCAAACAAACCTTTTAGCTCTGAATGCAGCCATTGAAGCAGCAAGAGCGGGAGAATATGGAAAAGGGTTTGCTGTTGTTGCGGATGAAGTTCGGAAATTAGCAGAGCAGGTTTCGAAATCTGTTCAAGATATAACTTATATTACACAAGGTATCCAAAGTGATTCCAAACTAGTTGTTGAAACGCTCCAAAATGGAGTGCTGCAGTCAAAGATTGGTAATGAACAAATAAAAACAACAGGTGAAACATTTAACTCGATTTCTGATTTTGTATTACTGATGGTTGAAAAAATTGATCAAGTATCAGACAACTTAGATCAAATTCAACAAGGAAGTGAACAATTAAGTGCCTTTAGTGAAGAAATCTCAGCAGTATCTGAACAATCCGCTGCTGGAGTTCAGCAAGTTTCAGCGTCAGCAGAACAACAGGTTGCTTCTATGGAAACAATTGCTCAAAGTTCTGAATCGTTAAAGATGCTTTCTGCTCAGCTAGAAAGCTTAGTTAAGCATTTTAAAATCCAATAAGGATATGGGTAAAACAAGCATGGAGCTAATGATAGGGATAAATATTAGTTAAAGAGGGAGATGAATAAAGATGAAGAAAGGCCGAATAAGTATTATAACCATTTGTTTTTTTGCTTTGATCTTGCTTATAGCGGGATGCTCGAATAGCAATGGAAAAGAAAATTCTAAAGAAAAGAGTGGCCAAGATAGTGAAGTATCACTTGGAAATATTCCCGAAAAATTTAAAAGTGGAGAAGAAGTAAAAATTAAGGTGATTCGTAAAATAGGTGGAGATGACCATACAGAACAATTCCTTGCTGGAGCAAAAGAAGAAGGGGAAGCAATGGGATTGAAGGTTGATGTTTTTTCTGCCGGAGGAGATAGCAAAAGCTTTCATAATGAGATCACGAAGTCTTTAGAAGAGGGGTATGATGGTTTTATTATTTCTCATGGAGATGATCCAGAAACAATAGATAGTGTAAAAAAGATAGTAGAAAAAGGGAAAAGTGTTGTAACATTTGATTCAAATACCGATTTGGCAAAAATAGATGGAGTAACTCTAACTTCTCAAAACGATGAAGTGTTAGCTACACTTGCCATGGAGCAATTAATAGAGGATTTTGATGGTCAGGCGAACATTGCTTATTTATGGGTAGATGGATTTCCGCCAATGGTGAGACGAAATGCTGTCTATATGGAGAAATTAAAAAACAATCCTGGTATTAAAGAAATTGAAAGATTTGGAGTAGCTTCAGCTGATACTTCGGGAGAAACAAAAGCCGCTGTCGCTGAAATGCTAAAAAAACATCCAAAGGGAGAAATTGATGCGATTTTTGCCACATGGGATGCCTTTGCAATAGGTGCAGCGGAAGCGATTAAAGAGGCTGGAAGAGATGAAATTAAAATATATGGCATTGATGTATCAAATACGGACTTAAATTTAATGAAGGAAGAAGGCAGCCCGTGGAAATACACTGCAGCTGTCGATCCTAAACTAATTGGTGCTTTAAACATGAGGCTTGTTGCAAAAAAAATAGCTGGTGAGGAAACGCCTAAGACATATAATTTGGAACCTTATTTAATTGCGCAAAATGAACTTCAAGTTTCTAAAAAAGAAGTGACAATGAATGACTTAGGTGAAGTGCTGCCTGGCTGGGGGTTATCAACAGAATTAGAAGAGGACTGGATGAAAACACTAAAAATAATGAACGAATAATTATCAAAGGGAGACCCCGCAGGAGTGATAGCGAAGACGAGGCTTCCGGACCGCCCGCTACGCTTTAGTGCCTGCAGTGAAATTAACATATCATTATCATAAAATAATATAAATTAGGAAAAAATAGATTTCATTTTTTCACCGACATTCAAAAGAAAAAAGTAGAATGTCGGTGTTTTTTTGTTGTATGGATATAATTTTTGTTTTTATTATGTTCTTTTGTTGGATCAATGACAATTATACCTATATATAAGAAGTTTTTTATTGGAAAACATAGAGAATAATGATTAAATAAATATAATGATAGGAATACGGGTGTCAGTTAGAGTAGAAATTATGTATAAAACCAAAAAACCTACGAATAACTCAAAAAAAATATTGTATAAGAGAGGGACTCGTGTTAAAATTTAGTTAATTTAGAATGAAAGCGCTATATTCTATTCCTTCTATTATTCTATCGGATAATAGTTAGGAAAGATATACTAAAAAAAGGAGTGTTTCAGAATGAAAAGCTATTTCAAAAGTGCGTTAATTCTATTTTTATCTTTTGCACTTTTATTAACAGGCTGTTCTTCTAACGAAGCGAATTCTAAGCCTAAAGAGGGAAATAAGGATGTTTCTCTTGAAAATGTACCTGATCGATTTAAAAATGGAAAAGAAGTAAAAATTAAGGTTGTTAGGAAAATAGGTGGAGATGATCATACAGCTCAGTTTTTGGCAGGTGCGAAAGAAGAAGGTGAAGCACTTGGTTTTAAGGTAGATGTGTTCACTGCAAATGGCGACACTGCTAAGTTCCATGATGCGATCGCACAAGCATTACATGAGAATTATGATGGATTTATCATCTCACATGGCGATGATGCTGCTACTGTAGAGGATGTTAAGAAAATTGTAGATGCTGGAAAAAGTGTCGTAACTTTCGACTCTAATGGTGATATTGCTTCTGTTAATGGAGTAACCCTTACTTCACAGGACGATGAGGCATTAGCTACCTTGGCGTTAGATCAGTTAATTAAGGATACAAATGGTGAAGCAAATATTGTTTATTTATGGGTAGATGGATTCCCTCCTATGGTAAGACGTAATGCGGTATACCAAGAGAAGTTAAAGAGTAATCCAGGCATTAAAGAAGTAGAAAGATTTGGTGTAGCTGCTGCAGATACAGCTGTTCAAACTCAAAATGCGGTAGCTGCGATGTTAAATAAGCATAAAAAAGGCGAAATTGATGCGATTTTTGCAACATGGGATGCGTTTGCGATTGGTGCAGCCCGTGCGATAAAAGAGGCTGGAAGAGATGAGATTGCGCTGTATGGAATTGATGTTTCCAATGCGGACCTTCAAATTATGCAAGAAGAAAAAAGCCCTTGGAAATATACAGCAGCTGTTGATCCGAAGTTAATTGGTTCTGTAAACATGAGAATTCTAGCTAAGAAAATTGCAGGAGAAGAGACTCCTAGCACATACGACTTAGAGGCATCACTCATTTCTCAAGAAGCATTACAGTCATCAAGCTCTCCTGTTAACATGGTTAACCTTGCTGATGTTGTAGAAGGCTGGGGAGTTTCAACAGCCTTTGAAGAAGATTGGATGAAGACATTAAAAGAATATTATAAATAATAATTATGAAACCTTATATCAGCAGCAATTAAGCTGATATAAGGTTTCAATACCATTCTAGGCCTTTAGTATGGAAACCAATTGATTTTTATGGAAGGAGGCTAATGGGCGTGTCAATTTTACTAGAAATGAAAAACATTTCCATTGAGTTCCCCGGTGTGAAAGCGTTAGATGAAGTCTTTTTTTCTACTAAAACGGGTATGACTCATGCCCTAATAGGCGCGAACGGGGCGGGTAAATCTACACTAATGAAAGTACTTTCTGGAGCCTATGGTCACTATACAGGTGAAATATACATAGAAGGAAAGAAAATCGATATACGGACACCGAAAGATGCCCAGGACAATGGTATTCAAATTGTTTATCAAGAGGTAGACACGGCTTTGATCCCATATTTAACGGTTGGAGAAAATATCATGTTAAATGAAACGGTTAATGATATGGGAAAAAAACAGTTTGTTAAATGGAACCAGATTCACAAGAAAGCAACAGACATACTGAATAGGATGAATGTAAATATATCCTCGAAAAAGCTTGTAAGTGAATTAACTTTAGCGGAAAAACAAATGGTTCTTATTGCAAGGTCAATATCTAAGCAATGCAAGTTTTTAATATTGGATGAACCGACTGCACCACTTAGTCATTCTGAAACAAAAGAACTATTTAGAATTGTTCGGGAACTAGTAAAAGAAGATGTTGGTATCATTTTTATTTCTCATCGATTACCAGAGTTATTTGAAATATGTGAAGAAATTACCGTTATGAAAAATGGGAAGTTTGTCATTAAAGAAAATATTGCTGACACAACTCAAAACAAAATTGTGGAGTACATGCTTGGTGAAAAGCTTGAGGAACAATTTCCTAAGTACCACGTTGAAATTGGCGACACTGTCCTAAAGGTTACAGGACTTCATGATAAAGGTTTAGTTAAAAATTTCAGTATGCATGTAAATGAGGGTGAAATCGTTGGGATTGCTGGCTTAGTAGGTGCTGGTAAAACAGAGATATGTAAGGCTTTGTTTGGTGCTTCTAAGGTAACGAGCGGCGAGATCCAGATTCGTGGTAAAAGTGTGAAAATAAAGGATCCTAGCGATGCGGTAAAAAAAGGCATTGCTCTTGTACCAGAGGAACGAAGAAAAGAAGGGATTCTCGTTCAAGAATCTGTTTCTACTAATCTTACATCTGCGAGCTTAAATAAGTTTTCTAAGTTTCTTAGCTTTGTAGACACAAAGGGAGAAAAGAAGATTTCTATAGAGATGATTAAAGATTTAGGGATAAAGACACCGTCAGAAGAGACCAAGGTACAAAATCTTTCTGGTGGGAATCAACAAAAAGTAGCAATTGGTAAATGGTTAATTTCAGATGCTGAAGTGTACATATTTGATGAACCTACAAAGGGTGTAGACGTAGGTGCTAAAAAGGATATTTTTGAACTTATTTCTGGTTTAGCAAAACGAGGGAAATCTGTCATTTACGCATCTAGTGAGCTTTCTGAAATTCTTGGGATAACTGACCGTGTGTATGTTGTTTATGACGGTGCAGTTGCAAAAGAATTAGAAACAAAATCAGCAAACGAAGAAGAATTATTATTCTATTCAACAGGAGGTAAATAAGATGAACACGGCAAATCCTGTTCCGAAAACAAAGCCTGCAAAGAAAGGCTTTGAACTTTTTGAGTTCTTATATAAATATGGAACGATTATTACGATCTTTGCCTTGATTGCCATCTTTACAATTGCAAATCCAAGCTTTATTCAAGGGGCAAATATTGTAAACATTTTGAGGTCTATTTCGATTGTAACCATTATTGCTATAGGTATCACGATATCCCTATCGGTAGATGGATTCGATCTATCAGTTGGTTCTACTGTTTCTCTATCAAATGCAGTAGTAGTTTCCATGTTTGTGTGGTTTTCGCAAAATATTTATATCGCAATTATTGCAGCTTTAGCAGCTGGACTGCTTGTAGGAGCTTTTAACGCTTTTATGATTGTTAAAGTGAAAATTCCAGATATGCTTATGACCCTTGCTACGATGTTTATCATTCAAGGGATTGCCCTTACATATACAAAAGGTGCAACAGTATCGCAAAACATGATTATGCCAGATGGAAGTTTTTCAACGGGTGTGATTCCGCCTTTCTTTGCAAAAATTGGTCAAGTGCCTTGGATCATTATCATCATGGTTGTGGTAGTTGCTGTCGTTCACATTTTCTTGAATTATACAAAGCATGGCCGTTATATGTATGTAATAGGCGGTAATAAGGAAGCAGCTAGATTATCAGGTATTCCTGTTAATAAATATAAAGTTCTCGCTTATTTACTTTCAGCTACGTTCGCTTCAATTGGAGGAATTGTTCTAGCATCTCGCGTCATGACAGCAGAGATTAATTCTGGTGCACCTTACTTAATGGACGCTGTCGCTGCTGCATTTATTGGATTATCTGTATTAGGGGCTGGTAAGCCGAATGCTTTCGGTACCTTTGTTGGAGCTGTATTAATCGGGATACTATCCAATGGTTTAGTTATGATGTCTGTTCCGTATTATGCCATGGATATTGTAAAAGGAACTGTTTTAGCGCTTGCACTTGCATTAACTTATTATAGACAAAAATAAGATGGAGGGATTGTTATGAAGGACTTTACGAAGGAATACTTCACGATGACTGAGGAAGATGCTATCGAATACGCCAAAACAAATCTTGATATCTTTCAAAAAGATGCACAGTTGGAATGCAAGGAAATAGGAGACGGTAATTTAAACTATGTATTTAAAGTCGTTGATTCGAAAAGTAAGCAATCAGTCATCATAAAACAAGCTGGTCCTGTAGCTCGTATTTCTGATGAATTTAAATTATCTCCTGACCGAAATCGAATTGAAAGTGAAATCTTACAATTGCAATTTAAATTGGCTCCAGGCTATGTACCGGAAGTATACAAGTATGATCCAATTATGAATTGCTGTACGATGGAAGATTTATCAGATCATGAAATGATGAGAGCAGCTCTTATCGAACATAAGAAATTCCCACTTTTTTCAGAACATATTTCTACATTCCTAGTCAATACTTTATTATTAACTTCTGACGTTGTAATGGGGCATAAGGAAAAGAAAGCCTTAGTTAAGAGCTTTATCAACCCTGAGCTATGTGAAATTTCTGAGGATCTTGTGTATACAGAGCCATTTTATGACTGCCCGCGAAATGATGTTTTTCCAGGAACAAGAGAGTTTGTTCAGGAAAACATTTGGAAAGATGAGAAATTGCAGCTCGAAACTGCTAAGCTAAAATTCGAGTTTATGACGAATGCTCAATCCCTTATACATGGAGACCTGCATACAGGTTCTATTTTTATTAAAGAAGATTCTACTAAAGTATTTGATCCGGAGTTTGCTTTCTACGGACCGGCAGGATACGATATTGGAAATGTAATCGCAAATCTTATTTTTGCATATGCAAACGCTAAATTCACGATAGAAGATGAAATAAAAAGAAAAGATTATCTCGATTACTTAGGAAACACGATTAAAGACGTTATCGATTTATTTATTGAGAAATTTTTAAGAGTTTGGGATGATCAAGCAACTGAACATGTTGCGAAATACAAAGGATTTAAGGAGCATTATCTTGGCACTGTCATTAGAGATACTGCTGCTGTTGCTGGTCATGAGCTTATTAGAAGAATCATAGGCTTAGCGCATGTAAAAGATATTACTTCCATTTCAAACCCAGAATCTCGTGTGCGAGCTGAGAAAATCTGTTTGACGATCGGAAAAACTTTTATCCTTAATAGAGAGAATATGAAAACGGGTGCTGACTTTATTGATGTCATTCAATCAGCAGAAACTAAGCTTCTTAAGGAGGCAGAATAATATGGGAAATCCAGTAGAAGTTATACAATCAGTTAAATTAGATGATGAAAATAGCACATTAATACTTTTGGACCAAACTGTATTACCAAATGAAACAATATTTTTAGAATTGAAAGAAATGGAAGATGTTTGGGATGCTATCTATCAATTAAAAGTTAGAGGAGCACCAGCAATCGGAATTGCTGCAGCGTATGGTGTTTACTTAGGAACAAAGAAGTCGAATGCTGAGACTTATGAAGCACTTTACGAAGATTTTAAAAAGGTTAAAGAATACTTAGCTTCCTCTAGACCGACTGCAGTTAATCTTTTCTGGGCACTCAACCGAATGGAAGATAGATTAAAAAAAGAAGCAGGGAAAAATGTTTCTGAAGTAAAGGCTGCTTTAAAAGAAGAAGCCGAACTGATTCGAGCGGAAGATGAAAAAATCTGTGAATCTATCGGGCAGTATGCATTGTCATTACTAGAGACGGGCTGGGGAATCCTAACCCATTGTAATGCTGGAACAATCGCAACGGCTAAGTATGGTACTGCTTTAGCACCTATTTATTTAGGGCAGGAGAAAGGTTATGACTTTAAAGTGTATGCCGATGAAACAAGACCTTTACTTCAAGGTGCTCGTCTAACAGCCTGGGAGCTTCAGCAGGCGGGAGTAGATGTTACATTAATCTGCGATAATATGGCTTCAATTGTCATGAAGGAAGGAAAAATTCAGGCTGTTCTTGTAGGTTGTGATCGAGTGGCTGAAAATGGAGATACCGCTAATAAAATTGGAACTTCGGGTGTAGCGATTTTAGCTAAGCACTACAATATTCCATTTTACGTATGTGCACCGCTTTCTACAGTCGATTTAGAATGCAAAACAGGAGAAGATATTCATATCGAATTAAGGCCGTCAGAGGAGATTACTAGCAAATGGTATGAAAAACCGATGGCACCGAAAGATGTAAAGACGTATAATCCTTGCTTTGATGTAACCGATCATTCTTTGATTACAGGGATCATTACCGAAAATGGAATTGCTTATGCGCCATTTAATGAGACCCTTCCGAAAATGTTCCAAAGCAATAAATAAGAAAGAAAGGGCTGAGTTCAATGACAACTCAGCCTCTTTATATGAAATAAAATTGTAGTTAGATTTGCACGGGCAAGCCTTGATGGACAAAGTTATCACCATCGCAGCGAAATGATGCCGGCAACATTTACATACTAGATTTAGAGAAAATACTCATGAATTTATCGCAGATTAACGGGCAGTGAGACCCCCACTGATGGAAGTTTCACTTTATTCGCATTCATAGAGTGTTACATTTTGTTCTTTTAAGAATTGCTTCCATTCTGATGAAAGGGTTTTATCTACTACGACATTATTTATTTTGTCAAAATCACATATTCTTGCAAAAGAAGTTTTGTCAAATTTGGTATAGTCAGCAATAAGGAAAACATTGTTGGCGTGCTCTGCGGCTAATTTTCGGATTCCTGCTTGTTGTTCGTTAGAATCCGTAATGCCATGCTGCATACTGACTGAACGGCATGAAATGAAAGCGGTGTCAAAGAAATAGTGCTTTAGTGTATACTCCGAGCTTCTTCCAGTGTTTGATAGGGAGGTTGGAGATAAAGTACCTCCAATTACAACAATGTTAATATTGGGTTTTTCTACAAGAGTATTAATAACTTTAAGTGAGTTCGTAACAACAGTCAATTTTTTATCCTCAAGCATACTAGCAATAACAAGAGAAGTTGTGGAGGCATCTAAGAAAATGGAATCACCATTTTTAATTGTGGAAATGCATGTTGCTGCAATTTTTCTTTTCCCTTCTACATGGATATGTTCTCTTATATTCACATTAACATCGTTTTGAACTCCATCTGAAATAAAAGCACCACCGTAAGTTCTAGTTAAAACACCTTCTTCCTCAAGCTGCTTTAAATCCCTCCGTATAGTCTCCTCTGTCACATTAAATTGAATAGTGAGTTCGGCAACAGTAACACTCTTTTTTTCTAGTATGATTTCTTTTATTTTTTTCTTTCGTGCTATTGGAAGCATGATTTTCTCCTTAATTTTATTTGTTTTTAAAAAATATTATAGCATATTGTGTGGTATTTAATAAGTGACCTCCAAAAAATTTATGGGTCGATTTTCGCTGAACAATAAGGAAAAGGGCTGCTAAATACGTTTAAAGTGAAACTTCAATCAGTGGGGAGGTTTCCTGATCCCCCACTTACTCTTCATTGTTTTACTCGAATCCTTGAAGTGGGGATCTTACTGCCCGTTAATCTGCGATAAATTTGGTTTCTTGTAAAACTACAATAAAATACAACAAGAAATAACTATAAATCCAAAATAACATTTGACAAAACCACATGAAAGTAAGAAAATTATAAGTAGAAAAAGAACTTGAATGCTGATATTCCACTCACTTCTCAATAGTTAAGTCATAGATGTAGGAATTAACTAGAAAGCATTCATGTTAAGGAGTTGTAACTAATGGCTGAGAAACAAAAATTCTATTCTGATTTTGAAGCAAAGAATCTAATCTGTGAGATTGGCAGAAGGGTATATAATAAAAACTTTGTCGCAGCTAATGACGGAAATATTTCTGTTAAGGTTGGACCTAATACGATTTGGACGACTCCAACTGGGGTTAGTAAAGGCTTTATGACCCCAGATATGATGGTGAAGATGGATCTTTCAGGGAAGGTTCTCTCTGGAAAAATGAAACCTTCTTCAGAAGTGAAAATGCATTTGCGGGTTTACAATGAAAATCCTGAAGTAAATGCTGTTGTTCATGCGCATCCACCTGTTGCTACATCTTTTGCTATTGCTGGAATTGACCTTGATAAACCGATATCCCCAGAAGCGGTGGTCCTATTAGGTAGAGTTCCTGTAGCTCCATATGCCACTCCAGGAACATTTGAAGTTCCAGATTCTATTGCACCTTATTGCAAAGATTACAATGCAGTACTATTAGCTAATCATGGAGCTCTAACATGGGGAGCGGATTTAATTCAAGCCTATTATCGTATGGAATCACTTGAACATTACGCGCTAATGCTTATGTACTCTAATAACATCATTAATAAAGCGAATGAATTAAGTTGTTCACAAATATCAGACTTAATTAATATCCGCGAATCGATGGGAATTAAAACTGGCGGAGTGCCGCCTTGTGAAAAAGAAACGGTAAATATTAATCAAACGAATAATAAAGAATCCGTAATTGAGAGTATTGTTCGAAAGGTAACAGAAGAGGTATTGAATCATTATATGAAATAGAAAAAACATAAAGCGGAAGCGCCTTCGGAACAATTAAAGTAGAATTGTTCCTGCGATGAGAACTAGCAGATGCTTTCCTTTGTGCTCAGCCGCGACAAGCATAAGACAGCTTACGCAAGTGACTTGCCTTTTTGTTACTGGAGTAAGATGCCTTTGGCCCTGAGCGGCTAGGCGCTGAAGCTGGATTAGGAGGAGGGGAATTATGGCAGTCAATATTTCAGAGCAGGATATTCAAAAAATTATCCAGTCTGTACTGCAAAATGTAGAAGCAGTTAAAAGTCAGGACTTAAACCATCAAAATGATCGTCTTAATCATCATACTAGCGCTCCAAAACCGATTCAGATGAAGAGAGTTTTGCCTTCATCAGCGGAAATAAATCACGCTGATTTAAAACCTCATCTAAATACTTTACATGTTGAGGGTGTTTTTGATGAAATGGACGACGCGATTGAATCAGGCTATTTAGCTCAAGTAAATTATGTTAAGCAGTTTCAGCTTAAGGATAGAGAGAAAATTATATCTGCTATTCGAGAAACAGTGATTGTTAATAAAGAAAAATTAGCAAGAATGGTTTTTGAAGAAACAAAACTTGGCCGTTATGAAGATAAGATTGCCAAACATGAGCTTGTTGCAAGTAAGACACCAGGCACTGAGGACATAACAACAGCTGCATTTTCAGGAGATGAAGGCCTGACGATCGTAGAACAGGCTCCATTCGGATTAGTAGGGGCAGTAACACCAGTAACGAATCCAACCGAAACCATCATTAATAATTCAATCGGTTTATTAGCAGCTGGAAATGCAGTTGTTTTTAATGTCCACCCATCATCTAAAGCATCTTGTGCATTTGTTGTGAATTTAATTAATAAGGCAGTTCAAGAAGTTGGAGGACCAGCAAACCTTGTAACGATGGTAAAAGAACCAACTTTACAAACACTTGAAAGATTAATAGAAAACCCTAAAGTGAAATTACTAGTTGGTACAGGCGGACCTGGAATGGTAAAGACATTATTGAAATCAGGAAAAAAGGCGATTGGAGCTGGTGCAGGAAACCCTCCAGTTATTGTTGATGAAACGGCCGACCTAAAAAATGCTGCTAAAAGTATTATTACAGGTGCTTCTTTTGATAATAATCTTTTATGTATCGCAGAAAAAGAATTGTTTGTCATTGACTCTGTAGCTGATGACCTGATCTTTCATATGCTGAATGAAGGCGCTTACATGCTTGACCAGCAGCAGCTTTCTCAATTGATGAGCTTTGCGCTTGAAGAAAATGTTCATCATGAAGCTCGTGGCTGCTCACTTAATAATAAACGTGAATACCATGTCACCAAGCAATGGGTAGGCAAGGATGCTGCTTCTTTTCTTCGACAATTAGGAATTGAAAGTGAAGAAAATATAAGACTATTAATTTGTGAAGTAGATTTTGATCATCCTTTTGTCCAATTAGAGCAAATGATGCCGGTCTTCCCTATCGTTAGGGTCAAGAACCTTGATGAAGCAATTGAAATGGCTCTCTTAGCTGAGCATGGCAACAGGCATACAGCGATCATGCATTCAAAAAATGTAGATCATTTAACAAAATTTGCTAGAGCAATCGAAACGACCATATTTGTCAAAAATGCTTCTTCCTTGGCGGGTGTTGGATTTGGTGGTGAGGGACATACAACCATGACAATCGCGGGCCCTACAGGTGAAGGGATTACATCCGCAAAGACATTTACTCGACAAAGAAGATGTGTACTAGCAGAAGGTGGATTCCGAATCATAGGGTAGGTGAGCAATATGTCGAAGGCAGTTGGATTTTTAGAAGTTCAAGGGTATAGCATCGCACTCGCCTCAATGGACAAGGCCTGTAAAGCGGCTAATGTCACGATTGAAGGGATTGATGTAAATAATCCCAAAAACGGAGATCAAGCATTTATTCCAGTTGTCGTGCAGGTGAAATTTAGTGGTGAAATTTCTGATGTGAAAGTAGCCCTTGAGGCTGCAGAATACGAGGCACGCAAATATATCGACGAAGGAGATATTCTCACTCATGTCATCCCTTCTTCAATGGAAGAAATAACTAAGTTGCTTACGATTGGAAAAGTGAAGCGAAAATAAAGGGGTGTAGGGAATGTATCGTTCATTCGGTCTAATTGAAGTCATTGGCTATGTGACGGCTGCCGCTTGTATAGATGCAATGGTTAAATCTGCATTTGTAGAACTACACGATATTAAACGTACCGGATCGGGAATGATTACGGTGGTCATTAGGGGAGACCTTGCCTCTGTAAAGGAAGCATTAGATATTGGAGCAGAAGTCGCTTTAAGATATGGTGAAGTAGTAGCAATTAAGGCGATTGCAAGACCTTATGAAGGTCTTGAGCGTTTACTCGATCCCGAAGAAAAAGGTGGGAAAGAATGAAAACATACGAAGCACTTGGGGTGGTAGAGACACAGTATTTTACCGTCGCAATGGAATTATTAGATCAAATGTGCAAGTCTTCAGATGTAGAATTGCTTGCAAGTGAGAATTATTTAGGTGGTAGATTAGTTACTTTGATTGTTGGTGGAAGCGTTTCCGACGTGAATGTTGCAGTTCATGCAGCAAAGCAAGCAGCTGAAAATAAATCGAATAATCCTTTGAAAATGGCACTTGTTATTTCTAATCCTCATTCAGAGATTATGAAATATATTGTTTCCCGAGAGCCAAATGCGGAAGTCGAGGGAACAGAATTAGAAGTATTGAATCAAGAAAAAGAAGAAACAGAAAAGAAAAAAAAGACAGTTTCTAAAAAGAAAAAATAATATTAGGAGGATTTTATCATGAATGGATCTTTAGGAATTATTGAAACAAGAGGATTAACAGCAGCAATTGAGGCAGCAGATGCTATGTTAAAGGCAGCAAATGTTGAGATTGTCGGCAGTGAAAAAATTGGCTCAGGTCTAGTTTCTGTCATCATTCAAGGTGATGTCGGTGCTGTAAAAGCGGCTACAGAAGTTGGGGCAGAAGCAGCCGGAAGAGTAGGAGAACTTGTTGCGGTACACGTAATCCCTAGACCTCATGGTGATGTTTCTAAATTACTTCCAAGCTTAAAATAATTGTTAACGATTTAAATACATCCATTTTAAATATACATTTTTAGGAGGAAATAACATGAGCAAATCATTAGGTATCATTGAAACTAAAGGATTAACAGCAGCAATTGAGGCAGCAGATGCCATGCTAAAGGCCGCGAATGTAGAGATTGTCGGCAGTGAAAAAATTGGTTCTGGCTTAGTGTCTGTTATCGTTCAAGGAGAAGTTGGTGCTGTAAAGGCGGCAACAGAAGTAGGTGCAGAGTCAGCACAAAGAGTAGGCGAGCTGGTAGCTGTACATGTTATTCCAAGACCACATGCTGATGTTGAAAAATTATTGCCATTCATAAAGTAAGCTGGTGATGACAGTTGAATAACAATCATTCTGAGCTGATAGAAAACATTACAAGACTAGTAGTGAGAGAGCTTGAAAGTCATCAGCTGATCGAAAAAGAAAGAAAAGATTCTGTTCCGGTAAGTATTTCTGCACGACATCTGCATCTTAAGCAAGAGCATGTGGAGATGCTTTTCGGAAAAGGGTATGAACTTACAAAATATAAAGATATTTCACAGCCAGGTCAATATGCGTGCAACGAAAAAGTAACACTAAAAGGGCCTAAAGGAATCATCGAGAATGTACGCGTGTTAGGTCCTTTAAGGAAACAAACACAGGTCGAAATTTCTCGGACTGATGCAAGAAAAATTGGCGTCTCTCCTCCTGTAAGAAATTCTGGGAATATTGAAGGATCTGCAGGAATTACTCTAATTGGACCAATAGGTTCCCTTACCCTAAATGAAGGATGTATTATTGCTGATCGGCATATACATATGACACCCAAAGATGCATACCAGTTTGCAGTGAAGGATAAACAAAAGGTATCCGTCCTTGTTGAAGGAGAAAAGGGCGGAATTATGGGACAGGTCACGATTAGAGTGAACGAGCGTTATGCACTCGACATGCATATTGACACGGATGATGCGAATGCTTTTGATTTAAAAGGAAATGAATGGCTAAAAATAATAGCTGATTAATGGAGGTTCGTAGGATGATTATCGGCGAGGTAATAAGCAAGGTAGTTTCCACAAGAAAATATGATAGTTTGCAAGGGTTTAAGCTTTTAGTTATTAAGCCTTGCTTTGGTAGTAAGGACGACTACTTTGTAGCAGCAGATGAACTAGGCGCTGGTGAAGGAGAGCTAGTTTTAGTTTCGAGAGGAGAAGCTGCTCAGCATGCCTTAATCAAAGATACTCCTATTGATGCTCTTGTAGTAGGACTTATAGATGAAAAACCGTCCATTAACGTGAGTAATACAGCTGGCATGAAACAATAATAAAAATGGGTCCTTGTTGTTAGTTATCCTGAAGTTATCACGTACATTGACCCAAGTATTCAAAAATCGATCCTTTTGGAAACGAAGATCGTGCAAATTGAATGTAGGAGACGCTGGCTATGAAGTTAATAGTGATTGGGGGGGTAGCAGCGGGTATGTCTGCTGCCTCTAAACTAAAAAGATTAAATAAAGATGCACAAATTGTTGTCTATGAAAAGGGCAGATTTTTGTCATATGGAGCATGCGGGCTTCCATACTATGTATCTGGGGAAAATGATGATTATACGAAAATGATTGCTAGAACAAAGGAACAATTTGAAGAAATGGGAATGGAACTTTTTCTTCAGCACGAGGTTGTTAAAGTCGTGCCGGAAAAGAAGCAAGTCATGATAAAGGACCTTGTCAAAAACAAGCTTTTTATAGATAGCTATGACAAGCTGATGATTGCGACGGGTACGATCCCAGTTGTTCCGCCATTTCCTGGGATCAAGCTGAAGAATATTTACGGATTAAAGACATTGGAAGATGGAATTCGCTTAAAAGAAGTAACAGAGCAGCCTGAAATTCAAGATGTTGTGATTGTCGGCGGCGGCTATATCGGAATTGAAGTCGTTGAAGCGATGATCAGACAAGGTAAAAGAGTAAGGGTAATCGAGCTCTCTGAGCGCATATTAAGAACCTTTGATCCAGAACTGACTGATCTTGCTGAAAAGGAATTAGTTAAGCATGGGGCCATGTTAAATCTTTCGGAAAAGGTAGAAGCCTTTATCGGTTCAGAAAAAGTAGAGGCAGTTCAAACAGACAAGGGAACATACTCGGCTGATCTAGTCCTTCTCTCAATTGGTGTAAAGCCTGCGACAAAATTTTTAGAGGGCTCCGGTATTGCTTTAGCGAAAAACGGAGCAGTTATCGTTGATAGAGAGATGAGAACAAATATAGAGGATATTTACTCCGCTGGTGACTGTGCACAAGTTTATCATAAGGTAATGGAAGAAAACACCTTTATTCCACTTGGAACAAATGCAAATAAGTGTGGACGTATCGCTGGTGCAAACATAGCTGGCCAGCATCAAAAATATATTGGCACTCTTGGCAGTGCTGCCATCAAGGTTTGTGACTTAGAAATGGGCCGAACCGGGTTATCAGAGGAAGAAGCAAAAAATTTAGCGATTGACTACACAACTGTTTTTGTGAAAAGCGCTGACCACCCAGGTTATTACCCGAATCAAACCCCGATTTGGATAAAACTGATTTGTGAGAAGAGATCAAGAAGAATTCTTGGAGCACAAGCGATTGGAAATAAGGGAGCAGTATTAAGAATCGACATTTTTGCTGTTGCCATCCATAATCATATGACAGCTGACGAATTAGGTATGACTGATTTAGTATATGCACCCCCTTTTGCTGGAGTATGGGATGCTGTTCATATTGCCTGCAATGCTGTAAAGTAATCCTTCAAAAAATAGTAAGGCTGTAATAAGAATTAAGTTTTTTAATAATAAAAACTTACATGAAAACGGCTTGGATAACACCTAAGAAATGGAGGTGGCCAATATCAAAAAGGTTAAAAGCTTGAAAGAAGCAATTCAGATCATTAAGGATGGAGATACCATTTCGTTTGGGGGAAATGTTCTTCATCGGGCACCAATGGCAGCTGTCCGAGAAATAGCCAGGCAAAATAAGAAATCACTAAAGGTAGTGAAAACAGCAGGTGCTCAGGATATTGATTTACTGTGCTCCATGGATTGTATAGAATCGGTTGATGCAGGATTTGTAAGCTACGAGACGAAATATGGGTTAGCAAACCATTATCGTAAAGGGGTACAGACTGGGAAGATAAAAGGAAATGAACATGCTTGCTATACGGTGATATGCGCACTACGAGGCGCGGCAATGAATGTGCCATTTATGCCTGTAAAAGGACTTAATGCCGGTGATTTATTAGTGAAGAATGATTACTTTGTCGTTGTAGAGGATCCGTTTAGCGGGGAACCGATTACACTTGTTAAATCACTTGTACCTGATGTTGCCATTATTCATGTACATGAATGTGATGAAAAAGGAAATGCCATTATTTATGGTCCTAAATTTGAGGATGTCCTTATAAGCCGAGCAGCAAACAAAGTGATTATTACAACCGAACAGATTGTTCCGGAGAGCAAAACAAAATTAAATGCAGATCGAATCGATATTCCAGGATTCTTAGTTCACTCTGTTGTTCATGTACCAAAAGGTGCTGCACCTGCATCCTGTTATAAAAAATATGAGATTGATGATAAGTCAATTACCTCGTTTATAAAAATGGAGAGCAAGGACGAAATCAAAATGTACCTGAAAGATTATGAGTCAAGAGATTATATTGGAGAAAGGATGGGGAGAGCTTTATGAGGAATAAAGAGTATAGAGTAAGTGATATTATGACTTGCTGTATTTCGAATATGCTTCAAGATAACGAAACTGTCTTTCATGGCGTCTCCTCACACCTGCCAATGGTTGCTATGAAGTTAGCTAAATCGATGCATGCTCCAGAATTAGTACATTTAAATATTCCTGGCGGTGTGAATCCTAGCTCGATCAAAAATGCATCCTATTCGTCTGCAGGCGCCGATTTATTGGGTACTGCTGAGGCCTATTTCCCATTAGAAGAGGTGTTTGACCTGTCTATGCGCGGGAAATTAGATGTTGCCTTTCTTGGCGGGATTCAATTTGATATAAATGGAAATGTAAATGCATCGGTTATTGGTGATTATCATAAACCAAAGGTTAGACTGCCAGGTGGTGCTGGAAGTGCTGTTCTAATTCCTACTGCAAAAAAAGCTATTATTTGGAGAGTCAAACATGACAAAAGAACCTTTGTTGAACAGGTTGACTTTACAACAACTAGAGGGAACTTATGGAAAATTGTCACCCCTCTTTGCGTGTTTGAATTTCGAAAAGGGAAACTCTATCTAGAAAGCATTCACCCTACATCGAGTTTTGAAGAAGTAAGGGATAACACTGGCTTTGAGTTACTGTACGATGAAATTAAATTTACGCCTGAACCAACTGAACAGGAGCTTGTCATGTTAAAGAAAATAGACCCTTATGATTATCGTTCAATTGAATTTTAACTAAGAAAAGATCATCATGTTCTATCGTTCATGACGGTCTTTTTAGTTCCTCCTGACTTTCTTCCTCAAAAATACCGATATCTTCTATACCGAATTGAACTATATAAGATTGAAGTGGTTTTTGTAAATCGTTCATTATTTGCTCTCGTGGTAAAAAATCCATAAATTACCTCATTTAGCTAATTTTTATAATGTTTCTAGAAGCGGTTGCTGATTCTAAACAGAATATTAATATAAACAAGAGATGGCGGACGTATTTATTTATATTTTGCAGTTAGCGGATAAAATGAATATAGATTTGGAAGAGGAAGCATTTAAGATAATGGAGAAAGAAAAGGGACGGTTCTCATGCTTCCTTGAAGCAGTAGAACCGTCCCTTTGTTTTAACCTAACATCGTTTGTTTTGACATTTTATTTTTACTTAACAAGCTATTTTTATTTAGCAATGTTGGTAAACTCGTACCGATAATGATGGTTACGATCCCTGCTATTTGCAAAGGTGTAACCGTTTCGTCTAATAAGATAACGGATACCATCACCGCGATAGGCAATTCAATCGCACTCAATATCGATGACATCCCTAATCCAACTTTAGGAACGGCCATAGTGAATAAGAATACAGGTATAATCATTCCGAATAACCCTAATGCCAATCCATACATCCAAAGTCCTTCGTTAAACAAGGTACCGTTCCAAATAATTTCCGGAGACTGAAAAGCCGCCGTAATCATAAAAGCAGAAAAAGAAACCCATACTAAACGGTTAGAGGCAGTCATACTTGCAGTGGCCTTTCCGTTCACAAATAAAAAGAAGGAATAACTTACAGCAGCAGCTAGCCCCCATAGCCACCCCTGTAAAGGGATTTGGGATAAATCAACATCAAACAAACCTGCTGCTGGTATCGTTCCAGCTATCAATACGAGTAAGGATATGGCTTCAATTCTGCTTGGAAATTGCCGTTTAGAGATACAAGAAATCAGCATGCCAATCCATGTGAATTGAAATAGCAGGACAACCGCCAAAGATGCAGGCAAAAAGTTCAAAGAATGACCATATAAAATATTGGTTAACCCAGTTAATATACCTGCACAAATAAGTATTTTAACCCCATTAAAGCTAAATTTTGATCTGTTTGTAATTAAGAAAATACATACAGCGATACAAAAGCCGATAAAAAACTGACTGGTAACCGCCTCAGACACTGAAAAACCACTGCGCATGGCCAATTTTATGATGGTGGAAACAACACCAAAACTGCTAGCTGCAATAATTACTAGCAGGGGATAGAGATACATCTTCATCATACTACTTCCTTCCTAAAATTCCTGATGACTTAAATTTTGATTATGATTTTAGGAGTGTTAAAAAAATCATAAACTCTAATATAAAATACATAGTGCCTTTTTTGCAATCTTTTTTTGTCATAATGGACTAAATGAATGCTTATACATAACTGGTTTACAAAATCTGCTGATGAGAGGTGGTTAACTTCCTAGAGTGATATTCCACGATTGAGCAGGTACATGAAGGAATGTCATTTACATAGATAGAAGCAATTTTGCTATTAATGGATTTTCATATTGGCAATTATTTTGTCATTGCTGATGACAGTGGTATTTTATTTTGGGAGAGATTAACATCAAACAGGTAATAACAAACTCTTATGTCTGCCTTATCTTATGGCTGTAATTTGCCGATCAGACAAATGGAACGGAAGATTCGGGATTTTGATGGTCCTTAAGGTAATTTTGAAAAGGAAAGTCCTAAACAGTGTGGAACGAGGAACAAAAATCTTATTCAAAGACTAGGCAGCGTTATTCCAAGAAGGATTAACGCTAATTTTTGTTGAAGTTATTGAACTAACGGGTAGGCTAGTTGAAGAAAAAAATTTACCATAATACTAATAAAAAAGGGGATAAGAATGAAAGCATTAAAAAGATTAAGAGATGATTACGTTATTTGGCATGCCAATAATATTAATTTTCCCGAATTTGATTCAAGCAATGTGGTAAGAAAAAAAGTTATCTTTTCTGGGAGAGTTCAAAAAGTAGGATTCCGTTTGGAATTATTTACCCTTTCTAAAAGATTGAAATTAACGGGATGGGTGAAAAATTTAGAAGATGGAAGTGTAGTAGCAGAACTGCAGGGGGAAGAAACGAAAGTAGATTTTCTAATAAAATCCATGAAATCTTTGAAACGTGCATCTGTAAAGAAATGTGATGTCATAAACATTCCTATTAGTAGGGATAGGGAAGATTTTATTATAGTAAGATAGATAAGTATATGTAGGCAAAAGATTTCCTTGGGCTCTGCCCTTATTAAACTACCATGAAAGAAAAGAACATAATTATCTTTCATTCTCTGTAGTGAATATCTGATTCATGAAGACTAACGAGAGCTTTAGTTAAATAACGAGCTCCAACAATCGGGCGCTTTCTGTAAAAAGGAACAGCGCTTATTTTCAATATAGGTTCATTAGTGAATAAAAACTTCTAACTTTCAACTTTTTACGGGCAAATATTGGTGATATCACCAAAAAAACTAAACGATTTAGGTTATAACAAAAAGGAACAAATACCGTATCGGTAATGGGGATAAATCTAAAAACATAAAAATACCCTTCTTGTTTCAACCAATTGATTAAAAGAGGGTTAAGTAAATTTTATATAAAAAGGAAAAAATTATGGATAAAAATGATAAAATGATTTAGGAATAAATAAATTAACTCAATTTGAAAGGAAGGTAAAATGAAGAAAATTCTCTTGAAATATATGACTGATTTTACTTCACTCAGTGAAGAGGAACAGCTGGCAATTTCTGAATGTTTACGAATTGAAGAATATAAAAAAGGAAAATACCTTCTTAGACAAGGAGAACTTTCCGCCATTAAATGTTATTTCGTATTAACTGGGTGTGTCAGGCAGTTTTTTATAGATGAATCAGGTAAAGAGGTCACATCAAATTTTTTTACCGAAGAACAAGCTATTCCAATTATCAATGAACAGAAACAAAATGATTTATCAAAGTATTCATTATTGTGTGTCGAAAACTGTATATTAGTTGTTGGCGAGGTTGATTCTGAAAAAACGATGTTTAGCAAATACCCACAACTGGAAACTATGATACGCAAAATGATGGAGATAAACCTTGGTGATATACAAGAACAATTCGGAGAATTTATCAATTTTTCTCCTGAAGAACGCTACGAATCCATTTTAAAGAAACGACCTCAGTTAGTTGACCGTGTACCACAGCATCAATTGGCTAGTTATCTTGGAATCACTCCTGAGTCATTAAGTAGAATAAAAAAGCGAAAAAAAAATAAATTTTAAAATAGATGTCATACACATTCCGTAATCCTCCCTCCTATAGAAGCATCCAAATAACCACCATAAAAAAACTCTAAAGTCTCTAGAAATTAACTTAAGTCAATGAAAGGTTTTAATCCCCTTGTTACAATTAAATAAAATTAAATTTATAATATTCTTTTATTTTAATTGGAGGGACTTTTTATGAAAGCAATAGTTTGTGATAAATATGGTTCACCTGATGTACTTGAATTGAAAGAGACAAGTAAACCTTTACCCACCGAGAATCAAGTATTGGTAAGAGTCCATTCAGCATCCTTGAACTTTGGTAACTTGGTTCTTTTGAAAGGCAAACCTTTCTTAGCCCGCTTCGCTTTCGGACTAACGAGACCAAAATATTCCATACCAGGAGGTGACATAGCTGGTGTAGTTGAAGCTGTTGGTAAAGACGTTAAGCTATTTCAAGTAGTTGATGAAGTATTTGGCGATCTCTCTGGTTGTGGCTGGGGAGGTTTTGCTGAATATGTAGCTGTCCCCGAACATGCTATAGCCTTAAAACCAATCAATATCTCCTTCGAAGAAGCTGCTGCAGCACCTATGGCAGGTGTGACGGCCTTACAGGGATTACGTGATAAAGGTAAGATTAAATCGGGACAAAAGGTTTTAATTTATGGGGCATCTGGTGGTGTCGGTACTTTCGCGGTACAAATTGCCAAATCATTTGGTGCTGAAGTAACAGGTGTATGTAGTACAAGAAATTTAGAGATATTGCGTTCAATAGGAGCCGACCATATCATTGATTATACAAAAGATCATTTCCCCCAAGATGAAAAGCGTTACGATTTGATTCTTGGTGTGAACGGTTCTAATTCCATTTCAGCTTATAAACGTCTACTAAAACCAAATGGGCATTTTGTTCACGTAGGAGGTTCCGAATCCCAATTTTTTCAAACATTATTTCTTGGACCTTTTATTTCAATGACTGGAAGCAAGAAAATAAGTAATCTGTTACAGAGAGCAAACCAAAAAGATTTAAATCATGTAAAAGAATTACTTGAAACTGGCAAAGTAAAACCGATAATTGATAAACGCTATAAGTTAAATGAAATAACAGAAGCATTCAAGTATTTTCAGGAAGGTCACGCTCAAGGGAAAGTGGTAATTACTGTATAATTTTAAACTGATATTAACCCCCTTAACTACTTATGTAAAATAAACTGTCATTAACGGTAGAATGTTACTTTTTTCTTTATCAGCTCCTTAATCAAAACTACATTAGCATACCTAATCGTACACCATTAGCAAGTACCAGAATTTTCATTATGGTTAGTGTTACAATTATGGTCATTATAAAACGAATTTGAGGTGGAGGATAAATGAAAGCCATTGTGTATACAAGATACGGTCCCCCCCGATGTTCTTGAACTAAAACAGGTAGTAAAACCTGTTCCGAAAGAAAATGAAATCTTAGTTAAAGTAAAAGCCACAACCGTAACAGTAGCAGATATTAGGTCATGGAGTTTTACAGTTCCTCCTGCTTTTTGGCTGCCTGCACGTATAACACTTGGTTTGAGACGACCAAAAAAAGAGATATTAGGAATGGAGTTAGCTGGAGAAGTGGAGTTGGTTGGAAAACATGTAAAATGGTTTAAGCAAGGGGAGGGTGTCTGTACAGGAACAACTGAAGTTAATGGCCATATCATCTAAATTTGTATGGTGAAAATATAATTATTTTTCACTAACGGGGTGCTTTAGCACAATAAATAAGGTGATATTTTTGCAGCTTTTTCTCATTTTCCACTATTCAACAATCGGGCCATATAATTAAACAACGTCCTTATAAATTTCCCTGTCGATCATCCAATGATTAAAACACTACAATCGGCTTATCAATCGATTACAGGGAATGAACCCACACTTTTAACATCTGGCGGGGATCATATGCAGCGTAAATGAAAAATGCAGTGGCTTACGGTGCGCTTTTCCCTGGTAAGGTAGATAGCTCTCACCAAATAGATGAATTTATAGAAATCGATGATTTAATCAAAGCGACAGCCATCTATGCCAAAGCATTATATGAATTAAGCCAGTTATAAAATCAAAGGCCAGGTATGTCGTTTAGCCAACAGGTCAACCAGAAAAATAAACTATTGAGTAGACACTTAAAAAGGTCTGCCCTATAGGGTACTTTATTTGTCGTGATGAAGGAATAAAAGCTGTATGAGCCGAATAAGTCATATTGATCATGGTTTTGTTGTATTCTCAAAATAAATGATTGGAGGATTTCATTGAGAACATTTTTTCGTTATATGGACGACAGTAGCAATTGAAGATGATTTTGATGCGTATGAATGGCTTTTTTGAAATCGTTTGAGGATTATTGTTATCGTCACCCGGAAATTTCAGATTACCCTGCCATGTTGGAGAGAATTAGAAGCTGGAGAGAAAGGTATGTCCAATATGAAAGGGACCACTTGGATTTGGTTTTTACCTTTTTAGGAACGATTAATTTATACTATAATCAAATTTTTTCATGTCTTTTAACTTTGAAAGATTACACTAAACAGTGAGGAGATTGATGTTATGCAAGTTGTAGCCAAAATGTTTTTAGAACAACTCGACATGCATTGCTATGAGAATGAGTGGTTTGCATCCATGGATCAGGCGCTTCATGGAGTCATCGCAGCTGAGGCAGCTTGGACAAGTTCGGGAACCAGCAATTCGATTTGGCAGATTGTCAACCACTTGATATTTTGGAATGAAGACGTAATCCATTGAATTAAGGGCACAGAGAATCCGCATAAGGCTGAAGAAAATGAAGAAACCTTTGGAAATCCGGGGGATCCAGAAGACGAAATTGGGTGGGCCCAGACAGTGCAGCACCTTAATGAAGTCATGAATAAATTAAAAACGGTCATTGCGGACCTTGACGATGAAAAGTTAAAAGCTCCGTATGCAGCTAACAGGTACTCTGTTGAGCGTTTACTCAGCAATATCATGATGCACGATACGTATCATCTCGGCCAAATTGTTCTGTTGCGAAAGTTGCAATCCTCTTGGGGTGGCGTTGATTGGTCCTAAAGTACCATAATTCAGCGACATTCCTCGCCCAGCCGTAGAAGCAGTATTGACGGTGTGAAGCCCTTTTCATTCTCTATGGTGAAGCGGGTGATTTTCCTGCTTTATGGATGGCTAAACGGGTGTGTTAGTCAAATAAATTTGAACGTATTTGCAGAGCGATTTTTCGCATATTTCATTGTTCAACAGTCGGGCGCTTTTCATAAATAAGAAAGCGTCTTTTTGCATGTACAACACATTTAGGGATTGAGTTTAATGAGGTGTAAAAAAAGATTGTGAAGTCCTGTACTTAAAGTAAAGGGGTGCGACTGTTCAAAATGAACAGTCGCTTTTTCACGAACGAGGCAGTTTAGTGCAAAAGGAACTAAGAAATATATGGTAAAATTGAAATAAAAAATATGTGGGAAACAATGAGTAATTCTGTAAATTATATAATGTGGACTGTTGCATGATTCAAAAAGAAGACAAGGTTTTACTACTTGATAGACAACACGATAATTTCAAAGGGTTTATTCCACCTGGTGGCAAAGTTGAATTTCCTGAAAGTATAGTAGAAAGTGCAATTAGAGAAGTAAAAGAAGAAACTGGATTAGAAGTAAGCAACCTTATTTTTAAAGTTCTCTATGAATATGTAAATCCAGTTGCTATGGATAGATACATGATTTTTAACTACATCACAAAAGATTTCAAAGGAGAATTACTTGAAGATGCACCAGAAGGAAAGGCAGTTTGGGTAAATATAAGGGAAGCATATAACCTTCCAATGACAGGAATCTATTCGAAGAAGATTCCCTTTATTCTTTGAAGAAGGGACATTTGAAATACAAGTTGAATGGAATCATGCAGAAAATAAAGAGGGAAAAGTTAATATAAAGAAGACTTAAACGTAAATGTTGTGCAACAATCGGGGTCGTTAGTTTAACAGGAATAGTCAATAAGATATTATGGATTAATAAGTAAAAAGTCGAAAGGAAGATGGCTATGGTTTATATCGCTCTTCTTCGGGGAATTAATGTGGGTGGAAAAAATAAAATTGACATGAAGTTGCTTAAACAAACGTTTGAACAAGCTGGAATGAATGATGTGGTGACATACATCAATACAGGTAATATTATTTTTTCATACAAAGGCCAATTAAAAACTGAACTATCACGTATTTTTGAAGAAGCGATACATTATGATTTCGGATTACAAATTAAAGTAGTAGTTCGTAGTATCGATGATGTCAGAGGAATCATTAACGCAATTCCAGACACATGGAAAAATGACAAAGACATGAAAAGTGATGTTATGTTTTTATGGGATGAAATTGATGATGAATCTGCACTTAAAAATTTGGTCATCAAACCAAATATTGACACGGTAAAATATGTCCCCGGCGCGATTCTATGGTCCGTTGACAAGAAAAATGTAACCAAAAGCGGAATGGTAAAGATAATTGGTTCAAAGTTATATAGACAAGTTACTATAAGAAATGTCAACACAGCTCGTAAGATATACGAACTCATGCAAGCTCAAAACAGTTAGACCGCCGATGATAATCGTACAATAGATTTTTATCATTTTGGGCAAGGAGACCCGGTTTTTTTAGGGCTGTTTTGGATAAGGATTCAGACAGAAATCTAATAAGAAAAGCAGGAATAATGGGAGTTACATTGCAGAGTGGAGAAGTGAAACCAGGTGATATCATCCGTGTTGAATTACCTCCAAGACCATAACGTGTTTTACCAGATTGGTGCGTATTTGTACCTTAATGAAATTAATCTTGTTTGTGAACATATTTACATAAAGTAACAGGTTCATTAGTAAAAATATATAGAGGATGATCCAATAATAATGAATTTTCAAGTAAAGCTTCAAGCTATTATTGAAGAAATGGAGATACAGTTTGAAGAGTCTCGGACATTTCGGAGTATTAAAACTGGCGAAATAATTGTAGTAACATCAGATGACTTAAGAGCTGCTGAAGATGAAGAACCATTCGATCATTTACCTGATTGGGAACAAGAAGATAAAAAAATTGCTAATGATGTAGTGGAAAACTTCGAGAATTACAAGGAACTCCCAACAAAAAATGAAGTAGGAATAGAGAGAAGTTAAATGAAAAAAGAATATAATATTAAAAGTGAGGAGATGATTCTTTGGTTAGTCTATTGGAAGATATATTCCAATTATCGGCAATAATACTACTCCTATGTTCATTTTATTATTATAGACATTTTAAAAAAATTAAGAGAGAAAGAAAACTAACCTCTTTTGAATTTTCAATTTATCTTCTAACTCGAGTTGCATTTTTCCTTTGTGCAGGTAGTTATCTACTTTTGTTTCTGGATAAAAATTATTAAACTAACGGGGGCTTTAGTTGTATAATGCTCTTCAACAATAGGGCGCTTCTCCGTATAATATTTCATAGATTAGATGCATTATTCGAGTTGCAATTTGAAACTGTACAAGCCTTTATTGAAATTTAATACTGCACACTTCGAACAAAGTATCTACTGTAATAAAGTTAATCTTGGAATATACTATTATCAATAGGTTAACAATGTTAATCTATGTTAAATTCCGAGATTTTTAGAATGAACAGTATGAAACTATTATAGGAGAGTCTTAAAATGAAAAAGAAAATGAACTATTTTATCTTACTTTTAACGACCATCTTAATGGTTGGTTGTACCAACGTAGAAGATGCATCCGTTAAAGATGGAGAAACAGATTCACAAGAAGGAACCACAGTTGAAACAAATAAAAATAGCGAAAAAGAAGAAACTATCACTACGGTTGTTGATGAGCAAGTTGTAGAGGAAACACCAACCCAACCAAATAATGAACTGTTCTCAGGATACAAACTTATTGAAGTTGATGGTGGTGATGTGTCTGGATATCGTGAACCTAATGTCGTCGTTGACATTGGTTATGGGGACCGTGAATATTGGGCCTTTACTAATGAATACGGGCAACTAGTTCGTGTCATTGCTGACGAAATCATTCTACAAGATGACCGTAACGAACCTGTATTATCGTCTGGCAGATACTACCCTGATGAGGCAAAGGTTCCTGGCGTCGAAAGTGACGTTTTAGATGAAGGACATATCATTGCTGATTCTCTCGGAGGGGTATCGAATGCTTATAATATTACCCCACAAGATAGTACGCTCAACCGACATGGTGATCAAGCTTATATGGAAGACGTGATCCGTAGCGCAGGTGGAGCCACTAATTTTGAAGCAATTATCACATATCCGAATACGGAAACGCAGATTCCTTCAAGTTATCAGTATACCTATACTTTAAAGGGGAACGAGATCGTTGATAAGTTTGACAATGTGAACCCTGATGAAGTAAACTCATCACTCGGTTTAACAGGCAGTGAGCCTTCTGATCCAACTAGTTCAAACACAAACGGTGATATTTCTAGTGTTGATACAAACGGTAATGGACAGGTGACGATTAAAGAAGCAAAAGCAGCAGGTTTTAGTATGCCAATAACGAGTGATCATTGGTTATACCCATATATGCAAGATAATGATAAGGACGGTATGGTAGGTGAGTAAGCCCTTAGAACTTTGAGGCAAAATAAATGAACGACAGAACAGTTTCCTCGTTGGACGATC
Source organism: Cytobacillus dafuensis (assembly GCF_007995155.1). Classification (NCBI taxonomy): domain Bacteria; kingdom Bacillati; phylum Bacillota; class Bacilli; order Caryophanales; family Bacillaceae; genus Cytobacillus; species Cytobacillus dafuensis. The sequence continues at coordinate 2,766,396 of NZ_CP042593.1, read as the reverse complement.
TATAACAATTTACGAATGGGTGTCTGTACAGGAACAACTGAAGTTAATGGTCATATCATCTAAATTTGTATGGTGAAAATATAATTATTTTTCACTAACGGGAGAGTTACTTAAAGATGGGATTGCTGCGGCGATCCCTTTTTTCTTATTGCATTAACGGGCAGTTTAGTTGAATAAGTATGTTGGTTGTATAATTTCAACAGAATGCTGAATTGATTTTAACATAGACCAATAGTTTTGAATGAAATGTCCATTTGATCTGTTGGTTTCCGCACATGTCTATTTAAATTATAAATTTCAGGACAAATACCCAAGAACTTTGACCTAAAATCGCATATGCTCTAATGTAAAATGAAATAAGGAGGATGACTGTTTGTATGAATAATGCTTATAACGAGAGGATTTGGCCAGGTTATGGTTTAGGAGGACCAGGATCAGGATTTGGTTTTGCACCAGGACTTGGTTTTGGAGCTCCAGGGGTTGGATTTGGCTATCCGCACCACCACTACTATCCGTACCACCACCACCACTACTACCCATTCCACCATCACCACTACTACCACCACTATCCTTATTAAGATTTGATTGATTAAACCGTTCAAATTATTATGAAAAGATGTTTCCGTCAAACAGGCGTTTTTCTACGATAGTAGAACGCCTGTTTCTTTTAGGAATAGGAGGTTTTTGTTTTATGATTAAATTTACAAAGTAGATTGTGAAGAATTGTACTTAAATTAACAGGTGCATTACTCGAATAAAAGGAGCTATAATTAGCTTCTTTTTTTGTCACTACGGAGCTGGATAGTTCAATAAGTTTTTTGTTGTTTAATAAGTAAAAAAGTTAGTCTTCATAGGGCAGGTGTTCTAAATAAATGTAATAAATATATTTATTTGTATTATTATCTATAAATTGTGCTATTTTCTAGTATATGGGTATATAATCTCGATAGAGATTATATACGATTTAAGGGGTGGTTACATGAATTTATTTTGGAAAATACTTGGGCTAGAACTATTGTTAGTATTTTTTTATACAGCAAATGGGGTCTATTCTAGTATAGAGGCACCTTCCAGTCCATTCTTGCAATTCATTGGTTTAGTGCCGTTAGCATTGGGGATTCTCATCTATTTGGTAGTGAGAAAGAAATGGTCACATTACTTTTTTGATGGATTAAAAAATTTTCAATTTGTATTAATATCACCATTAATTTTAGTGCTATTGATTATCTTAATTGGCAATAAAGGACTTGATGTAAGTTCGATTTCCAATTTGGTAAGTATGTTAATTATGCAGGTTTTAGTAGTAGGTTTGATTGAAGAGACTTTTTTCCGAGGATTTATGCTTCGGATGTTAATGTCGATTGGCGTTAAGAAGGCAGTAATTATTTCTAGTTTACTTTTTGGGATTACACATGCTCTGCAATTAATAAGCGGTCAGTCTGTAGAAGATACCATTCTTCAGATAGTCTATGCAATTTTGGTAGGTTTTGTACTATCTTTACTCATTATTCATACACAATCCATTATTATTACGATTGCTTTTCATGGCTTAAATAATTTTTTAAATTTCATGGGTAAACAGGAAGGTAATACGATTTTTGCATATTCGATAATTGTTGTTTTATTTATGTATACTATTTATTTATGGAAACGAATAGATAAAATAGAGATAAAACAGGATTGCCAATCTGTATTTTAATGCTGGATAAATAAATCTAAGCTTTTTCTAACGGAAAAGATTTGCAATCCTATAATAAATAAACAGAGTATATTTGTTAAAATTGAAAGTTTTTGAAAATGTGCACTTAAACTATAGGGGGCGTTAGCTTTAGAACGAATTAAATAAAGGACCACACATATTAGACATATCTAAAATGTGTGGTCCTTTTATTATCAACTGTCTTAACTCTCTAACCTAAATATAAGATTTTGGTACTCTTTTTAACTGGAATTTTTTCTGCGTTTAGAAAGTGTGTTATTCAGTTATTTTCGTTTAACAAGAGATTTAACATCTTTTTCGTTCGTTTTTCAGTTATAAAATAAGCATTACAGTTATTGCCATAAAGTAGAGTTTTATTCTTATCGAACCCCTGGTGAATCCACAATATATCATTTGTTTTATCCTTGTAGATGATTTCCATTTCGTATGATGGCTCATTTGCTAATTCATAACATACGCTCTCGTGTTTCGCTCTATTCAGAATGCCAGTAATAGTGGCTATTTTATCCTTATCTGTGGTAATAACCCCTTTTTTAAAAGGTTTATCATATGTTTGTATGGCTATACTCTCGATATCTGAAAATCCATTATAAAACATTTTATATCCGATAAAACCAATAACAACTATCAATAGTAGTATTACTATACTTTTTTTCATATGAATCCTCCTTTTTATAGATATTACATTAGATGGAAATTCATTACGAGATTTATACAAAAATCAGTTATAGCTTCGCTCAATCTGTTCTTTGGTGTAAGGATAAGGAGCCTTCCATTGTGTATATTCTCAATACTTGGAAATTATTTTTCTATTATTATTTTCTTCCAAAGTATGTGCCAAAATAAAGGTATATGTAAGGTCAATCTAGTTGTAAAAAGAGGAAAACAATAGGATAAGCGTTGTATTTTTAAAGGTGTTTTTTGCCTTGATAGGTTTTTGGTCATTTTTCTCACAAAAAAATAGATGATGTATTCATTAGGCAAACAAAGATTCATGTATTATTTGAGGCATGGATACCAACTTTTCATACAACGGTAACAAGATGGCTAATGTATATAATTGGGGCATTTTTAATTTTTCTAGGTATTTTAATAAAAAAGTAATAACTAACAAGCACATCCTTATTGAACTAAAGGGTGCAATCCTTGAATAAGGATGAGCGCTTATTTCCATTTTTGGGCCAAATTAATTGAATACTACAATAAATAAAATGGATATTTATGTTAAAAATGAGTAGATGTTGTGAAAAAATATACTTATACAAATAAGGAGTACTAGGATGAAATATGAAATTGAAATTTTATTGGAGAACAATGAAGAATTTTCAGCTTTTTTAAAGACAATGATTCAGGAGTTTAATAATAAGCACTCAATCCACCATAAAGAAGTGAGGAACAAAGGTTCAGTGCAACCCATAAATATTATTGTTACAGATGATAATAAAAAGTGGGTAGGTGGTATAACGGCAGATGTTTACTGGGGCTGGGTTGAAATCAATGACTTTTGGTTTTCTGAAGAATTTAGAGGTAAAGGTTTGGGTGGAAATTTGCTTGATAAAACGGAAAAGTTAGCTATAGAAAAAGGTGCAAAAAAGGCACTATTAACTACGTTTGATTTTCAAGCACGGTCTTTTTATGAAATAAAAGGATATAAAGTTGTCGGTGAAATTAAAGATTACCCCCCTGGTAGTAGTTATTTTACAATGGTTAAAACATTAATATAGTATTCCTTATTCCACAATCGGGCGCAATTCTTGAAGAAGAATTGTGCCTTTTTCAGTAATAGGGTCATTTAATGCAGGAAGAATATCAAGAATAATTGAATACTTCCGGAAATGATGGTATGGTGTTGGTGAAGTTTTGTACTTAAACTATCGGGCAGTTTTGTTTAAGAACGGGGATATATTTATTAGCCAATAAACAAATAAATCCATCCAAGAGGGATTCTCCAAGGATAGATTTATTTGTAATTCCAGCTATCTAAACATTCTTTAGTTGGCAGGATTCTTCTTCCCAGTTACTTTCTTTTACTAACAACTATCCCGCAGTGTCACTTCTTCTTAAACTCCTAATAATCTAATTGACGTAAATACAATAAGATTTCATTTTCATTTAGTTTTTTAAACTTATACTTACGAACTTGGCTTTCAATTTTCTTTTTGTCATCATCTTTACTACTGAATAAATCTACTAAGTGCAAAATTACTTCTGTCAACACAGTTACTAATCCACCTGACCATACTGCCCCTAATTCCCAACCTAATGTTTCTGTATCAGAAAGTTGTGACTTCGCTAATTCATCCATTTCTTTTTTGTATTCGCCTTTGATTAGAATATATTCTTCCTTATTTCTAAAGGCTAATAGTAAATCTTCAGCATTATAAACTTGGAAATAAGCATTTTCCTTCTCTAATTGTATTAATTCATCTAGCACAGTTCCTTCACTTTTCTCTACTGTTTTCGCAATAGCTTGAATTGTTTTGACTGAATAATGATTGACACTTTTTTTATTAACACTTGAAAGCATTTGCTGACTGATTCCTGTTTCTTTAAATACATCGTATCGTTTTTTCCCGTTCTTTTGCAGATAAATATCTAATAGACTCATTTTAATATTCTCCTTTCCCTATAATAAATTATTTTTTACTAAAAATTTTTTTACTTAATTATATTTTAGTATATGTGTCAGAAAATGTAAATTGTTATTTTATTTAATAATCAATTAATTTTATTTTTTCGTTGTATCACGTAAGTTTGTGAAAGTTTGCACTTCAACTAACGGGTAGCGTTAGTTGAAGAAGACATTAAATAAAGGACCATACATATTAGACATATCTAAAATGTATGGTCCTTTTATTATTATCTGTTTAACCTATCTAACCTAAATATTAAAATATACTCTGAGCATTTGATATTATTGTTTCGCTTATTCCCGTTACATTAAGTAAAAAGGTTCATAAATATCTTTTTCAAATTTTTTTTGTTTATGCGGATAAAATAAAGACCTAAACCATTATATTTTCGGGTTAGAGAAATAAATCTAATTTTTTTATTTAAGTTTATTATATTCTTCTTTAATCTTTTCAACTGTTATCTCGATTTGCTCTCCCCAATGATCATTTTTAGTACTAAAAATAATAATTCCCTCTTTATCAATCATGCCATAACCTCTATGAGCTACACCATTTTTCTTCATTCCCATTTTTTCAATTAATTCTAATTTCGGATCGGAAATAAAGGAGATGCTATGTCCAAAAGTTTTTTCCAGTTTATTCTGTAATGTACGCAGCTCTTCTGGGGAATCTTTGCTAATTACAAACATTTCAATATTCATTCCATACAATTTATTCATATTTTCATGCAACTGAACCAGTTGCTTCTGGCAGAGAGTTCATTTATATGTTGTTATAAAAAAGAATACTGCTGGTTTTTCTAACGGAAAAGTTACCTCTGTTTGTTCGTGATTTAATAAAGTGATTGGTTCGATAGGTGTCTTTTGTCCAAATGCTGATAATACTAGAAAAGAAAGTAAGTACAAAATTATTATTTTAGTTCGCATTTTTAACTCCTTTCTTATAAATTAAAAAAACAGATTTGGATTATCTGATTGGAATGGGGCTAAATAATCCCTATGTGGAAAAATCACAATATTCATCCCCATTTTTTCTTTATTAGAATGAACAAAACAATGAAACACTATCCAAGTTTTTTTAAAATTAACCCTTTAAAAGATTCAAAACCACTTCTCACTAAAAAAGGGCTTTGTCATTTTGGGGCTAGTGAGGATGATTTTGTTGTATATTTGTGAAAAAGTGTACTTAAGCTAACGGGGTGCAAGAGTTAGAGAGCGAGGAGCGGTAGGTCGTCCTTTTTTTCTTATTGAACAAACGAGAATTTGGTTTAACAAGAATTTTCATTTAATTAAAATACTCTAGCAGTCGTCTGACAAGGAGAAAATCCTCCCTTTCTAAGAGACCCAGTAGCAAAATAGACCGTTCATACCAAAGCACTTGGAGACGGTCTATTTTGCTGAAAGAATAAATTATTATTTCTAAATTTGAATGTAATTATTAGACAGCTCAATTGGCTATTTTATACCCAATTAGTATAATTTAGTTGAATAGTTTAATTCATACAATGATTTAAGGGGAATCTGAAAATTGAGAAATGTTTATTGGGTTTTGGCAGGTATTTTAGTATCTCTATTGATAAATGCTTTTATTTTAGAAACGACTATCTATAAACAGTATCATGAAATTAGTTACGACTTAATATTCTTGTTTATTGGATTATATTTATTATATTTCCATTTTACAAAAAGACTAAAAGGCTTTATTTTATTCACTTTTCCAATTATCTTATTCTGTTTAGCACCTATGATTTCAACGATACTGGGCAATCTTTTAAAGGATAACTATACTCTATTTTCTATTTTTGCAAATTTCCTAGCTTGTATTTTATGGAGCTTCATTCTTTTAAAATTAACAGATAAAATTACGTTTAATCGAAAAGCAAGTAATAAAAGTGTTATCGTGTCTCTGTCATCAATTGTTATTCTTTTTATTTTTTTTAGTATATTTTTAAATACATATAAAACACAAATTATAGATTCAGCCAAAATATTACAGGAATATTCACACGGTTTATTAAATTTTGATTTGATACTAAATTTAAGTTTGTTTCTAATCGTTTCATTTTTATTATTTTTAATCATCCCATTTAGTTTATTCAAGAGGGCGATTCATGAGGTAATCCATTTAGATAAAATAAAAGGAGGATTTGTATATTTATTAATCATTTATTTATTTTCTAATGTATTTGCTCTTGGAGTAGAACTGCTTTCAAACCAACCCATTTCTAGTTTGATAGCAGAAACAGGCGTTTTAAATTTAGTTGGGGAATTTATAGGGTTGTTATTTGGGGTTGCTCTCTCTGAGGAAGCAATGTTTAGACTTTTTTTACCAGTTCTGCTTGTAATGCTATTAAGAAATTACTTTAAAAAAAAGCATGCAATCTTTCTCGCTATGTTAATAAGCTCGGTATTATTTGCTTTTGTTCATACAATAACTGGTTTTGGTGGCTTTGAACAATTAGATTATGAAGAGGCTATTAATCGTCTTTTTGGGTTATTTTTAGCAGGGCAAATATTTATTTATATATACATAGTAACAAAAAATTTATGGATACCCATTATAGTACACGCACTTAATGATTATGGACTTCCATTATTTTTATTTGTTGATTTTTCTAATTATTCATTTGTAAATGTAATTTGGGTAATGGTGTTTACATCCATTATTTTAATTCAAAATCAGAGTAAAACTTCAAGTCATAAAGATAACATATTAACACTAAATTCAATGATGAATGAGGATGGTAAAGCTGTTTACTAAAAAGACGGGGATAATTACATTAAGGGTGCTATATTCATTTTCAGAATCTATTTCTATTCGGAAATTTGTGAAATCATGTACTTAAGCTAACGGGGGCGTTAGTTGCATAACAGAGATCGACTATTTAGTCGGTCTATTTTATTGTGCTGGCAATATAGTTCAATACGAAGGACTAATATAACTGAAAATAGAATTATGAAAAAGTACGATAAAAGGGGGAGATTTCATTAAATACATTTATCATATGGTTCCAAAAAATATGAGTGGAGAAACACTTATGTCCGTAAACAAATAACGCTTTTGGATTTAGAACTATATATTTAAGTTACTTAAATGTAAATTTTAATAAATAGTATAGGAGCAGAAACCAATGAATCCATTATTATTAGAAATCCCAACTAAAATCGATACTAAGAGATTGTACTTAAGAATTCCGATGGCTGGCGATGGTGAAACAGTTAATGCTGCAATAAGAGCTTCAATTAATGAATTTAAACTTTGGTTACCCTTATATCAAAGTATGCCTGAAATTACTGAAACAGAAATCATTGTGCGACGTGCACATAATCAGTTTTTAAATCGTGAAAGTTTTCGTTTTTTTATATTCAGTAAAGAAACAGATGAGTTTATTGGGACGTGCAGTTTACACAATATTATTTGGGATATTCCTAAATTTGAAATAGGATACTGGATTGATATTCGTTTTAGTGGTAAGGGTTTTATGACAGAAGCAATACAAAGATTAACCCATTTTGCAATTCAAGAATTGAATGGTAGACGAATTGAAATACGATGTGAATCTAGTAATACGAAAAGTCGTACGATCCCTGAAAAGTTAGGATTTGAGCTTGAAGGGATTTTACGTAATGAAGATTTCTCAGCTGATGGTAAAAAACTAACTGACATCTGTATTTATGCAAAGATAATTTAGCATATAATTTAAATTTTCTTATTCAACTAACGGGTGTTTAGTTTAACAAGACATGTACTTATGATCTTCCACAAACGGGAGCTTTTCTGTAATAAGGAACAGTGCTTTTTTTCCTTTAAAGAGCCAGATTGTTGAACAACACCTTTTAAGAAAAATGGGTATCTATGTTAATAATTAGAAGAGCTTGTGAAGAAATGTACTTAAAGTAACGAAGCAGGATAGTTAGAGAAGGATTAAAATGGAAAAACTGCAGTTTTTTAGGGTAAACCTTAATGAAGAATCTAGAACTTAAGGGGTGTATAAAAGTTGGAAGATGTAATTAAAAAACTAAATGAAGAAGAAAATACTCATAAATTATCTACACTCCTTGAAAAAATTGGACAAGGAGAAATTGAAATTGAAGATTGTTCTCAAATCATTAAATTCATTAACGATAAGCGTACAGCAGTCAGCTTCATGGATGGCTAGTGATATATAAATTAGTTTAAATTGAGGTACCAAAATAAGTGTCTGCTTGAACATAACAAGTACTTTTTGGGGAAATACATTTTTTAGTTTGGGTAGTTTTAAAAAATGCATCTCAATTAACACTAAATAAAACTCAACATAATTGATATTATGTTGAGTTTTATTTTCAATCTACTTTTAGCAGAGAGTTTCATACGAAACAAATGAGAATGAAATTTAGGTGTCCTTTTAATCGTTATTCCTTTTTCTGAAACAGCTTTGCTATTTTCTGAAAAAATTGTGCTAAACGATCCATCAATTGCCTTTCTCTCTTCTTGGGTAATGGCGCTGTGGTCATTATCATATCTTCTGAAATAGCTGTGCTAGGTGATTCATGTGATTCATCAATTGCTTTACTCTTTTCTTGGGCAATAGCGCTGTGGTCATTTTCCGCTGCTGCATTACTTTCCTTCATAGCAACGGCAGCTCTTTTTATATCATTCATGTTTGTTAGTTCTGGGTTCTGGTTCTGTTCTTGTGTCAAATAAAGATTAATATTTATTTGAAGTGGGATATCCTTTAGTGCATCGTTTATTTTTTTACTCATTTCTTCTTTTATTGAAAGTTGAACATCTTTTTCTGTAATTGTAAACCTTGGTTGATCTACTATGGTATCTAGGTGTTCTACTATGGTATCTGGTTGTTCTACTATGGTCTTTCGTTGTTGAATTCCGTCACAAATATCACTCATTTGGTCTTCACCACATTTGTATGCATTATAACGAAAATTACCACCCATACTTTTGATAAGTAAAGATGGTATTCCTGTCCTAATGACTATTTTTGGGGATACCTGACTTTCAGGCTTTATCTACAATGATGCCTTCTAGTCTTTTTTATGATGCTCAACTTCCTGATCTACATCGGAAGCAATTGGGTCACGAGATGCATTACTATCATCTTGAGCAACAGCACTGTTAATTGGATCATCAGATGCATTGCTCTTATCTTGAGCAACAGAACTTCCAATGTTATTTACAGCCGCATTACTATTTTTAAAGGCAGCAGCAGAGGTATCAATATTTGAAATGGAAATTAAAGTAGGATTTTGACACTTTTTATCCTTTTTTTCATCTTCATAAGACATTTAAGAATCACTCCTTTATTATTAGTTTGATAGATAAAAATTTATCGATCACTTTTTCTTTTTAGTCTCAACTTCCTGATCTATATCGGAAGCAATAGGGTCACGAGATGCATTACTATCATCTTGAGCAATAGCACTGTTAATTGGATCATCAGATGCATTACTATTATCTTGAGCAATAGCACTATCATTGTTATCTGTAGCCGCGTTACTACCATCATAAGAAACAGCAGACGATTGCAATTGATTAAGGCTAATTAAAAGAGGACCCTCTTCGTCATGATGTTTTTTCTTTTCCATATCTTTGTCTTTGTTTTTCATTTAAATTCTCCCTCCTTTCGATTAGTAGTGTTGTGTTACAGTATTAATATATTTTCTTTTCGTCATTTTGTTTGGACAAACTAACGGGTAGAGTTAGTTTAATAAGAATTAATTAATTTTAAGACTGAGGTCAAATTTAGTTACTCCATTAAAGGGCGCTTTAATTGAGGAGATAATAACATGAAATTTATTTACTTTAACGATACAGGAAGAAAAGTGAGCATACATCCAGCTATTTTTTCACATGGTTGTACTGGCTTACGTGAACCAATCAAACCTCTAGAACAAAGAGTATTTGAATTACCAGAAGGTACATTTCCTTGGGTTAAGATGTGGGATTATGGTGAAATTGGATCAAGCATATTAGTTTCCCCTATGAAGGAAGCTGAATAATATATCTTTCAAACTTACTAAACAAACGGGCGCGATTCTATTTTCATTAAAGGGCCATTTTGTTTGAAATTTAGGAGTGAAGAAATGAATGATTTTTTTACAGCATTAACTTATATAGATAAAATGATTTATGAGTCGAATCACTTAACTGTAAAGTCAGTTCAAGAAGAGAAGCAAAATTCTAAGTATGGTGCTGGTACATTTCAATTATCTTCTAAAACAGTTCGATTCAGAGTTGCGAATATAACCCCTACCAAAGTAGGGCAGTTTGTTGCGCTTTGGGAAAAGGACGAAAATAATAAAAATCAACCCTACTTATATGAGGAAGCCCCAGATTTATTAGTTATAACTACCTTTAAAAATGAAAATGAGTTTGGTCAATTTATTTTTCCAAAAGAAATTCTTTTAAAACAGAACATTCTTAGGTCTACTTCAACAAAGGGTAAAATGGCAATAAGAGTTTATCCTAGCTGGGATAGTCCGAGTAGTAAACAAGCGATGAAAACTCAAAAATGGCAGTTACCTTATTTTATTGATATGTGTAATCTGAATAAATTACCCTTAGAAAAAATAATAGAACTGTATTCTCTTTAATCCTCTGCAATCGGGCGCAATTCTTGAATAGTAGGCGTCCATTTTTTATGGAAAAGAGGAAATTTGGAATCTAAATCGAAATTTGTAAGAATACCTTGATAGAAAGGTTGGGTGCGAAGATTGAATATTAATAGAAATCTTAACCAGGACTTTTCCTCGGTTTTAGACCATGTGACCAATACCTATAATCGGGTCGTTTGCAGTGGAGCAGCAACTATAGTTATACATAATGATGAAATTGTATTGGAAAAATATCTAGGTCGACAGTCTAATACTCATAATGCGAGGATTGTCCAGGTCGACACTCAATTTCACGTCGCATCTGTAAGGAAAAGTTATATAGGATTTGCAGTAGCTTACGCAGTCTATTACGGTTACATAGCTTCCATTGATGATCTTGTATTAACATACAAACCAGGTCTTGATCATATTGTTTGGAAAGATACATCTATTAGACATTTATTAACACATACTCATGGGTTGGATGAACTTGAAGGTATAGCCTTTCGAGAGTATCCTCCAGGGGAAAACTGGACATATAGACAAGTTGGAACAAAAATTTTAACAGAAATTGTGGAGCAAACTACTGGAAGAACAGTCTCAGATATTCTACATGAACAAGTGTTTAACCCATTAAGCTTTACAGAATCCAATTGGTATTCAAAAAAACATGAAAAGCTTGTAGATGTCATTCTTAGGTATGATGGAGATGGGAACTGGCAAACAAGTGATAGTACTAAAGGCGACAAAATGAACATGTACGTATCGGCACGGGAGTTGGCATATTGGGGCTATTTTCATTTAAATGAAGGAAGGATAAGTGGTAAACAAATTGTTCCAAGAGAAATCATTCGTTTAGCAACAGAATTACAAAGTCCCTCCCTTTTAGATGATAGTTTACCTCAGAATGGATTTTTATGGTTTGTTAAGGATCTTCCGGCTATGAAAACAGAACTAGGTGAATCTGTTCCAAAAGGTTCCTATCAAATCCTTGGTTATACGGGTGTAACCTTATTAGTCATTCCTCAAGAAAATATTGTAGCTGTCCGAATGTTTAATAGTTTTGGTTCACCACAAGGTTATAACTATTTAGCTGATGTAAGATCCTTTGGTGATACAGTGATAGGATGCTTAAAAAAAGTTAAGGGCTGATTCTTATTCAATTATAGGACGCTTTTGTGAAACTGCGACTAAAGCCTAATTTCTCAATTACATTACTGAGAAATTGGGCTTTTTATATTTAAGAAGGGCTTATTAGTATTAATAAAAATAACCAATTTATGCATGAAATATGGGGAGAGAGAGATATTAAAATGATTGGAGGTGAAAAAGGTATTGCAAAAACCTAATCATTATGACGGAAGTGTTCAACTTGATTATGATGTAAACAATGAGCCTCATTCAAATGAATCATTTCAAATAACGGATGAAATGAGAGCAAACATTGGTGGTAACCCTTATTTTTTTGATGAAAATAAATAACGAATAATTTTATTATAGGGATTTGTATGAACTGACAAATCCTTAGTTTCCTTTCATTCTTTAAAGAAACGGTAATAAATAAAATCAGAAGGTGAAATAACATGGCAAAAGTATTATACATTACAGCTCATCCAAATGATGAAACACAATCTTTCAGTATGGCTGCAGGAAAAGTATTTATTGAGACATACAAAGAAGTAAATCCGAATGATGAAATCGTTCACATTGATTTATATAAAGAGAATATTCCTCATATTGATACGGATGTTTTTAGTGGATGGGGGAAACTTCAATCTGGTAAAGGATTTGAAGAACTTTCAGCGGAAGAAAAAGCAAAAGTAGGACGTCTGAATGAATTGAGTGAACAGTTTATTTCAGGTGATAAATATGTTTTTGTAACACCTTTATGGAATTTCTCGTTCCCTCCAGTAATGAAGGCGTATATAGATTCTGTTTCTGTTGCAGGTAAAACATTTAAATACACTGAACAAGGGCCAGTTGGTCTATTAACAGATAAAAAAGCACTTCATATTCAAGCTCGTGGAGGTGTTTATTCAGAAGGACCGGCTGCCGAAGTAGAAATGGGTCATCGTTTTTTAAGTGTAATTATGAATTTTTTTGGTGTTCCTTCTTTTGATGGTTTATTTATTGAAGGACATAATGCTATGCCCGATAAAGCACAGGAAATAAAGGAAAATGGAATTGCGCGTGCAAAGGACTTAGCTCATACTTTTTAATTAATTGTAAGTAACTGACTTAAAAAATTCATCTATATATCTTCAACGAAAGAGCGCGTTTATTTAGGAACGCGTCTCATTAAAGAGATATTCCTGGGAAATGGGAATGTTTTTGTGACTGATAAAGCTACCCGATAGCCACCTTAGAAAACCGCCCCGTTGAAAGGGCGGTTAAAAGTAATGAACGATCGTTTTTCGTTCGTTCAATGAATAGATGTATGGCATGCCTCAATACTATTGCAAACGGTAATAGCCTTTGCAAAATACTGAGTTTTTCGGTTTCATAGCAATGAAAAATGAATTAATGATATCTGAGGCAGAAATCAAAGTGTTTATCCAACTCACAAATAAAAAAATTGACTTGATATCTTCAGATAAAAAAAACGATACAATGAAAGGCACTACTGATAATGTAATGAAGGGCAAGCTCATAAACACCCAAAATCTAGGTTTGGATAGAATTGCATTTGTATGTAGCCAGAAAAATATACCGCTAAACGTTAAACTAATGTCACCTTTTTTGTTTACGACAATTATGTGAAGGGTTTCGTGAATGATGAAGACAAAGATCCATATTAAGAAAAGATTGAAAGTATTGATATGTGGGAACCATCCTGCAAATAAAAATGGAAATAGGAATATAATGACCTGGAGTAGATATACAAACTTCATATAGTGCTTTCGTAACCAATGATTCTGTATAAAAGGGGTCCATTCTGACAAATCCATACTTAATTGTGGTAAGTGTCTAAACCACAATATCATAAATTTTCACTCCTTCAATTAATCTATTACCCATATATTACCACGTTATAAGAATCTATGTTTAAATAAGCGGGACATTCATATTTTAGTAAAGGTAACCTTTATTTTCGTTTTGTTAGTGGAATGGTTCAGAGCAATGTGAGCGATGGTACTATATAGCGAAATAATTAGCAAGGGGAGATGGGATCATGGCAAAGTATGAAAACACATTGATTGGTGAATTTGAGAAAGTGGTTAAGCGTTTGGAAAACGATATTGGCAATAGTGGAATCAGCATGAAATTAGTTGATGAAAGCAATCATACGATTGGAGCTACTAAAATAGCGGTGCGAGTTTATGATAAATATTTTATCGCAGATTAACGGGCAGTAAGACCCCCACTTCAAGGATTCGCGTATGCAAAGAAGAGTAAGTGGGGGATCAACTGCCCGTAAATGCCCGATTGGTTCAACTAACCATCAGTGGGGGATGAAGAAAAACCCCCACTGATGGAAGTTTCACTTTATGAGAAATGGCAACAGAGCAAGTTTGAGCCTTACTGTAGTCGGTGATAACAGAAATATTTTTATTTCAGCCATTGGAGCTGGCGGAGGAAGTGGAGTTTTTTTAAACTTTAGTCTTGGGGCAGAAAACGATATGGTAGAAATCGTGAAAAAAAGTGTAGAACAAATGAAATAAACTTCATTCTATGTCTAATTATAGCTTTCTGTAAGGGTTAGATGAAATGACCCTATAGATGATTATCGCCATATGTTGAATGTAGGTGTAGATCTAATTTATTGCATACTAAATGATCAGCAAGAAAAAGGACCATACTTTAATGAAAGTAATATCCTATCTTTTTTCAAAATCGAAATGATTTTCCTTGTAATCAGAAGGAACATATTTCACTTAAACTAAGGATGAATATAGAAACAAATGGATCAACATCACTCAACATAGCAAAATGGATTGTCCTATAAACAGACAACCCAATTATTGCTGTTATTTATTCCAATTCAACCGTTTCATTCATATCAATCGATTTAGAGCTTTGCCCTGTCATGCGTTTATAGAGAAAGGCGATTTTCTTCGTAAAATTACCGGTTTCCCAATATTCGGCTGCTTCCGCTTTTACCTTTATCAAGACAACGTTCGGATCATCATAAGAGGTTTGCATGATTGCCTCATATGCTTTGCTCCACAATTCCTTTTTCTTGTCTAAATCTTCAACGATTTCCGCTCTTCCACGGACGGAAACATAGGATTTACCTGCATAAGCTACATTAACATCCTGATCATGGATAATTTCTTCATATTTATTAGTCTCTTTTTTAGTGAAAAACCATAAGTCACCATCAAACTCTACTTCTTGTGTTTTCATAGGACGAGAAACAAGCCCTTCTTCAGTTACTGTAGTCAGCATGGCCGTGTCTACTTCTTTGATTAACTCTCTTAATGTTTCCAATTCTTCTTGTTTTATCATGTTAGACATTTCCATCACCTCATTCATGTTCATAGAAGTATACTACCCTTCAAACCAGCTTTTATTCAGGTAGGGTGGATTATTAAATTGACTTTAACAAATTGAACCAAAGAAAAGGAACAAATAGAGGTTTTAAACAGCTTTCTTAGTGATTATCCTACAAAATTGTCAGCACTTTTGGCGTATTCTTTTAAGAAGAAAGAGACTGACGCCTTCATGGATGATAAGAATGATGATGGATTAAGAGTGCATGGGGAACAAAAGGTTAGGGAAGAAAATAATTGCCGGATGAAGGAATTATTGAGGGAGAATGGAATTGAATTTGAGAGTATTAAGGGTACTTATCAAGAACGTTTGGAAAGAGAGATGGAGTTGATTGGCAGTACTTTTGCAATAAAATTTTAAGGTATAGGGTAGTTCGTGCCTGTCCCCAAGTACTTTAAAGTATGGAGGAACAGGCATCTTTAAGTTCTTAGTGGCTTTTTATAAAATTAACTTAAAAATTTTCAAAATAATGTGTATGATTAGAAGAGACTTATAGTTATCAGTTTTTTAAAGGAGTGTTTTGTACATGCTTAGAGTGGGAGTTGTCGGTCCACAATCCACTGTGGACAGAATACTGCATATTGCTCAAGGCTTAGATATAGAAGCTATTTTTCTTACTTACCCATATAAAAAAGTCAGGGAAACTGCTGAAATAATGAAGAATCATCATCACCAAACTGATTTTTGGATTTTTTCCGGGAGGATTTCATATAACATAGCGTGCAAAGAGGCTGAAAATAAAGATAATCATATTTTTATCGATCATACGGAAGCTGGTATTTTTAAAGGGTTATTAGAATTCGCCTACCAGACAGGTTCTGCCTTCGGTGATTTTAGCATTGACGAGATTTCAAAAAGCCATTTAGAGAATGCTTTAAATCAACTATCCATCAAGCCTAAAAATATCTTCATTAAAACTTTTTCAGAGGATACGTCAACGGATGAGTTAATCGATTTCCATTCCCTTAATTGGAAAAGCGGCCAGACGAAAGGGGCTATAACTTGCTACGAAGAGGTTTACCTGCGGCTTAAAAAGTTGGGGATCCCTTCATTTAGAATTTCAACAAGTGATATTGAAATTAAACATACGTTAAATATTCTTTCTGAAAAAATAAAGACCTTCTATTTTCGGGATTCCCAAGTTGCCGTTCAAGTATTTGAAATGGTTCAATTAGAAAATCAATTTAAGAGCTCTAAGCAAACTTATCAATTACAATTCATGGAAGTAAAGTTGAAAGAGATTTTAATCAATTTAAGTGAACAATTAAATGGATCACTCATTGAAAAAGGGCTTGGACGATATTTAATCTTTAGTTCTCGTGGCGATAGTGAAAGAGAAATACACAGAATTGAAGAAGCTGTAAACAAGCTCATACTAGAGTCAGGATTGAAAGTGGGCGTTGGAATCGGCTATGGAGAAACCGTATTCTCTGCAGAATTAAATGCACATAATGCATTAAAACAATCAAAAGAAAAATTCGGCTCTATTATGATTGTTCATGAAAATGGCACTGCTTTCGAAGCTAACCGTGAGAACATGGAAATGGAGGATTTTCCGTATTTTAATGATAAAAATTTTATAAGTATGCTAGAAAATGCAAATATTAATGTAAAACATTATATTGAACTATTTGCCCTAATTAGGAGTTTAAGAATAAAAGAATTTACGGTCAAAGAAATTTCCAGCCGCCTATCTAAAGATGAAAGAAACACAAGGCGTTTTATTGAATGCTTATGTGAAGCCGGTTTGGCTGAATGCATGGGCTTCGAACCAGCCTCTGTAAGAGGAAGACCGCGGCGGATTTATAAATTAACGAATACTCCATTTAAAGCAATTTAAGACTGCTGGGAATAAACCCTGGCAGTCTTTTTTTGTGTATTTTTGGAAAAGTTTATAGAGTCTTCTAATAAAAATATTCACTTGTTAAAAAAGTTTATTGCATTTCACTATGGTGTTCCATATAATCTATTTTAGGGTAAATTTAGAATATTTACCCGATTATATTTATGCACTAGAATAATATTTTATGAGAGGGAGATTTATTTATGGAACACATGGGCTGGGTATCTTTGATACCACCAATTATTGCAGTTGTTCTTGCAATAATAACGAAGAACGTTATTGTGTCTCTATTCTCCGGTGCTTATATCGGAGTACTCATTCTTGTTGGAGGTCACCCTCTTAAAGCAACAATGGAGACGATTGGAAATTACTTTTTTCCACTTGTGGCAGATAGCTATAATGCAGCAGTATTAGTTTTGCTGTTCTTTATTGGCGGATTTGTTGCACTTATGGAGAAGTCTGGCGGAGGAGCCGCACTTGCCACTCATGCCATTAAATTCATTAACACGAAGGCAAAAGCACAGATTTCTGCTTGGGTCGGAGGAATTATCATCTTCTTCTCAGATTTGGGTACACCGCTCATCGTTGGACCTGTATTTGAAAAGATTTTTGATAAAGCGAAAATTTCAAGAGAAAAGCTCGCTTGGATTATCGACTCAACATCATCTCCGGTCGCAGTATTAGTCCCTTTTATTGGTTGGGGCGTTTACATAATGGGCCTTATTCAAAAAGAATATGAATCTTTAAATATCACGACATCGGAATTTACTACACTTATAAAAGTTATTCCTTTTCAATTTTATGCTATTTTAGCTGTTACAATGGTTCCTCTAATTGCCCTTACTAAGTTGGATTTTGGACCAATGGCTAAAGCAGAGCAAAGAGTGCAAAAGACTGGAGAACTTTATTGGCCAGAGTCAAAGCCGTTAAGAAAAGCAGAAATTGGGGAGGAAAGCACAAAAAACAGCCGTGCTATCATGATTTGGCTGCCTTTATTGGTATTATTCATTACGTTATTCGGGTTATTAATTTCATATGGCTTCCCATTCAAGCCTGTTCCAGGAAATGATTTTAGGGTTTCACTAAGTACAGCCTATTTATTTGCGGCAGTGACTATTATTATCTTAATGCTTGCATATAAAGTAAAAAAATTCAGTGAGATATTTGATATTTATACAACGGGTATGCAAAAAATGGTGTATGTCGCTGTTACACTTATTCTGGCATGGTCCCTTGGTAAAGTAATTAAGGAAATGGGAACGGCTTCCTTTATTGTTGAAGTCATGGATGGAAATGTTCCTGCATTCATTATTCCAGCCATCTTATTCGTAGTCGGAGCATTGATGTCTCTTGCATCTGGAACTTCATGGGGAACATTTGCAATCATGCTGCCAATCGCCATTCCTATGGCTGTTTCACTCGATGCTCATTTATTAGTTTGTATCGGGGCTGTCCTGTCAGGAGGAATATTCGGGGATCACTGTTCACCTATTTCCGATACAACCATTTTATCGTCTACAGGAGCAGGGGCAGATCATATCGATCACGTGAAAACACAATTCCCTTATGCACTCCTTAATGCATCGATCGCATTCATTGGATTTATTGTTGCAGGAATTACGGGCAGTGCATTCACGATCATCTTGAACATTGTCTTGCTTATTGGAGCAATTTTTGTTTTATCCAAGATTCACAAGAAAAAATATAGTGAAGGAGCGGGATTGTAATTGAAGCTATGGGGAGGACGCTTTACGAAGCGCGAAGATGAAATTATGGAGAAGTTTAATACTTCTTTGCCTGTAGATCATAGACTTTACTATCAAGATATAACAGGAAGTATTGCGCATGTAAAAATGCTTGTAGAATGCAACTTGCTTTCAGAGGCTGAAGGGATTCTACTTATAGATGGACTTGAGTCCATTCTTAGAGATATCGAGTCAGGTCTACTAAAAATGGAAGGTGCTTATGAAGATATCCACTCCTTCGTTGAAATGAACTTGACGAAGAGAATTGGCGAAACCGGTAAAAAACTTCATACTGCAAGAAGCAGAAATGATCAGGTTGCAGTCGACATGAGACTATATGCAAAGCAAAAAGCCGGAGAAGTAATGATGGCCCTTCAGCAGCTCATTGATTCGTTACATGACAAAGCAGCTAAAAATAATGTCATCATGCCTGGATATACTCATTTGCAGCGTGCACAGGTTGTCACATTTAGTCATCACCTTGGTGCTTATGCACAAATGTTTAGCCGGGATAAAAAAAGAATGAGCAATGCCATTGACATTTTGGATGAAAACCCGTTAGGCTGCGGTGCATTGGCCGGGACAACTCATCATATTGATCGGCAAATAACGACTGAGCTATTAGGTTTTTCCAAGCCTGTAGACAACTTCTTGGATGGGGTTAGTGACCGTGATTACTTGCTTGAGCTGATGTCCAGCTTTTCCATCACGATGATGCATTTGAGCAGATTAAGTGAAGAACTAATCCTCTGGAGCAGCCAAGAGTTTAAATTCATTGAAATGGATGATGCGTATTCAACTGGAAGCAGCATCATGCCACAGAAAAAAAATCCGGATGCTGCGGAATTGATTAGAGGAAAAACAGGAAGAGTGTATGGCTCCCTTCTTTCCTTATTAACGACCCTAAAGGGATTGCCGCTCACCTATAACAAAGATATGCAGGAAGATAAAGAACAGTTTTTCGATGCGCTAGATACGGTAATGGACTGTCTTGAAATCATGTCGAAAATGATTGATACCCTTCATGTCAATGAAGAAAACATGAAGGCCGCTATCAAAGCCGGCTTCCTAAACGCAACTGAAGTTGCTGACTATTTGGTCAGCAAAGGGACGGCATTTAGGGATGCCCATGAGATTGTCGGCAAAATCATTATTTATTGCGAGCAGCAAAAGAAAGCGATTGAAGATTTAACGATTGAAGAATTAGCCAAGTTCAGTGACAGCATAACGGATGATATTTACGATTACATCGACTATGAAAACATCCTGAACAAAGGAAACAAAAAACTTATTAAACAGATTACAAAATAATCATTTTCTCGTAAAAAGGGCCATATTGGTCCTTTTTACGTTGCATTTGAACCTCATCCCTTGAGATAAGCATCTTCCTGTCAGATTTTCTTCAAGGTAGGAAATTTGGAAAAGATATGAATTCTTCATCCCAAAATAAATCCGCATCAACTGTTTTTGAAAGTTGTTGCAGGTGTAAATAGCTTACAGAATTATTAGAGCAGGAAGTACTGGGACTAGAAAAAGTAATAATAATTTTTTAAAGGTGGATGAATAACGTTGGAGTTTAAAGTATATTTAAAGCAAAAGCATGTATTAAAAAACGGTGAGCGGAAATTGAAGGATATATCTGAAGATCAGTATATGAATAGACTAGAAAATATGCGTCTTCGTGGAATATATAATGAAGAAAAACAAATAGACTCGATTTTAGAGCGGAAAGTCCAAGAACACTATCGCGTTTGGAAATCATATTTAAAGACAATTGAGCATTATCTTTCATCTAAAAACTATTAATCAATCAAAGTATGGTAAATATGGATACAACAAAAATATTAATGTAGGAGTGAGGGGAAATGGGTAAATACTTTGTTCCTTCAAACGGAGCAATATCATGGAAAGAATTCCTTGTAGATCCTGAGAAACAGTGGAAAAAAGGGTATTCTGCATATGAATTGGCTAATTGTTGGGAAGACGCTAACAATTTGCCACCTAGTGTTGAAAGGGTATTCAAACAAAGTCAGATACCTCTGTTTAAAAATGTTGAAGTATTGTATGGATTTCCTGAGTACAAGGTTCCTTTACCTGGAGGGAGCACAAGCTCACAAAATGATCTTTATGTACTTGCAAAGGGAAATAATGAGCTTTTAACGATTATGGTGGAAGGAAAAGTTTCAGAACCCTTTGGAGAAACTGTAGCATCCTGGTTAGGCGATAATCCTAGTAACGGTAAAAGAATAAGATTGAAATACTTGCTTCATATACTGGGTTTAAATGAAGAAAGTGTACTAAATAAAAGATACCAATTAATACATAGAGCTGCATCCGCACTAATTGAAGCTAAGAATGTTAATGCTAACAATTCACTTATGCTGGTACACTCTTTTAGTGAGACAGGAAAATGGTTTGATGACTACGCTGAATTTGTTAAACTTTTTCATTTTTCCCCTAAGAAGGATGGAATTGTTGGGCCAGTACAGTTAGATGGTGTTAATCTTTACTTTGGATGGGTAACTGGTAACTGCAGCTAGGAAAGTATGCGAAGAGAGTACAGAAAGAAGTAGATGAATTGCTTGGTCATGTTTATGAGAAATATGATCGAGGGGGACTCACTCCTGGTGAAGTGTACATAAGGTTAGAGTGGGTAGAAAACTTTGAACAGATAACTAGGTTTATAGATAAGGCGTATGAATTGAGGCTGCAGAAGTAGTAGTTACTAAAAATATTTACATTATTATTTTCAACTTAAAAGGAGGGGCATTATGCTAGCCAAGATCAAAAAGGTGAAACTTAACACAGAAGGGAAAAATCCAGTATATAAAGTTATTCTGGAATGCCCTGAAGGTAAAGAGCTTTATATTCATTTCGATTATACACATGCAACAAATACGTTTTGGCCATTAGAAGTTAACTATGATGGGCAACATAAAGATGCAAAACTAGCATGGTATACAAGAGAAGTGGAACATCTGACTGTAGAAGGATTCTTAAAGGCCATTGCTGAAAAGATTAACAAGAAATACGGGTATGATTTTGGAGAATAAAATAAATGAGAACTGAACAGTTTTATCAATGAATGCTGAATAATGGTTATGATACAAGCACTAGTAAATCAAGATTGTCCAACGGCATTAGAGTTTCTGAATACGAAGTTGATTTAGAATTTCATCTTAGAAAAGATACATGTAAGGAACTACTACAGAAACTCACATATTCTAATCGAGATAAAACGGTAAAGAGACCCAAAAAACACAATATTCCTATTAATGGAGATGTATATAATGGAACTGCTAATTTAGAACAAGTAGTAAGGTTATATGTAAAATTTCATAGTAAAGAATAGCAAGTAAAATGCACTTGTATGGTTATTAACATAGTGGGCACTGCATGACGCTTACGTAGTTAGCATTTACACTCTAACAATAATCATAATTTGAGTTATAATATAAACATCTAACTTTTTATGTAAATATGTTGTTATATAAGGAGGACCCATGAAAAAAAACATCCATGTCGTCGGTGCTATTATCATCGATAACAATAAAATCCTTTGTGCCCAAAGAGGCCCAGATAAATCTCTCCCTCTAAAATGGGAATTCCCAGGCGGTAAAATTGAGGATGGAGAATCTGCTCAGGAAGCATTAAAACGTGAAATTAGTGAAGAGATGAATTGTAAAATAGAAATAGGTGAGCAGGTCGATCATACTGTGTATGAATATGACTTCGGAATCGTTCATTTAACGACTTATATCTGTAAGCTTGTAGAAGGAAAACCAAAGCTAACAGAACATGTTGCGATAAAATGGTTACCAAATAATGAGCTTTCTTCACTTGACTGGGCACCTGCGGATATTCCGGCCGTAGAAAAATTATCAGGGGCCTTTAATGTAAAATAATTGATAAAAATGGACAAAGAAGCTACTCACAATTCGTGGATAGCTTCTTTTGCTTTAAAAATAAATTGCACTCAAAAATTAAGAGTATTACAATTAGTATAAACAAATGGAAATGATTGGGGATTATATGGAGAATTTGATTCAAAGCTTAGAAGCATCACTACATAAGGGTTTTATTGATAAACAGCTTAATAAATCTGGGCGATATAAGCCTAAGCTATTAGTCAATAATTTAAAGAAAAATGAAAACGTTTTATCAACATTGTTAGAAGAACTTGATCAAAGCAAGTCCTTTATTTTTTCTGTCGCTTTTATTACGGAAAGCGGCCTAGCTACACTTAAATCCCATTTTCTTGACCTTAACCGAAAAGGAGTAAAAGGTCGTATATTAACATCTACCTTTTTACAATTTAATCAGCCTAAAGTGTTTAGGGAATTGATGAAGATAAAAAACGTAGAAGTGAGATTAACAGATTTAAAAGGCTTTCACTCGAAAGGATACATATTTAACCATGATACACATTACTCTCTTATTGTCGGAAGCTCTAATTTAACTGCACATGCCTTGAAGATAAATTATGAATGGAATGTAAAATTAACTTCACTTGAAAATGGTGAGATCGTTCATCACTTTAAGAGTCAGTTTGAAGAAGTATGGGATCAGGCTAGAGTTTTAACAGAGGAATGGATTGAGGAATACGAAAAGACCTATTCTCAAGTAACAGACACAAAAGATTTTGATCAGGTAGTAGAATTACCTACCCAATATAAGACGAATGCCATTGAGGATGCATTAAAGATTGTCCCTAATAAGATGCAGCAAGCAGCGCTGGAACAAATTGAAGCGGTCCGAGCAGCGGGCAAGGATAAAGGATTAATTATTTCGGCAACAGGGACAGGGAAGACCTATCTTTCTGCATTCGATGTAAGGCGTTTTGGTCCTAAGCGCATGCTTTTTATTGTACATAGAGAGCAAATCTTAAATAAAGCGAAATCAGACTTTAAGAGAATTCTTGGTGGAATGGATGAAGACTTTGGAATTTTATCTGGTTCCAATAAGCAAACAAACGCGAAGTATTTATTTGCAACCATCCAAACCATTTCAAAAGAAGAAACATTAAGGCAGTTTGATCCGCAGGAATTTGATTATGTATTAATAGATGAAGTCCATAAAGCAGGTGCCGAGTCTTATCGAAGAGTGATAGATTATTTTAAACCGCAATTTTTTATGGGAATGACTGCCACACCTGAACGAACAGATGACTTCAATATTTATGAGCTATTTGATTACAACATTGCTTATGAAATTCGCTTACAGGAAGCACTTGAGGAGGATATGCTATCTCCTTTTCATTATTTCGGTGTGACTGACCTTGATATCAATGGAGAAAATGTGGATGATGCGACCATTTTAACGAAGCTTGTTAATGAGGAACGTGTGAATCATATTATCGATAAGGTTGAATATTATGGTTTTTCTGGTGAAACGGTTAAGGGGTTAATATTTTGCAGTCGGAAAAAAGAAGCGAAAGAATTATCAAAAGCATTGAATGACAAAGGATTGCGAACAGTTGCGCTGACAGGTGATGATTCTCAAGAAGATAGAGCCTATCAAGTGAATCAATTAGAAAATGGTCATTTGGATTATATTTTAACAGTCGATATTTTTAATGAAGGGATTGATATCCCGTGCATTAATCAGGTTGTCATGTTAAGACAGACTCAGTCTAGTATTATATTCATTCAGCAGCTTGGCCGAGGACTTCGTAAGCATGAATCAAAGGATTTCGTTACAATCATCGATTTTATTGGTAATTATAAAAATAACTATTTAATTCCAATAGCTTTATCAGGTGATCAGTCACAAAACAAAGATAATATTCGCCGACATACGAAGGACACTAGCTATTTAAAAGGTGTTTCAACGATCAACTTTGAAGAAGTTGCAAAAAAGCGGATTTTCACCGCCATAAATAATAGTAATCTTACAACTCTCAAAATCTTAAAGGATGCCTTTAATGAGGTCAAAAATAGACTTGGTAGAGTGCCATACCTTTATGATTTTGTCACTCAGCATTCAATAGATCCAGTTGTAATTGTTGATAAATATTCAAACTACTATCAATTTTTATTAAAAATGAAAGAAGAAGTACCAACTATAACAAACTATGAAAATCAGGTTTTGACCATGTTGTCGTTAGAGATATTGAATGGCAAACGTAAGCACGAAATCGTATTGTTGGAATTGTTAATGCAGCAAGAGAAGGTAGAATATGAGGCTTTTATTAATCATCTACTCGAAGAAGGTTGCATTATAGGCGAAGATACAATTGCATCAGTCAAAGGTATCTTTGATTTATCATTTTTTACCCAAGCCTTTAAGAAAAAATATGGGGATCAACCAATTATTACTTTCAAGGAAAATTGTTTTACGTTTAATGATTCGATCCATGAAAGTCTAGTAAGAAATGATTATTTCAAAACAATGGTATTGGATATTTTATTAAGTGCAAAAGAAAAAAGTAAAAAATATGAATGTAAACAACCACTGACTTTGTATGAAAAATACTCTAGAAAAGACTCTTGTAAACTATTGAATTGGCAAAATGACGAAAGCTCTACGATGTATGGATACAAAACCAAACATCATACTTGTCCGATTTTTATTACCTACCATAAAAAGGGGGAAATTGAATCGAGTGTAAATTATGGTGATGAGTTTCTCAGTCAGGATGTTCTTAAATGGTATACGCGTAGTAACAGAACATTAAACTCAGATGAGGTTAAAACAATTATTGATGCAGAAGAAAATCATATCAATCTCCATATTTTTGTCAAAAAAGATGACGATGAAGGCAGTGACTTCTATTACCTAGGTCAAGCGAAGCCTGATAAGAGCACAGTTCAGCAAGATGTAATGAAGGATGGCAAGCCGGTTGTTCATATGAATATGATTATGGAGCAGTCGATTGATAACAAACTTTATCATTATATTATTGAAGGTAGTGAAGAGGCAGAATAATTAGGGTTGTCTGATCACTAATGTATTTGGGGATCAGGTATCTTTAACCTAATCCAGGTGAATTTTTACCCTACAACATATATTGTGAAAGTGATTGTATAAAAGAGAGGAAGAATCTCATATGCCAACATACAACAAACTAGTCCGAGATCGAATTCCAGAAATCATTGAAAAAACCGGGAAAAAGTTCTCAACGAAAATATTAGATAACACCGAATACATAAAAGAACTAAAGAAAAAAAGCTTCGAGGAGCTTGAAGAGTATGTGAATACAACGAATAATGAAGATGCTATTGAGGAATTAGCAGATGTTCTAGAAATCATCCATGCGCTTGCAGATTTTCATGGCGCATCAATTGAAAGACTTGAAGAGGTTCGTAAACAGAAAGCAGAAAAAAGGGGCAGTTTCCTTGAGAAAGTATTTTTAATAGAGGTTAGTGAATAAAAAGACTATTAATATGAGCAGGTGTGGTATGAGTCATAAGCTTCAAATAGGAGAAATGAGGGCTGAATATTTAACAGATAAAGAAATATGGGCTTATTTTAATTTTATTTTTTCTACAAAGTCTCGTAATTCGACTACCTATAAATTTGTGTTAATTAAATCCCTAATTGAAAACTTATATAATGTAAATGAAAAGCTTGAGTTGCAATATGATTCTCTATTTAATAGTTTTTCAGTCATTTACTGGAATCTTGTTATTCATCATCATCTCAATCAAATTAATATGGTTGGCAAAATGTCTGAGGTTCAAAGGATTCTATTAAATGTTCAAAGCACACATCAAATTCCAGATACATTAGTGTTTGATAAGCTTTCGAATGAACTCCAGATTTTAATAGTACATAAGGTTTAGCCATTAATGAGGGCATTAAGGATACAATACAATTCACTTTAAATGAGACGGTGGATCTAATAAAATAAAAGAAAATAAAATAAAAGATAGTTTTTCAATTAGTGCGATATTCAAATTAATGATTAAAAGGGAGAGGCTGGTGTTCATGTTTTTAGACCTGTTTGATACTATAAGGACTTCGGAGAATCAACATAATATTGATGAATGTAAAAAAAATGCTATACAAGGGGAAAGTATGTTGTTTTATTTATTACTTAGTGGGCAAATGCCAATCTTAACGCAAACACAAGTGATAGATTCA
This sequence comes from Cytobacillus dafuensis, assembly GCF_007995155.1. Lineage (NCBI taxonomy): Bacteria > Bacillati > Bacillota > Bacilli > Caryophanales > Bacillaceae > Cytobacillus > Cytobacillus dafuensis. The sequence goes on along the minus strand of NZ_CP042593.1, from coordinate 2,739,283 downwards.
AAAATTATCCATAATATTTTATTTAATAATGAGATGAAAGGGCATTTCCTCGAATTAATAAAAAATGGAAAGTTGAGATTAGCTTTATACACAGGACATAATCGAATGAAAAGTTTGCAAGATTACTTTATGAATTCATTAAGTTATGGGTTAGATGATCAAACGGATTTTTTCGATTTTTCCACTTTGCCATTTTTAAAACATTATGACCCAAAAATTAGGAAAAAATTAAATCTAAGAATAATAGAATCTCTTGAACATAATTCTTATCAATTTGAAACAGATGGAGTTAAACCTGAGCATATTGAGTTTATAGAAAAAATTATAGATAACATTCAAAATATCGATCGAGCAATAAGAGGGAATTTTACTTATACTAATGGTTTCAAAAAAAATTTGGATGACTTATTTAATGCCCAGAGCCAGATATTAATTAATGATGAATTTTTAAATCTAGAGTTTTTAAATTTATGTAGGGAGATTATTAAAAAGGGGAGTTTTAATAATAGAAGATCTGCTTACTATAGTTTTCTTGAATCAAGAAAAGATGAATACTCTAGTGATAGTATAGAAGAGGTAAAACAAATTGTTGACAATTGTTATAATGAGGCTATAGCCTCATCGTTACCTAGTGAGGAATATAATTTGAATTTTGCTAGTAAATTTAGTGAATTAGTAAAACCAATTCAATTAATAAGTGAAATTTCAAAAAAGGAAGTTATTAAACTTAAGCCAAATCAAAAAGAAAGTTATATTACATGGGAAATCCTTGTACATATGTTAAATGAAGTTGATACATTGCAAAAAGAAAAAAATTTGAGCCGTATTGAAGCATTATTCGAATTTAAAAGAAGGCAATCGTTCAAGCCTGTTGTAGCAATATCTAAATATATAGGAATTGGCTTAATACCTTCATTTATTCCAGGTGCGCCAGAAGGCATAGAAATTTTAACTGATTTAGTTTCAGGAGCCGCTACGGAAATAACTGATAATTTGTTAAAGAAGCCCACACTAAAAGATGTTAAGAATACTTTCAAAGAAAGAAAAATTACATCAAAAATGGTAGATAATACAATGGAATTTATTTCTTTGACAATGCAATCATAATAATAAATTGTAATTTTTTCTAAATATTAAACTATGGTATTTGTTTTGAATTATAAAGAAAACTCATTTAGATACACCACGGTGAACCGTATCATAAGTAAATAAGGTTTTTTAAGAAAACTCTCTTAGGCTATTTTTGGATTGGAAGGGAAAAATAAGTTTTGTTTACATATTTATAAATTTTTAAGAGGTGTGCCGTACAATATTAAGACCTGAGAGGGTAAGTGTTTCGCGTCAGACGGTAGCGAAGTGGGAGAACGAAGAGGCGTTGCCAGATATTCATAAATGTAAAATGTTAGCTGATATTTTTCAAGTAACATTGGATCAATTATCCGATAGTATGAGTGAAGAAGAGGTAGAGCATCTTGGTCCTAAGGGGAAACAGTTTTTCGGTGTTGTGAAGGTCGGCGAGCGTGGACAGATTGTTATACCAAAACAGGCGAGGGAAATGTATCAGATTCAAGCCGGTGATAAGCTTGTTGTTTTGGGGGAAGATGTGACAAAAGGAATTGCCATCTTAAAAACGGATAGTTTTCTAGAGTTTGCAGATCTAATCCGTAGGGCTGAAACGGAAGAGGAGGAATAAGAATGAGTAAAATAGTATTCTTTTCAATTCCGGCACACGGTCATACAAATCCGACACTTCCGGTTGTCTCCGAGCTTGTAAATAAAGGGCATGATGTATGGTACTATTCATTTTTAGAGTTTAAAGAAAAAATAGAAAATCTCGGTGCCAAGTTTATTCCTTGTGATGAGTTCCTGCCGCCGATCTCACAAGAGGAATTGAATCGCAAAGCTGGAAAAGATTTTGCGGCATTGATAGAAATGATTGTTGATACGACCATTGCTTTAGATGAAAAAGTATGTACGGAATTGAGAGAATTGCAGCCGGATTGCATTGTTTCTGATTCCTTATGCTTTTGGGGAAAATTATTTGCCAAGAAATTAGGAATTCCGTACATCTGTTCAACAACCACCTTCGCATTTAATCGCCATACGGCAAAACTGATGAAACGCAGTATAAAGGAAATGTTGAGCATGATAACTGGAATGCCAAGAATTAATAAAAAGATACAGACGCTACGTTCCCATGGGTATGAAGTAGAGAATTTTATATCGATTATTCAAAATGATAATGAAACGGATACCCTTGTTTATACAACAAAAAAATTCCAACCTATGGCAGAAACATTTTCTGACAAATATTCCTTTGTTGGTCCTTCAATAAGGAAATCTTCTGAGGCATCTAAGGAAAGACAAAGTAGAAAATTGATCTATATTTCATTAGGAACAGTACTCAATCAAAATAATGATTTTTACCAAAATTGCATCAAAGCATTTGCTGATAGTAGTCTTGATATTATGCTGTCGGTTGGTGAAAAAACAGAGATAGATTCTCTTGGCAGGATACCGGAGAATTTTACTGTACAAAACAGAGTAGTTCAGATGGCAATATTACAGAAGGCAGATGTATTTATAACGCATTGCGGAATGAATAGTGTGAATGAAAGTTTGTATTATGGAGTTCCGATGGTTTTATTTCCTTTGCATAGCGAACAAAGAGCAGTGGCTGACCGTGTAGCTGAACTTGGTGCTGGAATAAAATTAAAAGGAAATAAGCCAAAACAGCTGGCAAAAGCAGTAGCAGATGTGCTGGCGGATCGAACCTATTTAGAAAAAGCGTCGGGACTCTCTGAAAACTTCAGGAATGCCGGTGGAGCTTTAGAAGCAGCTAATGTTGTATTGGCTAAAATTGATCATAAGTACTAAATGCTATAAAGGAGCACATGATTTCAGTAGAATTTACTGAATTAATGCGCTTCTTTATTTTCATCCGGAAAATGAAAAGTGTTTATATTCGCAAAATATTGTATTATCATTCCCCTTCATTCTTATGGTATATTTGAATAGCATTTTTTAAGATGAAGGAGCAGTAATAATGAAAAATGAATGGTTTCTACGCTGGTCTTTTTTTGTTTTTGGATTAATGATTTTGGCTTTTGGGATTTCTTTAACAATTGAAGGGAAGCAATTAGGAATTGGACCGTGGGATGTTTTCCATTATGGGTTATTTCTCAAATTCGGGCTAACAATTGGATCTTGGTCGATCATAACTGGATGTTTTCTTTTGTTGATTTATTCTGTAATCAAAAAAGAATGGCCAAAAATAGGGTCGATTCTTAATATGGTGTTACTTGGATTATTTATTGATTTCTTTAATTGGCTTTTACCACCAATTGATAGTTTAATAGGAGAATCATTGGTGTTTATGCTCGGTGTTATTTTACTAGGATATGGAATCGGGTTATATGTTTCAGCTGACCTTGGAGCAGGGCCAAGAGACAGTTTTATGCTGTTGATTGTTGAAAAAACGGGCTGGAGCATCCCATGGGTACGAAATGGGATTGAAGTATTCGTTCTTCTTATAGGCTGGTTGTTAGGGGGTCCTATCGGAATAGGCTCGGTGTTTATTGCATTTGGGTTAGGGCCAATTTTAGGGATCTCTATCCCTCAATGTAAAAAATTATTTTCTTTTTTACTCAAACAAGAGACTTCGACCACTGCAAACACATCAATTAGATGATTAGGAGACTGACTCATTATATTTTATTAAAAGTAAAGATATTTCTTAAAACCCTTATCAACATGAAATTCATATTTAATGTCAGACATGATAATGGATAAATTAAAAAGGATAGGTGAGCAGTAGAAATTATGCACTTTCTATCCTCTTTTTTGTACAACAAATTTCCAAAGGACAATCTTGTACATTTTGTCGAATTTTGTGTTATTATAACCATAATTAATATAAACCCGTTAGGAAGACGGTAGAGGTTCTAGCACCCCTCTCTAAAAAAACTAAGATGAAGCAGCACTTCTATCTTGGGGTGCTGTTTTTCTTTTTTGAAAGGGGAGTTATTTGTGTTAAAAGATGAAAAAGCAATAGTTGTCTTTAGTGGTGGACAAGATAGTACGACATGCTTGTTTTGGGCATTGCAAACGTTTAAAGAAGTGGAAGTTGTAACTTTTAATTATAATCAAAGGCATAAAGAAGAGATTGAGTGTGCCAAAAATATTGCAAAAGAGTTAAATGTTAAACATCATTTATTAGATATGCACCTGCTAAATCAATTGGCTCCGAATGCATTAACAAGAGATGATATTGAGATAAAAGAGGGAGAAAATGGTGAGTTACCATCGACGTTCGTTCCAGGACGTAATTTGATTTTCCTCTCATTTGCTGCTGTGTTAGCGAGCCAGGTTGGTGCTAAGCACATCATTACTGGTGTTTGTGAAACAGACTTTAGTGGATATCCAGATTGCAGAGATGTTTTTATTAAATCATTAAATGTCTCCATTAATTTATCGATGGATAAACAATTTGTGATCCATACGCCATTAATGTGGTTAGATAAGTCAGAAACATGGAAACTTGCTGATGAATTAGATGCACTCGATTATGTTCGTGAAAAAACCTTAACTTGTTACGATGGAGTAATAGGTGATGGCTGTGGAGAGTGCCCAGCGTGTAAGCTAAGAAACCATGGGTTAGAAAAATATCTAAAGTCACAAGAAGGAGCGGAAGTATAATGGGTCTAGACTTCTATGGTTTTAGAATAGTAGAAAACCTGCAAAAAATGGACCAAGATATTAAAAAAGAAGATCTTAAATATCATAAAAAGCGCGTGCTTGTGAGCAAAGAGTTTACCTTTGATGCAGCACATCATCTTCACTGTTATGAAGGGAAATGCAAGAATTTGCACGGGCATACGTATAATGTTGTATTTGGTATTAGCGGGTATGTAGATGAAATCGGTCTTGTTATTGATTTTGGAAATATCAAAGAGATCTGGAAAAAAGAAATTGAAATTCATCTTGATCATCGATATCTGAATGAAACATTGCCAAAAATGAATACAACAGCAGAAAACATGGTAGTTTGGATTTATGAAAAAATGTCGGATGCTTTTAATAATCGGTCAGAAAAATATAATGATGCCAGAATAGAATTTGTTCGTTTATTTGAAACCCCTACGAGCTATGCAGAAGTAAGACGGGAGTGGATGGAAGGTTGAGTAAAGTACCTGTAATGGAGATTTTTGGTCCTACTATTCAAGGAGAAGGGATGGTTATTGGCCAAAAGACCATGTTTGTTCGAACAGCTGGCTGTGATTATTCTTGTTCATGGTGTGATTCTGCTTTTACATGGGATGGTTCGGGAAAAGAATTAATTAAGCAAATGGATGCAGAAGAAATTTGGCAAGAACTTAAAGCATTAGGCGGTGACGGTTTTTCATTTGTAACGATATCTGGCGGAAATCCAGCATTATTAAAAAACCTTCAATACCTAATCGATTTATTAAAAGATAATAATATAAAAATTGCTTTGGAAACACAGGGAAGCAAGTGGCAGGATTGGTTCTTAGAAATTGATGAATTAACGATTTCACCTAAACCACCTAGCTCTGGAATGGTCACTGATTTTTATGCGCTTGATATGATTATTACTAAGCTTAAAGAAGCAGTTCCAGCGCAAAGTGTCAGTTTAAAAGTAGTTGTTTTTGATGATCATGATTACGAATATGCAAAAAAGGTGCATAAACGCTATCAGGAAGTTCCATTTTTCTTACAAGTAGGAAATGACGATAATCAAACAACAGACAATCAACACCTTGTTTCCCAGTTATTGCAGAGATATGAATGGTTGATTAATAAATCTATGCTAGATGATGAGGTAAGAGATGTGAAAGTACTGCCCCAACTCCATACCTATATTTGGGGAAATAAGCGTGGAGTATGATTTTTTGAAGGTAAAATATTAAGTTAGTAATATTATGAATTGATAAATGGTAGGGGATCTCAACACCATTTCTAGATAGTTATTGACCGTAAGTCTTAATATCTTTAAGACCCGTAATATGCGAGCTCAATTGTTTATTGGGCAATCAAAGCTTTTATCCTTTACTATATCGAAGAGAACAACGTTCGGAAGACAAATTAGAGCGGTTGGATCAAATGAACAAGCAGCTAGACTTTCTGGCATCCATGTTGAAAAGGTAAAGCTGCGTGTGTATGCGCTCATAGGAATCCTTGTATCGATCTCTGCAATCATTCAAGTATCCAGAATTGGATCAATGGACTTCTCGAATGCAGGAAGAGGAATGGAAATGGACGCCATTGCTGCAGCCATTGTCGGTGGAACAAATATGATGGGAGGAAGAGGATTTATCCTTGGCACGTTCTACGGGATGCCTATCATTGCTGTTATGAATAATCTATTAAATCTATTTTGCGTTCCACCTTTCTTGAGAGAAGCCTTCAAAGGGGTGATCGTTATTGTTGCAGTGCTTTTACAAAAGAAGGAGAAGACATCTTGAGTTGCATTTTAAACTTATTAATATGAACAACTGTAACGAATTGGGCCGGCTTTTGAAGGAAAGCCGGCTGTATTTATTTGAAAAATTGCTGTAATAGAGGAAGCTTTCCATTTACATGCGAGTTTTTTGAATATGCTTGATAAGCAATATGAAAGTGAAAAATATAGGTTAGGATTTGAATTGTTTAAATAAAGAATTAATTAAGTAAATGAAAATTGTTGTTAAACAAAATTCCTGTTTGTTCAATAAGAAAAAAAGATCGACACAGCGATCCTCGCTCTCTAACTCTTGCACCCTTTACTTCAAGAATCCTTTTTATACCAATTAATGATGCTACGTCAAGAAAATAGACACAGATTATCTTGAAGTAGTATCATAATTCAAAAAAAGGAGGGATTTCCTATACGCTGTAATACAATAATAAAGTTAACTTTGCTTTCAAAATAACATGAGCTAAATGCTCAAATGTGTTACAGTAAGAAAGTAAATCTTAAAAGTAAGTAGGCGAACAACATGATTGAAGTAAGAACATCTCCAATAAGTGATGGAGAATTCAATAGAGGGGTATTTGCTACAAGAGATATCAAAAAAGGAGAGCTTTTACACGAAGCACCTGTCATTTCATATCCAAACAACCAACATCAACATATTGAAAAAACTATACTTGCTGATTACGCTTTTGAGTATGGGAAAAATCATTCTGCTATCCTTCTTGGCTATGGAATGTTGTTTAACCATTCTTATGAACCTAATGCAACGTATGAAATTAATTTTGATAACCACACATTTGACTTCTATGCCTTCACAGATATAAAGGCAGGAGATGAAATTTTAATCAATTACAATGGCGATGTGGATGACAAAGATCAACTGTGGTTTAATCAGGATTAAAAAGAATAGCAAAAAAAGAACTTTGCCTGTATTCGAAAATACCTATCTTAAGTGTTAGGCTGACTGTATAGCAAATAAAAGAAGTGCCGATTTCTAGTAAATAGATGATGGTGCTTCTTTTATTTTATAGGAGTAAAATGATGGATAATGAGTTAGTGAATGAAGCAAAGAGTAAAAAAGGCCTGTTAAGATGATGAGTGTAACAAATTTATCTGCCAAACTTCATCATTTGGGGTGATTATATTTGAGTGATAAACTAAAAGTTAATTTTCCATAACAAGAAAAAGTAAAAATGAATTTGCAATATACAGGGAGATTCTTCATAATATAAAACTAGGTTTCTACTAAGAAATTATCTATAACAAGTCATAATATAGCTGTTCAAGAATACTCAAGTATATTAAGTAAGAAATAAAGGAAAAGGTGATGTCCATGTTCTTTCTTGTACTATCAGCCATGATTATTTCTATTATTGTTGGAACCGCCTTACTAATAGGCGGGAAGATGTTATTTGGCATTATGGCATTTGTCATTGCAGGAATACTGTTTTTATTTATCCTTGTTTATTATGGAAAAAGGAAACATCGCAAGAAAAAGTTTGATTGTACGCCTGACTGTGATTGTGGTCCAGATTTAGATTGTGAATGCGGGCCGGATTGTGATTAAACTAAAGGATGTAGCAGCGATTGTCCCATGTCATCGCAAGAAAGAGAGATGTCTAACGATTAGAGGGTATAAACTCCCGCTCTGTGCAAGATGTACGGGGATCTTGGTTGGATATCTCTTTTTTCCTATTTTAATCGTTTTTCATTTACAGCTACCCATATGGTTAGGATTGCTGCTAAATATGCCAATGGTTTTAGATGGATGGACACAGAAAATGAACTATCGTCTGAGCAATAATCTATTAAGACTTTTAACTGGAATCTTATGCGGTTTTGGACAAAGTATATTGATTGTTGGGATAAGTGAGCGGATCATTTCTTATGTTCTTTAAACAAGCAGCCATTCCTTTTCCATAAAATGTTCAAAAAATATGGTAAAATTATACTCTTTAGCTGTCATAATAAAAGTAATCATTTTTTACTACTTTGATAGACAGCTAGGAGGTTTAAATATGCAAAAAAAGATTTCAATTGGGAAAATGGCGAAGCTAAACAATATTTCTATTCAAACCTTACATCATTATGACAAAATCGGTCTACTGTCACCAAGCTATATTGATCCAGAAACAAACTATCGTTTTTATAGTATTAAGCAATGCGCATGTCTTGATTTTATAAAGTATTTAAAGTGTATGGGTTTTACACTGCAAGAAATGAAAGAAGTTTTTACAGAAAAGGATGCAGATTCGATTCCGAAACTTCTTGATGAGCAAATTCAATTGATTGATCAAAAAATGAATGAGCTTGTACAAATGAAAAAAACACTGAAGGTAGCATCCGAAAACTACAAGACTTATATACAAATCCCGAAAATGGGAGTAGTTGAGCGGAACTTTCTACCGGAACGAAAAATTTATTGCTATGACGGTAAAAAAGATATTTATGAAGATCAGTTAGAAACATATGAATATATATTGAGGGAGCTGAGAAATCAAGCACTTATTCATCAGTTCCCAACTTCGTATTTTTGTAATGTAGGCTCGATTACTCGTAAGGAAACCATTAAACAGCGGAAGCTAACGTCAACAGAGATTTTTATGCTTGTTGATGCTGATTTTTTCAACTTAAAGGAAATAGAGTTTCTGCCTGCACATGAATACGTATCGATTTACTGTGATCACTTTTCGCAGGAGAAAGAGTATGCCTTTAAATTAATCGATTACATAGAGGAAAATCAGCTTGAAATTGCAGGAGATTATATTTGTGAGGTTATTGTTGAATTGCCGTGCTGGACTCAATATGAACGCCAAATGATTATGAAACTGCAAATTCCTGTGAAAAAAAGAATCAAATAGTGCTTGACCCTATTGTAACAATAAGGTTTACCATATAAGTATAGAAACTCTATTACATGTATAACAACATGTGAAATATTGAGCAAACCAAGGAGGAATAAGTGATGTTAGAAAAAGTTCGCGTTATTCAATATGGTTGTGGAAAAATGGGTATGGTCAGCTTGCGTTATTTATATGAAAAGGGTGCAGAAATTGTTGGAGCCATTGATTCGAATCCAGCTGTTATCGGCAAGGATGTGGGGGAAGTCGCTGGGTTAGATGTAAAACTAAATATCCCTATTAAAAGTAATGCTGAGGAAGTATTTAAAGAAACGGATGCTGATGTTTGTATTATTATGACAAAGAGTTTAATGACAGACACTATTGATGCTTTTGAATTGGCTGCTCGTCACGGTGTAAATGCGATCTCTACTTGTGAAGAAGCGTTTTATCCATGGACCACTTCACCGGAAATTACGAATCGTTTAGACCGCATAGCAAAAGATCATCATTGTACATTAACAGGGTCTGGCTATCAGGATGTATTCTGGGGCAACTTAATCACAACTTTAGCTGGTGCTACACATAATATTATTAAGATTGAAGGGAAATCCAGCTATAATGTTGAGCATTACGGAATTGCTCTCGCCGAGGTGCATGGGGCAGGTTTATCATTAGAAGAATTTGAGGAAAAAATTGCGAGCAATAATGATCTACCATCCTTTATGAGAAATTCAAATGAATGGCTATGTTCACAATTTGGCTGGACGATTAAATCTCAAAATCAGAAATTAGTGCCAATGACACATAACGAAGATTTATATTCAGAAACATTAGGAAAAACGATCCCTGCTGGACACGCGACAGGAATGTCAGCTGTAGTGACAACTGTAACCCATCAAGGACCTGTAATTGTAAGCGAATGTATCGGCAAAGTGTATGCTGAAGGTGAAACAGATTGTAATGATTGGATCATTCAAGGTGAGCCAGAAACCGTTGTGAAAATTTCTAATCCAGCAACAGTCGAATTAACCTGCGCAACAGTTGTGAATCGAATTCCAGATTTATTAAATGCTGCTCCAGGCTTCTATACTACTGAAAAAATGCCAGTTGCAAGCTATCGTACGTATCCGCTTCATTTTTATTAAGCTGAGAGAAGTTGCTCCTAGGATATTCTAGATTCACAGGAGATAAATAAAGATATATATAACTAAGGAGAGTCGTTCAATTTTTGAATGGCTCTCTTTTGTTAATCTAATATACTATTAAGTTTATAAAAATTAAAAAACGATTCCTTCACTTTTTAAAAAATGATTAGGCAGAATAAGTATAGTAAGTGTTAAACATTAACAAAGCCTGATATATAGGCATTTTAAAAGAGCCCAATTCATATGTGAATTGGGCTCTTTTTGTATGTTTAATTTAGATTTTGTACCAGATTACTGATCGGGTTAGTTGAAAGTTCATGTAACTGTCGGCGCTGCTACATTTAAGTACTTCCACATATTCGTTAACGTTATCTCGCCATGGCGATGCACGCAATATAAAACGGTCCGTTGAGCCGCGAACAAATCATATTTTTTCTATACCCAATTTAATTCCTTATTCAATAAACGTGTCTTTTGAAAAATATCATGGAATAGCGGATATCCTCCTTTGTTTATCTAGCTAACTATAGAATTATTATTTGATTGTCGAAACTTTTAAAAGGTTGGAATTAAACTGGTGTTTTCGACGTAGGGAATCTTATATTTCGCCAAGATGTGTTATAAAAAATAACCTGCCCCTCATTATGTCAAAATTGTATAAAACTTTTGTTTTATACATGTATAGTACCAATTACAACATAAGTTACTACTTAAGTTACTACTTAAGTTCTATTTACATAAATGTGGTAATATTTGATAATTATTGCAATTGTCTCGTATTTCAGAATATTCGATACTTCGAGTTGAAAGACAGATCCGTGTATAAAATTTGATGGCACGTCACTTTCACGGAACCATCACATTTTTACAAATATGTTAATCTGCTATTTAGTCAGGAAGAGGAGAGATTTAATGGGGAAGATGAGGAAAAGGGGAAACAAAAAAATTTTTAATGTAATGACCACAGGTTTGGTATCTGCAATACTATTGTCAACAAGTGCTGCTAATTCATTTGCTTATGATGCCACTACCCCAAAATCGACGGCTACCCAAGCGTCCAAACAACTACAGAGTAACACGGTTGTCGACTCACATACTGTTACCCTTATTACGGGCGAAGTTCTGATGATTGACAGTTATGCAGACGGGTTACAGGCAGTAACAGTCGCACCGTCGCTCGATGGCGAACCAACTCAAATAACTCAGATGCGGATTGGTGAAGAACTCTATGTCATCCCAGCTAAGGCTCAGCCATACATCGATGCGGATGAGCTTGACCGCGACCTGTTCAACATTACCAAGTTGATAGAGTACGGATACGACGACGCTAACGGCTTAGATATACCGGTAATCGCGACTTACACGGGCACACCGGCTAAAGTGGGCAATTCGTTAGTAAAAAAGCCTTCTCCGGCAGGTTCTAAAAAGGACATGGTATTAGAGAGTGCCAACGGTGTTGCGTTAAAGGTGAGCAAATCGGAGGCTGAGACGTTCTGGGAAGCAATCGACGACGACAGCTTCTCCGCAGCGACCGAGCCGGTGCTAGCAGGTGGTATAGAGAAGGTGTGGCTTGACAAACAGGTACAAGTGACGCTTGAAAAGAGTGTTTCGCAGATCGGGGCACCGATAGCGTGGGAGGCTGGATATGATGGCAAAGGCGTGAAAGTAGCCGTCTTAGATACTGGCATTGATCCGAATCATCCTGATGTTAAAGGAACGATCATAGAAGAGAAGAACTTCACAGACGACCCCGATTCTGTCGATCATCACGGTCACGGAACGCATGTTGCTTCGACTATCGCGGGATCTGGCACAGCTTCCGGAGGTAAATTAAAAGGAGTAGCTCCAGGTGCTGAGCTTTTAATTGGAAAGGTGCTTAGCAATGATGGTAAAGGTCCTGAATCGGGAGTCATCGCTGCAATGGATTGGGCAGTAAAGGAAGGGGCCGATGTCGTCAGTATGAGTCTTGGTAATCCTACTCCTAGTGACGGCACAGATCCAGTGAGTCAAGCGCTTAACAATTTGAGTGAAACCTCTGACACATTGTTTGTTGTGGCTGCAGGTAATGATGGATCAGGTAAGAAAACTGTAGGATCACCAGGTGTAGCCGAAAAAGCATTAACCGTTGGGGCAGTAGACAAAACAGGCGTGTTAGCTCCCTTCTCAAGCCGTGGTCCGGTTATCAACAATTACCGTGTTAAACCAGAAATTATGGCACCAGGAGTAGGAATCGTAGCTGCTCGTGCTACAGGAACTTATATGGGTACTGCCGTTGACGCCAATTATACCGCTGCTAATGGTACGTCGATGGCTACACCACATATTGCTGGAGCTGCAGCCATTCTTAAACAAAGGCATCCCGACTGGTCTGCTGACCGTATAAAGCAGGTGTTGATTGGAACAGCTAAGCCAAATCCCTTTAATTCAGCTTATCAGCAGGGAGGCGGGCTTGTAAGCATAGATAAAGCTCTGGATGCGAACATCTATAGCAGTCCTGCAGTCGTCAGTCTTGGAAGTGCTGAGGAAACTAGTGACCCCCTCGAGAAGACATTTAATTATGTCAATCCATCCGATAGTGAGATGAAATTGACGCTTAATATGGTATCTAAAGATGAAACTGGAGCCTTGGCTCCGGCTAGTATGTTTACACTTAGTCAGTCAGAAGTAACGATTCCTGCCCATAGCAGCAGTGAGGTGAAAGTGACGTTTGATCCTTCATTTGGAACTGTAAGCGATTACAAATCAGTGGTTACGGCTACTTCAAGTGACGGTAAAACAGTAAACACGACCATTGGCGCAACGAAGAAGGTACCATCAGTGGATTTAACGATTAATTTGATTGACCGAAACGGAAACCCAACAAGTGGAAATATCCTAGTGGTTAACCTTGATACGGGATTCAACAGAACAGTTCAACCAAGTGTAGACAATGGGTTCAAGCTCATCGAAGTGCCGCAAGGGCGTTACTCGGTAATGGGAACCGTGGATACCTACGATGAAGCTGGATTCCGTGTAGAGAATCTTACCCTCGCAGGTGATCCTGAAGTTGAGCTTAGCGAGAACAAGATGCTCACGTTAGATGCGCAGTTGGGCAAAGAGGTCAAGATCTCTACTCCTATGGAGTCCGAGGGGACCGGATACAAATTAGGATACCGCCTGGATCAAGCCAAGTTTAAAATTGATGTTATGACTGGTTATTATAATCCATTCGTTGATCACGCATACGTGGTACCTACCGAGCCTGTGACGACCGGCACGTTCGATTTCAGCTTCCAACAGCGCAGATTCGCCCCTTTGATCCGTGCATCTTATGACGGAAATGGTGGTTCGATTCCGCTCGAGCATATAATGCATACGCCTAAGTTGGACGGCGATAAGACACTGGAAGCAGTCAACCTCGGCTTTGCACGACCTGATGACCTCAGTGCTAAGGATGTCAGTGGCAAACTGGCAGTCATCACCCGTGATACGAATTCGACGATTACCGACCAGATCAAAGCTGTGACTGCTGCCGGTGCGGTGGGTGTATTTGTTGTCTACGACGGACCAGGTATTTTCTGGACTAGCGTATTGAAAACCGATGGCATTACAATTCCGGCCTGGACCCTTCAACAAGACGAAGGAGCGGTGCTATTCGATCGAATTGCCAACGGTTCAACTACTATCAACTTGAAGGGTATTGCCAACAGCCCGTTTGTGTACAACATGGCGATGATTGTTCCGGATGTGATCCCGGCTAACCCAGTCGACGCGGTGACTAAAGAAAACTCTGCAGTAGTGAATGCACACTACCGCGGTTCAAAAGGCAGGATACTCGTTGATTCGCTGGCGCCGATCCGCCCTCGTGAGTATGCAACCTTGCAAGTCTTGGATTATTATTTCGACGCACCACTAGACCGGGAAGAATGGTATTCAAGCGGCAGCAATTGGCCGACCCTGAAAGATTATAAATGGAACCACATTGTCCATGACGAAAATCGCCTCAAACGTAGGATGAATGACACATTCCGTAACTATATTCCGGGTGAACAGCGCGAGGAGACATGGCTTGGCGCGGTGAACGGTCTGGCTGAAAGAGAGGTAACCCTGGCATATCGTGAGGGAGACATATTCACTCTCAACATATTTGAACAGGGTGACAGCCAACCGGGGCACTGGGGCAATTTTGCTTTTGAATACCCTGAAGACACTTCGATAGCTCGGTTGTACAAGGACGGGAAGCTCCTTACAGAGAGTCCTTATTTCTCATTCTTTTACCCGCTGACAGTTAGCCCTGACCCAGCGACTTACCGAATCACTATGGACACGGTGCACCCGACGGGGTTCAGAATGTCTACAAAGACCAATACTGCGTGGACGTTCAAGTCTGAGCGGCCGGCAAGTGGGCAGGAAACCCTGGGCCTATTGTGGCCGAAGTATGAAATTAGTCTGGATGGGGAGAACAAAGCAAAAGGTGGCCGTACTGACCACTTCGACCTATCATTCGTCCTTCAATCAGGTGCTACCCCAGACTTGAAAGGGGTCGAAGTCCAAGTATCCACTGACGACGGCGCTACCTGGAACAAAACAAAAGTGGATAGCAAGAAAAATGGCCACTACAAAGTGTATTTGAAAAACCCAGCCACTGGCTACGTTTCACTTCGCATCAAGGCATGGGACGCAAACGGTAGCCAGATCGAACAGACTATAATTAGGACCTACGGTGTACACTAACACTCGCGATAGATAAATAGATTTGCATAAAGTGCAGTAGCTATATATAAAAATCTACCAATAAAATACCAGTTGCTTTTGTTAAAGTTCTTAGAGTTGCTTCGGCAACTCTTTTTCTGATTGAACTCCCATGAAAATTAAAATCAAAAATGAGCAAATTAAAGTAGTCCCCGTTAAAAAGTTAAGAAAACAGACCCGAATTCGCATGGTCTGCCTGTTTTCTACTATGTTACTTAGATATCACACTCGCTGGCCCTTTCCATTTCATCGACACGAAAGTTGTCATAACAAGCACGACTAGTCCCATGATAAGTGGATACAAAATATGCATATCATATAATAGTTCTGCATGAAGCGGCCCTAAAACGTTTCCGATACTCATATAAGCATTGTTCATGCGATTTGCAAATCCTTGTTCATTCCTCGCCAATTTTGGTATCAATTTGGTAAGAACAGGTCTCCCGGAAAGCTCCGCCCAAAAACTCCAGTTAAAATGACTATCGAATCGACTCTCAAAACTACTAATGTTAATATGAGTGATCCGTTTTATAAAAAGAAACGAGATGAACTTTTGGAGAAAATATTCAACTCCTCTATACCTGGAAGTTCCTATATCGAAGGTGAATCGAAGAAATGGAAAAGTTACGTTCTTAAATGGATTAAAGATGGGACGGTAAACGATGAAGTTTTAATTTCTTTGCCAAAGTTAGTAAGTGCCCTTAAGCAAGATGGGTATAGGTTCAATCAAAGAGATGAACTCATACAACACCCGATTCAAGCATTTTTAACTTACTATCAGAAAGAACTCAATAATAATAAATACTTAAAGCAGAGGATCATTATTCCTTATCATAAACTCTAGGATTAGGTTAGTACTGGCGTATATATATCAATTGAAGGAAATGTTAATTTGAGTGTAGCTGACAAAGTAATCTTCATTTAACAATTTTTTAGTTAAAATCAGTTAGCTGCTCAACCAGCTTTTATTCTTATTCAACTAACGGGTTCGGTTATAGGGGAGAAAACATTAAATAACAACCAAATTGGGGACATCCACCAGTTTGACTACCGACAAATGGTTCTTGTTCTGGCTTTGAGGCCCTTGCTAATAAGATCGAAGTGCCAGTTGAACCAGGTGGTGCAACGACTACCCATCACTTACTGAAATTTTGTTTGACACATGCAATGATTAAAGTATTTGATACATAAAGTACTTCACCCTAAATCCTCCTAACACTAATTGATTTTTAGATTTTCCCTTAATTGTAATCTACATTCAGAGTAAAGCAGCATTCATAGACAGTTAGTTCTATTAATCATGAATGGTGATTTTGGTACAAATGTCCTGGTTAAACTTCTATTCCTCGAAACGAGTCCCTAGTACTATCTATCGATTTTATTCTATTAAAATCACAAGAATTGATAGAATGTTTTAATTTTCGCTCTTTTCCCCCAAGGTTAAAATGTATTGCATTCATAACTTGATGATTTAATACAAAATTTCACCCATCCACCTTGAAAATATGCTATTTTCACAGGTTTTCGTGCTTTATTGACACGTATTTAAAATATTTTTTAGATGAATGGGTCAATGGAATCACATGGAAATCCCCCAATTGACGCTGTTCTAAGGAGTAGGTACAATGTCAATTATAAAAATTTTCAGACAGGAGGGAAGGGGATGTGATTTAGAAGAAATAATATTCTCGGGCAAGATGGCTCTAATGCCAAATTGAAAAATGTAGGAGGAATTTTGTTGAAATCAAAATTGTTAAAGCGCACTTTTTCAGTTCTATCGCTTTTTACGTTTATACTACAATAATTTCGTTACAATCTTTACAAATTCTAAGCAAGAAAGAGGGAGCTTATGAAAGAGAGAAAATATAGTTGGTATAGCAAAACATCGAAAACTTCAACTGCCATTGCTTTATCATTGGGATTACTTTTCCCATCCGTCCAGTTTGGGATCGGACATGTTTCGGGTGCAACTGGTAAATCAGCAGAACAAATCTTAGCATCGCTCACCCCAGAACAACAAGCGGCCTTAAACCAACTCGAGATGACAGAAAACTATGGCTTGCAGGGATTTTCAGATGAAGATCTGAAATCAGACAAAGACATTTCTGTTATCGTACAATTTAAGTCCAAGCCAGGAAAAGTAGCTGTATTAGAGGCCGCTCTGAAAGGCAAAAAAGTAACCAAACAAGAAGCCAACGAACAGGTAGATCAAGAACATTCCACATTCCAAAGTGATCTGGAAAAAATCTTACCTGCTGCCACTTCTTCTTCAGAAGTCAAAAGTGCAGAACCTTCGTATAAAATCACCCGTTCTTACAAAACTTCTTATAACGGCGTGGCACTTACCCTTGCTGCGAACCAAGTAGAGGAGTTGATGAAATCGGAAGTGGTCCAATCCGTACACAAAAATATCACCTTTACGGTAGAGCCCCCTTCCATCGCACTGGAAGAATCTAATAACGCTTCGACGCAAGCGGCTAGTGTTCCCTTTGTAGGAGTAGACAAGCTTCATGCGGAAGGAATCACAGGGAAAGGCGTAAAAGTAGGGGTCATTGATTCAGGGGTCGACTACAATCATCCTGATCTAAAAGATGCCTTCAAAGGTGGCTATGACTTTGTCGATAATGACAACGATCCGATGGAAACCACCTACGAAGATTGGAAAAAGTCAGTTGACCCGGAATTTAATAACGGAATCTCCTACTACACGGAGCATGGGACTCACGTATCTGGAATCATCGTCGGTCAAGCTAAAAACGATAGTGAAGTCTCTGTCAAAGGAGTCGCTCCAGATGCTGACCTCTATGCGTACCGTGTCCTTGGACCATATGGTAGCGGTACTTCGGAAGCCGTAATGGCGGGGATCGACCGAGCCGTTGCCGATGGCATGGATGTCATTAACATTTCCTTGGGAGCAGGAATTAACGATCCATACTTTCCAACGAGTACAGCCGTGAACTATGCGGTATTAAGTGATGTCACTGCCGTGGTGGCTGCGGGTAACTCAGGACTTAACTCTTATACTCTCGGCTCTCCTGGAACTGCTGCACTCGCTCTCACCGTTGGAGCCAGTGATGTATCCATTTCTCATTCGTCCATGAAAGGGGCGATCGGAACACTCAGTGAGCTGGAACTACGTAACATGGCGAAATCCTTCACTGATAACCTATCTACTCTAGAAGGAAAAAGTTTAGATATAGTAGACGTAGGTCTTGGTGGTAACGCGAATTACACGGGCAAAGATGTGAATGGCAAAATCGCTTTCGTTGCTCGGGGAACATATGCATTTACAGATAAAGTGAAGTTTGCGAAACAACATGGCGCGGCGGCTGTCTTAATGTATAACAACGCACCTGGCCATATTCCTACTTACTTGGGAGAAGATCAAAACTATATTCCTACTTTCTCTCTTACTCAAGAGGATGGACTCAATGTGAAGGAGCAACTAACTGCAGGAAATAAATCCTTCACATTTAGTAATTTAACTGAAACCAAAACACAAGGGGACACCCTAGCTGACTTCAGTTCTCGTGGACCAGCCAAAAGAACCTATGACATCAAGCCAGAAGTCACCGCTCCTGGAGTCAGTGTGTTGTCTTCTGTACCCGCTTACATAGGGAACCATGACGCACCAACCGATTACAAATATGCGTATGCTCGTCTCTCAGGTACTTCCATGGCGACGCCAAATGCAGCTGGTGTAGCAGCACTCTTATTACAAGTCAATCCAACGTTACAGCCTGAAGATGTAAAAACAATCATGATGAACACGGCTGATCCACTGAATGGTTCTTACAGTGTATTTGAAGTGGGAGCAGGACGCGTGGATCCTTATCAAGCCGTTCATACGGGGATGAAGATTCAAGTACAGGATACGACCCTAGTTCCTAACGCTGATGGAATCACTACTATCAAAGAAAAAACAGGTGGCATTGCGTTTGGCACTCATTATGCAGGTGAAGATCTTAGAGTAAAGAAAAAGTTGAAATTTCAAAACCTAACTGATAAAGTAAAGAATTTCAATTTGAACGTTCAGTTCCAAGCGGTGAAAGGTAGCCTAGATGCCGTAGCCAACCAGGTACAAGTGAAATTCCACCCAACCATAACAGTGGATCCAGCTTCTACCGAAAGTCTACATGTTACCATCGAAGTACCTAAAGCTGCTGCTGAAGGAATTTACGAAGGTTACCTCTTAGTGACCAACCAAGAGAATCAAACCGAGCAATATCGGATTCCATTTAGTGTTCGTACAGCGGAAGACAATTTCAAAACACTGGATATCGGAGATAGTAATATCATTTCCCCAGCCTACTATCGCTATGATCACTATGGCAAATTTAATACACATTCTTCGGTAAATGCGCTAATGAACTTGAAAACACCGATGAAAACCATGGACATGATCTTAGTAGACCGGAAATCGGGGCAAGAGCTTGGTTTCGTTGGACGACACAATCTGGTTGGAAAAAACATCGATACAAACTATCAACTAGTTATGTTTAATGGAAACTACTATCCGTTTAGGGCCAATGGAATCTCCACAGAAACAGTACAAGCAAAACCGGGGCAATACCAACTGAAAACGATTACGACTACTGAGGCTGACAAAGTTCTTACCAATTCCTTCGATATCTTAGTAGATATTGATCAACCTACTTTTACAAGCTCATTGGATCAAGAGTCTCCGATCCTTGAGTACAAACCAGGTCAAACTACTTATCCAATTGAAGTGCAAATCTATGACAAAGAAATTGAAGCGGCAAATCAAGCAGGGATGGCAGTCGACCAATCCAAAAACTGGCTCTCGTGGTCCCGGAACAGTCCAGTATCCAGCACTGTCCGTATGGACACAGCGGGAAAATGGAAAGAAGAAATACTGATGGATGAAAAAACTCCGGTCATAAGCTTAAAGATGGATGGATTTGATGGAGGCGGGAACATAGGTGGAAGGAAAACCTACTACTTTGTTAAAGAAGGTACTCCATTTGCTTATGGAACCAGTAAACAAAAATCGATCGCATTAGGGGAAACGATTACCACTACCCTAACACTGGACAATGTACAAAAATTAAAGTCAGCCACTTGGAATTTGTTAGACTATGGCTCTTATGTTCCTAAATTTGGCACTCAACTAGAAGTTGTTGAGGCAAAACCCAATGCAGCATTAAGTGAGTTTGGTGAAGGAACAGTAACCGTTACCTATACGAATGGAAAACCATCGATCAAACTGGATGTAGCGTCTACGAAAGAAGTTTCTGGCAAAATCCCTGCTGTAGACGTAACTATTAAGGTGAAAGATACTGCTTACACTACAGTAGCAGGATTTAATGCAAATGTTTCTTATGTGAATGAAGCGGGCACATCAACCAATCTCTTCTTTGCACCATTTTCTTGGAACGTCACTCCTACGTTCTCTGAAGCATTTGGCTATCTTACAGCAGAAGGTTTTAGAAAGTATGTATCTGGTCAAGTTATAGTCTGGGATAAAAAAGATTGGGTTCAAGCTGGGGCTAAAGTAATCTTTTCCGATGCTATGGGTAAAGTCTACGATGCAACTATAAATAGCAAATTCCAACCAGAGTTCCTTGTGACTAAGCTTCCGTTAACCGATCAACTATTTACCAAAGAAGTACACCTACCCGGGCACTTTATTACGATACAAAAAAATCAAAAAGTTGGCTTCTTACGCAACGGTGTGTGGTATGGGCAATATATGTACATTGAAAACAAAGAAGCAGTAGCGGGTGATGTAAACCAAGACCAAGTAATCGACATTTACGATGCACTGGCGATTCAAGAAGCTTGGGGCACAAATAAACGCGAAGCAGATATTAACTTTGATGGTATTGTTAATGCAACAGACATCGGATTTGTCAAAACCAACTACTTAAAAGTAAATCCAGATGTAGAAAACACGCCAAAACCTGCAAAAAATGTGAAGAATAAAAGATTAGATGATATTTTAAGAGAACTTGGAGTTACACCTTAATTCAATTTGCTTTGGGAGTCCTGATCAGATCAGGATTCTTTTTTTATCATTTTAGCTCTTATTTGGACTGATAGCATGGTCCACTATAAATTCTGCCATAGGCTTCAAACGTTTCATTACACTCTAAACGTTGACCGCAATCTGAACAACGCTCCCTATACACATTTGGGTCATGTGTATAGGCAGAATTAGAATTTCCTGTTTTGTAATCACTCATTTCATTACCTCCCATCCTCTTGCAGGGGGTGTCACTTCGTTATTTCTGATGCGATTAAGGTTACAATTCGAGGTGTAAAAATAGAAATAGGTATTTTATGTTAAATATTAGGGAAGCAAAGTAGTTCCTGTTCTGTTAAGGTGCAGAGTAGTTTAATAAGATAAATGGATTTTTATGGTATAATTAAGGGGGTGAGGGGGGTAGAATTAATAAATGAATAAGACACTTAGGACAAAAGTTAGGAAATATTTAGCCTTTTTACTAATTGGCAGTATTGTTGCTGGTGTCACATATCTTATAGTTTACAAAGTTTCATTTTTACCAAACGGATATGATATTGTTGCATTGCAAAAAGATAGTATATCGCTAAAATCATACAATGTGTTAGGGATTGAAAAAGCTATTACAACCGTATCTTTTTCAGAAAATGATATTTGGAAAATTGATGCCATAGATTATGAAGTAAATAGACAAAAAGAATTTTTATGGATGTTGTTTTTTACGGTGATTTTATCCCTAATTTTGTTTGTTTATAAGGTTCGTAACGAATTAAAATTGTGGAAAGCAATCTTTGAGAGTAATATTATTTTTTCTGCCTTGCCTTTATACATTATTATTACTTCATTGAATAGAATAAGGGATTTAATTTACTGAAAATTTAGTCAGTAAAGGCTTTAATTGAGCATCAGACAAAAGGGAAGCTCGGAGGCCATATAGGAACTCTGAGCTTTTTTATGCGTTTTTTACCGAGCCAATTAACCTATGGACTAAAATATTATTTAGTTCGTAATTTTAGGTTTCTCCATAATAACTGAACTACTTATGTTTATATTACAGGGTTTGCTTTTATTGGCTGAATTTCTAAATCTCACGAAACACACTTTCTATATCGTGATAGCCCTCAAGATCCTCTTTTTGTGGTTCATCAGTCTCAACGGTCCATTCATTTTTCATTGGGGTTAAACCACCATTGTTATTTTTTTTAAAGGGACAATGAATATGATAGGTTTTTCCATCCTTTTTTACGGTATATCCCATATAGTAAATATCTCCTTGTCCCTCTTCCTCAAATATTCCGATATCCTCTATACCGAATCGATCTAAATAAGATTGAAATGGTTTTTGTAAGTCATTAATAATTTGCTCTCGTGTTAAAAATTCCATAATTTCTCTCCTTAAGCTCAATTCTATATTTAATATGGCTTTCTTTTCTTTAATTAAACATAACAATTTAGTTGCCCTTCAAAAATCTTTTGTATGAATAAGAAAAATCTCAACATTTACTCTGGTAGATTTAATATTGTATATGGATCGGCTACACATAGTTGGACAGAAATTTTAAGGTTAAGTAGACTACAGATAATATATTTGAAGAGAATCTACGATGACTAAAAGAGAACGACGAACAATTTACCACACTGATAAAGGAAAACCTATTCCAAAGAATAACATAATTGCCTAACTTATAATTATCCACTAGTTGTGTTTTTTTTGCGCGCAAAATCTCCGATTGTCCCCTGTAAGAACCGTCCATTTGTTTTATTACATTTGCCTTCAAGAGCCAAACTATACTCTGTTTATTTTTTTAAAAATCCGAATTTTGTAAAGTGTTTTACATTAATGGAATGTTCTTAATATTATAATTAATTTAATCTTGGTAGTTAATTGTGAAGGTGGTGAAGTGTTGATTAAGTCGTGGACAGATGTAAAGGAGGAAGCTGCGGAGTATTTGAGTAGATTGATTCAGATTAATACGAGCAACTCCCTACAAAATGAAATGGAAGCGATTCGGTTATTAGTGGAGATCGCAGAACGAAATGGGTTGTATACAAAGGTGCATCAAACTGGGGAAAATAGAGGGAATGTTGTTATATCCTTGAAAGCTGATTATCATGAACCAATCATTCTTTTGTCTCATTTGGATGTAGTTCCTGCAAATGAAGAAGATTGGGAAGTTCCACCTTTTAGTGGAGAAATTGTAGATGATGTGATGTGGGGAAGAGGAACGATTGATACGAAACAATTAACCATTACTCAACTTATGGTTCTCCTTCTATTAAAACGAAATAACATCACCTTAAATAGAGATGTGATTATGGTTGCAACTTCTGATGAGGAAAATGGTAGTCAATATGGGTTGATTCCCTTTTTAGAAGATTATCCCCACCTTTTTAAAAATAGTATTGTCTTCAATGAGGGGGGAGGTTTCCCAATTCTGATTGATGAACACGTTTACTATTTGTGTGAATTAGGTCAAAAAGGTTTAGCTAGAGTAAAAATTACAGCAAAAAATGATTTTACTTCCAATCCTTATCTTCCCAATAACAGTGCATGGCAAAATATTATAAAGACAATTGAAGCTTTTCAGTCTCCAGAAATCATCGAAAGAATACCTTCATCGACGAATACGTTATTCTCTACAATTGCTTTTGACAAAGGGATATCTTTTTCAGAAAAAGACTTTGAAACGTTTATTAAGATTATTCCGTCTTCCTATGTCTCACTTTTTAAAGCGATGGCGAAGTCAACTTTTTCGATTACAAAATGGGATGGAGGTAAGAAACACTCTACTGCAGGAACAAAATATGAGATTTACTTAGATTGCAGGCCCATTCCTTCAGTAACAAGAGATTTATTTAAGGAAGTGCTACGGGAAATTCTAGGTGACATACCTGTTGAATACGAAATATTATCTTTTTCACAAGGCTATGAATCTCAAATAAATAAAACCCACTTAGCCCTTTTTGAAGAAGAAGTAAAAAAAGAAGTGCCGCATGCAAAGGTTGTTCCGTTTCTGTCAATTGGTGGAAGTGACTCAAGGCATTTGAATTCACTTAGTTCTCAAATATACGGTTATTGTCCGATGTTACCTGACATGACGTTTGATAAGGTCATTACAATGGTTCATGGAATTAATGAAAGAATACCTTTAGAATCATTAAGATTCGGTATTCAAAATATGTACAATATCCTTGTTAAAATGGAAGGGAGCGATAGATATGATAACGGCTACGAAAGAAATTACATCTGAAAAATTGATACAAGCTACTAATTTATTAAATCAATATGGCTTGGATACATGGTTATTACTTACTAGGGAAGGATCTGACCCAGCATTGCCATTAGTCGTTGGAGTGCGGTCCGTTCATAAGGCAGCAATCTTTATTCGAAATAATGGAGAGCATATTGCACTTACATCAGTAAGTGATAGAGGAAGCTATGAAGCTACTAATCTATTTAAAAATGTGCAAGTCTATGAGGCGAGCATGGAAGAAGCTTTTCTTAAACTATTTGAGGAAATCCAGCCACAAAACCTTGCCTTAAATGTATCAGAAAGTGATCACTTATGTGATGGACTAACTCAAGGTTTGTATGAATGGCTTAAAGATGTCCTTGGTGAAGAAAGACTAGCCGAAATCGAAGTTTCAAGTGAAGTGGTTTTAAAAAAACTACGTAGCATTAAGACTGCGAGTGAGTTGGAAAATATCAAACAAGCGATCGAACATACGACAGATATTTATGATGAAGCGTTTGCTCAGATTAAATGCGGCATGACAGAAAAAGAGATCGGGCAATTGTTTGTCAATGGGATGAAAAAACGTGGGGTAGCAAACGGCCACGGGGATTCTAATGAGCCGCCTCTAGTATGTATCGTTCGTAAGGGATTGGCTCACAGAAAGCCAGGTAACCACAGGACGGAACCAGGAGACATCGTGATCATCGATTTCAGCCTGAAGTATAACAATTATTGTTCAGATATCGCACGAACTTTCTATATTCTCAAAGATGGTGAAACACAAGCACCTGATGATATTCAGAAAGCTTTTGATACGGCAATTGCGGCTATCACGGCATCCATTGATGCACTACAGCCAGGTAAGGCAGGCTATGAGGTTGATGCGGTTGGAAGAAGTGTGATTGAGGAAGCAGAATATCCGACTATTCGTCACTCTGTTGGACACCAAATCGGCAGAGCCACACATGATGGTGGAACCATCCTCGGTCCAAAACGTTTACCTCCGAGACCTGAAGTGGAAGGAATCATTGAAGTGGGTGAGGTCTATGCGATTGAACCAACTGTTATTCAGGATAATGCTCTCCCATGTATTTTAGTTGAAGAGAATGTTCTTGTAACAGAAGACCAACCAATCATCCTGAGCAAACGCCAGACAGAACTTGTTCTGATACCTTCAGAAGGTTGATGATTATGGATTTGATGAAAGAAGCATTGCACCATTTTAGAGAAATAATAAAGGTTGATACGACAAATCAGCTTGAGACTGAATATAAGGTAGCCGAATATTTGAAAGAAGTTTTGGAAAAAGAGGGAATTGCATCACAACTTGTGTATAGCCCAAATAACAGGGCTTCGATCATTGCGAAACTAGCTGGAAAAAATGAGTTGGTAAAGCCAATTGTCCTTCTTTCTCATACGGATGTGGTGGAGGCAACAGAAGAGGAATGGACATTTCCTCCTTTCTCAGCAACCATAGATGATGGAAAGATCTGGGGGCGTGGCACCCTTGATACAAAACAGCTAACCATTATGCATCTTATGGCATTTATTCAATTAAAAAGAAGTAATCAACCCTTGAACGGTAACGTCTACTTTATAGCAACAGCAGATGAGGAGAACGGAAGCAAGGAAGGAATGGAATTTGTTTCAAAAAAATATACTGAATTTTTTGAAAATGCAATTATCCTAAGTGAAGGAGGAGGTTTTACTGTCGCTTTTGAAGATGAACTTTATATGTTATTTGCTTCTGGTGAAAAAGGGACTGCTAGAGTTAAGCTTACATCTTTTGGAGATGGGGGACATGCAGGAAGTCCTCCAGAGAATCAGGCTGTCATGACATTATCACAAGCCCTTAAAATAATAAATCATTTACAGTTTCCTACTGGCGATTATCCAATCCTTCATCAATTCCATCACGAATTAAAAGGAATGTTGAGTAAGGAGGGGGAACAAGGAGATTTAGTTAGAAGGCTATATGATTATATGGCGTATATGACTTTCACACCTGAATTAATTACTGTTGGTGGAGAACAGTTGAATGTGATTCCGTATAAGGCAGAGGCGATACTTGAATTCAGAACTCTCCCGAACCAAACTAGAGAGCAGTTTGAGTCATACTTACAAGAATGGCCACTCCCTCCAAAAGTAAATTGTAAGTTGCTATCTTTTGAAAAAGGATATGAAAGCGATCCAGAGGAAGAAATCATCAAGTTGTTCAAAGACACATCCTCTATATATGGAAAAAAGGTAAAATGGGTTCCTTTTACTGCGTTAGGTAAAACAGACGGAAGGTTTGTTGGAGATGTAGCGAGTCAAATTTATGGCCTATCCCCAACCTTAACTCCTTTTACAGAGGTGCTCAAAAGGGTTCATAACAAGGATGAACGAATCGAAGAAGAGTCATTTGAATACGGTGTAAAACTTATGGTAGCAGTTTTAGAAGAGTTATGTATATCAAATGGAGGTGGAAAAAGTGTATCAGGTACAAAAAGAGAAACTGAAACAAGCTGTCGAAAGTTTACGTGAACAAGATATTGATATGTGGCTGATCCTTACATCGGAGGGAAGTGATCCATGTATCCCTCTCATCACAGGTGTGGGGACGGTTGGACCAGGTGTTTTTATCGTAACGAAAGAGGGAGAAAAATTAGCTCTTTGCAGTAGTATTGATGCGCAGGATATAGAGGAGTCGGGACTATTTGATGAAGTCTATAAGCATACTGGTAGTTTAGCGGATTTACTTGCTGAAGTGGTAGGGAAGATTAATCCGAACAAGATTGCGCTAAATATTTCGAAGGAAGAACATTTAACAGATGGATTAACTGCTGGACGATATCGCTGGTTAAAGAAAACATTACAAGATGTATTCCAAGGTGAATATGTCTCTTCAGAGGAATTTCTCACATTAATTAGAAGTATCAAATCAAAAACAGAAATTGAGCATATTGAAAAAGCAGTTAAGATCACTGAAGCAATCTACAAACAGGTCTTTACTGAAATGAAAGCAGGAATGACTGAAAAAGAATTAGGATCTTTATTTGTTAAAGAGTTGGAGAAACACAGAGTTGTAAATGGAGTAGACCGCACACTATCTATGCCAATTGTTTTGAAAGAGAACATTGCACATAGAGGGCCAGGGGATGCTGTTGTTTTAGAAGGAGACCTTGTTATTTTTGACTTTAGTGTTGAAGTAAATGGTTATGTTTCGGATATTGCAAGAACAGTCTATTTCTTAAGAGAAGGAGAAACGGAACCTCCTGAAGAAATACAGGCTGCATTCTCAGCCGTACATGAAGCCATTACAAAAGCTGCCCTCATGATAAAACCGGGTGTTAAAGGGTATGAAGTGGATTCAGCAGCAAGAAACTATTATGTTTCGCTTGGCTATCCGGAAATTACCCATGCGACTGGCCACCAAATCGGAAGAGATGTACATGATGGAGGTGTACTTCTAGGACCGAGATGGAAAAGGTACGGAAATGCGCCTTTCGGAGAGCTTAAAGAAGGAATGGTTTTTACCATTGAGCCGACATTATTTTTAGACAATGGGATCCATTTCATCGTTGAGGAAAATGTTGTCGTTACATCTGACGGAGTTAAGTATTTAACAGAACGTCAGAATGAATTGATCTACATTCAAACTACCAAGAAAGAAGGGAAGGAGTTTCTTGAAAAAATATCTGATTAAAAGACTCCTACAATCAATTCCCATCTTAATCGGTATCACAATTATGACCTTTGCAATCATGCAATTATCACCAGGAAATCCAATGCAAACAATGATTGATCCCAAAATATCATCTGAAGAAATGCAAAGGGCTCAAGAAAATCTCGGATTAAATGATCCGTTGCCGGTTCAATATTTTACTTGGATCAAAGAAGTTTTCAAAGGTAATCTTGGATACACAGTTAAAACAGGTCAGCCAGTAGGTCAACTGATTTTGGAACGTTTGCCTGCCACGTTGTTATTAACAGGTACGGCCTTTGTAATGGCGTTTGTAGTTGGAATTCCTTTAGGGGTTTATTCTGCTACAAATCGCTTTAAGGCACCAGATTATGTGTTAACCGTTTTATCTTTCATTGGTATTTCTATTCCATCTTTCTTTTTTGGTTTAGGAATGATTTTTATTTTCGCATTAAAGCTTGGGTGGTTACCTACATCCGGAATGGTTACAATTGGTGCTGATTTGACGGGTTTTGCTAAGTTTATGGATTATGTCAAGCATGTCACGATGCCATCCATTGTACTTGCATTACCAACAATCGCTGTCGTTATGCGGTTTACTCGTTCCAGTATGCTAGAAGTACTTAACCAGGACTTTATTCGAACGGCTGAATCTAAAGGATTAAGCAAGTTAAAGGTTAACCTGAAACATGCATTGAGAAATGCGTTAATACCAGTTATTACGATATTTGGTTTATCCATTCCCTTCTTATTCGGTGGTGCCTATATCACAGAGCATATTTTTAACTGGCCAGGAATGGGAAGCTTAGGAATTCAGTCAATCGTCGCAAGAGAATACCCCGTCATCATGGCTCTAAATCTATTTACCTCAATCTTAGTTATGTCAGGTAACTTATTGGCTGATGTTATGTATGCATGGGCAGATCCAAGGATTAGGTACTGATTATGAGTAAAGGGGGGAATTAAATGAGTAACATTGAAATACAGCATAATCAAGCGGGACTAGTCCAGATAAATAGAAAAAAAGGATGGCAAAACAATGCTTCATGGAAACGATTTAAAAAGAATAAGCTCGCCGTATTCGGAGCAATCGTCCTTTTAACGTTACTCATTGTTTCAATATTAGCTCCAGTCCTTGCACCACATAGCCCTTACGAATCTACAAAGGGAGAGTTTGGATTATATGATGTTCTATCTCCTCCTAGTGGAGAGCATCTGCTTGGTACGGATAGTTTAGGAAGGGATATGTTATCACGGATTATATATGGCGGAAGAGTATCCTTAACAGTTGCCTTTGTTGCTGTAATGATTGCGACATTTACCGGTGTACTACTCGGGGTTGTAGCAGGCTACTATGGAAAATGGGTCGATACGGTAATTATGCGAATCACAGATGTTGTCATTTGTTTCCCAGTCCTTTTCTTAGCAATCACGGTTGCAACCATTCTCAAACCTAGTCTTTTTAATGTAATTATAATTATTGGTTTGGTAAGTTGGACGACTATGACAAGGCTCGTACGGGGAGAAGTATTACGTTTAAGAGAAATGGAATACATTGAAGCAACGAAAGCGATGGGGCAAAGTGATTTCATTATTATTATCAAACATATCCTACCAAACATTATGGCTCCGATTATTGTACAAGGAACACTTCAGACAGCCGAGGCAATCTTAACAGAATCTGCACTAAGTTTCTTAGGGGTAGGTGTTCAACAGCCAATCCCAAGTTGGGGTAACATGCTAAATGAAGCAACTTCGATTATGGTTCTGCAATTTAAACCATGGGTTTGGATGCCAGCCGGATTTGCAATCCTACTCACTATTCTTTGTATTAACTTTGTGGGAGATGGACTCCGTGATGCTTTAGATCCTAAGGTGAAAAATTAAAACATATGGGGGAAATTAGATGAAGAAAAAGTTTGGTTTCATTAGTGTATTTGTTCTATTTGTATTCCTTTTCTTAGCGGCTTGTTCATCGAAGACAACAACAGAAAACAATACAGAAAAAGAAAATGATAATACATCTCCAACTGAAACATCAAAAGAAGAAACGCCTAAAGAGGGAGGTAACGTAACCGTTGCCTTCAATAGTGAACCAGGGAATCTTAACCCTGTTATTTGGGCAACGACATCTGATACGAACGTAACACATATGGTATTTGACTCACTCGTTATTCCAGATAAAGAATTGAAAATGGTAGGTCGTCTAGCAGAAAGCTGGGAAGTATCTGAAGATGGTAAAACGTATACTTTCCATTTGAAACAAAATGTGAAATGGCATGATGGAAAGCCATTTACAGCTAAGGATGTGGAGTTTACATTTACATCATTAGCAGATAGCACATATGATGCTGGAGCGTATTGGAGAGTTGATCCAATTGTGGGTGCTGTTGAATATAAGGAAGGTAAGGCAGACAAAATTAAAGGAATCGAAGTTGTAGATGATCATACGATTAAGTTTACAACGAAAGAGCCATTTGCTCCATTCATTTCAGGGCTGTATATCGGAGTACTTCCTGCACATATTCTACAAGACACGCCTCCTGGTGAGTGGGAAAAACATGCTTCAAATCGTTCACCAATTGGTACTGGTCCATTCAAGTTTGTGAAATGGGAATCAGGTCAATATATTGAGCTAGAGGCAAACAAAGAATATTTTGATGGAGCACCAAATTTAGATAAAGTAATTGTGCGTTTTGGAGACGCGAATACAATGCTAGCATCTGTATTAAGCCAAGATGTAGATATCACTTCCGTACCAGTTGCGGAAACGCCGTCAGTATCGACATTGGATTATGCTAGCTTGGTGAATCAGGATGCATTAAGCGTCTATTATGTAGGATTTAACTCTAAAAATGATCATTTTAATGATCCAAAAGTTAGAAAGGCCCTTGCTCATGCAGTCAATAAAGAGGCAATTGTAGCTTCAATTTTAGGGGAATATGGAGAAGTAGCGGATGATGTGTTCCCATCAGCTCATTGGTCACATAGCCCGAATTTAAAAATTTATGATTATGATACATCAAAATCAGATGCATTGCTCCAAGAAGCAGGATATCAAAAAAATAGCAATGGTATTTATGCAAAAGATGGCAAGGAGCTAAGCTTTTTAATGGAGGTTCCTACTGGTACGAAAGAAAGAGAAAAATCAGGAGTCTTATTAAAGCAAATGTGGGAAGCAATAGGTGTGAAAATGGAAATTCGTTCACTTGATTTCCCAACACTTGTAACGAAACTATTACCTAAAACGGATGATGGTAAGCAAAGGGAAGTTACGAAAGAAGATTATGATGCTTATATTCTAGGATTTGGTATTGAAGCAGATCCAGATGAGTATAGAAGCTACTTCGGCAGTGCGTACATGCCTCCTAACGGTTATAACTTTGTTGGATATTCTGATCCGAAAGTTGATGAACTGCTTGAGGCTCAGACAAAAGAAATTGATCTTGAAAAACGTCAGCAATTAATCTGGCAAGTAGGAGAGAAACTTGCGGAAGATGAGATTTGGATTCCATTATACGAACAGGTATCTCCATTTGTAGTAAATAATAGAGTTATAGGGTTCGAACCTGACTTTAGAGGTGCTACATTTAACGCTAAAGACTGGTCTGTAAAATAATTAATATTCTGTAAGTAAGTAGGGTGTTATCCCTCGCGTTTAATGGAGGGGTATCACCCTATCTCCTTATCTTGAGATGCTCGGAGGTGGAATGATGGAAAAAAGAATCGAGAAAGCAAGAAGCTTCCTAAAAGAAAAGGAACTAGACGCTATCTTCATCTATTCATATGAAAATAGAAGATATTTTTCTGGATTTTCAGGAAGCAATGGCTATTTGTTAATTACGAATGATTATTGTGGGCTAATTACTGATCAACGATATACAGAACAAGCAAAAGAGCAATCCCCACATTTTGAAATTATCACCCAAGGAATTGACCCTTTTTCCACGATACAAGATGTATTTAAAGGAAAAGACATTTCAAAGATTGGTTTTGAGTCTGAATCAGTATCCGTTCATTTATTTAATAGATTGAAATCTATTTTCATCGAATATGAATGGTTCCCCCTAACGAAAGAACTCCTAAATATCCGAAAAGTAAAAGATGATGCTGAAATTGAGATTATTAGGAAGGCTATTGCAATATCAGACCAGGCTTTTGCCGAATTGATTCCATTATTAAAGCCAGGCATGACTGAAAAAGAAGTTGCGGTCGAATTGGAATATCTGATGGGCAAATTGGGACATGAAGGCCCAGCGTTTGGCACAATTGTTGCCGCAGGGAATCGTGCAGCATTACCACATGCGATTCCTTCTTCTAAAATTGTAAACAATAACGAATTCCTCTTAATTGACTATGGAGTAAAATACATGGGATACATGTCAGATATGACTAGAACAATAGTGCTAGGTTCACCTAATGAAGATTTAAAGAAATACTATGACATCGTTCATGAAGCGTTAGAAAAATCCATTGAAGCTGTTAAACCTGGAATGACCGGTCACGAATTGGATGCTGCTGCAAGAAATGTATTTATTCGTGAAGGCCTTGAGCAATATAGCTTAAGGGGATTAGGACATGGCGTAGGGTTACAGATTCATGAGAATCCAAGAGTTGTCCTCGATTCTGAAGAAATTCTGGAACCAGGAATGATATTTACCATTGAGCCAGGTTTGTATGTGCCTGGAAAAGTCGGTGTTCGTGTGGAGGATATTGTTCTTGTAAGGGAAGATGGATGCGAAATTTTAACAGGGACACCTAGGCATATCTATATTTGAGATGAAAAGGGGTGTGGTTATGGAAAGCTTATTGGAGGTTAAGAACCTCAAAACCTATTTTTATAACGATGATGACGAAACGGCGGCAGTAGACGGGGTATCTTTTGAATTAAAAAAAGGAGAGACTCTTGGTCTAGTAGGGGAATCTGGAAGTGGAAAAAGTGTTACCTCTCTTTCAATTTTACAGCTTATTCAAAAACCACATGGAAAAATTATCGATGGAGAAGTTATTTTTAAAGGAAAAGATCTTGTCAAAATGGGAGAAAGGGAAATTAGAAAAGTTCGTGGAAATGACATTTCAATGATTTTTCAGGAACCAATGACTTCCCTAAATCCTGTTTTTACTGTAGGAAATCAAATTATGGAAGTGCTTATTCAACACCAAAGTCTATCAAAAAAGGATGCAAGGTTACGAGCAATAGAAATGTTGAGAGTAGTAGGAATTCCTTCTGCAGAACAAAGAGTCGATCAGTATCCACACCAACTTTCAGGCGGTATGAGACAAAGAGTCATGATTGCGATGGCATTGGCTTGTAATCCAGATTTACTTATTGCAGATGAACCTACAACTGCTCTAGATGTAACAACTCAGGCTCAAATATTGGAACTTATGAATGAGCTTAAAGAGAAACTCGAAACGGCAATTTTACTGATAACACATGATCTCGGAGTTGTCGCAGAAACAGCAGATAAAGTGGCTGTTATGTATCTTGGCCGGATTGTTGAATATTCTGATGTGGAAATTTTCTTCGAGGAACCTAAACATCCTTATTCACAGGGTTTAATTAAATCAGTTCCAAATTTAGATGAACGAGTCGACCGGCTTAATCCTATTATTGGGCAGGTTCCACACCCATCTGAAGTCAAAAGCGGTTGCAGGTTCGCTAGCAGATGTGAATTTGTTCAACCTATCTGTCTACAGGATGAGCCAAATCTCATTGATTTACAAGGTCATAAAGTAAGATGTTGGAAGTATTCTGATAATTGGGTTGAAAAAGGGGTGGAACCGAATGCCGGAGAAATTACTTCAAGTAGAGGAGCTTAAAAAATGGTTTCCAATCGAAGGAGACGGGTTACTCTCTAAAAATAAAAACATTGTAAAAGCTGTAGATGACATTAGTTTTTATATTGAGAAGGGGGAAAC
The DNA here is from genome assembly GCF_007995155.1 of Cytobacillus dafuensis. Lineage (NCBI taxonomy): Bacteria > Bacillati > Bacillota > Bacilli > Caryophanales > Bacillaceae > Cytobacillus > Cytobacillus dafuensis. The sequence continues at coordinate 2,705,260 of NZ_CP042593.1, read as the reverse complement.
ACTTGGCCTTGTAGGTGAATCGGGGTGTGGAAAATCAACAGCTGGAAGGGTTATTTTACGCCTCATTGAGGCTACAGAAGGAAGAATCTTAATTGAGAATGAAGATATCCGTGCTTTATCATCAAAAAAATTAAAGAAAAAACGAAAAGACATGCAAATTGTTTTCCAAGACCCTTACGCCTCACTAAACCCGCGCTTAAAAGTTGGGCAAATTCTTGAGGAACCCATGTCGATTCACTTAAACATTAGTAAGAAAGAGAGAAAAGAAAGAGTAAAGCAAATCATGGCGGATGTTGGCTTAAATGCTGCATATATTGACCGATACCCCCATGAATTCTCAGGTGGCCAAAGACAACGGATCGGAATTGCAAGAGCTCTGGCTGTGAACCCTAAATTAATTATTATGGACGAACCGGTATCCGCTCTTGATGTGTCTGTTCAAGCCCAAGTATTAAATCTTATCCAGGATTTGCAAGCTAAGTATGATTTAACCTATTTGTTCATTACTCATAATTTAAGTGTTGTGAAACATATCTCAAACAGGATTGCTGTTATGTATCTTGGAAAAATTGTAGAAATCTCCGAACGGGATGAGTTTTTTGAAAATCCTAAACACCCATACTCTCAAGCTTTACTTTCAGCCATTCCTAAACCTGATCCAAAACTGAAAAGGCAAAGGATTATTTTAAATGGTGATATTCCGAGTCCTGTTAACCCTCCAGAAGGGTGCCGATTCCATACTCGCTGTCCGTATGTGATGGATATATGTAAATCTGTACCACCAGAATTAAAGGATGCTGGAAATAATCATTTTGTAGCTTGTCATCTTGAAAAGTAACAAAATAGAAAGGAAGAGTGAAATGGAAAAATACGATGTTGTCATAGTTGGTGCTGGAATTATTGGCTGTTCGATTGCCTACTTTCTGACTGAAGCAGGATATTCGAATGTGTTAGTCATTGATAAAACTGGAATTGCATCTGATATTACTGGAATTTGTCCTGGGGGAGTTCGTCAACAATGGGGAACTGAAATAAACTGTATTATGTCCAAAGCGTCTACCGAATTTTTTCAAAATATCAATGAACATCTCGAACCCGAGCATGAAATAAAATTTAGAAATGTAGGTTACTTATACACGTTCCATTCTGAAGATGCAAAAAATAAGTACGTGCAAAGTGTTGCACTACAAAATTCATTAGGGATACCAACAAAGTTTATTACACCAAGTGAAGCAAAAGAGATTGTCCCTGGAATTAACGAATCAAGTTTCATTTCAGCTTCATTTTGTGAGACAGATGGATTCGCGGATGATGCCTATCATGTAACAAATAGTTTCGCGGCTATAGCAAAGCGAAAAGGAGTAAAGTTCGTAAGTGATACTGTTGAAAATATCGTCGTTGAGAATGGTGTTGTAAAAGGAGTAAATTGCTCGAATAGGGGTTACATCTCTTCTGAAAAGGTCGTAAATGCTGCTGGATTAGGATCTAAGAAACTTGCAGAGACAGCAGGGGTTAATTTGCCAATTAACTTTGAGGTAAGACGTATTCTTTACACGAACAGAGTGACTGAAAGAATCCTTGAGCCATTACTCATTTCGTTTGAAAAAGGCTTTGCAGCTAAGCAATTAACAGATGGAACGATTTACTTAAGTTATCTAGGGAAAGACTTGCAGCCTCCATACAATATGTTTGATTTCCAATTACGCGCTGCTGAAGTAGGGACGGAAATATTCCCTCCACTTGAGGAACTCGTTTTCCATAGCCATGTCGACGGTACTTATGACAGTACCCCTGATCATCAGGCAATACTAGGTGATGTGGATGGCTTACCTGGTTACTATCAAGCTGTGGGTATGAGTGGACATGGCTTTATGATGTCCCCAGCAATTGGGGAAACAGTTGCAGCAATTGTCGCAGAAAATACGCCGAAAATTGATGTTTCAAGTTTGCATTATCGCCGATTTGCAAATAAAAAGCTAATCTTTGAACCAAGTGTAGTATAGGGGGTGAAGTGATGAATACATTTAAAATCACATTCTTAGATTTAGATGTTCCCATTCGGGCACAAGTGTTAAGTGATAAGGCTCCATCGACGAGCGAGGCATTCTTGAAATTACTCGAAAACCCAATCACATCTATGGCAAGGCATGCCATGTACACAGGTAAAGAAATTTCAATACAGCTTCCAGTAGAAGCATGTCAAGTTACTGCACTACATGATCCAAATAAGGAGAACTTAACATGTTTCCCTCAACCGGGTGATATTCTGTATACGTTTATGCCTGCATACGCATGGGGAGGCGTTCCTACCCCGATATATGATTTTGGTCTTTTCTATGGTAGAGATGCACGAACCTTCTTCCCAGCTGGATGGATTCCAGGCAATCTATTTGCAAGAGTTGTGGAGAAGGATTTAGAAGAATTAGAGGAAATTGGTAAGATTATTCATGTTAAAGGTCAGCAACGAATTTCACTAGAATTAGAGTGATAATAGTAGTTTAACAGCACCTCTTACTGAGGTGTTTTTTTATTTATTAGAAAAAATTTGTTCGTTGTAGATCACTATGGCATCGATTGAATAGTAAAGATGGCTTCATGAGTTTAACTAATTAAATTGGAGAGGCAAGTGACCCGCAAGCAAAATTTTGGATCATAATATAACAGCTAGATAAAGCCCAGACAAGGTTTATTCCCTAGGTTATTCTTATTTTTTATATAAACAAGGCTAGCCGTAAAAACAGGCTAGCCTCGTTTTATCTATCAAAAGGGATAACAAATCAATGAGATAATTCTTTTAATTTTAGTAAGCAATTTACTATATCTTCCTCATTGTTATAGATGTGTGGAGCAATTCTTATGACATCCTTACGGGAAGATACAACGAATCCAGCCTGTTTCAATTTCTTTTCGATGTTACTCGCATCATCAACATAAATAGCAGTACTTGTGCCTTTCTTACTATTGTCCAAAGGGCTTGCGATTTCAAAACCCAGTTCTGCAGCTTTTTCAATTGTAAAGGAAGAGAGTTTTGATAAATAATTTTGTATCGTTTCCATTCCAACCTTATCAATGAAAGACAATGCAGCATCTGCAATGTATGCATTGATAACAGGAGGTGTACCTGTATTAAAACGCTGTGCTGAATGGGCGTAATCTAAATTTTTTAGATCAAAGGCAAAAGGGTTTTTTTGCCCAAACCAGCCTATTGTAGTTGGATACAACCGTTCTGCCAACTCTTTTTTTACGTAAAGGAAGGTTATACCCGGTACTCCGAGTAGATACTTTTGCATCCCAGTAACCAAGATATCTATGTCCATGTCTTTTACGTCAATATTTACAGCACCAGCTGATTGATATGCATCCACCAGTAGAAGGGAGCCTTTTTTGTGAGCGATTTTAGCAATATCCTTAATGTTTTGCTTAAAACCATTATAATAAGAAACATGAGAGATACAAGTTAGAGCTGTGTTTTCAGTTATATGAGTTTCATAGGTTTCTAAAGGAATCATATTATTTTCTGCTGGAATAAATATAACATTAATATCTTGCTTTTGTTTTTGTGCCAAGATTGCATGTCCTACACAAGGAAAATCCATTTCAGTTACACAAACGTCTTGCTTATTTAGGTCAAGAGATTGTAAAATAGATGAAATAGAGTCAGAAACTGATGAAAGAATTGCAACCTCACTCGCATCACAATTAATGATCCTAGCAAATTTTTCTTTGGCACTATTTACTTTCTCCATCCAAGTCTCCCAAGACATTCCTTCTTCTAGTAAACTATTTTTATACTCATCCATGGCATTCATTACATCAAGAGAAATAGCGCTTTGAGAACAGCTAGAAAGTATTAATTTTTTTTCCAAACCTGGGAACTCTGATCTAACTTTTAGTAACATTTCAGTATTCATTTTCAAAAATCCCTTCCTTTAATGAGGTGATAAATATGAATGAAGTTGTTCAAGAATTCAATTTTCTCAATCCTTGGTTAGATAATCTTCCATATACTTGGTCTGAGTTAAAGAATCATAGTGAGAAAGTAACCTATAAAAAGCATGAAACCATTTTTAATCAGAACGAAACAGGAAATTATATCTACATAATTGAAAGTGGACGTGTTCGTCTTTTTTTAATCTCTCCCAATGGAGAGGAAAAAGCTCTTACTATTATCGGGAAAAATGGAATCTTGGGTGAGTGTTCATTAAATGGTGATTCGAGTTATGCTACTAATGCTATTGCCGCTTCTGAGGTTGTATTACTAAGGACTTCTAAGCAAAGTTTTTTTGAATTTCTTTTTAAAAAGCCGCAGTATATTTCTCAAGCATTTGATCTAATTACAAAGAAATATCGTCTCCTTTGTTCACAGTCTTTACAATTAAGTTACATGAAAGCATTGCCAAGGGTTTGTGCCGCCTTTATTCAGTTATCGATTCAATATGGTGAAAAAATTGATGAAAGACAAATTAAATTAACAATTAATTTTACACATCAAGAGTTAGCAAACCTTCTAGGAACCACAAGAGTTACAGTCGCAAAAAATATTAAATGGTTAGAAGACCATGCACACATTACTAAAAGTGGAAAATCCTACATAATCAATAATATTGATAAACTTGCTGATCTCGCAAATGAAAAAATGCTATTTGCATAAATTTATTATAGATTAGCTTTTCAGAAAAAAATGTAAAATACTTAACATTCGATAAAACTTTTGGTGCCATTTTCCATAATATAGTGGTCAATAACCAAGTGTAGACGAAAATGTACATTCTATAATGTCGGAATTTACAGAAATTAATAAAGGAGAGTCGATCATGTCGACTCTCCTTTTATATGTAAAAAAGGGCATAGGGTGAAATGATTGAATGATGGAATAATATCGAAGCGTTCCTGTACAATTTAAGTCATAAAAACACTCGAACAATTGAGGATATGAATGCAATTCAACAATCATTTAACAATCGACCAAAAAATTGGGACACTATACCTGCGCTCATGGGACTCCTTGTATCGATAGATGCAATCATTCAAGTATCCAGAATTGGATCAATGGACTTCTCAAATGCAGGAAGAGGAATGGAAATGGACGCTATTGCTGCAGTGCTTTTACAGAAGAAGGAGAAGACTTCGTGAGTATGTATGCCCTGTATTTATTTAACTTTATAGAAATGATCAATTGTAGCAAAATGGGCCGGCTTTTGAAGGGGGGTTGTCTGTATATATTTAGAAATTATATATATTGTTGGCAATAGAGGAATTTTTTCATTTTCATACAAAAAAGGGTTTATACACTTTATATTTTTTTGTACTTAGCGTTTTTTCCTTTTTCACAGGAGCCTTTCATTCTATTGTACCCAATTAAGAAATGCTTAAATTGCTTCATCTTCATGTGATAAGAGTATAATAAAATTGCAGAAGCAGACATTAAAGGGTATAGCATTGTCTCGATTTTGAAAATAGAAAAAGTAATTAATCCTTTTAATTTTTATGTAGAATTAATATTAGAATTCAAAAAGACAAAAAAGAAAAGGGGGATAAGATGACAAATAATATTGATGCAATTGATGCAGGCTGGAACTTCGACAACAGTTATGCCCGTCTGCCGAAATCATTTTTTACCAGCCTCAACCCGACCCCTGTACGCTCGCCGAAATTAATCGTTCTCAATGATCCTTTAGCTAGATCACTTGGGTTGAATGTTCAAGCGCTGCAAAGCGATGATAGTGTGGCGGTATTTGCTGGCAACCAAATTCCTGAAGGCGCTTTTCCGCTTGCTCAAGCTTATGCGGGACATCAATTTGGGCATTTTAATATGTTAGGGGATGGCCGGGCACATCTGATTGGAGAGCAGATCACTCCCCAAGGAGAACGGTTTGATATTCAACTTAAGGGTTCTGGTAGAACACCATACTCCCGGGGAGGCGATGGTCGAGCTGCGCTTGGACCCATGCTGCGCGAATACATCATCAGCGAAGCAATGCATGCGCTTGGTATTCCAACAACCCGCAGTCTAGCAGTTGTGACAACTGGTGAGCCAGTTTACCGTGAAACCGAATTGCAGGGTGCCATTCTGACCCGTGTGGCTGCAAGTCATATGCGCGTTGCTACTTTTCAATACGTGGCAAACTGGAGAACAGTTGAGGAGTTAAGGAACCTTGCTGACTATACGATAAATCGTCATTATTCGGACATTGAAGCTGATGAGAATCGATATCTTTCTCTGCTTCAAGAAATGATAAAGCGTCAGGCAGCACTGATTGCGAAATGGCAGCATGTTGGCTTTATTCACGGGGTAATGAACACAGACAACATGACCATTAGCGGGGAAACCATTGATTATGGTCCTTGTGCCTTTATGGATGTGTATGACCCAGATACGGTGTTTAGTTCTATTGACAGACAAGGGCGCTATGCATATGGAAATCAGCCGATTATTGGAGGTTGGAATCTCGCACGATTTGCTGAAACTCTTCTGCCGCTGCTTCATGAAAATGAGGAACAGGCTATCGAATTGGCACAGACTGCAATTTCAGATTATAATGCGATATACCAATCTAGTTGGCTCACTGGTATGAGGGCAAAACTTGGCATATTTAATGAAGAGCCAAAGGACGTATCCCTTATTGAAGACCTCCTCAAGATCATGCAAAAGTATCGTGCGGACTTTACGAATACTTTCCGTTCGTTAACTATTGATAAGCTAGAGGATACCGCACTCTATGGAACACCAGAAATAGCAGAATGGTATGAATTATGGCAAGCAAGACTCGGAAGGCAACAGGAATCGAAATCCACTTCGCAGCAGTTAATGAGAAACAGCAATCCAGCGGTCATCCCTCGTAACCACAAGGTTGAAGAGGCACTGGAAGCCGCAGTAAAGCAAGGGGACTACAGCGTGATGGAACGTCTGCTTGATGTTCTTTCAAGACCATTCGAACACTCTCCTGTACAGGAAGAATACTGCACACTGCCTGCGCCATCAGACCGTCCTTATCGAACATTTTGTGGTACATGATATTAGGTAGAAGTATGAATTCTCCAAATTACTAGGATAAATTCCCTGATTCCTCATTTTTAAAAATTCCATATCAAAGGGATTACAGGTAGCTTACCAAAATGTTGAATCAGGGATCATAAAAAATTTTTAATAGTCGATTTGATGTCATAAAAAAGGGCAATAGGTTTATTTTTTGATGCAAAGAATCCGTCATTAAAGAACATTTCCTACAAACCCCAACTCATACAGCTCCTCAAAATAAAGCCCTTCAAACTTTCTTTCAAGAATCCCATAATAATAGGCGATAGGTTTATTAATTTGACGATTCGATTTCATTTTGCGTATTAACTGCTTAAACGATTGGATGGAAATAGAAAGGATCTGTTCGGTTTCATTTTCACGATTATTTCGGTATGCCGCTATTTTTGCCATTCGCCAAAATTCCTCAATGGTTACAGCTTCTGAGAAAAAACATTTTACGACGTTAACAAAAGATTGTGGAACTTGATCACTTGTAAATGTGTAATCCAGGTCCGTTTCTGAACGTTTATTATTCTTTTTAATATTAGTTTTAGAAAGATTACTAGTTTTAATAGGGTGGTTCATTTTTTCCTTTTTAGGTGGTTCACTTTTAGGAAAACGATTGAACACGTAAAGATTGCTGGACTGGGACCCATTCTTTCGTTCTGTTTCGTGGACTGTTAAGATCCCTTGTGTTGATGCCTTCATAATCATTCTTTTAAAAGTAGAGCGGGAAATGCCATTTCCATTGTATTCCTGATGAATGGCCTTTAGCATCGTGCCGATTTTAGCATTACAGACGCCAGGTATTTTAGCAGAAAAGCGGACAAGCCGTTTCAATGCAACTAACTCACCCTTAGAAAAATGATGCTTACATTTTGCTAACCACATTTCCATATGGCTGTTGAATTCCTTAAGATCCTGAAATTGAGATAAAGATGTGAAGTTTTTAATGCTACCTGATTTAAAATTCATTATTTTGCACCACCCTTTCACTCTTCAAATAGTGTTAAGTGATTGAAAGGGACAGGGTAGCTAGTAGATATTTTGTTGCAAATTTGTGACAAGAGTAATTCGAAAGTACTTTATTTAATTTTTATACACTCAATAGGATGTAAATATATGACTAGAAAATAAGTATTTTACGACTATTCAGAATACAAGCCTTCATCATATATATTAAATCAGTATCAATCAACATTGATTTGAAGGGAGAGGTTTTATTTAAATGAAGATGAAACGATTGGTCGGGTCTGTGATGTTAGGTGCTGCATTAGTGATGGGGACTATTACACCAAGTATGTCAGCTCAAACGATTGAGCCAGATTCTCTTAAGGCTGTGGAAAAAATAAGGGTCCATATTCAAGTTGAAGAAAAAAATAAAGCACAGCTACAAAAGGTTTATCAAATAAGTACCCATCGCGATTTTAAAGAAGAGGGGTTTACCTCTGAAGTTACTGAAAAACAATACGATGCGTTATTACACAATAAAAATATAACGATTGAAAAGGTACCTGAATATGAAATCCAAGTAGTTCAAGATAATAATAATGTAGCTGCTGTTCCAAGTACTCAAGTTCCATGGGGAATTAAAGCCATCTATAATGATAGCAGTCTACAAAAAAGCTCAGGCGGAGATGGAATTAAAGTGGCAGTTTTAGATACAGGCGCAAACACTTCACATGTTGATTTACAGGCTAACGTAGAACAGTGTAAAGATTTTACGAGAACAAGTACTTATGTTAATAATTCATGTACAGATAAGAATGGCCATGGGACTCATGTTTCTGGAACTGTCCTAGCAAATGGAGGAAATAACGGGCAGGGGGTGTATGGTGTCGCACCAGAGGCAGAGCTTTGGGCATATAAAGTTTTAAATGATAGAGGCTCTGGATACTCAGATGATATTGCTTATGCTATTCGACATGCAGCTGATGAGGGAACGAGAACTGGGTCAAAGGTGATTATTTCAATGTCACTAGGATCTAGTAGTAAAGATAGTTTAATTGCGAATGCGGTAACATATGCGAACAACCAAGGTGCACTTGTTATTGCAGCGGCAGGTAATAGCGGTCCAAATGCAAATACAATAGGCTATCCAGGTGCTTTAGTTGATGCTGTTGCCGTTGCAGCACTTGAAAATGTTCAACAAAATGGTACGTATCGTGTAGCAGACTTTTCTTCAAGAGGGTATCAATATTCAGCAGGAGATTACGTCATACAAGAAAGAGATGTTGAAGTAGCAGCTCCAGGTGCTAGTGTGGAATCTACTTGGTATAATGGCGGATACAGAACAATAAGCGGAACATCCATGGCAACCCCGCATGTTTCAGGTTTAGCAGCAAAAATTTGGTCCTCTAATAAGGGATTGACGAATAGTCAACTTCGTACGGATCTGCAAAATCGTGCCAAACTTTATGATATAAATGGTGGAATTGGAGCATCAACGGGAGATGATTATGCTTCAGGATTTGGATTCCCGAGGGTTCGATAAGGCTGTATAAGAATTTAATTTAATTATTTAGGGAAGCTCTTGAAAGGTATGAGTTTCCCTATTTTTATGCGCCTAGCATGAGAACATTATATAGACTGAAAGTCCCGAAGTGAAGGCAGAGTAGCATAAAACCTTTTTCTATCAGAAACAAAATGGATTCGCTATTTTAACACTTCATTTGATAAAATTTGTATATAATGTGAAATATAAGGATGTGAACCTTGATGGAAAGATTAAATAGATCCATTGAATGGCGTAAAGAAGGAAAACAAGTAGAATCGAATAAATTACTTGTAGAATTAGTCAAGGAATATCCAATGGATGCGATCGTTAACTATCAATGCGCGTGGAGTTATGACTTATTAGGAGAAGAATCAAAAGCAGTTCCCTATTATGAGGATGCCATCAAATTAGGACTTTCTGGTCAAGACTTAGAAGGTGCTTTCATCGGGCTGGGAAGTACCTTTAGAGCATTAGGAGAATATGAAAAATCTAAACAAGTATTTCAGAAGGGCATTAGCCAATTTCCAAATAATCAGGTGCTCCAAGTTTTCTACTCGATGACTTTATATAACCTGGATGAGCACCAAAATGCCATGCAGATACTTCTAAAATGCCTATTAGATAATACGCAAGATGAAGAAATTTTAAACTACAAGAATGCGATCAGCTTTTATTCGGACAAATTGGATCGAGTGTGGACTTAAAGTAAGGATTTCTTTTAAGTTATGAAATTATTATTCTAGTTGTCTTAATGGTATTGTTGTATTGATAAATGATAAAGTGTATGATTCAGTATCATAATACCAATTTTTCATTTTTATTGGAGGAAACAAAATGCCGCAATTAATTTTTAAAGGTATCTCGGTAGATCAAGTTAAAAAAATTAGTTCTCCTTTGGTTCAGGAACTAGCAGACCTTTGTCATTGTGAAACTGACAATTTTACATTAGAAATCATTCATTCAACTTTTGTATTCAATCAAGAGGAAGTCCCTGGATTTCCATTCATAGAAGTGAAATGGTTTGATCGTGGCCAGGAAATTCAGGATCAATTTGCAAAAATGATTACAAAACACATTCACTCACTTGATATTCCTGAAGTGGAAGTCGCCTTTACAGTATTTTTAGAGTCTGCTTATTATTTGAATGGTACGAATTTCGAATGAATTTAGAGTATGGCCAAAATTGGTTAGAACCAGCGACACAACTAACAAACGATGAATCGCGTAAGCAGTAAATAAAATGGATAAATAACAATACCTTAAGTAGTTTTGTGTCGCTCGTCAAATGGAATTAGAGGAAGTAAAAATATCTCCATATAAATCTCTAACTAGTTTACCAATAATCTTTATGTAAACCCTTATAGTTTACTCTTGTCCAAACTATCGGAAAAAAATAAAAGAGTGTTTGTATTATTAAACAAACGGGCCATATTGTGGAATAACAATTTGTGAAGAATAGCTAGCAAATTTAAATTCAAAAGGGGAATAATCAATTAATTTTATGAAAAGTACGAGTTGCTTTATAAATGAAAAGGGGAGCAGAATAAAATTTCTCCTCCCCATATACCAGTTATAAATTAACTAACAATCTTCTGCTTTATAATGATGTAAAGGAGGTGGAACTAGCCATCCTTTTTCTTTATTTAGACGTAGAACTTTAGCTCCAAGTGCTGCCTTTTGAATATGAAACTGTCCAAACATCATTCCAATATCTTCTCGAATTGATTGCCCCATTATTGTACTGCACGCTACTAATCCTGCAGCGATGCTCATTGAAAGAGCAGCTGCTATTTCAGGATCTGCAAAACGTGCTCCAACCGGAATATCCTCTAAACAAGCTTTAGGTCTTTCTGGAGGTGTTGGAGGTAATCCGACTCCATTCGCTTTTAATAAAGTTTCAATCTGTTTGATTTCTTGTTGTCCGCCTTGAATGGCTTCCTCAAGCAATTTATGTAAATCTTCATCGCCTGCATGGTTTAGGTGAGTTTGATAACCTGCAATTGCCCCTTTAGCCGTTAAAAGAAATGACCATGTGCTAAACACTTCCCCATAATGCATAGGTTCATCTGCTGGATTTCCACTTAAAATTCCCATTGTAATCCTCCTAATCAAATTCATATTTTGTGCCTCCTTTCGCCAAAGCACATTTTTTATCATTCTCCATTCGCAGCTTGTTAATTCATTATTTGCGGCTTCGAAATAATACACGATCATTTGTCTAACTGTTTATTATAAAGTTTGATCAGGAATCCTGTTTTAAAATATATCATTTTCCTTATTCTGCAATTGGGCCATTTAATGGAATAAGACTTTAAACAAAACTAGATATTTATGTGAGATTGTGAAGAAATCTAAAGGAGCAGTTTAGTTTAAGTACATTTCTTCACAAAGTTAAAAAAGGGATTTTCTCTAATTTTTTACAACAATATAACGTTGATTCGGGAGTATTGAACTTCGCTACCTGCAAATTGTATGCTACTTAATCTGGAGACCTTTAAATTAAAATGTTTCCTTTCTTCTGACAGACTTATTAAATTTCGAAAGCAATCAATTCAATCATCTTTTCGTATAGAAAAACTTATTAAGAAACATACACTAAAAAAAATATATATCATATATAGGTGATATCCCGTTTGATTGCTTGAGGAGGATATTATGAAACCTATGTTACCTAGTGAAAAATATTTCGGTAATTTAGAACTAGTTTATGCATTTTATGGGGCTATGCCTACAGGTGTTACTGTTTCAGAGACCGGTCGTATTTTCATTTGCTTTCCGAAATGGGGAGACGATGTTAAATTTACGGTGGCGGAAATTGTTGAGGATAAATTGCAGCCTTATCCCAATTTACAAACCAATTTGGTTAACCCCGAGAATATCACAATGACTTTCATCAGTGTCCAAAGTGTAGTTGCTGATGGAAGGGGAACGCTTTGGATATTAGATACAGCGGCACCCAATTTTTCTGAACCTATTAAAGGGGGGGCAAAATTAGTCGCTGTTGATTTAGCAACCAATACAATAAGAAAAGTATATACCTTTACAGAAGATGTTGTCCTGCCTACAACTTACTTGAATGATGTCCGTTTTGATTTTCGTGTTGGAAAAGCAGGTTATGCCTATATAACGGATTCTTCTTCAAGAGGACCAGGAGCTATTATAGTCGTAGATTTATCAAATGGAAACGCGTTTAGACGGTTAAATGGGGCAAATTCAACTTCACCCGATCCATATTTTTTACCGAAAGTAGAAGGTCAAATTTTAATGAATCGAAACAAAGACGGTTCAACTTCTCCATTTAGATTGGCGTCTGATAGTCTTGCGATTTCTCCCGATGGAAAGATATTATATTTTGCTCCACTAACCAGTCGTCATTTGTTCTCGATCTCAACAGAAGCCCTGAGAGACAGAACGATACCGGATATGGATTTACCTTATCATGTGGAGTATTGGGGAGAAAAAGGTGCGTCTGATGGAATGATCACCGATGCAAAGGGAACTGTATATGCTGGAGATTATGAAAACAACAGTATTCGTAAGATATTGCCAAATGGCATAATGGAAACTATCGCACATGATCCGAGAATTTTGTGGCCGGATACTTTTTCTATTGGTCCAGATCAATATTTGTATGTCATTGTGAACCAATTACATCGACAGCCTAGATTTCATTATGGAAAAGACTTACGACAGAAACCTTATAGTTTACTTCGTATCAAAATTGATGAATTTCCTGCTCCGACCTTTTCATAATTAAAATAGTCAATTAATTGTTTTCATTATATAGTTTAAAACAAACACGAGTAAGCAAGAAGTATTAACTTTATTTACTTCTGCCAAATAAACTCAAAATGGTTTAATAGGAACAGTTTATTTGGTGAGTGTTAAACTGTTCCTGGGAATTTTTTATAATGTCGGTAAGTTCAATGCTGTATTGATATTATTTAAATCCAAACTGATCTGTTCGTTTGTATCCCAAGCATGGTACCATCCTCTTTCTACCATATATCCGGATATTTGTTCATGCATATCAAGAGCTTCCACTAAATGGCGTGTGAGCATTTCTTTAATTTCCGGTGTTCCTGCCTCTGTAACTGCCATGGCGTAATTTCTAATTCCACTTTTAGCTGAAATGAGTAGATCCATTGCAACCACTTGATCCGATAGTGCGTCCATGCCAGTTAAAGTTTCAATGATTGGATTCATGTTCATTCATCTCCTAATTTACTGCTTAGCGTTTGTAAGGATAGAAGCATATTCTTGTAATTGTCTCGTAGATACATCAATGTCTTGCTGCATAATATCTTTTAATAGCTGATCTGTAATTAACGCTTTCATCGTTTTGGATTTAGTTAAACAAGTCGTCTTAAATGCAGCCATCTCATGGATCTCAAGAACTTCATGTAAGGCGTAGTTCATTTATTAACCTCCTTTCCTCAAGGTTTCAACACTACTTTTATACAATTATCCATTTTTGTGTCAAAAATCTCATAGCCACGCTTCGCTTCACTAAGTGGAAGTACATGACTTACGACATCTCCTGGATCAATTTTTCCGGTAGAAACTAATTCAAACATATATGGCATATAATGAATCACAGGTGCTTGTCCAGATCGAATATTGACGTTTCTGTTCATAATATCTCCCATTGGGAATCAATTATATCTACCACCGTAAACGCCTGTAACTTGTATTGTCCCGCCTTTACGTACTGCTTGTGATGCCATGATAAACGCACTGAATGCTCCGCCTTGAAGTTTCATTCCGCTCGCCAGGAACTCTAAATCAGTCATTTTACCGTCCATACCAACTGCATCAATGACAACATCAGCGCCTCCCTTCGTTATTTCTTTCAAATGCATTCCCACATTTTCAAAGTTCTCGAAATTTACAATTTCAACTTTGTTGGTACGTTTCGCGTGTTGCAAACGATAGTCTACATAATCTACGGCAATGACACGCTTTGCTCCTTTTAGCCAACAAAATTTTTGAGCAAAAAGACCAACCGGACCACAGCCAAGAACAATAACTGTATCTCCATCCTTTACGCCTGCATTGTCAACACTCCAAAAACCAGTAGTCATCGCATCGGCAATAACTGTTAACTTTTCATCTGGTTCTTCACAAGTCTCTGGAATTTTGAAATTAGTAAAGTTGGCAAATGGCACTCTTAGATATTCAGCTTGCCCACCAGGATAGCCCCCCGTCGTACCAGAATATCCGAAATAGGCACCCATATCAGCATTATCATTAGAATTATCACATTGGCTTTCCAAATGGTTCTTACAAAAAAAGCATTCACCGCATGCTATATTAAAGGGAATAATTACTCGATCTCCCTTTTTTAGTTTAGTCACACCTGGACCAACTTCTTCGACGATTCCCATTGGTTCATGACCAATAACATAGTTTTCTTGTAGGTTAGGAATCATGCCATGAATTAAATGTAAATCAGACCCACATATAGCAGTACTCGTTACTTTAATAATCATGTCATCTGGTTTTTCAATCTTTGGATCTGGAACTTCTTTGACTACAACATTTTTAATACCTTGATACGTTACCGCCTTCATGCTATACAGCCTCCAGTGTTAGTGATCATCAGGTGTCCGGTCAAACATACCTTTTCTATTGGTCTCAACAGGGAATAGATTCATTTTGCCAATCATCAATGTATTGTTGGCAGAGAGTTGATCTAGTTTATACTGTTCACTTAGTTCGTATGGATGGAACCATTTTTTATTAATCATAAGTTCTGTAATTTCTTGGTGCATGGCAATACCTTGCATTAATTGGTTTCGTAAGAGCGTTCTAACATCAGGTGATGCTGACTCCGTTAATGCAACCGCAATATTGCGAACACCTTCTTTGGCACGAAGAAGTAAATCCATCGCAAATGTGGTATCTGCTAGCTCAGGTACGTGTAGCGAGTTTATAGGGTCTAAATAGTCATGGTTCAATGAATTTGCCTCCTTTTCAATTGATTATTGGTGTTGGCCGGTTTTGAGGAACAGGAGCTTCAAAAGGTGCACGTTGATAAATTGCCTGTAATTCCCAAAGCGCTTGTATGGATTGTTCAACATCTTTTTGCATTAATGCTCTCAAATCATGATCAAATACCAATCCTTGCATTAGTTTTGATTTCGCTAAGCAAAGGGTTTTGAAATTAATAACTTCATGTAAATCCAATGATTCATGATCAGCTAATTTTTGATTATCCATTTCTAATTAACCTCCATAGTCGTTAATTCAATCAATAGTATTAACGACTAAGGAGGACTTTAATGTTTTTGGAAATTTGTAAATTATCCCAAATGGTTGGTATATTCATAAAGTGGGGAAAATCATTTATTGTGATGGGTGAGGATGATTGCTGCGGTGTTCTTTTTTTGTAGCTAAAAAAATTCAACCTGAAACTATAGAAGCCAGGTTTCTTAACTATCTTATTTTTGTGTCTACTTGACAGGGTCAGATCATCTAGATAAGGGTTTTTTATATTCAAAAATGAATAATTCGATAAAGTGGTGTATACATACTTCTATGAACTAAATTTTTTAAAATGAATTAACCAATTTAGTTTTTTATATTCTTTATCATTAATCATTTTTTTGTTTTGTAATTCAATTCTGCCAAACCCCTGTATGTTAAATGATGATACCTAATTTCTTATGAAGTTAACTAGATAGTTGATAATTGTTCCTTCTGGAATGTTTTGATAAAAAAGACAGATAATATTTTTAAACGTTTCAAGGAGATGAACCAAATGAGTTACCGTAATTATCTAGATGTTTTCGGCTTAAGTATTCGTGCTCGTCATCATATTGAAAAAGAAAACCATGACCCTTTCAAAAATCCTATAATTCATAAACGAATAGATGGTCTGGAGATTGTACCAATTGATAGGACTAGATTGTGGGGAAAATAATTATCCCTTAAAAACATTTCAAGCATCCCCACAAATCAATATCAGTGTTATTCGATAAACGGGCGCAATTCTTGAAGAGGAATTGTGCCTTTTTCAATAATAGGGCCAAATTGTGGAGTAAAGGAAGGATTTATTAGAAAGTAAATCGAACATAGTCAATCTTGTATGGAATCAACCATGCTTTTTTATGTTAATCCGTTATTAAATAATCGTTTTATTATTTTTGTTAAATTTTGTGGAAAAGTTACTTTTTGTGTCTTATAAGCAATTATTTTCCGAATTCTCCTTATAATTTTAGTATTTATAGTGTAAAATTACACTATAAAGAAACTGAAAAGGGGGCGAAGAGTTTTGGAAAATCTCAAAAAAATTAGCAATTATTCATTTATTTTATCTATCATCGGAATTGTATTTGGCATGATATTTCAAACTATGGCGTATTGGGGTTCAAGTTATACTGTTGGTATGATGTGGTTCTGGATTGGGGCATTTTTATCATATGCATTTTCCTTAACTGCTATATTTTTGATGTTTTTAAAGACAAAAGAACTAAAATTAAGTATTGTTGATATTGTTATGAGGATAATCTTTATAATCATTTCATTTGCAAATATAGTTTGGACAACGTTTGTTATCATTGCTGGACTGTCAGGCATGTAGTAATTGCAAAAGGCAAAAAAGTATGTGAATTCAATTACGAATTCATGCTCTTACCTTTGTTCATTTCATTTTTTGGGTTTGATTTTGTGAACACATGTACTTAAAGTAACGGGGGCTTTACTTCAATAACAATATTCAACAAAACCAGCTAATAGTTTGTCAACATTTTTCAATAAAAAACTTTATTTATCCATGCTATACTTAAATTGTCCATGACAAATAACCTTCCGAATATACTGTTTGGAAGGTTTTTCATTTGATAGATTGATGTAGTAGTTAAGCTATATCTTGGAAGGTTGTTTTGCTTTTCAATAAGGCATAGATCCAATGTAAGAGCTTATTCACACAAGCAATAACTGCAACCCTAAATGGTTTACCTTCATCGCGTTTTTTATCATAAAACTCTCGTAGTTTTTTGTTTCTTGCAATGATCTCATCTGTTGTCTTTTGCTTTCTGGTATCACGAATTCCGCATCTTACAGCCATATATAGAGATCGTCTTAATCGGCTAGATCCTCGTTTAGTAATTTTGTTTTTTGTAGCTGTAAATCGACCAGAAGAGTAAACACTAGGGTCTATTCCTGCAAATGCAACTAACTTTTTAGGGTGATTAAACCTTTCTATCTCTCCAATTTCTGAGATGATTGTTGCCGCAATTTTTTCTCCGATACCAGGGATAGATTGGATAATCTTATATTCTTCCAATTCTTCAGCGAGGGCATCTATTTCAGCTGCTAACTTCGATAGGTGCTCTTCGTATTGAAGAACGATATTGATTAATATCTTAAGATTAAAGATGTGACTGTCGTACATATTATGTTGAAATGGATTTCTTTCAGCCGCCTCAATAAGTTTCTCTGCTTTCTCTTCAGCCCACTGATTTGATCGACTCTTACACAAGGATGAAATAATGTCGATTAACGCTGACTTTGATACTTTTAATACAGACTCTGATGTAGGAAATGTATTAAGGACATTTAAAGAGACTCTGGAATATAGAGCTCCAAAAACACCTCGATACTCAGGAAATACTTGATCCAATAGAGTTTGTAATTGTAATTTTGTTTGCGATGAGACACCTACAATTGCTTCCTGTTGTCTGGTGAGGTTTCTTAGATTTAATAACTGAATTCCTCTTTTTCTATGAGGCTCTAACTCTTCCTTGTAGAATAGCTCGCAAAGTTGGTACGCATCTACAGGGTCTGTCTTTACCTTTCTAAGATTGGCACTACGTGAGCGATGAGACACAAGAGGGTTCACCATAATATACACATAGTCTTGTTCATCTAAAAACTGGACAACAGGGGAATGATAAGGACCAGTTGATTCCAAGATAACCGAAGGTTTCATCCCCTCTGATGCTATCGTAACCTCCTTTAAGAAATCTAATAAACTATCTAAACCATCCAAAGTATGCTTTACACTAAAGCTTTTACGATAAGGTTTTCCTTTATCTAAAAAGGCTTGAACCTGACTCTCTCCTTTTGAAACATCCAGACCAATCACTGGATTCATTTATCAATCTCCTCCTAGAAATGAATTAGTCGGTAACCACTAAACTCCTTGTAATGCCATAGGTTCGCTTGTTAAACGGGATCTATGTCCCAACCAGCCTAAAACATGTTTATACAAGTAGGGGGTGAACAGTTTTGCTGACGGGATCCAGTCCCACGGGCGCTGCGTTCTACCCCGACTACCGCTATCATAAGACCTCATGAAAAAAGGTCAACCAGAAAAAACTGGCTGACCTTATATTACGATCGGGCGCTTTTCTGAAATAAGGAAAGCGTCTTTCTTCATGAAAAGGAATTGTGCCTTTTTCAGTAATAGAGCCATTTTCTGGGTTAGGAATCTACTGAATTGACAAATTTAAATAACATAGATAGAATCAATAACATTAATATCTGCATAACGAAGATTTGTTTAAAACATTTCGGAGTATAAGAAAAAAGGCTATGATAAGAAAGAGTAGCAATCATGTAAACAGACAGAAAGTTACCGGTTGATGAGAGGTGCATGTTGAACGATTGTGAATACATCTTGGAGCTGTGTACCGAACAGGATTTCCTTAGTAGGCTACACCGGATAAGCACCCGTAATCATGTGTTAAAGTATCGTCAAACGACTGTACTTATTAAGATAAGCAATGTGAGTTGCTTATGAATTAAAGGTGGTAACACGAGATGAATCGTCCTTTTGGTTAATCCAAAAGGGCGTTTTTTTATTATCCTTTGCTTCTTATAGAACTTGCAATATTAGAAATAATATTTCAAGGAGATGTTAGTATGTTTGTAAAACCTGAAGAACAATTAAAAATTATCATGAAAGGTGTTCAAGAAGTAGTAAACGAGGTAGAGTTACTGGCTAAATTAGAGAAGTCATACCAGTTACAGACTCCGCTTACTATTAAATTAGGGCTTGATCCTTCTGCACCTGATATTCACTTAGGTCATGCAGTTGTATTAAGAAAAATAAAACAGATGCAAGATCTAGGTCATAAAGTCGTAATTATTATCGGTGATTTTACAGGTCGTATTGGGGATCCAACAGGAAAAGCAAAAGGCCGAGTAGCATTAAGTGACGAACAGGTTAAAGCAAATGCAAAAACATACTTTGAACAAATCTTTAAAGTGTTAGATTCAGAAAAAACAGCTGTCCACTTTAATAGTGAGTGGCTTTCAAAATTAACATTCGAGGAAGTTATTAAATTGGCAGCAACCACATCAGTTGCGAGAATATTGGAACGTGATGATTTCCAAAACAGATATAAAAATCAAGTACCAATCGGAATTCACGAATTTTTTTACCCACTAATGCAAGCGTACGATTCGGTAGAGGTCCAAGCGGATATTGAATTAGGCGGTACAGACCAAACATTTAACATTCTAATGGGTCGTACACTTCAAAAACATTTGGGATTAGAAAAGCAAATTGCCATTTTCATGCCCTTGCTTGAAGGTCTTGATGGTATAGAAAAGATGAGCAAAAGTCTTGGAAATTATATCGGAGTAAATGAACCGGCAGAAGTAATGTTTAAAAAGGTTATGGAAGTACCCGATAGCCTCATTGTTAAATACTTTGAGTTGGCAACGGATGAACATCCAGATGAAATAGAAAACATTAAACAGCTTCTTGAAAAAGGAGTTAATCCAAGAGATATTAAACTTAAATTAGCTAAAATCATCACGAATTTATACTGGGGAGAAGAAGAAACAAAAAGAGCGATAACGTATTTTGAAACGGCTTTTAGTAAAAAAGAAATACCAGATGACATTCCTAAAATTTTAATAGAAATTGGTGCAGAAACAGTTGAAGCCATCATTCCACAGCTTCTTGAAAAAGGAATCGTAAAAAGTAAAAGCGAATTTATACGTTTAGTTAAACAAAATGGAGTACAGCTCAATAAAGAAAAAATAAATGAAGATGAGTTAGACCGTGTATTAATGAATGAAGACGTATTACAAATTGGTAAAAAGCGATTTATACGTTTCATTAAATAATCTAGAATTCTTTTGGGAGCGATAATTGGATATTTTAATATCATCGCTCTTTTTTTCTTATTGTACTAACGGGTGATTGACACATTAATGCTCTTCAACAATTGGGCGCTATCCTAGAATAAGGTTCACAGAAATGATCAATCTTTTTTTCAAAACACGCTTTTTTTATTTGTTCTCTTATCAAGGTTTATAGAGTTTTTTTAATCAAACTTTATTTCAAGGCTACAGTTAATTAAAAAAATGTCTTCCGATCGGGAAAATTAATTGAATAAGAAGTCGCAAAAAAAAACCACTATTTATACAGCTATATTTTGCACGGGAACAAAATTTACAAAACATTAAAACATAGTTAATATTTTATTTATAAACTATTGGTATTATAAAACTTGTAATAGGCAATATTAATAAACATAAATGAATATTAGTTGATTATATAGGTGGAGAATAGGAGAAAACCTTTGTATAGCTAATTTTCACAATATACAAATATATTAATATTTTATATATGTATATTGTGTTAAAGCTAGGCAAATGTGTTTTCTCCTTTTAATTTTACTATATACTAGTTTCCATCTGAAAAAATAGGGGGATGTAAGAGTGAGTGAATTTTCTATTAACAATCCCGTCATAGCAGCCGTAAGGGATGTTAACCACATGAATTATGCAGTCCAGACACCTATCGATACCATATTTTTAATGACAGGTGATATCTTAACTTTAGAAGAAAATGTAAAAATTGCTAGAAGCAATGATAAAAAGATCTTTATACATGTTGACCTTGTTAAGGGACTAGCAAAAGATAAAGAAGGTATTAAATATTTATCAAGGCAGGTAAAGCCTGATGGAATTGTTACTACTAAAACTCATTTACTTCTTGCAGCAAAAAAAGAGGGGATTCTTACTGTTCAACATTTATTTTTACTTGACACTCAAGCTTATGAATTAGGAATAAAAAATGTTCTAGATGTAAAGCCAGATGCTGTAGAAATTATGCCAGGATTAATGCCTAGAGTTATTAAAGATTTAAAGCAAAAAATTCCTTGCCCAATTATCTCTGCTGGTTTAATCAAAGAGGAGCATGAGGTAAGAGAAGCTTTAAAAGCAGGAGCTACTGCTACTGCAATCGGTGACCAATCATTATGGGATTTAAATATATTTAAATCACTCTAACATCTTCATTTTCCAGGAGGTTCCAATATGTCGAAAAAAAATAATCAATATGTAATAGTAATTAGCATCGATGGACTTGCTCAACACTATTTGGAAAATCCGAAACTTCAAGCGCCTAATTTGCGCAGTTTAATCCAAAATGGAGCAGTAGCGAGAGGATTGGAAAGTATTTATCCAAGCGAGACTTGGGCTATTCATTCTAGTATTGTGACTGGTACTTATCCTAGTAAGCATGGTGTCGTGGGGAACTGGTCTTTTGATCGAGAAAAACAAGAGGTTATTTGTTATGCGGGTGATGTCCATGTAAATAAAGAAGAAACTCTCTTACAAGAAACATATTATGATCTCGCCAAAAAGAATGGATGGACTACGGCATCTATTTGTTGGCCGTTAACAAAAGAAGCAAAATCTATAGATTTTAATATTCCAGAATTTTATAATCAAGAATTATTTGAGAAATTTAGCACAACCTCTTTTTGGAATGAATTAAAGGAAGCAGGTTTACCAGTTGATAAATATGCTATTTGGAGCTTAGATCACGCTCGTGGACATATGCAAGATTGGCTGACAGCAGAAATTTCAAAATACCTGATTAGGAAGCATCGTCCAAATCTACTACAATTACACTTCTTGTTACCTGACAGCTATCAACATGATTTTGGAGTAAATGCAGAAGAAATCTTATGGTCTATCGAATATGTTGATGAGAGGATAGGAGACATCCTAAGTACTTTAAAGCAAGAAGGCATTTATGATCAAACGAATATCTTTATTATGTCAGATCATGGGCATCAAAATTATATAAATGTTTTTAATCCTAATTATATATTTGAAGAAAAGGGATGGATCTCAGAAAGTTTCGAGAATAGTAAGGTTCTACACATCTCTCAATCTGGCTCAGGCTTCATCTATATTCAAGAAAAGGACCCAGTTGAGAAAGCAAGATTATTAGCACAAGTAAAAGAATTATTAGAGCAGCAAGAGTCTGTAGAAACCATTTTTGTCCCGGAAAGTTTCTCGCAATTAGGGGTGCCAACACTAGAAGATAATGCACGCCTTGCTCCAGACCTTGTTATTGAAGCAGCAGATGATTGGAAGTTTGGAGCACATCCTAAGCAAATAGAAACATTTCAGGGATATGGACATTCTGGAATAAATGATACGAACAATGCACAATCAAAGACAATTCATTTAGACAATATGGCTGGAACGCATGGTTATTTACCGACTAAGGATATAATGAAAGCGATCTTTGTTGCCTCAGGTCCAGCTATTCGTAATGGAGTAGAATTACCTTTAATAAAAGCAGTTGACGTAGCTCCTACTATATCAAAACTTATTGGTAGGGAACTTCCAAATGCTGATGGTCAAGTTATAGAAGAAGTTTATAAATCACCTGTACTATCTTCATGAGTAATAAATTTACAGAGTCTTAACTTTTATCATACATTCTATTAAAAACAGTAGTGTACAATGAAAGTGAATTAAGGATATTGATGAAGTGAATAAATGTCAGTTTATTTAGGTGGAGTATATGGAGAAAACCTAGGTATAGCTGAGACTATTTTTGGGGTTAGGATTGCATTCCCATTGGATTAGTCTGGCTATTCACTGGTTTTCTCCTTTTGTTTTATTAAGTATGGAAAGAGGTAGTGTTGGAAAATGAATGTAAGTTTAAATGGATTATCTGTTTATATTTTTGATCTAGATGGCTGCATTTATAGTGGCCAAACCTTGTATCCAGGGGCTAAGGAATTAATTGAAACTTTAATGAAACATAAGAAAAAGATTTATTTTTTAACAAATAATTCTAGGGATACGTCTGAAACGATTAGAAAGAAACTATATGGTATGGGTCTCGATATTAAAAAAGCGCCTGTTATTACTATGACGGAAATAATAGGGAAATATTTGTATGAAAAGTTCGGCCGTTTAAAAGTTATTGTAATAGGCTCACAAGAGTTGGAACTATCAATAAAATCAGAAGGTCATCATATTGTAAATCTTATTAGCAATGAACCTTGTGATTTTATTGTAGTGGGAAGAGACACAGAGTTTACCTATGAAAAACTATACAAATGTTCTCAGCAATTAAAAGGAGCGACCAAATTAGTTTTAACAAATCCAGACCTTCATCACCCAGGCTTGGGAGGAGAGAATGTCCCGGAAACGGGTGCATTATTTGCAGCTATTCAGGCTGTTTCAGAACTAACGGATGTTGATTTTGTTGGGAAACCTAATAGTTATCCGTATCAGTATATTTTACAACACTCAAATGAAACGTTAGATCAATGTGTCATGATAGGTGATAATCCTTTAACAGATATACAAGGCGGGTTTAACGTTGGATTAAAAACCATTTGGATTTCGCATAGTAAGGCTTTTCCAAAAGCATTAGAATTCCAACCAGATTTTACTGTCAAAACTATCGAACATCTAAAAGATTTATATATTAAGGAAATGTCATTAAAACAAAATGAATAGTTTTCACCGATCTAAAATGTCTTTACACTACTAAATTTTATGTCGAGAGGGGGGACTGTTTTGAGTTTGGAAACTACTAGTGATACGTTAAACACAAATTCAAAAGCAGTACCAACTAAGAAGCAGTTCAAAAAATTACAAAAAGCAGCTTGGGCATATGCTTTATTAGCACCAGCATTGATTCTTTATAGCATTTTCTTTATATTTCCATTCATCTTTTCTTCTATATTAAGTTTTATGCAATGGAATTTAATTTCTGACATGCAATTTGTTGGATTAGATAACTTTAAAAGTCTGTTCTCCGACCCAGTATTTTGGAAATCAATGAAAAATACGTTTATTTATGCAATAGTGACTGTACCTGCAACGATGATTATCGCTTTATTGTTGGCTGTATTAGTAGAGAGCTTAGGGAAAATTTCTGAATTGTATCGCTTCCTTTTATTTATTCCTGTAGTTACATCTACTGCTATTACAAGTATTATCTGGGTTCACTTATTACATGGAAATAACGGAATTATTAACCAACTTCTTGCTATAGTAGGGATTTCAGGGCCTAACTGGTTAAATGATCCGAAATGGGCGATGTGGAGTTTAGTTATCGTAGGAGTATGGAAAACAGTTGGATATAATTTTATCCTGTACGTTGCAGGATTAAAAGGGATTGATAAGCAGCTTTATGAAGCTGCTGATATTGATGGTGCAGGAAAGTGGAGAAAATTAACTTCCATCACCATCCCAATGCTGTCACCAGTAAATTTATTTGTCTTAGTCGTTAGTATTATTCATTCTTTTCAAGTGTTTGACATTATAAGTGTTATGACACAGGGAGGACCAAATAATTCAACGAATGTTCTCGTTTATCAGGTGTATCAAGAAGCCTTTCAGTTTTTTGATATTGGCAGAGCAAGTGCCTTATCTATGATTTTCTTTATTATTGTTTTAATTGTGGCTATTGTACAAATAAGATTAATGGAATCGAAAACACATTATTAGTAAGGGAGGTGAAGACTATGCATGGAAAAGTGGCAAATCAAGTTCAAAAATACTTTATTCATCTTATTTTAATCGTAGTAGTTGCATTTACACTTCTCCCGTTTTTATGGATGATTAGTACTTCTGTAAAGACACCTGACCAAGTATTCGAGGAAAGTTTATGGTTCTTCCCCTCATCTATTAATTTGGACGGGTTTAAACAAGTGTTTGAACAAGCGCCCGTCTTGACCTGGGCATTAAATAGTACTTTTATTGCAGTTGTACAAACTATTTCACAAGTTATCATAGCATTTTTAGCTGCATATGCGTTTGCAAGATTCGATTTTCCAGGACGCAATATACTATTTTACTTTGTTTTAGCGACGATGATTATTCCGCAACAGGCACTGATGATCCCTACTTTTATAACTATTAATATGATGGATTGGATTAACACCTTTAAGGGGGTCATAATTCCGCATATGGCTAGTGGTTATGCGATTTTCTTACTCAGACAATTTATGATGGGCATACCAAAAGAATTAGCAGAAGCAGCTGCGGTTGATGGTTGTGGACATCTTAGAATTTTAAGACATATCTACTTGCCGGCTTCTGTTCCTGCGCTGACAGCGCTTAGCATCATTTTGTTTGTAAGCCACTGGAATGACTTTTATTGGCCGCTTTTAGTCTTAACAGATGAAAACAAACTTACACTGCCAGTAGCGCTTGTAAGATTTCAAAGTGAAGGAATGATTGAAATGGTACCAACGATGGCAGTCGCTACTTTATCCACTCTACCGATTTTAATTCTATATTTCTTCTCACAAAAGAAATTTGTTGAAGGATTTACCAACTCTGGCCTTAAAGGGTAATAAATAAAAAAATGAAAAAATGAAAAGGGGAAAATGATATGAAAAAGACATTATTAAGCCTGATAGTAATTGTATTTACTTTTAGTATATTAGCAGCTTGCACAAACACATCAAATCCATCAGAGAGTTCCACACAATCAAGCAATAAACCTATTGAACTAACATTTATGCATATTTTAGGTGGAGATCAGGGTAAATCTATTGAAAAGATTGCGGATAATTTTAATAAAAGCCAAACTAAGTACGTTGTAAAACCTGTTTTCGAATCAGGGAATTACGAAGGGTTAGTTGAAAAATTACAAGCTTTACTCGTGACTAAAAAGCTTCCTGATGTTGTGATGAGTGGATTGAATTTTACGAATTATTTTAATGATAATATGCCTATTGTTCCGGCGCAAACATTTATTGATAAAGAACAAACAGATTTATCTGATTTTTACCCGAATATGTTAGAACTTGGTAAGGGGAAAGATGGAAAACAGTATGCCATGCCTTTTGCAGTAAGTACACCTGTTCTCTATTACAATAAAGATATGTTTAAAAAGGCAGGATTAGATCCAGAAAATCCTCCAAAAACGTTTGAAGAAGTACGTGAAGCTGCCAAAACTTTAACAGCTGGTGATCAATATGGTATGTTCTATGATTATACAATATCTGGGGCCTGGATGTTCCAAGCGATGGTAGAAACAATGGGAGGTCAGATGGCAGCTGATGATGGTAAGTCGGTTGCTTTTAATTCAGAGCCAGGTAAAAAAGCACTTCAACACTGGGTGGACCTAGTGAATAACGATAAATCGATGCCAAAAATGGTAGGGTCACAACCACTACAATCCTTTACATCTGGAAAATTAGGAATGTATGCATATTCTACAGGTGCATTAAATCAAATTGAGGATGCAAGTAATTTTGAATTGGGAGTAGCACCTTTCCCAACAGATGGAGATCAACAACGTAAAATCCCTGCTGGAGGAAATACCCTTTATGTCATGAAGTCTACACCTGAAAAAGAAAAAGGAGCATGGGAGTTTATAAAATACGCTACATCGACTGAAGGTACAACAATTGTTGCAAAGGAAATGGGCTATATGGCAACACGTAAAAGTGCTGTTGAAGGACAGGAGTTAGGTGCTTACTTTAAAGAAAATCCACTAGCTAAGGTAACGTATACACAGCTTGAAGATATGGTTCCTTGGAATAATTATTCAGGGGCTGATGGCACGCGTATTTACAAAGTGATTCAAGATAATATTGATGCAGCTTTAAATAACCAAAAAACTGTAGATCAAGCTATTGAAGACGCAGCAAAAGAAGCGAATAATTTACTCAAATGAAGTATGTAATAAGCTTAAAAAAGTAATTGCTTTTGATAGTTATAAGAAGTTCAAGTGGAGGATTAAAACATGGCTCAATTGCAAATGAAAAACATATATAAAATTTATGATAAAAATGTTACAGCCGTTACAGACTTTAATCTTCATATTCAAGATAAAGAATTTATTGTATTCGTTGGCCCTTCAGGCTGCGGTAAATCAACGACTCTCCGTATGATTGCTGGACTTGAAGAGATATCGAAAGGTGATTTCTATATCGATGGTCAACGTGTAAACGATTTAGCGCCAAAAGACCGTGATATTGCGATGGTATTCCAAAACTATGCCTTATACCCGCATATGAGTGTATATGATAATATGGCATTTGGTCTAAAGTTACGCAAATTTTCAAAAGATGAAATTGACCGCCGCGTAAAAGATGCTGCGCACATTCTCGGCCTGGAACAATATTTGGAACGTAAACCAAAAGCTCTTTCCGGCGGTCAGCGCCAGCGTGTTGCTTTAGGACGTGCAATTGTTCGAGATGCAAAAGTTTTCTTGATGGATGAGCCTTTATCCAATTTGGATGCAAAACTGCGTGTCCAAATGCGTGCTGAAATCACTAAATTACATCAGCGATTAAAGACGACCACCATTTACGTCACACACGATCAAACAGAAGCCATGACAATGGCAACTCGTCTTGTTGTGATGAAAGATGGGATTATTCAACAAGTTGGTGTACCAAAAGAAGTGTATGAAAAACCTGAAAACGTATTTGTTGGCAGTTTCATCGGCTCTCCTGCGATGAACTTCTTTAAGGGGATACTAAAAGATAGAGCCTTTCAAATCGGTAAAGTAAGTATTGCGGTGCCAGAAAAAAAAATGAAAATACTACTTGATCAAGGCTATGCTAATAAAGAAATCCTTTTAGGAGTTCGTCCAGAAAATTTCCATAATGACCCTGTGTTCATTGATATGTCAAAAGATACAAAAATAACCGTTAAGGTAGATGTGGCAGAGTTGATGGGGGCTGAAACCATGGTTTATTCCCAAATTAGCGATCAAGACTTTGTTGCACGTGTTGATGCTAATACAGAAGTGAAACCAGGCCAACAATTAACATTAGCATTAGATATGAACAAAGCCCACTTTTTCGATGTAGAAACTGAGTGCCGTATTCCACATTGAAACAGTATAATGCACTCATAAGTGATTCGTAAAATTAACTTTCACTTATTACAAGTAAGAGAGCAGATCTTAAAAAGGTTTGCTCTTTTCTATAACCACTCATCTATTAAAAGAGAGGGTCTATGAAAGATAGCTTAGTGATTATAGGAGGTTGTAACGGAACAAAAACGGCAATAGAAAATAAAATACAAAAACAAACCCATGTTCTTCCATTGAAGGGCGCAATTCTGCAGCAAGAATTACGCTCTTTCTTTATGTTTAAGGCCAGATTGTTGAACAACCACTTTAAAGAAAATTGGATATACTCATGTTAATGTTTAGAAAAGATTGTGAAGGTTTGTACTTAAACGAACGGGAGTTTAATATTGTATGGATCCAATTGATACACCGAGAGCACTTAATGATTGAGGATCGGGTCGATTTTATATTCATTATGTAGAAATAACGATGTAAATTCTTATAAAAAAGTACTTGAGAAATATAAGGAGTGTTTAAAAGATATTCAGCCAAAAATGATGGACATTGCAAAATCAGAAATGCACCTAAAAGAAGAAAATTTGCCCTTTAGTTATTTCTGCTTTGAAATCCACAGTGAATAAGTTGCGGTTTACCTGCGATTCTTCAAAATAAGTATCGCTATTTCTATGTTGAGCAATACATATGCTTTTATTATGAGAAGTCTTCTTTGGCATTTTCACCCCAAAGATATGTACGAGGTAAAAGATGTGCTCCAGAATCAACATAAATTTTTTCCACTCCTGTTAGCTTGATGGGCATGGGGGAGTACTAGTGAAGCTGTCACCACCCGCAATAAGGAAGGTTTAATTATATAAGAAAAGATTGGTTAAGTATGTTGTTCAGGCTTAATCCAATCTTTTTTATACTATCGTGCTATTGCATGGGTAGCCGTTCGAGACGCCCGCCGGCACCTACTTGTTACTACCTATCATTATTTTGGATTATTTTCCATATATTCGAGGCCCCATTTCTCTATTTGAAGAAATATAGGATAAAGGCTCTTCCCGGTCTCTGATAATGAATACTCTACTTTGGGTGGAATTTCAGGATACACTTGTCGATTAATCAGCCCATCGCTTTCAAGCTCACGCAGCTGGCGAGTAAGTGTACGCTGCGTAATATTGGGAAATTCCCTTCTTAATTCATTGAACCGCCTAATCCCATGAGTCGCAAGCTTGTGCAAAATGATCAGCTTATACTTGCCTCCGACCATATTGACCGTTAATTCAACCGGACATTGTATCCATGGTGTGTTTTGTTTATCCACTCTTTTTCACTCCTTTTTCAAGGTATCCTTAAGGATACTATATATCATGAATGTGCGTACTTATATATTTGAATGTTAACGTATATTATTTTACTATAATGAAAAATTTACTTTTAGTATACGAAAGGATGTTGGACAATGGCAACTAAAGATAAAGTATTGGTTTATGGAGCTGGCGGTGTGCAAGGAGGTGCAGTCGCCCGCAAGCTTTTGAAAGAAGGACACACCGTTCATACGATCGTAAGAAGTTCGGACAAGGCCGCTCAGCTTCAAGAGCAAGGCATTTCTGCTTTTGTTGGCGATCTGTCAGATGCAGACAGTCTTACTTCAGCACATAATGGAGTCAGCAAAGTGTTCCTGCTGTTGCCAGTGAACTATGACCTAGAGCGTAATCGACAATTCATCCGCAATACTGTTGATGCCGCTAAAAAGGCAAATGTTAAGCTTCTCGTTATTAATACCAGTGGTATCGTTCCGGATGATGCTACAGATGTCGCTGTCTTTGAGATTAAGAGAGAATTGATTGCCTATGTGAAGCAAAGTGGCATTCCTTTTATCATCCTTAAACCTACACTATATATGGAAAACTTCCTTATCCCCGGTGTTGTAGGTAACCAGACACTAGCTTACCCAGTACCAGCTGATCTCGCAATCGCCTGGATTAGCATGGAAGATATGGCTGCTTACGGAGTATATGCACTGAACCATCCAGAGCTAGCAGGGCAAACACTGTATATTGTAGGTCCTGAGGCGCTGACTGGAAATCAACTGGCTGAGCAATTCAGTGCTGCATTGGATCAAGAAATACAGTTTTTCTCTCTCCCAGTGGAAGCGTTCGAAGAAGCAATAGGTCCAGTATTGGGCAAGGAAACAGCAGCAGGCCTAGCCGACACGTACAAATGGACGGGATTAAATATTCATTCACTGCCCAAGCCAGAACAAGTCATTGATGAAATGCGAATTGCCGTTCCCGGCACTCCGCTTGTGGATTGGGTGAAACAAGCTGTGCAGCAAGGATATTTCGCAACCGACGCTGAGTAAACGGAAAAAGCTAATCCATTACTAAAAGCACCGTAAACCCCAACATAGTTGCGGTCTACGTGTCGCCGCTCACTCCCATTAACGGAAGATGAGCGGCGATTTTTCATTTTCAGTGTTGATGGTCACTTTGAAAAAAACTGTTATATACTGTTTAACCATTAAAGGGACCTATTCTCTTGTCGGAGGAACAATGTCTGGACCTACTTGTAACAATTCTCCTATACCTTTATTAATCCATTCATCTCTTTGAGTTACCTCATATTGCTTTTCCGAAAAATCATATTCTCTTTGTCCTACCAATTACCACACACTTTGTAACCAACGTTTTTCAAAAAATGATAAAAGCTCTTGCCAAGCAAGTAAATGTATATTTGTGTTTTTAGTTGCCTCATAAGCTCCTGCTTGAAATCCTTTTCTAGCGATAATTAGACCGTGCTGTGAACTGTAGTCACTTACAACTGTTCTAAATGAGTGAATTACTGTGTCAGATAAAGACTTCATAATAATACTTAGGCATTTTAAAGGAATTTGTAATAAAATGGAGAAATTTAATTTAAGTAGGTTTATTTTATGACAAATAAAACGAATTTAGATTGAATATGATAATGAGTCTTTATAATGGATAGACGTTTATCTAAATTAGCAGATGTATTAGTAAATCAATCTACAAAAGTTTAGCCAGGAGATTATATGTTGATCCGAAGTGTAACTGAGGTTGACCGAAAAATCGTATAAGCGAATTTTGGGGGCCGATTCGGACAACTAAGATTGTAAAATACATGAGTGAGAGGATTGATAGGAAAGTGAATGCCCACAAAAAGAAAAGGAATACTTGGGTTTGGATTTCGTTTTTTTTATTTGGCATCATGGTTTTGATAGTCGTCATTATTTATTTATACTTCTTCTCGAAGAGCGGGTATGTGTACGAACGTAAAATCCTGGGCAAAATGGAGGATCTGCATGGGGTCGAATTTCTCGTGACGGACAGACTAGAACGTAACGAGGACGGCTACCGGATGCTTGTCGTTTCTCCGAAGGACGAACCCACCACCACCTTTATTGCCGAGCGTAACAGCGGTGCCCACGCTGAAGGTGGACTGCCATACTGGGGAAAGTTAGGGGAGGATTACCGGGATACTCGTTATTTCTATCACTATCCGGAACTGGTGGAGAAGCATTTTGGCATCGAGCCACAGGACCTTATCTCCTTGTACTGGGAAGCGGTGAAAGCGGACGAACCGTTTTACTTTGATAAGGCGATTCGAGAGAAGCCGAGCCAATACGTTCCGGTCACGTTAACTAATATGGACGAAACGATCCGTAAGGCGAAAGCTTTCTTTGAGGATGGCCAGCAGCATAAGATTTATGAGCTACACATGATTTACCAGGACGAGCGGCTGCCGAAAGATGAAAGCCCTAATCTTTTAGTGGACATGGACCACGTATTTATCTTGGAAGGCGTGAACGAATATCAACACGATCGATTCGGCAATAGTACGGATTTACTGAGTGAGAAGGAGCTGAAGGAACAGACCCTCGAACAGATCAAAAACATTCTCTATAGGGCTTTCGAACATCAATTCGACAAGCTCTACACTTTCCAAGAGCAGGAAGAAGTGGCCATATGGAGCTTGAGTCCACGCTTCGACGACCAGTTGACCCATTACTCGTTGGAAGTGGATATCGATACCGAACAATACACAAGCCCGGAAAAGGATGAGCTCTACAAGATCTATAGTAAGGTGTGGCACCTCATGGAGACCATGAAGCCCTTCCATGCTACTGAGGTCGTATTTATATTCCCTGGTGATGAAAGACGTATGGTTTACACTTTACAGGACCAAGATAACGCACGGGTGGTGAACAAGGAAATCTTCTACGCCAACTTGCAACCGCAAAACAGCAGCGAGTAAAGAGTTCGTAGTTGAACTAGGGGTGCCACCACATACCCATCAAGCTAACAACGTAAATTACTAGATACGAAATGATCTTTGTTTCAAAACTAGCGAGTGATGGAAAAATAGGCATGCCAAAGATACCAATTAAAACGCGATTTTTTCGCTAGGCAGCTTGTCTATACTTCACCGTCGTTTCATACACAACCCCTAGAATATCAAAGACGGTCATCTTCTTATACCGATGACATTTACGACCGTTCTTTTTGAGCAGTTGATAAAGACGATGAAGAATTTTCAAAAGTTCTTCTGTGCCAACTGCTATCGCTTGAAACAGTAACGGAAAGTAATCTTTAATCATTTAAATCGCTTTGTATTCACTCAACTCCTGCTTTTTCTTTTCAAGCAGAAGCTGTCGCATTTGAAACATCGTAGAAGAACAGTGGAGAATGCCAATGAGTTGTCCATATATAGGCGTACTCTTTTAATATTTTTACATTCATCAATTTCAAAGAATGACTTCCACGTTTTAAACAAAATCTCAATCTGCCAACGAAGTGAATACAATGAATGCACGTAGTTCGTCGGTATTTCTTCTAGCGACGTGTTCGTGATATATACATTCATGTTCATTAAACGTTTACTTTTATCCTTCATGATAATGCCTTTCTTCGTTTCACGTATCGTTTGGTTTTTCAGGCGTGTTTGCGTTTGATCGTTGGTTAAACGATGGATAATGACACGTGCTGGAAGCTTCTGTTTTTGGCCAATGTATGCGTCGGGGATTTCCATCGTTTCACCAGGGGTTAGACCAGACATAATTTGTTTCATATCAAGCTGGATGTATTCTGTTTGTTTTATTAACGTGCCATTTTTGAAGTATTCTGGCTCAGAGTTCTTGATATAAATGCGTGTATTCAGCTTCAACCGCGAGATATAGTAAGCCTCTTTATCATGAATGGCTTGTAAGTCTCCTAAATCGAAGTAACCAAGATCACGCAAACATAAATCGCCCGCCTCTACGGTTTCAAGGCAGTTGGTACCGTATG
This sequence comes from Cytobacillus dafuensis, assembly GCF_007995155.1. Lineage (NCBI taxonomy): Bacteria > Bacillati > Bacillota > Bacilli > Caryophanales > Bacillaceae > Cytobacillus > Cytobacillus dafuensis. The sequence continues at coordinate 2,671,388 of NZ_CP042593.1, read as the reverse complement.
TTTTATCATTATTCTTTCCTGATCCAAGCTGCACGTTAAGAAATTGACCACTCAGTAAATCATATTCCAGTTGGATTTTCACGCCTGCCGTATTACTACTCCCACCTGAACCTTGATAGTCAGTGGAGAAATGATTAGGCAGTTGAAACACTGTTGCATCAAAAATACGGATACGATTGAAAGTAGAAATCATGTGTGCAGAAAGCGATTGATTTGAACAGAGTTTTTGTGTGAGAAGAGAAGTAAAGACTTCTCGAAGAAATGTGACGGCTGCTGGATTAAAGCGTTGATTCAGTCCTTCTGGGCTCATCAGTACCCCAGTGGAAGCTTCTAACCGACTGCACAATTGTGTAAGTGATGTGCTAGCGATTTCCTGACTGAGCCATACGCAAAGGGCGATGAGTTCGTTTGCTTGATACTTACTAGATCGTTGTACAAAGCCAACTTGTTTAGCGATGTCTTGTAGGCCTACTGGAGATAAAAAATAATGTAGCTCTTGTACGAAAAGATTCAGTTCATTTGAAATGATAAGATTCATCAAAAACGCCATCCTTTCTCGTAAACTTCTTACGATAAGCATAGCGTTTTTTCATTTTGAGGGTATTATTTTTACTTCGATTGATGGGTATGGGGGTAGAGTCAGGAAAATGCTGAATTACAACGTTAAAGAAAATAAACAAATAAAATCCTAGGTTATTTGCTTTTTTTTCTCCCTCAGTGTAAACGTTATTCTCACGAACTCTTGCTTATTCGTAGGATTTCAAACCACATTGTATCGGCATAACGGCATTAGTGAGATCTCTTCTGAGGTTTGTTTATCCACCAATAATAAAACTCAAATATGGCAAACACACCAACTACGAGTGCTATAAGAACAACAGCCCATATTCCAAAATACGTCATCTTAAACCAGATTCCATCCTTCGCAATCAGAAAAATGCTCCCAATAACCCAGAGAAAGTCTACCACAGAAAAGATAAGCACATACATTGGAGGAATAAACGGCATTCTTACCGTCCAAAAAACAAAAGCTACAAAAATTACTAGGAAAATTCCCGTTTCGACTAGCATAGATGAACGATCCAGACCCGTCAAGGTTGCCAAAAAATGTGAGAAAAAGATCAAAATTAACCCAACTAGTCCTGTAGAGAAGCCATTCGCTAACAAAACATATCGAATAAATTTGTCACCATTCATGCTTTTTTCCACATGTTGATTTTGATTCATAGATAAACACCTCAATTTTCGTAAGAATTAACTGTCTGATACCGATTGCGCCGTTTTCGATCTGGTGTTTTTGATTAGAATAAGCGCAAGAGGAAAAAGAAATTTGGTATACGCGGCAAGCAAGTAAAGACAGAGCCTGAAAGTATCCGAATAGATTTGAACGTTTGCTTGCCGGACACCGATCATATTTGCGAGGTAACTGAGTCCGTTCAACCATACGATGCCGATCAAACTAATTCCGGTTGCATAAGCAATTTGGAAACCTGTCATCAATATACCCGACACGGAACCAATATCGATCTTTCGTATTTTTGCGAGTACGGTATTCGTTAAAGGAGCGGCAATAAAACCTTTACCGATAGCGAGAACGGCAAGAGCGAGAAGCCACTGGGCAATGTGATGCTACTCCTTTATGAATGCCAGCAGATCCTTTTGAGACGGTCCGCATGGGTCATGTACAACCTATGCGGACCGTTTTCATACACGACAAACTGATTATTCGGTACAAGCTGTGCTGATTTTTCCCCTGATATTTCGATTGGCATAGACTTGTCGCTGTCACTGTGAATGATCAGAGTTGGAACATCGATTTTGCGCATCTCATCTCGGAAATCGGTCTCCAGGACCGCTTTATAACAATCGAGAACGGCTATAAGTGAAGTGTGAAGCATATCCCATCTCGTCCATTCCCCAATCTTGGATGAAACGCCGCAATTTGGCAATGTAGCACCGAATTACGGGGGTTCATTGTCGGCCAACCATTGTGGAAAATCCTTTTTCAATGCCCCACGGGTCGATTCAATGAAGCTCCTGTCTATTCAGCCCGGATTATCTTCCATCTTTAACGGGAAGGGAAGGCTCCCGGCAAGAAACACGATCCGGTTGATAAGATCACTGCCGTGGCGTGTTAGATATCGGACAATCCCGCCACAGCCCATCGAGTGACCCACAAGCGTAATTTCACGAAGGTCAAGGTGTCGATTAATGCACTAAGATCATCGGCAAAGGTGTCATAGTCGCACCCTCGTCCAGGATCATCCGAGCGGCCATGCCCACGTCGATCATACGAGATGCAACGCAGCCCTTCGTTAGTTAAATGGAACATTTGATAATCCCACATCCGGGAGCTCATCGCTCAGCTGGAAATGAAAACGATCGGTTTACCGTTGCCCTAATTTTTAAAGAAGAAGCACGTATTATCATGGGTTTCAAAGTATGGCTTATTGAATACCTCCCTATACTTTTTGGTATTGTAGTACTTTTAAAAGGCATGAAATGGTTGCGAAGTGCATCGTTTCATGGACGGTCGCAAAGTTGAATACCTCTTCAAACGTTTCGAATTTCAGCGGTCCTAGTTCAATAGGCGGATGCATTTGTTGATCGAATACGCTCGAAGGTATATCGGAAAAGCTAGCTAGCTGGCTTGATAAGTTCTGAATAAGTTGTTCCTTAGTCGGCGGTATGTCATTCCAATCAGATGGCTTGGTTCCTGTATTAAACAATTGTGCGTAGTTATCTGGAAGGTTGAATTCAATCGGTAAAGCTAATGAAAGAAAATACTCATTAATAAAGGCAATATGTCCGACATTCCATCTAATCGTATTGTTGAATTGATCGGGTTGAACGTCAAATAACTCCTCTGAAATCGATTGAATCTGTTGGATAACCATTTGGCGAACAGATTTAGCCGTACTTAACAATGCATTTGACATAACAAATTCCTCCATTCGAATTTTAAAAAAATTCAAACAACTAATTACAATGCAAGTATATCTAGCCCCCAATAGTTTATCAATGCAGTGTTTCCTATTATTATGATAAGTTATAATTATGAAAATGTTTGGAAGGGGAGTAAACATGGAATTGCGGCAGTTGGAATACTTCATGGTTATCTGCGAGGAACTTCATTTTTCAAGAGCAGCAGAGAAAATTATGGTTTCTCAACCTAACCTGAGCCAGCAAATCAAGTTACTAGAAAGTGAATTGGGTGTCCCTCTCTTTAATCGCATTGGTAAACGGATTACAATAACAGAAGCTGGTAAACTGCTATATGAACAGAGTAAGCATATTTTTTCACATTTAAAACAAGCTCAGGAAAGCATCTCGGAACTGAAACAAATAAAAGGCGGTTCTCTCACCATAGGGGTCTTACCCGGAGACGCTGACTTGATGTTCAATTCATTGCTTCTAGATTTTCACAGTACCTATCCGAATGTTTCCTTATCATTAGTCGAAACCGTTAAAGTCTCCGAACAAGTCATTGAAGGAATGATTGATATTGGTGTGACAACATCCCCTAACCCAGATGAAAGGATTGTACAAATACCGCTTTTTTATGAAGAATTTTCTTTAGCGGTTGCCAAAGAAACGTCACTTGCAAAGAAAAGGTTCATACAATTTAACGATTTGCAAGAGATGAAGATAGTGATGTTTCCTCCTGATCATCAGTGCCGCAAATTAATTGATAATCATTGTCAACAATTAGGATTCCGAATTAAACCCAAAATTGAAACAACGACCTTATCATCATTGATTACCATGGTTGAAAAGGGAATTGGAGTAACTGTTCTGCCTAGACTGTTACTTGAAAATCTTCATGATAAAAACATTCAAGCGATCAAAATAACGAAACCCACACCAGGTCAGGATATTTGTCTTATCTATCGGACTGATAAATACTTAGGATTTGCTGCACGGGCGTTTATACAAGCAGTAGAGGATTACATTCAAACCGCCAAAAAGAATGCACGGACTTCTTAACTACCGTCTCCAATAGGAATTCAATAAAAACTTCTTTAAAAGCCATTACTCCTGTCTATATGATTGCATTATTTCGCATGGATTTAGATAATACAAAAACCCCCGATATCTTCGGCTTAACGCACAGATATTAGGGGTTTTTCGCTTTTATTTTTTCTTAACAGGATTATTCAAGAAAAGGGCGCTTTAATGAAGTAACGGAAAAGCCCATTTTTCTATTTTAATTTGCAGAGAAGTTGGGCTTTTTAATTTGGAATTTCCTTAACGTTGTAAATATGCGGTTTTCCTGACGGTACCCCATGCCCATCAAGCTAATATTTTGAAGTACCCTAAAACGATAATTTTATCTTTCCACTACTGTCCATGAGAATTCAGCTCATTTTTTTCGTTTTGGGGTCTTTAATTTCGTTAGGTTGATGGCGATGGGGTGCCACCAACATATTGCATAAAACCCACGCTAAGACAATAATTGGAAAATAAAGTTTGATCAAATATACCATACAAGCAAGCATATTTTCGATCAATAAAACGCGTGAGGAAGGCAAATTTTATAAAGAAATTATCCCTAGAAACAAGAGATTAAGAGCGTTTACGATAAGAAGATTTCCAAGATATAGTCTATATCAAGATTGGTTAGATATTTGAAAAAGTGCTACAAGACGATGGGAAAGTTTCAGGAACTAGCAATGGATATGGTGGAAATCTATCTAATGAAACACACTGTAATTGAATCTTAATTTAATAAGAATGGACTTATTGGATATCGTTAATGAAAGCACCTAACGGCTGTAACATTACAATTAATCAAAGAATAATCTCTTCTTTAGTAGCCTATTTATGAGTATCATTACATATTTGATATGGCTTCATGTGTTGTCCATGTAGCACTACTGAAAGCTCGGTAGTTCGTAACAGCAGCATGAAAATCGTTTTCACTAATTGTGGCAGTTGCATCGTAAACAACAGCTGTCTTGAAGCCATTTTCGATTAAATCTCTCATATGGGATTCGACACATACGTTAGATAATACCCCAGCCAAAATTACTTGTTCTTTTCTGCGTTGCCTTAGTTGATAGACCAGATCATTTGTCTGAGGACTGGCCACCTTGTGCGGTGTTGCAATGACGGTTGTTTTGTCCCAGATATACGGAGCTAAAGTTGGAACATAATCGGCTTCCGGAGTTGGAGGACTATATTGATTTAATTTCTGATAAACACGCAAACTAATCAACATCTCTTGTTCGTTCCCTGTAAACTGCCAATCATAGTCATGTGGATATAAAAAGTGCGGAGAAACAAAGAGCTGATAACCTTTACTACGGGCAGTGCTTAATAGTAGTTCCAAGTTGGCTAAAGTATTATTCTGTTTAATGTTAGCCTTTGTCAAATGATATCCTCTTCCGCCTGGAGACAAAAAGTCATTTTGAGGGTCAGTAATAACAATTGCAGTATTCGCTGGGTTTGGTTTAAACATAGAATTGTTCCCACCTTTTTTATGTATTCACTTATCGATTATACGAACTACATTGATTATAAATTCCTTAGGAAAATGATATTTTGAATTTAATTAGTGACAATAAAGTACGGATAAACAAATACAACTATTGCATTTAAACTCCATTTCTTTTTTTGTATGATTTCCTTCCAATAAACATAAAAAAGAGCTGATTGCATCCCACTTGTTAAACCTGCCCAAAAAGCTTAAGAGCACATTTATCATGTAAATCTATTCCACTTTTAATAACAAAACCTTTGTATTAACAATTTATGAGATTACTTAGCTTTCAATTCAATGAGAAGATGACCATTAAGTAAAATAAACCCATTGATTTTTAAATCCTAATCAATTATTATAATTAAACAAGCTGCGTTGTACGTATTGATAATAAAGTTTTAACCTTTAAGCTGTAATAGGGAGTTTTATATAGAAACAGGAATGACAAGCCTCTGTCTATAGGACAAGGAGGACATGCAAGAATGTTTCTGCGAACACCCACTTTGAGGAGTGGTGGTTTAAAACTTTCTTATATTCATGTACGGCAAAGGCGGCTGTACCATTATTGTGATAAAACAGTTTCCAATCGGGAGCTGTTTTTTTGTGGTTTATTATTGATTGATAATTCAAAAAACGAAAAAACAGCTTACATTAGATACACAATTACCGCTTTCTTTAGAGGATCATTATGTGACTGCGTCACATAATGATCCTCTATTTTGATTACAATATCCTCTTTCATAATCTGGCTAAACACAAAAAGACGCCTTCTTATTTATGAATGGCGCCCTATAGTTGAATAAGGAATTATAAGAAAAATTAAGGACTAGCAATATTTAAATTTGCCACTCTCGATAATACTTGTTACATTTTTTTACTTTGAAATAATGAATATGCCACTACAATAAGAAATCGGATAAAACTTACACTTACACTTATTCTTTTGGGAAGATTTAATTTAATTATTAACTAAATAAAATTCATCATTATCCTAGTAATCAATACTATCTTTAAAGTGGTGTAATGTATACGTGATTTTAATAGAGTCATATTATATCACTCTTGGTTTAGTACTTTTGTTTTATGCAGATTTAGAACCAATAACAGCTAGAGTTACATCCTATGTTTAATTTTCAGAAAAGGAGAAATGTGAGATGATAGGGGATAACCGGGTGATATTTCTGAATATTTAATAAATTACTGGTTGATACTAGATTAGCTGAAAAAATTTAATAACCTGATGTTGAAAGACAGATCAGCGTATTAATAGTGAAGTTAAGTCATCAGCACGAAACCTTCACATTTTTACAAATATATTAATCTACTATTTAGTTAGGAAGAGGAGAGGTGGAGAAAAAAATTATTAATGTATAACCGCATGCTTGGCTACTGCAGTACTTTACTCAACAAGTACTGGTAATTCATTTGCTTATGATGACATCACCGTCGAAACGCCGGCCACCTAGGCGTCCCAGCCACAGCAAAACGGCCCGGTCGTCGCTACGCACACGGTCACCCTCGTCACGGACAAGGGTGTGACGCTGGACAAGAGTGTGACGCTGGACAAGAGTGTTCCGCAGATTGGGGAGCATGCACTATGGGATGCCGGGTTTGATGGCAAAGGCGTGAAATTTGCTGTCTTGGACACTGGGATCGACCCCAATCATTCTGATTATCAAGCAGCTATCAAAGAAGAGAAGAACTTCACAGTGGATCCCGATTTTTTTACTAAGAATAGTTAGTAAATTGTCATTTTATTAAATTTCTAATCTCATAAAAGTAGTGAAATAAATATAAAACTTAAAACAAATAAAAAAGGAGAGACGTTAATGAACAAGAGTAAAATCAAGGCATTTAAAGTGATGACTACTGCAGCAGTAACATCATTACTTCTTTCATCATTCACAGTTTTTGCGGAAACTAATAACAGTTCAACCGAGTCACAATGGGTACCCATAGAATTTGCGACTAGTTTGACAGATGAAACTAAAGATGAAGCACCATTGCAATCTTTGTTAGAGAACCAACAGATTGATCAAGAGAAAGTGGCAGAAGACCAAGCCCACAAGCCATATGATCAATATGCTCCAACCGATACTGTACGAGTGATTGTGGAAATGACAGGAGAACCTGTACACAGTGGCAAAGGAAATGAAGCTGAAAAGAAAAAATTAAAACATGCTCAACAGTCCTTGATTCGAGAAATGAAAAAAACGAAAAAGTTGAATGTGAAAGAGCGACATCACTTTGTGACAGGTATAAATGGCTTCAGTATGGATACACAGTTCGAAAATATCAAAGATATCGAAAAATTAGATGGAGTGGCTCGTGTTCATATTGCACAAACTTATCAACAAACGATGAGCTCTAGCCAATCCCTCGTTCAAGCGAAAAAAGTATGGGAAGAGCTAGGTTACCATGGTGAGGGGATGGTGGTTGCTGTTGTCGATACCGGAGTGGACTATCGCCATCAAGATCTAAACCTGTCTGACAAAGGAAAAGAGAAAGCCAAGTGGACCTCTGCCACTATTAACGAGAAATTAGCTGAAACAGCAGTAGATGAACGCTGGTATACAGATAAAGTACCAACAGGTTACGATTGGGCTGACCAAGACCAAGATGTTCTTCCTCATGCTACCTCACATGGAATGCATGTAGCAGGAACGATTGGAGCCAATGGAAACAATGAAATAGACGGGGTTAAAGGGATTGCTCCTGATGTGCAGATCCTAGCGGAAAAAGTCTTTTCCGATAATTGGACTGGGGCATATGCAGACGATATCATAGCCGGAATCAATCATGCGGTTGAAATGGATGCGGATGTCATCAACTTAAGCTTAGGGGCTGACGCTAATTTTGTGACTGAAGAAGATCCAATTCAAAAAGCGGTTCGTACTGCAACTGAGCAAGGGGTATTAGTAGTAGCATCAGCTGGAAACGCATTTTACAGTACCAAAAGTGGATCCGTCTCCTATAATCATCCAGCCTATGCTCAAAATCCTGATATTGGAGTAGTCGGAACACCAGGTGCAAGTCCATTTGCTTTACAAGTAGCTTCTTATGAAAATGATCAAGTCCATATGGACACACTTACTCTTTCAGATGGGAAACCACTTATTTACCAACGCCATCCAGGTTTTGTTCAACTGGCAAATGTGTTTGCTGAAAATCAAGAGATTGAGTTAGTTTATGTAGGATATGGTCGTACTCAGGATTACGAAGGAAAAGATGTAACAGGCAAAATCGTGGTGGTTGAACAACAATGGGAGGGCAGTGAGCAATCCGTACAATCTCCTGCTCTTCAAAGAGGAGCAAAAGGAGTGATAATGGTTCCTTTAGCGACACGAGGAGATTATGCCAGATTACTTTTTTCTCCTTATGGCTCCGTTCCAGGAGTTAGTACTGGGATCACTGAAGGAAACGCCTTGATTCAACGTTTGAAAGATGGTGAACAGATTACGGCTCGAGTGGGTCAGGGAACCTATATAGATAATAAAACCAAGGGGACAATGTCTGGATTCTCATCCTATGGAGCACCGCATACCCTTGATTTTAAGCCTGAAATCACCGCACCTGGCGGTAAGATTTATTCTACTGTCATTGATAACAAATATGATGTATATAACGGAACTTCGATGGCTTCACCACATGTAGCGGGTGCAGGAGCTTTGGTGTTACAGTCGCTCTATGAAAAAGGTGTCAATAAAGATTCAAATACTGTCTATCAAGTAAAAACAGCTTTGATGAACACAGCTCAAATTATATTGGACCCTGCAACAGATAAAATTCCATATTCACCACGTAAACAAGGTGCAGGGATGATGCAGATTGCCAATGCACTAAAAACGCCTGTATTAGTGAAAGATAAGTTTGCTAAGCCAGAAAATGCAGCCGCTGTGGAGTTAAAAGAGATTAAGAAAAATAAAGTAAAATTTATGCTGGAGTTAGAGGCGTTAGCTGGAAAATCTTCTCCAGACGAGATTACCTATGATGTGTATCTAGATCTTTTAACAGATGACACGGAGCAGAAAGAACTAGATATAGATAAAGATGGGAAAAACGAACGGACGATGGAAGTATTAAAGCTAAATAGTAAGCGAATAGAAGGAGCAGCAGCGAAGATCAACGGAAAAGATTTTAGCGACTCAACACCTGCCACTTTTACTGTGAAAAAAGGTCATCTGCAAGATTTAGTGGTGGATATTAAACTTCCAGATGGATTGAAGAAAAATATATTTGTTGAAGGATTTGTTCGCTTTGTTCCGAAAAATGGGGATCAAACTTCTGTTCCGTCTTTAACCATTCCGTATATGGGCTTTTATGGTGACTGGGATCAACCTCAGAACTTAGATGCACCGATGTGGGAGCAAAATGCATTTTTACATGAAACAGCTCTATTTCCTTACTATGGTCAGAAAAACTGGCTTGGAAAACCAGCTATACCACTTGGTTATGATAAAGTGACCAAAACATTCTCAGAAGAAAGAATGGCCAACTCTCCACATGCTGCGAATCAAGGTGTTTATTCGGTCTTTACCACCTTGCGCAATGTAAAACAGGTGCACATGTACATTGAAGATGCATCAGGTAATCGAGTTCGTGACCTTGGAGATTTTAGTGAAATAACAGGAAAACCATGGAAGTTTAGAAAAAATGTAATGGACAGAAGCGAGTTCTTTAATGGTGGATATGGATGGGATTTGAAATCAGAGGATGGAAAATACGTTCCGGATGGAAAGTATCAATATATTATCGAGAGCACATTAGATTATGAAGGAGCACGACCACAAACGATTAAGTTCCCGATCAATATTGATTCTGTTGCACCAAAAGTAGAAAATATTCAAGTCAACAAAACACCAGAAAATAAGTATATGATTAGTTGGGATATGATGGATAATGCAGGGGGAAGCGGCTTAACAAAATCGATGGTTTATATCGATGGCATATATAAACCTATTTCTGCAACACAATCGTCCTTACTAGTAAATGCAGAACCGAAAAGTGTAATCGTTGTGCCATTTGACTGGGCAGGTAATGTCACTTATGAAATATACGGAGATCGCTCGTATGTAAAACAGGATTTATTCCTTTCAGCGTGGGATGTATGGCAAAGACCAATAACGCAACAGGAGCCAGGTCATATTTTGGGGATTGGCTTGAAAAAATTGAACTGGACCATTACAATCCAAGATCCTGAAGGAAATGTGGTTCATACTTATAATGAAGCGAATACAGAGACTGCTTATATTAAATGGACTCCATCTGCTGATCTACCTAGTGGGAAATATAAAGTGGTCGCTGAGATGGAAGATAATGAAACGGGTCTAAAGATCACTACAACTCCACGTTATATGACGGTGGTAAAACCTTAAAAAACGAAACCATAAGATAAAACCTCAATCCTTTATGATGGTTAGAAGGGTTGAGGTTTTATCATGTGCGAATCCGGAATGTTTCATATAAAAATGGCCCCACTTTATTGGCTCTTGTTATCAGCTCTACCGGACAACAAAAATGCTCAGTTAAACATTAATGTTGATAAATAAACATTATTATGGGGAAACTCATTAAAGTGGTTTCCCCCTTAGGAAGATTTTATTTACAAGGTTGAAATTCAATCGATTTTGCTTGATACATTTTGTCTCGATATTCATAAACAATGACAATACTTCCAACAAAACTGGCTGGAGATATTTGTCCAGCAACACTTACAATTAGTTGATTGTCTCTAACTTCGTAATCGATAATGCTTCCAAAACCTATATCATCAAATAAGTTTTCGGGTTTGATTTCTAAAGGGGGTATTTCAACTGTACATTTTTTGTTACCGACAATGATCTCCGCTTTTTCAGACGATAATTTAGTTTTTACGTTCTTATGAATAATTGCTAAAGGATTATCAACAATCACTTCGTTTACGTTTAAACGATTATTCAGTGTGTCAAAAACATAAACATCTTCCCATAAGACACCTGTACCATAACCCTTTGTCAAGATTATGATTAACTCTTTATTTTGGTCTTTGTTGATGTCTTTGTAGATAATTTGTGGAGCATAGGTAGGGTTTGTATCGCTAATCCAAAAAGGTCTTAAGTAAATTCCCTCTTTGAAATTGATTTTGAAATCCCTAAATAAACCATTTATTTTCTTAGCGTACAGTGTTATATTCTCTTTGTCGTTCCTACTAACAATTTCATATCCTTCAATCTCAGCTCCTGCAATGATAGGGTGAAACATAAGAAGACCTGCTAACAATAATCCAATATAAAATTTCATAGAAAACACCTCATTTTAGTGTTCCCAAATATAACATCTTATTCTCGTCATAAATGTGACCGCAAAAAGAAGATCGCCACCAAACCGGTCACATAGAAGAACACAATGTGACCGCAAAAAAGAGATCCCTGCCAAACCGGTCACATAGAAGAGCTCAATGTGACCGCAAAAAGGAAACTCCCACCAAACCGGTCACAAAGAAGAGTTCAATGTGACCGGAAAAAGGAGATCCCCAGCAATCCGGTCACAAAGAAGAGCTCAATGTGACCGCAAAAAGGAGATCGCCACCAAACCGGTCACAAAGAAGAGCTCAATGTGACCGGAAAAAGGAAATCCCTATCAAAGCGGTCATAAAGAAGAGTTAATCATGCTCAATATCAGAAAAAGAGAATCCATCTCAGATACTTTTACTTTCTTTCTAACTATCTTGGTTTCGAAAAACAAAATATGAAAACCTTCTATGATTGAATAGTATTAAATTCCTCATTAGAATCCTTCTGATTGCCTTCTTTGAATCAATCACCTTACACCATTCATGGGTAGTACTGGTTGTGATTTTTTTTTCTGGAAAAAGAAGGCTAAATTCCTCAACACTTCGCATAACAGCAGATTCAAGGTTATCTTTGCAACCACATTCATCACAAACCAATTCCTTGTAACTAAATGGAGACAAAAAAGAATTGCACGATGTACAAGTTATGCCTTTGTTAAGTTGTTGATAGTCATATTCGGGTAGTTTTGTGTAAATAGATTCATTTTTATGCTCAGATACTAAATGTTCAGCCAATTTGATGTGTTTTTCATTTAGTTTTGATGTCACCATATTTAATTTTTTCATAAATCGATTAAGCTGTGTTGGAAGAATGATAGGTAAGTTTAAGGGGGCTTGAAATAATGTAAACTCGGGGTTGATGAAGATTATGTTTGATTCTATTGAAATGTTAATCCCAAAATCCTGTAGTGATCGTCGAAGTAATGATTCACATCGGGACAATTGAAGCAATGGATTTTTTATTTCATTTCCATTCGTCGAGTACCAGATGTTATCGTCAATATAGAAATCACCTTCATAATTTTTTACCTCAAAAAGATATATGGTATGTTGTGAGATTAGTAGTGTATCAATTTGAAATAAAGTATTATTTTTTTAGCAACAAGTCGTTTAAAATAATCCATTCACTAGAGAGATTCTCCAGGAAAAAAGCAAACTTTTGTTCACCTTCGAAGCCTTTTTCAAGGTTTAAATAATTTTGTTTTTCCTTCGTTGATAAATTCATTCGCCTTTTTAATAGTCTAAGTAGCTTTAATTCGACAGATTCCGATATAGGTTTGAAAATCATTTTCCACTTCCTTTCAATTTTGATTTGAAATAAAGCACAAGTTCTCTTCCTTAATAATATGTAAATGTACCCATATTTTCAAACGAATCAATTCACTATTTCTCCGACAAAAAACGACACAATACCACAAAATATTTGACAAGTGACACAGTGTCATTTATTATTATGCTATAGAAAAAAGTGACAACATGTCACAAAAATCTATAATGAGTATTGAATGCCGAATCTAAAATATAATTCTTGGAAATAAGAAAATGACATTGAAATCTACCTAGAGGAGAAAAACATGAAAGAACAAACGCCTATCAAATTTGATAATATGAAAGCTTTAAAAACAGAATTGATTCGATTTATGATGTCTTATAAATTTGCATTAGAGGAAATGAATACGAAAATAGATATATTAAAACAAGAATTTCAATATATCCATGATTATAATCCTATCGAACATGTTAAGTCGCGTCTAAAATCTCCAGAAAGTATATTAAAAAAGTCTCAAAGGAAGGGCCATGTATTTTCTTTGCCTTCCATTAGAGAGAATATACGAGATATTGCGGGGATTCGTATAACTTGTTCCTTTATCTCAGATATTTATGAAATAAGTAATATGCTACAGCAACAAAAAGATATTACATTAATTGATTGCAAAGATTATATTAAAAACCCAAAACCAAATGGGTATCAAAGCCTTCATTTAATCTTGCAAATTCCAATTTTTATGTCTGACAGGGAAGACCATGTTTATGTGGAAATTCAAATCCGAACGATCGCAATGGATTTCTGGGCTAGCTTAGAACATAAAATTTACTATAAATATAATTCAAAAGTACCTCAAAGGATCATTGATGATCTGAAGGAAGCAGCTAATTCAGCTGCACAATTAGATGCGAAAATGGAAAGCATTCAAAAAGAAATGTTGAAAATTAAAGAAACGAGTAGTGATGAGGAAAACATACATGAATTAATGCTCAATAATGAAAGATATCATCTCCCAATTGACTTTTTAATACCAGATCTTTATTCGGAGAACAAGTGAGATTTAGTAAAAGGAGTGAGTATTTTGCCGAAAATTACATTTTATAATTTACCAGAGGATAAGAAGGAAACGTTAATTCATGCAGTGATGAAAGAGTTTTCCAGAGTACCGTTGTATGAAGCTTCGATTACGAATATCATCAAGTCGGCCAATATTCCAAGAGGGAGCTTCTATCAATACTTTGAAAATAAAGAGGATGCCTTTTTCTTTTTATTAAATGCGGTTGTGAAGGAAAATAAGACTTCTTTTCTATTTATGCTTAAAAAAAATAATGGCGATTTATTTGAAACAATGATTGAATTTTTTCAGTTAATCATAAGGGAAGACGAAAACATCCATTTCTTAAAAAACACGTTTTTAAACATGACATATAAAATTGAAACTACTTTTGCGAGAAGCTTCACAGAAGAAGAAATGAATGAGGCTTTCAAGGAATTTTGCACTGAAATTGATAAGTCAAAATTGAATATTTCGGATAATAGTGAATTAATTCATGTCTTGCAAATCATCACTGCAGTTACTTTTCGTAATATTGTTGCTAAATATTCAAGGGATATATCCTATGAAGAAGCGATAGAAAACTATATTAAAGAAATCAATTTTTTGAAAAAGGGACTTTACCATAATTGAAATTAACATTCGATTTAATTGAAAAAGAGGAAGATGCTAAATATTAAAGAAATATTCAACTGTTTGGAGAAAGCTAAAATAGAATGATAATATCTAATAATATTATTATGTAAACTAGGGAATAAATCGATTTAATTTGGAAAGAAAAGTTTGCTAAATAAAAAAGAAATATTCAACTGTTTGAGGTAAGGTAAAACAGATTTATGATATACGATAATATTATTATGTAAACTAAAAGTTATTTTCAGTTTTTCAATACAAAAAGATCTACAGAATAGTAAATTAAAAATGCCTGACTCCCCAGAAGAAATAGGGGAGTCCAGGCACTTTTTTGTTTATTCTTTTTCAAAATGAATCGTGCTTCTCACTGTATCAATCGGGCGAACAAGCTTTTCGATTTGTTCACGCTTAGGTTCTAGGAAAGGAGGAAGTGATAGCTTTTCTCCAAGTGTTTCATAAGGCTCATCGCCCATAAAGCCAGGACCATCTGTAGCAAACTCAAATAATATATGTGGAGCAACCCTTGCATATAAGGACTCAAAAAAGTGGCGGTTTACATATCCAGATGTATTGAATCCAAAGTTTTCAAGTCGGTTGATCCATTCCTCTAAAACAGAACGGTCTTCTACACGGAATGCTGCATGGTGAACAGTCCCAAACCCCTGGCTTCCAGTTGGAAGTATCGCATTGTGCTCAACAATAATCTGTGCACCATTACCTCCTTCTCCTACTTCAAATAAATGAAATGATTCTTCCTGAGCAATTTCTTTAAATAAAAGAACCTTTTCCAACATTTCTTTAAAATAGTCAAAATTAGCGATCCGAACAAAGATCGGACCTAATCCAGTAATAGCAAATTCGAGAGGGATTGGGCCTTTTTGCCATGGAGTGCCTGACGTGACTCCTTTATTATTTTCATCTGAAATTAATTGATAGTGCTGATCATCAAAATCAACGAAGGATAGAGTCTTTTTACCAAATTGTACTTTAATTCCTGTATGTTTGACTTCTAATCGATCAAAACGCTTAACCCAATAGTCCAATGCTGCATCATTTGGAACTCGGAAAGATGTTTTCGATATTTCATTCGTTCCGTGCACTCCTTTTGGTATGCCAGGGAAGTCGAAGAAGGTCATATCTGTACCAGCACTGCCGGTATCATCTGCAAAAAATAAATGGTAGGTTTGAATATCATCTTGGTTAACAGTCTTCTTTACTAAACGCATACCCAATACATGAGTGAAAAATTCGTAGTTCTTTTCTGCACTGCTTGTAATAGCTGTTACGTGATGGATTCCTTTTAAATGGTTCATGGAAATTTCCTCCGTTAAGAATTATTTATGATAATTTTCCTAATGACAAAGCTTATATTTCTTAAATGCATCTCTTTAATTAAAATATCTTTAATTCAAGATAAATTTATCATGGTTATAATAAATTGTCAATTCGTCTTATAGTATAAATTTGCTTCGAGAAGTTCTTTCGTATACTTAATTATTTTGATATAATAAAAATATTTTTAAGACATTTGGAGGTTTTTCCATGAAGCTAACAGAGAAGGAACTAGAGATTGTTGAGATTTTGGAAAAAGATGCTCGCATTAATAGTGAAGACCTTGCGAAAATGGTCAATATGAGTACTGAAGAAACAAATGAAGCTATTAAAAGATTAGAAGACCAAAAAGTCATCGTTAAATATATGTCAGTGGTCGATTGGGCGAAAGTGGAAGGTCATGCTGGCTTAACTGCCATGATTGATGTAAAGGTAACGCCTAAGCGTGGGGTTGGATTTGATGAAATTGCAGAGAGAATTTATCGTTTTCCAGAAGTGGATTCTGTATATTTAATGTCAGGTACATATGATTTATCTGTATGCATAAAAGGGAAATCAATGAATGAGGTAGCTCAATTTGTTTCTCAAAAGCTATCAACCCTTGAATCTGTTATCTCCACAACAACACATTTTATATTAAAAAAATATAAACATGACGGCACTATTTTTGAAGCAATGGATGACGACAAACGAATTGTGGTGTCTCCGTAATGAAAACAATGAATAAAAATTATTTATCAAAAATAGCACAGGAATTAAAACCTTCAGGAATACGAAAATTCTTTGATTTAGCAGCTGGAATGGAAGGGGTCATCTCTCTTGGTGTAGGTGAACCGGATTTTGTTACACCTTGGTCGGTAAGGGAAGCTGCGATATTATCAATGGAACAAGGGTATACATCTTACTCGGCTAATGCTGGTTTTTTAGAGCTGCGTGAAGAAATTGCCCATTATATGAAAAATCAATTTGATGTAGCTTATTCACCTAGTTCAGAAATCATTGTGACTGTCGGTGCAAGTCAAGCAATTGATATCGCGATGAGAGCCATTCTCGACCCAGGTGATGAAGTAATCATCATTGAACCATCCTATGTCTCTTATGCTCCAATGGTTGAATTAGCAGGTGGAGTGCCAGTTTTTGTGCAGACGTTTAAAGAGAATGATTTCAAAATATTGCCTTCACAATTGGAAGAGGTAATTACAGAGAAGACAAAAGCAATTATCCTATGTTCACCTAATAATCCAACAGGTTCAATGTTAAATAAAAAAGAACTAGAAGACTTTGCACAGATCGCAGAGAAATATGATCTGCTTGTTGTAGCAGATGAAATATATGCGGAGCTTGTCTATGATGAGGTATATACTAGTCTTCCTTCCATACACGGAATGAAGGAACGTACGATTCTAATCTCAGGATTTTCAAAAGGGTTTGCCATGACTGGCTGGCGACTCGGATTTATTTGTGCACCGGTGGAATTATCACAAGCTATGTTAAAAATTCATCAATATGCGATTATGTGTGCACCGACAATGGCTCAATTTGCCGCCATTGAGGCGCTGAAAAACGGCCGTTCTGATGTGGATGAGATGGTAAAAAGCTACAGAAGACGACGAAATTATATTGTCCAATCCTTTAATGAAATTGGTTTGACCTGTCATTCACCAGGGGGAGCCTTTTATGCATTTCCTTCTATTGAATCTACTGGACTCAGCTCAGAACAATTCGCAGAAAGACTTTTAATGGAAGAAGCTGTGGCCGTTGTGCCTGGAAATGTCTTTGGGGAAAGTGGAGAAGGGCATATCCGTTGCTCCTACGCTACCTCTTTGGAGCAGCTTCAAGAAGCAGTAAAACGGATGAAGCGATTTATTGAGAAGCTGGAAGCATGAAATGAATCAAAGGGGAGGGGATTGTATCATCTCCTCCCTTAACTGTGTATGTTACTTACTACATGAAAAGTAAATACTTCATTTATAGGGCATTGTTTTAAGAACAATGCCCTTTTATCATTGCTGGGATTGAAGCAGCAATAGCCGCCGAGCATGCCCAAATAGACGATGACAAAGAGTCAAAATTAGCTGTGGAGCAAGAAAAAATATATGCAGCAGAAGCAAATAAAGCTGCTGACCAGGCAGTTTTAGATTTCTATAACTGAAGGGTTATGTCGAGGAGTCGAATGAGGAAGTAACGCTCTGAAAAGCTCCCCCTATGCCAATTGAATATGTTCGCCTTGCTGCTCCATACGATGCTAATTTCATTATTCTTTAGTATCATATGTTACATGATTCTGACAATGGTACAATCGGGAAAGAGAAACATATTCTCCTTCATCGGGGACTTGGCACCCGGTTTCGTCGAATAAAAAATAAAAGCTGAATTTAAAGTATTACCTGTAATTTATAGAACCTATCTGATGATAGGTTTTTTTAATAAATTCTCATTGCCATGTCACAAATCCCCCTCCTATTTCGTCACTATGTGTGAAAGATAAAACAGGTTGAAAATGAAAAGGAGGCATATTCTATGGCAAATATTCATTCATCTTCCAAGGTTGGCTTTGGCAGAAAGGTAATATTCACGCTTGCTCAATCGAAATTGATGGGTAAATTGATTGAGAAATACCCCAAATTAATTGATCGAATCAGTATGAAAAGTATGAAATTGGGCAGAGAAAGGAGTGGTGATGTTCCCTGGGCTCCATTAAAAAGGCCGATTGAGGAAAGTCGGGTGGCTCTCATTACCACGGGAGGCATCATCCTGAAAAGCCAACCCCCATTTGACTTGAACGATTCCAAGGGGGATTGCTCCTATCGTGTGATTCCCTCAGATACCCCCTCAAGTGAAACGGTGATCAGTCATTTATTTTATGATCATAGCGATGTAAAGGTTGATTTGGAAATCATGTTTCCTTTAGCCACTCTTCACCGCATGCAACGGGAAGGTAAAGTAGGGAGTATCGCTCCGCGTCACTTCAGTTTTCAGGGAGGAATTCATGATACCTCTCCGTTGGTTGAAAAAACAGGACCGGAAGTTGCGCGCAGTCTTGTGAATGACCAGGTGGATGTGGCCATTCTGACTCCTGCATGAAGCCACTGTCATCGGTCCGTGGGACTGATCGCACGAGAATTGGAAAAGCAGGGAATAGCGACAATCACAGTAACCCTGTTACCCGAAACGACAAATGCTTTGGGAGTACCCCGATCGATTTATTTCCCCAACAAACTGGGGAGTCCGATCGGTCTTGCCAACAGAAAGGAGGAACAGTACTCCGCTTTGTTACAATGTTTGGGTGCATTGGGCAAAGCAAAAAAAGGGGAGATGATCACCGGGACGAGATGAAACGATCTCGTCCCAACGGATAGAATAGCCCTATTGGATCAAAAATTGTGCTAAAATTTAGAATAGAGTGTAATCATAAACAAAAGGGTGTGCTTTGAATGCCGGACGGATCTGAATCTAAACATCTTCCACCTGATGATGATATGACCGAAGTTTACTCATCTTATAAATCGGTTCTTTTTTCGCTTGCTTATCGCATGTTGGGAAGTGTGACCGATGCAGAAGACATCGTGCAAGAAGCTTTTTTGAATTTGAATCAAGTTTCTTTGCATTCGATTCATCATGTGAAAAGTTATTTATGGAAGGTCACAACAAACCTTAGCATTGACTTCCTGCGTTCTGCCCGAAAGAGGAGAGAAGTGTATGTTGGCTCCTGGTTACCGGAACCGATCATTAACGGAAAGGGGACGGATCCGGCAGACCGGGCGATTGCCAATGAGGAGTTATCCATCGCTTTTTTACATCTACTTGAAAACTTAAATCCGGTGGAAAGAGTGGTGTTCCTTCTGCGGGAAGTTTACTCTTATTCTTACGATGAGATTGCACAATTAATCGGTAAATCTCCTGATAACAGCCGAAAAATCCAAAGCAGATCGAAACAAAAAGTCGGCGATTTATCCCCGAAAGAGGGGGGAGATAGGGGTCAAAAAGAAGAAACTGTGCGTGACTTTATAGAGGCAGTTCAAAGAAACAACATCGAAAAACTTTTGTCCATTTTATCAGATGACTTCACTATTTATTCCGACGGAGGAGGTAAAGCGAAAGCAAACTTGCGTCCTATCTTTGGAATTGAACGAGCCGTTGCCTTTTTAATGGGTGTCTACCGTAAAATCCCATCCAATTTGATTTTCATGGAAGCGGATGTGAACGGGCAACCGGGAATGATTATAAAGGCGGACAATCAGATTTTATATGTATTGGCATTTCAATTCGATGACGATAAACTTTCTGCTTTATACAACATAGTTAATCCAGAGAAACTGAAGCATTTGAAAAAGCTGAAATGAAAGTGGAAGTGAATCTTTATAGGATTTGCACGTTATCTGCGGTAATCAATTGACCCGTCATTGATTTTTGTCTCAAAATAGAACAAATGAGTTCAACGTAATTACACATGGATTTATAATAGAGGGGATTGCGCGATGTTTAAAGGGCAAAACCACTAAAAAAGAGGTGCAATACGCACCTCTTTTGTTTATATTAGAATTGAAATTGGAGTAAATATAACACTTTCCAAATTATGCGAAACGGACACCTAACAAACCTGTAACAAGACCAACGATTATACCGACCACACAAAGAATAAACCAAATTCGTCTGTGGCGAGGCTTATAGAGGTAGAACCAACCAACAATCCCCAGTAAAGACGGGACCTTTTAATATGATCGGGCCATATTGTGGAATAACACTTTCAAAAGGAATCGGATATATAAATGAAATTCTAGAAGCAGAATGTGATGAAATTTTCCTTCCTTTGTGGATGAGAAAAACTACTTTAAAAGTATCCATAATTAAAAATCAAAAAAAGAGTGAGACTCTACTTTTAGAGTCTCACTCTTTTTAGCGAATTACCACAGTCACCATTATCATAAAGTATATACTCGTTACGAATAAGCAACTAAAGAGAAAAGATATAATAATCGATGCTTTTTTGAAAAATGATAATACAATTAACCCCATAAATAGGATAGAAATAAAAAAGAACCATACAGTATTTAAGTTTACAGAAAAGCCAATTGTAGTACCAGAATCGATTATGCCATCGTGAAATAGACTGAATAAAGGTGATACCGCATCACTCGTTAAATAATTGCCATGAGGTGGTGATTGTTGCGAAAAAGCTGCTGTAATTGTAAAGATTGTAAATAAAATAAAGCCTTCTACACGAATCCAAGGGATTGGATTGAATGTAGCATCTTTTGAAATTTTATATTTTACAATGAAACCATTCACTAATGCATAAAAAACAAGTGGCAGTAGGAATAAATGTTTCATTAATAACCCTTGTCCATATGAAACCATCCACGAATCAATATACCCGTCCACCATTATATCCATTAAGAACACACCACTAAGAATTGTAGCAACTAAACAGCCAATAGCGACCTGTGAAAACCAGCTTAAAAATTCAAGCCAATTTTTATGATTGAGTGAACACCAGCCAATCATAAGTAAAACCCCAACCCAAATACTGACAGCTGCTAAATGAATAAAATCGCTAATAATTCCTATTATTGGATCAACAGCGCTTGCATGGCTTGACCAAGCAACTGTTAATATTAATCCAAATGTTAGAAATGCTCCTAATATAGAGAAAATGTTCTTTTCATTAGATTTCGCTAAGGCAATTAGTAGTATTAACACACTAGAACCGAGAAGGGTAAAATCCCATGCAGTCCCAACTGTATAGGTTGTTAAAACAATTTTTAACGATTCAAATAAACCTAAGCGTGGAGAAATATATAATATAATTTCTAGTATAGGAATAAATGCGAAAACAGGTAGCATAATGGCGCTAATAAGTAATAAGCGCTTTGGAATTCTAATATCAGGACGATATTTGCTTGGGACAAGTAAAAGGATAAAACTTCCTACTAAGACCGAAAAGCATAAATATAAAAGCGTCTGACTAATAATTACTAATATATTCATTTATTATTTCTTTCTTTTAGTTAGTAAGAAGAAACCACCTGCTACAATGATAACTAAAAGAACAATAAGAATAGCTGACATAGAAGATGATTCTTTCTCTTCTTTATCCGCTGAAGCTGCTTTTTCATGATCTTCTGTCGATTTCTCAACTGATTTAGTTGTTTCTGACGGTTCCTTTGTTACTTCTTCCACAGATTCAGGAACTGGCGCATTTACAGTAAATGAGAATTCACCTTCTAATGGGTGACCGTCTGCACTAATAATACTCCAATTTACTTGATATTCGTCATTTGGAAGTGGCTCAACAACAGTACCTGTTAATGTACCATCACCAATAATAATATCTTGTAGTTTAATTGCTTTTCCCTCTGTCGTTTTTACATCTATATAGCTACCCTGTTCAATTTTACCATCAAATTCAAGAACTATTTCTTTTAATGGTTCCGTTACAACCTCACCATCTGCTGGATTTGATCCCCCTATATGCGAGTGAGCAAACGCACTTGTAGAAATAGACATTGCTAGTAAAACTGCTGCTGCTGCGGTAAAAATACGTTTCAAAATAAATCCTCCTAGACTTCAATCTATAATATAAAATAAATATTACTATTTATTTTCATCGATTAGTATATTACAAAAATGTGAATTTTGTATGAAGCAACTTTTGTTAAATAAAGGTCATTTATCCCCCAACTACTGTATCAATTTGTATAATAAATGTTCCCGGAATTAGCGTTGGTGGAGTAAGTGACTTAAATTCATTCAGAAGAACTTAACGATCATTATAAAACTGCAAAATTAACTAAGTGGTGAATTTAATTAATTCTCGACACTAGGTACTCCTGGAAGTGAGAAATTAAAACAGGATGTTAGCGGTATCTATATTATGGCAGGGAGAAAGAATTTTTACTCCTGGGTTGAGAGGGAAATTTCATGAATGTTTTTTTGAAAATATGATTAAGACTCCAGTTTATTTTCTTATTCCAGAATAGGGCGACATTCTTGAAGAAGGCGTTCTTTTTGTATCGGGCCAGATTGTGGAGTAACTTTATATTACGTAGTAGAACAAAATGTGAAATTGTTGAAATAAAAAAATGCTCAATTTTAGAGCATCAAAATAGCAAAGTTTATTTAGATTGCTTTTCAAGTAATTCAATAATTTTATCTAATTTCTTGTTAATATCATCAGAAGTACTATAATTCACCTTACTATTAATAAGCAGCCTTCTAATAAAAAGAGTAAATGAAACAGCACCCAATAGCAGTAATGAAATTATTAGAGCTAGAAAAAGAGAACTAGCCATATACATAATTTTCTCACTCTCCTCATGGAAGATTATACCATAACGAGGGCGATTTAATGTATCGCATTTCAACGATACTATGCAATAGAGAATCGATATTCAACAATCGGGCGCTTTCCTAGAGAACAAGGATCAGCGCTTATTTTCATTTTAGGACCAAATCTGGAATGGGGGGAAAATGGGGAGTTACTCAAGTAAAACATTTTGTTTGAAAAAGGATAATTGTTATTGATCCGGTGAAAATAAGCCTAAAATAGTTAGGTTGATGTAAATGAATAAAAAGTTTTCTAATTTATTGTTAATATCAATTATTTTAATTTATGGAGTAAATAATGAAACTGTTTTTGCTAATTCTGTAAAAGAAGAAAAACCACCTAAAAGCGTTTGTATAGAAGAATTTGAAAAAGAATATCAAGAATTTAATAATAAGGTGTTAAAAGATATTGTTAAAAGCTTTAACTTAGATTTATCAGAGTATCAAGAATTTATATCTGATGACTTGATGTTAAAAGTAGGGGAGAAGCTTAATGACCATTCTGACAAGATGTCGCTACAGTCTTTATTTGTCGGAAGTAGTAATGGTTCAAGGCGACTATTTTTAAAGAGCGGCTTAGAAGGAAAAGAAGGTTATTTTCTTTATAAGAAAATTGATGGAAACAATGTTAAAAAGAAGTTAAGTAAAATTGGTGAAGTATGGGTCGTTATGTCAGTGGATGAAAAGAAGGCCAAAAAGATTCGAATTAAGCGATTCAACTGGGATAAATGCTCTGAAAATTAGAATATCCCAGTACATAAATATTTTTTCAATTAAAGGGCGCGTTTATCTAGGAACGCCTCTTTTCAATTTAAGGGCCAGATTATGAAATATGCCATATTGAGCTAGAGGAAGAGAGTTCATCAATGTTATTGTTATGAAATGAATTAAGATAAGTGTCTAAATTAGGTCGATAATGATTAATGGAGGTAGCTATGAAATACGAAATCATATTTTTCGATATTGATGATACATTATTTGACTTCAGTATGTCGGAAAGAGAAGCACTAAATAAAGCTTTTGTAGAGTTCGGATTGCCTACGGGCTTGGCGGAATATGAAGCCAACTACAAAGAGATTAGCAAGGTATTATGGAGAGATTTGGAACAGGAGCTTACTACTTTATCAGAACTGGGAGTAGAGAGATTTAGGAGATTGTTCCTTACGCATGAGCTTGAAATCAACGCAGATACCTTCAACAGTATTTATCTCGGATATTTGGGCAAGGAAACACATCTTGTACAGGGAGCCGTAGAATTATATGACAATCTTGCAGGCTGTCGGCTGGCCATTATAACAAACGGATTCACGGATGTGCAGACATCAAGAATCGGGCGCTCTCCTCTTTGTAATACTTTTGAGCATATTATTATTTCTGAAGAGGCTGGATTTCAGAAGCCCGGAAAGGGTATTTTCGATTATGCGTTTTCCAAACTACAGATTACAGATAAAACCAAAGTGTTGATCGTGGGTGATTCTTTGACCTCTGATGTTCAGGGAGGAATAAATTACGGGATTGATACCTGCTGGTTCAATCCGCATCTTAAGGAAAACAATACAGGAATTAAGCCAACGTATGAAATCTGTGAGTTGACGGATCTCATAAAGATTATAGGTAAGATGGATAGTTGAGAGATATTAAAGCAAACCGTTCAAGAGGTTGCATAGTTGCTTCAGTATTTCTACTTCCTTGTTGAACGAACTGTTTGATAAGCACAAGCTCCCTTCAACAGCCTAAATAATATTAATTCTCTTCTATAATCGGGCGCGTTTATTTAGGAACGCGTCTTTTTTATTTAAAGGGACAGATTATTGAATATCGCGTTAAATTGTAAAGCGTAGATTGTGAATAAATGTACTTAAACTAATGGAGCAGCTTAGTTGATAGATTGTGGTATAATTTAACATATAAAATTAAAAGGGGATGTTTAGAATTAGAAAAATAATAGCCTCAGTAATTTTAATGTTAATAATTTTATCTGGTTGTTCTTCTGAAGCAAGTCTAACAACGAGGAAAAAGTAACAGGAGTAGTAAATAATTATTTAGAGGCTTTAGAGTCAAAAGATATATTAGCACTGGTTAAATACTCCGACGATTTAAGATTTCCTGATAAAGAGGAACAAATGAAAGAGTATTCAAATATTGATGATGATATAACTAATACAAAATTAGTAGAGGTTAAACAAGTTAGTGAAACTGAATTCAAGGCTACGGTTGAAATTGTTTCTGATGGGAACTTGAATGAACTTACATTTCCAGTTCAAAAACAAAAAAAGGGTTGGAAAATTATCGTTGGACAAGACGTTTAAAAAATAAATTGTATCTTTATTGAACTAACCAGGGCTTTAGTTTAACAAGTAAAAAATAGTAATCACTATCTTGTTATTCCACAAAACCAGCCAATAGTTGTCAACATTTTTCAATAAAAATATAAAAAATATCATGTTATACTAAATTTGTGCATACCAAATAACCGTCCAAACACTATATTTGGAAGGTTCTGGACTACTTGGTTAAATTGTTAAATCAAGCTAAATCTAGGAAAGATGTTTTGTTTTTTAAAAGTGCATAAATCCAATGTAAGAGTTTGTTTGAACAAGCTATCACAGCTACTCTAAAAGGTTTTCCTTCTTCCCGTTTTTTATCATAAAACGCTCGTAATTTCTTATTACGAGGAAGGATCTCATCCGTTGTTTTCTGTTTGCGACAGTCACGAATAGCACATTTAACAGCCATATACAAAGCTTGACGTAGTCTGCTAGAGCCTCTTTTGGTAATTCGATTGTAAGTACCTTTGAATGTGCCAGATTCAAAGACACTTGGATCAAGACCAGCAAATGCGACTAGTTTCTTAGGGTGATTAAACCTTTCAATTTCCCCAATTTCAGAAATAATCGTGGCTGCGATTTTTTCACCGATACCGGGAATTGATCGGATAATCTTAGATTCTTCAATACTTTTTGCTAAAGCATCTATCTCATTTTCAAGCATGGATAGATGTTTTTTGTATTCAAAGAGCATATTAATATACATATCTAAGCTAAGGGCAAGACTAGAGTATAAAGCCTTCTGAAAAGGGTTTTGAGCTGCGGCAGTCATTAGCTTTTCAGCCTGTTTGTTTGCCCATTGTAGTGAACGAGTATTACAGAATTCTTTTATTTTAGTTGTTAATCTTTCAGTATCACCTTTCAAGACATCTTCTGAAGTAGGAAATGCTTGTAATGTTTTTAAAGAAACATCCGAATATAAGTCTCCAAAAACCTTACTATATTCAGGAAAAACTTGATCCAATACTGCCTGAAATTGTAGTTTGGTTTGTACAAACATGCCTGTAATATTATCGTGCTGTCTCGTAAGATGACGTAAGTTCATAAGTTGGATACCGCGCTTTTTATAAGGTTCTAAATCCTCTTTATAATACAGCTCGCAGAGGTGATTGGCATCAATGATATCTGTTTTTACCTTTCGCAAACTAGAACTTTTTGCTTTATAAGAGATTAGTGGATTTACGATAATGATTAAATAGCCTTTTTCCTCAAAATATTGAACAACCGGTGTGTGATAATGACCCGTTGATTCCATTACAAGAGGGGGACGTTCTCCTGAAATATCTTCTATTTCTTTAATAAAATCTAATAAACTAGCTAACCCATCAAGATCATGTTTTACTTTGAAACTTTTCCTGTAGGGCTTCTTTCTTTCCAAGTATGCTTGAATCTGACTTTCACCTTTTGCCACATCCAGACCAACGACTGGATTCATTAAAATTCCTCCTTCAAAAATATAATAGCCGGTAACCCCTAAATCCTCCTCATAGTGTCATAGCTTCGCTTGTTATACGAGATCATTGTCCCAACCAGCCTCAAACATGTTTCTACAAGTAGGGGGCGAACTGTTTTGCGGACGGGGTCTTAGCCCCACGGGCGCGAACGTTCTACCCTGGCTACCGTTATCATATATCGATATAAAAAATGGTCAACCAGAAATATTTTCTGGCTGACCTTATAATACGATCGGGCGCGATTGTGGAACAAAACAAGTAGAATATGATTAAAATTTTTTATAAGAACTATATTCAAATCTCCAAAAGAGTAATCCATTTTGATCAATCTATTTTTCAAAATGGATTATTTTAATTGCCTTAAAATACGGGTTCGAGCGGAGAATCTTCGAATACATCCCATAAAAAATTAATATTCAAAATTCTAGAAATGCAGATTTCACTGCACTGTCTTTTTTGCATCCAGGGAATCTATTGCAGAGCCGTTGAAACCTTTAACTATGAGCCATACTGCTAAAATCATTTCATTAGCTGCTACAGGTAGGGCCAATAGACCACCTAAAATAGAAATTTGTTCAATAACACCGAACATGACTAACAAGGCACAAATAAAAACACAAGTTGCCCCTGTCATACCCAAGATGGAGTTAAACCTGGGCACGAGCTTGGATTTATAAAATAGATAACTGTACATCATCGTATTGATACCCAGCATGAAAAGTGGCCCAAGCAGAAAGGTCCAGTCATGTACTGCTTTTAATAAAATACCTGAAGCTTGAAAAGAGGTGCTATCCGGGGCTCCTGCTGTTACAAATTCCCGGCTTAAGGTCAACAGGGACAGAACACTGATTACACCAACCGTAATGATAACCGCTTCAAGAAATCTGAAGCAAACATGCCAAAGAGCAATTGTTTCATTATATTTTCGTAAAATTGGAAACATGGCCGTTGCCGTACCAACCACTGAAACGACAAGAATTAACTCCATAAGCGCTCCCAGTATCACTTGGTTGGCATGTTCGCTACCTTTAATCAGGTAATCGGGACCGTTTAGGATGGGATCGTATAAAGTTAGACCTATTATTGCCGTTACGGCTGCAAGTATAAATAGTACTCCCACAATTTTTGCCGCTTTTTTGTTTGAATTCATTTTATCTCCGCCTTTTAATAAATTCATAAACGTTAAAGCTATTTCTTAAACTTTGGTGTTGTCCCCATAAAAGAATACCTCTTCTAAAGGTAAGTTAAAGGCATGAGCAATTCGAAAAGCCAGTTCTAAAGATGGGGAGTAGTTTCCCTTTTCGAGAGCCACAATCGTTTGTCTTGTTACTCCCACCTTGTCAGCCAACTGCTGCTGGGTCATTTCATCATGGTTGAATCGTAATTTTCGAATATGATTGCCGACAAGATTTTTGCCCACTCTTACACTCCTCTCCGATAGTGATAAAATTTCGTAATGGAGCCGGTCACATCGGAAATGAATCCTGAAATGATCAGGATAATGAACATTACCTGTAACGGCTGATAAATGATCAGTGATCCCATTGCAATAAGAAAGCCGAGGATAAACACAAAAAAAGAATTTCGGAACGCTTTCAACTCAATCAATTTATCCAGTTCATCCGCAAATTTAGGTTCCTTTTCTCTCGTCGTAATTCTAAAGACAATGTTAAAAATAATGCTGATAATGATGTGCGCAACTATGGAAACTAGAGTTAAGATGAGGACGAAGGATCCCAAATAGCGAAAGGTTTCAATCGACTCCAGACCCTCTTCAGGATACTGAGGGTACATGTACAAGCAATAAGATACGAAAATAAGTGTGGCACTGATCAATGATACGATACTTTTCTTTTCTTGATAGGTCATGACTTACACCTCCTGTATGGTCGATTTTACATCTTGTAATGCATTGTATTCATAATGTAAGGTAAAGTTTACAATAAGTTTTGTGAATTTTACATCAATTTATGAAAAATTTGTAAAAAAAACAGACCGATCCCCTATTAGGGAGTTTTCCGACCAGAGAAAATCAAGAAAATTGATGGAAAATGGGTACTGTCAGTAGCCAACTTAAATAATGCAAAAGAAAATTTGACTATTCACTATGCCATGCAGGATCAACAATCTATTATCCAAGTTTTTACAGCCACTGCAAACCCAACATCATTAAATCAAACATTTTCATTGGATGGGACATATGAAAATGAAAATACTTTTGCACATCGTATGAAAATCATAGATGAAAATGGAAATGAATATTATTCAGGTAGTGGGTTTAATATGGACATAAAGAATAATGAAACGATTATTTCAACGAACTTCCCAATAACATCTTATAAAATTCCAAAAACCTAAAACTAATTGTAGAGGGAATTGGTGTAGTGGAGCTGCTTAAAAAGTAAATATCAAACAATTTGTAATTAAATATTCTTCTCGAATTGATATTCAGCAATCGGGCCATTTAATGGAGGAAGAATATCAAGACAGAATAAATACTTATAGTAATGATAGTATGGTGTTTATGAAAGATTGCACTTGTTGAATAAGGGGTGTGAGCTATGCTGAGGAGATTAACTGGAATATTGACGAAGAAATTTTTTAAAGACGTAGATATAAACAGGACGCTAGATGTAGTTATAAATAGAACTCCGGAACCGTTATTATAAAACACTTCTCATGTATCATCAAAGGTAAGATAATCAAAGGAGTGTGAATATTTAGAATGAAAACGCATTTAATAACAAGTCAGGTGCCACGGACATCCCCGGGGCCAGGTGTTACAGTGATCGGGGTCCTGGTGGCTCTGTGGTGCATTGCGTTTGCGGTGGTCAATATCGTCTTCGAGGTCACAGACTATTTCGCAAGGGGTCCACTTGCCGAGTACACGGCCGGTATCACGGTGATGAACTGGCTTGTCGTTGGATTTAAGACATTGGGCGCGGCTGTGGCGTTGTTGTCGGTTGTGAACATCCAGAAACTTCACCTACCGGCCATCATGACCGTGTTGTTGTGGGGAGCTTTCGCCACGCTCGGCTTATATGCCCTGGGAAGCGTGACGCAGGCGCTGGGCATGATCTCCGGGTTTGCGGGCACTGCCGACCAAATCGATCTGGCAGGCATCGGCTACGTAATTATGTTCCTGTTGGCCGCTGCTGGCTTTGGTTTCCTGGCCGTCTCCTACTCGCGGCGGTACGGAACACGAAGAGGCTACGCCGTCCTCGGGGTGGTTGGCGCACCTGTGGTACTTGGTTTGATTCTGATAGCGGTCCCGAAGCTACTGTTTACCTTCGGACTCTTGCCTGCATACTGATGACCTTTACCATGGTGATTCCTTTGACTCTATCAATAGAAGAAATCCCAGATATTCAACCGATTCTTATCGGATCGAACCCTGAGACACAAATGATGAAATGATGAGTGTTAATGATTAAATGAATTGAATTAGTTGGAACGCCGTATGCGGTGAAAGTCGCACGTACGGTGTGAACAGGGGGAAAAGCCAGCGATAACTTCAAAGGCTTACCTATCTGTATCAGGAAGGGATTAATGCCCTTATTGTTATAAAGAAGCAGTTTAGTTTAAAAGGCGATTCAGAACTAATTTAGGATTATGATGCAATTCATATCAAAATGGGGGTATCCAGATGTTTGGAAAGTTTAATTTTGACTTAATTTATCGTGAACGAGATGATTTCACCCCTCTGGTGGTAATGATGTGTGGCGTGTCTGGTTCTGGGAAGACTACATTCTCACAATTATTAGAAAAAGAAGGTTTTGTACGTCTTTCTATTGATGAAGAAATATGGGCTACTAATGGTCGTTACGGGATTGATTTCCCAATTGAAAAGATTGAGGAATACAAGAAAGATGCAGAAAGAAAATTGCGCAATCATTTAATCAAGTTAATTCACGATAAACAACAGGTGGTAATTGACTTCAGTTTTTGGGATCGTATAAGAAGGGATCAATATAAACAACTTATTGAAAAGTCTGGCGGTAAATGGAAACTAATTTACTTACAAGTTCATCCTGATGATTTGCGTCAACGGTTAAAGATTCGAAATAAACGAATGGATGCTAATGCGTTTCCTATTACAGAAGAAATTTTAGCTTCTTATCTAAATGGTTTCCAAACACCAAAAGGTGAAGGAGAAATTGTAATTGAAAATTAGACCTATTAAATCATAACCATTTAGACTTACTTCAAATAGATAATAATATTTTTTCTACTTAAACTAACGGGGGCATTAGTAAAAATATATAGAGGATGATCCAATAATAATGAATATTCAAGTAAAGCTTCAAGCTATTATTGAAGAAATGGAGATACAGATTGAAGAGTCTCGGACATTTCTGAGTATTAAAACTGGCGAAATAATTGTAGTAACATCTGATGACTTAAGAGCTGCTGAAGATGAAGAACCATTCGATCATTTACCTGATTGGGAACAAGAAGAAAGAAAAATTGCTAATGATGTAGTGGAAAACTTCGAGAATTACAAGGAACTCCCAACAAAATATGAACTAAAAGAATATGAGATGTTGGAAGAATTTTGCCTAACTGTTAGTGATCAAAGAATACAAGATATATTATTAAGTGTAATTAAGGGTAAGGGCGCCTTTAGGAGGTTTAAGGACAAAATCATTGATTTTGAAATTGAGGACAAATGGTATTCTTATCGTGATGAACGATTTAAACAAATTGCGATTGAATGGTGTCTAGACAATAACATAAATTTTAGTGAATAATTAATTTTTAAAAATACAACGAGATCAATGACTTAATCAGGTGATTACTCTTTGTTCAACTACAGGGCAGGTTAGTTGAAGAAGGAATTTCTCTAAACTTGGAAGAATTTAAATTCAAAAATATGTTAAGGAGCTTGTGAATTATAAGGAATCCATTAGCAAAGGCGAAGTGAAGCTACGAGATATCACAGAGGAAGATCTTCCTATCTTTTTCGAACAACAACTAGATTCAACGGCGAACTATATGGCTGCCTTTACAGCTAAAGACCCCACTGATAAGGACGCATTTTTTGACCATTGGACAAAAATTGTCGCTGACGAGACTATCACAATTAAGACTATATTATTCAATGGCATTGTCACTGGACACGTCTCGAACTTTGAACAGTTCGGCGAACTTGAAGTAAGCTACTGGATTGGGAAGGAATATTGGGGTCATGGTATTGCAACTAAAGCGTTGTCAGAGTTTCTGGAGTATATTAAGGTACGCCCGCTCTATGCTCGTGCCGCTAAAGATAACCTCGCCTCCATTAGGGTATTGGAAAAATGCGGGTTTAAAATCATCTCTGAAGATAAGGGTTTTCCAACGCAAGAGGCAAGGATGTTGAAGAATTTAATTTGAAGCTCGAATCTTATGATAGGTAATTTAATACCGTAATACGATTGGAGCGGTTCTTGACTAAGAAACCTTCTGTTGTTTAACTACCATGAAAATAAGTTTCTTCAAGAATAGAAAAATGACAATACTTAAGAAGACCCTGCTCAATCGTTTAAAAAAAAGAGGAGAGCGTTAATTAATAAGTCTATGGAATAGGGTTGACTGGATTAAGGTCAGTATCAGTATTGACACTTCCTACCCATTTTCATTCTCTGTGGTACTGCGCTGACTTTGTGCTGCATGGATGGCTAACAAGTGCAAGAG
Organism: Cytobacillus dafuensis; assembly: GCF_007995155.1. Classification (NCBI taxonomy): domain Bacteria; kingdom Bacillati; phylum Bacillota; class Bacilli; order Caryophanales; family Bacillaceae; genus Cytobacillus; species Cytobacillus dafuensis. The sequence goes on along the minus strand of NZ_CP042593.1, from coordinate 2,638,509 downwards.
TTGAAGATCCATTTGTAAGCCATGTGGATCTTTTCTTGTTGAGCTAACTGGCAGTATAGTTTAAGAAGAATTAGAACTTTCAAGGAGGAGTAATCCTTTTTCGTATGGAATTAATAGGTAAAAAGCTATTTTACTATTTACTTAAAAAGGGAGACATTATTTCTATGATAATTGAAACAGATATATCTCTAGAAGGAAATTCAATTTCTCTTATTCCTCTCGAGATGAAGTATAAGGAACTATTATTTGAAGCTTTAAAAAGTCCTGACGTATGGAAATATACCTGGCGAGAAGTTAACACAGTGGAGGATTTAGAACAAATAATAATGATAGCTGTTAACAATAAAAAGGACGGTAAACAAATACCTTTTATTGTTAAGGATAAACTGACAGGGCAAGTAATAGGTACAACTCGTATTGGCGATATTGATAAAGTAAATCGTAATGTGGAAATAGGTTGGACTTGGCTTTCTCCAGAAGTTTGGAAAACAAAGGTAAACACAGAATGTAAATCTTTATTACTTAAGTATTGTTTTGAAGAATTAAAAGTAATTCGCGTTCAATTTTCAGTTAGTGGACAAAACTTACGTTCTCAAAAAGCAGTTGAACGAATAGGGGCAACAAAAGAGGGAACTTTTCGTAAACATAGGGTAAAGGCAGACGGTACCATTCACGACAATATATTTTACAGTATTATCGATAGTGAATGGGAGTCAGTAAAAGAAAGATTGATATATTTATTAGAGAAAAAATACTGATTGTCTTACCTCTTCTTTATTAAATAATTCTATTGGGAAGATGCTTAATTGTGTTTAACTATCAACAGATTGTGAAGGGTTGTAATTAAACTAACGGGTGCTTTTCTTGTATATCGGAGCAGTCATTTTGCAAGTTGTTTATTGTGTTAACGGGGCCGTATTGTTCAATAATCAAAGGGAAACATTGAGAAAAAATAGGTGGAAAGTACATGAATAATTATCCCCAATTGACACCGTTAGGGAAATGAGGAAGGAATTTAAAAATAATTTAATGCAAAATTAGTGAAATGATTCTTTTCTTCACTGGCAATGCTGGTATCTTATTATTATTTTAATCGTCCCTTTGTTAATACTAGAATTTGAATACAGGATATTGCAAAATAACGGAACATAGGAGGTATGAAGTTTGAAGATCCAAAGAATAGATCATGTGGGTGTAATCGTAAATGATCTCTCTGCCGCTAAAGAGTTTTTTCTCGATTTTGGACTTGAGGTGAAAGGGGAATGGGAAATGGAAGGAGAGTTGATGGGATATGCAGTTGGGCTTAATAACGTTAAAGTAGCGTGTATAGGATTGGGAACGCCAGACGGTCAGACTTGGATAGAGCTAATTAAATTTTATTCGCCGTCAGATGAAAAAGATATTCAGCAACCTTTAGCAAATACACTGGGTATCCGACATATTGCATTTACTGTTGAAGATATTGAAGCTGTTGTTGCCAAGTTGAAAAAGAAGGGTACGGAAATTTTTAGTGAGATACAGCAATATGAAGAGAGTTATAAATTATGCTACGTTCGTGGTCCAGAGGGAATTATTTTGGAGTTGGCTGAGGAAATCAAATAAGTAATGTTAATTAATATGAAAGTACGACTCTTTGTTACTTTCTATTTTTTTAGTTTGTGAAGAAATGTACTTCAACTAACAGGGGCTTTAATTCAATAATGATCTTCAACAATCGGGCGCTATCCTGGAACACAAGGATAATCGCTTATTTTTTATTTAAGGGCCATTTAATGGAGGTAGAATATTAAGAAAAATAGAATCCTTATGGTACTGGTAGTAAGATTTTTGTGAAAGATTGTACTTAAACGATCGGTGCATTATAGTTCAATAAATTTTACAAAAAGGAGCGTCAAAATTGAAAAGAGTAACAAAGAAAACAATTGTATTAGGTTTTTCAATTCTTTGTAGCTTTTTAATTTACCTATCGTTTAATCCTGGGGAATATACTGAATTTGCTCAGCATTTAATGATGATTTCTTTAATTATATTTTTTCCATTAGCTATATCTTCATTTCTTGTTGCCAATAATTTTAAAGCATTTTGGATAGCAACCTTGTTTTTTATTATCGGTTTATTTTTTCTTTATCGTGGAATTTATTTCCGAGATTCATTTTCTATCTTGGATTATTTTTTTGCGAGTGATGTGATAATTAGAAGGGAAGGAAATACAGAAATTTATGGACATCCACTTTCTTATTTGTGGATAGAGAGCATGGTAATTTACTGTGTATTAAGCATTGCTGGGTTAATTATAGGTTATTTTGTAAAAAAAAGAATATAATGATTTCTTAAACTATAGCTTGCGTTTCTACAATAAGTGGAGAAGCTTTTTTACTAACCCATCTAATAGAAGCACATCAGTTGTTCCATTATAAGGTGCTTGAGCAAAACAAGGAGCTGTATTTGCGGCTCCTTTCTCTTGTTTTTCACTAACTGGATAGTTGAACAGGCAGGTATTTTCGGAAGGACATCGAAGTAATTATAATAGCTGATAAGGGGTGGGAGTGAGGCAACTTGTTTTATGATAGTATTGGCTCTGTTATTTATGCTTTATTAATTTGGTGGGGAGTGTTTCTCTTTTTTCAAAGAATAAATAATCGCTACCCAAAAGGTAACACTTGGAAAAAGGACATCATCTTAACATTTATCCAAAGTGTAGTAGTTACCTTAATTTTTCCACCTATAGTGGGTATTTTACTTAGAAACTAAATTAAATATCAAATAAAGTCAAAATGAGAAGATGTAAATAAATTATCAGATTTTTTTCCTTAAATGGCATTCTTTTTAAGCCAGCAGGCTTTATGAGAATACAATATTTCACCTAGCGGATCTTTAGTGGAAGAAATAATAACTGATTTTATGATGGAAATCATATTTGATTATTCTATTATCAAGCACAATTCTTGAATAGGGATTGTGCCTTTTTCAATAATAGGGCCAGATTGTGGAGTAACACTTATTAAACTTTGTTGTGCGAAAAAAGGATGGAGACAAGTCTCACGGACATTATTCCATTACAATTATTAGGTTCTTAAATTGCATAATTTAAATCATTTGATTGGCGACATTGATTAACTCCTTTCGAGAATTCTCATCATTAGGTAAACCAAAAATATGAATATGATATTCTATATCATCTATTTTAAAATAAAGATTTGATGACGAGTATTTACCAATAATACCATTTTTTAATTTCACTTCATCATAATATTTGGGTTGGGTATATATTGAAATTGTATGCTCTAATTTTCAAAATTATCGGATGATCCTGAATCGCTTCTTTCGAATTAGCACTAAAAGTGACCATTAACTTTTTTCCGTCATTTTCTAAATCTTCTATAATAGTTGGTTTATAACCATCGGTTTTAAAAGGTATCGTCTTGGGTAATTTTATTTTAAATGGCAACGCTGCTATGCCATCTTTTACAGATGATGCTTCATATTTGATGTATGTTTCATCCCCCTGTTCATCCCAAGCAGTATTTATAATTTTTAATTTAGATGGGTCAAAAGTTTTTTCTTTATAGCCTTTGAAACCATAGAGAATTAATAAAAGGAGAACTGAAATAAATATCAATTTTTTCACAAAAAAGCACTCCTTTATAATTTATTATTCGTAACGTAAAATATATTTGAATATTCATAATAATATTTATTTTATTATAACACAAAAAAATATTTAAAATTACCCAATCTGGCTAACCCCTATAATACGAATAGGTGCTAAGCCGAAGATAAATTAATTGATTTTAAGATGATTTTCATACCGAGATCATGTTTTAGTTATTCAATTAAAGGGCACAATTCTGTAGCAAGAATTGTGCTCTTTCTTTATGTTAAGGGCAGTATAGTCGAATAAGACAGTTGTTAAGGGAACACTAAAATGAGGTGAAAAAATGTTTAGACTTCATACAGTTGTATAACACTCGGCAGATATTAATTTTTATTCATAGAGATTTCAAGGAATGTACTTAATGTATTTATAGGAAACTCGAGCATTCACCCCGCTGATAAAGGGAAACCCAAAGGGCATATTAAGATTATATATAAAGTGGGGGGATTAAATTTGAGTACAAAAGAGAATGCGTTATCTATCTTCGCTTTAGGCGGCTTGAATGAAATCGGGAAAAATATGTATGCAATCGAATATTCAAACGATATCGTGATTATCGACTGTGGAAATAAGTTTCCAGATGCAAGTTTATTAGGAATTGATTTGATTATCCCTGATATGGCTTATTTAGTAGAAAATAAAGATAAAGTCAGTGCTTTAATTGTTACACATGGACATGAAGATCATATCGGAGGGATCCCGTTCTTTTTAAAAAAATTGAATGTACCCGTTTATGCTACACGCTTTACACTAGGATTAATTGAAATCAAATTAAAAGAACATAAACTTCTCAGAGAAAGCGAACTTGTTGAAATCAACTCAAACTCAAAATTGAAAATCGGAGAAATGAATGTAAGCTTTTTCAAAGTAACCCATAGTATTCCTGATTGCTTGGGAGTGATCTTTCACACACCAGAAGGGAATATTGTACATACGGGGGACTTCAAGTTCGATTTAACCCCTGCGAATAATGAGCATGCGGATATTCATAAAATGGCTGAAATTGGCAAAGAGGGGGTCTTGCTTCTATTGTCTGAGAGTACCAATGCAGAACGTCCTGGTTTGACCCCATCGGAACAAATGGTAGGTGAACATGTGGAGGCAACTTTCATGAAAGCCGACCGCAAAGTTATTGTTTCTACCTTTGCTTCAAATATTAGTCGTGTACAGCAAGTCGTAAATGCAGCACATAAAACAAATCGAAAACTTGCATTACTTGGGCGAAGTATGGTTAATGTTGTAGCGGTTGCTATAGAACGTGGTTATTTAACAGTTCCTGATGGAATGTTAATTGCCCCACATGAGATCAATGAAATGGCTCCTGAAAAGGTGGCTATTTTATGCACGGGGAGTCAAGGAGAACCATTGGCTGCTCTTGCCCGCCTGTCCACAGGAAACTTTCGCGGTGTCGACATTTTGCCTGAAGATACGGTTATCATTGCGGCAGGTCCAATACCTGGGAACGAACGTAATGTCACGAGTATCGTAGACAACTTATTTGCACTTGGAGCCAAAGTGATTTATGGATCAGGAAGTACATCCGGCATGCATGTTTCCGGCCATGGTTATCAAGAAGATTTAAAACTAATGCTTACATTAATGAAACCAAAATATTTTATTCCCATTCACGGTGAATTTAGAATGCTACACCATCACCGTTTGTTAGCTGAGTCCGTTGGAGTAGAGAAAGGAAACACGTTTATCATCAATAATGGCGATGTGGTCGAGATTGAAGATGGCATCGCCCGCCAAACCCGGACCGTACCAGTTGGAAATACATACGTGGACGGCGGGGATGTCGGGAATATTGGTGAATATGTATTACGGGACAGAAAACAGCTTTCTGAGGACGGAATGATCATGATTATTTTAACGATAAGCAAGGCGGAAAGAAAGTTGATGGCTGAACCCGAAACGATTTCTCGTGGATTTACAGATCAAGATTTTTCGGAGCTACGCAAAAACATCAATGAACTCACGGTAAACACAGTAAATGAGCTACAAGAAGAAAATAGAAACTCAAGGAATGTAATGAAAAAACAAATAAAAAAATCAATACGAGAATACGTATATACACATACTAAGAAAAATCCAATGATCGTTCCTATACTTATTGAAATTTAATAGCAGGGAAGTTTTATAAAATTGAATTAATTCGATTGATCTTCAACAAACTGGCGCTATCTTGGAAAAACAAGGATAAGCGCTCTTATTTCATTTTAGGGCCATTGTGGAGGAAACACGAATACGGTAAATGATGTCAAAGTAGTTATTATAATGGATAATCTATAAGACCTTCGTTAAGAAACGCTTTTAGATTTATGGAAGAATTGTTATATTGCTATAAAAAATAAGAAAAAAGAATAGGAACCTTTAATATAAGAATTGTACTTACAACAGTCACGGATATAACTTTAATTAAATCTTTTTTCAAGAAAACACCACCCATAACTTTTGTCGTTATTTTCGAAATTCCTAAAAATCTATAATGATAATACTATCACTGTTTGTAAAATATTCCTACTAGGAGTTGTCGTGGTTCCATAATCGGGTGCGTATATTTAGGTCCTTAATTGGATTTGTGTTTGTTGTTCAATGTGACCGAAAAAAGGAAACTCCTACCAAACCGGTCACAAAGAAGAGTTCAATGTGACCGAAAGATGGAAACTCCCACCAAATCGGTCACAAAGAATAGTTCAATGTGACCGGAAAATGGCAACCATCACCAAACCGGTCACAAAGAAGAGTTCAATGTGACCGGAAAATGGCAACCATCACCAAACCGGTCACAAAGAAGAGCAACGATATTAGGGCAAACAATTTTTAATTGGATATTGAAATGGCTAAGTATGGTCTTAAAGAATCTAATACGATTATCTTTTCTGAATTAATATGGTACTCTCCCAGTAAATTAATATACTCCCATCCTAATGGAGCCGTGTAGAAAGAATAATTTAGGTTTTTTGAATTTTTTGTGACTATGACAAATGTAACTATTAGAAGAGGAATTAATATGACATCTTAGAAATATTAAACAAAATAGTTATATGAAATGAGGAATTTAATTGAACTTTCCACAACTGAAAATCTCGCATATGATGCCTACAGTTCCGATCCTCCAAGGTGGAATGGGCGTCGGAATCTCATTAAGCAATCTAGCTTCAGCTGTAGCAAATGCTGGAGGTGTTGGAATTATATCTGGTACAGGAATTTCAGTTGAAGAAATGCGCACACATATTAGAAAAGCTAGAAGTCTCTTAAAGGATACAGGGTACATCGGAGTCAACGTATTGTTTGCCATGAATGATTTTGCCGAAAAAATGAAAGCTGCACTTGAAGAAAAAGTTGATTTCATTATTTCAGGTGCTGGAATTTCAAGAGACATGTATGCTTGGGGGAAACAAGCCGGAATTCCAGTTATATCAATTGTTTCTTCTGCTAAACTTGCAAAAATTTCTGAACGACTTGGTGCTGCTGCTGTTGTTGTTGAAGGTTTTGAAGCAGGAGGACATTTAGGAACTGACAGGCCACTTTTTGACATACTTCCTGAAGTTGTCGAAGCCGTTTCCGTCCCAGTTATTGCAGCAGGAGGAATTATGACTGGCTCTGATATTGCTAAAGCTCTTAGAATGGGTGCATCTGGTGTTCAAATGGGAACAAGATTTGTTGCAAGCGAGGAATGTGATGCCCCTCTGTCTTTTAAGCAAAAATATGTTAATGCTCGTAAGGAAGATACAATTTTAGTTAAAACGACTGTCGGCTTACAAGGAAGAGCAATTACCAATAATTTCACTGATTTAATTAGTGGATCAGAGAAACTAAAAATTACGAAATGCCATGATTGCCTTAAAAACTGCTCTTATCGTTTTTGTACGCTCGATTCCTTGGTTAAATCCGTAGAAGGTGATGTTGAAAATGGTCTCGTTTTTGCTGGTGCAAGAGTAGATGAAATCAAGGAGATCCTTCCCGTCCAAAAAATCATTGAAAATCTAAAAGTGGAATATCAAAAAGCAATGATGTAATAAGATCGTGGTGTTAGAAAAGGCATTCGCTAAAGGACTTTGCGAATGCCTTTTTTATTCATTGGATATTAGCACGACGATTTTTCGCTAATATACCAACATATAAAAGGATAGAACAAAGGATAGAAACAGCAGATAGGGTATAGATTGCACTGTAGCCAAACCAATGAGCGACTTGCCCGAATAAAATCGCTCCTATCCCGACACCTAGATCAAAGAAAGAGAAGAACGTCGCATTTGCCATACCTCTGCGATTGCTTGGGGTTTCTTTTACAGACCAAGCCTGTAATGCTGGTTGAACAGTACCGAAGCCTAGACCGTAAAGAATAGCTGCAGTGAAGAGAACGAAGCTATTTGGCAGCCATGCGAGTAACCCCATCGCAATAAAAATTAAGATGGTGCCAGGGATAAAAACGGCTTGATGCCCCTTCTGATCATAGATTTTTCCCGCAAATGTACGTGATACCATGAGTGCTAAAGCATACAGCAGAAAGTACCATTGAATGCCTTCCACACCTTCTTGGACTGAATAGAGGGGCAGGAAGGTAGCAATCCCTCCAAAAGTAACGGTTATGAAAAATAAGAGCAAGGATGGAGGCAGTGCGCTCTTTTCATAAAAATCCCATTTTTTAAACGATACAGATTTTGGTTCGACCTTTTTATAACGAATGAAAGAGGATAAAATAAATGCTACTAATCCTAAAACGGCACAAATTAAGAATAATTGCTTAAAGGTTAAAACTCCTGCTAAGGTAAGGCCTAACGATGGTCCGAAAGCTAAAGCTAAATTACCTGAAAGTCCGTAATAGCCCATTCCTTCACCGCGTCTACTTGCGGGGATGAGATCAGTTGCAATCGTACCAGTGGCAGTTGTAGAAAATCCCCAGCCTAACCCTTGTACAATTCGCATAATAAATAGAAATATTAAGCTATTCACAAAGCCAAAAGACCCGAGAGAAAGTACAAAAATGCCTAACCCTGTTAAGTAGACAAATCGCCGTCCTTTTGATTCCAATGCATGCCCAGCATAAGGTCTGAGGAGAAGTGCAGAGAACGTAAATATCCCTACGAAAATTCCAATTAATTGATCATTTCCTCCCAGCTCTTCTACAAACAGAGGTATCGTTGGTAAAGTCATTTGAAAACCTAGAAAAACAAAAAAATTGGACAGCACTATTAATGAAAAATCTTTTGTCCAAATTTTCTCTGAGCTTGCCTTTTTTTGTGGAGCATCTTTTGTTAACTGCTGACTCATTCAGATATCCTCCAGTTGGTAACTCTCTATTGTAAATATTTAGAGATGCTAAATATATTCTTTATTGTACATGAAATAGGGTGAAAATTCTAACTAGATGTTTCTCAGTTAGTTTAAATCACCAATATGGCTTTATATAATAACAGGGAGTTACCAAATGGTCTATTATTTCACATGAGCAGTTATTCTCAAAACTATGCGATTAGCACTTAATAGTGGAATGGTCTTAATCATCACTAAAGCGATCTAACATGGTTATTGCATCTACAAGGTGATTGTTAAAAATTTGTTTAGCGACTTGAAGTAAATCAATAATTTGTGGATCTCTTAAAGAATAGATAACACGATTTCCATCCTTTGTACCCGTTACGATATTTTTTGACCTTAGAATTGTAAGCTGTTGAGAAACGGCAGAGCCTTCACTCCCGGCTAAAGTTTGAATTTCGTTAACACTTTTTTCGCCATCAGCAAGAATCTCTAATATTCGAATTCGAAGTGGATGGGCTAAAGCCTTAAAGAAATCAGCCTTAAATTTTTGCATTTCAAGGTTCATTTTCTTAACCTCTCTTTTTATCATACATTTTATTTAGAATATACTTTTTCTTTAGAATGATGAACACCAGTGGAAAGGGAGTTACACTCCTTAAAGGCGAAATGCTTGCAGTCAAGGCATTTATTATTGTTCAGCATTGTAAGTGCGTAATCTAAGGCGACCCCAGTATGCTCGAAGAAATGTTCTTCACCAATTGCTTCATACAAGCCAGTTTTTTTCAAAACATTCATTGGCTGGCGTTTTAAACCAGAAATGATCACTATTCCATCCTTCATGAAATCATGGACGAAGCTTGAAAGGGATACTTCCCCAGTTGTATCCATAAATGGGACATTTCCCATTCTAAAAAGTATAATTCTAGGCTTTTCATTTATTGTATTTATGATTTTCTGTGAAAAGATTTGAGATGTTCCAAAAAATAACGGTCCATCTACATTAATGATACTAATTTGTGGACAATCTCGAGTGTCTGTTACAATATGTGCTCTCATTTTACCATTTTTACTTTTGTGGTCAGGTAGAGCTTTGACTGTGACTAATGAATCGCTCATACGTTTAGTAAATAACAAGATTGCTAATAAAAGACCTATTTCTACAGCAACTGTAATATTCATAAAAACTGTCAGTAAAAATGTAACAACAAGGACGATGGAATCTTCTGTTTTTGTTTTTAATAATTGAAAAAATACATGTCTTTCACTCATGTTCCACGCAACCACCATTAGAATTGGGGCCATACTTGCCAATGGAATGCTTGATGCATAAGGGCCAAAGATTATAAGGATGATTAATACAATCATACCATGAATAATGCCAGAGATTGGAGACATAGCTCCATTTCTTATATTTGTAGCAGTTCTGGCAATTGCACCTGTCGCGGGAATTCCACCAAATAATGGAGTAACAATATTGGCTAAACCCTGACCGATTAGCTCTCGGTTACTATTATGTTTACTCTTTGTCATTTCATCGGCCACAACTGCAGATAGCAATGATTCGATTGCTCCTAGAATGGCGATGACGAAAGCTGGACCTATCAAATTCACAATCTTATCAAAAGTGATTTCGGGTATTGAAAACTCTGGCAAGTTGCTTGATATTTCTCCATACGTCGAACCAATGGTAGGAACTTGTTCGGGGTAGAAAATGGTTGCAATGATAGTTGAAGCAAGTAACCCAATAAGTGAACCTGGTATTTTTCGGAAAAATTTCGGGGTTATGATAACAATTATTAGACAAATACAGGCTGTTAGCATGCTGTAAAAATTTACTGTATTAAAATGATTAATGATTTCAATCACGTTTTTATGAAATTTTTCATGTCTTTCAATATTTTCTAAGCCAAAAAAATTAGCGACTTGCCCAACAAAAATAGTAATAGCAATACCTGAAGTAAATCCTATCGTAATTGGCCTTGGGATATATTTAATAAGCGTTCCTAATCGAAAAACACCCATTAGGAAGAGCATCACACCTGCAAGTAAACCGGCAATTAATAGATTTTCATATCCATAAGTCATAACAATCCCAAATAATATTGGGATAAATGCACCTGTTGGTCCACCGATTTGATATTTAGATCCTCCGAATAATGAAATAATAATCCCTGCAATAATGGTCGTATAGATTCCATATTCAGGTTTGACCCCAGATGCTATGGCAAAGCCCATACCTAAAGGAATGGCAATAACCGCAACAACTAAACCAGACAGAAGGTCCTTTTGGAAGCTTTGTAAAGAATATCCTTTATACCGCCCCGTGAAAAACCATTTGCTAAACACATAAACCCCTTCTTTTCAAATAATTTAATTTTAGTATATTTGAATATTTGAATATAGTATGATAAAAATCTACTCCTTATTCTTAAATCTGTCAAAGTAATTTTATTAATAATTAGTTGATTAAAAGAGTTTAAGAACCAATTAAAAGCGAAAAAAGAAAAAAATTCATACAAAAATGAGGAACTAATTTACTACTTGAATAATTCAGGATATATTCTTATCTATATCAAATTTAAATTTTTATCGGAATCACCTTAAATATATATAACTGGACGAAGGAATAAATTGATGTTTAAATGAAGGCAAGAATGATGGTCTCTAAACCTTTAGAAGGGAGTTCTAATAATGGATCAATTCATGAAAAAGGCTATTCAATTAGCAGTAGAAAATGTGGAGCAGGGAGGACAGCCTTTCGGAGCTGTACTAGTAAGAAATGGCGAGGTGATCGCTGAAGGAGTAAATGAACTTCATATCCGTTTTGATGTCAGTGGCCATGCAGAATTATTGGCGATCAGAAGGGCACAAGAAATGCTGCAAACTTTGGATTTAGGTGATTGTACTATGTATGCAAGTGGTGAACCATGTGCCATGTGTTTAACTGCCATGTACTTTGCGGGTATTAAAAAAGTCTATTTTTCAGCAACGGTCGATGATGCAGAAAAAGTTGGTTTAGGATTGTCCAAAATGATTTATCTAGATCTCACTAAAGAGAGACACGATAGAAAAATTGATATGATTCACATGCCGAATAACCAAACTCAACCTGATCCCATGAAAAATTGGAAGGAAAAAGGGAGGAACTAATCTGAGGGGGATTTCTTTTTAGAAAGTGGCATGCAATTAACAGCAATATTGATGAAGGAACATTAAAATGTAGATGGGATTTTTCTTGTTAGTGATTTTATGGCATTAGGTACTTTAAAAGCATTAAAAACACTTAATATCCATGTGCCAAAAGATGTTGCTGTCATAGGCTTTGATGGAATAAAGCTAACTGAAATTGTTGAACCTGAAATCACTACCATTGAACAACCGATTTATAACATTGGTGCAGCTGCAACGGATAAGTTAATTAGACTGATTGAGATCGGCTTTGAAGATATACCGAATTTTGACTTAAATGCGCGGCTAGTCAAAAGAGAATCAACATTAGGATTCCTGCAAAAAAATAAATAAATGATTGGATCATATTTTAAAGTCCTGTGTTGATGGGGCAGTTGACAAACTAATAGGATTTAACAAGACCTGTGTAGAATTTAATTATTCTATATCTAAGAATGAATTCATATCCTATATGCCTAAATTTAACGGAGAAGCTGTAGATATTAGTGGAATGAGATAGAATTGTTTTTTTATGTATTATATCCACCTTATTACATTACTAAATACCAGCTAATCAAGCGTTAGGTGATATTCCACAATCGGGCCATTTAATTGAATAAAAAAGGATATTTCACGAAACAATTGAACTAATAATTAATGGCTCAGACTCCAACTTGAACAATAGGAGGTGTAACAAATGGTCGATCTTCCGTAATCCCCAAGTAATTCTGTTCAGTTCGGATGTAGTAAGAGCAGCTACGTTTTACGAGAGTCTGGGATTCACCGAGTCCTTTCGAGTGCCAAACGATGGCGAACCGATTCATATTGATTTGGTTCTCGATGACTATAGAATAGGCATCGCATCTGTTTCCTCTACGCGCGACGATCACAGCCTCGCCCACGTGTCTCATGGGCAGCTTGTTGCAGTGATTTTGTGGACGGATGACACTGCTGCCGCCTTTGAAACCGTCACCTCGAATGGTGCCAAAGCCCTGGTCTCACCGCATGAATGGCTCGGTCGGCTGCTCATTGCTTGGATTGCAGATCCGGACGGTAATCCAATTCAGATTGTGCAAAATCTCTGACGATGCACTGTCATCTCAGGCAACGGTTAGCATTCTTCATTGCAGTTCTCCCTATGCTAACGAAGCAAGACGATAAAATACAACAGCTTTCTGATCTAGGGTATTTTTGCAAATCAAAAAAAGGGAATAAGGAGTACTTCGTAAAAATTAAGGTGGTACTCCATGTTCTTATATCTCGTTCAAGGGATTCTACCGATCCTTAGCAATCGTGTGCTATTCCCTTACAAGGATTAGCGTCTATAAATTACATAGATGTATAAAATAAAATTCGCATTAGGACGATAATGCTAAACAGTTATTGATTTTAATGAATGTAATTATTTACTATATATAAAACTCTTTTCCTATAATAGTAAAAATACGCTATTATTTAAGTGTAACTTTTAATGGGAATGGGGTTTTAAAGGTGAAAAAAGAGAGTGATCATTTATATTTCATCGATAATATAAAAATAGCTTTAATTATGCTTGTAGTAGCTCACCATGCTGGACAAGCCTATGGACCAGGTGGTTGGTGGTATTTTTTGGATGATGAATCTATCAACTGGTTGGGTAGATTTTTCTCTGTAAATGCAGCATTTTTTATGAGTATGTTTTTCTTTTTATCAGCCTATTTTCTCCCTCAATCAATCGCGAGAAAAGGGCCGAAACGATTTTTAAAAGAACGATTTATTAGAATTGGTGTTCCATTACTACTGGGATTTCTCGTGATAATTCCTATTCTGATGTATTTATATTACATTAATTTCAGAGATTATGAACCCATCTCATTTTTTTCTTACTATGTTAATATATTTTTTGGACTTGGTAATGAACCTACGAATTGGTCTGGGCCATCATGGCCTGATATGCAATTTGGCCATTTATGGTTTTTAGAGCATTTACTTGTGTATGCGGTTGTGTTTTCGGTCTGGACCTTCTTTACATCTAAGAAATCCACAAAAAAATCTTATGGAAACATTAAGGTTTATCAGATTCTCTCCCTGTGGTTGGTCGTTAGTTTAGTGACTTTCATTACAAGGATATGGTTTCCTATTGATCATTGGTCAGCTTTCTTAGGATTTATTCAAACAGAATTTGCACATGTACCACAGTATGTGAGTTTCTTTTGTTTAGGCATTATGGCTTATCATCGCAAATGGTTTTTAACTTTGAGTGCGAGAGCAGGATACACCTGGCTTGCTATTGGAATATTTATAGTAACTATTTTGTATTTTGGAGGGAATACGGTATATCCTTTTCTTTTAAAGGGTGGTCAAAACTTCGGTTCGTTGGCTCGATCATTTATTGAGACGTTACTGTGTATTTCGCTTATTATTGGTCTTCTCATTTTATTTAGAGAAAAAATTAACGGCACTAATCGTTGGTCAAAGATGTTATCAAACAATGTATTTGTTGTTTATTTCATCCATGTCCCAGTAGTTGTCTTCTTCCAATATACATTGAATGACCTACCAATATCAGTCTGGGCTAAATTCCTTATAACAGCATTTTTAGGAATTATATTAAGCTTTTTGCTAAGTCATTTTGTATGGCGAAAGATTCCATACCTCAAAAAAATGATGTGAACGGAAATAATATTTAAATAAGTAAAAAGTCAAAAAGCCAGCAATAATGCTGGCTTTTATCTTAGTAGGAAGACGATATGCAGTAATCTTATTCAACAATCGGGCGCAATTCAGCAGCAAGAATTACGCTCTTTCTTTATGTATAGGGCCATTTAATGGAATTACACATCTAAATTAAAAAGGGGTTTTATTTTATATATGTGTTGGTTTGCGAAACATTGTACTTAGGCTAACGATGCAGTTTAGTGGAAGAAGGGTATCGAATAATACCCACTATTAATTTTCGGATTTTATTTATTCTTCCCATTTATCTATAAAAAAATAGACTATATTTCTATAGTCCATACTTCACCACTATACAAAAAAGCTAATGTTACTTATCTAATCGTTTTTACACTTTGTCGATATATGAAAACACAGCTTATTATTCCAAGTCCACCAAATAACAAAATCCATTTGTTATTGAAAAAAAATCCATACGCCAGAATTGCACTACCCATAATTCCACTTGAAAATGCACTGAATACTATGGATTTTTTAGTTGGTTTAGTGAATCGAATAGAGGTTCCCAGATTTTTATTTCCCCATTTACAAGCAGCATCCATTATCATATACATTTTATCTAACATCTTTTTCCCTCCCTTTTCTCCTAATTTTAAAATACGATGAAAAAAGCAAAAGTGTTAGACAGAGCACCCAAAAAAGCTAACAATGAAATTGATAAACAAACCATTCCGACAACCTTTTTCGTCTTCTGTTCTCTATTCTTTTTGGATATTAAAATTAACCCTGAAATTAGTAGGACGATCGCTACACTGATATTAAACACGATAAAGAAAGGTGCTGTTTCTTTAAGAAAGTCTATAATACTCCAAAATAAACTCATTGCTATCCCGCCTATTCTATATTTGAAATAGATCCTCTACTCAAAAACACTTGCTACCATCTGTTTAGTCATAAATTTAAAAGCAGCTAAATGATCACAATTCTTTGAAATCCCTTCTTTACTTGCAATACTTGAAAGAAGTACGGAGAAAATAGAAAAAGCTAAATTTTCGGGAACTTTTAATTTGAGATCTGCTCGCTTGATTGCAATACGAAAAAGATCATTACTATCAAATGTTAGTTTTTCTTTCATTTCCTCGGATAATTTACTATAAAATGATGTGAAATCGGTGGTTTTTACGTCATAAAGAAATGGTTTACTTTCGTATTCATAGTAAAGCTGAATTATTGCTGTTTCAAAGCCGGACTTTTCAGGGCGTTGTTTAATTCGCTCAATAAAATTTCCATAAATAGTTTCTTGAATGTCATACAAAACTTCAAAAAAAAGTTCTTCCTTACTTGAATAAAATTTATAAAAAGTACCTGTTGATATTTCAGCTTTCTCACACAATGCGCTAATACTTGTTTCTTTATAACCCTTAGAAATCCAAAATGCCATACACTCATCTTTCAATTTACGTTTAATAAGAATATTATCTTCTTCTGAAAAAACCTTTTTTCCTCTTGCCATAGGTGAACCCCCCTTTTTTATGAATATATAATACGAATATTCATGTAATATATTCATATATTACCATCAACATTGACTCTTAACAAGGGATTAAAGAATATATAATTTCCTTTTTTAGCTGTAGCTTTAAAACAAAGTCTAGGACCGATAACAGCTGAGGGCCATTAATTTGTACTTGAGTTAACAATCGAGGGTTGTTTTTCAGAAGTATTAGTTTAAATAAAGATGTCGTTCTTATTAAACTATCGGGCGCTTTAATGGAGCAACGAAAAAAGCCTAATTTCTCAATTTTAATACTGAGAAATTAGGCTTTTTAATATTAGAATTTCCTTAACGTTGTAAATATACGGTTCCTGACACTACCTCAAGTTGGATGTGCAAAATACCGTCAAAAGTGACACGTCCTTTTTGAACCAGAACGATCGTGTTCAGAAAAGGACGAGTTTTGGAACATAGATGGCAGATGTACAACCTAAAAATCTACGTAGTGAAAATTCATTGAAATTTACTATTAAAAATGTAAAGGAAGCACTTCATGAAATAACTCTTTTGAGTTTTCTGTCAGGAAAATGCAAGTAAGTTTTGATGATATTTGGTTTCTTTTATTAATCTAAAACGGGAGTATGATCGATCCAATGAATAAATTGCTGTAAATAACGCTGAAGATATCGTTGTGTTTTTTCGTCAGTAAGCACTTTCTGATCAGAGTCAATTTTTTGATGTACTTGCGAAATTAGTACTTTTTGAAACGGAAGAACATGAACTTGCATAGCTTCTAGTATTTGTCTGATTTGCATTTGAGAAGAAGCTGTGCCCAATCCTCCTGGAGTTGCTCCAAGTACTCCAACTGGCTTTCTATGTAGAACCGAAGACTTCGTTGGTCTTGAAGCCCAATCCAGCGCATTTTTTAATACACCCGGAATGCCAGAATTGTACTCTGGGCTTACGATGATGATACCGTCAACTTCTTCAACGGAAGACTTAAATAATGTTACAGACTCTGGATCACCGTCTACTTCTAAATCTTCATTAAATAAAGGAAGATCTTTTAGTTCGATCCAGCGAAATTTGATGGAATCATCCATGTCTATCAGCGCTTGAGCAATAATTCGATTATAAGAATCTTTTCTTAAGCTACCACAAATAAGGCCAATGCTTTTGGTCATTTCGATTTCCCCTTTCTTTTTCAAATCATTTTCATCATACTATAATCTATTAGGGGATAGGAAGGAATGCAGAAATGGAAGAAAAGAAAGTTACGTGGTTAGAGCTCTTTTATGATTTGCTATTTGTGGCAGCTGTAGCGACTGCAACTCATGTTTTACTTCATGTTGAAAAGGGATATATTCATCCAGAATATTTATTGAAGTTTGTCTTAATGTTTATCCCGATCTGGTGGGCTTGGGTAGGACAAACGATGTTTATTAATCGGTTTGGACAAGATTTTTTGCATCAACGCATCTTTATGATTCTTCAAATGTTGTTTGTCCTTATTATGACATCGAGCTTATCGGTTGATTTCGATCAATACTATCTCCCTTTTCTTATTGGCTATATTGGATTAAGAGCACTAACAGCGATCCAATATCTAGTTGTACGGAGTTTAGAAGAAGGGGATAGGAAAAAGGTAGCTCAATATTTAGGAACGCGTTTTTGGATTGGAATCATCATATCATGTTTCTCTATCTTATTTGATTCATGGATTCGATATAGCGTATTGTATGCAGGAATTTTTATTGATATTATTGTGCCATTTTTCGGACGTAAGTATTTGGTGAAAGCTTCGTCCAATACTGTTCATTTATTAGAACGTTTTGCTTCATTGACATTAATCCTTTTCGGAGAATCCGTCGTCAGCACCCTTTCTGTGCTACAGCCACAAAAAGGGGATTGGGATTCAATCTCATTTTCGATAATATCATTTATTCTAATCATTTCGATGTGGTGGCAGTATTTCGAAAATGTGGAAAAGAAAGTTGACAAATCGATCCAAACATCCGGCCAAACCATTATTTACGGTCATCTGTTTATTTTAATTTCTTTGAGCATGATTGCAGCTTCTATCAAGCTGTTGTTTTTACATGAGGTCCATTATTCATTTATGTTATATTTTGTATTTAGTTCTGTACTGCTCTACTTCATTGCAACTTCTATTGTTTTTCATCAATATAGGTACGAACAACACCGTTTGAAAATTTATCATTTAGGGTTATTCTTAGGGATTTTAACAGTCTTTTTTATTTTTAACTTGTTCATAGTTGTTCCAAACATAGTCATAATGGGGGAATTAACCTTGTTTTTTATCATTTATGCTAAATTAACAACCACTTAAATAAAATCCGGAAGTTTTATAATGGGGTTTATCTCCGAGAAATAAAAATTTTCAATGTTAGGGGTAGAGCTTCACAACTTTTTTATAAACATCGCAACTTTATTCCAAAGCTACAATTAAGAAACCCGGCTAATCTTCTCATGTGAAGGTATCTGGGTTTTAAAGTTAGGTGTGCAAAATAGCACTTAAAATATGCGCAAAATATCTCCTAAAGTGACAATGAAAAATACTAATAAAACTCAGTGTCTAAAATTTTTAAATTATAGAAGAGTTTTGGAACAAATAATAACTTATTATGGAATGTGTGCTTTTTTAATTTTGTTCAGCAATCGGGCCAGATTGTTGAATATCATTCTTTTATGAAAGGTTACCAAACGAGGGTTTGGGGACAAATATTAGAAAAATATAAAACGACTTGAATACTAATATTTCAAGTCGTTTTTGTATCTACAATCAAGTTAAAAGGCACGATATTTTTTTAAGCTAACAATATTTAATAAGGTGTACCTAAATCCAATAATAATTTGTGGGAGATATGAAAAAGTTTAACATTTTTTCTTTTTGCATTTTTTATTATCGGCGAATATTGCGATAAAGGTACCAGACAAAACAGTCATCCATAAAATGAGATCCATTTTTTCACCTCCAATCGTTAGTTTAATATACGTCCGATAATAAAAATAAGTTTGGGAAACACAGTAATAATTACCATTCAAAATGGGAACAAGTTACTTCGTTAATGAGGGAAATGTAATTGCGGATTATCGAGGAAAAATAAAAAGTTAATGTCACATTACGTCGACATTATACAGTAGCTTATTCCATTATAGGGCGCAATTCTGTAGCAAGAAATGTGCTTATTTTTTATGTAAAGGCCAGTTTAGTTCATAAGCAAAATGGATTTTTGATAATCTTAAATGGGGAATTTATTCAAAAATGGAACCCCAATTAGTTTCAAACGTATTAAAAATAAAGTAGCAAGTTAGATATATAAGAATACATGAACTGACTAACAGGGGGCGTGGTTACTAAATGAATAAATCAAGTAACGTTATTGGTATATTATCTATTCTTTTTTATCTTCTATTTCTATTTTTATATATTCAAGATATCATCAATGAATTTCTATTTTTATTTATATTGTTTATAAGCTTAATTATCTTGCTGATTATGTTTGTAGTGTTTCGAAAAAACCATGTTACTAAAAGGAAAATTGCAATTGTAACTTTCATCATCTTTGTATTGTTTTGCTATGAGATGCCACTAATAGGATACTACACATCACCCTCACACCTTGCTTACGCATATTCGGAACCCACTGAGGTATTAGAAGGTTCTGGAATCTATTCTATAGGGGTAAATCAATTAACCTTAGAAAATGAAAAAAGTAAACAAGCGGTTGAGGAACTTTTGACCAAACAACATGTAGATGTACTGTCCGTTATTGAAGTGAATAATAAAACTATATATGGTATTAAGAATAGACAAATATTAGAGTGGCTACATCTTCGAAAAGAACATTCACCAGAAGAGACGAAGGAGAATGTGGCTCTATATTTAGGACGTGAAGATGAATGGATTAAAAATTTCCTTAGTCGTAGCGATATTGGAGGAGATAGTTCAGGTCTTAGTCTAGCATTAAGTGGTCGAATCAAACAAGGTGATTTCCATAATCAATTACCCATTGCAGTTACTGGTTCAATTAATAAAAATGGTAACGTTTTTAGAGTTGGTAATATGAAAGAAAAAATACAAATTACCGAAAAAACTGGCATTCCTTTTATGATCATCCCAAGTGAAAATGCTGAAGAAGTAGCAGCAATACAAAAAGAAATAAAGGCAAACGTTGAAATTTTTGATGTGTCACATGTCGATGAAGCTGTTCAATTAATACACGATTTAAACGAAAAAACTTTAGATAACAATTAAAAGTATTAAAAGTAATAAGTACTAATTTCTTATTCAACAATCGTGCGCAATTCTTGAAGAGGAATTGTGCCTTTTTCAGTAATAGGGCGAGATTGTGGAGCAACACAGTTATGGTATTATACTAAAATTAGGAATATATTGTGAAGAAATGTACTTAAAGTAACGAAGCAGGTTAATTTAAGTACATTTCTTCACAAAGTAGAAAAAGCTGATCTTCCAAATTAGGAAAATCAGCTTTTTTATTACTCAAATGTACGTCCGGCTTGAAAATTGCACACTGAAGCGTTCATCCCATATACAGCCGCTGTATCCCATTTTCCCGGGGGATTATATATGCGTTTTCAAACATCAAATATACTTCTTTTAACATCAACAGTACTTTTTCTAACGTCTAACTATCAAACGATCACTTCGAAAAGGATTTTGATTAATTACAGCATTCTTTTTTAAATCGTAGTATTGTTCACTTTATGCCATTTATTTTTCTTAAATAAAAAAAGTTTACCCTTCCAGAAGGAACTTTTCAGGCATATTTTATTGTAGTCCAACGGTCTATGATTGAGCTAATTGTTTACCTCCAATAAGAAGGAGGAAACCGGAATTTTCCTCTTATTACATTGTTCAAAGTAATGCAAAAACGTCTAAATGGCTTAGGAGGTAGGGAGATGAAATTTAAGATTTTACCATCAAAAAATACAGAAGCATACGAATTGTTAAAGATTCAAAGAGAAGCGTTTTATTCCGATTTAATGAAATATAAGGATTACGATACAAATCCAGCAACTGAATCATTGGAATATTTTTTATTTAGAATGGAAAACTCATTGCATTATTCTATTTTTGTTGAAGATAAGCTTGCAGGCGGAATCTGCATTGTCATACAGACCTATACTCATTATTATTTGTTTTCGATTTTTCTTAGCTCTCGATTTCAAAACAAAGGTTTGGGTTCTAAAATAGTACAGGAGCTAGAAAGACGATTCCCTCATGTACGAAAGTGGTCGCTTCATACCCCAAAAGATGATCATCGAAATCGCCATTTTTATGAAAAACTCGGGTTTGAAAAAACAGGGCAGGAACCAATAAACCAGTACTTGACACTTATAAATTATGAAAAGAATATGCGGTAAATTTAGCCGTATTCATAATACTCCCTTTAGGATTGTCAGAAGAAGGATCACTGCATTTATTAAAATTAATTGATAAAGGCATACACGTAAAAGCAACAGGTTTTGGGCGTGTGGAACAGAATGTTGAAAATGCTTTAAAATCCATATATGAGACAAATCCTGATGCACTTATGTTTGGAACAGATTTTCCATCTACAAGAACAAAAAGATCTTTTGAGTATGGAGATATTGAATTGATTCAGCACCTATTTGATGAACAGGCTACCGATAAAATCCTGTACACGAATGCTTTAAAATGTATTTCTAGTAATTCAGCTTTAATTAGATTTAGAATGAAAATTGTAAAGTTTGTGAAGAAGTGTACTTAAAGTAACGGGGAGAATTTCTTCATTCTAACCAAAGAACTGGTAGAAAAGAGTTTTAATTAACAATTTTGATGATCTTGGGATAAAACTTGGTTTTAGTTATGACACATTGTGGTAATCCAGTAAATCGATCTGACTCTGTTCAATCCAATAAATCTAAACATTTGGTCATCCATAAAACTGTGGAGGTGATTACTACGAACAAGACAATTTACGATCACGCTGCTGAGATCACCCGAGATGTTATTAAAGCAAGAGGAGAGGCTATTGACGGAGATAAGGATATAATTGAAATCTTCCTAAGTGATCAAGCCGTTACCAACTTATATAAAAAAGTATTTAGAGGGCTAAATGAACAGTTATTTTTATATGAGAGTGCTGTGTGGAAGTATAATTTCCTCCCACCATCGAGCTGTTACCATCCTAATGTATTTCAAAAACAACAGTGGCCTGTCGTGTGAGGGGTAGAGCCCCTAACGAAAAGAAACGTGTGGATTTCATATTTGACCAAAACTTTAACATATCAGAAGAGATTGTGAATAAATGTACTTAAATTAAAGGGAACGCAAAGTTCAAGAGACCCCGTCCTTCTTGGCTTCTCTGGCATACAACTTGAATTAGTACTCATCTATGTTAACCAAAATGAATATCTATTGTTGAAACCACATTAACTAGGGAGGAATCTTCATGGGATACTTTGTTATTGTAGAGCCAGGTGTGAGCTTATATGTAGAAGATATTAACCCGGAAGGAAATAAGACCATCGTATTTTTACATGGCTGGCCGTTAAGCCATAAACAGTTTGAATATCAGTTTAATGTTCTTCCAGCTATGGGCTATCGCTGTATTGGTATAGACTGGAGGGGTTTTGGCAATTCAGATAAACCAATGAGCGGCTATACTTTTAACAGACTTGCAGATGATATCCGCACAATAGTTAGTACACTTCAAATAAACAATTTTACTCTTGTAGGTCACTCTACAGGCGGGGCTATCGCAATTCGTTATATGTCTCGTCACAACGGTTTTGGGGTATCAAGGCTTGTTCTTATTGATGCAGCAGCTCCAACTGGATTTACCGTAGAAACTGCTAATAACTTTCTAAAAGAAACCTTAAATGACCGGCCTAAAATGATGCAGGACGTAACAGATGGATTTTTCTTTCAGTATATAACTAAACCATTTTCGGACTGGTTTTTACAAATGGGATTACAAGCAGCAAGTTGGTCGACAGCTGCTATTATAACTACATTAAGAGATGAAAAGCTAAATGCGGATCTTCCAAAAATTAATGTCCCTACTTTAATCATTCACGGTATTCATGACAAAGTTATTCCATTTGCACAAGCTCAGGAACTAAATAAAAAAATAAGAAATTCACAGCTTGTTCCGTTTCAATATAGTGGTCATGGGGCTTTCTGGGAAGAGCGTGACAAGTTTAACCAAGTATTGACACAATTTACTTAGTTGAAACTTTGACCAAAATTCAAATAAACGGAGAACGTTAGCACAATAATAGAGTACACTTCACGGACATTAAAATATTTGCTGTAATTATTAGACTCGATACATTGTTGAAGTAAAAGATTTGTTTGTTCAACAAGCTATAGGGCTACAATTATAATCATTATCTTGATCTTCCGCAATCGGGCGCTTTTCTGTAACAAGGATCAGCGCTTATTTTCATTATAGGGCCATTTAATGTAGTAAGAATCTTAAACTAAATTTGATATTTATGTTAATGTTTGTATGGAGTTTATTAAAGATTGTACTTAAACAATTGTGGCAGTTCTATTAAACAAGAATCTTGTGTAAAGATTGATGTCCTCAAGAATATATAACATATAAAAAATGTAAAAACAGCATACTTAATCACTACGGATTTAGTATGCTGTCTTGCTTTGACCATCTAATTTTCTCCATAAAATGAAACTACTTGCCTTTAGATGCTTTTATTCAATTCGGCTTTAATATACTTTATCTCCATTAAAAATAGAGTTTTTGACAATAACATAATCTACGTGACGAATGGAATCTAAAGTGGTTCCACCAGCATATGAAATAGAAGATTGAAGATCTTGTTCCATTTCAGTTAACGTATCCTGTAAGGAACCTTTATGTTCAACGTACATTTTTTTACCTTCTACGTTCTTCTTTTCACCCTTTTGAAATTCAGAAGCAGAGCCAAAATATTCCTTAACAAACTTTCCGTCTTTTTCGATGGTTTCTCCTGGTGATTCTTCATGTCCGGCAAAAAGGGAACCAATCATGACCATCGATGCACCGAAACGGATTGATTTAGCTATATCACCGTGTGTACGTATTCCACCATCAGCAATAATCGGTTTACTTGCTGCCTTTGCACACCAACGAAGTGCTGCCAACTGCCAGCCCCCAGTCCCGAATCCAGTTTTTATTTTTGTGATACATACTTTACCAGGACCAATCCCAACTTTTGTCGCATCCGCACCGGCATTCTCAAGTTCTCGCACAGCTTCAGGAGTACCAACATTACCAGCAATGACAAAGCTCTTTGGTAGGTATTTTTTTATATGCTTAATCATATTAATGACAGCATTTGAATGACCATGTGCAATGTCGATCGTTATGAATTCAGGGGTAAGCTCTGCCTTTGCAAGCTCTTCAATGAAGTGATATTCTTCTTCCTTCACTCCAACACTTATGGAAGCGTAGAGACCTTTTGCCTGCATATCCTCTACAAATGACGGCCGTTTTTCTGGCTCAAAACGGTGCATAATATAAAAATAATTATTTTCTGCAAGATAAAGGGCTATCTTTTCATCAATGATTGTTTGCATATTGGCAGGCACAACAGGAAGTTTAAATTGACGGCCTCCTAGTGTTACAGTAGTATCACATTCAGAACGGCTGTTAACCACACATTTATTTGGAATTAACTGAATATCTTCATAATCAAATACATTTTCCATGATGCACACTCCTAAAAGAATAATTTTAATAGTAATATTCCTCAAAATCATAAAATAACAAAAAATCCTAACTAAAAATGGGTAGAGTAATCCCACCCATTCGTAGTTAGGATTTTTGGCTCCTAGTAGAAACTCTTAGACCATATTTCTAAGAATATACGAATGATGTTAAATAATTTATTTAAACACAATTTTGATTATAAACGAACTTTTATTATCTGTAAACGTATAATGTTCGGTTTTTGATAAAAAACTTGTTGGGTTTGAACGGTATCAACAAAAAAATCAGGTTTTCTTAAAAAGGGGAGAATATTAAAACAATTTATTTTATAATTTTTTGTTTTTCTAGAACATCAGCTAACTTATCATTATCAGAATCATTGATAGAAAATGATAAAAGTATTTTGTGAAAATCAAACTTAAATCTGCTGAAGAAGAATCCATTTTAATCATCTTTTATAAAAATGGATTCTTCTTATTTACCATAAAAAAGGGTTTGTATGGAATTCTTGATCAAACTTTATTTAACCGCAAACTCTTTAGAAGATTTTTCTTTAGTTTCTGGTATGACTAAATTTAATATTACGGTTGCCAAGGCTCCTACTGAGATCCCTGACGATAAAATATAATTTGCCCAATCAGGCGCACTGTATAAAACTTCCTTAGGCAAGAAAGTAACGGCCATTGTTAAAAGAATTGGAATTCCAATGACCATCATATTGCGGTCATCAATGACAATAGGTTGGATAACCTTCATACCGTTCGTTACAATTGCCACACACACGATACCAAAGATCCCATTGATCACTGGCTCAGGTATGCAAGTAATAGCCGTTGAGAGCTTAGGTACAAGGCCTAGACAAACAAGAATTAATCCGCTCGCCATAATCGCTAATCGACTCGCTACTCCTGTGATGGCAAGAAGTCCTGCATTAGAAGAATAACCTGTCATTGGTGTACTGCCAAAAATGGCACCTACAAAACAGCCAAGGCCTTCGCCAACAGAAGCACGATTCAATCGTTTTTCATCGAGCTCTTTACCTGTTACTGTTGAAACAACAAACCATGTTCCTGTTGTCTCAATTAAGATAATAAAATAAACAAAAACCATTGTTATAATAGCACTTACATTGAAAACCGGCTTACCAAATGGAAGGAATGAGGGCAAAGAGAACCAATCAGCCTGTTTGACTGGAGAAAAATCAACGCCACCAAAAAAGCTGGCAGTTAAAGTTCCAGCAATAATGGCAATAATGACAGACACTAAACGGAAAAAGGTACCGATTCCATGCGTTTTTCTGCCAAGAAGCATGCATATGATTAAAACCCCTGCAGAAACGCTCGCTACTATGATATTATCGCCGATATTTCCTGGAGCATGAAAAACATTATTCAGTCCTATTGGCATTAAAGCAATTCCAACAATAATAATGACCGTTCCTCCGACGAGTGGTGGAATAATCCTTTTAACGACCTTTGCAAACCATTTCAGCGGATAACCAATGAGAGCCACAATAATCGCGCCTGGAATTAAACTTCCAGCAATTGCTCCTAATCCAAGTTTTCCTCCAATTGCAGCAATCGCCCCGATTGGAACATACGAGGGTCCTTGCACAACAGGCAGCTTTATGCCAGCACCTGTCTGAATTAATGTCGCAATCCCTGTTGCCAAAAAACACATTTGGATGAAGAAAGAAGTATTTTCAGTTCCTAATGAAAGTAGTCCTGCGATGATGATTGGTGCGATATACAAATCCATTGCAAGCACATGCTGTGCTCCAAGAAGGAGCGCTTTTCCATAACTAATTTTATCATCAACGCCGATGATGATCCCGTTATTCGGTTTCTGTTCCAAAAGGTATTCCTCCTCAAATTTTCGCAATATTACTCTTTTCAACAGGATTATATTAAAAAAACAATCGTTTGTATATAAAAAACGAACATTTTTTTTATTTTATTATTTTTCGTTCGGATTTTGTGTTGACCAATTGATTATCTCTTATTACAATGAAATCAGATAATAAGAAAATGGTTGGAGGTATACAACTTGATACAAGACAAAGTTTTACTAAATGACTGGATTGTAGCTTGCCGTTCTGAGGATGTTAAAGATAAACCGATTCAGGTCGTTTTAAT
Source organism: Cytobacillus dafuensis (assembly GCF_007995155.1). Classification (NCBI taxonomy): domain Bacteria; kingdom Bacillati; phylum Bacillota; class Bacilli; order Caryophanales; family Bacillaceae; genus Cytobacillus; species Cytobacillus dafuensis. The sequence continues at coordinate 2,611,410 of NZ_CP042593.1, read as the reverse complement.
GGGAGAGCGTTTGGCAGTCTTTAGAAATAACGAAGGAGTTCACGCTTTTAAAGATTTATGTATTCATAGAGGAGCAGCACTTTCGCTAGGGGAAGTTAAGAATGATTGCCTTGTTTGTCCTTACCATGCTTGGGAGTACAACCATGAAGGCGAGTGTGTGAAAATTCCCCAGCTGCCAGAGGGTAGAGTGATTCCGAAAAAAGCGAAAGCTGAAAGCTATTCATGCATAGAAAAATATGGGTTTATCTGGGTGAACTTAGCCAATAATAAACCTGATTTATTCCAGTATAGTGAGATGGAGTCGAAGGAATTTCGTAATGTTATTTGGGGACCACAGGAAGTCAATGCAAAACCGCCAAGGATTATTGAAAACTTCCTTGATGTTGGCCATCTTGCAGTTGTTCACCTTGGATTTTTAGGAACAGAAACACATAGAGTGATAGAAGACTATAAAATAAATAATATAAACGGCAGGATCTATTCTGATGAAATTGCCATTTTTCAACCGGACCCCGATGGTTCAGGAAAGCCGAAATATGTTTATTATACGTATGAGATTGTTCGTCCTTTAACAGTAAAGTTTACGAAAAGAGATCGAGAAAATGACTCAGAAATGACGATTTTATTAACAGTTCGTCCTGTTGATGAAAATACATCAGTTGCATACGGAATCCTATCCTTTAATTATGATACTGGTACAACGGATGAAGAAATTATTCAGTTTCAAAATGAAATTTTTGCTCAGGACAAGCCAATCGTAGAAAACCAAAAACCAGAAGAGCTTCCGCTTGATTTACAAGTTGAGCTTTCACTTGTTTGTGACCGTATGAGTATTGCATATAGACAATATTTAAAGGAACTCGAAGTTAAATTAGGGACTGCTTAAAGAATGGAATGGGGACCAAATAATGAAACTTGGTCCCCATTATAAAGGCAATTCGTTTTCATTATTTCTGCACATTTCCTGATTGAGGACGAAAGAAGCCATGAACCAGATAAAATCCCCGAGACCTGTCCTGATTGAGGACGAAAGAGGCCACGTACCAGCTAAAATCCCCGAGACCTGTCCTGATTGAGGATGAAAGAAGCCATGAACCAGCTAAAATCCCCGAGACCTGTCCTGATTGAGGACGAAAGAAGCCATGAACCAGCTAAAATCCCCGAGACCTGTCCTGATTGAGGACGAAAGAGGCCACGAACCAACTAAAATCCCCGAGACCTGTCCTGATTGAGGATGAAAGAAGCCATGAACCAGCTAAAATCCCCGAGACCTGTCCTGATTGAGGATGAAAGAAGCCATGAACCAGCTAAAATCCCCGAGACCTGTCCTGATTGAGGACGAGAGAGGCCACGAACCAACAAATAACCCCTCGACCTGTCCACATTAAGCATGAATAAAGCCATCAACCAATCAAATACACCATCACCTATTTTCATTGAGAACGAAAAAAACCTCTAAGTACTTCTTTTTTTATTAGTTGAATTCTAAAAAGAAATACTTGTAAATTGTCACGGATTACTTACATAATTAAACCAAAGTAAATGAAATAGCTGATCGTGAATTTGCTATTATTGGGGGAATCAAAATGAATATATACAGAGAATTAGTTCAAAAACAGAGGGCATTTTTTTTACAAGGTAAAACGAAGGAAGTTTCTTTTCGGTTAAAGAATTTGGAAACATTACGAGAGTTGATTCGCTCGAATGAGCAAGAGCTGATGGAAGCCCTTAAAGTGGATTTAAATAAAAGTGAGTTTGATGCCTATTTAACCGAAATAGGTATTGTTTTAGAAGAGATTCGTTTTACAATAAAGAATCTTAAAAAATGGGCAAGGCCTAGAAAAGTAAAGACGAGTTTAGCAACCATCGGGTCAAAAAGCTATATTTATCCAGAGCCATATGGTGTTGCGCTAGTGATTTCTCCTTGGAATTATCCATTTCAATTGGCGATTGCGCCTTTAATTGGTGCAATGGCTGCCGGGAACTGCACGATATTGAAGCCATCTGAATTAACACCGAGAACATCTGCTATTCTAGGCAAAATAATTAGTGAAAATTTTCCAGAGGAGTATATTGCAGTTGTTGAAGGCGGCGTGGAAGTGAGCAACGCACTTTTAGAAGAAAAATTAGATTATATTTTCTTTACTGGCAGTGTATCCGTAGGTAAAGTCATCATGAATGCAGCAGCGAAAAATTTAACACCAATTACATTAGAACTCGGTGGAAAGAGTCCATGTATTATTGATAAAGATGCAAACTTGAAGTATGCCGCAAAAAGAATTGCTTGGGGGAAATTCATAAATGCTGGGCAGACATGTGTGGCCCCAGATTATTTATATATTCATAGTCAAATAAAGCAGCCTTTTCTAGAAGAATTAAGAAAAGCCATTCAAGAAATGTATGGGGAAACGATTTTCGAATCGGGTCATTATACAAGAATTGTGAGTGAGAGACATTTCAATAGACTCGTTGCGTTCCTTGATAACGGAAAAAAAATCTTTGGTGGGAGTTATAGTTTTGAAGCATTATCCATTGAACCAACCATTCTCGATCATATTACCTGGGATGACGAGATCATGGGTGAAGAAATTTTTGGACCAATTTTACCCGTTTTAGAATACAATGACCTTGAAATCATGATGAATGAAATAAAAGTCAGGCCAAAGCCGCTCGCCTTGTATATTTTTTCTGAGAATCAAGAGGTTCAAAACAAAATATTAAATGATATTTCTTTCGGTGGCGGCTGTATTAACGATTCTTGCTATCATTTAAGTTCCCCTTATTTACCTTTTGGAGGAGTAGGAGAAAGCGGGATCGGTTCTTACCATGGGAAGGGCAGCTTCGATGTCTTTTCACATGAGAAAAGTATATTAAAGCAGACAACGAGATTTGATCTGCCCTTTAGATACCCAAATACGAAAAATGCTTTAAAGTATGTAAAGATGTTCCTTAAATAAAAATAAAAGGTAAAAAATGATCATTTAATATTTGTCATATTATTGGTAAACTTGTATAGGAATTTATTGATTACTTTTTCCATTATATATATATAGAAAGGAGAGAAGAGAATGGAATATTTTATTGGGTTGGCTGTAAGTATAGCGTGTTGCGTGTATTTGGTTATTGATGCACCAAAGCATGGAAAAAGCCCTGTCTTATGGGGAATCCTCGGTTTTATCTTAGGACTACTTGGATTAGGGATATATTTAATTGCGACAGGCAGAAAAGTGCTAGGCTGGATTATTGTTGCATTATTTATTCTTTTTATCATCGTCATTATTATTCTAATTGTCTTATTTTTTTCATTATTTATGAGTTTTTCAGGTTTTTAATGAGTAAAATCCGCTTCCTTAATGGGAGCGGATTTTTTTTACCATACTAACCTACAAAACATATAAAAACACACAAAGGAAATGAGCCATGCTTCCCATCATAATAAAAATGTGAAAAATTTCATGAAAGCCAAAATATTTAAATTCTAGAAATTTAGGTTTAACAGCATAAATAACTCCACCAATTGTATATAGAATGCCACCTAGCAATAATAATAGGAGTCCTTCAGAGCTTAAAGTCTTGGATAGAGGTGAAAAGGCAAAAATGATGACCCAGCCTAGTGCAACATATAGGGCAGTTGAAAGCCATCTTGGACAGTTAAACCAGATCATTTTAAAGAAAACGCCAACTACCGCTACAATCGTAACGATTGAGAAGATCACCCAGCCTGTTACGCCATGTAAACTAATAAGACAAAACGGTGCGTACGATCCTGCGATTAAGACAAAGATCATGGAATGGTCTAAGCGTCTTAAGAATGCGATGACCTTGTCTTTTGCTATAACCATATGATAGGTCGCTGACGCTGAATATAGTAAAATCATACTGATACCGAATATCGCGACGGATGTAATCACTAGCGCTGATGTAGTTGTGGATGCAGCTTTAATGACCATGGAAAGAAGGCCAACAAAGGATAAAATAGCTCCAGCTAAGTGGGTAAGACCATTGATGGGTTCTCTAATATAAGTTGTCATCATCAATCCTCCTAATATGTCTGTATGTAGTTTTAATAACTACTTAAAATAATATAACCATTTCATTATGTAGTCAACATTTACACAAAACTTTTTTTCGAGTAAAATAATTAAAAAACTACAGAGGTTTATGTGTATGGAAAATCTTCAGAAAATAATTAATTCACTTAATTTAGAAAATCAAATTAGAATAGAAGACATCCCGCAAATTGATTTATATATGGATCAGGTTATCCAGCTGTTTGAAAATAAATTTAGCGGGTCGAAACGTAACGATGAGGATAAGGTACTCACCAAAACAATGATTAATAATTATGCGAAAGGGAAGCTATTTTTCCCTATTAATAATAAAAAATATTCAAAAGAGCATCTCATTCTCATAAGCCTTATTTATCAATTAAAAGGTGCTCTTTCGATTAATGACATTAAAGAAACTCTTTCTGGTATAAATGAGAGAGTAATGAATCGCGATATTAATATAGATCAATATTATGAAACCTTTCTTCATTTAACGAGTAAAAACAATGATGCTTTTAAAGAAGACATAGAGATAAAATTAAAAGAAGTAAAAGAAGAAGTGATGGAGCTAGAAGATAGCCATTCAGCAGAACTAGAAAATATCCTCATGATCGCTTCGCTTGCCCATATGAGTAATTTATATCGTCGAGCAGCAGAAAAGCTTGTTGATGAAATGGGCGATAATGGAGTAGAAAATAAATAGTAGAAACTTCAATTTGTAATCAATATAAGGCTCTGTTTTGTGTAACGGGTTCGGTTGATGGGGAGAAGAGTAATAATTTCAGTAAAAACGGAGTGCCATTCGCACTCCTTTTATTTCTAAAAAAACATTGTCATTAGCAATATTATTAGAACTTAATTATTTACTAAAAGATCCAGCAGTTTTTCTGACTTAATAATAAAAGTTTTCCAATCGTTACTGATGGTCATATCCATTCCAAAACCTACATTTTGAAGTTTTGATTGTAAATCTTCAAAATCATTTTTGTCACTCTGAGTTAATACATCAAACTTATACAATTCATCATGAGGGTATTGTCTTAATGCACTATTTAGACGCTCCATTGTCATTCGCTCATCGTTTGAAAGCCAGCCTGAGTATTTACCACTATTTGTTGCAACATCTAATCCATTTAAAACATCACCTAATTGAGTTGTAACGAGGTTGGGGTCAGACCAATCGTTCTTTTTTTGATGTTCTATTAAACCATCAAGTTCTACAAGTTTATATTGTACTTCTGTGTAAAATAATTCTTTATGAACTAAACTCATTTTTAAGTATCCAATAACCAAACAAACTATCAAAAGTGAGTTTACTACTAATGAAATAACAAAAATGGTTTTCTGTTTTTTACTCACTATACTCCTCCTTGTTTTTTATTTATATTAACATAAAAATTCCAATTCTCTTCAAAAAATAAGCCAGCTTCGTATTTAGCGAACTACCTCAGATAAATTATTTCTTTTAAATCCAACTTTTTATCGCAGATTAACTGGCAGTAAGACCCCCACTTCAAGGTTGCGAGAGAATTAAAGAAATTTAAGTGGGGGATCAACTGCCCGTAAAGGCCCGACGATGGACACGATGTCCTAGTCAGGCGAAAGCCACAGGACGTGGCGTTTTGAGCGTGATTGGTTCAACTAACCATCAGTGGGGGATGAAAGAAAACCCCCACTGATGGAAGTTTCACTTTATTTGTAATTCCCAATCGTTGTACGGGTTTAGCACAAGTATCAACAACACCGCATAAATTTACGAGGTTTTGTTATTTTTTATGCGTATTGATATGTTAATTAGTGTGTTAAATCTATCAAAGTGTAGATATAACAACAAAAAAGGGGACACCAATTCATATATGAATTGCGTCCCCAATTAGGCGGTTATTTATTGTTTTCTCACCGATAATCGAAGCTGTTCCGATTTGTGAAGGTTTTTATTGATTTTTTTAAACGATATCAATGCCTTTTAAAAATTTCGGAAACAAGTTCAAACGAACGAAGGCGATCGTCGTGATTAAAAATTTGAGCATTGATCATGAATTCATCTGCCATCGTTTCAATGAGAAAATGTTGCAGCTTATCTTTTACCATTTCTTGATTGCCAACAATGGAGGATCCCAGCTGTTTTTGAAGAAGTGCCTTCTCATACTCACTCCAAAGATTGTCCATATTATCAACTGGTGGCTTTAATTGACCAGGAGTATTGCGAATCAGACCAAGAAACTGCTGCTGCATCGAGGTTGCAAGCCATTTTGCTTTTTCATCTGTATCTGCTGCAATCACATTAACTCCTACCATGGCATAAGGTTTCTCCAGAATACTTGATGGCCGGAAGCTGCGACGATATAAGCTGAGTGCAGGTAATGTGTTTTCTGGTGAAAAATGACTTGCAAAAGCAAATGGAAGCCCAAGCTGACCAGCGAGCTGCGCACTGTATCCGCTTGAACCAAGCAGCCAAATCGGAATTTTCAATCCCTCACCAGGGACTGCTCGAACATGAAGAGGTTCTGAAGCTCTTGATGGATCGAAATACATCCGCAATTCCTCTAACTGTTCTGGAAAGTCAGAGCCATCACTTCTGCGATCACGCCTTAATGCCCTTGAAGTTAATTGATCCGTTCCAGGTGCACGTCCAAGGCCAAGATCAATCCTTCCTGGGTACAATGATTCGAGTGTGCCGAATTGCTCTGCAATGATTAAAGGAGCATGATTTGGTAGCATAACTCCTCCTGAGCCAACACGAATCGTGGATGTCCCATTTGCTACATAGCTAATAACGATAGACGTTGCCGAGCTTGCAATCCCTTGCATATTATGATGCTCTGCTAGCCAGTAACGGTGATAACCCCATTTTTCTGCATGTTGTGCTAAATTTAATGTTTTTTGAAGCGATTCAGCTGCTGAACCGCCAACAACGATAGGAGATAGGTCAAGAACAGAATATCGTATATTTTTTAATGATTTATTTTGTGAAAGATAAGACATAAACTCAGCCTCTTTCTTAAAAAGTTCACTTTAAAGATATATTTGATTGTCATTTTATCAATTTTTTATCATACGGCAAAACAAAACGAACTGAACTTAAATTTGAAAGAGTATTTTAAATTATTAATGACAGGTTTATAACAACTAAACTATAATGGGAATATCTGAAAAAGGGAGTGGATTTTTATGTTAAAAGAGGTACTTGTTTCCTAGTTTGAAACGAAGGCCCTTATGATTTAATTGATCTTCGTTTCAGACTTTATTTATGCACTAATAAAGAGATTGAAACGGAGGAACTACTTTGGAAGCAAGAAAAGTTTATTATCGATTAACAGGAATACGTGCATTTTTATTTCAAGTCATTTTTACCGTGAATGCCATTTATTTTGTAACAGTGGCAGGTTTGAACCCGCTGCAGCTAGTCCTAATTGGGACAATAATGGAGATATCCGTATTGGTATTTGAAATACCTACTGGTGTAATCGCCGATCATTTTAGCAGGAAATGGTCGATTGTAATAGGAACGGTTATTCTAGGTTGTGCTCATTTACTTGAAGGCAGTATACCGCTATTTTTATCGATTGGCGCAGCATATGCGATTTGGGGTTTAGGCTATACTTTTTTTAGTGGAGCAGAAGAAGCTTGGATTGCCGATGAGGTTCAAGGAAAGGACTTGGATAAGCTATTTCTGACTGGCTCTCAGATGGCCTCAATTGGGAAAATTATTGGTATTGCCGCCAGTGTAGCAATCTCTATGCTGTTTTCCGTGCAAATCGCCATTATTGCAGCGGCATGTTCGTTTTTTATACTTGCTTTATGGTTAGCTATTAATATGCCAGAGAAGCATTTTGTAAAAATGGAACGTACAAGCCATTCTCAAATTCAGCAAATGGCGTCAGTTATTATTTGTGGATTTCAAAAGATAAAAAATAATGTCATTCTGTTAAGTATGGCAGGGGTATCTATTATGTGGGGACTAGCAAGTGAAGGCTTTGACCGCTTATGGGAAGTCCATTTCCTTGAAGATATACAGTTGTCTGCAAGCTCCGCTATCATTTGGTTTGGCTTAATCAACGCGATTGCATTATTGCTAAATATCGGATTGGTGAAATGGATTGAAGTAAAGGCTTCAGCAACAGGTGAACTACGTTTTGTCTGGATACTTCTCATCATCAATAGTATATTGATTGTTAGTATTTTTCTCTTTGCTATAAGTGGAAATCTATGGCTTGCCCTTGCTTCTTATTGGATTAGCTCGAGCTTGAGAGGATTAAATGCTCCGCTGTATAGTATATGGTTAAATCAAAGACTTGAATCTAAGGGACGTGCCACAATGCTGTCAATGTTTGGCCAGCTTGATGCCTTTGGTCAAATTGCTGGAGGACCTCTAGTCGGCTGGATTGCTTTATCGATCTCTATACCTGCTGGCTTAATTACGACAAGCCTTCTCGGTGTTCCAGTAATATTTTTACTTTGGCTAGCAAAACGTAAGATGGTAGGAGAGATAACCTCTGTCCCAATGAAACAAATATCAGAATGAAAAAATGGACTATCCTTTTGGGATAGTCCATTTTTTTTAGAAGAATACAAGATAAATGACTAGTGCTAAAACAATTCGATAAATTGCAAATGGAACAAGTTTGATTTTATTGATCATTTTTAAGAAGAAACGGATCGAAATAAGGGCAAATACAAATGCACTTATAAAACCAGCAATGAAAAATGGCAGTGCATCTAGTGTGATATATTGCCAATTTTTCAAAAGTGAAAGGAAGCTAGCTCCAGCCATAATCGGAACAGCCATAATAAATGAGAAATCAGCTGCTGCTCGATGGCTTAATCCTAATAATACACCACCAGAGATGGTTGATCCTGAACGGGAAAAGCCTGGCCATAAAGAGAAGCATTGAATAAGACCAATCGAGAGAGCTTGCTTATAAGTGATTTTGTCAACCGTGTTAACCTTTGGGCTCTTTCCGCCAAAAATGTCTGCCATGATCATGAAAATGGCGCCGATGACTAACCCGATTAATACCGTTTTAGTGGAAAATAAGTATTCATCAATATAATTCTCAAATAAAACGCCGAGAACACCTGCAGGTATCAAACCAATAATAACATGAGTAAGCTTTAAATGGCCTTCCCCAGAGACATTCTCCTTTTTTCTACGACCCAGACCTAACATCTCAAAGAATCGATCCCTAAAGATGATAACCACTGCTAGGATAGATCCTAACTGAATAACCACTTTAAACGTATTCGCTGTCGGTGTTCCCAAAAACTCCTTTGAATGAAGCCACATATCATCCACTATAATCATATGTCCTGTAGAAGAGACAGGCGCAAATTCTGTTAAGCCTTCGACAAGCCCAAGAATAATTGCTTTAAGAATATTAATGAAATCTATTTCCATATGCAGTATAGCTCCTTTTACTATTATTAATATTTTGTTTTCCCCACAGAATAGACGAAAATAGGGGGGAATAACCCTACACTCTCATATTATATATCCCCAAATTAATGCTGTTAAAGTATAACATAGATAATAGAAAAATGACTAAGAAATTATTGAATGCCTTAAAGGTAAAGAAAGAATTAATATTGCCTGTACATTTAATGGATAGCAACCAATTCCTTTATTTGTTGTAATTGAAGGAAATACGATCAATAAGAAATTCTCTTTATTTGTTTCCGTAAAAAGAAGCAAAAACGGTCATTTAAGGTAATATCATAATAATCTGGTAAATTATTGGTTGAATTATGTAAAACTATGTAATATTATCAATTATTTAACAATTGTTTTAGCCATAATAAGGAAAAAAGTGATATAATAACCATGTTGTTTTCCATTTAAAGAAAAATTTATTGTCCATGATAATTGGAGTGAAACAGGAACGAAGGTGTGGTTGAAGTGGTCAGATGAACCAGTTACAGTTATTTGAGGAATTTCCAATTAAAAGCTTTAGATACATCCTTTCTTGATAAAATTTCTTTCAAGTAAATTCTAGTTATTTGGAGTTGTGATGTAATGAAAAATAAGAGTTGGTTATTAATCCTAAGTATTTTATATATTTTTATAGGTGGGTGTTCAGACAAAAGGGTTTCTTTTGCAGAATTATATAATGGGGACTTGCAAGAAATAACCAAAGTAACTATTACAGATGGATCAACTGGTAACTTGCATGTAATTGATTCCCCTGAGATAATATCAGAATTGACTAGAGAGTTAAACAATATTACATTTACTCTCTTAAAAACAAATAAAGAAGAAATAAATGGTGTTTTATACGGTATTGCATTCTATGAAGATGAAGAAGAACCTTCGGTAACAATGACTACAAACATTGTTGGAGAGAACGTTTTTAAAACAAATGAAAATTTAGAAGACGTATTTAAGAAATATTATAGCCTTGGACAAGATTTAGAATAAGGATAGTCAAAAATATAAATATAATTGTTTATAAAAAAGGACTCAAGATTTTTTAAAACTGAGTTCTTTTTTAATTTTATTCCTACCTAATTGCAATATCTATTCTAGCATACGCATAGGGTAGATAATCATTACCAATAAAAATATTAGCGCTAATCGAACTTTATTAATGATACATACAAAAATTTAGGGACTTCCTTAAGAAGTCCCATCTAAATTACACTATTCTCACATATGTTTCGTCAGGTTGTTTTTTAACTTTCGGTCTACCGCTTAATGTTAAATACGTACAAATTCTCATTAATTTTTCAACTGGACCCGTTTTAAATATTTTTAAATACCAATAACTCATAATTAGCTGGCATCCATAAATGAAGAGAGATAAAAGCACACCGTAGAGCACACCGAGTTTTCCAAAGAGACCAAAGCCATAGCTATAAAATATTGTTGTACAGATTACAGTTTGCAAAAGGTAATTAGACAGTGACAGTTTTCCGACAGATTCAAATGCCTTAAATAGTAGAGAGTTATGCATAAGTGAATAAATAGATGCAAATAAACAGATATACCCGAGTGATAAAATATTTGCGCCAAGCATGTTTAACATGCCTAACCAGCCTAGATCAGGGAATAAATATACTCCGCCTTTCATCAGCAATCCAAGAATTGTAATCATTATTCCATACTTAAAATAAAACTTTGACTTATTTTTCACATCATGAAATTCCTGATTTTTTGCAGCATACATCCCGAATAAAAACAGTGGGGCTGTTACAAACGGCATAATGATGAACATTATTAAATAAATATAATCTGGAAGTCCTAATGGATCTACATTATTGCGATGATACTTAATTTCTTCATAAGTTCCACTTCCGTATACTGCATACGTGTCCTTTACGTATTCAGCCATTCTTGTTTCATCTTCCAATGGTACAGGTTCCTTCATGCCAAGACCCATGAATGAAGTTAAGATCAGAAGAATAATTCCCCAGATTACAAGTGTTTTCTTCTTTCGATTCATAAACATAAGGAGGAAAAAACCCATTATTCCATAGGAGAGCAAAATATCTCCTTCCCATAAAAAAGTACTGTGAAGTGCACCCAAAATGATTAGCAGAATATATCTGCGTGCAAGATTTCTTTTTGGTTTTAACCCCTTTGCTTCCAGACTTTCTTTCATTTTTATTAATGAGTAGCCAAATAGAAAAGCAAATATGGGCATAAAGCTTCCTTCGACAGCAATTTTTAAAAATGTATGGACTCCTTTATCAAATGCCGATACTGAATAGAAATCCATCTCATCTTTTCCCATGATTCCATATTGAAAAATAAGCATATTAGCGATCAATATCCCTAAAAGACTAAACCCTCTAATTGCGTCTACAACTTGTATTCGTTGGTTTTGTGTATTCATTGCATTACTCCTCTAAATGATTTATCTATTATAGAATAATAAATAAAGATTGCAACAAGACTAACAGCACATTATCATTTCATAAATTATTTAGTAATCAGGTAATATTCTGGTAATGTAGTTGTGGTAGGATATGATCGAGGTGCAGGTATATGGAAAATACGAAAATATTAATTGTCGATGATGAGAAATCCATCGTGAAAATGCTGGAAACAGTTTTAAAAAAAGAAGGCTTTCAAAAAATACACACAGCTTATACGGCAAACGAGGCTTTGCAATGTATTGAAGAGAATGAAGTTGATATGATCCTCCTCGATGTCATGCTGCCTGATCAAAGCGGTTTTGATCTATGTCCAAAAATAAGAGAAAAAACGAATGCATATATTTTATTTTTAACTGCGAGGGTATCCGATCTAGATGTCTTAACTGGGTTTGCGATTGGCGGGGATGATTATATCACGAAACCATTTAATCCATTGGAAATTGCTGCGAGAATTAAAGCCAGACTGAGGAGAAGAAGTCAAGTATCTGGAGGGACAATCATCAAGAAGGATGATAAAGCAAGGTATGATTTCGGTCATTTTGTCCTGGATGAGGAAGCAGGTGAATTACTTGTGAATGGAAAACTGATTCCATGTCCAGCCCAAGTCTTTCTTCTCCTGCAATATTTTTGTAAGCATCCGAATATTGTATTTTCAAAGACACAGCTCCTTGAGGCTGTCTGGGGCTTCGATAGTTTTGTAGATGATAATACAGTTACCGTACATATTAGAAGAATAAGAGAACGAATTGAAGAAGATCCAAGTAGGCCGTATTATTTACAAACTGTTCGTGGACTTGGATATAAGCTCGTTAAGGAGAGAGAAAATTGAAATCTTTACGGAATAGACTAGCGATCCATTTTTCACTTCAGTTCATTCTCTTAACGATTGTCATTGTTATCACGTTTGTCGTGCTTTTTACATTATTATTACAATTTATTATGAATGAAGAATTAAAGCGTAATTTCCCTTTGGGAGCTCTTGATGCGATATATACGGCAACAAATGTGACTGAAGACAAAGTAGAATTCCATGAAAAGTTGAAAGTACATTTAGAGAAAATGGGTTTTTGGGTACAAGTAATTAATAATGAAGGGGATGTAATTGGATCTCATAATACTCCGAGCAAGCTGCCTAACCACTATACGGTTAATGAAATCATGCAGATCGAAAATACTAAACAATTTCAAGGGTTTTATATTTATTCTCAGCTTGATACCACATATGAGAAACCATTTCTATTTTTTCTTGGTTACAAAAATAATCATTTAGATATGCTACAAAACTGGTTTTTTACATTTAGTCAAAGTGGTCTAATCAAAGAAAGCCAAGTAATAGGGCTTGAGAAGGAGCTTGCTTCTATTCATGGATCACTCCAAGTATTAAATGAAAATGGCGATGTCATACAATCTATTGGAGAAGAAATGAAAGAAGAGAAGTACGAGCCTTTAGATGTACTAATAAGAAGTCAAGCCCCAGGAATAAATGAAAATGACAGTGTTGTTTATAACGATTCTGCTTCAGGAAATACATGGATACTGCAATTTCCTAGGAACGGAGACGGTTTAAGCAGTGGTTCGTTTCTTGGTGATTTCATTCGTGTTTTCATCATTATAGGAGCTGCTTTCCTCGTAGTAACCGTTGGTATATCTATTTGGCATGGATTCCGTTACGGACAGCCACTACTAATCTTCTCTGGATGGCTCGAAAGAATGGGACACGGCTTATATGACGAGGTTCTAACTGAGAAGGAGCGTAAGAAGATTTTCCGTAAAAATGGGAAGGTACGAATTAAATATCGACTCTATAAGGAAGTCTTTAATGCTTTTTATCAAATGGCAGAAAAGCTTGCCTCTGCAGAAAAGGAGAGAAATCGTTTAGAAAAAACAAGAGAAGAATGGATGACAGGGATATCACATGATTTACGAACACCACTTTCCACCATTGAAGGATACGGTCATTTGCTTGAAAGCGGTCAATACACATGGACGGAAGATGAATTGAAGGATATGGGGAAAATGATTCGAGAAAAAGGGGATTATATGACAGATTTGCTAGATGATTTTACCCTAACCTTCCAGCTGAAAAATAACTCACTGCCACATTCTTTTACTAAAAGCAATGTGAACGAGCTTGTAAGAGCTAATATTTTGAAATTTGTAAATGATATGACTCTCCAAGATACAAGATTTTCTTTTCAAGGCACAGAAAAAGAGGTTAGTATCCTAGCCGATCAGCGCTGGTTTGAGCGGATGATTGATAACCTCATCTTCAACGCGATAAAACATAATCCACCAGGAACAGAGATTTCGGTATCATTAGAAAATGCAGGAGATTCTGTTTGCATTTTGATCGCAGATAATGGTATGGGGATAGATGAAGAAACAATTGAGCATTTATTTGATCGGTATTATAGAGGGACTAACACGGATGAAAGCTCAAAAGGAGCTGGCTTAGGTATGAGCATTGCCAAAGCCATTGCTGAGCTTCATCATGGCACGATTATCGTGCAATCCAAAAAGAATATGGGTACGACAATTAAGTTGTCATTCCCAATTATTTGAGCAAACAAGATTAGATTGGGATATCTCATAAGCAGTGGCTATGTTAAATAGGAGTATTCCAAGAGCAGGTTAATATTACTGCTCTTTTTTTATTGAGTAAGAAAAAATTGATTCGGTTTAATTTATTCCTCTTTTTTATGATACTAGAAAAAAATTCATCATTTTTCCCATTTTAAGTTAAAGAACAGAAAATATGGAGAAAATAACATTTATAGAAAAATGATGGAGGCTTTCGACATTGGTTATTGCAATTGTGTTTTTTATGATTATGTCCTTTTTTTTATCTGGAAGTGAAACGGCTTTAACAGCAGTTAATAAAATGAAGTTAAAGTCAAGAGCTGATCATCATGATATTAAATCTAAAAAGCTTTTAAAACTTGTTTCAAAGCCGGATGAGCTCATTTCAGCTATTTTGATTGGAAATAATATAGCGAATATTATGCTTCCAACTTTAGTTACAGTTATTGCGATTAAGTATGGGTTCAATGTCGGTGTGGCGACAGGTATATTAACCGTTGTCCTGATTATTTTTTGTGAAGTTCTGCCAAAGTCAATTGCAGCCTCATTACCAGAAAAAATTGCTTATACTGTGTTCCCAATCATTCGAGTTCTAGTATTTATTTTAAAACCATTAACCTTTTTATTATCAAAGTTCACGAGCAAGATTATTAAGCTCTTTGCAAAAAATGTGAATAATACGGTCTCTGTTTCAAAGGAAGAATTAATGACATTGGTAGATATTGCGACAAATGAAGGGACATTTAGAAATGAAGAAACCATTAGAATCAAAGGAGTTATCGATTTTAATCGTTTATATGTTCATGATGTCCTTAAAACACCGAGAATGGATATTGAAGGGATTCCTTACGATTCGACGTTTGATGAAGTTAGGGAAATTATATTAAATCATAATTATTCTAGGTATCCTATATATAAAGAGAATTTGGATCATATTGTCGGCGTTTTTCATGCAAAACAATTACTCGCTTGGTCAGTGGAACCAAATAATAAAATGGAAGAATTCGCAGACAATAATCCAATTTTTGTTTTCGAATTTCATTCTATTGAAAAGGTTTATAAATTAATGATGAGAGAAAGGAAACATCTTGCCATTGTTCTTGATGAATATGGTGGTACAAAAGGGATCATTAGCCTTGAAGATATTATAGAAGCGATGCTTGGCCAGGAAATTGAGGATGAAACCGATGAAGACACAGAATATCGGGATGTAAAATCACCATTATTAGAGTTGAAGGAAAAAGAGAAATTATAAGTGGGGGTTGAAAGAACCCCCACTTATAGAAGTTTGACAATATGTCAATTAATCATTTTTTAATGAAGTTTTCAGTATAATATGGTTGAGATTCATCGTTAAAGGAAACACCGACACCTAATAACTCATATTCCGGCCTGAGTATATTTTCACGGTGGCCGAGTGAGTTCATCAATCCTTCATGGGCAAAGATGCTGCTAAATTGACCTGTGGCAAGATTTTCTCCTGCTACTGTAAAGAAAATATCATCCTCACTCATTCGGTCAAATGGTGATTGACCTTCTAAATTTGTGTGGGAAAAATAGTTTTTCTCAGCCATATCATTACTATGCTTTCGTGCAGTTTCTTTAACATGATCATCCCATTTTAATGCAGGGAGATTATTTTTGACCCGGTCTGCATTCGTTAGATCAAATAGTTGATATTCAAAGCCTTCCTTTAATTGTTTACTTTCTTCTGAATAAAAACCTTTCTTGTTTTGTTCAAGATCCTCATCAATGACTTGAATGGCTGTAACCGTATTATTTTTGTGTTTGTCGTAAAAAATAGTAATATAGCTGTTGTCTATCTTGAAAACATCGTAATCCCGATTATTCTCGAATTTATAAAAAACAAGACCTTTTCGTATTTCGTTTAAAGGCTTTCCAAGCTGTTGATAAACCATTTCCTTGGGGGTTCCAAGCTTTATGCCGTTTGCAGAAGAAATTAAGTCCTGATTTGTAAATAATCCATCAACTTTATTTTTCGAATCATAAGAAACCATCATAAAGTTGTGATAATGATCATGATAAGCATACCAGTTCGTTCCATATTCATTCATTGATGACCGTTGAGGTGCTCCTAGCTGCTTTTCAACTTCTTCTTTACTTTCTCCAAGAATAATATTATAGACAGAAAAAACCTGGTCAGTTGGTACAGCCAAATCTTGCTGTTTAACTTGATTGCTTTCATTCCCGTCTTCATTTTTAGGGAGACTTTTAATTTTCCCTGTAAGCTCATGAATTGTTGTGGATATCGTATCGATTGCTGCAGAAACATGAGGATTTTCTGTTATTGATTGAATCTCCATTTTCATGTTTTGCAATATAGGATCGTACTCCGTTTTTTCAATTTGTTTTTCAATAAAAGGCCATGAAATAAATAAAAGGAGCATTAAAAATAATGTTCTAAATATTTTCCTCAATGTTTCATCTTCTTTCTATTTATATCTTCAATTATTCCTTTTCATTATAAATAGTAAAATTCAATTATTAAAATCAAATACACTTAGTTATTTTTGGCAGAAATTTTGATTTATCCCGCATTAACGGGCAGTAAGACCCCCAACTCAAGATTGAGAGAGAAGCGAGGAAGATAGGTGGGAGACAACTGCCCGTAAAAGCCCGATTGGTTCAACTAACCATCAGTGGGGGATGAAAAAATCCCCACTGATGGAAGTTTCACTTTATAGAACATTTCACTTGTACAAATTTTTCAATTAATAATGGGTAATATAACAATATTTAAAAAACATAATGGTTTGACATGTTAAAAGGGGGTATAGACTTGAATTTAACTCCAGAACAAAGAATTGAACTGCATGGTTTTAATAATTTGACAAAGACATTAAGCTTCAATATGTACGATATTTGTTTTACGAAAACGAAGGAAGAGCGAGAAGCGTACATCGAATATATAGATGAGGAATACAGCGCAGAAAGATTAACGAAAATATTAAAGAGCGTTGCGGATATTATTGGAGCACACGTTCTGAATATTTCACAGCAGGACTATGTTCCACAAGGTGCAAGTGTAACGATGCTTGTTTCTGAAGGGCCGGTTGTTGAAGTTCCAACTGAATCCTTTAATGAATCTCCTGGTCCACTGCCTGAATCCGTTGTGATGCAGCTAGACAAAAGTCATATCACGGTCCATACCTATCCTGAATTTCACCCTTCTGAAGGAATAAGTACTTTTAGAGCTGATATCGATGTATCAACATGTGGAGAAATTTCACCATTAAAGGCGTTAAATTTTTTAATTCATTCATTTGATACAGATATTATGACAATTGATTATCGGGTTCGCGGCTTTACAAGGGATAAGAATGGACATAAGCTTTTTATTGATCATAACATAAGCTCCATTCAAAATTATATTCCAGATGAGATAAAAAACGAATTCGATATGATTGATGTTAATATATATCAGTCAAATATTTTTCATACGAAATGTAGAATCAGATATTTTGATTTGAATAATTATTTATTTGGGTATACAAAAGATAAGCTAAAACCTCATGAGTTAGAGGAAATTACAGAACGTCTAACAACAGAAATGGACGAGATTTTTTATGGGACAAATATTAAATAAAGTGGAAAATCTAGTTGTGGATGTTTACTTCCGAAGCTTTTTTGTCCTGTCGCATAGTCTGC
This sequence comes from Cytobacillus dafuensis, assembly GCF_007995155.1. Classification (NCBI taxonomy): domain Bacteria; kingdom Bacillati; phylum Bacillota; class Bacilli; order Caryophanales; family Bacillaceae; genus Cytobacillus; species Cytobacillus dafuensis. Next base: position 2,593,237 of record NZ_CP042593.1, on the reverse strand, counting down.
ACGATACATCCTATGCGACAAAATATTAGGAAGGCATAATTTGAGTGATTGTTTTTCTTATTGCCAAAATTTCCACCATGGCTTCGTTTTTTGTTCTGCAGCAGCTGCGGCACTTCGAAAATTAACAATCATGTCTTGGAACATCATTTCTCTTTGATTAAGCTCATCCCAATATTGTTCTCGTTCGCGGTTTATCGTTTCAATATATATTTCTCTGTCTGAGTTTAATGTTTCGATAAGAGCACTAATTTCAGTATGTGTAACTTCAGCAGAGCTAGATATATAATGGATCATGGTCTTAAATTCTTCAGATGCGGCTTCAGAGGATTCTGTAACGCGATTCGCTAAATAACGAATTTGTTCGGAAGTACCTTTTGAGGCTTTCGCAACCCTTTTTGTCAACGTTCCGAGAGATTCAGAGGTTTGTTCCGAAGCGTTATGTAAATGGTTGGAAAGCTCATGGATTTCAAGCTTTGTTTTTTCATTTGCCTTATAAATGGAATCTGATAAGCTTTTCACCGTGTGTAAAGATCCTTTTGAAACTTCTTTTTTCACTTCCTCTAACACATCCTTTCGAATGCCTGTACGGATCTCATTTCTAACGTCATTAATTAATTGCTCTTTAAATGTATCCATTGCCAAGAGGAACAAAGCCGCTTGATCCTTTTCAGATTCTGTTTGAATATCATTTGAAATAGGTGATAATGAGGTGATATGGGGGACAGAGTCAGTATCCGAAACGAGATTCCTTTGCAATAACTCTCTGATCATATCTTTACTTAAATTTTTATCACGCATTTGTTTAATGGTATCCAGCAATTTTATTTCATCATCTGTATAAAAACGCGCACCTTGTTTCGAACGTGGGATTGTAAGTAATCCTTCTAAATCTTTTTCCCATTGCCGAAGTGTCCCTGGAGGTACGTTGAGAATCTTTGATACTTCTTTAATTGTATAGGCTTTGACGAAGTGACTTGTCATTAATGTCCATTCCTTTCATTGATAAAATTGTCATGAATGCTTCGGATGTAATACCAAATTTTCTTTTTCAATGTAAAATATAATTCATCAACGGCTACCCATTTTTCCTGCAACATGACAAAAGCTATCAAAAGAAGACGGATTTCAGCAGAATCAAGCAATTTCGACAACACTACCAAATAACGAGATATTTCCTGCAGGTCCGTGAACGTTTTTTGTCAGAAATATTTAGTGATAATGAATGAAAAGGAATCGTACCTATATGTCTAAAACAAAAAAGCTTAATCCGTCTTATGTTATGAACATACGGATTAAGCAATTCATTAAAATGTATTATAAACATTCACACATTCTTCTGCAGTAGGCTGATAAAAGCAATGAAGTTTAAAGCGATCCACTAAAGGTTGATCATACCAAGTAGGAGGACAATTTCCAGGCGGTCTAAAATACCAAAGAGAATATCTTGCAGGCCATTGCCATTCTCCTTTAATTGACCGACGAGCGAGGCGCCTCTCAGTATCCCTAGCCCTCTGGTAAAAGTAACCTTTTGTTGTCGCTTCAAATGCATGTGGCTGATAGACCATTTGTGGAATTGTTCGCAGTCCTTTAAAGTCAGAACAATTTGCTCTAATTCGATTTATTCCAACATTACCAACAAGCATCATTCCTTTTTCTCCTTCGCCTTCAGCCTCTGCCCTTAGCAATCTTGCTAATAAATCAATATCTGAATTAGTTGCCTTTACGACAGCCATTACATCACCACCATTGATGTTATACAGTTATCATATTGCGAGATATCCGTATTAATGTCTGTCTATGTAAACATCACATTTCACGAAACAAAACTGTAGCACTAAGCAAGGCACTAATTTTTTGCATATTTTATCGCAGATTAACGGGCAGTAAGACCCCCACTTCAAGGATTCGCGTATACAAAGAAAAGTAAGTGGGGGATCAACTGCCCGTAACGGCCCATAAAATGAACACAGACTAAAAGCGCCACATCGTGTGGCAACGTCTGCGTGACCCACTTCCTGTGGGCCGCAACTAACCATCAGTGGGGGATGAAGGCCGACTAAGAACGCCACGTCCTGTGCGTCGAAAAACCCCCACTGATGGAAGTTTCACTTTATTTGCGATGCCAATCTGTATGAATGAACAATAGTTAAAAAGGGATTCTTGACTAGAATATCGAAATAAAATCTAATATGAATAAAAACCCTAGGAGATCATTATGTTTTTAAAAAGGATTACGCTTTTACAGAATAATATTCCATCCTATTCTCAATATCCTTTTTCCATTCCGAGCATTAAAAGTATGGATGAAATTATTTTGAAGAAGAATGTCACTTTTTTTGTTGGCGATAATGGATCGGGAAAAACAACTTTATTAGAAGCAATTGCCGAGAAATGCGGTTTCAATACAGCTGGGGGAGGGAGGAATAATTCGTATGAAGTTCATGCATCTGTTTCATCATTAGGTGAATTCATTCGTCTTTCATGGATGCCAAAGGTAACGAATGGCTTTTTTCTTCGTGCAGAATCCTTTTACCATTTCGCATCCCATTTGGATGAGGTGGATGATACCGGTTTTCGGGATTATGGAGGAGTGTCGCTGCACGAACAATCACATGGTGAATCTTTTCTCTCGCTTTTTTTAAATCGCTTTAAAGGCGAAGCAATTTTTCTGCTTGATGAGCCAGAGGCGGCTCTGTCGCCACAACGTCAACTATCCTTTATGAGAATTATTCGTGATTTAACACAGAACGAACAAGCGCAGTTTATCATTGCAACCCATTCACCTATTTTACTAGGGTTTCCTGATGCTACTATATTAAACTTCGATAAAGGAGAAATTTCTGAAATAGGGTATGAGGATACAGATCATTATCAAATAACAAAATATTTTCTGCAGCACCGTGAACGTTTTTTGGCAGAAATATTTAGCGATGAAGGTTAAAAAGGAGAATTTCTGATCATTCTAGTATGGTGTAGCTATAGAAACAAAAGCTACTGAAATGAAAAATACTTAATCCGTCAAAGGTTTTTCAGACGGATTAAGCAAATCTTTAAAATGTATTATATACATTTTCACATTCCACTGCAGTAGGCTCATAAAAGCAGTGAAGCTTATAACGCCCCACAAAAGGTTGATCATACCAAGTAGGAGGGCAATCTGCAGGCGGTCTAAAATACCAGAGAGAATATTTAGCAGGCCATATCCACTCTCCATTAACAGCCCGACGCGCGAGGCGTCGTTCACTGTCCCTAGCCCTCTGGTAAAAGTAACTATTTTGTGTCGCTTCAAATGCATGTGGCTGATAGACCATTTGTGGAATTGTTCGTATTCCTATAAAGTCTGAACAATTTGCCCTAATTCGATTTATACCAACATTTCCAACCATCATCATTCCTTGCTCTCCTTCGCCCTCAGCCTCTGCCCGTAGCAATCTTGCTAATAAGTCAATATCTGAATCAGTTGCCTTTACTACAGCCATTTCATCACCACCATTGATGTTATACAGTTATCATATTGCGAGATAAACGTATTAATGTCTGTCTATGTAAACATCACATTTCACGAAACTAAAATGTAGCACTAAGCAAAGGACTGATGTTTTGCAAATTTATTTTTTAAGTATTGTCACGTCTAATTCAATCTCAACATTACCTTTTAATGCACGTGAGATCATGCAAGATGCCTCAGCTTTTTGCGCTAATTTCAATGCTAAATTCACATCTTTTTCAGAGGCATTTTTCTTTAGAGTAATGCATGGACGATGGATGATTTTTTTGTATGTGATGATACCTTTTGTAACATCCACAATACCAATAGATTCCATTGTTAAGTCAATCTTTTCTAAATGGCTTCTTTCCATCATTGCTGCCAATGTAATAATATAGCAAGTTGCCGCTGCGCCAAGAAGCATTTCATCTGGATTCGTTCCAACTCCCGGTCCGTCCATTTCAGGAGGGATGGAAACCTTTGTTTTTAATCCGCCTGTTTCTATTTCACCGACATCATTTCTGAGACCAGGCCAATGTGCTATTAGTTGAAAATAATGCTCAGCCATTTTGAAACCTCCTTTTAATAAAAATATACATGAAGGTTTGTGAAAACTCTAAAATAGTGTTTGTTTGAATGGGAGAAAGTAAATTGTAAGTTTTTTTGAAAGATTCAATCATTGACTTGTTTACTTTTTCCATTTAATGATGTCATAATGTAGGAGAAAGATGTCGAATTTTACATGATATTAGATTAGTTTTAAAGGGTGGTCTCGTATGAAGAGCTTAGAATGGATGTTTAAGACAAAGCATAGAAGATCAGAATTACTAGCAGTAAGTTTTGCTTATTTTTTTGCGTTATTTCTTCCCAATTATCTTGGTTTGGATAAAGTCTCCTCATTAATTTTGGTTATTTGCCTTTTAATAATTATGAGAATAATAGAATGGCCACTAGCTAAGTTTTTAGGTCAAAAGGATAAAATGGTGGAGTTTAAATATTATATTTACATGTTTTTGCTTGTTCCATTTTTAGTTATTGTTCTTAGGATGTTTGTCATATCATAAGTGCACGAAAACATGTTCTATGGTACTCTATTAAAATAGTGTCATTTTTTTAAAGGAGAATTTACAGCATGAAATTTGTTTCTTGGAATGTAAATGGAATAAGAGCTTGCGTGAAGAAGGGCTTTTTAGATTATTTTCATGAGGTAGATGCTGATATTTTTTGTATACAAGAATCAAAGCTTCAAGAGGGACAGATTGAACTTGAGCTAGAAGGCTATCATCAGTTTTGGAATTATGCTCTAAAGAAGGGCTATTCAGGAACGGCCGTTTTTACAAAAAAGAAACCTTTATCAGTTAAATATGGGGTAGGGGAGAACGAAACAGAAGAAGAAGGCAGGATCATTACGCTTGAATTTGAAAACTTCTATCTAGTTAATGTCTATACGCCTAATTCACAGCGTGACTTGGCACGTCTAGCATATCGGTTAGAATGGGAGGACAAGCTCCTAGAATATCTTCATGAATTAGACCAGAATAAGCCTGTTATTTATTGTGGAGATCTTAATGTTGCTCATAATGAGATTGATTTAAGAAATCCAAAATCAAATGATGGTAACTCTGGATTTACGACAGAAGAACGGGGGAAGATGACAAGATTGCTTGATTCGGGCTTCGTTGATTCCTTCAGATATGTATATCCTGATGCAGAAGGGGCTTATACTTGGTGGTCCTATATGTCAAAGGTAAGAGAGCGAAATATTGGGTGGCGGATTGATTATTTTATCGTATCTGAAAAGCTGAAAGATGCAATAAATTCAGCTCAAATACATTGTGACGTGATGGGGAGTGACCATTGTCCAGTTGTTTTAGAAACGAAATTGTTTATATAACTTTTATTTAAATTTAGTGAGTAACGAAGAAAGCGAACGTTTGTCAACAGACTGAAGAGGCTGTCTTAAAACTTAAGATCGTATTACTAATTTTTTATAAGCAAAATAAGAGGCATTACAAAGTCGGAAAAAAATCGACTTATGTAATGCTATTTTGTTAAGAAAATGCTGATGAGACCATTTCCCTTAGGAATTAAACGTAAAGTGGTCTTATGAATGCCTTATGAGACCACTTCACTTGGAAACCAAGCGAAAAGTGGTCTCATGGATGCCTAATGAGACCACTTCTTTTATTTTTTATCTCATTCCATTGTTTGGTAAGTTTTATAATTTAGAAGCCACTTGCGAAACTTTTTCCATGCTACTTCAAAGTCTGGTTGAATGATTGATAGCTGTACCCAGCCTTTTTCCTCTAAATAGGCACTTTTATAATGTAAATCAAAACCAGATAGTGCAGCATCCTCTGCCATATTCGGACAGCTCTCTTCACCCATTAATGTAACAATCATTGGATATCCGTAAGGTGTTAAAAATGACAATTCTTTATTGCTTTCTGAGCTGAGAAGTTGTTCGTAACGGTTTTTCAATAATGTATAGCGATTATTATCCTTATAGGCATTTAATGCTGTTTCGAAGCTGTTTAATAACTGGGATGAGTATGTAAAGGGAATCTTTCCATTCGCATACAAGCCTAAATCTAGGTAAGAAGGTAAGGTTGGATCTATGGCAATTTCATGATTTGAAAATACAAACGATAATCCACTCATTGTGCCAATTGCTTTTCCACTCACTCCGGTTGCTAAATAAACATCGGAAAGTGAAAAAGGCAGCGAGCCAAATGAACTCACACAATCGAGACAGAGCTTAACATGATGCGTGTTACAAAGGTTTTGCACCATTTCTAAATGATTTAGCATACCAGTTGATGTCTCACCATGGGCCATTAATAGCCATTCATATGTTTCTTCTGCAAGTTTACTAGATAATTGAACCTCATCATAAGGTTGCCCCCATTCGAGATGCATACAATCAAATGTGAGCCCCCATCTCTTTGCTTGATTCAGTAACCGTTCTCCAAATGTCCCATTTACAAGAATTAATCCTTTTCCAGAAAGCCGTTTTAGCTGGGCGATCATTGCTTCATTTGCTAAAGTTCCGCTTCCAGCCAATAAATGAATATATTTTGCATGACTCATATTCTTTAAACGATCCTTTACTTTTTCCATGGTTACTGTAAAGTCATAAGATCGATGTGAAACTGGCCCATCTATAAGGGAAGATTGAATATCGTCTGTTAATTGTACAGGTCCTGGATAAAAGGAGTATCTCTTTTGTTTAAGTCTTGCTCCAACCGATTGTTCATATAGCTTCCTTGTCAATACCATAGGAATAAATTGAGCATCGTCTGAGCCAACGGGATCTGAAAATGCCTCAAAACCCATTTGTTTATACAGCTTTAGTTCACGAACTGTCCCGGAAATAACCGCGGCACTGTATCCTTTTCGATAAGCATAATCAGATAGTGCACCGACAAGCATGATAAAAACACGACCATTTCGATGCTCTTTTCTCACAGCAAGCAGTCTAATTTCACATAGCTTTCCTTCCAATGCATCTTCTGAAAGTAATTCTTCGACTGGTCCTACCTTCTTATCTAAGGAAAAGGGGCGTTGATCACGTATGGCAATCATCCCAGCAAGCTCTTGATCTTTAAGAACAATAATATATTTATTCTCGTTATGAAAAGGGTCCACACGAATGCCATTCTTATCCGGCTCATGCTGTGGAATTTCCTCCACAAACGTTTCGTAATTTAATTTTGCAATTTCCGTAAATTCCTTTTCTGTGCGTGCAACTTTACACCAATACATGTGGAATACCTCTCTTTTATTATGCTCTTACTTCAATTTATGCAATCTGACTAGATTCTATTTTCGCATAATTTTAGATTGAAAGAAATATTTTTCTCCTAAATTTGGTAAATAGCAATTGATTACGAGGAAAAAAGAGAATAATAATCAATTGATTCAGGTATTTTGTTTCCATTGTTGTAAAAAACTCATACTTATTCTATATGAATTAAGTCTTATTTTAGAAATATGTTACATAAGCCTTATTGAACTTAAAATATGTAATATTTATAATAATCTGTATATTCTGTTAAAAGGAGGAAGGAAATGTCGTTAACCAAGAAAATATTGATTGGAATGGGCTTAGGTATTATTACTGGCTTGTTATTTAACCTTGCAATTCCAGGGTTTTTTGACTCAGCCTCAAAATATTTATTAATTCCTCTAGGAAAAATATTCATAAATTTAATAAAGATGCTTGTTGTTCCAATTGTAATCGTTTCACTAATATTAGGAAGTGCAGGAATAAGTGATCCAAGAAAGCTCGGAAGAATTGGCGGAAAAACGATTGCATTCTTCCTGGTTACGACTGCAATCGCCATTATTTTGGCTTTAGCTGTAGGAATGCTATTTCAGCCAGGAGCAGGAGATTTTCAACTGGAAGGTGCGGAATATGAAGAAAAGGAAGCACCACCTGTTATTGAGACATTACTTAATATTATTCCGACAAATCCATTCAATGCAATGGTTCAAGAATCAATGCTGCAAATTATTGCCTTTTCAATTTTTATAGGATTTGGTTTAGCACGCCTAGGTGATAAGGTTCAAGGAATAGTCCGCATAGTTGAACAAGCCAATGAAGTACTCATGTATTTAGTAAATGTAATCATGAAATTTGCTCCTTATGGTGCGTTTGCTTTAATTGCTACTGCCATAGGCGGACAGGGCTTAGATGCAGTAATCGCAATGGGAAAATATATGTTTGTGGTCCTTTTTGTTTTGCTGCTGCATCTTATCATAGTTTACGGTTCTGCTTTATCATTCCTAGGAAAAATGAATCCAATAAAGTTTTTAAAGGGTTTTTCTCCTGCAATGGTTGTTGCATTTAGCACGTCTAGCAGCAGTGCAACACTACCAATTTCCATGAAGTCAGCCCAAAACAATCTCGGAGTTTCTAAAACAGTCAGCAGTTTTGTACAACCATTAGGTGCAACAATAAATATGGATGGTACTGCTATCATGCAGGGAGTAGCTACGATCTTTATTGCTCAAGTTTATGGCCAAAATTTAAGCATGAGCCAATTGCTGACAGTTATATTAACTGCAACACTTGCAAGTATTGGTACTGCGGGAGTTCCTGGTGCTGGTATAATCATGCTTTCTATGGTGTTAACGTCAGTCAATCTACCTGTTGAAGCAATTGCATTAGTACTAGGAGTCGATCGCCTTATTGACATGTGCAGAACATCCATTAATATTACCGGGGATGCAGTTTGTGCGGTAATTATTTCAAGGTCAGAGGATACGGTAGAAACAGGGGATTCAGAGATAGTAAATGTAGGTAAACACTTAAGTTGATGGATAAATATGGGATACCTTTTCAGCAATCATGAATTAATTATTGTTAAAAACCCCTATAAATATTCACGGGAGTGTTCATTTAAAGGGGTTTTTTAACATGTTATGTTTTTATAATTACAAAACATCCCAGCTTTTTAACAATAAATGAATGGCATTTTCTAATTCGTCCTCTGGAATTCCTGCAAAACCGAGAATGATTTTGGGAGGATTTTCGTAATTTTTCTCAAGTGAATAATAAGAGAGTGGATAAACCTTTATGCTCGCATTGGCCGCTTTTTGGACGAGTTCTTGTTCATCCATGCCATTATTTACGACAAGGACGATATGAAGGCCTGAATGCTCTCCAATAATAGTTAACACTTCATGAAATGGCTTTAACAGCCCAATGATGCTATCAAGCTTGCGCCTATAGACTTTTCGCATTCTATTTAGATGCTTTTCAAAATCTCCCTCTCTCATAAACTGTGTTAAAATATGCTGGTCAATTCTCGAAACAGAGGAATGATAAAAATTTAACTCTTCCTTGTAGCGCTTCAGCAATCGTTTTGGCAGTACCATATAGCTAATTCGAAGCGATGGGATCAAGGATTTTGAGAAGGATCCGAGATAAATGACTTTATCACCATGATCCATGCTTTGTAGGGAAGGGATGGATTTACCGCTATATCGAAATTCACTATCATAATCATCTTCAATAATATACCGATTATCCGCCTCAGCTGCCCAATTTAATAACTTTGTTCGTCGGTTGACAGAGAGTACTGTCTTATATGGAAAGTGATGTGATGGTGTTGCGTAAACTACATTAATACTTGAGCTATCTAAAGGCTTCACTTTTACCCCTTCTTCATCTACTTCAAGAGGATAAACTTCATTCGGATAGCTTTTGAGAATTCGTAAAATTAAATGATACCCTGGGTCTTCAACACCATAAACTGTTTTTTCACCGAATAAAAGTACAAGCTGCTGTAATAATATTTCAATACCGGCTCCTATGATAATTTCCTCTGGTGAACATTGTACACCTCGAGCATGATATAAATAATGGGCAATTTCTCGGCGAAGCTCATATTCTCCTTGTGACTCACCAAGTAATAGGAGGGAATGATGCTGCTTATCTATTGTATCTTTTGCGAATTTCCTCCATTTATCAAATGGGAAATTTTCTGTATCGATCCAGCTTGGATGAAAATGATATTTATATTCCATACTATTTTCTTTATTCATGTCCAGAATAGGTTTAATCGTTTGGACATAGGCTAAATCCTCATGAGCCATCACATAATAGCCTTTTCGAGGCAATACCTCAACATAGCCTTCAGATGTCAATTGATCATAAGCGGTTTCAACTGTATTTTGACTAATTTTAAGAAACTCCGCTAATTTGCGCTTCGAGGGAAGTTTTGAACCATATTCTAAGCGACCTTCAGTAATTTCTTTCTTAATAAATAAATATAATTGTTCATATAAAGGTATATCAATTGAACGATTTAAATGACACGATAACATATCCATAGTAATCTCCTTAGACTGACCCTATTGTTTTTTGAAAAACTGACTCTTTTAATACAGTCACTTAATTTTTATATTAAATAATATATTAGAAATTTACAATAAGTATAAGGAAATGGAGTGGATAACATGGAAAAGTTATTAGGTACTGAAACAGTAAAAAGAGGAATGGCACATATGCAAAAGGGCGGCGTCATTATGGATGTCATTAATGCAGAGCAAGCAAAAATCGCAGAAGCAGCAGGTGCTGTTGCTGTTATGGCATTAGAAAGAGTGCCATCCGATATCCGTGCTGCAGGCGGCGTCGCAAGAATGGCAGATCCACGAATTGTTGAAGAAGTATTGAACGCAGTATCCATTCCAGTAATGGCAAAAGCACGTATCGGACATATTGTTGAAGCAAGAGTTTTAGAGGCTATGGGAGTAGATTATATTGATGAGAGTGAAGTGCTGACTCCAGCAGATGAAGAGTTTCATTTATTAAAAAGTGATTTTACAGTTCCATTTGTTTGCGGCTGCCGAGATCTTGGTGAAGCAGCTCGACGCATTGGAGAAGGGGCTGCAATGCTTCGTACGAAGGGTGAGCCTGGTACAGGAAACATTGTAGAGGCTGTCCGCCATATGCGCAAGGTTCAAGCACAAGTTCGTAAAGTAACGCTTATGAGTGATGATGAGATCATGACAGAGGCAAAAATTTTAGGAGCACCTTATGAAGTATTAAAACAAATTAAGAAAGAAGGAAAACTTCCAGTCGTTAACTTTGCGGCAGGTGGTGTAGCTACTCCAGCGGATGCTGCCCTTATGATGGAGCTAGGTGCAGATGGAGTATTCGTAGGATCTGGTATTTTTAAATCTGAAAACCCTGAAAAATTTGCAAGTGCGATTGTACAAGCTACAACGTATTACAATGATTATGATTTAATTGGGAAGCTATCCAAAGAATTGGGTAATCCGATGAAAGGGATTGAAATTTCGAAACTAGCTGCTGCAGAAAGGATGCAGGACCGTGGCTGGTAAAATCACGACTATTGGAGTTTTAGGACTGCAAGGTGCAGTTGAAGAACACTTGAAACAAATTGAGTCTTTAGGCTTACAGGGAATCGTTGTGAAAAAACCAGAACAGCTGGAAGAAATCGATGGATTAATTCTGCCTGGCGGTGAAAGTACTGCAATGAGAAGGCTTATAGACCAATATGGTTTTCTCGAGCCGTTAAAACAATTTTCCGATATCAAGAAACCTATTTTCGGTACATGTGCAGGCATGGTGTTAGCAGCTAATAAGTTAGTTGGGTCAGAGGATTCCCATCTTAATATTATCGATATTACTGTAAAGCGAAATGCATTTGGTCGCCAGCGTGATAGCTTTGAAGCCGAGCTTGATATCTACGGGATCGAGACACCAATAACAGCTGTTTTTATTCGTGCACCTTATATTGAGAAAGCTGGGGAAAATGTTGAGGTACTAGCAAAATTGGAAGAGAAGATTGTTGCTGCAAGACAGGAGCATATTCTCGTTTGTGCCTTCCATCCAGAATTGACTGCTGATACTCGTTTCCTGCAGTTATTTGTCCAAATGATTGAAGATTACAAACAGATAGCTGTGTAATTTAAATTAACAGCAATGTCTGTGAAAACAATTGGTAAATAATATGTATTATTTTTACTTGCATACATTTGAACAATGTATATAATAGTAAGTAATTAAATATTAAAATGTTTTCTAGGGTTCCGCAGTTTCATACTGGACAGGTCCGAGAGAAAACTCACAGTATTGACTGTGTCACGGAGGGATAAAAGCCTGGGAGATAACTGTTTAACAGATATCTTAAGGGCTTTTATTTTTTTTGGACATATTAGATTTAAGGGAGTGAGAATGAATGAATTGGCTTAAAGTTTTTATTGCGGCATTCTTTGAAGTATTTTGGGTTATTGGATTGAAACATGCAGATGATGTATGGACTTGGACAGGGACGATTGTTTCCATTATTATAAGCTTTTACTTAATGATTATGGCAGGGAAGAAGTTGCCCGTTGGAACTGTTTATGCTGTTTTTGTTGGTATGGGAACAGCTGGAACTGTCTTGTCAGAAATAATCTTTTTCGGCGAACCTTTGAAAATGTCTAAGATCATCCTTGTGCTTATTTTATTATGCGGAGTCGTTGGCTTGAAGCTTGTTACAAAGGATGAAGAGATAAAGGCAGAGGAGGGGAAAGCTTCATGAGTTGGGTTTATCTTGTTTTAGCAGGTATTTTTGAAATGATTGGCGTAACGATGATCAACAGCTTCCATAAAAATCGTAATTGGCAATCTTTTTGTATGCTGCTTGCTGGATTTGGAGCTAGTTTTATTTTTCTATCCCTTGCGATGAAAGAATTGCCAATGGGAACAGCATATGCCATCTGGACTGGAATTGGTGCATCAGGTGGAGCTATTTTAGGAATGGTTTTATACGGGGAGCCAAAGGATTGGAAAAGAGTCGTGTTTATTCTAATGGTGCTAGGTTCGGCTGTTGGCCTTAAGCTTACTTCATAGCAAAGAGCTCGCGACAAAGCGAGCTCACACATTTAATACCATTTTGACTGTATTTAAGAGATGTCCATCAAAGTTTTCTTCGAATTCGGACACAAGCTTAAAACCTTTCGCATCATAGAAAGCTTTACCAATTTTATTGTCTTTTTCAACATTGATAAATACCTGACTTACATCTTTTGCATGTTTTATTCCTTCATGTAAAAGGGCAGAACCTATACCTTTTCCTTGGTAATCGGGAAGTAAATAAATAGCCCCTAATTCCATTTGTCTATCCTCTTTTACAGGTGAGAAATTAGCAAAACCAACAATTTCTCCATCCACTTCGGAAACATATATAAACGACTGATCGATCCTTCTTTTCATCATTTCATCGTTATAAGCGGATTTTAAAAAGTTCTCTTGAATGTCCTTTGGAATAATTCCATCATATGTATGATTCCAACTTGTTTTTGCTACTTTCTGAACTTGCGGAATATCCTCGACCGTCATCTTTCGAATGAAAAAGTCCATATGCAATCAGCCTTTCGATTTTAATTTATATTTTGCGAAAACCATCAAAAAAACAGCATCTATTAATAACCTATTTTAACAAAATGATATATCTATTAATATGTTAATATTCTAATTTTTGAAAATCTCTATGTTTATTATTCCGCATACAAATGCAAAATCCTTTAGTGAAAAAGGATATGCATTAACATTAGAAGAAGAAAATCTAACTGCCCACTCACTCATTAAAGCCTTGGATTTAGCCGAACAAAACAAATTGAACATGATTAAGAAGATGAGAGACTCCAGAATGGGTGACGCCTTGACTATGCTAGTGAAGGAAATCAAATTTGAAGTAATAGATGACGCTTCCTTGTATGGAAGCGTATTTTATTTGTAATTAAAAAGGAGAGGTATTTTTAAATTTTGATCATGAAAATTTTTTTTAGTATTAAAACTATAAACACTATTCGATATTATTCTCATAATATAGTAATATAGTAATAGGATATAATTCACAATAATTAATTTTGTACATATAAATCTAACACATGAGGGAACATAACTATGAAAATAAAATCAAAACTACTATTCATTATTTCAATACTAGTCTTAGCAATTGTTGTTCTTGGATCATCAGCAGTGTATATTATTCAATCAAATATAGAACAAAATAATTTGTTAAAAAATAAAATGGAAATTCAAAAAGGTGTCATATCAATCCAATATTATTTGGCAGGTCTTTCAAACGATGAAAGAGGTTTAATTATTACTGGTGAAACAGAATTTCAAGATGGAATGCAGAAAAAAGCTGCTAATATTAGAAAAATATTTGAAGAAATAAAATTATTAGATCAAGATAATAAGTACAAGAAGGAAATAGTATTACTTGAACAAAGCTTCAATGAATTTTGGAACATGAATCAGAAGGTAATTAAAAATATACGTTTACATCCCGATGAAGCTAGAGAATTACACTTTGGTGAAGAAAGAACTTTAAGAAAAGAAGTATTAGATCCTGCGATAAATAAGCTCGTAGTGTTGCTGGAAAAAGATGTTAAAGACTTAGCGAACACGATAGAAAGTAAAAGTGCATGGAGTCAACGCGCTTTACTTTTCGTTACAATAATATCAATCATTACAGGAATCATATTAAGCGTCTTACTTTTAAGGTCCATCTTAGTTCCGTTAGGTTTAATGAATAAACAATTAAAGGAAATTGCAAATGGTGAAGCTGATTTAACAAAAAGGCTTCAAATAAAAAGTAAGGATGAATTTGGACAATTAGCTATATCCTTTAATGATTTCGCTGAATCATTGAGAAAGATCATAAAACAAATTAGCGGTTCATCCGAGCAGGTAGCAGCAGCTTCTGAAGAACTTTCTGCAAGTGGCGAACAATCTAAAGCCACGTCAGCACAAGTTTCAGAATCCATGCAAAGGATTGCAGACAATAGTAGGAAACAAAGTGATGTCATGGAAGAAAGTTTAAATTCGGTGAATGAATCCTTAAATAGCTTAATGACAGTTACCTCAAACACTAATTCTGTAGTAGAATTATCATCTTCAATGAAGGAACGAGCAGAAAAAGGATCAAATTCTGTTAATAAAATGTTAGAGCAAATGCATTCCATCAATAAATCTGTAGACCTAGCAGGCAAGGGCATTGAATCTTTAGTACAAAGTACATCTGAAATAAAAGTAATATCTTCAATTATTACAGATATTTCAAGCCAGACGAATTTGCTTGCATTAAACGCAGCTATTGAAGCAGCTAGAGCAGGTGAACATGGGAAAGGATTTGCAGTTGTTGCTGAAGAGGTTAGAAAGCTATCTGATCAAACGAATCAATCTGCCATCCATATTCAATCACTTGTAAATACTATTCAAAATGAGTCAACTGTAACGACAGATAATATTCAAGTTGTGAGAGATAATGTTACTTCAGGAATAAATTTATCCGAGGAAACAGCCACTGACTTTTATAAAATTCTTGAAGCCATTGATCAAGTAAGTTCACAAATCAAGGATGTTGCAACGACCTCTCATCAAATAACAAATGATTTTGGTGAGGTACAAATATCAATTGAAGGAATTGCAGATGGATCGAAAGAAACAATTGCTAATACCGAAATGATAGCAGCAGCTACAGAGGAGCAATTTGCATCAATGGAAGAAATTTCATATGCAACTTCATCTTTATCAAAATTGGCAGAGAATTTACAAGAAATGGTATTGAAATTTAAAATATAGAATTCTAAGGTTAACAGCAGATCTTTTAAAGAAGGTCTGCTGTTTTTTATGAAGTATACATTTAGATTATGGACGTTACTACACTTCATTTTTTTTGTGAACAAAAGAGTCTTAATAAATGTTAAAATGTAGAAATTAAATCAATAATTTCACCATTAAATAAACATACTACTTTTTGAGGTGAAGTATATGTATAAATTGTTGTCACACAATGACTTGGATGGAGTAGGATGCGGTATTTTGGCAAAGCTTGCATTTGGAGACCAGGTAAAAGTCCGATACAATTCCATATCAAGTCTAAATCGAGAAGTAGAATGGTTTTTAGAAAATGATCAAAAAGATACCTTTTTGTTTATAACAGATTTGTCTGTAAATGAAGAGAACGAAAAAAGATTAGAAGCTTTTTTTAAAGCTGATGGTAAGGTTCAGCTGATTGATCATCATAAAACTTCTATTCATTTTAATGATTATGGGTGGGCACATGTTGTTGTTGAAGACGAGGAAGGTAAATTAACATCTGCAACCTCTCTATTCTATGAATATCTTGTCACTCATCAATTCATTAGTCCTTCAGACACTTTAGCAGAGTTTGTTGAACTCGTAAGACAATATGATACATGGGAATGGGAGAAAAATAACAATCATCAAGCACACCGTCTAAATGCTTTGTTTTTTCTAGTATCGATTGAGGAATTTGAAGAAAAAATGATAGACAGATTGATGTCAAGCGCTCATTTTTATTTTGATGATTTTGAAAAGAGAATATTGGATATGGAAGATGCGAAAATCGAACGCTACATTAGACGAAAAAGAAGAGAAGTCGTTCAGACAAAACTAGGTGCACATTTTGCCGGAATAGTTTATGCAGAATCCTATCATTCAGAGCTTGGAAATGAGCTAGGAAAAGAATTTCCGCATCTTGATTATATTGTTATTTTAAATATGGGAGGAAAACGTGTAGGATTTCGAACCATTCATGATCATATTGATTTGTCAGAAGTAGCTGGCCATTTTGGAGGGGGAGGTCATGCAAAAGCATCGGGCTGCTCATTAACGGAGGAAGCTTACAAGAAGTTTGTAGCAAGCACATTTCTCCTTGAACCGCTGCGAGAAGATGCGAAGCAAAATCGGTATAACTTGAAACGATCCTCGTTCGGCTCACTCTATAAGAACCGAAAAGATGATATCTTTTTTGTCTATTCGATCAATGAACATGAATGGGTGATCGAAAAAAATAGGATCAAAGTGGAGGGGGATTTTGGAAGTTTTGAGGAAGCGGAAAAGTTTTTAAAGAGAAATGATGAAGCATGGCTTGCATGGGATGATACATTTGTTAGCTTTTTAATGGATGGAATAAAAAGGGATAAAAAAAATATTAAGTAGTTCAGATAACGTAGAGGAAAAGTTAAATCACAATGTAAATAACATACGATTTAACGATGCAAAAAACATATATTTAGTAAACAAAAAACGCTTGGGTTGCAGCACAAGTAATGAACTGCACCCCAATTGTTAGACACAAAACTAACAATTGGAGGTGCAGTTTTTCTATGGCTAAATATACGGCTGAGGATAAACTAGCTGCAGTTCATCGTTATTTAGAAGGTAAAGAGAGTTATATTTCAATAGCGAAGTCACTTAATACATCTGACAGTGTAGTAAGAAACTGGGTAATGCAATACGAGACTCATGGTGTGGAAGTATTCCTGAAAAAATCCTATACAAGTTACTCAGCTCAGTTTAAACTAGACGTATTAAATTATATGAATGATTATGGGACGTCTCCGAATGAAACTGCTTTGATTTTTAACATTACTTCTCCTGCTTTAATCAGAAAATGGAGAGGACTATTCGAATCTCAAGGAATAGACGCCCTCGAATCAAAGAAAAAGGGGCGTCCATTCATGAAAAAGGAATCAAAGAAAAAACAACCAGCAGAAGGATCTCAGGAAGCATTGTTGGCTGAACTTGAATATTTACGAATGGAGAATGCTTACCTAAAAAAGTTGAATGCCTTAGTTCAAGAAGAGAGGAAATCTCAGAGCGTCAAAAAGCGAAAGTGATTTTTGAGCTAAGGTCCGAGTTTAAAGTAATTAATCTAATTAAAGTGGCAGGCATAAAACGCAGCACCTATTATTATTGGGTTAAACAGTTAAAACGTCCTGATAAATATACAGACATTAAAGAAGCTATTAAGGAGATTTTTAACGAACATAAAGGAAGGTATGGCTATCGTCGAATCACCCTAGAATTACGAAATCGTAACTATTGTATTAATCATAAAACAGTACGTCGACTTATGACCCAACTGGGTTTAAAATCTCTTGTGCGTATTAAGAAATATCGTTCTTATCGCGGAAAGGTAGGAAGTGTCGCTCCTAACATATTGGAACGAGATTTCAAAGCTTCTAAACCTAATGAAAAATGGGTAACAGACGTAACTGAATTTCATTTGTTTGGGGAAAAGCTTTATTTTTCACCAATTCTGGATTTGTTTAATGGCGAAATTATAGCCTACAATATTGAAAAGAGACCAGTATTTCCTCTCGTATCAAAGATGTTAGACCAAGCTTTTCTATGTTTAACTGAGGGGGATACACCTATCCTTCATTCTGATCTGGGTTGGCACTATCAAATGAAAAAATATCAACACTTATTGAAAGAAAATCATATGACACAAAGTATGTCTCGAAAGGGCAACTGTTTGGATAATGCAGTCATAGAAAATTTCTTTGGCTTATTAAAATCTGAACTCCTTTATCTACTAGAGTTTGAGAGTATTGAGCATTTTACATTGGAATTAGAAAATTATATTTATTACTACAATCACAATCGAATTAAAGCAAAATTAAAAGGACTGAGCCCTGTAGAATACAGAATCCAGTCCCTAAAAGCTGCTTAAAATATTTTGTCTAACAATTTGGGTTCACTTCATAACCCCAAGCGTTTTCATTTTATTATCTAGTTTTTTATTCAAGTACCCGATAATACAATAAATTTGTCAGGTTATTTAGTCTATAATCCATTGGATTTTATAAGCATCTATGAATTTGGCACTCTCCATTGTTGATAAATCCATTATATAAGTGTTCCCAAAAGAATTATTAACAAATCCTTCTAAAAGAGTACCAAATGGTGTTAAGTGTTCCATCGAATGATAAACTAAGTATTTTCCGTCTGGTGAAAATCCAATTGGTTGGTACCCAGTGAATTTTTCATCATATAAACCATAGAATTTCTTTATTGTTTTTTCATTTCCGTTTTCCAATAGATATAGCGAACCTTTCTTTGAAGAAACAGTAAGTTTATTAAATTGATTCTGTATATAACCTTTATCTGTTTCCATAACTTCTTTCTGAAGCAAAGTCGGTTTATTTTCTTTTTCTTTTAGGGAAAACAAACTCCACGAACCGTTATTCATAGCAATAAAATAAATAGTTTTACTGGTTTTATCATAATAAAAATCTATAATATTATCATTATAATCTCCGTAACTATCATTCCCTTTCCCTTTATGGCTATATATTAAAGTTTTATTTTGCAATGAAGCGTCTGATTTAAATAAAGTAAGTACGCCTTCAATTCTTTCAGTATAATAAACCGTTCCTTCTAAATCTGATAATAATTGTGAATTAGTGTTACTTGTAAAATACTGAAAAATATTAAATGATATAACAATAATTATTATTAATAATAAAAATCTTAAGATTATTTTTTTCTTCATACATTTACCTCTTACACTTAAAATTTCACAATAAATTTTAAATCCTTTATTAAAGAAAGCACCTTCGGTAATTTATGTATCTTTTCAAAATCTTATATTTATTTTAACATAAAATTACATTCAGCTTCTGCTTTTTATAACGTACCTAAATTAACAATACTTAAAAAATATATAAATCTTTGTTTCTATAATGGGAGAGGTGATTTTAATGGAAATTTTTCGATTTGATAAATCAACAGGTAAATACATAGATCATTATCATTCTAATTTCATTATGTCAAGAATCGTAAAAACAGAAAAAGCATCACAAATTGGCTGCATGCACTTAGATGCAAATGGAATAATTGGTTTCCATCAAGCCGTCGTCCCGCAATTACTCCTTGTAGTAAATGGAGAGGGGTGGGTTCGAAGTGACGATGGATTAAAAGTAAAGATAAAGAAAGGTGAAGCAGTATTTTGGGAAAAAGGAGAAGGGCATGAAACCACAACGGATACGGGACTAATGGCAATTGTTATTGAATCCGAAGAGCTTACGCCATCTGCCTTTATGTTGAAAAGAGAATAGATTTTTCTATTATCAAGTTTAAATTGTCAAAATCCCCCTTTTCCAAATAAATATGATATGATCAGAATGTACGTTCGGGAGGGGGTATTATGATCATTAGAAGTGAATTAGATATAATACGGCTAATTGAAAAAGATCTATGGATGATCGAAATTTTACAAGCTGTAAAGTCATTGGAATTACCAGATAGCTGGGTCTGTGCCGGTTTTGTTCGTTCTAAGGTTTGGGATACAATGCATGGTTTTAAAGAAAGAACACCAATTCCAGATGTTGATGTGATTTATTTTGATAAAGAAAATATTAATGAATTGGAAGAGAAAATTCTTGAGGATAAACTAAGGGAGCTAATCCCAAATATTCCTTGGTCCGTAAAGAACCAGGCAAGGATGCATGTTGTAAATAATTTTCCGCCTTATTTATCATCTATTGATGCTATATCAAAGTTTCCAGAGACCGTAACCGCTTTAGGTGTAAAGTTAGATGAAGTAGACAAAGTGATTCTAATAGCTCCTCATGGAATAGCTGATGTGATCAATTTAGAATTAAAGCCAACACCTTTTTTTGTTGGAAGTCATGATCTTATGGAAAAATATAGAAATAGAATGATCAAAAAGAGATGGAATTCGATATGGCCAATGATAAAAATTAATAGAATTTAAAAAAGAAGGTGATAATCCTTCTTTTTTTAAGCAATTTTCAAGACTAAAAGCAAAAAGATAGATGAATATATTTAACATCATTTGATCACTATGCCTTATTTCGTAAAATAATTATTCTTAGAAAATGAAAAAAGTATTATGCTTTTATCTAAGGGAAAACTACCCTAATATAGGAGGATGTGAAATCATGATTCGGACTTTTGCTGTTACAAATGATCATAAGCTTTTAGAGGATATAGTGTTAGACCGACTAAATGATTCAAATATTAAATGGTTTTGGATCGACTTTGAAACTCCTAATGAAGGAGAAATGCTGGTTCTAAAAACACATTTTAATTTTCATCCTTTAGCAATTGAGGATTGTATGCATTTACTGCAACGACCAAAATTGGATTACTATGAAGGTTATGATTTTTTTGTATTACACTCTTTGAACCAACACACACTTTTCCCAGAAGAAGTTGATGTATTTGTTGGTAAAAACTTTATTATTACATTCCATTTATCACCATCACCTGAAATCGTAATGGTTCGACAGAGATTAAAAGAGGAGAATAAGATTCAAAGAAAAGGTGCCCTGCACATTTTTTATTTATTAATGGACAAGATTGTCGACGAGTATTTTCCAGCGCTTTACAAAATTGAAGATGATTTAAATGAAATAGAAATGAAAGATGCCAATCGGAATTTAATGGAAGAGGTTTTTGGGATAAGGAGCCAGCTATTAAAATTACGGCGAACCATTTTACCAATGCGAGAATTGCTTTATCGAATCTTAAACTCTGAACGGGTGATTATTCCAAAAGATGAAAGAGCTTATTTTATGGATATTTATGATCATTTGCTTAAGCTTTCAGAGATGATTGAATCAAACCGTGAATTGACAAATGATCTTCGAGACAGCTATATTTCCCTAAATTCAGATCGAATGAATAATATAATGAAGACATTGACTGTCATGTCATCAATTTTTATTCCTCTTACATTCATTGCAAGCATATATGGCATGAACTTTGAAAATATGCCGGAGCTAAGCTGGCAGTGGGGCTATTATGTTGTATTAGGGGTTATGCTGACAGTTGGCTTGGGCTTATTAATTGGTTTATGGAAGATGGGCTGGTTTAAATAATACATAAAAGAAATATTGCAATTATAGAATCATTTCTATCGTTAATAAACATTCAAAAGGCATCGTATTCAAAACGATGCCTATTCCTAATAATTTTTATACTGCTTTTTTTCCAATCCAATGGGCAAAAAGTACAATAGGAATAATCAAAATGACAAAAGGTAAGCTGACGAATATAGTTTTCCAATTTATGACTTGACTTTTAAATAATGAGTTTATCATTACTATGCAATAAGGAAAAACTATAAATACGGAAGTTATAACACCAGGGGTAATTGAACGAAATAAGATAGACTGACCAATATGAGTAAATACATGAAGAAGGAAAACTATAATAAAAATAGTAAAGAAATAAATGTTGGCAAGTGAACCATGATTAACATATTGAATTGCCATATAAGTAGAACTACTAACAAACAGAAAGATAGCCAATACCGAAACAGAAAATTGTGCTGTTGTCATTGAAAATTGCTTGATGACTCGATTAGCTATTCTTCTTGGTAATTTTTCAAAAATGACATTTGAATTTTTTTTCATCCACTTTTCAACCATAATAATTTCTTCAAAATCATGAAGAATAAATATTATTGGAAATAGCCAGATAAGTGTTTGAACATCAGTCCATTGTGCCATAATCTCCACCTATTCTAAATATGATTTCTCAAAATAAAAAATAATACAAAGCAAATGTTTGCTGAAGAAAGCTGGCTTTCCATAATCCGGATATTGTTATAGAGGCTATAAAAGAACAAATCTTTAAACTAAAAGAAAACATCGATAAAAAAGTAAATTAGCAGAAAAGCTCATTAAAATAAGAGAGAATATGTATACTCAAACATTAATAAAGCAGTGTGCATTGGCAAAATAAATACATTATTAAGCTGTCTCCGCTATGAAATTGAGGACAGTTTTTTATTTGGCATTATTTAATTCTACTAAAAGACTCCCTATTTCGATTTCGTTAATAACCTCATCAGCATACATATCGAAATCAGTTGGTTCCCAATTCACTATTACTAATTTTGCGCCATTTTCTTTCGCGATAAGTGGAAACTGATTTGCTGGGGTAACACTGAGCGAGGAGCCTAATACGATAAATAGTTCGGATTTTCTCGCTTCATTTAAGGCAAACTCAAAGGTTTCTTCTGGTAAAGATTCTCCAAATAACACAATCGAAGGACGGAGTATTCCGCCGCACTCACAATAATATGCTTGATTAAGATATTCTTCACTGCTGTATACCTTTAAACAAGACTGGCAATGAAGCTTTTGCAAAGTTCCATGTAGTTCCGCTACTTTTTTATTTCCTGCTGCTTGATGGAATCCGTCAACATTTTGTGTAATGATTGATTTGATTACGCCAGTCTTTTCCCATTCTGCTAAAATATTATGTCCTTTATGTGGCTGACATTCCTTTACTCCTAAAACACGTTCACGATAAAAGGCTATAAATTCTTCTACATCATCATTCAATGCCCTTGTACTAGCAATTTTGCTAGGATCTTTCTTATTCCATAATCCTTGTTTAGAAGAGCGAAAATCTGGTAAACCACTTTCAGTTGACATGCCAGCACCTGTAAATACCACCGTATACTTCGACTCCTTTAACCATTTTGTTAATAACATATCCTGATCCTCTTTTCATTCGTTCAAATTATTCATTTATTTTAACATATACATCTATTTAACAGGATGATCCATGATTTTATCCGATTTTTAGCTTTGTTTGATTGACAACCAATCAAAGAATATGATATTAAAATATTGAGATTAGCACTCTGATAAGAAGAGTGCTAATCATCCAGAATAAAGATTTTAAATTTACTTTTAGTATTGCGTTATAATTTGGAGAGGAGCGGTTATTTTGGAAAAAAAGCAATTTCAAGCTGAATCGAAAAGGCTACTAGAAATGATGATTAACTCTATATACTCACAGAAAGAGGTTTTTTTAAGAGAGTTAATTTCAAATGCAAGTGATGCTATTGATAAAATCTATTATAAAGCACTAACGGATGATACTTTAACATTTAATAAAGACAGTTATTACATAAAAGTTATTCCTAACAAAGCGAACAGAACCTTAACGATAATTGATACCGGAATTGGGATGTCGAAAGAAGATCTTGAAAATAATCTTGGAATCATTGCCAAGAGTGGTTCATTAGCTTTTAAATCTGAAAATGAACTAAAAGATGGTCATGATATTATTGGCCAGTTTGGTGTTGGATTCTATGCGGCATTTATGGTAGCTGATGTTGTTACAGTAATTAGTAAAGCATTAGGACAAGAAGAGGCATACAAATGGGAATCAGAAGGTGCAGATGGATACACGATTACACCTTTTGAGAAAGAACAGGTTGGTACAGAAATCATCCTAAAAATAAAAGAAAATATAGAAGAAGAGAATTTCGATGAGTACCTTGAGGAGTATCGATTAAAAGCAATCATTAAGAAGTACTCTGACTTTATCCGCTATCCAATTAAAATGGAGATGACTGGAAAAAGGCCGATAGAAGGAAATGAAACTGAATTAGAGGACTATACGGAAGAGCAAATTATTAATAGCATGGTTCCGATTTGGAGAAAAAATAAAAACGAATTAACGACAGAGGATTATGAAAAGTTTTATACTGAAAAACACTATGGATTCGACAAGCCTTTAAAGCATATTCACATAAGTGTAGACGGGACAATTAGATATAATGCCATTCTTTATATCCCTGAGAAAATTCCATTTGATTACTATTCAAAAGAATTTGAAAAGGGACTTGAGTTATATTCGAATGGTGTATTAATTATGAATAAATGTTCTGACCTGCTGCCAGATTACTTTAGCTTTGTTAAAGGAATGGTAGATTCTGAAGATTTAACTCTCAACATTTCTAGAGAAATGTTACAGCATGATCGTCAGTTGAAGTTAATTGAGAAAAACATCAACAAAAAAATTAAAAGCGAATTGTTAAGCTTACTGAAAAATGAACGAGAGAAGTACGAAGAATTCTATAAATCCTTTGGCAGACAGTTAAAATTCGGAGTTTATAACGATTTCGGAACTCACAAAGAAGTTCTACAGGACTTAATCATGTTCTATTCTTCAAAAGAGAAAAAGATGGTCACGCTAGATGAATATGTTTCTAGAATGACGGAAGATCAAAAGTATATTTACTATGCTTCTGGTGAATCAAATGAAAGAATTGAAAAGCTGCCGCAAACAGAATTATTAGCAGAGAAGGGCTACGAAATACTATATTTCACTGATGATATCGATGAATTCGCAATTAGAATGCTAATGAATTATAAAGAAAAAGAATTCAAATCTGTTTCAAGCGGAGACCTTGGCCTTGATGAAGAAGAGATTGAAAAGGCTGATGAAAATGAACAAAACGAAAATAAAGAGCTTTTTGATTTTATGAAAAATGTTTTAGCCGACAAAGTGAAAGATGTAAGGCTTTCAAAAAGATTAAGGTCACATCCAGTTTGTCTCACTACAGATGGAGAAATTTCGATTGAAATGGAAAAAGTACTAAATTCCATGCCAGATAATCAAAATATAAAAGCTGACAAGGTATTAGAAATAAATAATAATCATGAAGTATTCCAATCATTAGTAACAGCACATGCTAATGATAAAGAGAAATTGAAATTATATACAAATCTGCTCTATAATCAAGCATTATTAATTGAAGGGTTGCCAATCAATGACCCTGTAGAATTTACGAACGACATTTGTAAAGTTATGGTGTAACCATAAAGTGGGTGGTACTTACATATAAGTATCACCTCTTTTAATTCCTCTTTTCTATCTAGCAAGAAAGAAGCCATGAACCAGCTAAAATCCCTGTGACCTGTCCTCATACTAATCATTCATGTATATAGTGCACCCACTTTCAGAATATTAAAAAAAGATAAACAAAAGATTAGTTTTCAAATTATTTAGTAAAATATAATTTTCAGAAAATATTGACAATAAAATAAAAGGTATGATATAAACTATATATAATCGATTATATATAGTTTGATGTTAGGAGAAGACAATCATGAATGTGAATGCGTTTACAGATAAGAAAAGCTTGAGCTCTGATCTGGTCATGTATATTAAAGAAAAGTTACTGACGGGTCAATTAAAACCAGGGGATCGGATTGTTGAAACTAAGATGGCCAAGGAATTGGGGATTAGTCAAACCCCCCTTCGTGAAGCGATTCACCAGCTTGTAGGAGAAGGGATTGTTTCCATTGTTCCAAACAAGGGGACATCCATTAGAGAATTTACCCCAAAAGATATATTTGAAATTTATTCTTTGCGCGCGAACTTAGAAAGTCTGGCTTTTAAACTTGCACTTTTTAATCGAAAACCCCAAGATATCCACCATTTAGAAATGTGTTTAGAAAAGATGAAACAAAAGGTGAATAGTGATTCTGTACATTCCCTATCAAAGGATACGACCCACATCCACACCTATATAAATCAGTTATCTCAACATTCTCACCTGATTGAGGTAATTAGTTCGATTTCATTTAAGGTCGCATTGGTCAATAGCAGGCTTCGAGGGAAATACTCAAAGCAGTATGAATGGGAGGAACATGCCAAGTTGATTAAAGTGTTCATTGAAGGGGATCCCATTCAGGTAGAACAAGAAGTGAAATCTCATATTTATAGGGCATATTGTGTTTTTACTGATGCTTTCGTTACTGAGAAAGTGGAGGATTGTGACTTTTGGCAAGTATTATAAATAGTCTCTGGGAATAAATAGGGTAATCATTGCTGATTTACAAAAAAGAAGGACAGTAGGGTGCATTTTTGATGCAACGGTAAATCGTAAGGGATTTCCACAGCGGATAATATATAAGATGGTACCCATTGAAATATTTCTCCTTTACGCTATCCCAACATGAATCGCAATCAGGTTGGGAGTTCACTCAAGAGTAGCCACAGTTTTGCGTCCTTGGGCAATACAAGTAGGTTTGCCACGGGGATAGCTCGTTGAGCCATCGTACGCAACACTCAAAGCGTTGATGTTTCTATGTAAATCAAATATCGAAAAAACAGTAAGAAATTGAGATTGGAAGAATTCAAATAAAGGATCTGCTGGTAAATCACTTTTCTTGAATGAACACAGTATAAATTCAGCTAATCGCTTGACCACCACACGATTAATAGGAGAATTTTCACCTTTTTTACCTTTTTTCTTTCGACGCTTTTGTCGCCTTAATCTTATATTTTTGGCTACTTGGCCCCATAAACGAGTGAAGAAATCATAAAATGTATCGAGCCAGGGATATCACCAGGCCCACAGAAAATCTTTCAATATCATCCTCGCGTTAGCAGGTGGTGTTTTTTGAGGGAGGAAATACAGCGATTCTTCTCGATACACCCGCGTCAGTTGCGACAACATTAGCAAATTACAAGGTTATTGAATTATAAAAATTTTAATAGTAGCTAGTTTTGATATCATATTGCCCAATATTTATGTCTTATTATTTGGGGGAAGGTGGAAAAAATGGAAAATGATTATCTCCAATTAATCATGTCAGGGTTGCTTAACACATTAAATCCTGCAAACTTAGGGCTCATTATTCTCGCTTTGGCAGCAGGGGTCATAGTCGGCGCTATTCCAGGTCTATCGGCTGCTATGGCCACAGCACTACTAGTGCCAGTTACTTTTGGCATGGATCCTGCAATGGGAATATCCATGTTGGCCGCAATTGGAATTGGGGCAGTATATGGAGGGGGTAATTCTGCAATACTATTAAATACTCCGGGTACTCCATCTTCGGTCGTCACCACTTTTGATGGGTATCCATTGAGCCAAAAAGGTAAGGCTGATGATGCTTTATATACATCTCTGTACTGTTCTGTTATAGGTGGTGTTTTTGGTGCGTTATGTTTGATTTTCTTATCAATACCCCTTTCTAGTGTTGCAATAAAGCTTGGACCTCCCGAATATTTCTGGATAGCTATT
Organism: Cytobacillus dafuensis; assembly: GCF_007995155.1. Taxonomy (NCBI): domain Bacteria; kingdom Bacillati; phylum Bacillota; class Bacilli; order Caryophanales; family Bacillaceae; genus Cytobacillus; species Cytobacillus dafuensis. The sequence goes on along the minus strand of NZ_CP042593.1, from coordinate 2,565,601 downwards.
TTTGGGCTTTCTACCATAGCCTCTTTATCATACGGGGCAGTATTTAAGGGGATGTTATCTGGAGCAATCGGTTTATTGATAGGTACTATAGGATTGGATCCGGTCATGGCTGCTCCGCGCTTCACGTTCGGGTACTCACCGTTAATGCAAGGTATTAATATCATTGCAGCAATGATTGGCCTTTTTGCCTTTTCCCAAATGCTAGTTTTAGCCGGTTCAAATAAAACAACAATAGCAAACTACCAAAAAAGAAAAGGAGCAGCTACATCAGTAATAAATCAACTTTTAAAAAGTTCCAAATTCAATATTCTTCGCTCATCTTTTATTGGAACAATTATTGGTGTAATGCCAGGGGCCGGAGCTGAAATTGCTTCAATGGTTTCCTATAATGAAGCAAAGAGGTGGGATAAAAATCCAAAAAGATTTGGAACGGGTGAGATAGATGGAATAGTAGCTAGTGAGGCAGCAAATAATGCAAGTATTGGTGGCATGTTAATGCCAACTTTAACATTGGGTATTCCCGGAGGAGCAGCTGCAGCCATTATGATGGGGGGATTACTTACTCATGGAATCCAACCGGGATCAAAATTATTTACAAACCACGGAGATATTGTATATACGTTCATGATATCTTTTTTAGTAGCAAATCTATTGTTGCTAATTGTCGGACTACTGCTTATAAAAGTGACTATTCGTGTTCTAAACATACCAATACGTTTTGTAATCACTGGAATGATAGTGCTATGTACAGTAGGTACATATGCTTTACAGAACAGCATGTTAGATGTAGTTGTAATGGTTGTTTTCGGAGTAATAGGATTTTTTGGCAATCGTGCGGGTCTAGACAATGCAGCTATTGCATTGGGGCTAATTTTAGCACCGCTCACTGAAAATGCTTTAGTACAATCTTTATTGCTTGCAAAAAGTGAAGATTCACTATTCAATGTATTTATCTCACGTCCAATATCTTTATTATTCATTATTTTAACTATCTTAACTTTAGTTTTACCCACTTTATTAGCAAAACGTAGAAAGTTAAGCGGAAATCAGTTTACGGAAAACAATAAGGAGGTGGGATAGCACTTGAAGAGAACTTTTATCGAACGCTTTAAAAATATGGACACTCTGTTGGCAATTGTTATCCTGCTAGTAGTATCATTATTTATTGTTCAAAGTTTGGAATTTAATTATCCAGTTAATGTTTTTCCATTAACATTAGAAGGTTTAATTGCCTTATTCGCTTTGATTATTTTGCTAAGACCAAGAAAAATAAATAGGACATCTGAAGAGGAAAATCAAGGTACTCCAAATTGGCTTAAAATTGCAGGAATGTTTTTTGGATCGGTTATTTATCTAGTAATAATGCCTTTAGTCGGATTCTATATAACAAGCTTTATTTTTATTTCATTCACAGCATGGATAATAGGAAAGAACTATTCTCTTAAGGCTCTTGGAATAAGCTCAGCAGTCAGTTTAATGATTATGTTCTTTATTTTTGCAATATTCAGTTTGTTCGTTCAAGTGCCTACACCAAGTGGAATTTTGTTATAAATTAGTTTCCCTTGAACAAGAAGTAGTTTTGAGAGGAGAGAAATTTGGTTGGTCCCTGAAAAATTTTTAATAAAAAGTAGTGATTTAAACGACTTTTGTACACAGATTTTGTATAAGGCAGGTCTGCCGCAAGAGGAAGCAGTGTATGTTTCGACATTATTGACTGAGGCAGAATTGCGTGGTCGTTCAACCCATGGAGTAGTGAGGTTGAAAACATATATTGACTTTGTAAATAGCGGTTCAATTAATGTAAAGCCGAACATTAAAACTTTAAAAGATGAGATGGCTATAACTGTGATAGACGGCGATAACGGTTTTGGACAAATCGTCGCTACCAAAGCAATGGATCTTGCTATTGAAAAGGCGAAGAAATTCGGCGTTGGAATAGTCGGTGTTCAGAATAGTGGTCACTTGGGGGAGATTGGATTAATAGCAAAGCGCGTTATACCTCACAGGATGATCGGGTCAGTATTAACAAATGGAGGACCAATGATGGCTGCCTGGGGCGGCTCAAAAGCAGTTTTAGGAAACAATCCGTTCGCAGTGTGCGTGCCCAGAGAAAACGCGCCCCCCGTAATAGTCGATATGGCATTGAGTAAAACAGCCAGAGGAAACATTGTTTTAGCTGATCGAGAAGGTAGAACAATTCCTGAAGGTTGGGCTTTAACTAAGGAAGGTTATCCTACGACAGTTCCAAAAGAGGCCTTGTTAGGCAGTGTTTTACCTATGGCTGAGCATAAAGGTTATGCTTTATCTCTAATAATAGAGGTTATTACCAGCGTTTTGATTGGTGGGTTGCCGGGATACTCCTTAGGAATGCTCTCACCGCCTCAATTAGATCGCCCTTTAGGTACATCAAATTTAGTAACGGCAATAAATATTAATAATTTCATAGATTGGGAGCACTTTCAAATCGCATTAGAAAACTTATTAAGAACAATTAAAGAATCCGCCAGAGACGAAGAGAACATATTCATTCCTGGTGAACGCTCTGAAAAAATGCGTGAAAAAAGATTGCGTTTGGGAGTAGAACTAACTTCAAATATTGTAGCTGACCTAAAATACTTAGGAAAGGAGTACAATGTCAATTTTCCGTTAGACTGATTGATTAAGAAAAATATTTCAAGGGGGAGTTTCAATAAATGAACAGAATTTTTTTAATTGTACTTAGCATTATTATAACTACAATATTTCTTATGGGTTGTAATTCCGAAAAATCTAATTCGAAGGGAACTGAGGATAAACTTAATTATCCAAAGAAAGGTGTATCATTAGTTGTTCCTTTTAATCCAGGTGGGGCAAGTGACATACATACCAGAATTCTTGAAAAGTATTTTAAAGGAGAATTCGGACAATCCTTAACATTTGTTTATAAGCCTGGGGCTGCTGGTGCTGTTGGAACAGCGCATGTAGCTAGCATGAAGGATGAAGATCATACAATTATGGCTGCCAATTTTCCTGATATTGTAATTCAGCCATTAACTGTGACTGGAAATTTCAGTATAGATGATTTTGATTATATTTCAGAGGTCACTCATAGTCCTCTTATTTTCACGACAAGTAAAAATAGTAAATTAAAGACATTAGAGGATCTTATTCAAGCTGCGAAAAAGAGCCCGGGGAAGATTTCAATAGCTTATCCGCCAAATTCAGTTTCACATCTTTCGATTCTTGACTTCATTGATCAGGCCGGAATCAAAGTTACTCTAGTACCGTATAAAGATGGTGCTGAAGCGAAGGCAATGATTGTTGGAGAACATGTAGATTCAGCTATCGTTAATTTAGATTTAATGGTTGAAGAACTAGATCAAATAACTACTTTGGCTGTTACTACAGACGAACGTAATGATGAAATCCCAGAAATCCCTACGTTTAAAGAACAAGGATATGAAGTTGTTTCAGAATTAAGCAGAATCTATGTTGTACCAAAAGGACTTTCAGATGAAAAGTTAAATCGCTTACGAGAAGGCTTTAATACTATAGGCGAAAACTCTGATTATCAAAATGATATGGAAAAAGCAGGCCAGCCTGTAACGTGGCTTACAAGTGAAGAACTAGAAGAAAAGGTTCGTAAGTATCATGATTATGCTAAAAAACTTGTAGAAAAGCACAAATTAAATAAATAATTAACGCATTCAAAATCAAACTTAAACTTTTACGAAATTCGAGGAGGAAATCTTTTGAGAAAGGCAATCTGTTTAGATGAAAAAGATAATGTAGTTACTGCAGTATCAACTATAAAATCTGGTGAACAAATTTCATATTCTCATAATCAGTTAAATAATATAACACTTACTGTAAAAGATGAAGTTCCATTAGGATTTAAAATAGCAGTAACTGACATCAGGGAAAATGCACCTGTTATAAAATACGGAGAAGTAATTGGCAAAAGTACAGAAGAAATATCCAAGGGGTCTATCGTGCATACCCATAATCTTAAAAGTATTCGCGGAAGTAAAGATGCCTTTGTAGAAGGGGGCTGCTAGATGATGCAAGAATTTTTAGGCTATCGCCGTGAAAATGGAGAAGTAGGTGTTCGTAATCATGTGGCGGTTTTATCGGCAATGGATAACTGTAATGGAATCGTGAAAAAGATATCTTCACAAGTAAGGTATGTTCTGCCGATTACCGTATGGTATGGACGAACTCAATATAGTGATGATGGTGATTTAACCTATTTCAATTCACTTGTTGGTCTTATGCAAAACCCGAATATACACAGTGTTTTAGTTGTGAGTCTTGAATCTGTATCAGCAAAAAAACTTTGTACTGCTATTAGCGAAAAAACTGGTAAACGCGCTTTATACATCGCGGTTCAAGAAGAAGGGAATAGCATTAGCGCTGTAGCTAAAGGTGTTGAAATTTGTACCAACCTAATTTCTATTGCATCAGAAGTAAAATTAGAAAAGTTTGATTTAAGTTATTTAACGATAGGCGTAGAGTGTGGAGGTTCAGATACGAGCTCAGGTTTATCTGCTAATCCAGCATTAGGCAAGATCGCTGATATAGTAATTAACGCCGGAGGTAAAGTAATTTTATCAGAAACATCAGAAATACTCGGTGCAGAACACATATTAGCAAAAAGAGCGATTAACGATAGAGTTAAAGAAAAATTGCTCTCAATAGTAAGAAACATAGAAATGGAAACAGTCAAAAATGGAATAAACATTTCAGAAATTAACCCGAGCCCTGATAATAAAGCTGGAGGTTTAACAACATTAGAGGAAAAATCATTAGGAGCAATCATTAAAGGGGGATCATCACCTCTTCAGGATGTAATTGAATTTGGCGAAACGCCTAAAGAACCAGGATTTTTTGTCATGGACACTCCTTCACCAGCAACTGAATCAATGACAGGGCTCTCGGCAGGCGGCGCGCAAATAATTTTGTTTGCAACTGGAAAAGGAAATATTATTGGATCACCTATATCACCTACAATAAAAGTTACGGGAAACCCTAATACCGTTGAGTATTTTGGACCGAATATAGATTTTGATGTTAGCTCCGTTTTTTTGGGACAGCAAACCCTTGATGATATTATAGAAGGTTTGCTAGATTTTATGATAAAAGTAGCTTCTGGTAAAAAAACAAGGTCCGAAATATTAGGTGACGAAGAAATTGTCCTAAAGCCAGTACCTTTGGTAATTTAACGAAAAGATTTGAAGCTCCTCTTCAAAATGGGGTAGTGTATTAAAATCATGAGTATTTAAAGTATTCTAAGAAGAAAAACTGTATAAATAGTAACTTTGGTGTTAAACACGGGCTATTTAAAATAAGAAGTTAATAGTTTTGTTGACATAGTAGAGCTTAAATGCGCACGGGAGATTTTGAGAACAATTTTCCACCATAATGAAGATTATTTAAATTGTAAATTCCATATGTCAATGGAGGCAGGCAATGTTTATAAAAAAAACACCTGAAAAAACTGTAGCGCAGTTGTATAATGCTATCCTTTCTTTACACACAAAACAAGAATGTAAAGCTTTTTTTGATGATCTGTGTACCATGAATGAAGTGAAGTCCTTTATTCAAAGACTTGAGGTTGCAAGAATGCTTAGAGAAGGCGATACATATATGGACATTCAGGTAGAAACTAGTGCCTCATCGGCTACTATAACAAGAGTTAAGAAGTTATTGGATTATGGGAGTAGTGGTTATCAATTAGTATTAGATCGCATAGAGGCCTCTGGTAAATCCTAAGAGGGGGCTGGATAATCAATTGTTTAATGAAAGAAACGTCCCGGGCCGGGACGTTTCTTTTGGTGACCATTTGTCGTGTACTGTGAAGCTAAAAGAGGTCGACAATGTTACATGCAATTCGTGAAAAACAAATATAAAAAATTTATTTTTACACCAGAATCACCGTTTCTACATTTCTCTCTTAATATCTCGAAAAACTTTTTTGAGTTCCTTTATTCTTCAAACCAACTGCTCATATAGGAAGCATCCTCATAGTGATGCGCCTGTTTTACCACACGGAGTGGACGGAAGGTATCAATCATAACTGCTAGCTCTTTTGTTTCTTTTTTACCAATACTCTCCTCCATTTTTCCTGGATGTGGCCCATGCGGCAAACCACTAGGATGAAGCGTGATCGAGCCCTCTTCAATTCCACGCCGGCTCATAAAATCACCATCTGCATAGTACAACACTTCATCGCTCTCAACATTGCTGTGTACATAGGGAGCCGGTATGGCCTCTGGATGATAATCGTATAGACGAGGGACAAATGAGCAAATTACATAATTATGTGCTTCAAAAGTTTGATGCACGGGTGGTGGCTGATGAACTCGGCCGGTAATGGGTTCAAAATCATGAATGCTAAACGCGTAAGGGAATAAATATCCATCCCAACCAACAGCATCTAGTGGATGGAAATCAAAAAGATAGGAAGTTAACATCCCTTGAGCACGTACCCGAACTTCAAATTTCCCTTTCTCGTCTTTCGGCTCTAATCTTTCTGGTGTTCGAAAATCGCGTTCACAATAGGGTGAATGCTCGAGGAGCTGTCCGTGCTCATTGCGATAGCGTTTCGGTGAAACAATGGCTGAATTCGATTCCACAACTAGGAAACGTGCCTCATGTGTATCCAGGACCACACGGTAGGTAGTTCCCATTGGAATGATGACGTAATCTCCCGGATAAAAAGAGATTTCTCCAAAGATACTTTCAATTTTTCCTTTGCCTTCATGTACAAACAGCATTTCATCACATTCTCCGTTACGATAATAATATGACATAGGCTGTGTTGGGCGAGCAACGCCGATCGCCAGATCATCATTAGCCAGTAAGATTTTTCTTGCTTCCAAAAAATCTCCACCTGGTTCTGTATTCCATGTAAGAAAATGGCGATGTTTGAGAGCGTCCTTTTCTTCAAATTCATACTGAATATCTTTAATTTTTCTTGCCTCTTTGACTCTTGTTGGGGGATTGATATGATAAATCAATGATTGAATACCCGAAAATCCTTTTGTACCCATTACTTGTTCGTAATAGAGTTCACCATTTTCCTGACGAAATTGAGTATGGCGTTTATGCGGGACATTTCCCATCTTAATATAATGCGGCATAAACTTTCCTCCTTCTTTCTTGTATCATTTCTTAGTATATGGATGTATTAATTGCTTGGTCTGGTGATGATGTTCAACAGGGAGTACCCGGCTGGTCACTTCACCGAATCCGATACGATAGCCTTCCCCCTGGCACCACCCCGTTATTGTCAACTGATCTCCATCTTCCAGCCACACTCTCTTTTCTTCATTTTCCATGAGAATGGGCTCCGTTCCACGCCAAGTTAGTTCCAATAAGCTACCCCTTGATTCTTTTTCAGGTCCGCTAATCGTTCCGGAGGCAAGTAGGTCACCCGGGCGTAAATTGCATCCACCTACAGTGTGATGCGCAATCTGTTGAGCCATACTCCAATAGAGGTAACGGAAATTACTGGTTGTGATGCGATGTGGCAAAGCCATTCTCTCACCTTGTAGCGAGACTTCTAGATTAATATCAAAAGCACCAGCTTTGTTCGTCTGCAAGTAAGGAAGTGGTGCAGGGTCCTGCTTTGGACCAGCTGTACGGAAAGGTTCCAGCGCATCCAAAGGTACCACCCAAGGAGAGATGGAAGTAGCAAAATTCTTGGCTAGGAACGGTCCGAGCGGTTGATATTCCCAAGCCTGAATATCACGGGCACTCCAATCATTAACTAACACGAGACCAAAGATTTGATCCTCTGCATTTTCAATTGAGACTGGTTCTCCCATTTCGTTGCCCGGTCCGATAAACCAGCCCAGTTCCAATTCAAAGTCGAGCTGGAGGCAAGGTCCAAACAAAGGTGAAGCGGCATCGACTGGTTTCATCTGACCTTGAGGACGGCGTATGTCGGTGCCACTGATAACCACTGAGCTGGCCCGACCGTGATATCCGACCGGTAAGTGGGTCCAGTTTGGCATGAGAGCATTTTCTTTACCTCGAAACATAATTCCTACATTCGTTGCATGCTCTTTGGAAGCATAGAAATCTGTATAGTCTCCAATATCTGCTGGAAGAAGCATTTCTACATCTGCTATTAAGTGAAATCCTTTTGAACGAATTGCTGAATTATCACGTATATCAGGCGTGTCGGCATCCAAAAGATATTGAAGCTTCGACCGCACCGCAGACCATACTGGACGGCCAAGTGCCATAAATCCATTTAGTGAAGTTGCTGAAAAGATATTCTTTGCTTCCGCGCCAGTGCCATCTAATAATCCAGCTTCATCGATCACAGATAAATCGAGAACATAATCACCTATGGCTGTACCAACTCGGGGGCTTAGCCCTTTTTTTTGAAAAATACCGTATGGCAGGTTTTGGATGGGAAAATGTGAATCCGTTTTTGTTGTGATAAAGGAATGCTTCATTGTATTTCCTCCCCGTAAAATATAGTGAGCTCTCCCAGTTCTTCCCGGGGCTCATCAAAGCTGCAGCTTCCATACGAAGTGGCAAAGAAGGATCGAGCATCATTGATTTCAGAGGAACTGACAGTTAAGTTGCCCCAGGAAAGCGTGTTTGTTGTAAAAGAAAAATGTGTTGGGTCCTCATCAAGTAATATCTCTTCAATTGTTTTTGCATCAATAGAATGGCAATAAGCCAATAGGGCAGCGGTAAACACATTGACAAAGCCGTGCATGGTTGTGTCTACTTCATTTCGGTACTGACGTATTGGATGATGAAGACCCGCTGTGAATTTAAGTGCCAAGTCCCGTTTTTGACATTCATAGATCACGAACGCTGCTTGCTTGGCAGATGGAAATAATTGCTTTGCCATACCGCCCATTCGCATTTTTATGCCGATACTTTTCAACGATTTTTTATTAAGTCTATGGATAGCATCTATTGAATATTGAATTTGATCATTTGTTCCTGTTACTTCGAAATAAACAGGAAAACGCTCTGTTCTATTTTCAATTTTTTCTAAGATAGAAAGTTCGACATATGGCGTAAGCGGTATTTCAATTGCTTTTACAGTACCAGCAGTTTTATAAGTCTTTAAAAAAAGATTAATAGCTTCCAAGTCTTGTTCCAATTCCGCCGGATTTAAAATGATGGATAAGCGGAGTGGAAACTGCTCGGTAAAATGTGACTTATATGGCTCGAGTTCAATTAATCGGGTTGCAGGTATAACAAATGGACCAAGCATCCAGCTATCAGAGCCATTCATATAAGTGTGATAGTTAGAGATAGCCTCTGAAAGAGGAAGAGAGGCTGGAGGAAATAATCCTGCATAATCAATGAGTTGGGTCATAAAATGACTAATTGCAGCTTCTGTCCATTTTCCATTTACTTTGGTTAACATTACGTTCAACCCTCCCTTTAAAGCAGGTCATGATAATTCTTCACAGGCATGACCCGTTCAATATTAAATATTTCCGCGGAGTTCTTGCTCACGCTCAATGGATTCAAACAGTGCTTTAAAGTTTCCCTCCCCAAAGCCAAGTGCACCTTTACGCTGAATAATTTCTATGAATAGGGTAGGACGGTCGACTAGTGGTTTTGTGAAGATTTGGAGTAAATACCCTTCGTCATCTCGATCGACAAGAATGTTCAGCTCTTGAAGTCTTTTTACGTCTTCATCAATATCGCCAATACGGTTTGCTAGCTCTTTATAATACGTTTCTGGTGTCTTCAAAAATTCAACACCATTTTCTTTTAACGCAGCCACTGTGCTAATAATATCGTTTGTTAATAGGGCAAGATGCTGCACACCCGGTCCATTATAATAGTCAAGATATTCTTGAATCTGTGACTTACGCTTTCCTTCAGCTGGCTCATTAATTGGGAATTTAATACGTCCTGTTCCATTCATCATCACTTTAGACATAAGTGCGGAATATTCTGTTGAGATGTCTTTATCATCGAAATGTTTCAGGACGCTGAATCCAAAAACATTTTCATAATAACTCGTCCATTCCTCCATGACTTCCACGTTTCCGACGATGTGATCCACACCAACTAATCCAGAGGATGGGGATTCAATCCGGTCTTTACATGCCTCAAATCCTGGTAAAAACACACCTTTGTAATCTATATTTTCAACAAGAGTGTGAATCGTATCACCATATGTACCGATAATGGCTTTTTTTACTCTGCCTTTTTCATCTTCTTCAACCCAAGGTTCCCGGATAGCTATACCTCCGCGTTCAATTGCTCCTGAGTATGTTTTTTCTAAATCCTTGACAAGAAGAGAAATATCTTTGACACCTTCCCCGTGTTTTTTAAGAAACTCGGCAACATTAGTACTGTCTGAAAGTGTTCCAGTTAAAATTAAGCGAATCGCCCCTTGTTCCAACATGTAAGAAACTCGGTCGCGGCTCCCAGTCTCAAGACCCCTATATGCCACCAGTTTAAAACCAAATGCCTTTGAATAATAATACGCAGCTTGTTTTGCGTTACCTGTATAAATTTCAAGATAATAGACATTCTTCACTGGGAAAATTTCTTCTGGCTTAGATTTTAATGATGCCATCATTTTTTTTGCCACTAGTAACACTCCTCTAATTAAATTATTTAACAAACAGAATTTTCGAAAAACTATACGTGATGAAACACATGATAATACATTAAATTTTTTGATGCAAACAGATGTTTCAACGCGTTTATTATTTAGGGTATTGCTACTTTATTGAGTTAATACAAAGTCGCGTTCGGGTATGATCTTGTATATTTTTAAAAAATTCAGTTAATATACTATCAATATAATAAAGGGGAGTTAGAAATGGGAATTGACGTTAAATTTTGCCCTTGTAACTTTGAGGATGAATTGGAAATTATTAAAGAACGGTTAATGGAACGGAGCGATTTGAACTTAATTGAAGAGCGGTGCTTGCTTTATTGCGGACAATGTTTGGTTAAACGATTTTCAATTGTAAATGGTGAAAACATTGTTGCGAATGATGCGGATGAACTTCTTTTGAAAATAGAACATTACGTAGATAAATTCAAACAGAAAAATTGAATAAATAACTTTTTCCTTCATCTGACCCAAATCAAGATTCCCTAGGTGATCCCAAATTTCTTTATTAATGGGGTGGGGTGTTGGAATATCAGCACCTCTATTTCTGTATAGTGAATGTATTATAATAATAATCCGGTTTTGGACTTCGCTATGAAATAGAGTGAACCCACTACTTAGGTGTTTTTTTATGAATAATATCAATAAAGTTATTAAATTTATGGTATTATTTTAAATAGGAAAATTAATCCATATGGTACTTACAAATGGGGGGTTATGATGACAGGAACGATCGCAGTTATTATGATATTTTCAATTCCAATTATCGCTATAGTGACAGATCATTTTCAAAAACAATCAAAAGTGAAGCAAAAAATGATTCAGGATCAACTTGAACTTGAAAGACTAAAACACGAAAATTATTTGATTGAAACACAAAAAATGAGACTTGAGCTAGAAAAAATGCAGATTGGCGATTCAAACAATGATAAAAAAATATTATGATCAATGGGCCTCTCTATTAGAGAGGTCTTTTTATTAACGAAAAATAAATTACGCTAAAGAGTAATAATATATTGCTTATTAAGGTAAAATATATTACTTTATAAAGTAAGGAGGTGTAAAAAATGGAAAACTTGAGATTAAATGTTTCACTTTTGCGAAGAAGGGTTCCAAATTTAACAACAGCTGCAAAGTCTGTTGGTTTGCGTCCTGCAACGGTTTCGAATTTATGCACTGGAAAGATACCAGTAGGACGATCTGAAGTTCGCACATTGGTAGCTCTAGCATCATTGGCAGAATGCAGTTTGGATGAATTGATTATAAGAGGGGAGAATGTTGAGATGATCGAAACAAAGATTAAGGCGCTTGATTTGTTCGCACCACTTGCCAAGGGAGGAACAATCGGTCTTGTTGCAAGACAAAAAATGGGGCAGCTTGTCTTACTTTCTGAATTATTTTTCCGGCTGAAAAAAGAATCGTTCACTACTATTTTGCTAATGCCAGAAGGAGACTACCCTGAATTAAAAGATGTAACGATAAATACGGATATTATTGTCCATTCCATTGAAGAAGCATATGAGAAAATCGCAGAAAAAGGCAGCATATCTGAAATTGTTTTTGCTGCAGATAGGAGACATGTTCTGACAGGAGAAATATTTGAACTACAAGAACGAATCGAAGCAATAAATATTGCGTCAATAACAACATTTTTAGTTGATTTAACAGGAGAAGCTGCTGATGAAGACCTTCCATACGGACCTCTTGAAACGATTTGGCAATTTGACGCGGATCTAACAGCAAGACATAAGTTTCCAGCAGTAAATCCAATCTATTCCACCTCTTCTGTACTCGAAGGAGCACATCTAGATCAAACTCATCTCACTATCCAACAGCGCGCACAAAAACTTCTGCGCCGGTACCGGGAGCTTCGTTCATTAGTCAATGCAGGCGGCATGGAGCGAATCCCAGCATCAGAAATCCAAACTTTTAAACGTGGAGAAAGACTTGAAGCATATTTAACGCAGCCATTTTATGTAGCAGAGGCTTATACAGGGAAGAAAGGCGAATCAGTTCGTTTACATGAAACATTACAAGATGTAAGAAAGATACTAGACGGTTCAGCTGATTCGTTAGCTATTGAAGAATTAAATTATATAGGTCAGTTGATTGAAAAATAAATATTTAACTAGGGAGCAAGAAATGCAATTAAGAATATTAGCAATTGACGAAAAGCCTCCAATCGATTTGTTATTATTAGCTGATCCATCCATAGAAATGATCGAGGAATACATTCATAAGGGCGATTGCTATGTTTCAGAGTGGGATGGAAGCATTCAAGGTGTATTCGTATTGCTTTCAACTCGGCCTGGTATTGTTGAGCTAGTCAATGTGGCTGTATCAAAGGAACATCAGGGCAAAGGCTATGGAAAGAAATTGGTTTTAGCTGCAATCGATATAGCAAAGTCAAAAGGCTATAAAACGATTGAAGTTGGAACTGGCAATTCAAGTATAGACCAGCTCGCACTTTATCAAAAATGCGGATTTCGAATGATGTGGATAGACAAGGATTTTTTTATACGCCACTATAATGAATTAATCTATGAAAATGGAATTCAATGTGTTGATATGGTCCGGTTATCGATGGATCTATAATAGAAAGATAAATCAAAGTTTTTGATGAACCCTTTGACGGGGTTCTTTTTTTTCTTTAAAAAGGGAAAAAATAGAAACCCATTGAAATATAATCTAACTGTAAAAAATAATCGGCAAAGGGAGAATTTATGAACATTATATTAACTGAAGTGAATGAGAAGAATTTTTGGAATGTGATTAATTTAAAATCTGACTTAGATCAGGAAAAGCGAATTCAAATTTTTGAGAGATGGGTTGGTTCCAATACTTTTTTTCTAGCAGCTTGCCAAGTTTATGGCTTCATACCAAGGGCAATTTATGATGGAGAAACCTTAATCGGTTTTGCATCACATGGTTTGAACAAAGAAACCGGAAGATACGAATTAATAAGCCTAATGCTTGGCCATCCTTTTCAGGGAAAGGGTTATGGACTCCCGATATTAAAGGCAGTTATAGATGAAATGGCTGAAATATATTCATGTAAAGAAGTATATCTGTCCGTTATTTATAATAATGAAGCTGCCATACGTATATACGAGAAAATAGGGTTTAAGCCAACAGGAGAGATTGAGGAAGGGCATCATCCAGAGCCTATTTATCGTTTAGATATTAATGAGTATTTAAGCCAAAAAATATAAGGGTAAAAAGTCTCTAAGATTCTTGTAAAGCACTTTTAATATAAGCTTTACAAGAATCTTTTATTATTCAGAAAAAGCTCAGTGCTACATCAACTTTATTTTAATTTGAAAAATTTTTCTGATATTCTTGCACCAAAATAATTATTATGAATCGGATACCATTAACCAAGTCCCACTCCTCCTAATAGAGCTTCTTATCTACCGAATGCTTCCCGTAGACGCTTTGTTATTGCTTTTTTGGTATACTCGGCCCATAAACAGAAGTGCACAAATTCCTGCAAATAAAGTACCAATTCCGCTGACGAGGAAGGCAACGTGCATTCCCTCGACGAACACCTGTGCACCCTCAGATAATATAAGTTGTCTCACATCCTCCGGAAGAGGACCAACCTGAGATAATGACATGTCTCCTCGTGAGAATGCAATAGAGATCCGTTCTTTTATTTCATGCGGAAGCTGAATGGCAGTCAATTTGGACGGTAAATTTGTATGGATGTATTGTGAAACCAACGCTCCAGAGAGGGCAACACCGAATACAGCTCCCACCTGACGGAAAGTGTTAGACACCCCAGACACGGTCCCAGCAATCTCAGGTGGAAAAGCCGTCATAAGAGCCACTGTCGCCGAGGAGCCCACTAAAGAGACGCCGATACCGAGAAGCACGAGTGCCCACCAGTAAGTGTCATTACCGCTGCCCACATCCACCATGGTAAGCGCTAGGAGTCCTCCCCCCGCCATAACCGATCCAATGACAATTAGAGGTCTAGGTCCTACCTTAGCAGCAAGCACACTCCCAAAAAATGAGGCTACCATAACCGCTGCCGTAAGAGCCAAAAACCGGATGCCGGTTTCGATGGGGGAGAAGTTGTTTATGTTCTGGAGTAACAGGGTTAGCAAGAAGATAGCGCCATACAGGCCGAATAAGCCAAGAAAATTAACGGAGCAGGCGATAGTGAAGATCCGATTACGGAATAGACCGAGTGGCAGTAACGGTTTTTCATATCGATACTCTTGGAACACAAATAACAGAAGCGCGATAGCGGCAACGATGAAAGTCGTAATTATCGCCCCTGAATCCCAGCCTAAAGAATTCCCTTCAATTAAGGCGTAGCTGAGCGCACCAATTCCAAGAATAAAAAACGTTTGTCCAATGAAGTCAAACTTTCGGGAAGTTATATTCCGATTTTCATGCAAAATTCGAAATAACACGAGTGCGATTACAATTCCAATGGGCACATTGATCCAGAAAATACTTTGCCATCCGTAGTATTCGACAAGCCATCCTCCGACAACCGGCCCGGCAGCGAAGGCTATTCCTCCGACCCCCGCCCAAATCCCGATCGCTTTTGCTCTGGAAACAGGTTCCTCATAGATTTCCCTGATGATCGCAAGTGAAACCGGGATCATAAATGATCCGAAAACTCCCTGTAAAATGCGTCCCACTAGCAGCATTTCGATGGAGAGGGAAACTGCACAAACAATTGAGGTAAGAGAAAAACCGAGCAGACCGGTAATAAAAACCTTTTTTCGCCCAATAGCATCACCGATGGTACCCGCAGAAAGCAAGAGGCATGAGAAAGTGAGTGCGTATGCGTCAATAATCCACTGCAACCTTGATATATCTGCATTTAACTTGATTTGGATGTCAGGCAGTGCAACGTTCACAATTGTTGTGTCCAGATATACCATAAACAAGCCGAAACAAAGGGTAGTCAGCAGGAGGCTGCGGCGTTGTTTAGTGTCAATCGGTTCTTTCATAGACATCGCTTATCATCCTTTCCTGTTTTTTTAAACACTATTTGCATAGTAACCGTAGAATGGTTTTGGATCGATCTGTCAATTTCATTGTATTTGTTGACAGCATATTACGTCTAATTTATTATTTTCATTAAATACATGCACAATATTTATGGATTATTTCTGTTCAATCAAAAGGAGGCTGCTTGATCTATGGAATGGAATCAACTGGAATACTTTTTAACAGTAGCGCGGTTGCAACATGTAACACGTGCCGCAGAGGAGCTTTCGATTACACAGCCTGCTCTCAGTCATTCGATTGGAAAGTTGGAGGAAGAACTCGGTGTGTCACTGTTTGAACGAAGTGGTCGGAATGTCCAGCTCAATCGATATGGAAAGGTGTTTGCTAAACGAGTCGAGGCTGCCATTATGGAAATAAGAAAAGGAAAGCAGGAGATTGAGGAACTAACGAATCCGGAAATAGGAACGGTTTCTTTGTCTTTTTTACACACGCTGGGAAACGAATTCATTCCGACTTTGATCAGTTCATTTCGCAAACGATACCCTAACATTCATTTTGAACTATACCAGGGCTCGAATACATTCATTATCCAGAAGTTAGAAAAGGGCGCGAGCGACTTTTGCATCACATCCCCAAAATTTGATGGGAATGGAATGGTATGGCTGCCACTTATTTCGGAGGATCTTTATGTCGTTGTTCCGAAGGGCCACAAATTATCCAATCGACGTGAGGTTGATTTGCACGCTATTACCGAAGAACCGTTTATCGGATTAAACACAAGCTGTGGATTCCGTTCAATATACGATGACATTTTCCAAAGTGTAGGTTTTCATCCTAAAGTTGCATTTGAGGCAGAAGATCTTTCCACAGCTGCTGGATTTGTATCTGCAGGACTTGGTGTTTCTTTGCTGCCTTCTACAGCAGGATTAAGGATGGATGGAACTTCCTGGTTGACAGTCAAAAAACCGATATGTTCTTGCACGATAGGTTTGGCATGGAAGGATAAACGTTATCTGTCACCTGCCGCTAAGTTATTTAAAGACTTTTGTAGTAATCATTTTTGTTATGTTTCAACTGAAGATTAAACCGGAGGAAGAATCGGCTTTTATGATTTCTCTTATTCTTCTATTATTAGTTCCGTTACACCAGCCAATATCAACTAGTAAGAAAGACATTTTAAAGGAGTCTATTTGCTTTAAGTATATTGTTTTTTTATGTAAATATTTAGCTTTCTTTGCTAAATATAACTCTAAGAATCAATTGACTTTTTTTGCACGAAAATTTGTGTTAAAATAACTTTCTGGTTTTAGTCTAATAACTGTAAGCAGGCCTTTTTTTTGAAAGACACATCATAAACATCCTTTTTAGAAAAGGAGAAGGAGTACGTATGTCAGTAAAAACAGAAAATAACAATGAAGCATTTTCCATTAAAACCATCATAGGACCGCTATTAGCTGTCATTGTTGGTATGATAATGGTAATTCTTGATAGTACGGCGATGAATGTTGCCTTGCCTGGAATAGTGGAAGATTTTAATTCTGATGTTTCGACCATGCAATGGTCCATAACAGGTTATACGCTTGCATTATCAGCTGTTATTCCTTTAGCTGGTTGGATGACAGACCGATTTGGCGCAAAAAGGATATTTTTAATTACAATCGCCCTATTTACACTTGGTTCCGTTCTGTGCTCTGTTGCACAAAACCCTGAACAGCTTATCCTCTATCGGGTAATTCAAGGGCTGGGGGGAGGAATGGTAGCGCCAATAGGAATGGCCATTATATTCCGACTTGCACCTCCGGATAAGATAGGGGCTATCATGGGAACACTTGGGGTTCCGATGTTATTAGCACCGGCACTTGGGCCTGTTTTAGCAGGATATCTTGTAGAATACGTTACTTGGCATTGGATTTTCCTTATTAATTTGCCAATCGGTATTATTGCAATTTTGGTTGGAATGAAATTTTTACCGGAAGTTGAACGAAAGACCGTTCCATCCCTTGATTATTTAGGAATTGTATTAGCACCTATCGCATTTGCAATGCTAGCATATGGAGTGAGTGAAGGGGGCAAAAGCTGGACTTCAACGGAAACTCTTACCGGATTAATTGTAGGTGGAGTTGCTCTCATACTATTCATTATCGTCGAACTTCGTCAAAAGCAGCCTTTATTAGAGCTGAGAGTTTTTGGATCTTCTGACTTTAGAAAAGGGATTGTGATTGCATGGATTTCCCAAATCGCATTATTTGGGGTTATGATTATTGTCCCGTTATTTTTACAAACAGTAAGAGGTTACGGTGCATTAGATACTGGTTTAATTCTACTTCCACAAGCTCTAGCATCAGGTGTTATGATGCCAATCGGAGGGCGTTTATATGATAAAATAGGTGCTCGTCCTTTAGCTATAACAGGCTTGTCTATTATTACTGTAGCGCTAGTTATGCTTTCACGTATTTCAATGGATACAACTACCGGATATATCATTACATGTTTAGTAATGATGGGAGCAGGAATGGGTCTATCCATGATGGCAATTAATACCCATGTTCTTCAATCCGCTCCAAAACATCTTGTAAGTCGCGTCACACCATTAACAACTGCGGCCCAACAAGTAATGGTTTCATTTGCAGTAGCAGGTATGACTGGGTTCCTAACGTCAAGAATTACTGATCATATGACAGAAATACCTAACCCAATTGAAGCTACCGTTACAGCCTACGGTGACACGTTCCTTCTAGCTGCAGGGATTGCATTAGTAGGGGCACTTTTAGCAACAATCCTTAGTAGACCAAAACAACAGCCGGAACATGCACCAGATGATGAAACAAAAGAAGCGAATGCCAAAATGATGGCAGGACATTAAATAGAAAAACGGATGATTCTTCTATCTAATTAGTTGATCTTCCGCAATCGGGCGTTATCCTTAAACCAAGGATAACGCTTATTTTTTAAACTAAATTTAAACTACAGGTCACCTCAATTTTCCATTTGCCGAGTAAACTGGAATTTGAGGTGATTTTATTTTTTATAAAGAAAGGGGGATTTCTAAATGAAAAAAGCAATTCTAACGGTTATTATCACTATATTTATTATCGGAGTTATCCATATTTCAATAACTCCGATGACGTACAAATCGTATACACTTGATGCTTTTTGGTTCTTAAGTGCCGGTTTTACACTCATTTTTCTTACTTTTTTAAATTATATTCTTATTAATATCAGTCAAAGGCAATTAAGAATTTTTGTAGTATGTCATATTGCAAATATACTATGTACTATTTTCATTGGGTTGATTCTTACGATCGCATTCTATCCACATATAATTTTCTTGTTTCTTTTATTAGTTACTTTAACCTTGCTTGTCTTTAGATTTCAGTTCTCTTCTTAACCACTATTTTGTTTAAAAGTCACCCAGAAATATCTGGCTAAGCTTATATTCGATCGAGAGTAATTCTGCAGGGCTTTATTTCTTAAACAAGAAGGGAGAATGTTTTTTGAACTTATATCATGAGAAACATATGAGGTCAGAAATAGCTGATAAAACATATTTGACTAAAGGATGGGGCTATGTTGCAGCTCTTGCACTGTTGCCTTATGCGATTTTAAAATCGCTTTGGGCATGGGGATCAACGGTAGGAATTACAACAAAACAAGCTGTAGAAAACGTAGCAGGGTTTGGTGAAACATTAAAGGAAGGACCGGCTTTTCTATATACTTTATATACCATCGGATTAGACTTCACAGCTATCTTGGCGATACTGGCATCTATATTTGCTTTAACACTCGTGACTTCCTGGGGGGAGAAACTACCAAAATGGTTATTAATCATACCAGGATGGTCAGTTGGAATGTTGACAGTTCTAATTAGCTTCTTGACAGTTCTTCAATTTTTAGGAGTGCTTCCAAAAGGATACACCGACGGATTAACCAGTTGGGTGTATGTGGTAACGTATGGTGGATTGTTCTTGTGGGGAGTAACTGTATTTATGGCGACTCTGTCGTTCCAGCATCGGATTAAAAACAAACAATCTCCTTAAAAAAGGTATATTAGGCAATAATCTACTTCGAGTGCCATGTGTGTGAAAGCCAATAGGACTATAAGTTAAAGAGGTGAAAATCAATAATGAAATATGACTTTATTATATCAGGAGGTGGGATTGCTGGATTGACAACAGCAATTGCTTTGCAAAAAGAAGGGTATCATGTCAAGGTACTTGAACGTATGAAAGAATTGAAAGTGGTTGGTGCAGGTCTGGGACTTGGCGCTAACGCTTGGAAAGGACTCGCGCATTTGGGGATTACAAATGACTTGGAAATGAAATGCAACCTCATAAAAAGTACGAAATTCCTAGATCAAAAAGGTAATTTGATAAGTGAAATGGACATTGATCGCTTAAACCGTAAATATGGAGTTGCTTATTTTACTATCCATCGTGCGGATTTGCAGAAAGTACTCATTCAACGACTTCTACCCGGAACACTTGAATATGGAAAAAAAATCATTAATTTTGAACAAAATGAAACTGGTGTTACGGTGTATCTGGAAGATGGAAAAAGCGTAGAGGGGGACGCGCTTATTGCTGCTGACGGTATTCATTCTGCCGTACGGAAAAAATGCCTTCCTGACATAAAACCACGTTTTTCAGGTTATACATGTTGGCGTGCTGTAGTAAAAGTTCCGAATAAAAATTATGTACCAGGAGAATTTACTGAAACATGGGGTTCAAAAGGTCGATTTGGCATTGTTCCTCTAACGAACGATCAAATATATTGGTTTGCATGTGTCAACGCTCCTTTTCAAGACAAAGATTTCTCGGCTTTTACAACAATTGATTTGTATCACCTATTTCATAATTATCATTCTCTTATACCGGAGATACTCAAATGGACTCCTGACGAAAACCTTATATGGAATGACATTATTGATCTGAAGCCGTTAAGCCGATTTGCCTTCGATAAGATGTTGCTAATAGGTGACGCTGCACACGCAACTACCCCTAATATCGGTCAAGGTGCAGGTCAAGCAATTGAAGATGCAATCATACTGAGCAATGTTTTAAAGAAGAACAAAAATATACAAGATGCTTTTTGTGAATTTGAAAAACAGCGAATTCCAAAGACAAAAAAGATTATCAATCTGTCATGGCGAATAGGAAAAGCCGCACAGTTAGAAAATCGACTTCAAATTCGTATTCGTAACTTAGTTATGAGAATACTGCCAGCTAAAATTCAAGAAAATCAGTTAGAAGCCGTTTTTCACACGGATTTTTAATTACAAAAGACCATTTTGTCATGATTTAGATCACCTGCCGCATTGAGAAGCTCATCGTTGATCACATCCATTGGACGTACTATTAATATATTAGATTTTAGGAGGATGAAATGGAACCGAAAATAAATATCAATAATTCAACACATTTTTCCTGGCTGTCACGCTGGCCTCAGTGGATTGGGTATGCTGCTGCTCTATGGTCCCTAATATACAGCTTACTCGGGCTGTACTGGCTATTAGGAGGAAGCGGATTTTCCTTACGGTAAAAACGATCCAAGGGCAGAAATGATGGGATCATTTTTATCCAATTTTAATGTTAATGTCGGGGGTCCAGTCATTGCGATAGCTGGATTGGTAGGGACGGTAGTAGCTCTAGCGATGGTAATGACATGGGGGAGTCGTTTTCCTCGTACAATATTACTCTCCTTTGCGTGGATAATGAGTCTAACACTTATATTTGTAGTTCCAGATTCTAGAATTGTACAGAATTTTGCTTATTTGTTTCTACTTCACTTTGATCTGCTGGACTGGAGAGTTTTTAATCAAGTTTTTTGTATAGTTGGTGGGTCCATTTGGGGAGCTACTGCAATAGCATACTTTCGTCTTACAAAAGATGCTTGCGGTAATTGCGGCAGAAATGACGCTAAGGAAGTATCATTAGTGAAAGGAGCACAATGGGGAAAGTGGTTTACCTATATGGCCGTCATTATGGCGTTGCCATACGGCATTGTCCGATGGGCGTGGGCCTTAGGTATTCCTCTGGGGACAACCAACTTATCAATGGTCGGGAATGAAGACATTGTATTAGTTGATACTATACTGGGCGGATTATGTATTGGCGGTGGAATTTTGACCCTTGGACTTATTCAGAATGGGGAGTGATTCTTCCAAGGTGGTGTTTATTTCTAGCAGGTAAACAAATTCCAATCTGGTTTGTTGTGGTACCCGCTATATTGATGTCGGCTATTATCACGATAACGGGGATAAAGCTCAGTCCACAATTCATATATATGATAGTTAATGGTTCAATTAATCGTGAAAATTGGGGAGAATTTGTTCCTTTTTTGTTCTGGTTACCATGGGGAATATCCCTAGGGATAGCAACTCTTGCTTATTATTTAAGAAGACGGGGTCGATGTAAGCATTGTGGTAAACTTTAGTACTCATCGTTTATCTGCCAAGGACCCCATGAAGCTTTAAAATAGATAACACCAGGAGAGCTCTACATCCCATAACTTTATATGAAGAGAAGAGGGATTACGATGCAACCATTCGATCACTGGAATACTTGGAAAGATGTTGCTTCTCAGTCATATGGATTCTCATTTGCCTCCGTAAACCCAGATGGTACTCCACATGTTACTCCACATGTTACTCCGATTGGATCACTAATACTCAGCAAGGATGAGCCAAAGGTTTATATTTTCAAATCTTCACTTCCCAAATGACACGAAACCTAGATCAGAATAATCGAGTCTGTATTCTTGCTACAAACAGTAGTAAATGGTTTTTGTTACGATCGTTTCTTTCCAGAAAGTTTAAGACTCCTCCAGGAGTACGGTTGTCGGAACGGTTCGAGAAAAAAGGGTCGCAACGGAGGATGAGATTCAATCGTTAAAAGAAAGTTAAGGATTGTTAGGGCGTTTTTTAAAAACTGGTCCTGGAGGTCTTAACATCAAGTATGTTCGCGACATTCATTTTGACTCCGTTAAACCAGTTTACGTTGGAAAATTGACCAAAGGACTCTTTGAATAAGTTTACAATTTTATGTGGTCAGCAACTCAAACATGTTGTATTAATTTGGTCATTTTTAAAAATAGTCTTTGAGGATGTCCTTTGATTTTTGATCACTTTTTGTTGAAATAAAAAAGGAAATGGTGGAATAAACTTATATTGATTTAATTTGTTACATAAATCCAATTAAATACTAAAATCAAATTCTATGGAGGTTTTATGAATATTCAGATCATGCAGTATGCGGACTTTTCTCTTGACGAAATCAGGGGGGGGATTCGGTTTCTACAAGATGGAAAACAGCGACACCGCTTACTGTGAAGAGGTTGCTTCGTTCCTCGATGCTAAGAACGCGAAACGCGCAAGAAGTTTAACCATCTGGAAAAGGTCATTCGGCTGCTCAACATAGCAACCGGAACGTTAAGGGACTTTAATACTGAAAGCGACCAACGGTTGGCAGAATTCGTCCTCAAGCTTTATAAGGATATCCGAGAGAATGAACCGGGAATTTCCAAGGAGGGTTGTGATCAACATCAAGGTTAGGAATTTTTATTATCTGATTGCAGGTGTTCTTGCGATACTTTTTGCCGTCACGCATGCATGGAACGGACAATCCGCTGTGCTTCCGAAGCTCGACATTAGTGAGATACCGATGGATACCCAGACGGTATTTACGTATGTTTGGCACATTATAACGGCAGAAAATCTGGTCTTCGGAATCGCATTTATTTTCATGTCATTCCAAAGTGAGCGATCAAAGATCCGGTTTGCCGCATGGATGATCGCGGCGATCCTTATCGTCCGACTGATGGTCATTCTTGGCGTAACGGCAATGCTTGATGTTTCGGCTCTTACGGATACGCTTATAGATTCGATTGCAATCGTAATCTATGTCGCCTTGATCATACTGGGCACAACTATGAAGAAAAAGCAGTCCGGTGGTTAGCAAGTACACTAACAGAGATGTCCGAAGAACTTTTCTTTAAGTGTCAAAAGGCTCTTATTCCTTTCTCTACAATCAGACAGACTCTCCAATGAGTCTGTTTTTTATTTTAACTTAAATGATTGATAGATTAAATTATTTAATTCGCATATTAATTTATTGAATAAAAATATAAATTTTTATAAATTATTTTAAATGTTTATTTGAAAATTAAAAGATGTGATGTATGATATGAATAAATAAAAGAAAGGAGAACAGTATGGCGTATCCTTTACTCACTAATTGTCCTGTTTGCAGAAAGGCGCTTAAAATTACTAAGCTACAGTGTAACCATTGCCAGACAACGGTAGAAAATGAATTTGAAGTTTCAAGACTTGCTGCTCTCGGTCAGGAACAGCTGCATTTTATTGAGATTTTTCTTAAATGCCGTGGAAATATCAAAGAGGTCGAGAAGGAGCTAGGAATTTCCTATCCGACTGTCAGAGGAAAATTAGATGAAATTATCTCTACTCTGGGATATTCCTCTCAAAAGAAACCGGAAGTGGATAAGAAAAAAATTGTATCGTTATTGGAAAAAGGCGAAATTACGGCAGAGAAAGCCATTCAGTTATTAAAAGAGGGGGAAGTATAATGAAGGACGAAATTTCGAGAGTCTTAACGCTGGTGGAGGAAGGAAAGATTGATAAGGAAAAAGCAAGTGAATTAATTAATATTTTACAAGGTAAAGATCAACCAGAGTTAGTGACAATAAAAAAAGAAGTCCCATATGGAAATAAGATGTTAAAGATTCGTGTGAACTCCGAAAAAGGTGATAATGTAAATGTGAATTTACCGATTAATCTGGTAAAGGCTGTTTTAAAAGTAGGTACAAATATTGCTGAAAAAATACCTGAGGCTGAAAAATATGTAAAAGATATTAACATTGACTTGCTCATTGAAGCAATTGAAAACGAATTGGACGGACAGATTGTTGACATCACCTCGGCCAATGGTGATAAAGTTTTCGTGGTGATTGAGTAGATTATGTTAAAAGTCAAGGTGAAAGTAAAGGATAAACGATTCTCCATTCCCGTTCCCTATGCGGTTTTAAACTTGGTTAGTTTGATTATTACATCAAAAAGGATTAATCGCTTTATAAATAAAGCAATTGAAAAGGATGGAAGCAAATTCATCCTCCCGGAGATTGAAAGAAAAGATTTAAAGCCGTTGCTGCAGGGATTTTCTAAGCACAGTGGAGTTATCCTTATTGAAACGAAATTGAAGGATGGAACTGAGGTAGAAGTAAAGCTTTAAATAAAACTTCTAAATCGCATTTTTTAATGGAAACAGCTTCGTCTTTTTGGTCATTTTATGCCTAATCTATAGGATTAGAAATAGCAGTAAGCCATTATAAGAGACTAACAGTGTTTTTCTGATTTTCTGTTCAGAACCAATGCTGATTATTGCACCCATTTTCCACTAAAGGGTGCGATTATGGAATAAGAAAGGACATTACATATAAGTCATATAAAATATGTAATGTCCTTTAATTTATCTATCTTTTTTAAAATATAGGTCTTAGGAATGCGTATTTATTTAAAGGACCAGATTATAGGTGCGACATGTTCCTGACTCAAATGAAATGTGGTCACACAATTTCAGTAAAGGTCAGGCAGTTTTAGATTTCTATAACTGAAGGGTTATGTCGAGGAGTCGAATGAGGAAGTAACGCTCTGAAAAGCTCCCCCTGCGTCGAATAGCACGCTATTTAATAAGAAAAAGTGTGTAATAAGCAGAAGGCCTCCCAATGATAGGTACACCCTAGGGGGGGATTGTATCACCCCTTTTATCTAACAACGTATTAAAAGAACTAGTGTGGTGGGTTAGTAATCAATGGGAAAGCTTTGAAACTCAGTTGGAGGCAAACAAAAAAAATTTGTAGTTAGCTCTAATTAAGCCAAATAAAAAATATGAGGGTTTCAGGTGGAAAATGAAAACATATAAGTTTATTAAAGACTACAAAAACAACAATAACCATCGGTTATCATTTAACAATCTAGCTAAAAAGACCTTTGGTATTGATTTTGAAGAATGGTATCAACAAGGCTTTTGGAATGAAAACTATATATGCTACAGCTATGTTAATAATAATGAAGTAATTTCTAATGTTTCACTCAATACAATGGAACTGATCATTGATGGGAAAATACAGAAGGCTATCCAGATTGGAACGGTAATGACTGATCCTAAATATAGAAGACAAGGATTAGCATACCAGCTGTTAAGTAAAGTACTTGCAGACTATGACCATCTATATGATTTATATTTTTTAGCAGCTGATTCTGAGGCAGTACCTCTCTATCAAAAATGTGGGTTTACGCCCAATGATGAGAACCAATGTGTTATTGATCTTAAAGGATACCAGCTTATCGATGAACCGTTAGAAAAATGTATTATTTCACCAAATATGATGCTAGAAATTAAAAAACAATCTCAACCTCACACAAATATTTTATCCGCGCGAGGCGATGAGCATGTTCTGATGTTCTACTATACTTTAGGTTTTAGGGACTTAGTCCATCGACCGCAAGATGATGTTTATACTATT
Source organism: Cytobacillus dafuensis (assembly GCF_007995155.1). Classification (NCBI taxonomy): domain Bacteria; kingdom Bacillati; phylum Bacillota; class Bacilli; order Caryophanales; family Bacillaceae; genus Cytobacillus; species Cytobacillus dafuensis. The sequence goes on along the minus strand of NZ_CP042593.1, from coordinate 2,539,497 downwards.
TTTAAAATTGATGGAGATCAATTGCATCTATATGACATACTTTCACCAAGGAAAGTAAATTTACAGGAACTTGTTGAGCTAATCTCTCCGAAGAATGTGAAAACAGTAGTCTGTCACTTTACACCTGATCAACCTATTAAAAATCTAAAAGTAGCAGTAGATACATCTAGCAATTGGATGATCCGGACAACCACTAACAAAGGATTTCCAACACTTGCCCGATTTCCTAGGATATCTCAAACATAAAACTATTAAGTAGACATGACCTCATTTCGATCCGTCATGGGGAACCGTTCCACAAGTAAGGTAATTCAATCTCCAACGAACGGGCGCTTTTCCAGAACACGAAAAGCGTCTTTTTTAATGGAATAAAGTTTAAAAAAGAGTATGTACAAATTAGAAAATAATTAAGCATTTAAATCTGGGGGAAATACTATGTCATTTGAACAATGTCATAGTATTAATGCTTTGATGTCAACTTTTAATAAAAGTTGGTCCATTGAAGGTGGTTGGGCAATTGACCTATTTATGGGAAGAGAAACAAGAGAACACAAAGATATTGAAATTGCTTTATTTCGAGTAGACCAATTATACCTGATAGAACATCTTAAAGATTGGGACTTTAATAAGTTTTTTAAAGGAGAGTTCTATCCATGGGAAAAAGAGTTTTAAGAGTTACCTATTTACGAACTCCACGGTTTGTTTATGTTAAATGGAGAAAGATTGGAAGTTCTTCTAAATGAAACAAAAGATGACGAATGGAAATTTAGAAGGGATTTAACAATCTCTTATCCACTTGAGTCAGTATGTAGTTACTCTGATACGGGTTCCTTATCAAAATCCAGACATTGTACTTTTATATAAGGTAGAAAACACAAGAGAAAAGACCATTAAGATTTTATGCTAATAAAAGACTATCTTAAAAATAAAATGAAAAGAAAAAATGGCTTCAGTATGCTATAAAATTGCACGAACCAGAACATAAATGGTTTGAATTTTTTTCATAATGTTGAAGGGTGAATTTCTTTGTAGTTAGTTCTTCCGAAATCGAGCGTATTTATAGACCAACAATTGCGCCATCTTAATTTATTGGGCTAAATTGTTGTAAAATGTAAAGCCTGCTTGATAAAGCAGTCTAGCAATAATTTTGATACATCGTGTATCACGATAAATTTATACAAAACTTAAATATGACCTCACTTTCATTTAACTTTCGATAGTTAAAATGAATGTGAGGCTATTTTGGGTTACAGAGAAGAGTGTAATCCATCTAAAATGAATCGAAAATGGAGGGATAAGCATCTATGCAAAAAGCAAATATCAATAAAATATCAACAACTTCTAGAGTGAATTTCTTTGAACGCTTTGAATGCTTTACAAAATCGGCTGTATGGCCTGCTTACGTTGGCTGTTTTAGCGCGTTTATGTATGCGGTATTCGTCAGATTTTATCATGCTGCTGGCGGCACGATCGGTATGCCGGGGGAAATGAAAGATCTCACAGCTATTTACATGGGAATGTACATCGCCGGTCTCGCAATTATGTTCTGTGGATTTATTTTAATTGCGCTTATTAAGCCTTGGAGTAGGATCGTTCCACAACAGGTACCGTTGATTGGAGGCAGAAAGATTCATCCACTTATTGTATTGACTCCCACTCTTGTTGGCGCTGCCTTTTTAATTGCGCACGGAGTAAGTGGAATGATTACAAGAGCGCTCCAGTTGGCAGGTATCATTACAATTGATTTCCCTGGGTTTGTTGAAGTAGATGTTCGTGACCTAGCTTTATGGGATTTAGTATTCTACGAACCGTGGTTTTCCTTTTTGGGTATGATGGCTGGCTTAACTGCTGCTCATTATGCGCAAGCTTCTGGGGTTCGACAATTCTCTTTTAGACGGGGGACTGTCCTTTATTTAATCATTGTTTTTCTTTTAACAGCATTTTTTGCATCGTCTATGATTTTTAACTTCTCTGATAAATTCAGCTTTTAAATGTCATTTATTTTTAAATAATTAGATAAAATGTTAGGATGGCATGGTAAAATTAGGTGAAATTTTCCTGTTTTATTAGTGAGAGGAGGCACCTAGTTTATGAAGCTAACTATTTTGCATATAGAAGATGATCAAGAAATTGGTTCATGGGTAAGCAAATTTTTAACAGATTGTGGAAATGAAGTCATTTGGATTACATCTGGTCAAGAGGCAATGAAGCATATGGAGCGGGCTGATCTTGTTATTTTAGATATTATGCTGCCTGGTTTAGATGGATATACAATCGGTCAGCGTCTGAAGCAGAAGTACCCGAATACGCCAATCATGATGCTATCGGCAAGAACTTCAATGGAAGATAAGTTACAGGGACTCACATTCGCGGATGACTATATGACAAAGCCGTACCATCCTGATGAGTTAGCTGCACGTATTCAAGTATTAGTAAGGCGATTAGGAATTGTTTCACCGGAAATTATTCAGGTCATGCACTTGCGAATTGATCAGAAGGCAAACCGTATTTTGAATACAATTTCGAAGACAGATATCGTTTTGACCGGGAAACAGTTTCATATATTTATGTATTTATTAGACCACTTGAATCAAATATTGACGAAAAAACAAATCTACGAAGCGGTGTGGGGAGATCCATACATTGAAGGGGATAAAACATTAATGGTTCACATACGCCTCTTGCGTGAAAAAATAGAGTTGGACACAAGCAAACCGCAAATTATTGAAACAATCAGGGGGATTGGATATAGGTTGAGATCATGAATATCATACAATCTTTAATGACTAGATATTTGTTTCTTATTTTATTTGCTTTAGTCCTTTTTCCTCTTATTCCTGCCATTTATTATTCTCATCTTCTATTCAATCAAGTATTGTATGATCCAGAAGAAATAGAAGACATATGGAAACGAGAGGCTGCTCAATTAGATGGTCAGGAAGAGGAGGTAATTCATCACCATCTTCAGTCTATAAAAAATAAGTATCCAAAGGCTGAGATTTTCTGGATAAATGGAAGTGGCGAGTCTAGATTCATCGGAAATCGGTCTGCCGATATGCCTGAAAATTGGACATTTACCGATTCCCTTGTATTTATGGAGGAAAGCAAATTTCATGTGGATACGTATTTACAAAATAAAGACCCTCAAAAAATATATACCATTACGGCATTAATAGGAAACGATCCCAGGCAAGGGGTAATGGTTTTTCAAGTTCCGATCACTGATACAAATCTTGGTAGTATTACTCTAGACTTGCCATTTGTGATATTTTTTATCTCCATTTGTGGAGCTTTTCTATTAATCTCTTGGTTTTTCTTCTTTAATATACGCAAACGGCTTGTTAAGCTTCAATTTGCTATGTCTGAAACGGGAAATGAAGGGATCCCTGATGAAGTCGTGATTAGAAAAATGGATGAGATTGGAAGGTTGGAAGGTGCTTTTAACAAGATGATCAACCAGTTGAAGTGCAGCAGGGAGAGGGAGAAAAAGGAAGAAAATCTTAGGAAACAGCTAATCGCTAATATATCTCATGACTTACGAACACCTTTAACAGTCATGAGGCAGCACGTATATTCCGTAAAGAAATACCCAAAATCCTCTACAGAAATAGAATCACTTCAAATTGTTGAAAACAAACTAGATGATATGGACAAAATGATCAATAATCTTCTTTCTTACACACTTCTTTCAGCTGGTAAACATCCAATCGATATGCGAGACACGGATATATTGGATGAAGTTCGGAAAGTTATAGCGGAATGGTATCCTATATTTGAAGAGTATAAGTTTGAAATAGATATTGATTTACCGGAAAAATCACTGATATGGAAAGTAGACCCTATTTGGTTTAAAAGTATTTTGGACAACTTAATTCAAAATGTCACTCGACATGCTCGCTCAGGACGATATATTGGAATTCAAGCCGTGGAACGATTTGGATCAACCTCCATTGTTATTAAGGACAAGGGGGGTGGTTTTGGCCAAGAATCTGAAAATAAAGGTGCTGGAATTGGACTTTCAATCGTTTCGCTCATGATGACGGAGATGAATTTAGATTGGGAAATTTCCACTTCTTCAGATGGAACAAGCATTTATTTGGGAATGAAAACTTAAACAAATTTTAAACTTGAAGTCATCTTAATGAACACCTTTGCAGTCTATCCTTTTTATAAGTACATTATAGAAAGGATTGTGTTCAAATGGAGATTAGTACTCAAGAATTAGAAAACAAACGCGGGTTGATCATCATTTTTTCATGGGCGTTTGCTGTTTTCTTACACCCTTTTATACGTAATTTCAGATTGAAGAGAACACTTATTGAGGATATCGCCATCCCGGTAGCCGAGGTGACAACATGTCAGTAACGGCAGAGCGTGCAACCTCACGATTGATGAAAATCCGTAGAATCTGTGGTTATGGCGCCATCATAGCGGTGACTCCGTATCTGTTTATTAAAATCGCCTGGACTTTCGGTCTCTTTCTTCCGACAGAGCAAATGGGCGATGCCAGTTGGCGAGCGATCAACGCTGCTACCGTGGTTGTCGCCGCGGTTGGCCTCCTGCTAGCGATGGCTTTCTGCATGCCGTGGGGTGAACGGCTGCCTGCGTGGCTGGTGGCTCTGCCCGTTTGGTTTGGTACCGGTCTTCTCGTTCCCATGCTACTGCTAGCACCGGTCCTTGGTCCGGCCGCTATGACCCGGGACATGGAAGCAGGTGCCACCGATTTCTGGGTCTACGAGCAGATCTTCGTTATGGTCTCTCTGATCGGGGTCGGTATTTGCCTCCCGCTAGCTTTGGCAGGGTACGCCAAGGCGCGGTGGCCGGAGGCGGTTGGCGGTCCGATCGACTGCGGGGAGCTGACGGGACACACCCGGCAGCTGCAGATCACCCTGGGTAGGCTTGTCGCAGCCGGCTGCATTCTGCTCGGCGTCATCAAGGTGTTCTGGGCGATGGGCGGCACCCTTGGCATCGACCCAGACATGCTGGATGACCGTGATCTTTGGTGGCACCTGCTGACGTTGAGTACCGGCGTATGGGCGTTCGCGGGGGCGTGGGGCTTGCTTGTGCTAACCACCCGCCGCGGTTCACGGAGGTTCTTGCCCCCCATGGTGGCGGCATGGATCTCGTCGGGAATGCTTTTCTCTTATAACCTCTTTTCCGTCATTCGCTACGATTTTCAGTTCTCCCGGGAGTATCCGCTGGCAAGGGTGCTAACCACGGAAGCCGGCATTATACTCGGCGTAATGATGGGGATAATCATCCTGCTGGTGCTGCACGACCGCCGGCGAGCCCTGATGAGCTAGGAGTAATGGGGGGACTATTCTCAAAGAAACAAATAGGAACATTAAATAGTGACGAAAAAACATCGTTAATTGAGGAATAGAATTAAATAAATGTTTTCCAGAATATATGTATATGTAAGTTCTTTATTAATAGAAGCCTTAACTGGATTAAACAACCTTTTAAGATATGTAAATAAAGTAGTTGAAGTAGGAGAAATTACATGTCTAAAAGTAAAGTGATAACTTTGTCCTTATTGTTTGGTTTGATATTAATTCTTTTACTATTGCCATTAGTCATTTTATTTGGCCGAAAAGCAAAGGTTTAATGGGTGTTTTTGCCCATCCCCTCGAAAAAGGGGTGTTTTATAAGGAGGAGAAGAATATGCAAAACAAGTCAATTCAAGTAAAAGGTTTGCAAATGTCCTACAAGAAGCTTCAGGTCCTAAAGGGTGTAGATTTCGAAGTGGATAAGGGCAGTATTTTCGCCCTGCTCGGCTCCAATGGGGCGGGCAATACAACGGCTGTAGAATAAACGTCCGATGAACAATGGCTCTATGCTAAGTGCAGGACATATCTCGATTCTGATAACCCAGAAAAGAGGGTGAGCCAGATTTTGATTGCCAGTATTCATTCTCTTTGATGCATCGAATCCACCTTTTTGACAAAGGCTTTCAAGCATGAATAACAAAAGAGAATTTGTAGTTTTAAAACAATAGGGCTAATAAAAAAGTAATAAGGGAAACCAAATGAAAAAGATTACAACAGAAGATTTTCGTTCGTCAGAAAATGGAAAAAAAAGGAGAGATACATGATGGGACAAAGTAACAAAGGCTTCTCCGAAACAGGGCTGCACAAAATACGCAACGTGCTGGCACGACATGTCGATTCCGGGAAGATTCCTGGGGTCGTCGCCTTAGTCAGCCGGAACGGTGAGACTCACGTCAAAGCGCTCGGCACGATGCGCCATGATGGTGGTGCGCCGATGCGCCGGGACACGATCTTCCGGATGGCGTCTACATCCAAACCGGTCACGATGGCGGCGATGATGATCCTGCTCGATGAGTGCAGGCTGCGGCTGGATGAGCCGGTAGACCCGTGGCTGCCGGAACTCGCCAATCGGAAGGTACTGAAACGGCCCGACGGCCCGCTGGACGAGGCCGTGCCGGCGCGGCGGCCGATCACCGTACGGGACCTGCTGACCTCCACGTTCGGGCTCGGAGTGGATTTCGAGTTGCTGAACTCCCCAATCAGGGCCGCGACCTTCGAGAAGACCGACTACAGCGTGGCATCCGGGCCGGCACCTGAGCCGGACGAGTGGATGCGCCGCCTTGGCGAGTTGCCGCTGTCGTACCAGCCCGGGGAGCGGTGGCAGTACGACCTCAGCAACGAGGTAGTCTGCGTGCTTGTCGCAAGGGTCACGGGCCAGCCGTTGGAGACGTTCCTGCGCGAACGCATCCTTGATCCGCTGGGGATGAAAGACACCGGTTACCACGTGCCCGCCGACAAGATCGACCGCCTGCCGCCCCTCTACGGGCCCGACCCGCAGACCGGAGAGTTCCTTGTGTGGGACGAGGCGGCAGGCGGACGGGCCAGCCATCCTCCGGCGTTCCAGGGCTGCGCGCTGGTCTCCACCGTCGACGACTACCACGCCTACTTCCAGATGCTGCTGAATCACGGTATGCACGGGAGCGAACGGATCTTGTCCCGGACCGCCGTCGAGCTGATGACCACTAATCGCCTCACGCCCGAGCAACAAGCTGCCCGGGACACCATGTACAGGAACATCGGCCATGCGTCGCACGGCGGTTGGGGTTTTGGGATGGCGGTGCGCACCTACCGTGGCGACTACGCGTCCATCGGCCAGTTCGGCTGGGACGGCGGTACCGGCACAACGGTATACGCTGACCCGGACAAACAGCTCACCGGAATCCTACTGACCCAGGTCGGGATGTCCAATGCGGATTCGCAACATCTTATCCAAGACTTCTGGACCACGGTCTACCAGGCAATCGAAGACTAACACCGAGCCCTCGCCAGGTACGCCCGCTTTCAATCACGAAACGAAGCGGTAATCCCCTAGCGGCCGAACCGTCGACGTTTCCGCCCTTGGTCTTGGCCCTGTTTGCCAAGGAGAAACGTTCGTTTTTGTTACGCTGTTTTGTGATAATTTTTTAACCTAGTTGTGACTTTAAGAGATAAATTGCACACTTTTTAAACGCTAAATTGCATTGAAAATGGATGTTAATTGACAATACAGTCCTTTAAAAATATCAATCATCTTAATCCATTAAAGGGCCATTTAATGGATTAAGGAATATTCTGGTGAAAAGAGCATAACTCTTAGTATATGGCTGTTTTCCGAAATGTTGCTGCTATATAACAAATCATCATATTGATTTTTCGTCAGTTAAGGAGGAAATCAAATGGATTGGTATATATGGTTCGCAGTAATTGTTGCTGTTGTTATTATCATTGGGTATAAATCTTCTAAAAAGAAATAATGCTTGTTGAACTAAAGGGGGCTATTTTTCAAGAAGGAGAATGGCTCTTTCTTATTGTAGTAAAGGAGCAGAATAGTTGAAGAAGGACTGATTGTGGGTGGAAGAATTTGTCTGGATTTATCGCAATTGCATCATCTAAGGAAATAACTTTACCAAGTGAAATTCAAGAATATAACGATAGAGGTTTATTTGATACTCCAAATAAAGCATTTTCTTTATCCAAACTTCATGAATGGGAAGAAGAAGGTACAAAACAAATATTTACTATGCCTTATATTTATAATACAGGTGGTGTAGGAGACGAGTATTTTTGGATTTATATTGAAAAGTACATGGAGATTGGGGATGTATTGGAGATTATTTCAGTACCAAATCAGTGTTATGTGTATGAACATGTACAAAAAATACTTGAAAATCCCGAACCTATAATAATAAATGTGGGTAATCTGACATATGAAAATTATCTTGGGTGCTTCCAGTTGAATAAAAAATATTGGATAGACGACTTGAAACACCGTATTTTATTTACAGATAGAGGAATAACGACCATTGTGAAATATTAAAATTGGGTAAAAAATTGTTCAGCTAACGGGGGCTTTAGTTCAATAGATATTCAACAAAACCAGCTAATAGTTTGTCAACATTTTTCAATAAAAAACTTTATTTATCCATGCTATACTTAAATTGTCCATGACAAATAACCTTCCGAATATACTGTTTGGAAGGTTTTTCATTTGATAGATTGATGTAGTAGTTAAGCTATATCTTGGAAGGTTGTTTTGCTTTTCAATAAGGCATAGATCCAATGTAAGAGCTTATTCACACAAGCAATAACTGCAACCCTAAATGGTTTACCTTCATCGCGTTTTTTATCATAAAACTCTCGTAGTTTTTTGTTTCTTGCAATGATCTCATCTGTTGTCTTTTGCTTTCTGGTATCACGAATTCCGCATCTTACAGCCATATATAGAGATCGTCTTAATCGGCTAGATCCTCGTTTAGTAATTTTGTTTTTTGTAGCTGTAAATCGACCAGAAGAGTAAACACTAGGGTCTATTCCTGCAAATGCAACTAACTTTTTAGGGTGATTAAACCTTTCTATCTCTCCAATTTCTGAGATGATTGTTGCCGCAATTTTTTCTCCGATACCAGGGATAGATTGGATAATCTTATATTCTTCCAATTCTTCAGCGAGGGCATCTATTTCAGCTGCTAACTTCGATAGGTGCTCTTCGTATTGAAGAACGATATTGATTAATATCTTAAGATTAAAGATGTGACTGTCGTACATATTATGTTGAAATGGATTTCTTTCAGCCGCCTCAATAAGTTTCTCTGCTTTCTCTTCAGCCCACTGATTTGATCGACTCTTACACAAGGATGAAATAATGTCGATTAACGCTGACTTTGATACTTTTAATACAGACTCTGATGTAGGAAATGTATTAAGGACATTTAAAGAGACTCTGGAATATAGAGCTCCAAAAACACCTCGATACTCAGGAAATACTTGATCCAATAGAGTTTGTAATTGTAATTTTGTTTGCGATGAGACACCTACAATTGCTTCCTGTTGTCTGGTGAGGTTTCTTAGATTTAATAACTGAATTCCTCTTTTTCTATGAGGCTCTAACTCTTCCTTGTAGAATAGCTCGCAAAGTTGGTACGCATCTACAGGGTCTGTCTTTACCTTTCTAAGATTGGCACTACGTGAGCGATGAGACACAAGAGGGTTCACCATAATATACACATAGTCTTGTTCATCTAAAAACTGGACAACAGGGGAATGATAAGGACCAGTTGATTCCAAGATAACCGAAGGTTTCATCCCCTCTGATGCTATCGTAACCTCCTTTAAGAAATCTAATAAACTATCTAAACCATCCAAAGTATGCTTTACACTAAAGCTTTTACGATAAGGTTTTCCTTTATCTAAAAAGGCTTGAACCTGACTCTCTCCTTTTGAAACATCCAGACCAATCACTGGATTCATTTATCAATCTCCTCCTAGAAATGAATTAGTCGGTAACCACTAAACTCCTTGTAATGCCATAGGTTCGCTTGTTAAACGGGATCTATGTCCCAACCAGCCTAAAACATGTTTATACAAGTAGGGGGTGAACAGTTTTGCTGACGGGATCCAGTCCCACGGGCGCTGCGTTCTACCCCGACTACCGCTATCATAAGACCTCATGAAAAAAGGTCAACCAGAAAAAACTGGCTGACCTTATATTACGATCGGGCGCGTTTTTTTAGGAACACGTCTTTTCGTGTATCGGGCCATTTAACGGAATAAAGCAGGAGAATTCAACCGAACACCGAAATAGAAAAGATATTATTAAAAGGGAGTGTGACTAATATGTCCCATGCTAAAGATGTTTTGGTCGATCAGTTGTTAGCAAATGCGAACGACCCCAGCTTTTACGTTCCGTTTTCGGAATCAGTAGCAAACTTGTCAGAGGAAGAAGCGTTTTGGAAACCCAATGATGAAAGTAACAGTATCGCTGAAATTGTGCAACATCTACTTTACTGGAATGAGACATGGCAAAAGAGGTACGAAAAATCTCATGTGAATGCTGTTGCGCCAATAGATGATAATAATAAAAGCTTTATTGTTCCGGAGAATAAAAGATTTGCTGACTTAAAAGAGTGCCTCCTAGAGGTTCTGCTTCATTGGCAGGATCTACTAACAGAAGAAAAGGTAGAAAGTGAAGTGAATGGTTTCCCAGTGACTGCAAATTGGTGGGGGATAATGGGAAATATATCCACGCATAACGCTTACCATATTGGACAAATTGTTTACATCCGAAAACAACTACAAAAAGGCTGGAAAACTAATATTAAATGAGAAAGTGTGACAAGCTACAATTCTTGTTCCACAATCGGGAACAATTGTTGAACAAGAAGTAAAAGGGTGATACATAACTAATATGTATCACCCTCTATTTATTTTGACTTTTTACGATTTAGGAATTGATAACTTACGCTAAGCAGATTTCAACATGAATAAGCCGATTTTTCCTAAGCTATTATGGAAGAATAGGCTTTTTTGTTTTCTCTTATTCTTCAATAATTAATTCCGTTACACCAATAGACTCCTTAAAAATGTCTTTGTTACTAGTTGATACTGGTTTATTGAGTTTTGCTGTAATCTTAAATTTACTTTTAATTTCCCCCAATTCTAAGACCTTTCCTGAAGAATCATCGTTCCTGAGGGATCTCTCTTTATAATTATAATCAGATATGAATGAAATTTCTGAAATTTTATTGAGTACTCACACAAAATCGCTTACTATAGAAGTATCAAAAAACAAGGAGGCAATTTACATGAATCACATGACCAATCAAACCGTACAAACATATAAGGGTGGAACACTTACTGAAATGTAAACGGTGTACCCCCTTATATGTGTTTATTTAAATAACACAAAAAGGGGTAAATCATGCGTTTTCCAGTAAAAAAATTTTTCTCATATTACAAACCGTATTTAACGATATTTCTTACGGTATTGGCGTGTGCCATAATCGTATCTGCTTTGACTTTGGTGTTTCCGTTGCTCGTTCGGTATATTACGAAAGATGTTCTGGAAGGAGACTTGTCCACTGCGCTAGGTGAAGTGTATTGGATTGGTGGGCTGATGCTTGTTTTAGCGGTGATCCAGAATATCGGGAACTGCTTTGTAGACTACAAAGGACATGAAATCGGGGCGCGTATGGAAAGTGATATGCGTAGAGAGCTGTTCACACACATGCAAAAGCTTTCCTTTAGCTTTTACGATAAGGAAAAGACAGGTCAGCTTATGTCTCGGATTACAAACGACCTGCTGCTGCTTTCCGAGTTGTACCACCACGGTCCAGAAGACTACATCAAATATCTCGTTCGATTTTTAGGAGCGTTTGTCATTTTGTTCTTTATTAACGCACCCTTAACGATTACCGTATTCTGTTTTTTACCATTCTTAGGTGTCTTTTCATTGTATTTTAATAAGAAGTTGAACAAGGCATTAAGAGAAAACAAAGAGCGAATTGGTGATATAAACGCACAGGTGGAAGATAGTCTATCAGGAATTCGGGTAGTAAAATCGTTTGCTAACGAACATGTAGAAATCGAGAAGTTTAACCGAGAAAATAAACGTTTCCTCGATAGTAGAAAGAAAACGTACAAGGCTGAAGCTTACTTTTACAATGGTATTGAAACATTTATCCAGTTGATTACGATCACGGTGATCATTTTTGGGAGTACCCGTATTGTAAATAACACTTTAGATTTAGCGGATTTGATCACTTTTATACTGTATATAAACTATGTGATTGAACCAATTCAAAAATTGACTCATATGACCACGCAATTTCAAGAAGGAATCACTGGCTTTCAGCGCTTTATGGAGATCATGAATTTGGAGCCGGCAATCAAAGACAAACCAAATGCCAAGACCTTGCAAGAGGTACAAGGTGAAATTGAGTTCAAAAAAGTTTCCTTCCGTTACAATGACGATTTGGACAATGTCTTAGTAAACCTGTCACTTCGTGTACAACAAGGGGAGTACGTTGCGTTAGTTGGTCCGTCTGGTGCAGGAAAAACTACCTTATGCTCGCTCATCCCTCGCTTTTATGATGTAACAGTTGGGGACGTTTTACTAGATGGGATCAACGTCCGTGATATCGAACTGCAGTCACTAAGAAAAACAATAGGTATCGTACAGCAAGATGTGTACCTTTTTTCGGGAACGGTGATGGAAAATATCCGTTACGGAAATCCAGCAGCGAGCGATGAAGAAATCATAGCGGTAGCCACGTACGCCAATGCCCATGAGTTTATCATGAGCTTGCCAAAAGGCTACCACTCCGAGATCGGCCAACAAGGTGTCAAACTGTCTGGTGGTCAAAAACAGCGTCTAAGTATCGCACGCGTCTTCTTAAAGAATCCGCCAGTTCTCATTTTAGACGAGGCAACAAGCGCGCTAGATAATGAGAGTGAAAGCATCGTCAAGGAATCGCTAGAATCGTTAGCGAAAGGGCGTACAACCATCGTCATTGCCCATCGCCTTTCCACTATCCGCAATGCCGGGCGGATTATCGTATTAACTGAGGACGGTATTGTGGAACAAGGTACGCACGATGCGTTACTTGCACGCGATGGAGCGTATGCACACCTTTACTCTAAGCAGTTTGAATATCAAACATAAGCTCATTAAACAAAAATCGGCTCTCCCTTTAACGAAAGGGGAGCCGATTTTTGTTTTCCACTGTCTTCATTCGCAAACTACTCCACTTCATGCTAAAGCTTATAATGAAATGCTTTTTCCACTTAACTGGTCTTTCTTGAAGAAGAAAAGGCATTACCGATGTTCCAGTAATGCATATTTTAGCCATCCATGAAACATTGCTTCATCACAGAAAATGTTAGAAAAAATCGTTCTTACATGGTTGGCAAACATGCCGTGATATGGCACCAAAAATAAAGGAAATTTTATTTTTCAGGATAGTTTAAGATAGGAATGCTTCAAGACAGGTCCGTGTCATTAAATCTCAATAGTACAGTAAATATTAATATATTTTAACTATGATGTAGGCTTAAATGGATAATCGCTTAACTGCAACTTCTTATTAGCTATTTCCTTTAAGCCGCTACGCATCATTCGAAAAACCATAATCCATGATAAGAGCATCAGAATGATTTGTCCTACCGGAAAAATACCTGGTAAAGGTGTGTCCCATAAAGCATGCATCAAAACGACCAGAATGAATATTCGGACAAATTTGGGCTTTAACAACATGTTCAGTTCAAATTTCTTGTTTCCTTGTACCATGCAAAAGGCGGCCCCTGTTATAGCGGCCCAAGCGACATGTCCGCCGGGAGCTAAAAAACTGCGCAACAGGATGGTAGAATATAGGCTTGGAAAACTTCCGGATAGAAGAGCCCTTAGTGCATAACCAGCAGTTTCAAAAGCTGCAAAACCCGCGCCAACCGCAGCACCCAACAGAAGTCCGTTAAGTATATACCGGTATTTTATGTTTCGCACGAAATAGATAACGGTTATAACTTTGGCCAGTTCTTCAATAATTCCAATTGTTATTGGATTTATGTTATGTTTTAGAATATCATAAAACACCAGTGCCACTAACATCGAGAGGATCCCGCCGATAAATACTACATAAATGATTTTATACATAGCAATATTCTGAGGAGCATTCATTTCCCAAAAGAATATCAACGTCGAGATAGGAACAGCAAAAGCGCCGACAATAATAAGACCCGGTATAAAATTTATATTTCCGAACAAGCTTACACCCAAGTACAATCCTAAGAATGCAATTAGTGCTATAAGAAATACTCTTGCAAAAAGCCAAGGTTTTGGCCACGTTTCCTTAACTTCCTCAATTCTGGGTGTTGTAAGTGCAGTTCCTACGATGAAAAGCCGTTCAGCCTCAAGCTCACTATGCTTTCGGAACACCCGAGAGAATATATTTTGAAATTTAGGCTCAACGGAACGTTCATACATCGGAACCATATCGACATAATTGGCAAACTCATAAAAGAGGCTGTTTGATTCTTGATGAGTATTGTCGTACCTAAAAAATGTATAGCCGCAATTTATACAGAACTTTCCCATATCCTGATTTACATAATCACATTCCGGACATTTCATTTAGTATCCCCCTCTTTATGTACGAATCTTCCCAAAAGGAATGAAATAAAATTGTTTAACAATTTATCTTTTTACTTTCCCCTATATACAATTGTTATATTATCTTTTTGTTAATAAAAACTAAATCATGTTTAATATGGATTCAAAGTCATTAAAAAAGAGCTAATCGACCATTTTTTATCGACTAGCTCTTACTATTTTTTTGATTCGCTTTCTTTAGCCATTTGTGTCCGATAAGGATAATAAATTTCTTCTAACTGTCCTTTTGGGGCATGTTTGTCTTATTCATTAATTTTATTACATGCTCATTAAGGGGCCAGCCATTAAATTTATCGCAGATTAACGGGCAGTAAGACCCCCACTTCAAGGATTCGCGTATGCAAAGAAGTGTAAGTGGGGGTCTTACTGCCCGTAAATGCCCGACGACGGACACGATGTCCTAGTCAGGCGAAAGCCACAGGACGTGGCGTTTTGAGCGTGATTGGTTCAACTAACCATCAGTGGGGGATGAAGGCCGACTAAGAACGCCACGTCCTGTGCGTCGAAAAACCCCCACTGATGGAAGTTTCACTTTATAGTTCTTTTTTGTTTCATAAACTAACCGGCTGCAATAATATTTCATTCCTTCTGCTTTTTTCGCTACTTTCAAATGCCAGTATGACTCGCAGTCTAGCTTTATTTATATTTTTTTATATGAAAAAAATTACAAGTATCTATTAAATTCTATTAAGCAGGGATTATTCCTATTATATAAATATAAATGAACAAGATATAAATATTTTTCAAAAAAATTTCTCTTTTATAAATGTTCATGGGACCGCTAAATCATACTGAATTAAATGCCTTTTTTCTGATATCACTGAAAATAGAAAAATATTTTTTTGAAATATATGTTTTATCTGCAACTTTTTGCTATGTTAAAACGTGGATAGTTTGGAAGGGGGCACAGGATTGGATTTAGATGAGGTATACAAAGCATATGTAAAAGACTTATATCGATATTTGTTATCCCTTTCAAAAAATCATTTTACGGCGGAGGACTTGGTACAGGAAGCGTTTTATCGTGCATATATTCAGCTGGAGGACTATGAAATCAATAATATTAAGGCTTGGTTATTTAAGGTCGCTTACAATGCTTTTATTGATTTTACAAGGAAAAATAAGAAAGAAATAATAGAAAATAAGAATATTCAACTAGTTGATATGTTATCACCAGAGAAAAAATTGCTTGAAAAAGAAAGTTTTGAACTATTGATGAACGAAATCACTTCTCTAAATGATAAAGAAAAGCACGTACTCTTATTATGTGATTTAAATCAGTTAAGTCTAAAAGAAGCAGCTGAGATTCTCGATTTGAATTTAAACACATTAAAAAGCCATCTTGTCAGAGGCCGAAAAAAAATGATTGAAAGGATAAAAGAAAGGAGAAAGGCAGATGAAAGATCAACATAATCAAGAAGATGAAGAGATTTATAAATCCTTTATTAGCGAGTCTATTCACAATCTCGAACAAAGCAATAATATTTCAGAGGAGGAACAGATTAAGCTAATAAAAAATGGGAAAAACAGAGCCTTCAAAACAAACATAATGGTCAGCCTAGCAGTCTTATTACTAATTGTTCCCGTAATGACGCTAAGTACATTTTTGTACTATGGTATTGGTGGAAAAGCGAATAAACAAATTGAGGTAGCCACGAAGACAATTTATATTACCGAGCCAAATATGAGCTTAGAAGAAATGGAATTGGAAGAAGAAATCGGATTTTTCTCCATGGATATTTATTTTGATATTTATAAAAAAATTGGAAAAGAGGATTACAAGGCTGGTGACTATAAAGTTCATTATGTCCTTGATAAACCTGGATTTCCTGAAAGGAATATGCAAACAGAACGACCACTAAAGGAAATAGCGAGTATGGAGACAGATCACCTTATCCATCCTGATGCTCTTGTACCTCCGGGATTTGATCATCAATGGGATATTTTAAAAGGTCTTCCAGATGGAACTGTTGGAGAAGTTTATCTATCATTAAATAAAGTAATGGATCCAGATGAGCTCGAGAAGCAATTAGGAAATGAAGTAGAAGTTAGATGGGTCGCAGTAGATACTGGGATGGAATCGAAACAGCTTGATAAAGAAGGACTCCCTATTTCACCTATTGGCTTCCCCTTACAAATTGACCAAACAACTTGGTCTCCGTTTAATGGCAGGGAGCAGACAAATGAAGAGGTATTTATCGATACATTAGAATTTTTACAAAAAAATGAAGAATCAGCAGAGAAAATTGCTAGAGCCAAATCGTTATCGCTAAATGAGCGAATTCCTTATATAAAAGAAAATGGCGTACAAGTATATGGAGCTGTAGTAACCGGGCCAATCCCGGAATTAAGAAAGTTAGAACAAAACGAATTGATCCGTGCTATGAAGGTAGGGGAGGTTAAGCTATGGAATTGGAAGTAAAGCAAAAGAAAAAATGGCATAGCAGAAGGGAAAGTGCATCAACAGTAACAGGTTTTCTTTCTTTTCTAATAGCCTTAATCGCATTAGCTGGCTTAAATGTATCCCTATTATTGAAGTCTGATGAATTTCCAGATTTTTTCCTTATTAAACTACCTATTATAGGTTTAATTTTAGGTTTAGTTGGATTATTTACTCAGAAAAGATCGCGCTTATATGCTGCATGGGGAATATTCTTATGTTTATTTCTATTTATTTTCACTTTTTTAATGTTCGGACTATCATGGATCATAAATCCTAAGCCTTAATAAAGGAGAGCAGAGAGAATAATTCTCTCTGCTCTTCTTTATTGTTTCACATTCTTATCTCTTACATCTAATACGTCCAAAAGGAATACAAAAACAGGAATCCCTACTATCAGTCCCCATGTTCCGAAGAAATGCTCTGAAAAGATTAACACGATAAAGGTATAGAATACTGGCAAATCTGTTTTGGAAGACATGAGTTTCGGATTTAAAATGTACGCTTCAATAGCATGAATGATCATAATGATAATAAATATATAAATAACATGCATAATGCCGCCTATTGTATAGGCGATTACACTTAACGGGATTAATGAAATGATTACGCCAGCTACTGGAATGAGCCCAAGGAAAAAGATGAGAATGGATAATCCCATTAGCTGTGGAAAGCCCATAATGTATAATGCAAGTGTAGTTAGTCCGCAATTGACAAGGGCAATAATAAATTGAGCCTCAATCACTTTTCCGAATGTTTTTACAAATTTTTTCGCAAAAAATTCAATCTCATTATAGAATGGAGCAATTTTACTATGCTTGAATTTTGTTGTAAATTCAATGAGCTTCGGTTTTTCCAAAAGGAAGAATAAACTTAAGATGAGTGACAACAAGATATGGATACCAATTTTACTCATACCGCTAAAGTATCGTAGTAAAAATGTAAATCCTTGTTCTAAATAATTGGAAATTCGATTCGTTTCAATCATACTTAAAAAATAATTAATTAGTACATGATCATGCTGCTGGGTTAAGAAAAGCTGAATCTGAGTCACTAATTGAGAAATTTCTATAATAATAATTGGCAAATATTTAATAATCCCTATCGATAAGAGGCCAACAAGGACTAAATATAATATGATGACGGTTAGTTTGCGATGGAGATTAAATTTGTTTGATACAAGATTCACAAGACGATCCATTAAAAATGTAAAAATAAACGTGATTAGAATCAAGTTAATCATGCTTCTAAGCATATACAATAAGAAAACTAAAATCGAAAATATAATGAGTCTTTTAAATGAATGATTGTTGATGAGCGAACGGACCATTTCCATGAATCATAAATTCCTCCAGTGTACAGTAGGTTAAGGAAGCCAACTAATTTTATTTGTTATTCTTATTTTATAATATTTTCAAATAGATTCATATGACTTATTTTCATATATAAAGTGATGGTATTGCTTATTCTAAATGAAACTTTTATTAAATACTATCGTAAGTTACTAATATTCAGAGTTATTCGTATATTTATGTCATAAATGTCATAAAAAGAGGGGTGGAAAATTTGAAAAAAATAATGGACAAATTTAGTTGGAAATTCTTTTTGTTTATCGGTATTGCGATTATTCTTACGAATATACCGTTTATCGGGAACTATGTTCGGTTGATAAATACAGTCATCCATGAATCGGGTCATGCTCTTATGGCACTTATCGGGGGAAAGGTTCATAAAATTTCATTATTCATGAATACAGAAGGTGTAACATATACAAGTCATAATGGCTGGTTTAGCGGTTTCTATACAGGAATAGCTGGATATGTATTTTCATCCATGATTGCATTTTTATCATTTTGGCTTATTAGCAGGAAAAAATATAAGCCTTTAATCGTTATTTTACTCATATTTATTGGTTTAAATTTAGTATTTTGGGTACGAAATTTTTATGGTTTATTTTGGCTAATTTCTTTTGGAGCATTGTTTATATTATTACTCTTAAAAGGCTCTTCTACTTTTGTACAAAACTGTTTACTGTTAATTGCCAGTATTCTTTTAGTTGAATCTATAACTTCATCATTTACTATACTTTTATTAAGCTTTACACAGCCATTCTATGCTGGAGATGCTACAGGCCTGGCAAAAGCTACAGCATTTATTCCGGCACAAGTATGGGGTATCTTTTTCTTTGTTCAAGCTATTGCTTTTCTATATGCTGGATTTAAGACTGGTGCTTTTCGGATTGAAAATTAGCTAGTAAATAATAATATTTTGAAAGAGGAAAAATTGTGAATGAAAAAATAACAGTTATTACTGGATGTTCAAGCGGTTTTGGTCTCTTAATATCAATTGAACTCGCTAAATCTGGTTACCATGTAATCGCAACAATGCGAGATTTGAGAAAACAAGACCTTTTATTACATGAAGCAAAAATGAATGGAGTCGAGTCATCCATCACTGTCCATGAACTAGACGTAACCTCACAAACTTCAATCAATAATTTAAAAGCCTATATTGAAAAAATAGGTAGGATTGATGTTTTAATCAATAATGCCGGATTTGCGGGTGCAGGCTTTGTAGAAGAGATTCCAATTGCTGAATATAGAAAGCAATTTGAAACAAATTTTTTTGGCGTAATCGCTGTAACTCAAGCGTTTCTTCCACTCATGAGAGCTCAACAGAATGGACTCATTATTAATATGAGCAGTATAAGTGGGAGAATGGGGTTTCCAGGCATGTCACCTTATGTTTCCTCCAAGCATGCTTTAGAAGGCTGGAGTGAATGCCTTAGACTTGAAATGCAGCCATTTGGTATTCATGTTGCACTAATTGAACCTGGTTCATTCAAAACAAATATTTGGTCTTCAGGAAAACATATTACTGACCAATCAATGCAAAAAGAATCTCCATATTTTCATTATATGAAACAAATTGAACAATATATCGAAAAAGGAGAACCAAAGTTCGGGGACCCTATAAAAGTTGCAAAAAAAGTTGCAAAAATTGCTTCACAAAGCAATCCATCACTGAGAGTTCCGATTGGAAAAGGAGTTTCAATTAATTTGTTTTTTAAAAATTTTTTTCAATGGAAGTTATGGGAAAGGTTATTCTTAAAAATATTATATAAATGAATGGATGCTTTCATCTTTTATGATTAATTCTCACCAATATAGAGAAAATAAGATAACTATTTGGTGAGAGGTGGTTAGATGAGTAAATTTAAAAAGATTTCTCCATTTATACTTATCGTAGTCATCATGCTCAATGTCTTAAATCGCACAAATGCACAAAGTATCATTGATCCTGCCATTCGGCTTCGAATCATGGAGACAACGGATCTGCATGCAAATATGATTGGATATGATTATGAAAAAGACAAACCTAAAACAGAATATGGTTTTGCAAGAACTGCATCACTTATAAAGGAGGCGCGAAAAGAAGAGCCGAATACGCTCCTTTTTGATGCAGGAGATGTTTTAGTAGGGAATGCATTTGGGGAATATGCCTATTTAAGCCACTTCTTGAATCCTCATGATATTCATCCTGTTTTTAAAGCGATGAATTTACTAAATTATGATGCTGCAACGGTTGGGAATCATGAGTTTAATTATGGTTTGGATTTTTTACGGGATAGCTTGCAAGGAGCTAACTTTCCATATGTCAATGCAAACATTTATATTGATGATCATAATGATTTCGAAGGGGACGACATCAATTATTTTAACCCTTATGTCATATTAGAAAGACAATTTATGGATTCAAATGGGAAGAAACAAACTCTCAAGGTGGGAGTTATAGGCTTTCTTACTCCAATAGCCGCTGAATGGGATAAGGAGTATTTTCAAGATAAACTCATCATTAAAAATATAAAAAAAACGGCTGAACATTTCGTCCCTATCATGAAAGATAAGGGGGCAGACATTATTATTGCCTTAGCACATGTTGGGATGGAAGCAGATAAAGGTTTAAAAGAACAAAAAGGAAATTCTGTTTATGACTTAAGTGAAGTAGAAGGAATTACTGCAATTCTTTATGGACATAGTCATTCCCTTTTTCCATCATATGATGGTCAAATTGAAAAAGGAATTGATCATAAGACTGGTACAATAAATGGAATTCCAGCTGTACAAGCAGGCTATTGGGGCAATCATCTCGGAATAATTGATCTAGATCTTATTCAAATTGATGGCAAATGGACAGTGAAGAGTAGTCAATCAAGTGTAAGACCAATTTTCCAAACAATAGATCATAATAAAATCCCAATTATTAATGAGGATCCAGAGATTGTTAAGGCTATCATGTACAGCCATATTGAAACTTTGATGAATAAGTAAAATAAAAATTTTTAAAAATAGGAGGTTTTTGATCCAAAATTTATCAAAAAATATCTGCCTCAATACTTAGGAATATGGTATTATTACGTTTGAATGTTTCTATTACGATTCGATATTTTTCGACAGAAATTCAACGAAAATTTATGATTGAAGGAGATACAATGACTAATAATACGATTATCCTATTTGAGCAGGTGACAAAACAATATGATGATGACCCTCCAGTTTTGAAGGAGGTAAGCTTTGAAATTGAACGTGGGAAGTTCTATACATTGCTTGGCCCCTCAGGCTGTGGGAAAACAACCATTTTAAGATTGATAGCAGGCTTCGTAGAGCCGTCTTTAGGAAAAGTAATTATGAATGGAAAAGTAGTAAATGAAGTACCTGCAAATAAGCGACAAGTGAATACCGTTTTCCAAGACTATGCACTTTTTCCTCATTTAAATGTATTTGAGAATGTAGCTTTTGGTTTGAGAATTAAAAAAATGAAAAATAATGAAGTGGATCAGAAGGTAAAAGAAGCACTTCGTTTTGTCAATTTGGAAGGCTATGAAAATCGTGAAATTAGAGAAATGTCAGGCGGTCAGAGGCAGCGTGTAGCCATTGCAAGAGCGATCGTTAACGAACCTGAAGTAATCCTGCTTGATGAACCATTATCTGCACTCGATTTAAAATTACGTACAGAAATGCAATATGAACTTCGTGAACTTCAGCGCAGGCTTGGCATTACGTTCATCTTCGTTACCCATGACCAGGAAGAAGCATTAGCCATGTCAGATGAGATATTTGTCCTTAATAATGGGAAAATTGAACAAAGCGGGACACCGACAGATATTTACGATGAGCCAATTAACCGTTTTGTAGCTGATTTTATCGGAGAATCGAATATTGTTCCAGGTATCATGATTGAGGATTTTTCAGTCCAGTTTGCAGGGAAAACCTTTGATTGTGTTGATGGTGGATTGAATCCAAATGAAGCGGTTGAAATCGTTATTCGTCCTGAGGATATGGAAATTACAAAACCAGACCAAGGGAAGCTTAGAGTTCGTGTTGATACTCAACTTTTCCGTGGGGTACACTATGAAATCAGCTGTTATGATCAAGACGAAAATGAATGGCTTGTTCACTCCACTAAGAAAGCAAAGGTTGGCGAAGAAATTGGTCTTCACTTTGATCCAGAGGCTATACATGTAATGAGACACGGAGAGACAGAAGAGGAATTTGATAAACGATTGGAAGCATATGAAGAGGGAAATTATGAAAAGTAAGTCTCGTAACCTTTATCTTATTCCATATGTTATTTGGATCGCCTTATTTGTCGTAACTCCGATTCTTCTGGTCTTATATTATTCATTTTTTGATATCGAAGGACATTTTACAATAGATAATTATAAGAAATTCTTTACACCAGTCTATTTGAAAATGACATTCAATTCTTTTTGGTATGCATTTTTAATCACGTTCTTCACCTTAATTATTGCATACCCAACTGCCTACTTGCTAACTAAAACAAAGCATAAGCAGCTATGGCTTTTATTAATTATTCTGCCTTCCTGGATCAATTTATTGTTAAAAGCCTATGCGTTTATCGGTATTTTTGGTACCTATGGCGCAGCAAATAGCTTGTTTGAAGTGATGGGAATGGGAAGTAAGCAATTATTATTTACTGATTTTAGTTTTATCTTTGTCTCTGTATATATCTTTCTTCCATTCATGATTTTACCAATATTTAATGCATTGGATGAGCTGAATCCATCACTCATTGACGCATCAAATGACCTTGGTGCATCACCATGGACAACATTTAGACGCGTCATTTTTCCTTTGACATTAGATGGAGTAAAATCAGGTTGCCAAGTTGTTTTTATCCCTGCATTATCCTTATTCATGCTTACAAGATTAATTGCAGGAAATCGAGTTATCACCCTCGGAACGGCAATTGAACAGCATTTCCTCGTCACACAGGATTGGGGAATGGGTTCTACGATTGCAGTCTTTTTAATCATTGCTATGGTACTCATTATGGTACTTACCGGTAAAAGAAAGCGGGGGATCTTATGAAGAAAAAATCTAAACTTTCATCTATTTATTTAGTCATAGTATTTCTCATTTTGTATGCCCCTATCTTTTATTTAATGTTTTATTCTTTTAATAGTGGTGGAACGATGTATCAATTCGAAGGGTTTACTCTTGATTGGTATCGTGAGCTATTTGATGATACTAGACTTTTAATTATCGTTTTAAATACAGTCATTATTGCATTATTATCTGCAGTCATTTCGACTATATTAGGTGTTGCTGGTGCCCTTGCCATTTATTATGCAAGAAGAAGAAGAGTGAAAAATACTTTACTATCTCTTAATAATGTCCTTATTGTTAGCCCAGATGTTATTATTGGAGCATCTTTTTTGATTTTATTTACAATTATTGGAATAAAACTTGGTTTCGTGTCTGTTTTACTTGCTCACATTGCTTTTAGTGTTCCAATCGTAGTCATTATGGTTCTTCCAAAGATTGAAGAAATGAGCACATCAATGATATATGCTGCTTTAGATTTAGGAGCAAGCAGGTGGGATGTATTAACAAAAGTAATTCTGCCGTATATAACTCCTGGAATCTTTGCGGGATTTTTCATGGCGTTAACCTATTCTTTGGATGATTTTGCCGTTACATTTTTTGTAACAGGTAACGGATTTACGACCCTTTCTGTTGAAATATATTCACTTGCAAGACGGGGAGTTTCATTAAATATTAACGCCCTTTCTACTTTGTTGTTTGTGTTCACAATGATTTTAGTGGTTGGTTATTACTTCGTTACAAAACGGAATAATCGGTCGAATGGATTGGGGGTAAAACTATGAAGCAGCTTACCCGAGCATTAATTGCAGTATTAATTGTATCGTTTATATTAATTATTACTGTAAACAAACTGAATGCAGCACAAGGATATTCAGGAGGAAACACCCTTACGATTTTTAACTGGGGTGATTACATCGATCAAGATTTAATTAAGAGATTTGAAAAAGAAACGGGCATCAAGGTTATTTATGAAACTTTTGATTCAAATGAAGCGATGTTGACGAAAATTGAACAGGGAGGAACCTCCTACGATATTGCTATTCCATCTGAGTATGCAATCGACAAAATGATAAAGGAAGATTTGCTTATTCCAATTGATCATTCGAAAGTCCCGAATCTAAAATATATTGATCCTCGCTTTATGGATTTGTCCTTTGATCCTAACAATGATTATTCAGTTCCATATTTTTGGGGAACAGTCGGAATTGCATACAATAAAGCGATGATTGGTGATATTGAAATTACTAGCTGGGATGATTTATGGGATCCGAAGTTTAAAAATCAAATCTTAATCGTTGATGGTGCCCGTGAAGTAATGGGAATGTCATTAAATAGCTTAGGGTATTCTTTGAATGATACAGATGAAAAGCATCTTATCGAAGCAAAAGAAAAGCTTGATTTACTAACGCCGAATATAAAAGCAATTGTTGGAGACGAAATTCGGATGTTATTAGAGAATGGGGAAGCAGGAATTGGGCTAGTATGGTCCGGTGTTGCCCAAGAAATTATGTGGGAGAATGAAGATGTCGAATATGTAGTTCCAGAGGAAGGATCTAATCTATGGTTCGATAATATGGTCATTCCTAAAACATCCAAAAATCCTGAAGCAGCTCATCAATTTATCAATTTTATGCTTGATCCAGAAATAGCCGCACAAAATACAGAGTATGTCGGTTATTCTACGCCAAATAAAGGCGCACTAAAGTACATGGACGAAGAAGTCATTAGTGATGATCGATTCTATCCAGATGAAGAATTGACGGCAAAGCTTGAAGTATATGAAAACCTTGGAAAAAGGATGCTTGCCTATTATAACGACCTATTCCTTGAATTTAAAATGCATCCAAAATAATGAAAAGACTAACTGGCAAAAATGCTGGTTAGTCTTTTCTAATTTTTTTGAACATCAATGTTGCGTGGAGAACACAAAATTTTAGTATTAAACCAAAGTGAGGGGAGAATGATAATGAAAAAGGGAGTGTTCTTCATTGAAAAGAGTAATGGCTATATTAATCCTCATATTTCTTTTAAATAATCCAGTATCAGCTGAAGCGCCTTTTCTGAAAAAGGAGCTTGCCATTGTTATTGATGATCTCGGTAATAATATGAAAGGCACCGAGGAAATATTAAAGCTTCCAATTACTTTGACAGCAGCCATAATGCCCTTTATGCCTACTTCAAAAGAGGATGCTGAAATGGCCTATAAATATGGACATGATATCTTAGTTCATTTACCTATGGAGCCGAAAAAAGGGAAGGCAAGCTGGTTAGGACCTGGAGCCATAACAACAGATTTGAGCGACGAAGAAATCCGCAGACGTGTGGAGGCTGCTATTAAAGACATTCCACATGCCATAGGCATGAATCATCATATGGGTTCTAAAGCGACAGAGGATGAAAGAGTCATGAGAATTGTCCTAGAGGTTTGTAAGGCAAATGGATTATTTTATCTTGATAGTAAAACAACCGGCAAAAGCGTTGTAGGTAAGCTTGCATCAGAAATGGGCATTCCGTATTTAGAAAATAATCTCTTTTTTGATGATATTTATACACCTCAGCACATTTCAAAACAAGCAAATATATTAGCAAAAAAGCTTGATAATAGTGACCGTATTATTGCAATTGGTCATGTAGGAGTTACAGGACCGATGATGGTTGATGTATTACAGCAATATATACCCTTATACAAGAATAAAGCAAACATTGTTCCATTATCTGATCTAATTCCAGAGCTTCAGCTAATCGAATAAAAATAAAAATAAAAATCCGCATAGAGAAGCTATGCGGGTCTTTTTAATAAATGGACCGTCCACATTCCGATCTGGTTAGTCCCGCAACGATGCGAAGTTAGAAGAGGTGGACGGTCTTGAATGTAGTTTATGCTCAAAAATAAAAATAATGCAAGTTAGATTGGTAATTTATTAATAAGTGAAATATTCATTTAATATTTCTTGGGAAAGCGCAAATTCAGACATTTCCTGCTTTCCTCAGTCAAAAATTAGCGTAATTTGCCGGAATGATAGATATATGTCGAATAACCGGCCCTAAAGAGAGCCGGCATTTTACGCAAAAGAAAATTCCTTTTCTTCAGATGAAACAATTTCTTGAACCTCAGAGCCTTCTAATGTTTCTTTTTTCAGAAGTGCTTGGACTAAGTACTCAAATTGTAATCGATTTGTATTGATTAGTCGTTCAGATTTATCTAAAGCCTTATGGAAAAGCTCTAGCATTTTTGTTTCTTTTTCAACCTTATTAAAGGTTAATGTGAAACCATCTTCAAGTAAGCCAGTATCAACCATTTGCTCTATAACATGCTTGGCTTGTTGGACATCACCGCTTACCCCAATGCTATGTTCACCAAGAATGAGACGCTCAGCTACACCACCTGCCAAAATCATGGCTACCTGATCAAGCATATCACTTGTAGTCGATAAATGCATTTCTTTTGGAATAGGCGCCACATAACCAAGTGCTTGTCCACGCGGAATAATGGTCGCTTTACGAACAGAGCCAGGTTTAGTAATTGCGGCAACAAGAGCATGCCCAGCTTCATGAATAGCTACTCTCTGTTTTGTATTAGGATCTTGCAAGACTCTTGTTGTACTTCCAAGAACGGTACGATCAAGTGCAAAATCTAGATCTTCCTTGGATATTGCTTCCTGTCCGTTTCGAACAGCTCTTCGGCTTGCTGTTTCAAAAAGGGAATGAAGCTCTGCGCCTGAAAAACCTGAAGTGCTTTCAGCAAGACCTTCAAGTGATTCTTTAACATCATCTGCCAAAACACGATCTTTTGCATGAATTTCAATAATTTCTTTTCTGCCATTTGTATCTGGAAGCGGGACATGGAAAGAAAAATCAATACGCCCCGGGCGCAGGAAGGCATCATCGAGCATATCCTTCCGATTCGTTGCAGCGATGAATAGGATACCATCGTTTGATTGTCCGCCATCAAGCTGAACGAGTAGTTCCGTTAATGTTTTTTCACTTTCTTCACCACCATGCTGCTTTCTTTTACCAGCAAGGGCATCGACTTCATCGATAAATACGACAGACGGCTTTTGCTTTCTTGCATTTTGGAATAATGTCCGAACACGAGAAGCACCGACGCCAACAAACATTTCATTAAATGCAGAACCACTTGTAGAAAAGAAAGTAGCACCTATTTCCTTTGCGATCGCTTGGGCAAGCAAGGTTTTACCTGTCCCTGGAGGTCCATATAGTAATATGCCTTTTGGAGGCTTAACGCCCATTTTAAGAGAGCGATTTGGATCTTTAAGTGTGGATAGAGTTTGCAAAATTTCCTCTTTCATTTCACCTTGAATACCGCCAACATCTGCAAGTGAAATAGAAGGTAGAGGTCTTGCTGTAGAAACACTTTGCTTCATTGAATTAGCAGCTCCTAAACCGCCTTTTCCGGATTTATATAAATAAATGCCGATACCTGCAAGGACCGTAACAAGTCCGCCAAGAACCCATGGTGTATAAGGACTGCTTGAAGAAAATGTATATTGAACATTATAGTTTTCTACTATTTTATCAATCATTTGACTGTTCGGAGGAACATGCGAAAAATAATTTCCTTCACTCGTAGAAATCATGAGCTTACCGTCTTTATGTTCATTGATTGTAACTAGCTCACCTTTTTGAGCAATTATCAAGTTCTCAACGGAGGAAAAAGGAATTTGTTCAGCTTTATTTCCTGCTTGAACAGTCCAAATTACTGCTGCTAAAATCACCAAAAACGCTACAATAATTACTGAAATTGCTGAAGTTTTATTTAAACGTAATTTCAATGTATTCCCTCCCTTATGTATTATTATTATAAATAACATAAATAGGGCAGGGGTAGTCCCATTTTCATGTAAAATGAAGAAAAAATTGGAATTAATAATTTAGGAAGTTGAGAGGGGAGTAATATGAACATTTCAACTTCACATATGTTGGAAAGTCATATATACTAATATAGGAACAATTACATAAACGTAACCACAAGGGGAGCTAATTGCTGAGAGTGAACACATAGTTGTTCTGACCCTTCGAACCTGTTAGTCAATTCTAGCGTAGGAATGTGGCATGAGTAGAATGTTTATTTTACATGAATTTCTATTCTCCCCTTGAGGTAACGTATTAAACAAAAGGGGAGTTTTTTTTATGAGGAAAATAAGTCTGATTGCATTGATCGAGGCTTCTTTTTTTGCTGCATTTGCAATTGTTTTAGATCTATTGCCATCGATTAAGCCAACTCCAAATATTTCGATTTCAGTTGCTATGATACCAATTTTTATTCTAGCCTTTCGCTGGGGATTTCGTGTTAGCTTAATCTCAGGTTTACTTTGGGGTATTCTTCAAATCGTAATGGGGGATGCTTGGATTGCCACACCTACTCAAGCATTCATTGAATATTTCATTGCATTCGCTTGTATTGGTTTTGCAGGTTTATTTTATAATTTAATACAAAAGGAATTGCGTTTTGGCGACAAGAAAAAAGCGTACGGGTGGATCGTTGCAGCAATATTTGTTGGCAGTCTGGCGCGATACTTCTGGCATTTCATTGCAGGAGCTATTTTCTTTGGAGAGTACGCACCAGAAGGTATGGATCCAATTCTATTCTCTTTCGCAGTAAATGGTGCAACAATGCTAGGAGCGTTTGCATTATGTTCATTTGTTGCTGTCCTTTTAATATCAACCACGCCTCGATTAATTATTAGAAAAGACAATACACTAGCAATCGAACATAATAAAGCATCATAAAAATAGGGATTTCATTAAAAACTGCACAATGATTGAAAAAGTTTGTTAATCAATCATTGTGCAGTTTAGTTTTCATATGGTCTCTTTTACAGTGAATTTATTTTCTATTTTTTCTTCTAATAAAATAATACAGAAAAACGATTACTAATAGTCCAATTATTACTTTGTCAGAAATCCCATTTTCCTCGCTATTTTTTTCTTTCGTTTCGCTGCTTTCATCCTTTTGATTGTTGTCGATTTTTTCTGTTTGTGTAGGATCTGTAACAGCTTCTTCGGTTTTATCTGGAATGGCCACTGTTCTATTTTCTATTTCATCCATCTCTTCAACTGTGGTTGCATACATACCTTTTGATAATTTTTTTGCCTCAGCCATCGAAGAAACAATGCGGTCTTCATATAAATAGTCACCATAATCATAGAAATCCTCTACAAAGCCAGCTTTTGTTATTTCCTCTTGAAGCAATTGATCATCAACCCAAACCCATGCAAGCAAGCGATTATATTTATCGAAAACTCGATCTCCATCCGTTTCCAGCGTAATATTTCCTGACCTTAAGAAGGAGCATGTATATGTACTTGCCTCTTTTCCAAACGGTTCTATTTTGTTTGTGCTTTCTGGTGTATCAATATATAAAAATCTTGTTATATAGGTTTGTCCGTTTATCTTAAATTGTGCAGTATCCCCATCGGTGCATTTTACAAGTTCAGCAGGATACCTCGTACCTAATTTAATCGCATCATTTGGTTCTTCTGTAGAAGATATATTATCAGATGGTGTTGAAACTTCCTTTTGACCTGTTTCATTTTGGTTTGGAAATGAATAGCCCTCTAAATCAACATTTTCTTTAGACAAACCAGATGCACAACTGGAATTGCTGTTATATTTTTTAATTAATTGAATGAGTTCATCCATATTGGCTGCTGTTTTTGCAAGTGAGGAAGGTTCATGAAGTAAATAGACACAATCTGCCTTACGAAAATGCCCTCCTAATTCATCCCGTGCACCATTATGAGCTGCTGTTAATGTAGGGAGTATAAAAAAGCTAATAGTAGTAAAAACAAAAATGATGATTCGATTAAATTTGTACAAAACTAGTACCTCCTATGTAACAACCATACGGTTAAATATAATACCATAATCAAATTGATTTTTGTTTGTTTTTTGACTATTCATCTCATAGACAACTTTTACTTTCAAACAACAGAATCAAAAATAGGCACATTAAATGAAATTTCTCGTATTATAAAGGGATATTTTTTTTACAGAGGAGGAATACGATTGTATCCATTTTATGATTATCCAAATTCATATAGACAAACTGAAAAAATAATCGCAAATTTAACGAAAGCAATAAATGGTGAGTACAGTGCTATTCAATGCTATCAAAAACTAGCAAATATGGCGCCGACACAAAAAGAAAAAGAGCAAATCCTTGAAATAAAACAAGATGAAAGTAAGCATCTTCATACATTTTCACAATTGTACGTAAATTTAACTGGTAGTCAACCAATTCCACAATTAATGGAACAATGCCCCAATAACTATAAAAAGGGGCTTGAGTTTGCACTAATTGATGAACAGCAAACTGTGGATTTTTATTTAGATGTCTCTGACGAAACAGCAGATCCAAGAATTAAGGCTGCTTTTAAACGTGCGGCTTTAGATGAACAAAATCATGCTGTATGGTTTTTATATTTTTTGACGAAGCAGAAATATTAAGATCAGCTGAAAAGAAATCAAAAAAAAAACGATTTCTTGTTCATTTTGAATGAATAAAAATTGTTTTCTCTTTTTTTGTACCCCCAAAACTAGCAACTTGATTACGAATAATCTAGTGAAAATATTATTTATTGCTCCAATTCAACAAAGGAGGTCTGATTTTGATCTTAATAAAAACAGATATTGATAAACTATTAGAAGCAACAGTAGATATGGCAGATGAAGATTTTAGTAATATAATCAGACGGATTGAAATAGATAGATTACTTGAAAATACACAAGACTGGTAAAATTCATATAAATAAGAGCAAATCCACTCAAATCCTGAGTGGATTTTTTTTTGAAACAAGGTAAAATATTTGGTTTTTTATACAATATTTGTAACAAATGGAAGTGGTTATGCGTCAATAGCTAATAAAGGGGTGAAGTCAATGAAAAATAAATGGTTTATTATGATCGGAGTTGTATCATTTTTCATCATCTTTTTCACGTTTTTCTTTACAACCCAATTAAAGGTTGTAAGCGGAATGGATGTAGAAGATGATAAAATGATTGTACTTCAAAATAAGGTTTGGAAGATTCATTTTTCAGAAAAACTAAAACCATCAAGTGTCAATGAAAAAACTGTTTATGTAAGTAATGAAAAAGGAGAGAAGCAAAAGGTATCTGTTTCTTTGAGTAATAATCAGAAAACAATTATGGTTGAACCTCCAGCTAATGGCTATTCATTGCTACCACAGTATTATACTTTATATGTAACAAAAGATATAAAATCCGATTTAGGAAGAAACATGCTATCAATAAATAAGCAAACCTTCACAGTGAAAGAAAAACTGCCTACTGTTGACTCAAAGAGTAAATTGAATGCCCAATTATTAAAACGATTAAAAGAAGAGCAAAGAGAATTAAAAACTTCTGAAATGAATACGGCTAAAGAGGAATCTTCAAAATCTAATGATGCAGGTGCGGATTATTCGGAAACAAATGTACAAGTTAAAGGAATTGATGAAGGGGATGTTGTTAAAACAGATGGATCACATATCTACCAGGTCGTAGATGGAAAAGTGCAAATTGTAAAAGCAGTTCCTTCGAATCAAATGTCTTTAGAGTCAAAGATTACATTTGAACAATCCTTCTCTCCTTACCAAATGTTTTTACACAAGGATCAATTGGTGATCATGGGCCATAGCTACGGAAACATGAATCAGCCTTCATCTCAACAAAATGATAGCGCGAAAATAAGGATTGCCCCTATCCATGAAACAACAAAAGCGTATATCTATAATGTGAAAAACAAAAAGAGCCCTAAAAAAGTAAGAGAGATAGAAATTGAAGGCTACCTTATGTCATCGAGATTAATGGATGGTAAAGTATATTTAATCGCAAATAAATATGCAGATATATGGTTGCTGAAAGATAATCCAGAAATGGATATGAGGCCAAAATACTTTGATTCCGCAAAACAAACTGCCATGCAGCCGATAGACTATAATAAAATTCAATATTTCCCGGATTCCAACGAATCTAATTTCACGAATATTGCTGTAATTGACCTTAATAATCCAAAAGCTGATATAAGTCTCTCAACTTATTTAGGAAGCGGCGATAATATCTACATGTCAAAAGACAATCTTTATCTTGCCGTTACGAATTATTATCCTTATTCAACACAGAATGATCATTCCTTCCAGGCTGATACGTCAGTTTATAAATTTACTGTCAATGGGATGAAAGTGGATTTCCATAGCTCTAGTGAAGTTTCGGGAACGGTATTGAATCAATTTTCAATGGATGAATATAAAGGATATTTTAGAATTGCCACAACAAAAGGCCAGGTTTGGGATGATAAAAGACCATCAGCAAATAATCTTTATATCCTTGATCAAAATTTAAAGCAGGTTGGAGAACTAGAGGATTTAGCTAGAGGTGAACGAATCTATTCCGCACGTTTCATGAATGACCGAATATATATTGTGACTTTTAAGCAAACAGATCCCTTATTTGTTATAGATGGTTCAAACCCACAAAAACCAAAGGTAATAGGAGAATTAAAAATACCTGGATTTAGCAACTATCTGCACCCCTATGATGAAAATCATGTTATTGGCTTCGGGCATGATACGAAGGTATTAACTGGGAAAGGAGAAGGAAATCAGCCAATTATATTAACGAATGGAGTAAAAATCTCGCTATTCGATGTTAGTGACATGGCTAATCCAAAAGAAAAATTCACAGAAATTATAGGAGGCAGAGGAACGTATTCACCACTCAACTATGACCATAAAGCACTTCTATATGATAAAAAGAAAAACATTTTTGCATTTCCGATAGCCGTATATCAAAATTCAGAAAATAGTCAATATGAGTCCAACTATGAATTCCAAGGTGCCTATGTCTACAATATTGACTTAAAGAAGGGATTTACATTAAAGACAAAATTAACTCATCAGGACGCTAAGGCTCCATATGAGGAATGGGAAAACAACATTGAAAGATTACTTTTTATTGGAAAATCAATATATGCATTATCACCACAGAAAATTTCTTCTTATGAAATTGGTTCATATAAGCAACAAGGAGAACTGAACTTGAAAAAATAATCGAGAAAGAAGTTTGCACACTTAATGAAAAATTTCTATTAGACAGAACTAAGGCAGTTTCATGGTCGAAAAAAGACCTATGAAACTGCCTTTAACTATTGAATTATTAATATGAAATCTAGGATAATAAGGATATATTCTAGTATCATACATATCTATATAATAAGCATTACCTAAATGTACCACACAAATTACTAGCTAAAATCACTGCTATTAAACTGCTAATAAAAAGGCTGGAGATAATAATGATGAATACGATTTTTTTCTATATTGGCTCCTATTTTATCGGAAATTTTTTAACTGCTCATTTTCTAGTAAAATTCATCCGTAAAAAAGGGGATATTCATACTCAAGGATCAGGAAATCCAGGAGCTAGAAATATTGGACGTTTATATGGAAAAAAAGCATTTGTCATCACATTTCTTGGTGATGCACTGAAAGGCAGTCTTGTCATTCTTATTGGGAAGATTCTAAATCTCTCGGAAATTGAGCTATTATTCGGTTTAACGCTAACCGTAATTGGTCATATTAAGCCAATAATTTTTCACTTAAAAGGGGGAAAAGGGGTTTCAACTTTTATAGGCGGAATCATTACTTTTGAACCATTGTTAGCACTGCTGATTATTATCGTTTTTATAATTATATATCCTATGTCTAAAAGCTTTACGATTGCAGGTCTCGCTTCGTTTTGTATGATTCCGGTTGCCGTATCTTATTTATACAAGTCAATGGATCTTTTGTTCGTACTTTCAACGTTGATTGTCATCATTATCCTTGCTCACTCAGAAAATTTATTTAAAAAAATGGGACATACATAAGTGATGGAAGAAACGCATGACTATGAAGTGACTCATAAAAGTTAGACACGGGTTATTCATTAGCAGCTTGCTAGGCATGAATCCGGTATTGCACTGGAATCATGCCTTTTCATTTTGCCTTAATTCGTTTTTGATTATTAGGGGGCTTTACGTTTTTCTATTGATCAGGACAATTAACCATTATTGCTGCCACCTGTTTTAATCGATCATAAAACAGAATTCCTGCAGGATGTTCATTTAGACCAATCTCCTCGAATGCCTCTCTCATACAATGGAGCCAACATTTTGCCAGTTTCGGTGTAATCTCAAATGGAAGATGGCGTTTCTGCATAGCAGGCGGCCCAAATTCATGACTGTATAGAGCAGGTCCTCCAGTAAATTGTGAAAGAAACATTATCTGTTTTCTTTTTATTTCCTCCATATCATCTTGAAACAAAGGGCTTAAATCCTTATCCGCATAAACTCGTGGGTAGAATGCATTCACAAGCTTTTCAATCGTTTCTGCGCCACCAATTTCCGTATATAGAGAAATAAATTTATTATCCATTATACTCACCACATTTTATTTTTTCTGATTAATATTAATTATAAACTTAAAAGGAAACAGGCTTTGTGACATGAATCACGCAACTTGGAATAACAAAGAGAGCATTGTCAAATTCTATTATAAAACGAACATTTGAAGGGGTGTAATAGGTATGAAAAAAGATTTAGGATTTGAATGCCAAGAAGATAAAGATATATTTCATCATTTATTGGAAGAACAAATTGCTTATATTTCTGTAAAAGAAGAGGAAGAACGGATCAGAGAGGAATTGAGAAATGGGAAAGGGTATGAAGGGTAATGAATAGAAAGCATCTTCCTATTGTATTAAGTTTATTTATGCTTATATTTATTCCTACATCCATAACGTATGCGCAACCTGAAGCACCTCCCTATGCAAAATGGGGACAACTAGCAGTGAAAACGGCAAAGGAAAAATACCCAAAAGCGAAAATTGTCGATTATCTTCACATTGGCAGGGAAGACAAAGCAAATTCTTCTATTGAAAAATTTAAGCTTGTAGTAGTTGAGGGAGGAAGAGAATTTGGCTTATTTATTAACATCAAATTTGATCCAAAAAATGACAGAGTGATTCGTATAATTGTTAAAGAAACAACTGCATAGTTAGGGTAACAATACATTTAATATAACAGTTAAGGCTGTCAATGAATAAAAGACAGCCCAACTTATTATTAATGTGAAGATTCAAATATTGCTATCAAATAACCTAAACCTTAGAAACGTTAAAATACTTCGCCTCCGGATGAGCAAAAACGATAGCAGAAACGGATGCTTCAGGCTCCATCATACAGCCTTCTGTTAAATGAACACCAATATCCTCAGGACGAATGAGATTGAATAGCTTTCGCTGATCCTCTAAATCAGGACAAGCTGGATAGCCAAATGAAAAGCGTTGCCCTTGATATTTCGCAGCGAAGCGCGCTTTCATTGTCATATCAACAGGATCAGGGAAGCCCCAACGGTCACGTATCTGTCTATGAACGAGTTCTGCAAAGCCTTCTGCCGTTTCAAGTGCAAGTGATTGCAGTGCATGACATTCTAGAAATCTTCCTTGTGCCTTTAAATTGTCAGCAACCTGCCTAATCCCTTTTCCAGCCGTAACAGTAAAAAATGCGACATAGTCCATTTGGCCGCTGTCCTTTGGTTTTAAATAATCTGCTAAACATAGATATGGTTCTACTTCCTGTCTTGGAAATTCAAATACTTCGATAATATCCGTCTGCTTTTCATTATAAATCAGTACCTTATCTCCATCCGATTGGGCAGGGAAGAATTGATAAACAGCTGCTGGGGCGATCCAGCCTTTTTCCTTTGCATCTTCAATTAATCCATTTACAATTTCATTAATTTTTATCGCCTTTTCATCACCTTCTGCAAGCAGCTTCTCAAGCTTTCCATTTAGACCAAGATGATGTCCAATCAGCATTTGCTTATTTATATATGGCTCAATATGCGAGATTGAAATCGATGTCAAAACACGTCGTTTTAAATCTAAAGGTATATAAACTGGAACATCCGTATTTAGTTTTGGGCGAACTTTTACAGCAGTTGAAGCTGAAATCGTGCTTCTATCAAATGGAACAGCATTTTGAGTCTTTGCTTGCTTTTCTAAATGCTCACGCTTTAATATTTCATATTCTTCAGGATTCTGCAGTTGGTTGACGATGGAGAGTCCATTCATGGCGTCTTTAGCGTATAGGACAAGTCCATTATATTCTTTAGCAATTTTTGTATCTGTGAATTTACGTGAAAGAGCAGCACCGCCAACAAGAATAGGGATATCTATTCCTGCCTGCTTCAAATCATGTGCAGTTAGGACCATTTGCTGAGCAGATTTTACGAGCAAGCCTGATAATCCAACCATATCTGGTTTTTCTCTTTTAATCGTTTCAACTAGCTCTGAAGGTGGAACTTTAATGCCAAGATCGATTACTTTATATCCATTATTGCTTAAAATGATATCGACCAAATTTTTACCGATATCGTGTACATCACCCTTTACAGTAGCCAATACAATTTTACCTTTTCCTGCACTTGAGTCGTCTTTCTCCATAAAAGGCTCAAGAAATGAAACAGAAGCCTTCATTACCTCTGCACTTTGCAAAACCTCTGCCACAATGAGCTGATTATCATTAAATAAACGTCCGACTTCCTTCATGCCATTCATTAAGGGTCCGTTAATAATATCGAGTGGGGCAGGATATCTGCTTAATGCTTCTTCCAAATCTGGAATAAGTCCTTCCTTTGTTCCTTCTATAATATAATAGGAAAGGCGTTCTTCAAGCGTCATGTCAGGCATGATGCTTTTCTGTTCTTTTTTCTTATCTCGGTAAAAGTCGGTAAATTCAGCAAGTGACTTATCAGTCGTTTCAAATAATAGTGACTCCGCAAGCTTAACTTCCTCTTTTGGAATGGAAGCAAATCTTTCAAGCTTTTCCGTATTGACAATCGCATAGTCGAGTCCAGCCTGTGTACAGTGATAGAGAAAAACAGAATTCAAAATTTCACGACCGACAGGAGGGAGGCCGAAAGAGATGTTGCTGATTCCAAGAATGGTTTGAACTTCAGGGAAGGCTTCTTTAATTAGACGAATCCCTTCAACTGTTGCTTTTGCACTTCCAATATATTGTTCGTCACCAGTGCCAACAGGGAAAACAAGAGGATCAAATATGAGATCTTCTGGTTGAAAGCCATATTTATGAACGAGCAGATCAAAGGACCGTTTTGCAATCTCAAGCTTCTTCTCAGCTGAAACACCCATGCCTTTTTCGTCAATCGTTCCGACAACAACGGCAGCTCCGTATTTGTGAACGAGGGGAGCAATTGCACTAAATCGCTCTTCACCGTCTTCAAGGTTAATAGAGTTAATAATGGCCTTGCCTTGTGAATATGAAAGAGCTTTTTCAATAACTATCTCATCAGTTGAATCGATAACAAGAGGGGCCTTCACTTTTTTGACAAGCTCCTTCATGAAGGATTCCATATCATGGATTTCATCACGATCAGGATCTGCGAGACAGACATCAATGACATGTGCTCCTCCTTTCATTTGTGCACGAGCAATTTCAGAAGCTTCCTCATATTTAGCTTCTTTTATTAATCTTTTAAACTTACGAGACCCGATGACATTAGTGCGTTCTCCAACCATAATAGGACGGAGGGTAGGATCATCATAGATAAGAGGTTCGATACCGGAAACTTTATGGACTAATTTTTTTTCAAAATTTCTTGGTGGATAGTTTTTCATTTCATCAGCAATGGCTTTAATATGTTCCGGTGTCGTTCCGCAACAACCTCCGACAATATTGAGCCAGCCTTCAGAAGCAAATCCCCCCAGCTTTTTCGCAAGCGATTCAGGTGTTTCATGATATTGTCCTTCTTCATCTGGTAATCCTGCATTTGGATAACAGCTTACGGCAGCTGAGGCAAGACTTGATAGGGAACGGATATGGTCCTGCATGAACTCAGGTCCAGTCGCACAATTCAAACCGACAGCTAATGGCTTCATATGTTCCAGCGAAATATAAAATGCTTCAATCGATTGACCAGCTAGTGTTGTACCCATTGGTTCGATTGTGCCAGAAACAAAAATAGGCAATTGCTTTCCTTTTTTTTCGAATGCTTTTTGAATACCGATAAATCCAGCTTTTACATTCAGCATATCTTGACTCGTTTCCAAAAGGAGAAGGTCGATTTGTCCATCAATTAGCCCAATCGCTTGTTCTTCATAAGATTCAATAAGTTTTTCAAAAGTTGTACCGCCAGTGACACTTAATGTTTTAGTTGTTGGGCCAAGTGAGCCCGCAACAAATCTTGGCCAGTCTGTTGTTGAAATCTGATCAGCTGCTTTTCTGGCTATCTGTGCAGCTTTTTTATTTATCTCATACGCCTTATGGCCAAGATTGTACTCATCCAGAACAATGCCTGTCGCACCAAAAGTATTCGTCTCAATAATATCTGCGCCTGCTTGTAAATATTCAATATGAATTTGCTCTATAACAGAAGGAGAAGTGATATTTAAGTTTTCATTACAACCGTCATATTCCTCTCCGCCAAAATCCTCAGGTGACAAATTGGCGTTCTGAAGCATAGTTCCCATTGCGCCATCCATAATGAGTATTTTTTTCTTTAGTTGTTCAGTTAATTGTGACTTCCGCATTTTGTCTCCTCCTTGAAATCTTGGCACTTGTTTCATGGGCATATGCTGATAATTCAACTGATATTTCATAGCGCATAAACGGAGTAATTAAATAAATTCCGTTAAATAATTCTGTTGCAGCATCAATTAAAGATTTCGTAATGGCAATTCCTTCACGAGCAGCAAGTATCGAGTCATCTTTAAGCTCAGCCATTCGAGCGCGAATTGAATCTGATATTTTAATACCTGGTACCTCATGATGAAGGTATTCTGCATTTTTACTGCTTGTTAATGGCATAAGCCCGATATATAACGGTTTCTTTAAATGTTTAATTGCTCCATGAACCTCTATTAATTTTTCCTCTGAAAAAATAGGCTGGCTTATAAAGTAATCGGCGCCATATTCAATTTTTTTCTCAAGTCGCTGCACAGCTCTATCAAGTGATTTCACATTCGGATTAAAAGCAGCACCAACAGAAAAAGCTGTTTTTTCACCAAGATCTTTACCTGATATGGATAAACCTGCATTTAATTGTTTTATCATTTGGATTAATTCAAAGGAAGACATATCATAAACAGACGATGCCCCTGGAAAATCTCCAACTCTAGCTGGATCACCAGTGACAGCAAGAACATCATGAAGTCCAAGGGTATGCAGCCCCATTAAATGGGACTGCAATCCAATAATATTTCGATCTCTGCATGTAATATGGATCAATGGCCGTGTGCCTATTTCCTTTTTAATCCGATAACCAATTGCCGAATTGCAAATTCTTGGAGAAGCTAAAGAATTATCCGCGAGCGTAATCGCATCGATTCCAATATTTTCTAACGCTTTAGCCCCTTCGAAAAATTTATCTGTATTTAGTTTTTTGGGTGGGTCAAGTTCGACGATAATGGATGCTCGTTCTTTAACTATATCCTGCAAAGGAGGATCTTCTCGTAAGGTTGCAGATGAATTTGAAATAATTATCTTTTTACTATTCTTTACCTTCTTTTCAGTAATAGGAGGGAGTCCCTTTAATTCTTTTGCAAATGCACGAATATGATCAGGAGTTGTTCCGCAGCATCCACCAAGAAGTCGTACACCTTGATTCCGAAAGTCCCTTGCAGATTGCCTGAAATATTCAGAATCTCCTTCATAGTGAAATTTGCCATCTGTATAAGCAGGTATACTCGCATTTGGATAAGAGGATAAATAAGCTTGCTTTGGAAGAGGAATCCCTTCTAAAGTCAACAGCATATGGTGTGGGCCGAGTCTGCAATTTAACCCAACTACATCAGCCCCTAACTTTTCTAGGCGAGAAAGTGCTTCAGAAATTGGTGTTTGATCTTGGAGAATTCCAACCTCATGAAGAGAAACTTGGGCAATAATCGGCAAATCCGTTTCTTTTCTTGTAATAGCTAAGACATGTTCAAGCTCTTCAAGATCATAATAGGTTTCTAGCAAGATACCGTCTACACCTTCTAGCAAAAGGCAATAAAGCTGTTCTCTAAAGCTTCTCTTTATTTCCTCAATTGAAACAGTATTTGGCCTTATTCCTCTAATTCCACCTATTGTTCCTACAACATACGCGTCTTTTTTTATTGCATTTCTAGCATTTCTAACCGCATAGGTGTTAATCTCTTTCACCTGTTCTTCTAGTCCATATCTTTGCAATTTTAAGTAATTAGCAGCGTAAGTGTTGGTTTGAATCAAATTCGCGCCCGCAAGAATGTATGCTTCATGAATTTGTTGGATTTGTTCAGCATGGGAGAGATTCAAATTTTCGAAACAACTATCCGTTCCATAAGAGTAAAGAAGAGTTCCCATTGCACCATCAGCTATTAAAATTTCATCTTTCATTCTTTCTAGGAAACTCATTTCCATCCTCCTTAGCAATACGTTTTAAATGTAATAGATAAAGTGAAACTTCAATCAGTGGGGGTTTTCCTTCATTCCCCACTGATTGTTAGTTGAACCAATCACGCTCAAAACGCCACGTCCTGTGGCTTTCGCCTGACTAGGACATCCTGTCCGTCGTCGGGCTTTTACGGGCTGTTGATCCCCCACTTAGAAATTTATTCTTAACTCAACTTCTTGAAGTGGGGGTCTTACAGCCCGTTAATCTGCGATCAATTGAAACTTCAAAAATGGAGTTTTACACCTCGTTAATCAGTGATAAAGAAGATGTAAAATCACTGATTAAGTCATCGGGATTTTCCAATCCGACGGATAGACGGAGAAGTCCATCCGTAATTCCTCTGCTATGTCTTTCCTTTATTGTCATTGATGCATGAGACATTTTTGCAGGGTAGGAGAGGATTGATTCAACTGCTCCTAAGCTTACGGCAAATACAGGAATTTTTATGTTTGAAACAAACTCTTTAGCTGCCTGTTCGTTTTCAAGTTCAAATGAAATGACTGCACCAGGGCCATAAGCCTGTCTCATTTGGATTTGAAATTGCGGATGATCGGCAATTCCAGGGTAATATACTCGTTTAATTACTGGATTTTTTTGTAAAAACGATGTAAGTTTCCTTGCTGATTTCATAGATTGATCCATTCTGACATGTAATGTTTTCAGTCCACGCAGAACGAGCCATGCATCCTGGACTCCTAAAATTGCACCAAAAGAATTTTGTAAAAACCCTAGTTTTTTCGCTAGTTCAGTATTCTTTACAACTGCTAAACCTGCTACGACATCACTATGACCAGATAAAAATTTCGTTGCACTATGCAGTACTAAATCTGCTCCTAAAGTAAGGGGCCTTTGCAGGGCAGGCGTTAAAAAAGTGTTATCAACAAATGTTAATGCCTCATGCTCTTTTGCAATCGAAGAAATTGCTTTAATATCAGTAACCTTTAAAAGGGGATTGGAAGGTGTTTCTACATAAAACACCTTCGTATTTGGACGAACAGCCCTCTTTACAGCCTCTAAATCGGTCATGTCAACAAATGTGTACTCAATTCCATATCGTGAAAGAACCTTCGTGACGAATCGGAATGTCCCGCCGTACACATCTTCCGTAATGATTACATGATCACCTTGTGATAATAGGAGGAAGGCAGTGGAGATGGCTGCCATCCCCGAGGAAAAAGCGAATCCATGTGTTCCTTCCTCTAACTCCGCAATAACAGATTCAAGTGCCTCACGTGTAGGATTTAAACTTCGGCCATAATCGTATTTGCCAAATGTATTGAAATCGCTCTGATGAAAGGTGGAGGCATGTTGTATGGCTACGCTAACCGCACCTGTTAATGGATCAAACTTATGCTGATTATGTAGAAGCTTTGTTTCAAATGAATAGTCATTTGCATCACTCATATCGCCACCCCCTCCATGACTTTGGCAAATGCAATTTCTAAATCATGAATAATATCTTCTGTATTTTCTATTCCTACTGAAAATCGTAATAATCGGTTACATACTCCAGTTTCAATTCTAATATCCTTTGGTATATCAGCATGAGTCTGGGTAGCAGGATAGGTAATAAAGCTCTCAGCTCCTCCAAGACTTTCAGCAAATGAAATAAGGTTAAGGCTTTGCAAAAATTGATTTATCCATTCTTCATTTTTGATCCGAAAAGATATCATTCCTCCACGTCCTGGGTAGAGGACATCCGTAACTGCATCATGACTTGATAAATAGTCTACAATTTTCTGTGCATTTCTTTCATGTCGCTCCATTCGGAGGGCAAGAGTTTTCATCCCTCTCATAAGCAACCAAGAATCGAAGGGACTAAGCACCGCACCTGTCGCATTGTGATAAAGTGTAAGCTGCTCACATAAATCCTTTCCCTTAGCAACAATCAAGCCCGCCAATACGTCATTATGTCCGCCTATGTATTTGGTTGCGCTGTGGATAACAATGTCTGCTCCTAATTTCAAAGGCTGTTGTAAAATAGGTGTATAAAAAGTGTTATCAACAATAAGTAATAAATTATGCTTTTTAGCGAACGAAGCTACTTCTGAAATATTCGTTTGCTCCATTAATGGATTTGTAGGCGTTTCAATGAATATCGCTTTTGTCTGAGAAGAAATTTCCTTAGTAAGAACCTCTTCAGAGAAAGTTCGAATATATTTGCACTGCAGCCCCCATTTTTTGAAGCCTTGTTCAAAGAGTCTATATGTACCACCATAAAGATCTTTTGACACGATAAATTCATCACCGGATTGAAAAAGTGAGAGGAGGGTATGTATAGCAGCCATTCCAGAGCTGCATGCAAAACCTTGATCACCTTCTTCAAGCTCCGCAATTGCTTTTTCCAATAAAGCCCTTGTCGGATTACCAGTACGGATATAATCGAATCCAGTTGACTGACCAATCCCTTCATGGCGATAGGCAGTTGAAAAATATACAGGAGGATTAACAGACCCTGTAGCCGTTTCACTTCGATTGCCGATTTGTGCAAGTATTGTATCAACCTTACGCATCATGAACACTCCTTAATCAAATGAGTATTTTTTGCATTGAATTTCACTTTAATAGGTTAGTAAACTTAGTTTTTTTATAGATAAAAAATAAAAAAAGCCCTCTTATAAGAAGAAGACTTTTCAAAAGAAACAGCGCCATTCTTCTTATCTTTCAAGTTTTAAAAAAACTTGCAGGAATTAGCACCTTTTCAATCATATGTGATTGATGGTTGCTGAGGCGTCACTGGGCCTTACCCTCGACCTCTCTTGATAAGAAATTCGTATTCAATTTTTTTAAACTTTACACTATTACATTCTGAAAAGTCAATCCCTTCTGATAACTATTTTTTCTATACGAATTATAGAGGCAAAAATTGTAAGCGAAGAAGAGATAAAAGTTTATTGTCTAAATATTGTAATTATTTTATCAGAATAAGTTTTTTGTTTTTACATATACGAGGGAAATTTACACTATATGTATGTTTAAAACCTTTGAATTAGTCACTTTATCGTGATAAAATTGCATTGGAAATTATTTATCCCTGAAAAATAATATTATTCTTTTAATTTACATTTTATAGTTTTTTTGGGAGAGGTTAATGAGGAAATAGGTTTTTTCCAATACAGTGATGGAGGTTTTTTTCATGAAAAAGCCATTGAATGGTGAGAGGCCTTTTGATGAAGGTTTTTATGGCCCGAACCTTGGCTATGTCATCGAGTTATATGAAAATTATTTACAAAATCCAGAATCAGTAGATCCAGATATGAGAGCCTATTTTGATACAACTGGTTCACCAATTGATGTAAAAGCGAGCTCTCCAAAAGCAGAAGCTAGCGTCTCATATACATCAGCTAATCAATTAGAAAAAACACTGGCTGTTATCCGTCTGGCAGATAATATTCGATCTTACGGTCACCGAGCTGCAGATATATATCCATTAAAGGATCATAAACCTGAAAAAAATCTTTTTGAGCTTTCTCAGTACGGTTTAACAGAGGAGGATCTTCATTCACTTCC
This sequence comes from Cytobacillus dafuensis, assembly GCF_007995155.1. Lineage (NCBI taxonomy): Bacteria > Bacillati > Bacillota > Bacilli > Caryophanales > Bacillaceae > Cytobacillus > Cytobacillus dafuensis. Next base: position 2,495,169 of record NZ_CP042593.1, on the reverse strand, counting down.
TGCAGGTGTAATCTGTAAGGATGCGCCTATTCCTCTAAAAACTTGCTATGATGCAATTGAATATTTAAAAAGTGTATACATGGATACGATCGCTTATGAATTTCATCATGTATATGATGAAAACGAAAAAGACTGGCTTCGCAGAAAAGTTGAAACAAGCAGTCTAAAACCTAAATTAAAAACGGAAGAAAAAACGAAAGTACTTAAGAGACTTACTGAAGTAGAGGAATTTGAAAAATTCATTCACCGAACATTTGTAGGACAAAAGAGATTTTCCATTGAAGGTCTTGACACGTTAGTTCCTTTGCTTGATGAAATTGTTACTGAATCCGTTACGAATGGGACAAAGACAATCAATATTGGTATGGCTCACCGTGGACGTCTAAATGTCCTAGCCCATGTTCTTGGGAAGCCATATGAAATGATTTTTGCTGAATTTCAGCATGCACCAAATAAGGAGCTAGTTCCTTCAGAGGGTTCAATTGGCATTAGTTATGGATGGACAGGGGATGTAAAATACCATCTAGGTTTAGATAAAAAAATTATAGCTGAAAACACAACCATTGCCCGTCTAACGCTAGCGAATAATCCAAGTCATTTAGAATTTGTTGGCCCAGTTGTAGAAGGATATACACGTGCTGCTCAGGATAAGCGTTCAGAAAAAGGATATCCAGCAGTTGATTATCGTTCTGCACTTTCAATTATCATCCATGGAGATGCTGCATTTCCAGGTCAAGGAGTTGTGGCAGAAACTCTCAATCTTGGGCAGTTAACAGGCTATAATACTGGCGGCTCCATTCATATTATTTCGAACAATACGATTGGATTTACAACTGAATCACGTGACTCACGATCAACCAGGTATTCAAGTGACCTAGCAAAAGGGTATGAAATACCTATATTACATGTGAATGCAGATGATCCGGAAGCTTGTTTGGCAGCCGCAAGATTGGCATGTGAATATAGAGAAAAATTTCAAAAGGACTTCTTAATTGATCTTATCGGATACCGTCGTTTTGGTCATAATGAAATGGATGAGCCAATGACAACGAATCCTTTGATGTATAAAATTATCCATACCCATGCAACAGTCAAGGAACTTTATAGTCAAAAGCTAGTAAGTGAATCAGCAGTTACTAAGGAAGCCGTTGCACAATTGGAAGAAGACGTAATTGTTAAGCTAAAAGCTGCCTATGAAAAGGTTCCTGATAAGAAAATTGATATCGAATCAATGAATACGCCAGAAATAGTAGAAAAAGGTCTTCCAAACTTAAATACTGCTGTCCCTTTTGAAACTTTGAAAGAAATTAATCAAGATCTATTAGCGTTCCCAGAAAAATACATTATTTTCAATAAGCTTGAAAAAATATTGAAGAGAAGACTGGACGCATTAGATGGTGATGGGAAAATCGACTGGGGACATGCTGAAACATTGGCATTTGCCTCTATTCTAAAGGATGGAACACCGATTCGTTTGACAGGTCAGGATTCCGAGAGGGGAACTTTTGCCCATCGAAATATCGTTTTGCATGATAATGAAACTGGAAAATCATTTTCACCGCTTCATTTATTACCATCAGCGAAAGCATCATTTGCGATTCATAATAGCCCACTATCTGAAACTTCTGTTCTCGGATTTGAATACGGCTATAATGTTTTTGCACCTGAAACACTAGTGCTTTGGGAAGCGCAATTTGGAGATTTTGCCAACTCTACTCAAGTCATATTTGATCAGTTTATCGCTGCTGGACGTGCAAAATGGGGACAAAAATCTGGACTTGTTATGCTGCTGCCACATGGCTATGAAGGACAAGGACCAGAACATTCAAGTGCTCGATTAGAGAGATTTTTATCATTAGCTGCTGAAAATAACTGGACCGTCGCCAACTTAACATCATCTGCTCAATATTTTCATATTTTACGCAGACAGGCAGCCATTTTGAATCGTGAAGAGGTGCGACCACTAGTCATTATGTCGCCGAAAAGTTTATTACGTCATCCTCTTGTTTCTTCAAGTGGCCTTCAATTAAGTGAAGGAGAATTCCAGCCTGTACTCGAGCAGTCATTACTTGGTAAGGATGTTGAAAAAGTAACACGTATCGTCTTGGCAAGTGGAAAAATGGCCATTGATTTAGCAGATAGTCTAAAAAGTATTGAAAATAAAGAATGGTTCCATATATTAAGAGTAGAAGAAATTTATCCATTCCCGATGAATACCATTGAAGAAATATTTAACCGTTATCCAAACTTGAAAGAAATCGTATGGGTTCAGGAAGAACCAAAAAATATGGGTGCATGGTTCTTTGTAGAGCCGAGATTAAAAGCAATTACAAAAGATGGCGTTGAAGTAAATTATGTAGGAAGACGTCGCCGTTCTAGTCCTTCAGAGGGGGACCCGGTTATTCATAAGATAGAACAGGCCCGCATTATTGAAGAAGCATTAACTCGTAAACATGAAGGAGGAAAATAAGGTGGCTGAAATTAAAGTACCTGAGCTTGCAGAATCGATTACAGAAGGAACAATTGCACAATGGTTAAAGAAACCAGGTGAATTTGTTAATAAAGGTGATTATGTTGTTGAATTAGAGACAGATAAAGTTAATGTTGAAATTATCTCTGATTTTTCAGGAGTATTAAAAGAAGTTAGATTCCAAGAAGGAGATAATGTCAATGTAGGCGAAACGATCGCTGTAGTTGATGAAAACGGTGAAGCGACTGGAGCTTCTGCTCAAGCTGAACCAGTACAAGAAGAAAAAGCGCAAGCTCCTGATGAAACAGTGAAACAGCCTGAGCAAAACGCAGCACTTCAAGTAGAAAACAACGAAACACAACGCCCAATTGCTTCACCAGCTGCTAGAAAAATGGCTCGAGAAAAAGGTATTGATTTAACACAAATTCCAACCGTTGATCCGCTTGGAAGAGTTCGTGCCCAAGATGTATCTTCCTTTAACCCGCAGCAGAAATCGGTACCAGCACCAGCACCGAAAGCTGCAGTACTGCAAGAATCTGGTAAGCCAGTAGAGCGCATTCGTATGACGCGCCGCCGCCAAACAATCGCTAACCGTCTTGTTGAAGTTCAGCATACAGCTGCAATGCTTACTACTTTTAATGAGGTCGATATGACCAATGTCATGAATCTTCGCAAAAAGCGCAAGGATCAATTCTTTGAAGAAAACGATGTAAAATTAGGCTTTATGTCCTTTTTTACAAAAGCCGTTGTTGCAGCCTTAAAGAAAAACCCGCTACTTAATGCTGAGATTCAAGGTGACGAAATTATTTTGAAAAAGTATTATGATATTGGTGTTGCTGTCTCCACTAATGAAGGCCTTGTTGTCCCTGTTGTTCGAGATGCCGACCGCAAAAACTTTGCAGAAATTGAAAAAGATATTATGGATCTTGCAGGAAAAGCAAGAAATAACAAGCTATCTCTTCAAGACCTTCAAGGTGGTTCATTTACAATTACAAATGGCGGTACATTTGGATCGTTACTTTCTACACCGATTCTGAATGGGCCACAAGTTGGAATCTTAGGTATGCATGCGATTAATCTTCGCCCTGTTGCAATTGATGCGGAAAGAATGGAGAATCGTCCAATGATGTATATTGCTCTTTCTTACGATCACAGGATCGTCGATGGAAAAGAAGCAGTAACCTTCCTAAAACGAGTAAAAGAATTAATTGAAGACCCTGAATCATTACTTTTTGAAGCTTAATTAATAGTACAGCTGTTTATTAAAGTTTCTCATCAAATGTATATTTTGCCATAGAAAAACTGCACTTCCAATTGTCAGTTGTGTCTAACAATTGGGGTGCAGTTCATTATTAAAAAGACGTTTAAAATAAATAATGTTGTCATGTAACAAGTTCGATTCAGAAAGTGCTATAAAATTTTGATTTTACAATAGGATAAGCCCTCTTATTTTGAAAGAAGATTAATCAAAATAAGAGGGCTATTTTTTTATTTCATTCATTTAAATAAAATAGTTTGATTATAACTTAATACAAGCTTTGAATTAGCAGCATTTCTATTATCTTTTAATACTTAAAACATCAGAAATTTTACCCCCTCAATCTGTTTTTCACTTTTTCAAATCTACATTAAGTGCTCATGTATAGGTTAGCAAACTCGTGCTTTTTTGATGTAACAATTTCTATATATAGAAATATTTAGTAATTTCTTATAGAATGAGATAAGGAAGAAACAAGTTAACTTTTTTTCAAAGGAGGGAGGGGGTCGATTGAAATTGAATAAAAAGAAAGAGAAAAAAAAGTCACATATTCCATTCCGCTTAAACCTTTTATTTTTGATAGTGTTTATATCGTTTTCTGTATTGATTCTTCGATTAGGTGTTGTTCAAATTGTGTATGGAGACGATTATAAACGGGAGATTGAACGAACAGAGGATGTAACCGTCAATAATCCTGTACCAAGGGGAAAGATGTATGATCGGACAGGAAAGGTGATTGTTGAAAACATTCCGCAAAATGCTATTACCTATACAAAGAACGCAGGAGTTAAGCAAGATGATATGCTTAAAGTAGCAAATAAGCTTGCTAAGCTCATAGAAAAGGATATTGATAAGGTTCAAGAGGGAGATAAAAGAGATTTCTGGATTATGAAAAATCAGAAACGAGCAGATAAAAAGGTTTCTGAAAAAGAAATTGATAAATTGAAGGAAAATTTTGAGGGAAAAGAATTAGACAAGAAAATTTACCGGTTAAAACGTGATCGCATTACTGAGGAAGAATTGAATGAGCTCACTGCAGAGGATTTAGAAGTTCTTGCCATATATAGAGAGTTTTCAACTGGATATGCCTTGACACCTCAAATTGTAAAAAATAGAGATGTAACGCCTGAAGAATATGCATTTGTAAGTGAAAATCTTAAGTTTCTTCCTGGTGTTGATACGACAACAGATTGGGAAAGATACTATCCTTTTGAATCAACATTAAGGTCTGTTCTTGGCAAGGTGACAGAATCTGATGAAGGTTTACCTGCTGAGCAGCTGGAGTATTTTTTAGCAAGGGATTACAGTCGAAATGATCGGGTAGGAAAGAGCTATATTGAACAGCAATACGAAGAGGTTCTGCACGGCCAAAAAGCAAAAGTCAAAAATGTAACGGATAAAGCAGGCAAGGTTCTTGAAACGATTCCGATCACAGATGGAAAAAGAGGTCAGGATCTTGTACTAAGTATTGACATGGAGTTACAACAAGCAACAGAAAAGATTATTGAAGAAGAGTTAAAGAAAGCAAAAAATATTAGTGGTACTTCATTGCTGGATCGCGCCAATGTTGTTATTATGGATCCACGCACAGGAGAGGTACTTACAATGGCAGGCAGACAAATTGTTAAAGATAAGGAAACAGGCCAAGAAGTAATGCAGGATGATGCACTTGGCAATATTTCAATGGCATATAACGTCGGTTCAGCAGTTAAGGGAGCGACGATCATGACGGGGTATAATACTGGGGCAATCAAGCCAGGTGATAGATATGTAGACACTCCGATGATAATTCATCAAACACCTGTGAAAAAGTCATGGAAACCCCTTGGTGTTGTTAATGATCTTGATGCACTAAAAAGGTCCTCGAACGTTTATATGTTTCACATAGCTATTAACATTGGAGATGGTAAGTACATACCTAATGGCACCTTACCATTAAATCTTGAATATGGGTTTAAAACAATGAGAGAATCTTTTGCACAATATGGCCTTGGTGTGAAAACCGGAATTGATCTTCCGAACGAACAAATTGGATTTAAAGGTCAAGCTGCAAACCCAGGTTTACTTCTGGACTTTTCCATTGGCCAGTATGATACGTATTCAAATATGCAGCTAGCTCAATATGTTTCTACTATTGCTAATGGTGGCAATCGAATGGAGCCTCATATTGTAAAATCGATTCACGATCCATTAATGGAAAATGACGAGATCGGTCCAATTGTACAAGAAATTTCTCCGAAAGTTCTTAACCGCGCAGAAGGGATGGAAGAATGGTTCAAACGAGTTCATGATGGATTTCGTAAAGTTACACAGGAGGCTGGTGGAACAGCCTATGGTTTTTTTGGAGACAAGAATTATAACCCTGCAGGCAAGACAGGTACTGCCCAAGCATTTTATGATGGACCTGATAAAGAAGAAAAATTCGGCAAAGAGCTTCATGAAGTCATTAATTTAAGCTTTGTTGGCTATGCACCAGCGGATGAACCGGAAATGGCAATCGCAGTTATTGTACCTTGGGCATATGACTCTGGGAAAGGCCATAATATGAATCTTGAACTTTCAGAAAGAGTTATGGATACTTATTTTGAACTAAAAAAACAGCGGCATATGGGAAATGAAAGTGCTGAAAATACAGGTGAAATAAATGAAAGAAACGAAGACGGTCTTTGAAGATATAAAAGAAAAGGCAAAAATAGCACTTGAATGTGAAGTAATAGCTACTTTCTTAAAAAAAATCTCCATTAAAAAAGCATCTAAGGAAAAACGTGTCAGTTTCCTTAGATGCTTTACTTTTAAAGACTTATCAACAGCCCATTGAATTATTTATTTATTAATACTACTTTGCTTTTATTGGCTTTAAACCTCTTTTTTTAATTTCCATTTTTAATATCTGAATCCATTCTTTCTCCGAACCAGACTTCAATGCATCACGATAAGAGACGACCAACTGTTCATTACTCATAATCTTCATTTGCATTACCTCCTGTAGAATGGAATGAATATTCTTTCTATTCACTCCATTGTAAAGGTTTCCTTCCGTTTTGAAAACAGTAAATTGTAAGAATAGAAAAAAAAGGACTTTCGAACCTTATAATAGCAGGTAAAAAATGGTTTACTTTATAAATATTAGGAATTATCTATCTGTTGGAGGAAAATCTATGAAATTAGTAAAATCTATAGGTTACGTACTATTTTTGTTAGCTCTTGTTGCTGGCTGTTCCCAAGAGACAAAAGTGACAAAGGAAGAAGTCAAGCTAGGAGAGAAAGAACAAGAGGATACAATTAAAAATAAGGAAAACGAAGCAGAAAATAAAGAACAAGAGGAAGAAAAAGCAGAAGCGTATGAGCCTGAAGAAACGTTTGAAGAAATTGCTTTCCAAAATGTTGATTGGTTTTTTGGATCACCTAAATTACAGCCAAAGGGAGGAATTTGGGTATATAATGCTGAAAAGCATCCTGGTGAAATCGAGGAAACATTCGAGTGGGAAACAGAAGATGTATTGCTAGTGCAAATTAATGATCCAAATTATAAAAATCATGGATTAACGTTAAAAGGCTTACAAATTATAGATAATGAAACTGTGAAAATAGTGGCATCATTCGAACCATTAGAGGATGAAGATAAGACACCAAGAAGATACGCAAAAATTGATAAAGGTGCTCTTGATGGCAAGAAATTTGTAATTGAGGATGAAAAAACAGGAGAAGCAGTAAAACTAAACTAGAGAGCAGACATGCTCTCTTTTTTTTGCCAATTAAAAGTAGTCATTCATTCTGAAAACTTGTATGATAATTGAAACAAGGCTATTAAAGGAGAATTCACATGGATTTACAACTCGATCATCTTGTTCATTTTATAAGTGATCATCCTAATAAAGCGGTAATGGAATGGAAAAAGCTCGGCTACAAAGCAGTAATGGGTGGTAGCCATGAGAGTTGGGGAACATTTAATAGTTTACTGTATAGTAGTACCTCTTACATCGAATTTATTGCAGTTGAAAATCAGACAATTGCTGAGCAATCAGATAATCCTCTTATAAAACAATTAATCACAGATTTAAAAAATAGGGACGGGATTGGACAAATTTGTTTTCGAACGAAGGATTTAGTCATGATGAAGGAGCAGCTAAATAAAAAAGGAATAACCACTTTCCCTATTTTTCCTGGAAGCAGAAAAAGGCAAGATGGCTCCATGATTAGATGGAAAATGCTTTTCATTAAAGAAAAAGCTTCATTCCCATTCCCATTTTTTATTGAGTGGGAGCAAAATGATGAAGATCGTTTTATTGAGCTTAAGGCCCTAAGTGTGACAGACAAAAAATTAGAAAATCATTCTGTCAAATCTGTATTTATCGCTTGCTATAACGCAGAAAAGACTGCAATGGAATGGACAAGACTATTTGATTTTCCAATAATTAATAATAATTTCGTTGTAAATTTTTCTACAAAAAGCATTGTCCTTCAATGTGGCTCCACAGAATTAATCTTTTGCGAGTCTCTAAATCAAGAGGGAATTATTCATGAGACATTAAAATCACGTGGTGAAAGACCATTTTTTATCCAATTTCAACCGATGTTATTTGAAAAGCCAATCTCAGTATTCCATTCGCATTATCAGTGAATACGTATTTATGTATCGTGACAAATTGTCACGATTTTTCTTTTTAAAATAAAAGGATTAATATATGAAAATATTGAATATTCAGGTTAATGTGTTAACATAAAATGTAAGCGGATTTTAACCATCAACTACATATAGCAAACTTCTTAGGATGGCGTCATATTTTTTTAAGGGGGATAACTATGGCAGATTTACTTCATACAACTGTAGGTAAGCTACTCGAAGAAAAAGCAAAGCTTCATCCTGAGCATGAAGCTGTCGTCTATTCAGATAGAGGACTTAGGATGACATATAAAGAATTTGATGACTATTGTAGAAAAGCAGCAAAAGGGTTAATGAAACTTGGGATTGAAAAGGGCGAGCATATTGCTGCATGGTCAACAAATACCCCTGAGTGGCTTACAAGCCAATTTGCAACTGGGAAAATGGGAGCTGTGCTTGTAACTGTCAATACTAATTACCGTACTTCAGAGCTAGAATATTTGTTAAGACAATCAGATACAACAACTCTTATATTAATGGAGAAGTATAGAGATACTTCCTATATAGACATGCTGTATGAAATTGTACCAGAACTTAAGACAAGTGAGCCCGGTCATCTAAAAAGTGATAAACTGCCATACTTAAAGAATATCATCATCCTAGGTGATAAACATTTTCCTGGTACTTATAATTGGGATGATCTATTAACAATGGGAGAATCTGTTTCTGATGAGAAGCTTGATCAAAGAATGAATCAGCTTGATCCAGATGATGTAATCAATATGCAATACACTTCGGGTACAACTGGTTTTCCTAAGGGTGTCATGCTAACTCATAATAATATTGTGAATAATGGGTTCAATATTGCAAACTGTATGCAATTAACAAAAGAGGATCGGTTATGTATTCCCGTACCATTCTTTCACTGTTTTGGCTGTGTTCTTGGTGTTCTCGCATGTGTATCTGTTGGAGCTACAATTGTTCCCGTACAGGAATTCAGTCCAAAAGAGGTTCTAAAAACAGTACAAAATGAGAAATGTACAGGTCTGCACGGGGTGCCGACAATGTTCATAGCTGAGCTAAATGATCCGGAATTTAGCGAATATGATTTATCAACACTTCGAACAGGGATTATGGCAGGTTCAAATTGCCCAATTGAAGTAATGAAGGCAGTAATTGAACAAATGGGCGCTAGTGAAATTACTATAGCATACGGGCAAACAGAATCATCGCCAGTTATCACTCAGACAAGAACCGATGATCCTATTGAACTTAGGGTTGAAACAGTCGGGAAAGCATTGCCGCATGTTGAGGTGAAAATTGTTGAACCCGGTACAAAGATTGAAGTTCCCCGTGGAATTCAAGGTGAGCTTTGTACTAGAGGTTATCATGTCATGAAGGGATATTATAAAAATCCCGAAGCTACGAAAGAAGCAATTGATGAAGATGGCTGGCTCCATACTGGAGATTTGGCTGTCATGGATGAAAATGGCTACTGTAAAATTACTGGTCGATTAAAGGATATGATTATTAGAGGCGGAGAAAATATTTATCCTCGTGAAATCGAAGAATTCCTTTATACCCATCCCAGCATCCTTGATGTGCAAGTCATTGGAGTTCCGGATTCAGTCTATGGGGAAGAAGTTGTCGCTTGGATTATTTTAAAAGAAGGTGTAAACATTACAATTGATGAAATTCGTGAATACTGCAAGGGAAAAATTTCTCGTCATAAAGTCCCTAGATATATCGAATTTATCGATTCTTACCCGATGACAGCATCAGGTAAAATTCAAAAATTTAAATTGCGTGAACAAGCTCAGCAATTCATTATTAATTCGGATTCTCATCATTAAACTTAATTGTTAGCCAATATAAATGAAAAGAATCATCTTGCAGCCACCAATGAAAATTCTTTATACTAAATATATTAAAGAAAAAGGAGTGGCAACTATTGATACACCATAATTGGAATGAGAAACCTTCTTTAAAAAAAGTAAAATGTGTTCATACAGATGCGGCTAAATATATTGTAAATAGAGCATTAACAGCCGGAAAAGAATATGAAGTTAAAAATGAAACAGAAGAATTTTATTTTATCATCGACAATACAGGAAAAGTCGGTGGCTTTTATAAAGATTATTTTCAAGAAGCTTAAATACGTTTAAAGAAAAACTGTCAGCTTATCGTTGACAGTTTTTTTACTGGTTAGGGAACATTAAATGGTTATACAGTCATTATTATAGTGAAGTACGAAATAAAAATATCGAAGTTACTCTGCACTTCACCATTTACACACCCATTCCATATACTGATTTCTAAGGTATACATATAGAATGGTGGTGTGTGAATGAAACCGAATGATTCCTTAATTAATACGCTTTCTGATATCCAAGATGAAATTGAAAAAATATGTTTACCTTTTATTAAGGAAAGCTCATCAGCAATTTTAAGCTTGTCAAATTTAATCGCATATCTTTCATTAAGGAATAGGGACCAGAGCGAAATTCAAATAAATCTTTTACAAGAAGGACTTACACCCATTCAGGATATCCATCCCCATGTACAATATTCCATACAGAAAATGCTTAATAACCTAAATAAAGAAGATATTCATATAAACGATTTGCTTGATACACAGCTTTCAAATCAGATTAAAGAAGATCGTGTAAATAGATTATTCGGATTTAAAACGCCATCAATTATGGTCACTCTGCATTCTTCAATGATCGACAATCCCGAGATAATAAAGGATTTGCTTTACCATGGAATGAATATTGCGAGGATAAATTGTGCACATGATTCCCCACAAATATGGAAAAAGCTTGTACAACATGTAAGAGACGCGGAAAGAGAGATTGGCCGAGACGAACCAAAGTGTAAAATTCATATGGAATTAGCTGGCCCAAAAATTCGAGTAAAAAAGATTTTTGAACCTGAAAAATCTTCTGCATTGGATGAAAAACCATATTTCAAAGTAATGCCTGGAGACGATATTACGATCATTAAAAAAAATCATACCTTAAATTCATTTAGTGAACAAACAAAAGTGATATCAATCAATGCTACAGGTGCTTTAACTAATGTTCGGTTAAAAGACAGAATTTATTTTCATGATGGGAAAATAGTTGGTGAAATTAGTTCAATAACGGATGACTGGGTTAGAATAAAAATTTTAAAAACAAATAAAAAAACGGCAAAGCTTCGTGAAGAAAATGGAATAAACCTACCTGATTCCTTTGTTCACTTTATTTTATCAGCGATAACAGAGGAGGATTTGAAGAATCTTCCTATCATATACGATCTATCAGATAGTATTGGTCTTTCATTTGTACATTTCCCAAGAGACTTAGCAAAGTTTCGAATGCATTTAGACTCCTTACCGCATAAGAAAATCAGTGTAATTGCAAAAATCGAAACAAAAGAAGCAGTCCAAAATCTTTCAAAAATTATTATTGAAGGCTTAGCGTTTGATTCTTTTGGCATCATGATTGCGAGAGGTGATCTTGCTGTTGAGTTAGGATTAAATCAATTGGCCTTCATACAAGAGGAAATTTTAAATATATGCCGAGCGGCACATATCCCAATCATTTGGGCGACTGGTGTTCTTGAAAATCAAACGAAAAAAGGGATGCCTTTACGTTCAGAGATTACAGATGCATATATGGGTTTAAGAGCAGATTGTATCATGTTGAATAAAGGAGAATTTATCATTGAATCAGTCAAAACTTTAAATGATCTTATTCTTATGAAGCAATCTATAACTAGCCGATTAGGAAATAAAACATTTATCCAGTATGGTTTTTAATGAAAATGAATACATGATATTAGGCATCCCTAAGTCCAAAACACGACTTAGAGATGCCCATTTATTTATTACTTATTATAATGGGTAGGGAAGACTCGCTGTACGGTATTCGTAAATTCATCATATAAGCCTTCAATCGGTTTTCCATTTCGAATATCATTTGCATAATTCGTCATTCGATCATAGAAATCGGGGTTAACAGATACATAAACATCGTTAATGCTCTTATCAGCAGCCTTAACTTGATCAGCAATTTTACGTTCTACATCAGAAGATAATCCCTTATTATTATCCACGAGACGCGCAGCAACATATGCATTATCATCGGTCACAACCACACTTGCTCGGTCTACCTCTGGCAATGCAACAATTTTATCCACTGCACGATCTGCAACACGCATCTTCGAAGGTTGATTTCCATCATTATTTCCAACCGGAGTTAATCCATTACCTGTTCGCCCATTATTATTAATATAATCATCGTCATTTGTTAATGGATTATTAACTCTTGTCGGATTTGTCACATCTCGATTATTGAGTGCTGTATCATTTACATTATTTTTTGCATTATCGTTATTATTAACTCCGCAAGCTGATAGCATTAAGGTTGTTAAAGCTGTAGCCAGCAATGCTTTAGTTTTCATGAAAAAACCTCCTTTATTGATGAATCATTTATTATAATTCCAAAATAAAAAGAAGGTATTCATTCTTTTTTTATCCAACAAAAGAGATTGAAAAAGGAGCATGGCATTTGCCATACTCCAATATTTTCACTATTTTTGAATTGTTTGTGGTTGTTTTGATTTTTCCGAAATAGTGGAAGGGTAGAGCTTTCGTCCAATCAATGTTTGAATGGTTAGGAATATACCACCAACAGTCCAGTAAAGCGGGAGTGCTGCTGGTGCATTTAAAGATACCATCACAATCATTATTGGAGATAGCAGTCCCATAAATTTCATTTGCTTTTGCTGTTGAGCAGGCATTGTATATTGAGAAACTTTAAATTGAAAATAATAGACAATTCCAGCTGCAGCAGTGATCCATATATCTGATTGACCTAAACTAAACCAAAGGAATGAATGGGAAGCTATTTCCTCTGAGCCCCTTATAGCATAATAAAAACCCATTAAAATCGGCATTTGTATAAGAATTGGCAAGCAGCCCATATTAAGAGGGTTAACACCATGTTTCTTATATAAGCCCATCATTTCCTGCTGTAGCTTCTGCTGTTCCATTTTGTCCTTTGTTGCCTTTAATTTCTTTTGAATAACGTCCATTTCTGGCTTTATAACGTCCATTTTTTCTTTCATATTTCTTTGATTTTTGTATTGCTTTAGCATTAACGGCATGAGCAGCAATCTAATTCCAAGTGTAATAACGATAATCGCAATTCCATAATTATCATTAAAAATAGTAGCTACTCCATGTATTAACGAAGTAAAAGGCTCAACTAAATAATTTTGAAAAAAGCTTTCATTATTTTGACCACTTTGTCCTGAACATGCAGAAAGTAGAAGAGAAACCATTGAAAGCATCATTATCATTAAAAAACTATTCTTTTTTTTCATTTTATAAACTCCTCCTATTTTTTATTTAATATAGAAAGGAGTATCTGCTATCAGGATCATCACCTGGACCGTCTTTTTTCCTTACGCATTTTGCTATCCAGTTTAATAATGGATTCCTTTGAAGATAAGTATGCATTAGCAAAAGTGGATTAATTGTAAATGCATCTATATTATTAGTAGCATTTAAAGAATTAATAAAATGATATTCAATATTCCATACCCATAGGAACTTTACGATGAGGCTAAGCATAAAGCTTGCATAAATCGTGTATTCAGTTGGAATATTTGATACATCAAGAAGAAAATCTAACATTTACTCACCTCTGAATTAAAGGGCAATGGATATATTATATAGGAATTTTTTAATTCAAGCAATTGAGAAACCAATCCATATCTAACAATTTCTGATTTTATTTGTTGTACGAAGAATAAGGAAGGAATAGAATATACTATGGACTTACTATTTCATTGAACGGTGTGGTATTTTGTCTTTTCTAAATCGTAAAAATGTTTATAAAGTGGCAAAGATATTCGTTCCATTTCTTATATTATTTTTGATTGGATTTGAAGCACAAGGGTTATTTAAGGATTTCAACTGGGATTTAATTAATCATTATTTGGACAGGTTATCGATTCAAAACATCGTTATGATGTTAATTATTGGATTGATTGCTTTGGTTCCAATGTATTTTTACGATGTGATTCTATTAAACCTTTTTCATGTGAAATTGCCGAAAAGCAAGTTACTATTTTACTCTTTATCTGCGAATGCTTATTCGAACTTAGTTGGTTTTGGCGGAGTGGCAGGAGCTACCCTAAGATCTTATTATTATCGTAGGTATGTACCGGATACTGTGCCTTATATCCGAATTATTGCAAAGCTTTCACTATTTTACTTAACTGGACTTTCCATTTTTTCTTGGATCGTTATTTTCTCTAATTTGCATGTTTATAAAGAAATACCTTTGATAAAATTAGCTGTTTGGGCAATTGCAGTTTATACCCCCTTATTAATGGTTTTATTTTCATTCAGAAAAAAGTTTTGGAGCCTGGAGAATTTAAAGAAAGGCTATATTTCTGAATTAATAACAATTTCTATTTTTGAATGGTTGTTTGTAGGTATTTGTATTTGGGGAATTGCTCATTTATTAGATGTTGCTATCCCATTTTCAATCATATTTCCGGTTGTTATCATTTCCGCGTGTGCTGGAATTATTAGCTTAATCCCCGGTGGCATTGGATCCTTTGATCTTGTCTTTCTCATTGGGATGGAAACGCATGGGATTCCTGCAGAGGTAAGCTTGTTGATTATTATGTTTTATCGCCTTAGTTATTATATTTTTCCTGTACTGATTTGTACGCCATTTGTTTTCTATCAATTTTGGGGAAATCGTAAAACAAAGCATATATAAAGTGAAACTTCCATCAGCGGGGGGTTTTTTTATCCCCCACTGATGGTTAGTTGAACCAATCGGGTTTTTACGGGCAGTTGTCCCCCACCTATCTTCCTCGCTTCAATCTCAATGTTGTGGTGGGGGTCTTACTGCCCGTTAATGCGGGATAAAGGCTGCTCATATGGGCAGCCTCTCTATGTTTCGTGATTTTGGTCCGGATTAGTTTGCCTCATTTTTTAAGCAATTTTCGGGTATTAAAAGATCAACAGGGGTAAAATGTGTATAAGTTATGCTTTAGCTTTAGGAGGTTCTATTTATGAGTACATCATTTTCAGATGATAGCCTGACTTTACATACAGATTTATACCAAATCAATATGGCGGAAACTTATTGGGCAGACAATATTCATAATCGAAAAGCCATTTTTGAATTATATTTTCGGAAGACGCCTTTTGGAAATGGCTTCGCGATTTTTGCTGGATTAGAACGTGCCATTGAATTTATTAACCAATTTCGTTTTACTGAAAGTGATCTTTCCTATTTGAGAGATGTATTGGGCTATGAAAAAGACTTTCTTAATTATTTAAGCACGCTCACTTTTACTGGCTCCGTTCGTTCGCTAAAAGAAGGGGAGCTTGTTTTTGGTAATGAACCAATTATGAGAGTTGAAGCACCTTTGGCACAAGCACAATTAATTGAAACAGCCCTTTTAAATATCATTAATTATCAAACATTAATTGCCACAAAAGCCGCTAGAATTAAAGAAGTCATTGGTGATCAAATGGCAATGGAGTTTGGAACTAGAAGAGCACAAGAAATGGATGCAGCCATTTGGGGAGCAAGAGCAGCATATATAGGAGGCTTTCAATCTACTTCGAACACAAGAGCTGGAAAAAAGTTTGGTATACCCGTTTCAGGAACTCATGCCCATGCTCTTGTTCAAGCATATCAAGATGAATATACAGCATTTCTAAAATACGCAAAAAGACATAAAAATTGTGTCTTTCTTGTTGATACATATGACACATTAAAATCAGGTGTTCCTAATGCTATAAAAGTCGCTAAAGAACTTGGAGATAAGATAAACTTTAATGGTATTCGTCTTGATAGCGGAGACCTCGCTTACTTGTCGAAGGAAGCAAGAAAAATGCTTGATGAAGCTGGTTATCCTGATGCAAAAATAATTGCTTCAAATGATCTAGATGAATATACGATCATGCATTTAAAAGGTCAAGGAGCAAAAATAGATACATGGGGTATTGGAACAAAATTAATTACTGCTTATGATCAAGCAGCTCTCGGTGCAGTCTATAAACTTGTTTCGATCGAAAACGAGGATGGAGAAATGATTGACACAATGAAGATAAGCGGGAATCCAGAGAAGGTATCCACGCCTGGATTAAAGAAAGTATACCGTATTATTAATAATGAAAATCAAAAATCTGAGGGAGATTATATAGCTTTTGAAGATGAAAGCCCACAGGAAGAAGAACGATTAAAGATGTTTCATCCTGTCCATACGTACATCTCGAAATATGTTTCAGATTTTAAAGCAAAAGAGCTTCATAAAGATATTTTCCTAAATGGACAACTTGTCTATAAAATGCCAAAATTAATTGATATTCAACAATTTGCAAAAGAAAACTTGAATGTGCTCTGGGATGAATATCGTAGATCCTTGAATCCAGAAGAGTATCCAGTCGATTTAAGCCAAAAATGCTGGGATAATAAAATGCATCAAATCCAATCCATCAAAGAAAAAATAAAAAAATCAAATTCCAATATGGAAACTTAACAAAAACTAAATAAATACTACGGCAAAGGGAGCTGAAAAAAGATGGTTTTACAAAATGAAATCATAAAAAATTTACATGTTAAAGCAAACATAGATCCAAAAATAGAAATCCGAAAGCGCATTGATTTCTTAAAGGATTATCTTATAAAAACAAAAGCAAAAGGGTATGTGCTTGGAATTAGCGGAGGACAGGATTCCACACTCGCTGGTCGTCTTGTTCAGTTAGCAGTAGAGGAATTTCGGAATGAAGGAAATGAGGCCATATTTGTAGCTGTTCGACTTCCTTATGGAGTTCAAGCAGATGAAAATGATGCACAAATGGCGTTATCCTTTATTAAGGCTGATCATGAATATGTATTTAATATTAAAGAATCGGTAGATGAAATACAAAAGGAGTATAATAAAATTGTAAAAGGCAACCCTATAAGTGATTTTCAAAAGGGGAATGTTAAAGCAAGAATGAGAATGATTGCACAGTATGCCTTTGGAGGCGAAATGGGTTTATTAGTTATTGGAACCGATCATGCTGCTGAAGCTATTACAGGCTTTTTTACTAAATATGGTGATGGCGGGGCGGATGTCACCCCATTAACAGGTTTGACAAAAAGACAGGGGAAGGCACTGTTAAAAGAATTAGGAGCAGATGAAAGATTATATTTAAAAGTTCCAACTGCAGATTTACTCGATCATAAACCAGGACAAGCGGACGAAACAGAGCTTGGCATCACTTATGATGAACTAGATGATTACCTAGAAGGAAAACAAGTAAGAAAAGAAGCGGCAGATAAAATTGAAAAACGCTATCTTTTATCAGAACACAAAAGAAGAATTCCGGCATCCTTACAAGATGAATGGTGGAAATAAACGATTAATTATTAAACCAGCACAAAATCATAAGATAGCAGTGCTGGTTTTTATTTTATGCTTTTTAGTAATATCCCGATGAATGATCTAAATTTAAAACTACACTAGTCTACAACGATATAAGCAATCATTGGTCCGTTTTGTTCTTTACCGTAGTGTGTGTGACAAATTAATCTATAGACCCCTTCTTTTTTGAATTGAAGCGGAACAATCGTATCTTCCCCTTTTTTTACAACCCCTTTAATCTCTGTACCTTCAATTGAGAATGGGTGTTCAGCTCCATTAACTCCCGAAATCACAAGATTTACTTTTTCACTTTTTTCAACAAAAATGGTTCCAGGGTCCCAGCGGTAAGATTCAATTTCTCTTCCATTCGGCAGTTTTGCTTTAAATTCTCCTGTAACCATATGAATCTCTCGAACTTCATCGTTAGACTCTTGGCTAAAAACTGTTACTGAATTATTTTTTGCTAATAACCAAATAGATGCTGATGCAATAGCTAAAAAGAGAACTAAGAACATGATGATGGCTCTTTTTTTCACTACAAGAAATGGCATTTATTTCTCTCCTTCCCTTGATATGTTTGTCCATTATTATAGATATGCCGATAGGGGGCGGGAACTTGTCTAAAATATTTACTTTTTTCTAGAAATGTTCATTCAATAATAATTGTTAGGAGTTTAGACTCAATTCATTTTGAATTACTGTAAAAATTATACATCATTTATATAATTAGGATAATGAATAGGGAGGGGGCTGGAAAATGGTAGGTTTAATCATATTTTTGATCATAATATTTTTTATTTTTTTACTAATAAAAAAGAGAAAGAAAAAAAATCTGAATTTAAGAGCAGAGGCTGTCCCATCATATCTTGGTATATTAATAGAAGAGGGGAAACCAATCGTTAAGCATTTGCATTCTTCTTTACATCGATCTTACAAGAAAAATGTAAAGGAACGAATGCTTCAAAACCATCCAAATTGGAAAGATCATGATTTTGAATGGAGATACTTAGAGTTAAAAAAATATTTTGTATTAAATAGTTTAATAAAATCGGTTCCTATGTTTAGTGAGGCTGTCGATGAGGTTTGGCATGAAATGCTAATGTTTACAAAGGATTATGAAAAATTCTCACAGAATTTTTATAAAGATTTTTTGCATCATACACCTAACTTGAATGTAACACCTATTCCTGGAGAAAGAGCATATTTTGACTGGGTTTATCTAAGCTTATTTCAGCCCAAGAAAAATAGTCAAATACTCTGGGGAGGATTCTTGAAATATCCTATCAAACAAGATATTCTTCAAAATTTTAAAAACCAGACAGAAGATGAACTGCTTAAAATGTATTTTCGAGATTCAGATGACTGGATAGATGTGAAAAAATACCTAATACAAAAAATGAAAACAGAAATTAATCAATCTGAAAATATGATTTATAATAAAAGACAATTTCCATTTACTAGATTAACTTCAGAGAGTGACTTACATCTTTTACTTCCTGCAGCAGTATTTTTCTCTATGTACGAAACAAACCAATTTGAACAACATATGAGTGAGCTAATTCCACAGCAGCTTACAAAATCTGCTGGTGGAAGCTCTTCATGTTCTGGGTTTGGTTGCATTGGCTCTGACAGCAATTCAGACGGTGGTTCCAGCTGCTCTAGCTGTGGAGGGGGATGCAGCAGTTAACAATGAAATAAGCAGAATTTGTTCACAATCGAAAAAAATACTGATATTATTCAATGAAAAAAGTATCTCAAAAGCTGATGATCAGGCTATATGAGATACTTTTTTTACTTTTACTATCCTGAAAATTTTTCATTTTTGTAACAATTTTAAGTCAATTATTTTTTTTTGCATTTTTTTTGGTACAATCATTATTGGACAAAATCTATAGGAAATTGGATGGATTTTTTATGAAAAAAATAATTTTATGTATACTAATTTTAAATCTTTTTACACTTACAATAAATGAAGTCCATGCCGAAGAAGTTTCAATTCCAGAGATTAAGAGTGAAGCTGCTATTCTTATGGACTCTAAAACTGGAGCCATTCTATACGAAAAAAATGCGAGAAATAAAATGTTTCCTGCAAGCTTAACAAAAATTGCTACAGCTATTTATGCCATTGAAACTGGTAATTTAGATGATGTTGTAACTGTTAGTAAGGAAGCAGTTAGTACAGACGGTACAAGTGTGTTTTTAGAAGAGGGAGAACAGGTTCCTTTAAAGAAGTTAATTCAAGGAATGCTCATTAATTCAGGAAATGACGCAGCGATGGCTATTGCAGAACACCTAGATGGTAGTTTAGATCGTTATGAAGAACAAATAAATCAGTATTTACAAGAGAAAGTAAACGTAGAAAATACACATTTTACAAATCCCCACGGATTATTTGATGAAGATCATTATACGACAGCTGAAGATCTAGCATTAATAACGAATTACGCACTCAAGAATGAAACGTTTAGAAACATTTATGGAACGAAAGAATTGAAATGGACCGGACAATCATGGGATACAACACTATTAACTCATCATCTCATGCTGAAAGGCGAGATTCCTTACGAGGCAGTAATCGGAGGAAAAACCGGCTATGTTCCAGAATCCAAATTTACCCTTGCAACAACAGCTAAGAAAGATGATCTAGAGCTGACTGCAATTGTTTTAAAAGGGGAAAATGATAAAGATATTTATGATGACACTAAGAATCTATTTGACTATGGTTTTAATCAGTTTAAGCATTCTCTCATAAGTAAATCTGATGAATTTATTACTAAAGGTAAAACATTTACAACAGGTTTGAAAGACGTAATGGTAACGGTGCCAAAAAGTTCATATGAGAAAAAAATAACTGCAGATGGAAAGTTGAATTTTACTAATGCTGAAGGTGAAATGGTTCAATCTATTCAACTAGTAGAAAATAACAAAATGCAGACTGTCTCTAATCATCAATTAATAAAAAATGATGAAAATAAGACGATGGGCATTTACGGAAAATTTGCATTTATTCTAATTATTCTGGGAGGGCTCGTTATAGCAAGTAAAAAAATAAAACGATAAGCGACATTATGTCTGCTTATCGTTTTATTTTTTTATGTACAACGATATCGATAATAGCATTGAAAATGATATGAGAATCATTGTTAATACAAGAGTCCAAGCTAGGTTCATATTACCAGATTCAATAGACATATAAATAGCTGTTGACATCGTTTGCGTTTTCCCAGGGATATTTCCAGCAAACATTAATGTAGCCCCAAATTCCCCCAATGCTCTGGCAAAGCTTAGGATCGCACCTGAAATAAGCGATTTATATGCAATTGGCATTGTGACAAAACAAAACACATGCCACTCACTAGCTCCATCTACTCTAGCAGCCTCTACAATTGCACGATCAACTTCGGAAAATCCTGTTTTTGCTGATTGATACATAAGTGGAAGAGAAACAATAGTAGATGCAATGACTGCTGCCCACCATGTAAACATGACTGGATGGTTAAAAATAGATTGAATCCATCTTCCCACAGGACTCATATTACCAAATATCACGATCAAAAGAAACCCGATTACAGTTGGAGGGAGGACAAGAGGAAGTAACAGAATTGTTTCTGCTACGACCTTGCCCCGAAAATTGCGATTCGCCATAAATTTTGCTAAAAGTGTTCCGATGACGAAAACAATAACTAATGATATTACAGATACTTTTAAAGAAAGTAGAACAGGTGCTAGAAATTGGTCAGTCATTTACATCATTCCAATACAGTAAAACCATATTTTTCAAAAATATCTTTTGAATCATCTTCTTGTAAAAATTGATAAAAAAGTTCTGCTTCATCCATATGTTTCGTTGCTTTAATTATTCCAACAGGGTATACGATAGGATCATGACTTTCTGGATCAGCTTCTGAAACTACAGTAACTTTATCTGATGTAAGTGCATCCGTTTTATAAACGAGGCCAGCAGCGACATTTCCTGTTTCTACATATGTTAACACTTGTCTTACATCTTTTGCAAAAACAATATTGTCTTGAACTTTATCCCAAAGTCCTAAATGTTCAAGTGTCTGTTTGCCGTAATTTCCAGCAGGTACAGCTTCAGGTGTTCCAAGGGCAAGTTTTCCGTCCCCGAGATCTGCAAGATTTTGAAATCCTTCTATCGAATTCTTCGCATCTTTTGGTATGATTAAAACAAGTGTATTTTTTAACATATCCATCCCTTGATTTTCAGCGATAATCCCTTGTGTGACAAGTTCATCATATTTGTCTTCAGCAGCCGAGAAAAACATATCAACTGGCGCTCCTTGGATGATTTGCTTCTGTAAAGCACCAGAGCCTCCAAAGTTGAATAAAAGCTTAATATTTTTATGTTCTTTTTCAAAAATTGGTTTTATTTCATTAAACGTATCTTCTAAACTAGCAGCGGCAGAGATCGTCAACTCAATAGTTTCTGATGACTCTGTCGATGATTCTTGCTGCTTATCCGTATTACTATCAGGCTGACTGGCTGGTTTGTCTGTTGAACAGCCTCCAAGTATAATCATACAAATAAGCGTAAAAATAATGGAAAATCTAGTTTTCATATTTTTCTCCCTTTCAAGTTATGATTATGTATAACTAATTCTAACTAATTATAACTAAATATAACTAGATATAATAGAAATATTTGTCACATAAATAAAAATAGAGAGGAAAGTTCACATGTCTGACAATAATATTTCGTATACGATAGAAGAAGTTGCTTCATTATTAAAGGTATCCAAATTAACTGTTTATGATTTAATTAAAAAAAATGAATTAACCTCATATCGAGTAGGCAGGCAAATGAGGGTCGATGCAAGTGACCTTGAAAGCTATAAGGAAGGAAAAAAGAATAAAGGAAGGCAGGTAGCGAATAGTGAAGCCATTGTTAATGATAGTCCAAGGACATTTGTTATAAGCGGACAGGATATTGCTCTAGATTTGCTTGCGAAACAGCTAGAAAAAGAGTCAGAAAACATTAGACCTCTTCGATTATATACCGGAAGCTTAAACAGCCTTATATCTATGTACAATAATCAATGCGACTTAGTAAGCCTCCATTTATTTGACGGGGATACAGGCACTTATAATATCCCTTATGTAAAAAAAATCTTAACTGGTTTCCCATTTATCGTCATTAACTTCCTATCAAGATGGGCAGGCCTATATGTACAAAAAGGAAATCCCAAAAATATTACTGGATGGAAGGACCTAAATCGTGAGGATGTCTCGATCATTAATCGTGAGAAGGGATCAGGTGCACGAGTGCTATTAGATGAACAGCTACGCATACAAGGTATGCGTTACAATGAGATAAATGGTTATCAGATAGAGGAAACAAGCCACTTATCAGTCGCTGCGGCTATAGGTGGGGATCGAGCTGACATCGGAGTAGGAATTGAAAAGGCAAGTAAAATAGTTGGTGTAGATTTTATCCCATTAATTAAGGAAAGGTATGATTTAATCCTGTTAAAAAATGAAACGAATGAAGATGTCATTCGAAAAATTAAAGAAATTTTATCTTCTGAAGAAATAAGGAATGAGCTTAGTTTGATGGGGGATTATGATTTATCAGAAACAGGAAAGGTAATCTTTGAAACATACTAACGAAATAAAGTGAAACTTCCATCAGTGGGGGTTTTCCGACGCACAGGACGTGCTAGTGCCGACGTTGCCATAGGACGTGGCGTTCTTAGTCGGCTTTCATCCCCCACTGATGGTTAGTTGAACCAATCACGCTCAAAACGCCACGTCCTGTGGCTTTCGCCTGACTAGGACATCGTGTCCGTCGTCGGGCCTTTACGGGCAGTTGATCCCCCATTACAGAGTTTCTTTGATTCTCTCGCAACCTTGTAATGGGGGTCTTACTGCCCGTTAATCTGCGATCAAAGGCATTGTCCCATAAGGTGTCTGGCATCCATCTAATATACAATATCTAGAATCCCACTCGTTTAATGATTCTCTATATTGTCGGTGATGCCTGACACCTTTGCTTTTGGGACAGTCCCTTTTATGGTTAATAAGAAATTTAAATTTAATTAGATTAATATAGAAAATTTGAAATTCCGATAAAATGTCTGCTAAAAATATCGCATAAGTAAATCTAAGGCATTCGCCGGAAAAGATTTGGCGAACGCCAAGTTTTTCTAACACGTTAAGAAAGTATAAATTGGCAGCGCAGAAGATGATTCGACGTAGTTGCCAATTTTAGGAATTAAGTGTAGGTGCAACTTCGCCTCTGTCTTCGCCTTTCCAAGGCTCGCCAATCGGCGAGTTTTCTTTATACTCGTTTATTTATTGCATCCGCTGCTCAACTTCTTGACAAACTTCATCTGCTGTTAATCCGCTGGCTTCAATAATGGGGGCTTTGGTTGAAACATCTTGCATTCCCATAAAATTCGAATCCACACCACTTACAACGCATGCAGAGCAGTTTTCTACATCCGCTGCAGATTTTAAATCAACAACATCATAACCTTTTTCGCGAAGTGCATCAGAAACATTTGTTAACGACTGTTCAACTGCAATTTTTTTCGTCATCCATTACACCTCCTCCATTGATAGAATGGCTTTTTAGCCATATTTTTATTCTGTGCTTTCCGTGAATAAATTATTGTGAGAAAAGGGACAGTAAAGATGGAGGTGAATTTTTTATGACAAAAAGAAAAAAAGATCCATCTAAAGCTGGATTAAGCTCTCCGGATGTGAAAGGGCAGGGTACAACGAATACAGAAACAGGGGGAAGGACTTCCTCATCGGCCCGCCATAAAAAGAAGAAACAGGATTACTAGCTTCTGATACATGACATGATACATAAAAAAGGAAAAAAATAGCAGGAAGGAGAACCCTTCCTGCGTAACTTATTTATACATTTCAGCAATTTGTTTTTGTAATTCAGCGTTCTCTAAATATTCATCATATGACATTTGTTTATCAATAAAGCCTTTTGGTGTAAGTTCAATTATTCGATTTGCAATGGTTTGAATAAACTGATGGTCATGGGAAGAAAAGATCATTGATCCTTTATAATTAATTAAACCATTGTTTAAAGCTGTGATGGATTCCAAATCTAAATGGTTTGTAGGCTCATCAAGCAAGAGGACGTTTGCCCCGCTTAACATCATTTTTGAAAGCATACAACGAACCTTTTCTCCACCTGAAAGAACACTTGCTTTCTTTAAAACTTCTTCACCAGAAAAGAGCATTCTTCCAAGGAAGCCTCTTAAGAAGCTCTCGCTTTGATCATTAGGGGAGAATTGGCGAAGCCAGTCAACAAGATTTAAATCACTGTTCTCAAAGTACTCCGTATTATCTTTTGGAAAATATGCTTGAGACGTTGTTATTCCCCATTTAAAAGATCCGCCGTCAGCTTCCATTTCACCCATTAATATTTTGAAAAGAGTTGTTTTCGCGATCTCATTTGTCCCAACAAATGCAATCTTATCGTCTTTATTCATAATGAAGCTTACATTATCAAGTACCTTAACACCATCAATTGTTTTGCTTATTCCTTCAACACGTAACAAATCATTTCCAATCTCACGCTCTGGAGAGAATCCTACATATGGATAACGTCTTGAAGATGGCTTAATGTCATCAAGTGAAATCTTATCAAGAAGCTTTTTACGTGAAGTTGCTTGTTTTGATTTCGATGCATTTGCACTAAATCGGGCAATAAATGCCTGTAGCTCTTTAATTTTTTCTTCTTTTTTCTTATTTGCATCTGAAGCCATACGAGAAGCAAGTTGGCTTGATTCGTACCAGAAATCATAGTTACCGACATAAATTTGAATTTTACCAAAATCCAAATCAGCGATATGAGTACAAACTTTATTTAAGAAATGACGATCATGGGATACAACAATTACTGTGTTTTCGAAGTTGATTAAAAACTCTTCCAGCCACGCGATTGCTTTAATATCCAAGTGGTTAGTCGGCTCATCTAAAAGAAGAACATCCGGTTTTCCAAACAATGCTTGAGCAAGCAAAACTTTCACTTTTTCAGAACCGGATATGTCAGCCATTTTCTTCGTATGAAGATCTTCCTCGATACCAAGTCCTTTAAGTAGAATAGCCGCTTCAGATTCTGCCTCCCAGCCATTAAGCTCAGCAAATTCACCTTCAAGCTCAGCAGCTTTCATCCCATCTTCATCTGAAAAATCAGCCTTCATATAGATGGCATCTTTTTCCTGCATGACCTCATATAAACGAGCATGACCCATAATAACGACTTTTAATACTTCGAAATCCTCGTATTCAAAGTGGTTTTGCTTTAATACTGCCATTCGTTCACCAGGACCTAAATGAACAGTTCCAGTCTGTGATTCAATTTCTCCTGATAAAATCTTTAAAAATGTTGATTTACCCGCACCATTTGCACCAATTAGACCGTAGCAATTGCCTGGTGTAAATTTAATATTAACGTCTTCAAAAAGTTTGCGATCACCATAACGAAGACCTACATTACTAACAGTTATCATTTATTTATATTCCTCCATAAAACATAATCTATAAAATTATACCACTTTCAGTTCGAAATCGCTATTTCCTAAAGAAATCTTGATCATTATTTAATAAAAAAATCAAATAAATACAGGAGATCATTCATAAAGATAGAATATTAATAAAGAAGTACTTTATGGAATTTAACTGATTAACATTTTTATTCTTGAAACAATAATTTTTAAAAAATTCAACAATATATTAAATAGTTGTTCATAGTTTTTTCATAATTTTCTTGTACAATTAAATCATTCAGGCAGGATAAAGGAGTTTTTATTGTGGCCAAAAAACAGCTCGTTGAATTAGTAAATCGATTAAAAAAAGCAGGGATTAATGTTAGCTTTACAAAGCCGAGATCAAAAATGCTGATCGCTTTTCCTCAAAACAAGAGCTTATCAACCAGCACAAATTAAGCTGAAAAATAAAAAATCGTTGAGCGATGATTCGTTCAACGATTTTTTTTTTTTCAGCTTATAGGAATGTTTAAGTTTATTAACGTACTAATTAAATTTCTGACATAATTTTTTTGAAAATATCATCTTTGTTAAAATCTTCTCCCATTGGGAATCTCTTAATAAACTTATTGTTTTCATCGAGTAAATAAACAAAAGTACTATGGACAAAGAAGCCATCGCCAGGGTCTCTGTACTGAAATTGAAAAGTTTCTGCTAGCTCACGAATTTCCTCTTGATCTTTCTTAATATTATTTGGATCTCCAGTGAGCATAGTCCAGTTTCCATCATCTTCAATTTCGAACGTATTCATATATTTAAGCATTTCTTCAGGTGTGTCTCGATAAGGGTCTATACTGATGGTTAAAAATTCAACTTCTTTCCCGAATACTCCCTCTTTTTCTAAATCATTCTTTAAAAGCTTCATTTTTTGCGTTGTCGTCGGACAAATATCAGGACAATGAGTATACATAAATTCAACTAGCTTTACTTTCTTATTCGATTTAGAAAAATCATATACCTCATTATTCATAGTTACAAGTGTGGTATCATCCGGTATCTTAGAAGTCATATCACGAACGATAAAAAATGAAATACCAGCAGAGATTCCTAAAAAAACAATAATTCCACATATTATATATACTTTTTTCATTATTTCCCCTCCCTATATAAGGATAATGAAAAAGTATGAAAAATCATATGGATAATATGTGAACTTATCACGCTCAAAATGCCACGTCTTGTGGCTTAGCGATCAAATAAGAAAAGCCAAAGGAAATAATAAATACTTCCTTTGACTAAAGATTAATCGTATTTTACTTCATTGAAATCCAGACGCTTTTCACTTCGGTATAGTTGTTAAGCGCATATGATCCCATTTCTCGACCAATTCCGGATTGCTTGTAGCCTCCAAAAGGAGATGCAGCATCAAAGGCATTGTAACAATTTACCCACACAGTACCGGCACGAAGCTTATTGGCAATATAATGAGCGTTTGCTATGTCACGAGTCCATACTCCAGCAGCTAGCCCATACTCGCTGCTATTTGCTCGATTAATGAGTTCATCGAGATCTTCATATGGTAAAGCAGAAATGACTGGACCGAAAATCTCTTCTTTTGCGATCGTCATGTCGTCATTAACATCAGCAAAAATAGTAGGGGAGACAAAGTACCCTTGTTCTTGAGGCTTCTCACCACCAACAACAAGCTGTGCACCTTCATTTAATCCTTTTTCAATAAAGCCTAAAACACGATTTTGCTGTTCAATTGATACAAGCGGCCCAATCTCTGTATCAGAATGAAGACCAGCACCTTGTTTAATCTTTTTCGCATGTGCAGCCATATCAGCAACGACATTATCAAATTGCTTCTTTTGAATAAAGACACGTGAACCAGCACAGCAAACTTGCCCCTGATTAAACATTACTCCATTTAAGGCACCTGGGATCGCTCTTGACAGATCTGCATCAGGAAGTATGATATTAGGGGATTTTCCGCCTAATTCGAGTGTTACACGCTTCAATGTTTTTGATGCTTTTTCCATTATCATTTTCCCAATTTCAGTTGAGCCAGTAAAGGCAATTTTGTCGACTAATGGATGATCAACAAGCGGCTGACCAGCAGTTTCACCAAAGCCAGGAACAATATTTACAACACCTGGAGGGAATCCGGCCTCTTGAATTAATTCAGCTAAAAATAGAGCGGATAGTGGAGTTTGCTCTGCCGGTTTTAAAACAACAGTACATCCTGTTGCAAGGGCTGCTCCTAATTTCCACATTGCCATAAGGAGAGGGAAGTTCCAAGGAATGATTTGTCCAACAACTCCGACAGCTTCATGACGAGTATAGTTAAAGAAAGGACCATTCACAGGTATCGTTTGTCCCACGATTTTTGTACTCCAGCCTGCATAATAGCGCATATGTTCAATAGCTAGAGGAATATCCGCATTCGTAGTTTCACGAATTGGCTTTCCATTATCCAAAGTTTCTAATTGAGCTAATTCAGCACTATTCGCTTCCATTAAATCAGCAAGTTTGTACATGAGACGGCTTCTTTTAGCAGATCCCATTTTAGACCATGGTCCTTCATCAAATGCCTTCCTTGCTGCACGAACTGCAAGATCAATATCTTCAGGACCGGCTTCGAAAACGTTAGCGAGAACCTCACCAGTGGCTGGATTATAAGTTTCAAATGTCTTCTGAGACTTGCTTTCAACAAATTCTCCATTAATATACAAATGTTTCTTACCATTTAGAAATTTTTCTACCTTCTCTTTTAAACTAACAGTTAATTGGCTCATAATACTCCTCCTTAAAAATTGTATTCTATGTATTTCATGTTGAAAATCATGAGAAGATTGTACGCATGTGAACGCTTACAATTCTATGTTAACACTATGAAAATTTGATAATCAACGAATAGTTGAACAAATATTCTGACATTAATCGACATTATTTCATCAGGTCGTAAATTTTAAACCTTTTAAATTTTGTCAGAAGAATGGCAAGAGTTTGAACTAAAAGCGAAATTCTTTTATGAATGAAGCGAAATGCTAGAATTGACGCGATTATTAGTATTTTTGAACATTCTGTGATCTGTGGAAAATATCACAGAACTACTTTTTGGTAAATAATACGATAAAGAAAAGATATTTAAAATACATAACGAAATGAGATGTTTAAATAAGGGAGGCCAATTCAATGAAGGGTACAGGATATATTAAATTGTTTATTGGTGGCCTTGCCGCTTATGAACTTCTTGGCATGATGAGAGCAGGAAATAAAACAGTACTGCGCCCTCCTGGAGCAGCTGATGAAGATGAATTTCTTGCCCTATGTGTAAGATGCGGAAAGTGTAATCAGTCCTGTCCCTATGACTCTATCAAGATGGGGAAAGAAAACTTAGGCTTCGGAATAGGCACTCCATATATAGAACCAAGGGATAATCCATGCAGACTTTGTGATGACTTTCCTTGCGTCAAAGTTTGTCCAACAGATGCATTATCAGGAATTAATAATGTATACGATGTTGAAATGGGTACAGCAGTAATTGATACAAAGGCATGCATAGCCTACCAAGGTATGAGGTGCGAGGTTTGCTATCGCGAATGTCCCTTAATAGACGAAGCTATTAAGCTAAATATATATGTGAAGCCCGATGACCCAACACATGCTGTATTCGCTCCCATTATTAATCCAGAAAAATGTGTAGGCTGCGGTATTTGTGAAGAGAGATGCGTTATTGATGATCCTGTCGCGATAAGAGTCAAACCACGAGAAATTAAAGGGTTATTTTAGAACAGGTTTTTAGTGGCAAAATCAAGTGATTGAATAAATCCAGCTCACATATTAGCCACTTTAAATATATAGATAAAGTTTCTTCATTTAAAGGGAGGAAAGTAAACTATGGAATTATCTAGAAGAACCTTACTAAAAGCAACCGCAATCTCCATGACAATGGCTGCTGCTGGTTGTAAAAAGAAAGAAGCGAAACCTGCTGGGACAGAAGTCGCTACAGCAGTAGAAAGTACGGAACCAGATGAGTGGAAATCAACCGTTTGCAGATTTTGCGGTACAGGCTGTGGCGTACTAGTTGAGATCAAGGATGGAAAAGTTGTTGCGACAAAAGGAGATCCGGATAATCGTTCAAGCAGAGGTCTTAACTGTATTAAAGGGTTTTATGTTGGAAAAATCTTATTCGGGAAAGATCGCTTAACAAAGCCACTTATCCGTGAAGACAAGTCGAAAAAGGGCACAATGGAAGGTTTTCGAGAAGCATCTTGGGAAGAAGCACTGGATCTTGTAGCGAAAAAATTGAAAGAAAATTATGAAAAGGATCCTAAGTCAATTGCATTTTGGGGTTCAGGCCAACAAACAATTATCGATGGCTATGTATCTGTTAAACTTTGGAAAGCTGGATTATTAAGCAATAATATTGATCCGAATGCCAGACTTTGCATGGCCAGTGCAGTTACCGGTTTCATGTCTACTTTCCAATCTGATGAACCAATGGGCTCTTATAAAGATTTAGATGAAGCAGATGTTTTTGTCACATGGGGTGCTAATATGGCTGAGATGCATCCTGTTCTGTTTTCACGTTTAACAGCTAGGAAGCTAGCAAATCCAAGCGTTAAACTCTACGACATAACCACTAGACATTCTCGGACTTCTGAAGTAGCAGATTCTGTATTAGTATTTAGACCGCAGTCAGATTTAGCAATCGCAAATGCTATTGCAAACTATCTCATTCAAAATAAAAAATACGATCAAAAATTCGTAGATGAACACCTCCAGTTCAGAGCAGGAACAGAGAATTTAGGTCATTCTTTTAAAGATGATTATGATGTAACGGATGGGAAAGATGCGGATAAAGTTTGGAATATCACCTTTGAAGAATATAAAAAGAGTGTAAGCACTTATACCTTTGAAAAAGCAGCTGAAATTTCCGGAGTTCCTACTGGTGACATTGAAGCACTGGCTAAAGAGTTTGGAGACCCTGAGAAAAAGATTATGTCACTATGGACAATGGGAATGAACCAACATACACGAGGAACATGGATCAATAACCTTGTATATAATATTCATTTATTAACAGGAAAAATCAGCAAGCCTGGAAACGGACCATTCTCATTGACAGGTCAGCCAAGTGCATGTGGAACAGCAAGGGAAGTAGGGGTGTTCTCACACAGACTTCCATCGGATATGGTTGTAGGTAACCCAGAACACAGAAAATATACGGAAATGATTTGGAATTTGCCCCCTGGATATCTTGATCCAATTGAGAAACCAGGATTCCATACCGTAAAAATGTTTAGAGAGCTAGGAAAAGGAAATGTAAAATTCCTTTGGAGCATGTCAAATAACTGGGGTCAAACAATGCCAAAGTTAAACAGGTTCAGAGGGAATGATGCCGATGGAAAAGGAGTTCTAGACGGATTTATCGTCGTATCCGAAGTATACCCAACAAGATCAACAGAATTAGCGGATGTTGTTTTCCCAGCAGCTATGTGGGTTGAACGCGAAGGTCAATTTGGCAATGCTGAAAGACGTACCTCTGTCTTCGAAAAATGCACAGAGCCTCCTGGTGAAGCGAAATGGGATATTTGGACACTTGTCCAAGTTGCAAAACGGGTGCTTGATGGCAGGAAGATTGGGAATAAACCTGCTTTTGATGTGTTGTTTGGAAACATATGGGATTATGATAAAAACGACTTGTTAGAAGATGGCCATGAAGTAAACAGCCGTCTCTGGGCAGAATATCGCTCTTTCACAAACCCACACGAGAGTGAAAACAAAGAAATTCAGGAGCTGGGTAAAAAGCTGAAAATGAAAGCAAAGCAAATGGCTCCATATGAGGAATATTTCAAACAGCACGGAATATGCTGGCCAGTCCGCGAAGTAAATGGAAAATGGGTGGAGACAAACTGGCGTTATGTTCACGGAAAACAGGAAGAAGGATTTGACCAATATGGTGTTGAGGAATTTGGAAAGGTAGGAAAATACAAAGATATTGATTTCTATAAATCTGATGATCATCGACCAAGCGTCATTTTTCGTCCGTTTGAAGATGCTGCTGAGATACCTGATGCAGAATATCCTTTCTGGCTTTGTACTGGACGTGTACTCGAGCACTGGCACAGCGGTTCAATGACTAGGCGTGTGCCCGAACTTCACCGCGCTGTACCAGAAGCATTCTGTGAAATACATCCAAAGGACGCAGAAACGATGGGGATTCAAAACGGAGATATGGTAAAAGTAGTTTCGAGACGTGGAGAAGTTCAAGTGAAGGCCACTACAAAAGGGAGAGGAAATCCTCCTCAGGGACTTGTATATGTACCTTTCTTTGCTGAAGAAACATTAATTAATCTTGTTACATTAGATTGCTATTGTCCGATTTCTAAGCAGCCTGATTATAAAAAATGTGCAGTTAAAATCGTGAAAGCATAAGGATTGAGGTGGAATTATGAGAAGCAAAGAGATTTTATTTGTTGTTGCGTTCATACTAGTCGTTTCGGTCGCAATTGGCTCTACAAAATTATATTCAACACAAACAACAGATACTGATGTAAAAAGTGCAGATACGAAGGAAATTGTAACTGTTCCTCAACTAACTGAGGAAGGCAGAGAGGCTTCTGCAACGATGGTCTTACTAGGTGCTCCGCCGATGCAGCCAGCTGATCATATTGATCGCTGGAATCCAGAACTTCATCATGAAAGCTGTATGACCTGTCATGCTGTTCCAGAAACAGGGGCTCCAACTCCACCACCAAACCATTTTTATGATGAGGATACGAAAGGAACAATATTTAGAGATAATTGTCAGCAATGCCACGCCACACAAAATGATAGTAAATCAGCGTTTAATGACAAAGAATAATAAATTTACAGCATAAGGGAATTCTCAAAATTCAAAGGAAAGCTGGGGGATTAGCATGGTAATATCAGGTATTTATATTGAAACGATTCCAGGAGAAGCATATAAAGCGGCAGAAGCTTTACGAGAAATTGATGGAGTTGAAGTACATCATATTGAAGATGATTTCAAGATCGTTCTGACAATAGAAGCAGAAACCATTAGCAAAAGCTTTGAAATTGCTGAAACGTTTAAACCAATTAATGGCATTCTTACAATATGTTTGGCTTATAGTAATTTTGAAGAGGAACCTGCTTATCAAGAAGCAGTTGGCAACAAATGAATGGAAAAGTAAACAGAAGGCAGTTTCTCTCCATTAATTTGGGAGCAACTGTTGGTTTTTTAGGTAATTTTATCGGAACACAGATTGAGCAGGAAAGAGATTTTTTCAGACCACCCGGCGCACGTAATGAACTAGAGTTTTTAACTTCATGCAGCAGATGTGGAAAATGCAAAGATATCTGTCCAGAGAAAGTTATTAGTCTATTCACTATAACTGATGGAGCCAAGCTTATAAATACCCCTTTTTTGAATCCGAATGAGAACCCGTGTACATTTTGCCGAAAATGTGTAGATGTATGCCCAACTGATGCACTAAGTATAACATGTTTTTTAGAAGATCCATCAATTGGAAAGGCCGCGATTCTTGATAAAAGCTGCATTTCATTCAAAGAGGTTATGTGCGATTACTGTTTTCGTTCATGTCCAGTAAATGGTGCCATTGAATTAATTGAGGGAAAACCAATGATTAGCGATGATCACTGTACGGGGTGTGGAATTTGTGTTACAAACTGCATCTCAGAACATAAAGGAATTCACATTCTAACAATATAAGTCTGAAAAGAGGTTAATCAATATGTTTACAAATATCGGCATTCCAGGTTTAATCCTAATCCTTATATTAGCTTTGATTATTTTTGGTCCAAGCAAGCTACCTGAACTAGGCAGGGCAGTTGGTAATACACTAAAGGAATTTAAATCATCAACAAGAGAGCTAGTTGCTGAAACCGATCAAGAAATCAAATCTGTTAAACATGAAATCGAAGAAGCAAATAAAACTATTATTAAAGATT
This sequence comes from Cytobacillus dafuensis, assembly GCF_007995155.1. Lineage (NCBI taxonomy): Bacteria > Bacillati > Bacillota > Bacilli > Caryophanales > Bacillaceae > Cytobacillus > Cytobacillus dafuensis. The sequence continues at coordinate 2,460,949 of NZ_CP042593.1, read as the reverse complement.
AATATAAAATCCTTAATTCTTGAGAAAATCCTATTAAGTTAGGAATGAGCATGATGATTAAAAAGGTTATATCAACAAGAAAATGGACAAAGGTCCGAAGAATTGTTCAGTTCTCAATCATCTCTCTTTTTCTCTCACCGTTATTTATTGTTGCAGTAGAGGGAGATAATTTTTTCTTCGGATCACTCGGGTCATCCACATTTTTTGGAATTGTACTGTCAGACCCTTATGCTGCCTTACAAGTAACGTTAGCATCAAAAAAGATGAATTTAGCCTATTTATCAGGAGCATTGATTATTTTCCTTTTCTACTTTGTTTTAAAAGGAAGAGTATTTTGCAGCTGGGTCTGTCCAGTAAATACACTATTAGAGTTCACTGAGAAATTAAGAAAATATTTCAAGGCTCCAGACAAGATTTACAATCGACATTTAAAAAAATATCTTGCAGCTGCTATATTACTCTTATCTTTTCTAGTTGGGGTTCCAGTGTTTGAATTATTTTCACCTATTGGATTCACAATGAGGAATGCACTCTTTACATTTGGGTTTGGCATTTGGATTATTGCGGCTATCATTCTATTCGAACTGCTTATTTCAAAACGGGGGTGGTGTCGTTACTTTTGCCCTTTAGGTGGATTCTATCAATCATTGGAAAAGCAGGAATGTTTAAAGTGAAATTTAATCATGATGCATGTGTAGGGTGCGATAAGTGCCGTTCGGTCTGCTTTGCAGATCCAGTTATTTTAGAACCAGGTATTTTTAGGGAGAGTAAATATGTTGTGGCTGGTGATTGCAGTCTCTGTGGCGCATGTGTAGATCATTGCCCATTCGATGCACTGAAAATTACGGCTCAAATGCCGCTTTCACTCAAAAAAGAAAATAGCAAAATTGATAAGGAATGTGTAGATAAGGAAGGAATTGCTAATTGATATCAAATCAAATAATTAAATATATATTTTGTGGCAAAATCATATCGGTTTTGCCTTTTTTAGTTTTTCTTATACTCATCATCTATTAAAATGAAATTAAGGAACCTTTTTCCAGCTAATCCGTAATATATATGATATTGTAAAATTACTAGATTTGATTGGGGTGTTTATATTGGAAAAACCTCTTTCCATTACAGTGAGAAATCTTTCAAAAAGCTATGGATCCTTTCATGCAGTAAAAAATGTCAATTTGGAAATTAAAAAAGGAGAGCTTTTTTGTTTTTTAGGGCCAAATGGAGCTGGGAAAACAACTACAATTAAAATGATGACAGGTCTCCTTGAACCCGGAATGGGAGAAATTAGAATCGCTGGAACAGAGATTTGGAAGTCACCAATTGAAGCAAAAAAGAAAATGGCCTATATTCCAGACCATCCAATTCTCTATCCGAAGCTTTCCGGGAGAGAGTTTTTAAGATTCATTGGAAGTGTATTTCAAATCGAACAGGATGTATTTGAAGAAAGGATGGAAAGATATCTTTCCCTTTTCGAGCTATCTAGTAGAGCAGATGAACTTATTGAATCCTATTCACATGGAATGAAGCAAAAGATTAATTTATGTGGGGCGTTCATTCGCCATCCTGATGTATTATTTTTGGATGAGCCAACAGTTGGTCTTGATCCAAAAGGAGCAAAAACATTAAAAAACTTATTACAGTCTATGTGCCGCCAAGGGATGACAGTATTTATGTCTACTCATATACTTGAAATTGCAGAACAAATGTGTGATAGGGTGGGCATAATAAAAAATGGTGAAATCATTGCCATTGGAACAATGGATGAATTGAGACAGAAGGAAGGTAAGACACAATCTTCACTTGAAGATTTATTCTTAGAATTAACCGGGGATACTGATACTTTTCAAGAACTAACCGACGATGATGAGAAGGTGGAGAAATGACGAAGAAATTACTCCTTCTTTTCTGGAAAATGGGGAAAAATCAGTTTCTTACTGCACCGGACAGTACAAAAATTGCCGTAGTGCTTTCTACAATAGCTGCTATCTTTGTCACCGTTATTCTCAGTATTGGGGTAGGCGCAATGGCAGCGATAATGCCAAGAGAGGCTTTTTCTAACTTGTTTGCCTTTACATTCTCAGGTCTTTTAGCATTTAATATTTTATTTGGTGTCCCACAGGTGTTTAAAAACCTATATGGTACGAATGATTTAGCTTTTTTATTTACTTTGCCGATAAAAACAAGAAGTATCTACTGGGTGAAGTTTCTGCAAAGCTTTGTTGGCATTCCAGGGCTTCTATGGATATTTTCACTGATATTATTGACTGTTTTTGGGGTTGTAAGTAAGGCTAGCTTTGTTTATTTCCCTGTTGCATGTATCACTTCCTTAATGATTACATTAATTGGGATGAGTATTGCTTATTTAATAAATTTGCTTCTAATCCAAATAATTCCTGTACATAGGGCAAAGGAATTAATGACTGCTATGAGTGCTATTGCAGGTTTAATTGTTTATGTACTATTTCAGCTTCCAAATTTAGTGAGTAAAAATGCGATTGAAGGGGAAGTTCTTGGTGAAATGCCGCAAATGCCAAAATGGATTCCAATGGAATGGGGCGGCAGAAGCTTAAATGAAGCTTCATTAGGGTCATCTGAATTTATTCTTCCGTTACTTATGCTATTAGTCCTTGTCATACTCATGCTATCTTTATCATCAGCTTTAGTTGAAAAAGGATTTAGAACAGGCTGGATAAAATTGAATGAAGGCAATCGCCCTAAGAAAAAGCGGAAAAGGGGAAAAACAGCCGTTAAAATCCACCATCCTATTATTGCAATTGGCATTAAAGAATGGAGAGCCATACACAGAGATATGCGTGAATGGGTAATGTTCCTGCCATTTCTTTTCTTTATGTTCTTTCCAGTTATTTCTATGATCAACGACAAGGATAGCCTGAATTTTATCATTAATCACC